>NZ_CP200030.1:0-1070000 GCF_053794435.1 Bartonella sp. B10
TACAAAACAAGACGATGCAGAGTGAAAAAATTATTTTATCCACCTTTTTTGATGAAGCTGGCCATAAATTTCTGTATACAAGTGTTTTCTATAAATCTTAGATTATCTTTTTTCTTGATATAAAAAGCGATTCCATTATACGAATATATTATACTTTAAGATTAAATAAAAAAATCTAAAATTTTATTTTAGTTTATTTACAAAACTGTTTTCTGTTCGCAGCAAGTACTGCAAGAGCTGTCATATTAACAACTCCCGTGAGGTTACAGAAGGTGTTAATATATGTACAGGACGTGCAGCTCCAATTAATATAGGACCTATATGAAGCGCATTCGTTAGATTTTTAACAATATTAGAGTGATATTGGCAGCATCAAGTGTCGGGAAGACAAGTAAATTAGCTTCACCTTTAAGGCGTGAATCAGGAAAAACACGATCTCGTAAAACTTTAGAAAGTGCAGCATCACCATGCATTTCTCCATCCACTTCTAGGTTTGGATATAATTCGGTAAGAATTTTAGTTGCGCGACGCATTTTACGCGCACTTTCTGTGTTTTGGATCCAAAATTGGAATGCGATAATAATGCTGCTTGGGTGCTATACCGAAAGCTTCAATTTCTTGAGCTGCTAATACTGTCATTTTTACTATTTCTTCAGCAGAAGGGTCTTCATTAACGTAGGTATCTGTTAAAAATAGAGCGCCAAAAGAAAGAGATAAGAAGACTAACAGCGGAAAAATGACTAATATTGGGATCAAGTCCGATAATTTGTTCAATCAATTCAAGATTACGTTCAAAACGTCCTTCCAAACCACAAATCATAGCATCAGCTTCATCGCGCATAACTGCCAAGGCGGCAATAGCTGTAGTTGATGTTCTAACTATTGTTTTTGCAACTTCGGGTGAGACACACGTCTACCTGTATAACGAAGAAATAGATTAACATAATCACGAAAACGTGGTCATTTTCTGGATTTGTAAGTTCAAAATCTATACCAGGACGAATTTTTAAGCCAAAGCGTTTTAATCTTGCTTCTACTACGTGTGGACGACCGATAAGAAGAGGAACTGCAGTTTTTTCTTCAAGAACAATTTGTGCTGCACGAAGTACACGTTCATCTTCACCATTGGCATATATAATGCGTTTGCGCTGTGCTACTTTAGCTGCGGCAAAAACGGGTTTCATCATTAACCAGAACGGAACACAAAGCGATTAAGAACATCATAATAAGAAGATATATCTTTAATTGGTCGTATTGCTACACCTGTGTCCATTGCTGCCTTAGCAACAGCGGGCAATGCGTAAAATTAAGCGCGGATCAAAAGGTGAGGGAATAAGATAGTCTGGCCAAAACTGGATGTTTTTTTTGCATAGGCACGTGCTGCTACATCAGAGATTCTTCACGAGCCAAGGCTGCAATAGCATGAACTGCTGCCATTTTCATTTCTTCATTGATTGCAGTTGCACCAACATCCAATGCTCCACGGAAAATATATGGAAAACACAGCACATTATTAACCTGATTGGGATAATCAGAGCGTCCTGTACAGATCATTGCATCTGGTCGAATGATACGTGCTTCTTCTGCATAATTTCTGGTGTTGGATTCGCAAGTGCTAAAATTAACGGTTTTGGAGCCATTTTTTTTAAATACTCAGGTTTTAAAACACCGCTTGCTGATACACCTAAGAAGATATCAGCATTATCAATTATTTCTGATAAGATACGTGCATCAGTTTTTTGCGCGTAACTGATTTTCCAACGATCCATAAGTGTTGTTCGTCCCTCATAAACAACACCATCTATATCACTAAGCCAAACATTTTCAACTTTTGCTCCAAGACGAACCAAAAGATTAACACAAGCTAGGGCAGCAGCACCCGCACTGAGGTAACTATTTTGGCATTTTCAATTTTTTTTCCAGCAAGATTTAATGCATTCAATACGGCAGCAGAAACAATAATAGCAGTCCCATGTTGATCATCATGAAAAACTGGAATATTCATTTTAGCACGGAGTTTTTCTTCGATTTCGAAACATTCAGGGGCCTTGATATCTTCAAGATTAATACCACCAAATGTTGGCTCTAATACAGATATGGTTTCTACCATTTGTTCTATATCGGTCGTATCAATTTCAATATCAAAAACATCAATATTTGCAAATTTTTTGAATAAAACAGCTTTCCCTTCCATGACTGGTTTTGATGCAAGTGCACCAATATTTCCTAATCCAAGAACGGCCGTACCATTTGATATAACAGCTACCAAATTAGAACGGGAGGTATATTGAGCTGCAAGTTTCGGATCGTTATGAATTGCGAGACATGGTGCAGCAACACCAGGAGAATAAGCGAGCGCCAGATCGCGTTGATTTCCAAGGGGCTTTGTTGCTTGTATTTCTAATTTTCCAGGATTTGGGTATTGGTGATAAAAAAGTGCTGCACTGTCAAGTTCAGTTTCTTGTGAACCAAAATTATTATTTTCTTTTGTAGACATTTTATGATATCCGGATTAGTGTGTATTTATATAAACATCGTGATTTCTGACGTGGTTTTGTCTACTAATAGATGTGTTTTTGATGGACACGAACGCGAAAATGCGCTGGCAAATAATTCTTCTGAATTATCAAATCAGCTTCGTTGATGATATTAGTTACATTAATGAATGATTTCGCTGATATTAGCATTGTTATTTTATTTCTCCTCAGAAAAATTTTTGCAACAGCCAGTCAAATTTTAAAAGATCTATAGAAAAACATTATAAGCATCAACATTACCAAGCAGTAATTTTTTTTGCAATGTTATCGAGAAAGGAAGACGACAAACGAGATAGACTATTATTATTTCCTTAATCATAATTCAATGAAGTTTAATTCTTTCACTTATAGTTTTATGGGTGGGGGCATATTATCAAATTTGCAAGTTTGTATCTTTCCTAAATTATTAATACTCTTTTAGAGGTAAAGAGACATGATAAAGGATGAATTACTTCTATCTTCATCATTGATGCAACACAAAAGTAACTAATTTATGGTTGAAATTATGCTAAATGCTACGAGTAAGTATTTAGCTTCAATTGATCATGTATCTAAAAATAAACAGAAATTCCCTAGAGTAAATTTCATAATTGTCTCAATGAGTAAAAATTTAATTGAAATACATTGGTTTCACATCACAAAATTAGTCTTTTGAAATAACGATAAAAAAATAAATCCAGGTCGTACAAAAACAGTAATCGTATCAAACAACACTATGCTCTGTTATTGATAGTATCATTTTAATAAATTCACAAATGTAATGTTTATGATAGCCTAATAGTAATTATCTATTTTGTGATTGTAATTGTTTCACCATATATCTCAGCTAAATTAGTCTATTAGTAAATACAATGTAATTTTTAAATTAACAAAATTTTTATGGTATTTCTCATATTAACGCTAACCTTTCCAAAATCAACAACTTCGAGAATACAGTAAAATATTATACCCTTGTATATAATCCAAAGAAATATATTAAACTATCAGCACACAAAAAATCACTGTAATAAAAAACAATGAATGCATTCACGTATTAAATAAATTACACTGAACAGACAATCATATGCACGACTGATTTAACGGAATTACCCTGACAATAAATGCAATAAGGCAATGATAAAAAATATCCCAAAATGCGATGTTCATTTTTTCCATTTTCTATGTCATCTTATTGAATTCGTCCACTGGCATGAGCAAGCATAGTATAAACTTTTCCTGTGTCTGATATTAAATATTTTCTAACTGAACGCATATCTTTAGAATTACGAGATACATCACGCAGAAGTTTTTCAAAATCCGCAATGTATTGATTAACTGAACGCTTAAAATCAATATCACTGATATATTTTTTCTTAACCGTTTCAAAAATCTCTCTTCCATCTAAAGTATAAAGACGCTCTGTCACAATGTTTATTTTTTCACGTTGATAATGACTCCACAATTCAATAAGAGCATTTTGGTTAATAGATTGCAATATATCAGTTGCTAATGAATTAATAGATACATTTGCAGGACGAGATTTTGTTTGTACTAATGAAAGATCAAGACTATTATTTGCTTCTTCATACAACTCTTCTTCACAAGAAACTCCTTTCAAAAGACTTGATACCCATGTATTTTGCTTTTTCTTGCTCTGCTCTTGCCGTAAAATGGGCTTAGGTGGTATTATCTTTTTTGTAGTTTCAGGAAAAACACTATCATCCTTATTAGGTATTGATGGTGTGAAAAATGTTGGCATTAACTTGTTAATTTTGCTATCTCTACCGTTTTCTTTGGTAACGTTTGCTAAGTCTTTTAATGCAGTGATTTGTTCATTTAAAGCGGAACGTATTACTTGCGTGGTTTCCTTTGTTTTTTCTGGTAATTCTTGAACACGATCATTAATATCATTACCAATTTTGGTGAGTTCTGAGCGAATTTCATCAGCTGACCGGCGAATATCTTCTGCTGCTCCTGAAAAACGTTCTGAGGCTTCATTAATAAGCTGATTAAGTGATAATTGAAGTGAATGCGTAGAATTACGCGTATTTTCGTCAGTACGTTCAAATGCTAAACTTAGAATATCTTCATAATGTCTAATCATCTGATTTATTTCTTCAGATTTTGAAACAAGAGCATTACTTAACATAGATAAAGTATTTTGTTTTTCTTCAAGCGTTACATTGAGTGTATTTTCGGATTGTTCAAGAATATGAATAGTATCAGAAAGTGTTTTAACATGTTCGCCAAAATTGCTTGTTATGCAACTAATTTTTTCAAATGTGTTTTGTGAAAGTCCTTGTAAAACTTCCACATTATTACTAAGTGCTTGACCTGATGCTGACAAACTCTCTGCAACTTGATTAGTGTTATGAAAAAAATTACTAGCAGCTTGACTAAACTGACCATCAATATTTTGAACCGCCGACATTAATACATTATTGTTTTCGTAGACGTTATAAATCGATTGATTTAACTGCTCAATAATGGATGAGATACTATTGACAAAATCTTCTTTTATAGCCGCTACTGTTTGAACAGTCTGAGAATTAGTTTGTGCTAGGGTATTTACTAAAGATTCGTTGTGCGCATAAATCTTTTGTTCTGCATCTTGTGTTGAGAGCAAAATCTGTTCGCCAATATGCTGTGCTAAATGACCAATTGATTCGGTTGTGTTTTGTGCAGTTTGATTTAAGGAGTTAGTCAATTCTGTCAACTTTTCTACTTGCCCTGAAATTTGATTGAACGCTTGATCTTTAACTTCTTCTAAACGATCATTCACGTTAGAAATTTGATATCCTAGATCACTTTCAAGATTTTTCATGGAATTATGAAGAACATTACAACGTTCATTGATCACTTGTTCAATTGCTGTAGCTGAAGTATGAATTGTTTCACTCAACAATGTTTGTGCATTATGACTGGCTACTGTGAACGCTTCTACAGTATTAGCTGTTTGCTCGGATAGAATAGAAGAAACTTTTTTACTGGTATCATAAACGACTTGTTGAACGTTTGATACAATACGATTGCCAGACTCTGATATAACATGTTCGGCTTTTACAGCAACACTAGCAACAGATGAAATTACCTGTTCACCTGCGGAAGAAAGAACACCAGATGCTTCTATAATCTTATTATGCAAACCGTTTGTAACTGTATTAACGGAATCCTCCAATGTTACGCGTATATTATTTACATTGTTTTCTAATGCTTGTTGAATTGCTTGGCTTTGTTCGTTATTAAGAACAATAGATGTCTTCAACTCATCAGATCGCTCTTCAAGAACAGACGTTTGAGCTGCTATAGTTTCACATACTTGGCCAAGTTTTTCAGATAATGATTCCTCTAACGTGGCGGCACATTCAAAAATTGTTCGTGCACGAGATTCCAGATTTGTATCAAACGATCCCATATGTGTTTCAAGAGTTTCAAAAAACATGCCGCTGGATTGTGAGAGGGTATTTTTTAGAATTTCAGTGTGACCTTCAAGATTTTTTATATGTCCTTGAACAGCCTCAGTAATGTTCTTATTATTTACAACAATTGCGTTCTCAACCAAACCTATTTGTTGCTTTAACGCCACATCAACACGTATATCACTTTTTGCAATGAGATTGTAGATTGTCTCCATCCGTTGTTCAAGTGTACGTGCTTGATCTGCAAGAACTTCATTAAGAGAAAAACTATTAATAGCCAAAGAATCTCGAAGAGCATCGGCACGGATGTCAATATTTCTAGCTTGTGCTTCTAAAGCATCTTTAGTCGTGTTGCAACTTCGTGCAATAACTTCTTGTAGTTTCTCTGTACATTTAACTATATCTGCAGCATGATTTTCGGCATGATGATCAACAATTTGAATATTACCAACCAAAATCTTCTCAAGATCTGAAGTATTTCGAGCTAAAATATCAATATGGCTTTTTAATGTATCAGCTATTTTATCCTTCTCTTTATCGAGCATATTTGCCATAATATCTCGTTGATCAGAAAGTTGTAATTTGAAATCATGTGAGCGCTCTTGCATGATATCGACGATCGTATTATCGACATTTTTGATTTCTTCTCTCAACATTTCTTTGTTTTTATTGATCGCAGAGAGTAGGTTATCATGTCCGTTTGTAAAAGTGTTGGTGATATCAGCTATTCTTTCTTTAAGATTTTCATTAATTTGCAAAGCATGATCCTGCAAAAAATCACCAATCTTTTCGGCATTATCTTCTAAAATTTTACTTCGATTAATGAAAGATTCTATTATAGAATCGCTGTGTTCTTTTAGAGAAAAATCAACGGACGCCAAACGATTTTCAAAAGCTTCAATTGCTTCCGAAGTTATGTTATCAAATTTGGAAGAGAACTTACATGCTTTCTCATCAAGCTGTATAATTTTTGCGTCAACATTCTGCAACGATTTATTGTTACGATCAGCAATAGCTTCGTCCAGTGCTTTAAATTTTTCATCAACACTACATAAAGTTTGTTCTGCTGCAGCTTGTATATGTGTCGCGACTTGAGCAATATGCATTTCAGCTTTGGCTGCTGTTTCATTAAAAGTTTTTTCAATTTGTTTTTCATTATTATCAAAACGTTCTGAGAAATTATCAAAATTTTTTTCTAATTCATGAAAAAACTCTGTATTCTTTTTCTGAATCTGTGTCGTAGTTTCATTAAATTTTTTAAAAAGCTGACTTGTTACACCATCGCCCGCATAAGAAAGCTTTGCAACGAGATCTTCCCCTTGTTTTTGCAAAGTTTGAGAGAGAGTCTGTGCAAGTTGCTCAACATTGGTTACAATTTTCGATGTAACTAAACCAAATTCATCATTTAATTTTTCCTGTGTTCCTTTAATTGTCAATTGAACACGATCAGCATGATTCAAAATGGATGTGCGTTCATTCCCCAATTCTTTGATTAATGTATGAATGCGCGATTCATTTTCAGCATAAGCCTGTTCTAAATTATGGACTTCACCCTGTATTATAGCTTCAAGTTCAACTGCTCGCCCAAGGGTACGTTCAATCCCCTCATTCATCGCAGCTACTTCTTCGCGTATAGTTTGGCTTATTGCAATAGCCTGTTTTTCAGATATATGCTGTGGTTCACTAAGGCGTTGTGCAGCATTCGCCATAAGTATAGCAATATTGTGCAATTCATTTGAACGTTTTGTTAATTGAGCAAAACCCAAGACATAAGAATAGGAACAACTGTCCCTGCTGCTACAGCCAACCCAATTGGAGATGTAAAAAAGGTGGTAATATTTGATAAGGAACCTAGTCCGATAGGAGATAGTTTATGGGCAATAAAAGAACCACCTGTAATCCACAAAGCATTTAGCGCTGTTGTATACCAATAAATTTTGGAAACAGAATTCCTTTTTATAAATTCAAAATTTACAGGAGTTGTTATATCGTCATTAGCAGGAAAAAGTTGTGACGATAGTAATGTGTTGTGTACAGTTCCACCTGAAAGGTCATACCTCGGTTTTTGAGAAAAAATCTGCCCAACAACTGATTCATCAACAACAGCGTTATCATGCATTTTGGGAGAAAGAACTGAAGCAGCATTGTCAGCAGAAATTTCTTCTTCTGCTATCGCAATCTTTTGAATCAAGTCATCTACATTAACGATATTTTCAGATTTTTTTGATGATATTGTTTCGGTTTTTGCGTCGTTGAAGTCAAAATTCATGGCTTTCGTTAGAGCTTCCTCAATTTCAACTTCAAATGTTTGTAATTTGGTTCTGCGTGCCATACTCGCCTCGTACTCTACAGATGGAAAAGAGATACATCCTTCTCCAGATATCTCCGTATACTAACTGTTAATTATTGAGAAAGGAATACGCTCAAGGAAAAATTTTTAAAACTTATCAAAATAAAGTTAACGTGAATCTTTTTTTTGACTTAATGATAGTATAAAATTAAATAAAAACAATATGCTATTAAGTTATAAACAAAATAAAAATACTGTTTACAACTCTATGCTTATAAGCAGAATTATGGTTTTATGACAGTTGAATAAAGGCAATTTAATAAAAATTATAGTTTTATACAGTGTTTTAAAGATTTTTGTATGAAGTGTGGGTAGCGTTTTATATGTGCGTCTTTTCCGTGTTTTATCGATGAACACGATTACTACATCGTTTGCTGTTGGCGCTTGCTGTTGGTTAGAATCAAAAAAATGATTATTTTTTTTCTTAAAGTTTATTCAATTATTTTACTTATTGTCTATGTAGCAAATCTTTTGGTAAAATAATAAAGTTTATTTTTAATAGTAATTTATGAAGCAAATTGGATGATTGATTTTATTGATAGCGATGTGCATTTCTTGAAATAGTAGTTTTTTGATCAATATTAGACAGTATTTCACGAAATTTTAATGCTGCTACGTTGACAATTGAGTATTTTTTAGTCGATATGCATGCACGGATATTTTATGCAATTCGAAATAAGGGTGTAAGAATAATGGCAGAACGATCACAACACCTGCAAGATGTATTTCTGAATACGGTTCGTAAGAAAAAAATTTCCCTTACAATTTTTCTTGTAAATGGTGTAAAATTAACGGGTATTGTGACATCATTTGATAATTTTTGTGTTCTTTTGCGCCGTGATGGACATGCCCAGTTGGTTTATAAGCATGCTATTTCTACAATCATGCCAGGGCAATCTGTGCAGATGTTTGAAGGTGAAAATGCTGAATAAACAAGTTATTTTATATAGATCTTTTATCGTTCTTTGAAAATGCTATGTAAATCGCCATGGTAGATAAGCATAAGAGGTCTGGAGTTTTTTTTTCACAGGTTGTTAAACAGTCGCGTGCTATTATTTTGATACCGATCTTTCATGAACAAAAAAACAAAAATATTTTCCGTGAGTGTTCAGTATCTTCTCGAATTAAAGAAGCGTTGGGTTTAGCACATGCTATAAGATTAGATGTTATTCATTATGAAACGGTTAATATCATTGCATTACGTTCTGCGACTTTATTTGGAGCAGGCAAGGTAGGTGAAATTTCTGATTATGTAAGTGAATATAATATTGACCTTGCGGTTATAGATCATTTTTTGACACCTGTGCAGCAGCGTAATTTAGAGAAATTATGGAATTGTAAAGTTATTGATAGAACAGCTTTAATTCTTGAAATTTTTGGAAATCGTGCACACACAAAAGAAGGAGTTTTACAGGTCGAGTTGGCACATTTATCTTATCAGAAAAGCAGACTTGTTCGCAGCTGGACGCACTTAGAAAGGCAGCGTGGTGGTCATGGTTTTTTAGGTGGACCTGGTGAAACTCAGATTGAAGCAGATAAACGTCTTTTACAAGATAAAATTATTCGTATTCGTCGCGAATTAAAAACAGTTGTTAAAACACGTACTCTTCATAGAGCTAAAAGAAAAAAAACATCTTGTCCTGTTGTTGCAATAGTCGGATATACCAATGCAGGAAAATCAACTCTTTTTAACAGGTTGAGTGGTGCAAATGTGTTAGCAGAAGATATGTTATTTGCAACGCTTGATCCAACTTTACGCAAAGTTGTTCTGCCCCATGGAAAAACTATTCTTTTATCTGATACTGTGGGTTTTATTTCTAATTTACCAACCCAATTAATAGCAGCTTTTAGAGCGACACTTGAAGAAGTGGTTGAAGCTGATTTAATTCTGCATGTAAAAGATATATCAGATATTGATCATCATTCGCACTCAAAAGATGTTTTAGAAGTGCTTTCAAGTCTTGGTATCGATGTTAATGATACGGAGCATATTACGGAAGTTTGGAATAAAATTGATGCACTAGATGGGCATGCATTGGGTATTTTGCAAACAAGCGCAAAAACATCGCTAAATTCTGTGGTAATGATATCAGCGCTTACAAGCGAAGGATTACAGCAATTATTAGTAGAAATTGAAAAAAAAATCTTTGGGGAAATACGAACTATTGAGTGTGTGTTAAAACCTGATGAAATGCATCTTATTAATTGGTTTTATAAAAATTCTAGTGAAGTCATGCAAGAAGGACATGATGATGGCTCTGTTACCATTAAAGCCGTACTTACATCTGAAGCAAAACAGCAGTTAGATCATATAAAACAAAATATGAATTAGAATTTCTTTTAGGATATTGTTGGGTATTTTTATTCAATTTTATGTTTTCTTGTCTCATATACAATATGACTTCGAGTTAAGAGGATAGTTACTACTTTTCTTTAATTAAGTAATATGGAATGTTTTACTGGTTAAGATAAAGATGAATTTAAAGTGCGATAAGAAATTATTTGTATGTACAGTGCCAAGAAAAATTTTAATTATGTTGCTGTTGGCAGCGGTATGTACATTTTTTGTTTTGCTATATTATTTTACACAACCAAGAGCCTATAGGGCAACTTTAAGATTTTCATTATCTGATTCTGTTGGAAAACCATTATCAATTAATCAACAACATCATGTTATTGCATATCTATTTTCACAGCCTATAATTTTTAATTATTTAAATTTTCAGGGCTTGTCTTCAAATGGTTTTGACAAGAAAAATTTGCATGAAAATATTCGTTTATTTCGCGATGGAAATTTAATTGATCTCATCTTTGAAGCTGGAACTATTGAAGCTGCTAAACAAGGGGTAGAAAATTGTTTTTCTGCATTTTCAGCTTCTATTCTCAAAGAGAATCGCAAATTATCATCAGTTGGTCAACCGTATGACAGTGCTACATTACTAGATATAGTGCAAAAGTTTCGCTCATCGATTTCTTCTTTTATTCACAATGATATTAAACAAACTGAGCTTAATGACCTTTATGTAAAATTAACAAAAACAACTTTGGAGCGTATTCATTTAACAAGTTTAAAGTCCACTATTCAGATGATGCGCGAAAATAAAAAATCTTTATTGTCTTTATCATTTATTGCGCGCAATCCATCAGTTGTTGCATTGGAATCTAAAAGAAATATCTTAGAAACACAAAAAGCACATATGGCCGTACAGTTAGGGGTAACACATCCTCAGATCAAGGCAATAAATGCCGAGTTAGAAGCACTTTCTAGTCAATTAGACAATAAAATTTTGCAGATTATTCATCAAATTTATTCAGATGAGATCATTGCAAAGAATTTTGAAGTGCAGCTGAAAAAAATGATTGGTCTGTTTGTGAAAGATCAATCCCAACCTTTGAATCAAATGTTCAATAAGCTAGAAAATCAAATAAAAGCAGTAGTAGATGCACAAAACAAAGAGATAGGTAAATATTCTCCATTACAAAATATAAAGATTCGTTTGGTTTCTCCACCAAAGATAATGCCAACTTCTTTTATGGCTCTTCATGGGAAAAATATTGTTGTTAGTATGTTTGCAAGCTTAATTGTTTTTTTAGGAGGATTATTATTATTTCAACAATTTTTTGGAATAAGAAAAACTTTACTGGAAAAAGACAATTTTGAAAACGGTAAAGATATTTTAGCATCTAGGAAAATAAAAAATCTGGATGCTTTTATTACAATTGAGGGATTATCAGATTTTTTGAAATGGAATGCCTCAAAAGTCATTTCAATAATTGGACCAAAAGCTGCGCAGACGGCAGCAAAATTATCTCTTCACCTTATAAAAGAAAGCAAGACAATCTTATTAATAGATATTTCTGGCCAACAAATAGAGAAAATGATAGGTCCACATCGTGGATTAAGCGATATCTTAATGGGAAAAGCGCGGTTACAGGATGTTATTTATCGTGACCATGATACCGGGGTTGATATTCTTTCTCAAGGGTTAGCAAGTGTTGTTCATGCACAAGGTTTTTCAAAAAATATCTACGATACATTACAAGAATTTAAAAAATATTACGATTTTGTTATCTTAGAAATGGCGAGTGAACCTAAATACGGATTGGAGCAATTTGCACAGTTAACGGATTATTATATTTGCGGTGCAGTCCTTCATGAACAGAGTTGGATGATTGATATGATTAATAGGTTTCCAAAAACTGTTTACCGTGTTGTTGCATAGTAAATATTGTAAAATAGAAATGCTGATTGTATGATGCAATGAGTGGGCAGTGTTTGTGGTAAAAGACGAATGTGGGGCAAAAAATATGGATATGGAGAGATTAAATGGTGATGTTTTGGCGCCATTACATAGAAAATATCGAATACAGATCCAAGTGTGGCTTTATTCTATTTTATTGCTTTGTTTGATAATTGTTTTAGTTGGAGGAGCTACTCGTTTAACAGGATCGGGTTTATCAATAACAGAATGGAAGCCTATTTATGGTATGATACCGCCGATTAGTGAACATCAGTGGCAGGAAGAATTTTCAAAATATCAACAAATAGCACAATATAAACTGCTTAATCGTGATATGACATTAAGTGCATTTAAGGTTATTTTTTGGTGGGAATGGGGACATCGTGTCCTAGGACGTCTTGTCGGTATTATTGCTTTACTGGGGTTAATTTGGTTTTGGGCAATAAAACGCATTGAAAAAAATATTTTGCTTCAGCTTACAATCGTACCAATTCTTATTGCTATTCAAGGCTTTATCGGTTGGTGGATGGTAGCTTCTGGTATTGGTCAGAGCAATCTAACAAGCGTTAGCCACTACCGTTTAGCATTTCACCTCATAACAGCATGTTTTGTTATTATTTTTGTTGCTTATTTATCTCTAGGATTTACTGAATATTCAGAGAAACCAGCTAATAAAATAACTCAACATTTTGCCGGTTGTCTTGTCTTACTTATGTTAATTGAAATTTATTTCGGAGCTTTAGTTGCTGGGCTTCATGCAGGTAAAGTTTACAACACATGGCCACTTATGGATGGTGAGATCATACCTGATGGACTACTAAGGCGTAGTCCTACATGGATTAATTTATTTGAAAATCCTTTAACAGTTCAGTTTATTCACCGCTTTTTTGCGTATTTTTTGTTTATTTTAACGGTCTTTCATGCCTTCTATGTACAAAAAAACATGCCGCATTCAACCCATGCTCGTCGTGCATTTTTGATATGTGCTATGATAATTTCTCAAGCATTGTTGGGAATTTTTACGCTGTTGAATGAAGTACCAATAAGCTTGGGACTTATTCATCAAAGTTTTGCGCTAGCAATATTATGTTTTTCAGTTGCTCATTGGCGAGCAACAAAAGGATAGCCATTGCGTTGTTAAATAAGATTTAACGGGTCGTAGTCAATTTCTAGAAAGCATGAGATTAAGATTTTGGATAGCAGCTGCGGATGCACCTTTCCCTAAATTATCTAATACAGCACATAGATTGAAAATACCTTCGCGTTCATCACCAAAAATAAATAGTTTCATACCATCTTTGTGTGCTAAACATTCTAGATTAAGTGTAATAAGTGCGCTGGTTTCTTCTTGTGATGCAACTGATACGATATTTTGTCCATCGTAATGATCGTTAAAAATTTGACGCAGATCAGAACATCTTACTGATTTTGTTAATAATTTGCGATGTAGTGGAATATTTACAATCATTCCTTGAGGAAAGCGACCTACACTTGGTACGAAAATGGGTGTTTGGTTAATCTGTCCATAGGTTTTAATTTCTGGCACATGTTTGTGTTGAAGATTGAGACAATAAATAAAATAATTTTTCCAAAGATCATCTTCTGGAGATTGGTTTTCCATTTGTTCAATCAATTTTTTGCCACCACCGGTATAGCCAGATATGGCGTTAATTGAGATTGGATAATCTGCGTCCAGCAAACCTGTTTCACGAAGAGGTCGAATTAAGCCAATTGCACCAGTGGAGTAACATCCGGGGTTAGACACGTATTTTGCTTCTTGGATAAGTCTTTTTTGTCCTTTGGTCATTTCAGGAAAACCATAAACCCAACCTTGTTCAATACGGTGAGCTGTTGAACTATCAATAATTCTAATTTTTTTATTATTTTTTAGTTGATTAACTGTTTTGCGTGCGGCTTCGTCTGGAAGGCACAAAATAGCAATGTCAGTTTGATTAAGGTAGTCTCGTCGGATATCAACATCATGTCGATCTTTGTGGGGAATAGATAGCAATTCTAAATCTGAACGCTTTGTTAACCGACTTTGTATCTGTAATCCAGTTGTTCCATGTTCACCATCAATGAAAATTTTTATTGCCATTTTATATGCCTTAAATCAATTTTTTATTCTCATATTTTTCTTTTTACATTATTGATTTACCTTAAATTATCTCTAATATTAAATAATTAGGCATTTCAAGATCATAAGTCATTTTTGTAAAAGATTTTGCAGTAAGCGATAAGAGGTATTTTGAGATAATATTTGAATTAATTTTTTACATATCCTCTGTTTTTATATTAAAGCCGTTTAAAATGTTTTGTCTATGTGATTTGCTGTGTTATCGTTCATGACTTTCCGTTTAAGATATTAGGATAAAGTGTATGACTAAGCAAGCAAATGATGTACGAAATTGCTTTTTTAATAATAGTTTACAAGCCACTGATCTTGCAGTTTTTAATGCGATTCGAGATGAATTTTGGCGTCAGAGACGAGAAATTGAGCTGATTGCATCAGAAAATATTGTTTCAAGAGCTGTTCTTGAAGCGCAGGGGTCAATTTTAACCAATAAATATGCAGAAGGTTATCCAGGAAATCGCTATTATGGTGGATGTAACTTTGTTGATCAAATTGAAAAATTGGCGATTGAACGAAGCAAAGAACTGTTTGGCGCTTCTTTTGTGAATGTTCAACCACATTCGGGTAGCCAAATGAATCAAGCTGCATTGTTAGCTTTGCTTCAACCTAGAGATACGTTAATGGGGTTAAGTTTGGATGCTGGTGGTCACCTTACGCATGGATCATCCGTTAACATGTCAGGAAAATGGTTTAATGTTGTTGCTTATGGTGTGCGTGAAGAAGATCATTTTCTTGATATGGATGCAGTTGAGTACCTTGCAAAAAAGCATAAGCCAAAGCTTATTTTTGCTGGCGGAACAGCTTATCCACGCATCTGGGACTGGAAAAAATTTCGTGAAATTGCAGATGAAATCGGGGCTTATTTGGTTGTTGATATGTCCCATATTGCGGGTTTAGTGGCTGGTGGCGCACACCCTTCTCCTGTGCCATATGCACACATTGTGACTACAACAACACATAAATCACTGCGTGGTCCCCGTGGTGGTATGATATTGACAAATGATGAAAACTTAGCAAAAAAAATCAATTCAGCGGTTTTTCCAGGTCTTCAAGGTGGTCCCTTGATGCATGTAATTGCTGGTAAAGCAGTAGCGTTTGGAGAGGCTTTGCAACCTGCTTTTAAAGATTATATTATTCGCGTAGTTGCGAATGCTAAAATTTTGGCAAAGAGCTTGCAAAATAATGGTTTTAGTATTGTTTCTGGTGGTACAGATAATCATTTATTGTTGATTGATTTACGTTCTAAAAATTTAAAAGGAAAATCTGCAGAATTAGCTTTGGGGCGTTCTGGAATTATTTGTAACAAAAATAGTATTCCTTTTGATCCTGAAACGCCATTTATAACCTCAGGTATTCGTTTAGGTACACCTGCTGCAACAACACGTGGTTTTGCAGAAAGTGACTTTATTCAGATTGCTGATCTAATTTCAGAAGTTCTTGATGGTCTTAGGGTCGCAAAAAGTAATGAGGATAATTCTTTAGTTGAAATGGTCGTTAAGAAAAAGGTAGAAGATATGATGGATCGTTTTCCTATTTATTCTTATCTTAATGTTTAAAGGCGCAAAAAATGCGTTGTCCTTATTGCCAATATGAGGATACACAGGTCAGAGATTCACGTCCTGCAGAAGAGGGTGCTGTGATTCGTCGTCGGCGTGTATGTTCTGTTTGCGGAGGTCGTTTTACGACCTTCGAGCGTGTTCAGCTACGTGAACTCTTGGTTTCTAAAAAAAATGGTCGATGTGAACCGTTTGATCGTGACAAATTAATGCGCTCAGTTGATATAGCTGTGCGTAAGCGTAATATTGATCCTGATCATCTTGAACAAGCAATTTCTGGCATTGTACGTAGGATTGAAAATTTAGGGGAGCATGAGATATCTTCAGAAAGAATTGGGCGTCTTGTGATGGATGCATTAAAAAGTATTGATGATATTGCCTATATTCGTTTTGCGTCTGTTTATCGAGATTTTCGTAATGCAAGCGATTTTCATAATGTTATAGACGAATTATCAAAGGGCATAACGGATACAGAATCTTGTTTTGATGAATAAAAAAGCACAAGACGAACGGTTTATGGCTGCAGCTATTCGCTTAGCAGAGCGTCATGTAGGTCTTACTGGCGAAAATCCTTCTGTTGGCGCATTAATCACGCGAAATGATGATAGTATTGGAACATTCATTGTTGGCTATGGTGTGACTGCTATGCATGGAAGGCCTCACGCTGAGGTACAGGCTTTACAAATGGCCGGACAATTATCTCGCGGAGCTACTGCTTATGTTACTTTAGAGCCTTGTTCACATTATGGTAAGACTTCACCATGTGTAAATGCACTCATCGATTCAGGTATTTCACGGGTTGTGATTGCTCTTACAGATCCAGATGAGCGGGTTGACGGTCGCGGTATTGCTCTTTTGCGTGCGGCTGGCATTGAAGTTATTGAAGGTATTTTGGCTGAAGAAGCTTTTGAAACGTTATGCACTCATCTGTACATAAGAAAACTGCAGCGATGTTTAGTCACTTTAAAAATGGCAATTTCGGCAGATAACGGTGTAGGAAAAAGAGGGCAGGGTAAAGTAAAAATTAGTGGAATAATTTCTCATCCACATACTCATATTTTACGAGCACAAAGTAATGCTATTATGGTTGGTATAGGTACTGTACTGGCAGATGATCCACAATTAAATTGTCGTTTACCAGGGTTAAGTATGCGTTCGCCTATACGTATTATTTTGGATACAGATTTGCGTATTCCACTTGATGCAAAAGTTGTGCAAACAGCAACGAAAGTTCCTACGTGGATTATTTGTGATATGAATCAGTTAAAAGAACGCAAAAAAATAGCGCTAGAACAGTATGGTGTATCTGTGTATTCAGTAAAAAAGTGTAATGGATGCATGCAGCCTCTTGCTATTTTAAAGATGCTTTATCAACATGGAATAAATAGTGTTTTGCTTGAAGGAGGAGTAAAGATAGGGGAGGAGTTTTTAAATGCTGGTTGTGTAGATCATTTAATGTGCTTTTATGCACCCATTATTTTAGGAAAAGACCGTATTGAAGCTCCTCGTTTTAAAAATTATCTCTCAGAATTTAATGAAATTGAAACGAGAATGTTTGGGAAAGATCGTTTTTGTAGATGGAGGCATAAAACATTATGTTCACAGGGATTATAACAGACATTGGCTGTGTTGAAGATATTCAATCTTTAAAGCAGGGGATACGTTTAAAGATTTCTACGCATTATGAATTGGATAGCTTGGAAATTGGCGGATCCATTGCATGCTCAGGAATTTGTTTAACAATTATTGAGCTTGCACCAAAACAAGATCCTATCTGTTGGTTTGTCGTAGAAGCATGGGAAGAAACATTGCGTTTAACTAATCTTACTCGATGGACAAAAGGGACTGTAATTAATTTGGAACGTTCATTACGGTTTGGGGATGAAGTTGGAGGGCATTTAGTATTAGGTCACATTGATGGTTTAGCTGAGATTATTGATAAAAGGAATGAAGGTGATGCGGTTCGTTTTTATTTAAAAGTTCCAACACGATTGTCACCCTTTATTGTAAGTAAGGGGTCTATCGCACTTAATGGAACTTCTCTAACTATTAATAGTGTTAAAAATAATATTTTTGATGTTCTTATTATTCGCTATACACTTGAAATGACAACTTGGGGACAAACAAAAGTTGGTGATCAAATCAATTTAGAAGTTGATCAATTTGCTCGTTATGCTGCAAAATTTTCTGGTTTTGAAATGAAGGATGAGTAAATTAATTTATTATGTTCTTTAAAATTTTATGCTCTGTAGTTCAAAATTTTTTAATTAAATTTTTTATGGAGTCTTTTTATGACCAAAGAAGTACGTCAAAACTCTCATATTTTAATTGTTGAAGCACGTTTTTATGATGATATTTCCGATGCACTTCTTTTGGGTGCTGTGAATACTCTAAAGGATGCTAAATCAAGCTATGATATTATTACAGTTCCAGGAGCATTGGAAATACCGAGTGCAATAGCTTTTGTTGAAAAAAACAGTGAGGTATCTTATGATGGTTATGTCGCTCTTGGTTGTATTATTAGGGGCGAAACATACCATTTTGAAATTGTTGCGGATAATTCTTGTCGAGCACTGATGGATTTAACTGTTCGTAATAACTTGGCTATTGGAAATGGTATTTTGACTGTTGAAAATGAAAAACAAGCATGGGTGCGTGCAAAACAAGATAAAAAAAATAAAGGTGGTTTTGCTGCTAAAGCTGCTTTATGTATGATAGCTCTAAAAAGGAGATTTGGAGATAATCATTAAATATGGCTGATATAAAAAGCAGATATTCTCCGCGTTTAGCTAATAAACGTGGCGCGGCGAGGCTTGCTGCAGTGCAGGCACTTTATCAAATGGATATGGTAGGCACTGGTGTTATGGAAACAGCAGCAGAATATGAGGCCTATCGTTTAGGAAAGAATGTTGATGGAGATCAGTATCTTGATGCTGATTTCCAATGGTTTTTGTCTATTATAGCAGGTGTTGTACAGGATCAAAAATTGCTTGATCCTATGTTACATCAACAACTTTCTGCAGAGTGGTCACTCTCACGTCTTGATTCTATACTGCGAGCAATTTTGCGTGCAGGTCTATGGGAATTGATAAACCGTAAAGATGTTCCAGTAGCTGTTGTTATGAATGAATATGTAGATATAGCAAAAGCGTTTTTTGAAGGCGATGAGCCAAAACTTGTTAATGCAGTTCTTGATAGTATGGTAAAAGAAGTACGTTCCAAAAAATAAAAACACAATCCCGATGTTATCGGGGTTGTGTATGGGTGATTACAGTTTAATTACGGAGCGGTAAATTTGCATTATAGGATGATAAATTAGTAGAGCCTTTGATAATTTGGATCAAGAAAGGCTGATCTGTGGTAGCTGTTGGTGTGGTTTGCGCGATGAAATCAAATACCTGACCATCTTGCAGACCGTAATTAGCTATTTTACTAACTTGATTATTCTTATTGAAATAAATGGCCAAAACTTTACGATCAATGATCTTAGTTTTCATAAACTGCATCCCACGGTACCGAGTTTGCGAGATATAATAATAAACCTCATTGTCATATTTTGTTTTTAATGATGGGGTTCCTAAAGTTAAAATAACCTGCTCTTGACTTGATCCAATAGAAATAGAATCAAGAGCATTCTGATCGAGGATATATCCTTCCTTATATATCTGGCTTAAACCTGAGGAATCAGTAAGGCTACAACCTGTAATCGTTGACATGCTAGCTGTTAACAAACTAATCAATAATTTATATTTGATTAAAACTACTCTGCGGGGAATCCAGAACAATTATATCTCCTTTTACACTCAGACATACAATAAGAAGAAGGCAGCTTCAGATTTTCTTTCACTTTAACTTGATATACCATAGCTTATTGCATTGAATTTCCTTGTTATAAAGCACATTATGCCATATAGAGCTTTTTTAGAAAAGAGAAAAGTGAGTAAAGTGTGTTCAGCTAAATGAAAGCGCGATATGTTATACCTTTGCATATCTAGGAGTTGCCAATGAATGTTCAAAATACTTCTAACATGACATTTGCTTTGGTGTATCCAGTATCAGTATCCCAATTACCTATCAAAGGCATAAAGGTTCATATTCGTGCTGATCAGAGAGAGTGTACGCAGTTAGCTAAGAATCATGATTTAATTAAGGTAAAATTTTGCGAAGGAAAATTTCATATCTTACCATGGAAAAAGCGTGGGGTACGTGTAAAAGGTTCATTACGAGCATGTATAATACAGTCGTGTGTTATTACATTAGAACCGTTAGAAAATTTTCTCCATGAAAACATTAATATCGCCTTTGTCCCTGCAGATTCAAATTTGGCCAAACCGAAAATATCAGAGGATACAAGCGAGTTGTTTTTGGATGCTGACGGACCGGATATACCAGAAATTTTTTATGGTAATAAAATTGATATTGGTGCAGTTATGGAGGAGTTTTTTGAGTTATCAATTGACCACTATCCGCGTAAAGAAGGTGTAAAGATGGGCAATATCGAAAGTTCAAGTGAAGTTGAGCAAAGAGCATCACCATTTTCTATTTTAAAAAGTTAAAAGTGATTATAAATACGTAACAAATTATCTGTTGTGTACCAGAATAAAAACGATATTTTTATGAAGCTATCTCGTATAGTATGTTTCGGTGTAGTCTAGTAGTAAAAAAATTGCGACACAACTTTAAAATTATAAATTAAAAATATAGGATGTGTAAGCGTGATTAGAATTTCTGTGGATGTAATGGGTGGTGATCATGGTCCAGAAGTGACTATTGCAGGAGCTGCAATTGTACAAAAATATTTGCCAGGTATTTATTTTTTATTTTATGGTATAGATGAGGTTGTTAAGCCAGTTTTAAAAAAATATCCTTGCTTATCTTCTATATCGCGTTTTTGTCCTACGGAAAGTTATACGCGTATGGATGAAAAGCCAAGTCAAGCACTTCGTGTTGGACGTGGTAAGTCATCAATGTGGTATGCGATTGAGGCTGTAAAAAACGGTGAAGCTGATGCATGTGTTTCTGCCGGTAATACTGGTGCACTTATGGCAATGTCTTATTTTTGTTTAAAAATGATGGCAGAAGCTGAACGTCCTGGAATTGCTGGTATTTGGCCAACGCTTCGAAATGAGAGTATTGTTCTGGATATTGGTGCAACAATTGGTGCATCTGCCAGCCAATTGGTTGATTTAGCAGTGATGGGAGCTGGTATGTTTCGCGCCTTGTATCACATTGAAAAACCAAGTGTTGGACTCTTAAATGTAGGAGTTGAAGAAGTAAAAGGCCTTTATGCAATAAAAAAGGCTGGAACGATATTGCGTGAAGTGCAATTAGAAGGATTAGAGTATAAGGGATTTGTTGAAGGAAATGACATTGGAAAGGGAATAGTGGATGTTGTTGTAACAGAAGGATTTTCCGGTAATATCGCTTTAAAAACAGCAGAAGGTACTGCGCGGCAGATGGGAGAAATATTAAATACTGCTATGTGCAGTTCTTTTTTTTCATACCTTGGTTATTTTTTATCGCGGGGTGCTTTTCGTATACTAAAAAATAAAATGGATCCAGACAGAGTCAATGGTGGAGTTCTTTTAGGTTTAAATGGTGTCGTAATAAAAAGTCACGGTGGCGCTAGTGCTAGTGGTTTTGCTTCTGCTATCCGCGTCGGTTATGAGATGATCAATAATAGACTCTTAGAAAAGATAACTGCTGATTTACGGCGATTTCATGAAAATAAAGCAACATTTTTTGATAAAGAAGATGAAGCAACAATTAATGGGAAGATCATATGATCAGTATTAATAATGCAAGTATAAAATCTCACAAAAAGGTTAAATTCGTATGATTCGATCAGTTATATGTGGTGTAGGAAGTGCCTTGCCAAAAAAAAGCTTATCGAATGATGAAGTTGCAAAGTTTGTTGAAACATCTGATTCGTGGATTGTTCAACGTACAGGAATACGCCAGCGTTACATCGCTGATGAAAATGAAACAACTGTTTCTTTAGGAGTAAGAGCCGCTCAAGATGCACTTATAAATTCAGGTTTGACAATAGAAGATATTGATTGCATTATTTTAGCAACTTCAACACCGAATCATACTTTCCCTGCTTCCGCAGTTGAAATTCAGCATGCTTTGGGAATGAAACATGGGTTTGCTTTTGATCTGCAAGCTGTCTGTTCTGGCTTTATTTTTGCTTTAACGACAGGGGATGCTTATCTACGCTGTAGAGCAGCTAAGAGAGCTTTAGTTATTGGATCTGAAACCTTTTCTAGAATTTTAAATTGGAAAGATCGCACGACATGTGTCCTATTTGGTGATGGTGCTGGTGCTGCTATTTTAGAATCTCAAGAAGTGGAAAATAATTTTACTGATGGTTGTGGTATATTATCTACAAAATTGCGATCTGATGGTGCATATATAAATAAGCTATACGTTGATGGAGGTCCGTCAACAACACAGACAACAGGTCATTTATGTATGGATGGACGAGAAGTTTTTAAGTATGCAGTTGGTATGATAACTGATGTAGTTTATGATTGTTTTGCTGCTGTTGGTATAGATTCTTCACAATTAGACTGGTTTGTACCTCATCAGGCTAATAGGCGTATTATTGAAGCATCGGCTAAAAAACTAGGAATTCCCTTAGACAAAGTTGTTATTACTATTGATCAACATGGTAATACATCTGCAGCATCAGTGCCATTGGCTTTAACAACGGCAGTTCAAGATGGAAGAATTAAAAAAGGAGATCTTGTCATGTTAGAAGCTATGGGAGGTGGTTTTACATGGGGAGCAATTCTAATTCGTTGGTGAGTTATAGTTGCTTGACCATATTTGAATAAAACGTATAAATCACTATTATAATTTTTAATGTTTGAATGGGCGGTTATAATGGCAAGTAAGACGGTAACGCGTGCAGATTTGGCGAGCGTAGTTTGTAGGAAAGTGGGCTTGTCACACACTGAATCAGCAGCTTTGGTTGAATTAGTTTTAGATGAAATTTGTAATTCACTGATCAAAGGTGAATCAGTTAAATTGTCTTCCTTCGCGACTTTTCAGGTTCGTAATAAAAATGAACGTGTTGGACGCAATCCAAAAACAGGTATTGAAGCACCTATTTCATCTCGACGTGTTGTAACATTTAAAGCTGCAAATGTGCTTAAACAAAAAATTTTAGATTCACATCGAGCAAGACAAAAAGATAATGTTACATAGATGAGCGTTATAGCGATGTAATTATATTATCTGTTAAAGAGTTTTTTATAAGAAATATTTTTAAATTTTATTTTACACGTAAGTTTTTTAAGTTAAATACAGTTTAACGCGAGCTTATTTTTGACTAGTTTTGTTGAGAGATTAAAATTTTATCAACAGCAATAAGATCGTGTATGCAATTTTAGGTATGGTGGTACGATATGGATAAAAACTCCGATGCTTTTCGCACCATTAGCGAAGTAGCGGAGTTATTAGGGCTTCCGCAGCATGTGTTAAGATTTTGGGAAACACGTTTTACGCAAATTAAACCAATGAAACGTGGTGGTGGGAGGCGTTATTATCGTCCAAGTGATGTTGATTTACTAAATGGTATTAAACAGTTACTGTACGATCAGGGCTATACTATAAAAGGTGCTCAGCGCCTTTTGAAAGAGAACGGTGCTGCGTTTGTGATTGCGTTTGGTAATGGCGATCTAGATGCTATGAAGGTAGTAATAGAAAAGAAATATGTAGGACAGGCATATGAATCCGCTCGCAATAAACCTCAAAAATCTTCTTTTGGGCTTTTAAGTTTTATGAAAAATGAAGGAGAAGCATCGATCGGTGCGGTTAGTACTTACAAAGATAAAACGGATAAAGCATTATTGCAAGAAACATTATTTGAATTAATTGAATGCAAACGTGTACTCGACAGAGCACGGCAATAACTGTTTTTTATTTTTAGTACGTTTTAAGAGTTCATTAGACGGCGCAAATCTGGTGGTGTTGCTTCATTTGATAGTTTTTTAATTGCCTCTTCTACAGATAAGGAAGTTTGGTCTGTACTTCCTAATCGACGCATACTTATACTGTTTGTTTCAGATTCACGTTTACCACATACAAGAATTACAGGCACTTTTTGTAAAGAGTGTTCACGTATTTTATAATTAATTTTTTCGTTTCGAAGATCTACTGTTGCTAAAAGGCCATTTGCTTTGAGCTTTGCAGTTACTTTTTTTGCATATTCATTTGCTTCAGAAGTAATTGTTGCAACAACAATTTGTTGAGGTGCAAGCCAAAGTGGCATATGTCCTGCAAAATTCTCGATCAATATACCAAGGAAACGTTCCATTGATCCAAAAATCGCTCGATGGATCATAACAGGTTTTTGCTTTTCTGAATCTTTGTCAATATAAAAAGCGCCAAAACGTTCAGGAAGGTTAAAATCTACTTGCGTTGTTCCACATTGCCATTCGCGACCGATAGCATCTTTTAATGTATATTCAAATTTTGGTCCATAAAATGCTCCTTCACCGAGAAGAATACTTGTTTTAATTTTTCCTGATGATTCTTTTTCAATCATTTTAAGAACAGATGTCATGACATTCTCAACATGATCCCATAATTTATCTGAACCGATGCGCTTTTCTGGACGTGTTGACAGTTTAAGGCTTATTTCTTCAAAACCAAAGTCAGCATAAGTTGATAATATTAGATCATTAATACTAAGGCATTCGGAAGCTAATTGCTCATCTGTACAAAAAATATGCGCATCATCTTGTGTAAAACCACGTGCGCGCATAAGACCATGCAAAGAACCTGAAGGTTCATAACGATGAACGAGACCGAATTCAGCGAGCCTAATAGGTAATTCACGATAAGACTTTAAGCCATGTTTAAAAATTTGAACATGACCAGGACAGTTCATTGGTTTTAGAGCATAAACATATTTATCATCACAATCATCATCAGCAGGGATTGCTTTAAACATATTTTCTTTATACCATCCCCAGTGCCCAGATGTTTCCCAAAGTGATTTATCGAGAACCTGTGGTGCATTAACTTCAGCATATTGATGATCGTCAAGACGTCGGCGCATATAACTGATTAAATTTTGGAACATTTTCCATCCTTTTGGATGCCAAAAAATCATTCCTGGACTTTCTTCCTGAAAGTGAAATAAATCCATTTCACGCCCTAAGCGTCGGTGATCACGTTTTTCAGCCTCTTTTAGCATATCAAGGTAAGCTTTTAAATCATTATCGTTAGCAAATGCTGTTCCATAAATTCTTGTTAACATAGGATTATTGGCATCTCCACGCCAATAAGCTCCTGCGACTTTCATTAATTTGAATGCACTTCCAATCTGACCAGTTGATTGCATGTGTGGACCACGGCAAAGATCAAACCAGTCACCTTGATAATATATTTTCAAAGTTTGATCTTCTGGGATGGAATTAATAAGCTCTACTTTATAAAATTCTTTTTTTTCAGAAAAAACTTTTTGAGCTTTTTCTCGAGACCAAATTTCTTTTTTAAAAGGTTGATTACGTTGAATAATTTCATGCATTTTTTTTTCGATGATGTTGAGATCATCTAAAGTAAAAGGTTGTTTACGTGCAAAATCATAATAAAAACCATTTTCAATAACTGGACCGATTGTAACTTGCGTATCAGGGAATAGCTCTTGTACTGCTTCGGCTAGAACATGCGCACAATCATGACGTATTAATTCAAGAGCACGTGGATCATCTCGGGTAATGATTTCAACTTGACCAGATTGGTTTAATGGATCTGAAAGATCTCGAGTAATGCTGTTAAGATTATAAGCAACTGCTTTCTTTGCAAGTGATTTAGAAATAGATTCCGCTAATTCCAAACCGGTCATTTCAACGGGGTAATCACGTTTTGAACCATCAGGAAAAGAGAGAGAAACAAAGCGAGACATTAAGGGCACTCCTTTAATCCAATTCCGCTGACGATTGCGGATAGTTTCGTGAAAACCTAGCGATGATCAGTTAAGACAACGAGTGATTTCTTCTATCAATACACATAAGAAAAGAAAAGAATTATTTGTTGTGTTTAATGGAAATTTTCCAATAGCGCCAAGGTTTATAAAAACAGCAAAAATCTCCAAGAGATGTAGGAACTGGGTCAAACCCACTTGTCCCAAATGGACCACAACGAATAATACGAAAAAGTCCCATCCATGCACCAGCCCACAATCCGTGACGCGCTATTGCTTCATAAGTATATTCTGAACAAGTTGGCATATGACGACATTGATTACCTATCAAACTTGAGAATGTTATTTGATAGAAACGTATCAATAATATGCCAACTAACCTCCCAGGAGTTTTTTTCCAAAGACCTGTGTAATTTCTATTTTTCTTCTTTTTTTTTCTAGAATGTGCTTCAAGCATTTATGTTTCTTTGGTTTGTTTAATGTTATATTTTCATGATCTTTATGAGTAAAATTTGTAATTATATAATTTTGAAGATATACAGTAATTGTTTGTTTACATAGGTGTTTTCTTTTGACATTGTATCTTTTTTACGCGCAGAATATCGAATATTTACGTTACCATAAACATTGTAGATTATGATCTATTACATGAAATTTATAGTACTACAATTGTTTAAGCTTTTAATTCGATTATATAAAGATTATACCAAGTGAAATAAATATATGGCAAATGCCTTACCATATGGTAAGCTCGGAGTTTTTGATGCATCATGTTATTAAAAAAGATACTATAGACCCATTTTCAACTGAAATGAAGCGCCCTAGTATTGAAGAAGTAGAAGAAGCTGTTCGCACATTGCTGTTATGGGTAGGAGAAAATCCAAGTCGAGAAGGGCTCTTAGATACTCCTGTGCGTGTAGTCAAAGCATATCGTGAGCTTTTTGTTGGTTATAGTGAATCAGTTGAAGAAATATTGGGAACGGTTTTTGAAGAAGTTTCAGGATATAGTGAATCAGTAATAGTGAAAGATATTTCTTTTTATTCACATTGCGAACATCATTTAATCCCGATTGTTGGTAAAGCGCATATTGCATATCTACCTGATACAAAGATTGTCGGGCTTTCAAAAATTGCACGTGTTGTGAATATTTTTTCTCGTCGTTTACAGACGCAAGAATCCATGACAGTTCAAATAGCTGATGCTTTAAAAAAACATCTAAGACCTCGTGGTGTTGCAGTATTGATTGAGGCTGAACATATGTGCATGTCCATGAGAGGGATACAAAAGCAGGGAGCCACAACAATTACAACAAGTTTTCATGATTATTATGAAAAAGATCAAATTGCTCAAGCTAATTTTATGATGATGGTTCGCGGATCATCATGAGGTGTGTACTTTATAAACAGATATAATAAAATAATTTATATAAAAATAAAAATTGGCTTGTGGCATGTGTTGTGATTTGTTAAAGCTGAGGTGCTATTATGTTTGGCTTCACCATATGCGGTCGTGGCGGAAGTGGTAGACGCGCAGCGTTGAGGTCGCTGTGGGGCAGCCCGTGGAAGTTCGAGTCTTCTCGACCGCACCATTTTTGCTTTTTGTAGCTAATGACGAATATGGTTGCAAAGGTAGTTTTAGTACGCATTGTGGCAGTTTTTTTTCTTCAGATTGTTTTATTAGTGCGTGCTTGGGTAATAGCTTTACTTCAGTTTTTTTTGGAAGCAGTATATTTGCGCCTGTAGGCTTGAAGTGTTAGGTTTATTTCAATGAAACTGGGTAACTTTACCATGAGCAGTACAATGTTTTTAAGGTATTTAACGCTCTTTATTTGTTTTGTGTTATTAACAGCCTGCAGTAGGTCACGAGCTGTGCTGTGGCATGGGGTGCATGCTACACCATCTATGATTGCAGCACAGAGAGAAGTTGAAGAAAAAACTATTCTCCCAAAGGCTATAGTGCCAGTATATGTTGCTACATGTCGAATGATGCAAGATAATTATTCTCAGCCTTACGGATCAGAACGATCAAACAAAGTGCACTATAATCGCATTGACATAGGAATCCCTCAACAGCATGTAAAAGGTTCAGTAGAAACAAATGCGTATAAACCTACTCATGATAAGTATTTTGCAGCAGTAATGTTAAAAAAATACGATAACAGGGAACAATTTAAGAAACAACTAAATATTGCTTTGGCAAACAAACCAAAAGGAAAAAAAGAAATTTTTCTTTTTATTCATGGTTATAATAACAATTTTGCAGATGGCACATTTCGTGCAGCACAATTTACTCATGATTATTCTTTGGATGTTGTAACAGTGCATTATTCTTGGCCTTCTGCTGGGTCAATACCCCTTTATATTTATGATCGTGATAGCGCTAATTTTGCGCGTCATGGATTGATAGAGCTTTTGATACTCATCAGTGAAACTGACGCTGATCAAATTTCAGTCATTGCACATTCAATGGGTAATTTTGCTATAATGGAGGCATTTAGAACTTTAGCATTACAAGGAAAATACAAGCCAATTCTTCGCATTACAAGTTTTTTAATGGCTGCACCAGATATTGATCTTGATGTATTTGAGAGGCAATTAAACGATATTAAGATGTTGCCTCGTCCGACAGCTATTTTGGTATCTCGCACGGATAAAGCTCTTGCGGTCTCTGGGCGTCTTACAGGAGGGCATCCTCGATTAGGAGATGGTTCAGATATAGAAATGCTGCGTAAAAATGGAATAGCTGTTCTGGATTTCTCTGATGTGGATGGCGGAGCGCACAACGTATTTGCATCTTCACCGACATTAATGGCTCTTTCTCGAGAAGGTTCTTTGGCATCAACAATTATGCAGGGTACAGAGTTATCGCCTAGTCAAGCAATTCTTGCTGATGGTAGTAGTGTGTTGGAAGATACAACACATCTTATCTTGTATACACCTGTGCATCTTTTGTCTCCGCTGGCTAGACACTAAATGTGAAAAGATTGTAGTTATTTATCAGATATAAACCAGCTAAAGATAACATTTTTTAGCAATTTCTTTAGAATAGATCTATACAATCAATGACGAATAGTGGGATAGATGCTAATTAATGGATCTCTAGGATAATTTCATGATGGTTGCACAAAAACGTCTTACCAATACTCCCACATTGGTTGATTATTTATCTCATTCCGCAGTAAAATTGCTAGATATTCATACTAAGCTTTTAAAAGCAAAAGAAGATAATATAGGAGAAGAATCAAATTTATTGCGTCAAATCGATTCTACTAAAAAACAGCTAGATGAGATAAGCCGTGCTCTTATTTTAGAATATCGCAAACGTCAAGAAAATGAGAAATTTTTAAAACAAACTTTGTTATCGATTTCCAATCAACTTTTTTCACTCAATAATGATTTTAAAGAATCTAATCGTCTTTTCTTTCAGGAAATTAGAATACTTCAGTCTCAAATGCAGTGCTTTTATGAAAGCAAAGAGAAACAACATTTATTGAATAATCAAGAATCTTTTTATTCTCCGTCAAAAGTTGATGAAACTATTCAGTGGCTACAAAAAGCACGGAAAAAGCTCATGGTTGAAAATCCACATTTATTTGAAAAAGAATATTAAAGCAGAGAATAAAAGGATTTTTAAATTATGTATACTTGTAAGAATCTTTTAAACGTAATAAAAAATGTTAGTATGAATAACTTATCTATAAATAAAATAATTTTATAGTTGCTAAATATACTAAATTTTTTGCTGTATAGAATATAAAATTTATACTATTTTATAAATATAGAGATAAAATTTAAAAATATTATACATATAAAAATAAATAATTAGTTAGAAGAAGATATTAAAGTAATATTATAGATCATAAATCTTTTGATCTATGATTTTGTATGAATTGTTTTTTATACTTGTTTGGTTAAGTATAGTGCTGCAGAAAGAATTATAGAAATAAAAGTGATCATAAGTATGAAAAACTGATGTTTAGCACTTTTTATGATCAAATTTTCTCCTTTGTGATAACAAGGTAAAAAATGTATATATGATGTTATTATATGCATTAATTGCGTATTGGATATATTAAATAATCAATATGTTGGTCTGCAATTAGACAATTTTTTATCATTTTTTTCTCATTGAGAGGTGAGATACTTAGGTTTATATGTGTTCCTCATTAAAGAAGAGTGGAGTCATAATTAATGCTAAAGAAAGTTATGATCGTGGAAGATAATGAGCTCAACATGAAATTATTCCGCGATCTTGTAAAGGTGAGTGGTTATGAAACTATCGAAACGCGTAATGGGCTTATGGCGTTAGATTTAGCTCGTTCATCAATGCCCTCTCTTATTCTTATGGATATTCAATTGCCTGAGGTATCAGGGATCGATGTTATTAAGCAGCTTAAAAATGATGAAAAACTTAAATCCATCCCTATTGTTGCTGTTACAGCCTTTGCTATGAAAGGTGATGAGGAAAAAATTCGTGCAAGCGGATGTGAAGAGTATATGTCAAAACCTATTTCTGTTCCTCATTTTATCGCGATGGTAAAGCATTTCTTGGATTAAACATTCGTGTCGGATTTTTTGCTGAACTGTGGGAGAAAATACTAAAAATAAAATTCAGCTAGAGAAACACAAAAGCGCCCAAAGCTTTGTTATAAGCAAAGCTTTGGGTATTCTGTGAAAACCAAAATTAGCGCTTCGAAAATTGGAAAGAACGACGAGCTTTTGCTTTACCATATTTTTTACGTTCAACAACACGACTGTCACGCGTGAGAAATCCACCTTTTTTCAAAATTGCACGAAGCGACGGCTCATAATAAGTCAAAGCTTTAGAAATGCCATGGCGTACAGCACCTGCTTGTCCGGAAAGACCACCTCCCGCAACGGTTGCAGTGATATCAAACTGAGTATCTCTGTTTGTTGCAACAATTGGCTGACGAAGTATCATTCTAAGAACAGGACGAGCGAAGTATTTATCGAATTCCTTGTTATTGACTATTATTTTTCCAGAGCCTGGTTTAATCCATACACGAGCAACAGCATCTTTACGTTTTCCTGTTGCGTAAGCACGTCCTTGTGAATCAAGCTTTTGTACATGAATAGGAGCAACATTTTCACTAGCTTTTGCAGCACTCATTGTTGTACTAAGCTCAGAAAGAGAACTAATTTCAGCCATAATCAAGAAATCCTTTTGTTTTTGCGATTTAAAGCACCAACATCAAGAGTTTCTGGCTGTTGTGCAGTATGTGGGTGTTGGCTCCCAGCATAAACACGTAAATTCCTCAATTGTTGACGACCAAGTGGTCCACGAGGAATCATCCGCTCTACAGCTTTTTCAATAATGCGTTCAGGAAAGCGTCCCTCAAGAATTTGGCGAGCTGTTCGTTCCTTGATTCCACCAATATAACCAGTATGCCAATAATATTTTTTATCTGTATATTTTTTCCCGGTGAGAGCTATTTTGTCTGCATTGATCACAATAACATTATCACCATCATCAACATGTGGAGTAAACGTAGCTTTATGTTTGCCTCGTAAGCGGTTAGCAACGAATGTAGCAAGACGACCTAAAACAAGGTTCTCTGCGTCAATAACAACCCATTTTTTCACCACTTCAGTTGGCTTTTGTGAAAACGTTGCCATAGAAGTATCCTTTATTAAAATCTTTATAACATGAGGGCATTTTTTATTGCTTTACATTGAAAATATTTCTCAGAAAAAATCTAGAATACCCAACTTTCCATCTTGATATAATGTCTGGTTACTTGCGTCAAGAGAAAATAAAAACTTATAAAACAATATATTACAATTAAGGTATTATGATACCTTATATTTGTGGCAGCTTTCTTATATTCATTTAAAGGTACAACAGATGTTGCGATAAAATATTTTCTTTTTAACTTTTGATTGTATTTTATACACTTTCATTGTAAGATAAACGGCAATGCAGCAATCCTGTTATTTCCTCAATATTAAATCTTCTGCTTGCGGTCAATCTTGGTTAGATGCTCTCGATGCTCGAGGTGTGAGTAATGCTCGTTTTATCTCTCAAAAATTTGGTTTTCCAGATCAATTAGCTCGCGTTCTTTCGGCAAGAAATGTAGATGAATCTGAAGCTGTTACTTTTATTAATCCAAATCTGCGTACGTTAATGCCTGACCCAGAAAGTTTTGCGGATATGCAATGTGCAGCAGAGCGCATAGTTAGAGCCATTGTAAAACAAGAAAAAATTGCTGTTTTTGGCGATTATGATGTTGATGGAGCCTGTTCATCGGCGATCATGGTACGTTTTCTCCGTTATTTTGGTCTAGAAGTAAAGATTTATATACCTGATCGTATTATTGAAGGGTATGGGCCAAATGAACAAGCAATGAAAATGCTAGTGAAAGAGGGGGCTCATTTGATTGTTACCGTTGATTGTGGTGCAAATAGCCCAGATGCAATAAAGGCAGCGAGGCTTGCAGGTGCTGATGTTGTGGTTTTAGATCATCATCAAATGACAGAAATTCATAGGGAAGCTGTTGCCATAGTCAATCCTAATCGTCCTGATGATTTTTCAGGACAGGGTCATTTATGTGCTGCTGGTGTTGTCTTTGTTACGTTAGCATGGGTTAATCATTTATTGCGGAAAAAGAAATTGAAAAGGGACTTGCCTGATCTTTTAACTCTGCTTGATCTTGTTGCACTAGCTACCATATGTGATGTAGTTCCGTTACAAGGTGTTAACCGTGCTTTTGTAGTTAAAGGGCTTCAGGTTGCTCGTTCTATGCATAATCCTGGGATAGCATCTTTAATAAAGGTTGCACAGATAGGTGAGCCGCTTAATAGCTTTCATTTAGGTTTTTTATTAGGTCCTAGAATTAATGCAGGAGGACGTATTGGCGATCAAGCTTTAGGAGCATATTTGCTAAGTTGTGATGATAAAAGTGAGTCCAATAGAATAGCAGAACAGCTGAATTTGCTCAATCAAGAACGCCAAAAAATTGAGATGATGCAATTAGCTCAAGCAGAATCCTACATTGATTCTCTTTATCAAAACAGAGAAGCACCATCGTCTCTTGTGATTGCGCATCAAGAATGGCACCCAGGAATTATTGGTCTCATTGCATCTCGCTTAAAAGAGCGTTTTTTTTGTCCTGTTTTTGCAATTGCTTTGAGACCTGATGGAAGTGGTATAGGATCAGGCCGTTCAATTAGTGGAATAGATTTAGGAGCTTTTGTTCATGAGGCAGTTGCATTAAATTTATTAGAAAAGGGAGGTGGCCATAGTATGGCGGCTGGAATTACTATTCAGTCAACAAAAGTTGAAATTTTTCGAGAATGGTTGGAAGAAAAAGTTTCTTTAACGGTTACGCAGTTGCGGGCTAAGAGATCCCTTCATATAGATGGTTGCCTTTCTGCTTCTGGGGTTAATAAGGATCTTTTTGATATGATTGAGAAAGCCGGTCCATTTGGTTCTGGGAATACTACACCTGTTTTTGTTTTTCCTTCTCATCGATTAGTTAGTTTATGTGAGATTGGAAAAGGACATCTTCGTTTAATTATTTCTAATATTGAAGGTAAAAAATTGCAAGGAATGGCTTTTCGTTCAGCTGGAACACCTCTTGGTCATTTTCTTTATGAAAACATTGGTAAAAATATTCACGTAGCTAGTAGTCTTAGTTTGAATTATTGGAAAGGAACCATCAACCCACAGCTCCGAGTTATTGATGCTGCTGAAGTAGTTTAAAATAGATATCTTTAAAATTAGATATCTAAATTTGAAACAAAAGTAGAATTTTCTTGTATAAATCGAAATCGTGCTTCTGGCTTCGTTCCCATTAAACTATCTACTGTATTTTTAGTTTCTTGCATGTAATCTGCATCAATAGAAACGCGTAAAAGTGTACGTTTTTGAGGATGCATTGTGGTTTCTTTAAGCTGTTCAGCGCGCATTTCACCAAGGCCTTTGAAACGCCCAATTTCTATTTTTGTTTTTCCTGTAAATTCAGTTTTTAACAATTCATCCTTGTGGGTATCGTCGCGTGCATAGGCAACTTTTCCCCCTTGTGATATTCTGTAAAGAGGAGGAACAGCTAGGTATAAATGTCCTTGATGAATGAGATCAGGGATCTCTTGAAAAAAGAATGTAATTAAGAGTGAAGCGATATGAGCACCATCGACATCCGCATCTGTCATGATGATGATACGCTCATATCTAAGATCTTCTTCACGATATTTGGAGCGTGTGCCGCATCCAAGAGCAAGTATAAGGTCACTAATTGTTTGGCTTGAACTCATTTTTTCTCGTGCAGCACTGGCTACATTTAAAATTTTTCCGCGAAGAGGTAAAATAGCTTGGTTTGCTCTGTTTCGCGCTTGTTTAGCAGACCCACCCGCGGAGTCTCCTTCAACAATGAATAATTCAGCACCAGCAGCAAAATTTTGGCTACAATCCGCCAATTTACCCGGAAGGCGCAATTTACGTACAGTAGTTTTTCGATTTATTTCTCTATTTTGGCGCCGTTTAACGCGTTCTTCAGCTCTTTCTATAACCCAATCAAGAAGTTTTGTTGATTCGTGCGGAGAATTTGTTAGCCAATGATCAAAAGGGTCTCGTATTGCATTCTCAACGATACGTTGTGCTTCGATTGTAGCTAACCGATCTTTGGTTTGTCCTACAAATTCAGGATCTCTGATAAAGACTGAAAGTATTGCTATCGTTGAAATCATGACATCGTCGGCTGTAATGATAGAAGCGCGTTTGTTTCCAATTAATTCAGCATAAGATTTTAATCCGCGCAAAAGAGCTTGTCGCAGTCCTGTTTCATGTGTTCCTCCTTCTCCGGTAGGAATAGTATTGCAATAAGACTGTACGCAAGAATCACCACCATACCAAGCTATAGCCCATTCAATTGAAGCGTGACCATCGCGTTGTTTGCTTTTACCGGAAAAAATTTCTGATGTTATTCGATACTCATTTTCTAATGAAGATAACAAGTAATCTTTAAGTCCATCAGGAAAGTAAAAAATATCTTTTTCAGGAATATTTTTTCTACTTTCAAGTATAATTGGATCACAATTCCAACGAATTTTTACTCCACCAAAAAGATAGGCTTTGGAGCGTGCCATTTTATAAATTTTTTCTGGATCAAAAGTAGCATTTTCACCAAAAATTTTACTATCAGGATGAAAACGAACCCGCGTACCACGACGGTTATAAACATTACCCAAATCTTCTAAACCAGATTGAGGAATTCCGCGTGAAAACCGTTGTCGGTAAAGTTTGCGTTCTCTAGCTACTTCAACTTCCATATCATCAGAAAGGGCATTAACAACAGAAATTCCTACTCCATGTAATCCACCAGCAGTTTTATAAGCTTTGCCATCAAATTTTCCACCTGAATGTAGTTGCGTCATAATGACTTCAAGAGTGGATTTGTTAGGCATTTGAGGATGATTTTCTACGGGAATACCGCGTCCATTATCGGTAACCGTTAGATAACCATCTTTATCTAATGATACATCAATTAAATCTGCGTAACCGGCAACAGCTTCATCCATTGCATTATCAATAATTTCTGCGAATAAATGATGAAGTGCTTTGCTATCCGTACCACCTATATACATTCCAGGACGCAAACGCACAGGCTCTAAGCCTTCAAGAACTCGAATAGACAGGGCATTATAGCTATCTTTTTGCGTATCTTCATCAGAAGTCATAGCTTCTGATCTCACTGTAGTTTGTAGATTTTCTTTTTTCGTTTTTACTTGAAGAGGAACATTATCTAAAATACTAAAAAGATCATTACTGTTATTGCTCATAGTATTTTTCTATCGATCTAATGAGAATAAATCCTTAATTACAATAAATTCTATGCCTGTTTTTTATTTATAAATCAACAAGTTTAGAAAACATCAATTGTTGGACCAAAAATTTGCTCAAATGTCTGTCTCAGAGCAGTATCAATATCATGCATTGTTATAGACAAGCCTAAATCAAATAAGCTAGTTACACCGTGTTTTGTGATTCCACAAGGAATAATTCCAGAATAATGTGCTAAATTAGGATTAATATTAATAGAAATACCATGGAAGCTTATCCATTTACGTACACGAATACCAATTGCAGCAATTTTATTTTCAGAAAAGACGCCATTTCTTTTTGATGAGTAATCATGCTGTTTTACCCAGACACCAACTCGATCTTCACGGCGTTCACCTTTAATATTAAATTTCATAAGCATTTGTATAATCCACTCTTCTAGTGCACTAATAAAAGCGCGGATATCTTGTTTTCGGCGTTTGAGGTCAAGCATGACATAAGCAACACGTTGTCCTGGTCCATGGTATGTAAATTCACCGCCACGACCTGCTTCATATACAGGAAACAAATTAGGCACAAGCAGATCTTCTTTATTCGCACTTGTACCAGCTGTATAAAGGGAAGGATGCTCAAGAAGCCAAACCTGCTCATGTGCAATTTTTGCAGAAATATTTTCTACGCGCTCTTGCATATAATGCAGTGCGTAGGGATATTCAACTAAGTTATTGCTCACTTTCCATTCAACAGGCAAATGATCTCTAATTGTTTTAAAGTGATGTGATAACTTATCACGATCAATACGTCTTGATTCAATTTTCATCGATAATACTTATTCTTGTATTATAGTTTATGTTATAATTAATAAAAATAATTGTAGAGCAAGATGTAGGATTATTTACTAATAAAGGTAGGATATTAGTAAATTTTACTTCTAAAAATACGAGCTATTTTGCCATTTTCTAGTTGCACCACTACCGCCTGACACTTGATGATCCGCCACAACTCCTGAATCCTCCTACACTTTAGTTCTTACCAAGTTCTTTATTAGAGAATTTACCTTTGGCATTCAAGTTAAGAAAACAGGGTGGTAAAGATAATGCCTCATCAAAGATACTTTTTGGAACCTATTTTTCATCGAAGATCATTGTAAAAATTGGCAAACTAATTATCGTGAAAAGGATTAAAAATACAACCATAGTGGCTATCATTTTATTTTTTTCAGCTTGTCTACGTTGGACTTCATTGGCTTTAGCTTTTTCTTTAATTTGGGAGGTGACATCAGAATCATCCTCTATAATGGTACTGGTAATTGCATTAATTGCTTCAACAATCCATCTTTATATAATTTTCTTCACGAAAGTTTAGAAGAATAAAATTGTTAATGATGACAACAGAAACAGCATTTGTTAATTTTCCTTCTAAACCATAACCAACTTAAATACGGACTGCACGTTCATTTGGCGCAATAGCTAGTAATACACTGTTATTGATATGCTTCCTACCTAATCCTCATGTACGAAAAAGGAAGTTGCTATAAGTTTCTATATCGTGTTCTGAAAGAGTAAGAATAGCTACAATAACAATTTGATCTCTTGTTTTTTGTTCCAGTATGGATAGTTTTTTTGTTAGACTTTCTATCGTTTCGTTATCAAGTAGGTGAGCTACGTCGTTAACATAGCCAGTTAAGAGAGGAAATTTAATTTTTGAATAAGAAATACTTCCTAATGCAACAATTAAACACAAAATGCTGATAATAGTGTATAAATATGCAGGGATGCTACGTTGGAAAGGATGTGAAACCATAGTCTTGCTCAGATCATTGTCATTGTTGGCATTGTTTTAAGTGCACGTACTGCCTCAATATAACCGCAGCGAGCGACAGAAATACAGTTTTCTGTTTTTTCTAATTGTGATGGAAGAGCAAGAAAATTTTGATTTGCTTTGAGATCTGGATAGTTTTCAACAATTACCATAAGGCGTGAGAGAACGCTTGATAGATTTATTTGATTACTAAGCATATCAGCATTGATATTTACCTATGTTGCTTTTGCATACGTTTAATTACGCTTTTAAAAAAAGTATTCTCATGAGATACATATGCTTTAACAGTTTTTACTGGATTAGGAATGAGATTAGCGCGACGTTGATATTGGTTAAATACTTCACTCCATCTTGCTGTACTTTTTCTTCATTTGTTGGTATCGTATTAAATCCACAGGAAGTCAAAGATGGCGCTAAAAATGCTAAAAAACAATGGTTAAAAATCGTTGTAAGATTATTATTATAGTACAATTCGGTACAGTTATGGTAATTGACATATTTGGAATAAAAATATCTCCGAGACTATTCTCTACCTTAATATAGGTTATGTATCTTATATAAAAAATATTTTTAATTGTGTAAACAGATTTTTTATAATTATTTTGAAAATAAATTATATATTTAAATAACAAAAGTTTTAGCTATTACAAAATATACTTTATTATTTATTCATATTATAACAATAATAATAAAAATATATTTATATATTATTATTTTAACTTTAACAAAATTTTTTTCTATTAATTTGAGTTTTGCTTTCTTGAATATACACAAAATAATTTAGCTATTTATCAATCTAAATATCGTGTTGATAAAGGTATTTTGTGATGATTTAGTGGACTTTCTTGTGTCAAAATAATTCGTATTATTGACTTATTTTAGAATTCATATCCAAGTCATCATTCTCTATTATATTTTTCCTAAAACGCAAAAGATTCATTGGCTACTTTGTTATCTGTTACTGATGGTTACAGATGCAAGTTAAGAATCTTTTCAATTTCTGTGCTTTTTTATTGAGAGTTTACGCTCTAGGTAATGACATAGCACCTTAATTAATTTTGCAATGAATCACGAGAAAATATAAATATTAGGATAAAAAATCTAGCTTTTTAGGTGATAATAAAAAATTCCCATTTTAGGACAAAAATAAAGCTAATGCAAGACATTATTTAGTCGAAATATTAAATTATTATCTTACGTCGATAGCGCAAATTATTAACTTGGAAAATTAATATTATGAAACCACAAGATTCGACAGAAGGAGCTACTGGCTCGTCAAAAACCAAAAATATTGATCTCGAGAGTGCGTCGTTAAATGATCTTCTCGAGCGTTTAGAGGAACTAAATAGAGAAGAAATAGAAGAAAAAATTATTGCTAAAAGGGAAGAAGGTGCCGTATCAAATACTGAAATATTGAAAGGTATTGTAACTAAGTTAGAGAGCGACATTGCTGATGGTAGTTGGATGCATGGAAATTATGCAGATATGGATCTCAAATGGATGCCCAAGTTAATAGAGCAGGCAAACAAGAAGTATCCAGAAATGCAGCTTAATTTTGCTACAACACCAGAAGAGGTTGTCGCATCAGTGAAGAAAATGGTCAATGAGGGAATTTCGTCTTCTAGGTTGATAACAAATGTAGGAGGTGAAGCAATTCATTTCTCAGTAATTGACCAGAGGAATGTTAATGGTGAAACATCATTGGTTTTGCTTGACACTACAACATTTAATAATCAGTATGCAGCGATATCAGCATTGAAGATAAAGACAGCTATTGAGGCTTCTCAACTACCTCATTGCTATTTTTCTATGGCAGAAATGGATATTCAGAGAAGTCCATCTGAATGTGGGATTTTAAGTTTAGCTTTAGCCAAAAAGCTTTATCGCGAATCGAATAAATTACAGAGATTACACGAAGACAATGTTCGTGGTGTTTTATGTAACAGAGATGTTCCTGTATCTTGTGAGCAATTGGATGAATATCTTCCGTCTACTTTTTTTAAACATGTACAAAGTTCTAAACGTCTCAGAGAGTATATGAAAGCAAATCCAAAAGATTTCCATAAGCCTGTTAACAAAAAAGGAGAAGATCTGTGTGAAAGGCGTGCTAAGAATTTAGTTTTGAAAGAAGAGAAAGATTCATCTGTGAGGGCTTTGTCTGTTTCGGCGCACAAGAAGAGGGTTACGGAATATAAGTCTTTGATGAGGTAGCGATATAATTTTTGATATTGTTAATTTGTGTATACGAGGAGGGGGGGGGTAGAGAAAGCAAATTGGGTATGTATTAAGGTACTCGAATTTTTGTTTTAGTTATTTCGTTAATTTATTTTTGCTTATTCTAAACTTTTTGAATTTCATTCTCTATTATTTGTATCGATATGAAACCTAGGTTTGCCAGTTCAGTATAGTGGTTGATCTTAATTTTATCGATCGTGTAATAATGGTACATTGTAGGGGATGGGAACGGAAATTACAAGTATAAGGGCTAAAATTATTTTATACAATAGGTTCCGCAGAGGCTATTTGATCAGATTACATAAAAATAATGCCTTGTCCTAAAGGCTCTTCTACACTTAAAATATTGAAGATTTTTGCTGTAGTTTGATATTATGTTTTGCATTAAGCGGAAAGGGGTGGGATTAGTTATGAATAAGTAATAGTTCATTGATTTTATGTATATTTTTTATCATTAATGCGTTTTTATCAAATTGGATTTTGATACCTAAAATCAAAAAAAGAGCAAAGAATCGCAAAAATCGAAATTTTTTGGCAAAAAGGGTAAGAGGCTTTGAAAAATCTTTAAAGGCTCTTAGCAAAGGCTCTTAGCGCCCCTCTTAGAAGCATGTTGAAAGAAATAAATTGGTGCAAAACGAAAAGGCCTGTTTTTTTATAATTTTTAAATTCTTATGGATGTTTTTGTATTTTCTTATATTTAAAGTGTCACTAACATGGAATGGAGATGAACGCCAATGGTAGCAGAAATTAGGAGGGTGTATCACTTACTGATCCAATTTTCATAAATTACTTTAAGGAAAAATCATTAAAATATATTTTTATAAGTTTTTAATTTATGAATACAATTCTTCGTTTTTATAAACAATAACAAAGAAAGTATCGTGATTTATGAGGCAAATTATTTATATAAATTGACTGTTTGAACTTGATGTGAACAGCTGATTGATGGTGTACGACATCCTCTTATGAAGTGCCTTTTCATAAGCAGTAAATTGTAAGGATTCAGAGAGTTCTTACAGAACATTTTTTATACATTGTACATTGTAAGAAGTTACACACTTTATAAGGGCGCGTTTGAGTAAACTATTCTTTTGCCTTTATTTACATATAAAGTGAAAAAAAATTAAAGCACTAAATGTTATAAAAATAGAATGGTGGGCGATGAGAGACTCGAACTCCCGACATCCTCGGTGTAAACGAGGCGCTCTACCAGCTGAGCTAATCGCCCAATGCAAAAACATACAATTAAGCTACCAGAGACCGTTTAAGGAATTTTTTTTCCTTACGCAAGGAAAAATATATTCTTTACCAATATTTTTTTAAGCAGAAATGCTTTTCTTGCTGTTTATTTAATTTTTTTTGAAAAAAAACACATAAGTTTGCTTGACAGAAATGAATGAACATCTTACACGACCTTGTATTACCAATTTATTGATTGGTTATGGAGAAGTGCGCGGGTGTAGCTCAGTTGGTTAGAGTGCTGGCCTGTCACGCCGGAGGTCGCGGGTTCGAGCCCCGTCACTCGCGCCATTTTAAAACTTCTTCTTAGATTTTCTCAGAATGTATAATTTGTATTTCAAGTCATGAATAGTGGCATTATTGGTTTTCGAACTCTATCTATGGTTTAAATTTCGTTTCTTTTTTACATGGTTTATGCTAATAGGGGCTTGCGTCTTTTTTTGCTCTACGGTACCTATGTCTGTAGAAAAAATGTCCTGAATTATGCCTTTGGGGCTATGCGAGTGGAATGCGGAAGAAGATTATGATTCATTTATTAAGTTCTTATTTGCCAGTGTTGATTTTTATCGCTATCTCGGCAATTATTTCTGGGACTTTGTTGGTTATGCCTTACGTTGTGGCCTATCGTTCACCTGATCCTGAAAAATTATCAGCCTATGAATGTGGATTTAATTCTTTTGATGATGCTCGTATGAAGTTTGATATTCGATTTTATCTTGTTTCAATTTTATTTATCATTTTTGATCTTGAGATTGCTTTTCTTTTTCCTTGGGCGGTTTCATTTAGTTCGATCGGTATATTTGGTTTTTGGTCGATGATTATATTTTTAGCACTTTTGACTGTTGGATTTGTGTATGAATGGAAAAAAGGAGCTTTGGAATGGGATTGATATTTAATAATTCAACGGTTACTGCTCCAAAGCCAAAAGGAATTATTGACCCGAATACAGGTGAGCTGATTGGTTCCGATAGTAGTTTTTTTTGTGATATTAATGCTGAGTTGTCAGATAAAGGTTTTTTAGTTGCTTCTGCAGATGCTTTGATTACTTGGGCTCGTACTGGTTCTTTGATGTGGATGAGTTTTGGTTTGGCTTGTTGTGCTGTCGAAATGATACAGTGTTCAATGCCTCATTATGATAATGAACGTTTTGGATATGCGCCTCGTGCTTCACCTCGTCAGTCAGATGTGATGGTGGTAGCTGGTACTTTAACAAATAAAATGGCTCCTGCTTTGAGAAAAGTTTATGATCAGATGCCTGAGCCGCGTTATGTGATTTCTATGGGGTCGTGTGCAAACGGTGGTGGTTATTACCATTATTCTTACTCTGTTGTGCGCGGGTGTGATCGTATTGTGCCTGTGGATATTTATGTTCCGGGGTGTCCTCCTACAGCGGAGGCGTTGCTGTATGGCATATTGTTGTTGCAGAAAAAAATCCGTCGTACTGGATCTATTGAGCGATAGGGGGGCTTTGTTTTATGAAGGGTGAGTCATTGGTTGAGCTTGCTGCCTACTTGAAAAATAAGTTAGGAGATAAGCTTGAAGAGGCTATTCTTGCTTTTGGTGAATTAACCATTATATCACGTCTTGATGCAATCGTAGATGTTTTGATGTTTGTTCGTGATGATTCTCGATGTCAGTTTATCAATATTACAGATATTAGTGGTGTCGATTATCCTTCTCGTGATAAGCGTTTTGATGTATCTTATCAATTGTTGTCTCCTCGACATAATTTGCGGTTGCGTGTTAAGGTTCGTACCGATGAAAATACTCCTGTTACGTCTGTTTGTTCAATTTATTCCGGAGCAGAATGGTATGAGCGTGAGATATATGATATGTACGGGGTTTTATTTTCAGGTCATCCGGATTTGCGGAGAATTCTAACTGATTATGGATTTGAAGGGCATCCTTTACGCAAAGATTTTCCTGTAACAGGATTTGTTGAATGTCGTTACGATAATGAAGAAAAGAGGGTGATTTATGAGCCTGTTGTGTTACGACAAGAGATGCGAGAATTTGATTTTCTTTCTCCTTGGGAAGGTGCTCAGTGTATTTTGCCATGTGATGAAAAAGAGAGTGGTACAAGATGATGTTGCGGTTAATTAATTGTGGTATATAGCTTTAAGTTAATAAAATTTTTCAGTGCTGTAGTAGTTTTTTGAAGTAAAGGATTGGCCGTGGCTGAAGTCAATGTTCGCAACTTTAATATCAATTTTGGTCCGCAGCATCCTGCAGCGCATGGGGTTTTGCGCATGGTTTTAGAATTAGACGGTGAAGTTGTCGAACGTGTGGATCCGCATATTGGATTATTACATCGCGGCACCGAAAAATTGATGGAAACAAAGACTTATCTTCAAGCTGTTCCTTATTTAGATCGTTTAGATTATGTTGCTCCTATGAATCAGGAGCATGCTTTCGTTCTTGCTATCGAAAAATTATTAAATATTGAGATTCCCAAACGAGGGCAGTTAATACGCGTTTTGTTTTCTGAAATTGGACGTATTCTTAATCATCTACTTAATGTTACAACGCAGGCAATGGATGTTGGTGCTTTAACTCCTCCGCTTTGGGGATTCGAGCAACGTGAAAAATTGATGATTTTTTATGAGCGTGCGTGTGGTGCACGTCTTCATGCTAATTATTTTCGTCCTGGTGGTGTACATCAAGATTTGCCTGAGTCTTTAATTGAGGATATTGGTAATTTTATTGATCCATTTCTTGTAGCTCTTGGTAAACTTGATGCGCTTATAACACCAAATCGGATTTTTAAACAGCGTAATGTTGATATTGGAGTGATTAGTATTGATGAAGCTTGGGCGCGCGGTTTTTCTGGAGTAATGATTCGAGGGGCTGGTGTTGCGTGGGATTTGCGCAAAAGTCAGCCTTATGAATGTTATGATGAAATGGAATTTGACATTCCTATCGGTAAAAACGGCGATTGTTATGATCGATACCTTATTCGTATGGAAGAAATGCGTCAATCGGCAAAAATTATGCGTCAGTGTGTAGATCGCTTGCTGAGTACCGAAAAAAATGGGCCAGTTTCGAGTTTGGATAATAAAATTGTTCCACCAAGACGTAGTGAAATGAAAAGTTCTATGGAGGCTCTTATTCATCATTTTAAGCTTTATACGGAAGGTTTTCATACTCCTCCTGGTGAAGTTTATGTTGCTGTAGAAGCTCCAAAGGGTGAGTTTGGTGTTTATTTGATTTCTGATGGAACAAATAAACCATATCGTGTTAAGTTGCGTGCTCCTGGTTTTGCTCATCTCCAAGCTATGGATTTTTTAACTAGAGGTCATATGTTGGCAGATGCTACAGCTATTTTGGGTTCAATTGATATCGTTTTTGGGGAGATTGATCGCTGATGTCTGTTCGTCGTCTTGCAGATGATATTTATCAACCGGCAGAATTTTCTTTTACAAAAGAAAATCAGGTATGGGTGCAAAATACTATAAAAAAATATCCTGTAGGTCGTGAGCAATCTGCTGTAATTCCATTATTAATGCGTGCTCAAGAACAAGATGGTTGGGTAACACGCGCTGCAATTGAGCATGTTGCTCAGATTCTGTCTATGGCTTATATTCGTGTCTTGGAGATTGCAACATTTTATACTCAATTTCAGCTTAAGCCTGTTGGAACAAAGGCACATATCCAAATTTGTGGTACGACGCCTTGTATGTTACGTGGCTCTGATGAACTTATTAAAGTTTGTCAAAAGAAAATTCATCGTGAACCTTTTGTTACTAATCAGAATGGAACATTGTCATGGGAGGAAGTGGAGTGTCTTGGTGCTTGTGTCAATGCTCCAATGGTTATGATTTTTAAAGACACTTATGAAGATCTTACAGCTGAGCGTCTTGAAGAGATTATTGATGCATTTAAAGAAGGTAAAGGTTCTGAGATAGAGGTTGGTCCACAAAATGGACGTAAATCATCGGAGCCAATTAGCGGTTTAACTTCTTTAATTAACAATGATGAAGAAAAAAAGAAATCTCTCAAATCTTCAAAAAGAGAGTAATGGAGAGATAGAGGTGTAATGCATGTTTCTTCTGGAGAAGTTATTTTGTTGTTTTATTCATTGTAACAACTTCTGATTAAAAGTAAAAGCTTTGAAAAGGTATTTAAGATTTACATTTAAGGAAATGCTAAGAATGTTACAGTCAAGAAGTAAAAGGGTGGGGTATGCTGGCTGATAAGGATCGCATATTTACCAATATTTATGGTTTAAAGGATAAATCGTTGAAGGCGGCGATGTTGCGTGGGCATTGGGATGGCACCAAAGCAATTATTGAAAAGGGTCGTGATTGGATTATTAATGAAGTAAAAGCATCAGGTTTGCGTGGTCGTGGAGGTGCTGGTTTTTCTACTGGAATGAAGTGGTCATTTATGCCAAGACAAAGTGATGGTCGTCCACATTATTTAGTTGTAAATGCAGATGAATCAGAACCTGGAACATGTAAAGATCGCGACATTTTGCGACATGATCCTCATACGTTGATTGAAGGGTGTGTTATTGCTACGTTTGCTATGGGAGCAAATGTGGCTTTTATTTACGTTCGTGGTGAATATATTCGTGAACGTGAAGCACTTCAAGCCGCCGTGGATGAATGTTATGATGCAGGATTACTTGGTCAAAAAACTAAATATGGGCATGCTTGTGATATTATCGTCCATCATGGTGCTGGTGCTTATATTTGTGGCGAAGAAACAGCTCTTCTTGAGAGTCTTGAGGGGAAAAAAGGTCAGCCTCGAGTTAAGCCACCTTTTCCTGCAAATATAGGAATTTATGGCTGTCCAACAACAGTTAATAACGTAGAATCTATAGCTGTTGTTCCAACGATTTTGCGTCGTGGTGCGTCGTGGTTTTCATCGATCGGACGTGCAAATAATACTGGAACAAAATTGTTTATGGTTTCTGGTCATGTTAATGCACCTTGTACATTTGAAGAGGCCTTAGGTGTTTCTTTTCGTGCGTTAATTGAGAAACATGCTGGAGGCATTCGTGGTGGATGGGATAATCTTTTAGCAGTTATTCCAGGTGGAGCTTCTTGCCCAGTTGTTTGTGGTAAAGATATGATTGATGCGATCATGGATTTTGATGGAATGCGCGATGTTGGCTCTTCTTTTGGTACGGGAGGGATAATTGTTATGGATAAATCGACTGATATTATTAAAGCAATTTGGCGTATATCAGCTTTTTTTAAGCATGAAAGTTGCGGTCAGTGTACACCGTGTCGTGAGGGCACTGGTTGGATGATGCGCCTTTTAGGACGTATGGTTGAAGGAAGAGCACAAAAACGTGAGATTGATCTTTTATTTGAAGTTTCTAAACAAATTGAGGGACACACTATTTGTGCACTTGGTGATGCTGCGGCTTGGCCTGTACAGGGGTTGATACGTAATTTTCGTCCAGAAATTGAGCGTAGAATTGATGATTATACAAGAAATGTAACACAGAGAAAAAATATTGCTTTGGAAGCAATAGGATAGAAGCTTTTTGAAAGAATTAAGGAATGCGAGTTTAGATGGGTTATTTGCAGACTGGATGAATGATGATAAATATCAAAGTTGATGGTAAAGAGATTGAGGTTCCTAATCACTACACGTTACTTCAGGCTGCCGAAGCTGCAGGTGCTGAAGTTCCGCGTTTTTGTTTTCATGAAACTTTATCAATTGCTGGAAATTGTCGTATGTGTTTGGTTGAGATCAAAGGTGGTCCTCCAAAACCTCAAGTTTCTTGTGCCATGGGCGTTCGTGATTTACGGTTTGGTCCTAATGGTGAAGTGCCTGAAATTTTCACTAACACGGCAATGATCAAAAAAGCGCGTGAAGGCGTTATGGAATTTCTTCTCATTAATCATCCTTTAGATTGTCCTGTTTGTGATCAAGGAGGGGAGTGTGATCTTCAGGATCAGGCATTATTTTATGGACGTGATTGTTCTCGTTATACAGAAAATAAGCGTGCTGTAGAAGATAAATACATAGGTCCACTTGTAAAAACTTTTATGACACGATGCATTCATTGTACACGTTGTATTCGTTTCATGACTGAAGTAGCAGGTGTTTCTGAGCTTGGTTTGATAGGCCGTGGTGAAGATGCTGAAATTACAACATATCTTGAAAAAGCAATGACATCTGAGTTGCAGGGAAATGTTATTGATCTTTGTCCAGTAGGAGCTTTAACTTCAAAACCTTATGCATTTCACGCACGTCCATGGGAATTGATTAAAACAGAATCTATTGATGTGATGGATGCTGTTGGCAGTGCTATTCGCATTGATAGTCGTGGTCGTGAGGTTATGCGTATTACACCACGTACAAATGAAGATATAAATGAGGAATGGATTTCTGATAAGACACGTTTTGTTTGGGATGGATTACGTACTCAAAGACTTGATAGGCCGTATGTGCGCGAAAATGGAAAATTTCAGCCAGTAAGTTGGACAGAAGCTTTTACAAAAATTAAGATGGTAGTTTCTAAGACTTCGCCAGAAAGAATTGGAGCAATTGCAGGAGATCTTGCATCCATTGAGGAGATGTATGCGCTAAAAAAATTACTAATTTCATTGGGGTCAAATGTATTTGATTGTCGTCAAAGAGGAATGGCTTTGTCTCCAGAATTGGGTCGTTCAAGTTATATTTTTAATCCAACGATTGCAGGTATTGAACAGGCTGATGCATTGCTAATTGTGGGATCTAATCCGCGTCACGAAGCTGCTGTTTTGAATGCACGTATTTTAAAGCGTCAAAGAATGGGGCAATTTCCTATAGCGTTAATTGGAGAAAAAGTTGATTTACGTTATCCGTATTTTTATCTTGGAACTGGTACTGATGCGTTAAGTGCGCTCATTCGAGGAGAAGATGCATTTTTTAATGTGTTGAAAGAAGCTGAGAGACCACTTATCCTTATAGGAGAGGGAGCTATTTCAGGTAATGAAGGTTTGTCTGTTTTAAAAAATCTTGCAAAGTTGGCTGATATTATTGGGGCGCTTAGCGATAAATGGAATGGATTTGGTATTCTTCATAATGCTGCATCAGTTGTTGGTGGATTGGATATAGGTTTTACTTTTAAGCTTGGTACTGAGAATATCATTAAAACCTGTGAGGTTTTATTTTTGCTTGGTGCTGATGAAGTGGAGCTAACCAATAAAAAGGCTTTTACAATTTATATTGGTAGTCACGGTGATAATGGTGCGCATGCAGCTGATGTTATTCTACCAGCATCAGCTTATACTGAAAAATCAGGGATTTATGTGAATACAGAAGGGCGTGTTCAAATGACAAATCGGGCTGGTTTTGCTCCGGGTGAAGCAAAAGAAGATTGGGCTATTTTGCGTGCTTTATCTGATGTTTTAGAGAAAAGACTTCCTTTTGATTCGCTTTCTCAATTAAGACAGAACCTTTTTAGCGATTATCCACATCTTTGTGCTATTGATGATATAGCACCTTCTAGCGATTTAAATGATCTTAAGGCTCTTGGTTCACAAATGATTGTTTTAAAAGCACAGCCATTTATTTCTACGATTAAAGACTTTTATTTGACAAATCCGATAGCACGTGCTTCTGCAGTTATGGCCGAATGTTCATCTTTAGCAAAGAATTATGCTACGCGGTTAGTAGAGTAAGAGTAAAGGAAAAGGAATAATTATGTATGATTTTTTTATAGCATGGTTATTGCCGTTAGTGATTATGATTGGAAAAACGCTTCTCCTTTTGATTGTTCTTTTGATTTTAGTTGCTTATCTCCTTTATGCAGATAGAAAAATTTGGGCAGCTGTACAATTGCGACGTGGTCCAAATGTTGTTGGTCCATGGGGATTATTGCAGTCTTTTGCGGATTTAATTAAATTTGTTGTTAAGGAGCCTATTATCCCTGCTGGTGCTAATAAAGGTGTTTTTCTTTTAGCACCTTTTGTTTCTGCTACACTTGCGTTATCAACTTGGGCTGTTATTCCAGTAAATGAAGGCTGGGAGGTAGCGACTGTTAATGTTGGTGTACTCTATATTTTAGCTATTTCATCTCTTGAAGTCTATGGTGTTATAATGGGAGGGTGGGCATCAAATTCTAAATATCCTTTTTTAGGGGCACTTCGTTCAGCAGCTCAGATGGTTTCTTATGAAGTTTCAATAGGGCTGGTGCTTGTAACTGTTATTTTAGTAAGTGGTTCATTAGATCTCACAACAATTGTTAAGAAACAAAGTTATGGGATTGGTACAGCTATTGGTCTTCCTTTTAGCAGTTTTCTTGATTGGAATTGGTTAATTTTATTTCCAATGTTTATTATATTTTTTATTTCTGCACTTGCAGAGACAAATCGTCCACCTTTTGATTTAGTCGAAGCTGAGTCTGAGCTTGTTGCAGGTCATATGGTTGAATATTCTTCAACACCTTATATGCTTTTTTTTCTTGGTGAATATGTTGCTATTGTTTTAATGTGTGCATTGACGACTATTCTCTTTTTAGGAGGATGGTTACCTCCTTTTGATATTTGGTTGTTTAATTGGGTACCGGGTGTCATTTGGTTTGTTTTAAAAGTTTGTTTCGTATTTTTTTGGTTTGCTATGGTTAAAGCATTTGTCCCGCGTTATCGTTATGATCAATTAATGCGTCTCGGTTGGAAGGTTTTTCTTCCTATTTCATTGGTGATGGTTGTGATAACTGCTGCTTTTTTGAAATATACTGGTTTCGCTTAAGAGGAGGTTTTACTATGTCAAGTCTTATTCAGGCAGCAAAATCGCTTCTTTTATTAGAGTTTTTGAGTGCTTTTTTTTTAGCGATGCGCCAGTTTTTTTCGCCAAAACCTACAATTAACTATCCTTATGAAAAAGGTTTTGTTTCTCCACGTTTTCGTGGTGAACATGCTTTACGCCGTTATCCAAATGGTGAAGAACGATGTATCGCTTGTAAGTTATGTGAAGCAATTTGTCCAGCTCAAGCTATTACGATTGAAGCAGAACCACGACAAAGTGATGGTACACGTAGAACTATTCGTTATGATATTGATATGGTTAAGTGTATTTATTGTGGTTTTTGTCAAGAAGCTTGTCCAGTTGAAGCTATTGTTGAAGGACCTAATTTTGAATTTGCAACAGAAATGCGTGAAGAACTTTATTATGATAAAGAAAAGCTTTTAATGAATGGAGATCGATGGGAGCGGGAAATTGCTCGGAATATATTGATGGATGCACCTTATCGTTAGGTAAGTTATTGAATGAGTGATCGGATCATCTTTCCGATGAATTGTAATACGGTATGAATTTTCATGTCAATTATTTTATTAGATTAAGGAGAGGCCTATGCTAACAGATCTAGCGGCGGCATTTTTCTATTTATTTTCTTTTATGATGCTTTTAAGTGCAGTTATTGTCGTTACTGTTCGTAATCCGGTTCATTCGGTTTTATTTTTGATATTGGCATTTTTTAATGCTGCAGCTTTATTTTTGCTTGCGGGAGCAGAATTTTTGGGTCTTATTTTGCTTATTGTTTACGTTGGTGCTGTCGCAGTTTTGTTTTTGTTTGTGGTTATGATGCTAGATGTTGATTTTGCTGAATTAAAGAGTGGAGCGCTTCGGTATGTTCCTATTGGTTCCATTGTCGGTTTAATCATTGCTGCAGAGCTTATTGCTGTTTTTTTTAGTAGTCATTTTTATCCTGTTTTAAAAACTAATATTACGCAACCCATGCCTGATTTAGCAAAAAGAACAAATACACAAGCATTGGGGGATGTTCTTTATACAGATTATATCTTTTATTTTCAAATTTCTGGAGTGATTTTATTGGTTGCAATGATTGGCGCTATTATTTTAACACTTCGCCATAAGTTGGGTGTTAAACGGCAGTCGATTGCAGTGCAGGTGTCTAGGACAGTAGAGAGTGCAATTGAAATTAAACAGGTTGAATCAGGAAAAGGTATTTAAGAGGGGATCATTATGCACGTCGGTATTACTCATTATCTAACTGTTTCTGCTTTGATGTTTACGATCGGTATTTTTGGTATTTTTCTTAATAAGAAAAACGTGATTATTATTCTTATGTCAATTGAGCTTATATTGCTTGCAGTTAATCTTAATTTTGTTGCATTTTCAGCGCTTCTTCATGATCTTGTTGGTCAGATATTTGCTTTATTTATCTTAACTGTAGCGGCTGCTGAGGCTGCAATTGGTTTGGCGATTCTTGTTGTTTTTTTCCGTAATCGTGGTTCCATTGCAGTTGAAGATGTTAATATGATGAAGGGCTGATGAGTGATGTGTTATGTTATTGTCTTTCTTCCACTTTTAGGCTTTTTAATTGCTGCTATAGGAGGAAAAACTATAGGGGCTCGTGCCAGTGAATTGGTTACATGCAGCTTTATGGTTATTGTTGCTATATTATCTTGGATAGTTTTTTTCAATATTGCTATCGGTAATATTTCAGGAGTTAATATACCGATATTGCACTGGATTGCTTTAGGTGATTTAAGCTTTGATTGGGCATTGTATATTGATACACTAACAGCTGTTATGCTCGTTGTAGTGAATAGTGTTTCGGCATTAGTTCATATTTATTCGATTGGTTATATGCATCATGATCCATCAAGGCCTCGTTTTTTTGCATATCTTTCTTTATTTACATTTATGATGCTTATGTTGGTGACATCCAATAATTTAATTCAGATGTTTTTTGGCTGGGAAGGTGTTGGGCTTGCTTCTTATTTGTTGATTGGTTTTTGGTTTCAGAAAGATTCCGCTAACAAGGCGGCAATGAAGGCTTTCGTAGTTAATCGTGTTGGAGATTTTGGTTTTCTTTTAGGAATTTTTAGCGTTTTTATTTTATTTCAATCTGTTAATTTTTCTTTTATTTTTGAAAAGGCTGCAGACAATAATTTCGTACAAAGCGTAACATTTTTTAATTATCATTTTGAAAGACAAGCAGTTATTACTGTTACATGCCTTCTTTTGTTCATTGGTGCTATGGGGAAGTCAGCACAATTTCTTTTGCATACATGGCTTCCAGATGCAATGGAAGGACCAACGCCTGTATCAGCCCTTATTCATGCAGCCACAATGGTCACAGCTGGTGTCTTTATGGTTGCTCGTATGTCTCCAATTTTTGAACTTTCTTCTGTTGCTTTAACAGTGATTATTATTGTTGGAGCAACTACAGCATTCTTTGCAGCAACTGTGGGAGTTGTGCAAAATGATATCAAGCGTGTTATTGCTTATTCTACATGTTCACAACTTGGCTATATGTTTGTTGCGTTAGGTGTTGGTGCTTATGGAGCAGCTGTTTTTCATCTTTTTACTCATGCGTTTTTTAAAGCTTTATTATTTCTCGGTGCCGGTTCTGTTATTCATGCTGTATCTGATGAACAAGACATGCGAAAAATGGGAGGATTATATAAGCATGTAAAGGTAACTTATTGGATGATGATAATAGGAACCATTGCATTGACAGGAGTTGGAATTCCGGGAACACTATTTGGTACAGCTGGTTTTTTTTCTAAGGATGCAATTATAGAGTCTGCGTTTGTATCGCATAATGTTGCTTCCGGATACGCTTTTTGGCTTCTTATTTTTGCTGCTTTATTAACAAGTTTTTATTCATGGCGTCTTGTATTCATGACATTTCATGGCAAATCACGTGCAACTGTTGATGTTATGCATCATGTTCATGAATCGGCGCTGATTATGTTGTTTCCACTGTTTGTTTTATCTATTGGAGCATTGTTTTCTGGTGTGTTTTTTCAACCTTACTTTTTTGGTGATTTATATAATCTATTCTGGAAAGGTGCGTTGTTTACGGGAAGCCATAATCATATTCTTCACGAAATTCATGGTGTGCCAAATTGGGTTAGATGGGCACCATTCACGGTCATGATTCTTGGATTGATATTGGCTTATTTATTCTATATTGCTGTCCCTTCTATACCAAAAAAGATTACTAAATCATTTCCTTCAGCATATCATTTTCTGTATCATAAATGGTATTTTGATGAGTTGTATAATGTTTTGTTTGTTCGTTCTTCTCTCAAGATTGGTCGCTTTCTTTGGAAATTTTGTGATGGTAGAGTCATTGATGGTTTTGGGCCGAATGGTATTTCTGCGTATGTTGTCAGTATTGCAAATAAAGTTGTTCGAATGCAAACAGGCTATCTTTATCACTATGCGTTTGCAATGCTTATCGGTGTCGCAGTATTGATCACGTGGATGATGCTAGGGGGAGGTATAGACTAATGACTGATTGGCCTATTCTTTCTACAGTTACATTTTTACCACTTGTTGGTGTAATTTTGATTTTGTTGATTAAAGATGATAGTGAGGCAGCAAAGCGTAATATACGCAACGTAGCATTATTTACGAGTATATTTGTTTTTGTTATTTCTTTAGTGATTTGGTTTGGATTTGATAATACAAACCCTGATTTTCAAATGGTTGAAAAGTTAAGCTGGTTAGGTAGTGGTATTCACTATCATATGGGCGTTGATGGTATTTCTGTTCTTTTTGTAGTTCTTTCAGCTTTTCTTTTGCCTTTTTGTATTTTTGCAAGTTGGAAAACCGTTCAGGATAGATTAAAAGCTTATATGATTGCTTTTCTTCTTCTTGAAGTTGCAATCATTGGAGTTTTTTGTGCTCTTGATGCAATTTTATTTTACGTCTTTTTTGAAGGCAGCCTCATTCCTATGTTTATTATCATAGGTGTTTGGGGGGGCGCGCGTCGTGTTTATGCAAGCATGAAGTTTTTTTTGTATACCTTACTTGGTTCAGTGCTTATGCTAGTTGCTATTATGGTTATGTATTGGGAGGCTGGAACACTTGATATCCCAACATTACTTGCTTATCAGTTTTCCACACAAATGCAGACGTGGTTATGGGCTGCTTTTTTTGCTTCTTTTGCTGTCAAAATGCCGATGTGGCCGGTTCACACATGGCTGCCTGATGCTCACGTAGAGGCACCAACGGCTGGATCTGTTATTCTAGCTGGTGTATTGCTAAAATTAGGTGGTTATGGTTTTCTTCGTTTTTCCTTACCAATGTTTCCTATTGCTTCGGCCAATTTTGCTCCTTTTGTTTTTACATTGTCACTGATTGCTATTATTTATACATCATTGGTTGCACTTGTTCAAAATGATATAAAAAAACTTATCGCTTATTCATCAATAGCCCATATGGGATATGTAACTATGGGAATTTTTGCTGCGAATGAACAAGGTATTCAAGGTGCTATTTATCAGATGTTATCGCATGGAATTGTTTCAGCAGCTTTGTTTCTTTGCGTTGGGGTTATTTACGATCGTCTTCATACACGTGAGATTTCTGATTTTGGTGGTTTAGTAAACAATATGCCTAAATATTCTGTTGTTTTTTTGATTTTTACTATGGCAAATGTCGGTTTACCAGGAAGTTCAGGATTTTTGGGAGAATTTTTGACTTTAATAGGTGTCTTTCAAATTAATAAATTGGTTGCATTTTTTGCTACAACTGGTGTTATTTTGTCAGCTGCTTATGCATTATATCTTTATCGTCGTGTAATTTTTGGCTCTTTGGATAAGGAGAGTTTAAAATTGCTTACTGATCTTTCTATGAGAGAAAAATGTATTCTTTATCCAATGGTTGTTCTTACGATATTTTTTGGTATCTATCCAACGCCTATTTTTAAAACAACAGCATTTTCCGTAGAAGCCCTTATCGATAAACTTCACTAGATAAAAGAAGAAGATTTATGCAAACCGAAATAGTAGTTCAGTTATTGTTAATTTTCCCGGAGCTTTTAATAGCGTTGGGGGGGATAGTCTTGCTTTTGATTGGTGTTTATTCTAACGCGCGTTCATATTTGACTGTAACGGGTTTAGCAATCGCTCTTCTTGTTGCAACTATTGTGATTATTATTGTCTTTCCTCAAAGTGGCCTGTTTCAAACAAATGCTCTCATTATTGACTCTTTTGGCCGCTATATGAAAATTTTAACGCTTATTGGTGCATTATTTGCTCTTATTATGTCTGTTGGTTTTGCCTGTACTCAGAAGTTTGATATATTTGAATTTCCGGTATTGGTTCTTCTGGCGACTCTTGGCATGATGCTGATGATTTCAGCAGGCAATATGCTATCACTTTATATCGGATTAGAATTACAGTCTTTAGCTTTATATGTTTTGGCTGCTATCAATCGTGATAATGTAAAATCTTCTGAAGCAGGAATAAAATATTTTGTTTTAGGAGCGTTATCTTCAGGATTACTGCTTTATGGTATTTCTTTACTTTACGGTTTTACTGGTCAAATTGGTTTTCGTGAAATCGCGTTTGCATTAAAAGATGAAAGTTTGCAATTGGGGGTAATTTTAGGAATTGTTTTTATTTTGGCTGGTTTAGCGTTCAAAATTTCTGCGGTTCCATTTCATATGTGGACACCTGATGTTTATGAAGGAGCACCAACACCTATTACAGCATTTTTTGCGGGTGCTCCTAAAATTGCGGCAATGGCGTTAATAGTGCGCATTATTGTTTTAACTTTTGTTCCATTAGGTAGCTCTAGTGGCTCTATGCCTGCGTGGCAACAAATTTTGGTGTTCATGGCAATTGCATCCATGATGCTCGGTGCGTTTGCTGCAATCGGTCAGAGTAATATCAAACGTTTAATGGCTTATTCATCTATTAGTCATATGGGATATGCACTTGTTGGTTTAGCTGCTGGAGATATCCTTGGAGTAAAAGGCGTTATTCTTTATATGACTATTTATCTTGGTATGACTCTCGGTTCATTTGCTTTTATTCTTGGGATGCGATCTCGTAGTGGACATTTTGAGAATATTTATGATCTTGCTGGGTTAGTAAAAACTAGTCCTTTTATGGCTATTGTGATGACAATACAGCTTTTTTCTTTAGCTAGCATTCCACCTATGGCCGGTTTTTTTGGTAAATGGTACACATTTTCTGCTGCCGTTCATTCTGGCCTTACTCCACTTGCTGTTATTGGCATGATAACATCCGTTGTTGGAGCTTTTTACTATTTGCGGATTATTAAAATTATGTGGTTTGATGATGTGAAGGTTCATTTTATTAATTTATCTAATGAACTTCAGTTTTGTCTTGGTTTTTCTGCGTTATTTATTTTATTTTACACTTTTTGGGGAATTTGGTTTGCTGAATTAGCAGAAAAAGCGGCAGCATCATTATTTTAATGGATATGGTTTATATTTTATCAAATTTTGCACAAGAACAAGGATATTCTGTTGAATCTTATGAAACTGTTGATTCCACAAATATTGTTGCACAGAGAAAAGCACATGAAGGTCATAATGGATATCTTTGGATTGTTGCACAGGAGCAATTAAAAGGAAGAGCAAGGAGAGGTAGGGCTTGGCATAGTCCAAAGGGAAATCTTTATTCGAGTCTTTTGTTAATTGATGATATTGTATATCAAACTTTTGCTCAGCTTGGTTTTGTTGCTGGAGTTAGTGTAGTAGAAGCAGTACAGAGATTTATAAAAGATAAAAATACCACAAATAGTATAGTTAGTTTAAAGTGGCCAAATGATGTTCTTTTGGGAGAAGCTAAAAGTTCTGGGATTTTAGTCGAAATTTTTAAATTATCACTACAACGATATGCAGTGGTCATTGGTATAGGAATGAATGTACAACATTACTATGAAGATGCGCCGTACCCAACTTCAAGCTTAAACAATATTGGTTTACATGTTGATGCGAAACAGTTGTTCACAGTGTTAACTGATTGTTTTGCTGAGAATTATCTCATTTGGAAACAACCAAGAGGGTGTGATATAATTCGAAAAAAATGGCTTTCATATTCTGCTCATCTTGGTCATAACATAAAAGTAATCAATGATGAAAAAGTGATTGAAGGTATTTTTGAAGATCTTGATTGTAATTTTAATTGCATTGTAAGACAAAAAGATGGTCTAAGAATCATCATAACAGCTGGAGATGTTTATTTGAATTCGGCTGCTTCTGTTACTGCAGATCATTATTAATTTATAAATTTTATTTTACCATTAGATTATCTTTGATAATTCAGGAGATTTTTATGGTTGCCGCCAACAATAGTGAATTTGTTTTCCTACCCTTAGGAGGAGTAGGTGAAATAGGGATGAATTTGGCTGCTTATGGATTTGGTTCTGAAAGTCTTCGTGAATGGCTGCTTGTTGATATGGGTGTTAGTTTTTCTGGCCCTGAATTACCAGGATCAGATCTTATTTTACCGGATATCCGTTTTTTAGAAAGTGAAAAATATAATATATGTGGTCTTATTTTGACACATGCCCATGAAGATCATTATGGTGCTGTTCTTGATTTATGGCCAAGGCTTAAAATTCCGCTGTACTGTACTCCTTTTACAGCAGGATTATTGGAAAGCAAGCAGCAATCAGATTTTGAATCTGATAAAATTTCATTAAATATTTTTCAAGATGGAGATAGTTTTCAAATTGGTTGCTTTGCAGTTGAAGCTATCGCTGTTAATCATTCGATTCCAGAATCTGTATCTTTAGCAATTACAACACCTTTAGGTACTGTCATTCATACTGGTGATTGGAAAATTGATCATGCACCTTCGCTTAAAGCTTTCACGGATGAAAAACGGTTTCGCGCTTTAGGAAATAAGGGTATTTTAGCATTACTTTGTGATTCTACTAATGCATGCCGAGATAGTACGCCATTATCGGAAGAAAAAATTCAAACAAATCTTTTTGAAATTATTTCGAAAGCTGAAGGACAAGTTATTATTGCAACTTTTGCATCTAATATTGGACGGATTCGTTCAATTACTCTTGCAGCTGAATCTGCTGGGCGAAAAGTTCTTATAGTTGGTCGCTCTCTTAAACGGAGTATTATGGTTGCACAAAATCTTGGTTATATGAGTGACTTAGCGCCATTTATTACAGAAGACGAATATGCTTCTATTCCGCGAAAAGATGTTGTTCTAATTGTAACTGGTAGTCAAGGCGAGCCACGTGCTACCTTAGCTAAACTTTCACGAAATGAAATAAAAAATATTTCACTCTCTGCAGGTGATGTCGTTATTTATTCTTCACGAAGTATTCCGGGAAATGAAAAAGCTATTATTGAGATGCAAAATCGTTTCATAGATTTAGGAATTCGAATAATTACGAACGAAGATGCTTTTGTTCATGTTTCAGGTCATCCTTATCGTTCAGAGCTTTTACAGATGTATGATTGGATAAAACCAGAGATACTTGTTCCTATTCATGGTGAAGCAATGCATCTTGCTGCTCAGGCGACTTTAGCACGTCAAGCTGGTATCAAAACTGTTGTTGAAATTAGAAATGGTAATATACTACGCCTTGCACCAGAACCAATAAAGGTTATTGATCATGCTCCAGTTGGTCGTCTTTATAAGGATGGTTGTCTTATTGGTAATGAAGATGAATTAGGAATTCGTGAGCGTCGCAAATTAAGTTATGCTGGTCACGTTGTTGTATCTCTTCATATGAATAGCAAAAAATATCTTTTTGATAACATTGGTTTAACTACACTTGGTTTACCTGAGAGGAGTAAAAAAGGTAAAATTTTAAAAGATATTCTTTTAGATGTTGTAGAAAATACTATTAATAATATTCCACATACTAAACGGAAAAATAACAAACTTATTCAGGAGGCAATACGGCGTGCAGTGAGAGCAGCTGTTAACGAGGTTTGGCAAAAAAAACCTGTTTGTACAGTTTTTCTGCACCAGTCAAAATAATAGTATTTTGACATTACGTTATTTCTTTTTACTTAAAGAAAGAAAATACTCTAATTATTTATATAAAATAAGTTTAATAAAAAAATATATAAATTTTAAACGATATGATCGTTATGTTTGCAAGAGATTAAAATGTAGCTATAGGTTAGCGTGTGATATGTTTTGTGTGGTTGGTTTGCTTAGGAGTTAATCAGTTCAATGCGTCTTTCTCAATATTTCCTTCCTATTTTAAAAGAGAATCCTAAAGAAGCAGAAATTATTTCCCATCGTCTTATGTTGCGAGCAAGTATGATTCGACAACAAACATCAGGAATTTATTCTTGGCTTCCGTTGGGTAAAAAAGTGCTTGATAAAGTTTGTAAGATTATTCGTGAAGAGCAAGAACGAGCTGGAGCTATAGAAATATTGATGCCTACAATTCAATCTTCTGATCTTTGGCGTGAAAGTAGTCGTTATGATGATTATGGTTTGGAAATGTTACGTATTAAAGATCGTCAAGAGCGTGATTTGCTTTATGGTCCAACTAATGAAGAAATGATCACAGATATTTTCCGTTCATATGTTCGTTCTTATAAAGATTTGCCACTTAATTTATATCAGATTCAGTGGAAATTTCGTGATGAAATTCGTCCACGTTTTGGTGTAATGCGTTCACGTGAATTTTTAATGAAGGATGCTTATTCTTTTGATTTTGATTATGAAAGTGCAAAAACATCTTATAATCGTATGTTTGTTGCTTATTTACGTACTTTTTCTCGCATTGGCTTAAAAGCAATTCCTATGCGTGCTGATACAGGGCCTATAGGAGGTGAGCTTAGTCATGAATTTATTATTTTGGCTGAAACAGGTGAAAGTACCATATTCTGTGATAAACAATTTCTTGAACTCACTGTTCCTCATAGTTCAATTGATTTTACTGATAAGAATGTGTTAGCTGATATCGTAAAACAATGGACATCTCTTTATGCCGCAACAGAGGAAATGCACGATGAAAAAGAGTGGACTATTGTTTCTAACAGTAATCGCCTTTCAGCTCGTGGTATTGAAGTAGGACATATTTTTCATTTTGGTACGAAATATTCTGCCCCTATGGGAGCAAAAATTATGGGGCAAGATGGAAAAGAGCATCTTGTATCTATGGGATCTTATGGCATTGGACCTTCGCGTCTTGTTGCCGCGGTTATTGAAGCTTCTCATGATCAAAATGGAATTATTTGGCCAAAATCGATAGCTCCATTTGATTTTGGTATTATCAATATGAAACCGAACGATGAAAAATGCACAAGTATTTGTGAAACTCTTTATCAAAGATTAAAATATGCCGGCTTTGACCCATTGTTAGATGACAAAAATGAACGTCCTGGATCAAAATTTGCAATAATGGATTTAATAGGTTTGCCTACACAAATAATTGTTGGTTCTAAGAGTATTACACAAGATGAAATCGAAATCAAAGATCGAAAAACGGGTACCAAAGAAATACTAACACTTGAAGCTGCAATCAACAAATTCTCTGTAACTCAATAGGCAATATAATATTATGAATAATTTGAGAAGTAAATGGTTTTTATCTTATGAATGGATAATCGCTTTTCGTTATATGATTCCTAATAAAAAACACATAGTTGCATCTGTTATTTCGATCATTTCTTTAATTGGAATTATGTTGGGGGTCTTTGCTCTTGTTGTGGTTATGGCGGTGATGAATGGCTTTCGAACAGAGCTTCTCAATAGCATTCTTGGTATGAATGGTCACCTTATTGTTCAAACAATTAACTCTGGCTTTCCTAATTATAATACCATTATTTCTTCTTTAGAATCAATGAATGATGTGAAGTTTGCTCTGCCTGTTGTTGAAGGTCAAGCGCTTGTTCAAGGTGAATTTGAAGGAGGATCTGGTGCTTTAATTCGTGGTATGCGTAAACAAGATTTGAAAAAGCTTAAAATAGTATCTGAAAACATTAAATTAGGTACACTTGCTCAATTTGATAAAGAGGAAGGTGTTGCAATTGGAAGTGGTTTGGCAGCAAAATTAGGACTTACAGTTGGAAAATATCTTCGCATCATTACAGCAAATGGTGACGCAACTCCTTTTGGAGTTATGCCACGTGTTAAAGCGTATAAGGTGACTGCTATTTTTGAAGTTGGCATGTCAGAATATGATTCAATATTCGTTTTTATGCCTCTTCATGAGGCACAAATGTTTTTTAATTTAGGAGATAACGTTCCATCTTTAGAATTATTTCTTCATAATCCTGATATTGTTGACCAAGTAAAATTGGGAATAGAAAAGGCTATTAACCAAAAAGTTTCTTTAATTGATTGGCGTGCACGTAATCAGGCTTTTTTTTCAGCTTTACAAATTGAACGAAACGTTATGTTTGTTATTCTTTCTTTAATTATTCTTGTTGCCGCGTTGAATATCATTTCCGGATTGATCATGCTTGTAAAAGATAAGAGCTATGATATTGCAATTTTGCGTACGATGGGTGCACATCAAATTGAGGTTATGCGTATATTTATTACTACCGGTATGATGATTGGATTTATTGGAACAGTATTAGGTTTAATTTTAGGTATTATAGCTACCATAAATATCAATAGCATTCAGAGTTTTATATCTTGGTTATTTAATGTAGATGTTTTTAATCCTCAACTTTATTTTTTAACAAAGTTGCCTGCACAAATAGATTGGGAACAAACAGTTATGGTTGCTGTTATGGCTTTATTTTTATCATTCCTTGCTGCACTCATTCCAGCATGGCAAGCTGCTAAGCTCGATCCTATACAAGCTTTGAGGTATGGATAATGGCAGCTGTTTTGGAACTTGTTGAGATTGAGAAACATTTTTTTGATAATAATAATCCATTAATTATTTTAGATAAAGCGAATTTTATTCTTAATCACGGAGAACTTGTTGCTCTTGTTGCACCATCTGGTGCTGGAAAATCTACACTTCTTCATATTGCAGGGTTATTGGATAAACCAACATCTGGTGACGTACTATTGCGTGGAATTTCTTGCGCAAAGCGCTCTGATAGTGAGCGAACAGCTATCAGACGAAATGATATAGGTTTTGTCTATCAATTTCATCATTTGCTTCCAGAGTTTACTGCTTTGGAAAATGTCATGATACCTCAAATGATAGCAGGATTTAAAAAATCCATTGCAGAAGATCGTGCATTTAAATTGTTAACATATTTGCGTGTTTCTCATCGCGCCAAACATCGTCCATTGGAATTATCAGGTGGTGAACAGCAGCGTGTTGCAATTGCACGTGCAGTAGCAAACGGTCCTTCAATTCTTTTGGCTGATGAACCTACAGGAAATCTAGATCCTGTAACTTCAGCCTATGTATTTCAAGCTTTATCTGCTCTTGTTCGTCAATCTGGTCTTTCTGCTCTTGTTGCGACGCACAATTATAGTTTAGCTAAACAAATGCATCGTCGAATTACACTTAAAGAAAAAAAGATCATCGAACTTCCATAGAGGTTAGGTGAAGAATTTATTCCAAAATTGAATATAATGATTTATATCACTTATCACTTATCACTTATCAAGGAGATTTTTATGACAAATTTGGTCATTGACGAAAATCAGTTGGATGTACGTCGTCGTAGATTGATTTTTCGTGCATGGCACCGTGGTATTCGTGAAATGGATTTAATTTTAGGGCGCTATGTGGATACTCATATTGTTGGAATGAGTGATAAAGATGTTTCTGATCTTGAATATATTATGTCTTTTGATGATCACGATTTACTAATGTGGATTATGAAAAAAAAATCACCACCATCCGAAGTTTATGGTTCACTTTTTTGTGATGTTGTGAATCATTATGTCAGCATGAATTCAGATTGATCCTGATGCCAATATTAAAAAAAATTATTATTCCTAAAAATATTTCTGCTCATACGATTTTTTCTGGAGTTACTGATGGGTTTGAAGCCTTTTCTCTTGCTAAATTGAGTTCAGAAATTGCACAAGATAAACCACTTATATATGTTGTTCGTGATGGAACAAAAATTACTCATTTACAGCAAGTTTTAAGTTTTATTGAGCCAAGCTTACCTGTTATTCAATTTCCTGCGTGGGATTGTTTGCCTTATGACCGTGTGTCACCTAGTATTACTGTTATGGCACGCCGATTATCCGCCCTAGCACATATATCAAGTTTGCATAAAAATCCACGTACTGCAATTATATTAACGACAGCAAATGCAATTATGCAAAAATTACCTCCTCGTGAAATAATCGAAGCTCAGATTTTTCACGCATGTGCTGGCCAGCGTATTAATATGGAGCATTTAATTCAATCTTTAGAATCAAATAGTTTTGAGCGTGTTACAGTTGTTCGCGATGTTGGTGAATTCGCTGTAAGAGGAGGAATGATTGACATTTTTTCCCCTATGAATTCAGAACCTTTTCGTCTTGATTTTTTTGGGGATATCCTAGAAACTATTCGCATATTTAACCCAGAAACACAAAGAACAACAGGATCAAAAACTGAGTTTTTCTTACAACCAATGAGTGAAGTTGTTCTTAATCCTGAGGTAATTAGTCAATTTAAAAGCAATTATATCCATGCATTCGGCATATTACAAAAAAATAATATGCTCTATGAAGCAATTTCTCAGGGACGGCGTTTTACCGGAATGGAACATTGGTTGCCATTTTTTTATGAGAATCTTGGTACTTTTTTTGATCATTGTGGAGATTTACCTATAGTTTTTGAGCATCTCATAGAGGAGGTACTTATTGAGCGTTATCGTCTTATTGAAGATTATTACTATGCTCGCAAGGAGCGTGAAAATGATAATCCTATTTCTTACTATCCGGTAAAACCTAGTCTTCTTTATCTAACACCTGAGTATGTTTTAGAACATGCTAAACAATTTGGACATCGTATTGATTTTTCGCCTTTTCATATTCCATCAACCTGTGAAAAAACTGTTATTTACGCGAATGTTGTATCTGGATACGATTTTGTAAAGGAGCGTAATGCACAAGAAAAAAATGTTTTTTCCAGTGTAGTTAATCATATTGCTTCGTTGCGTGCTGCTGGTAAGAAGGTTCTTTTAGCTTGTTGGAGCGAAGGGTCTCTCAATCGTTTGTTGCAAGTTCTCGATGAGTACGGGCTAAAAAAGATAGATATCGCAAAATCATTGCAAAGTGTTAGAGCAACACCGCGTGATCGTATATTAGCAGCTGTTTTAATGATTGAACATGGTTTTGAGAGTGAAGATTTTGCTATTATAGCAGAACAAGATATCCTTGGGGATCGATTAGTAAGACCTTCGAGACGGCGTAAACACAATACAAATTTTATTTCTGAAATTTCTTCTTTAAATTCTGGTGATATCGTTGTGCATATCGATCATGGCATTGGGCAATTTGTTGGTCTTAAAACCATAGCGACAACTGGAATTTTACGGGATTGTCTTGAAATTAATTATGCTGGAGGTGATCGACTTTTTTTACCTGTTGAAAATATTGAACTTCTTTCACGTTATGGATCGGAAGAAACAGATGTAACGTTGGACAAATTAGGTGGTGTTGCTTGGCAGACACGCAAAGCGCGGCTCAAAAAACATTTATTGGAGATAGCTGGCCAGTTAATTCGTATAGCTGCAGAACGTTCTATGCGTTCTGCACCTATTTTGGTTCCATTGACTGGGCTATTTGATGAATTTGTTGCATGTTTTCCCTATGAAGAAACAGAAGACCAAATAGATACGATTAATGCTGTTTTAGAAGATTTAGCATCAGGAAAACCAATGGATCGCTTGATATGCGGCGATGTTGGTTTTGGAAAAACAGAAGTTGCTATTCGAAGTGCTTTTGTTGCAGCATTAAATGGCTACCAAGTTGCTGTTGTTGTGCCAACCACTTTGCTTTCACGGCAACATTACAAGACTTTTATTTCTCGTTTTCAAGGATTGCCAGTTAAAATAGGGCATGTTTCAAGGCTTGTGAAAAGTAAAGAGCTTGCGCAAATTAAAAATGGTATATCAGATGGTACAATTGATATTGTTATTGGAACACATGTGTTACTAAGTGGTGCAGTTAATTTTTCGCGGTTAGGACTTCTTATCGTAGATGAAGAGCAGCATTTTGGTGTAAAACAAAAAGAGCGATTAAAAGAACTTAAAAGTGATATTCATGTTCTGACACTTTCAGCAACACCCATACCAAGAACTTTAGGATTGGCGTTATCGGGAGTACGCGAACTTTCATTGATAACAACTCCACCCATTGATAGAATGGCTGTACGTACTTTTATTTTACCTTTTGATGCGCTTGTTATACGTGAGACTCTACTCCGAGAATATTATCGTGGTGGTCAGAGTTTTTATGTTTGTCCTCGTATTTCCGATCTTTCTTTTGTAGAAGAATATCTTAAAACACATGTTCCAGAACTCAAATTTGTTATAGCTCATGGACAAATGCCAGCTGGACAACTTGATGATATTATGAATGCGTTCTATGATGGAAAATATGATATCCTTCTATCAACAACTATCATTGAGTCTGGTCTTGATATTCCGACGGCTAATACACTAATTGTACATCGATCTGAGATGTTTGGCCTTTCCGCTCTCTATCAATTACGTGGCAGAGTAGGGCGTTCAAAACAGCGTGCTTACGCACTCTTTACATTTCCTTCTGGCAAAGTTTTAACTGCTACTGCTAATCGACGTCTTAAAGTATTACAATCTCTTGACACATTAGGAGCTGGTTTTCAGTTGGCAAGCCATGATATGGACATTCGTGGTTCAGGAAACTTTTTAGGTGAAGAACAATCAGGGCATATTAAAGAGGTTGGGTTTGAATTATATCAAAAAATGCTCGAAGAGGCTATTACTGAATTAAAAGGTGGTGAACAAAGTGATGATAAGCAATGGTCACCTCAAATTTCACTTGCAACAACAGCAATGATACCAGAAAATTTTGTGCCTGATTTATCTTTACGTATGGGGCTTTATCGTCGTTTAACAGAGCTTGATGATGTAGAACAAATTAATGAATTTGGCGCTGAGTTAGTTGATCGTTTTGGTTCTTTACCACTCGAAGTTCAACATCTTCTTAAAGTATTTCATATTAAAATATTATGTCGAAAAGCGCATGTGGAAAAATTGGATGCTGGCCCTAAAGGTATTGTTATACAATTTCGCAATAATTATTTTAAAAATAGTGTTGCTCTTGTTCAGTGGATTGAAAAACAAGGTTCAATGGCAAAAATTCGACAAGATCAAAGTATTATCTTCATCCGTAATTGGAATACAGTAGATGAAAGACTTGCTGGAGCAACAACTCTTATGACACAGCTTGTAAAAATGGCAAAACAATGTTCCATGTAAAAATTTTTTCTATTAATTTAAAATTTTATGATTTGTTTTGTTGAATTTTCTGAAGAAATATTCATAATTCACAATCGATATTAGTTTTTAGCTATTGTAGTGGTAGCGACTTTCTAACACTATGATAATTAATGTATACAACAAAGTTACAATGCGTAAGCGGCTTTGTAAAGTTTGGAATATGCTACGGCTTTATCTAAAGTATTATGAATAATTTAAAAAAGATTAATAACTATTTTTTCTTTTTAAAAATTTTGTTCATCTATTTTTATAATAATTATAGCAGTTATTGTAAATAAAAATATAATATGTAAAAAATTATACTTACTAAAGTATGAATAATTTTATAAAAAATAAATAACATAAATATAAAATATGTTTTTAAGTAACTAATTAATATTTTACAATTATTTACATAAAACTTATACTAATTTTACAAAATTTTACTAATATAAATACTTTATAGATGAATCTTTATAAATATTATGTGATAAAAAGAGATGATATGCATGGACATAAAAAAGTTTAATCAGCTGTTTATAGATTTTTTTTCTAAATTTGACTTTTCTTTTTGTATTGAAGTAAAAAGTATCAAATCAGTTATTTAGTTTAATATGTTTGGTTTAAATTATGTTTAACATTCATAGTATTATGGTTATTATCTAAAGCGTGTTGAAAGGATTAACTTAATCATGTTGTGTAAAAATGTCTATTCTGCTGTTTTAGTATTAGCTGGGGTTATCTCTATTTTTTTTGGAATTCAGGCTCCAGCAAACGCCAAAACTTTATCTCAAGGTTGGTACAAAGTTTGTAGTAAGCAGCACGATGTTGATATTTGTAATACAATGAATACCATTGTATCAAATACTGGACAAACTTTGACAGCTTTTAATTTAGTTGAAATAAAAGGCAAGCAAAATGAAAAACGTATAGGTATTCAGGTACCTACTGGTCGTTTTTTACCAGAAGGAGTTCATATTCAAATTGGAGATAATTTCTCTAAAAAAGTTCCTTACATCATATGTAATGGATCTAGTTGTATTGCTAATGACGCTTTAGATGAGAAGTTAGTTGCCGCCATGAAAAGTGGTTCAAAAATGGTTGTAACTACAATTAATTTCCGAGGTTCAGCTAACCCTATTGAATTTTCTCTTAATGGTTTCACATCTGCATACACAGGTCCTGGCATGGATGAGAAAGATTTTCAGCAGGAACAAATAAAATTACAGCAGGCTATTCAGTCAAAACAAAAAGACATTGAAGATCGCATGCGAGCTGAGCAAGAAAAAGCTAAACAAAATTAGCAGATATACAAAACAGAAAAAATGTTGAAAAACTTGTTCTAACAAAATCGCCACAAAATGTTTTGTGGCGATTTTGTTATACTTAATCTTTAGAACTAATTTTTCGTTTCCACCAACCAATACGCCTAGTTTTTGGGGTGTCATCAGGTGTTGATAATATGATTGTCGGTCTATTATCTGTATTCTCAACATTAATCGGAGTTTGTGCAAAAACTTTTTCTACCGTCAATTCTTGTTCTGATGTTTCCTTTATTTGTATAGATTCTTTAGAAAGTGATTTCTTGTTTGTTTTGCGTGTTGATTTTTCTTTCTTCGTAGAAATTTCTTTTTCTACATCATTAGTTGATTTATTCACTTTCTTCGTTTTATGTATTGAAATAATTGTAGATTTTTCATCAAGAAACCCTGACCCTTTTATGATTTGATCCTTTTCAAGAGTTGGCTCACTTTTTGTTGTTTTGGAAGATGGTATCTTACGTTTTTTGTCTTTATCAAATGCCTTAACTTCTACTACTTCATCTTGCTGTATGGTTGAGTGTTTTTTACTACTTTTTGATTCCATAAATTCAACAGATTTATTAGATGAAATACGATGTTGACGATGTTCTGCTTTTATTTCTGCCAAGGCTTGCTTTGCAAAATTACCTACTGGTTCTGCGTAAGGAATGCGAGATTGGTAAAAATTATTGCCTTGATAACGGCGATTACCGCGACGTCGTCTTTGGTGAGAATCATCGTCATTGGAGATATCATCTTTTTTACGGATATTTGTAAGAGAACTATTATTAGTAACATCACCTTGATGTTTTTTACGTTGATATCGTCGATTAATTTCAACAGATTTTGCATCATTATTAAATGCTTTTTCTATTAAGACTGTATCTTTGCTTTCTTCTTTACTATCGTCTTCAAGCAATAATGAAGGATGAGCTGTTACCTCTGCTATTGTTCCTTTAGAAATAATGAGATGTTGTGTTCCAATGCTGTCGTCTGCTTCAATACTAATATTGAGCTTAAAACGTTCTTCTAGATTAATAAGAATATTACGTTTGTGGTTTAATATATAAAGTGCTGTTGCTACGGATGTACGCACAATAATGTTATATTGTGGATTATGAAGAAGATATTCTTCAATTGAGCGCATGACATGTAAAGCGATTGATGATTCAGAGCGTATATTTCCTGTTCCAGCACAATGCGGACATGGTTGCATCGTACTTTCTAAAACCGATACACGAATACGTTGACGACTCATTTCCAGAAGCCCGAAATGTGAAATATGACCGACTTGAATGCGGGCACGATCACTTTTCAAGCAATCTTTCAATTTTTTTTCAACCATCTTAACATTACGATCTTCAAGCATATCAATAAAATCAATAACAATTAAGCCTGCTAAATCACGTAAGCGTAATTGACGAGCTATTTCTTCTGCAGCTTCAAGATTTGTTTGTAACGCTGTTTTTTCAACAGAATGTTCTTTTGTAGATCGGCCAGAATTTACATCAATAGCAACTAGTGCTTCTGTTTGATTAATAACAAGATAACCGCCAGATTTTAAAGAAACTTGCGGATTTAATATTTTATCAAGTTGAGTTTCGATATTGTTGCGTGCGAAAATAGGGGTAAGATCACGATAAGGTTGAACAACTTTTGCATGACTTGGCATAAGCATGCGCATGAAGTCCTTTGCTTCACGATATCCCTGATCACCAGACACAAGAATTTCATTAATGTTTTTATTATAAAGATCACGTATGGAACGCTTTATGAGGTTACTTTCTTCATGGACAAGACATGGTGCAGTTGATTTGAGTGTCAAAGTGCGAATAGTATCCCATAACCGTGTAAGATATTCGTAATCACGTTTAATTTCAGCTTTTGTTCTATTTGCTCCTGCTGTTCGCAAAATAACTCCCATACCTTTTGGTACTGATAATTCTTTTACAATTTCTTTAAGACGCTTTCGATCTTGTAAATTAGTAATTTTTCGCGAAATGCCACCACCTCTCGCAGTGTTAGGCATTAAAACAGAATAACGACCTGCTAAAGATAAATAAGTTGTAAGAGCTGCACCCTTATTACCACGTTCTTCCTTAATGACCTGTACCAACAAAATTTGACGTCGTTTAATTACTTCTTGAATTTTATAATGACGTACTTGTTTCCGCTGATAGTTTGGCAATTCTTCGCGTACATCTCCTATACCAACCATTTCGATATCATTATCAGAAGAATCAAAAATAAAATTTTCTTCTGCGTCATCAATTTTAATTGATTCGGATGTAGTATTGTTTGCAACATATGTTGCTATATTCCTTCTGCTCTCGTCTTTTTTTGTTTTTTGAGAGCGGTTTTTATTTTCATTTATTTCTTCGATTAAATCATCTGTCTGATTGTCTCCAATAGCTATTTTTTCTTCTTCTTCAAGAAGAGCAAGGCGGTCAGCAATAGGAATTTGGTAATAATCAGGATGAATTTCTGAAAATGTCAAAAAACCATGGCGGTTACCACCATATTCTACAAAAGCGGCCTGAAGTGATGGTTCTACATGCGTAATGCGTGCTAAATAAATGTTTCCTTTTAGCTGCTTTTTATGTTCCGATTCAAAATCAAGTTCTTCAATTTTATTGCCGTGAATAACAACAACACGTGTTTCCTCCGGATGGGAGGCATCGATAAGCATTTTGTTTGACATAAGTTAAAATCCTGAAGGAGATATGCATAACTTTATTCAGACGAATAATGTCATCATTCGTAAATATAAAGAGTCGTTTTCCGTAAAAGGGGAGTGTTAGCATCACAGAACGGGTCACTACTTGTAAAGATATTACTGCATTTACAGTATTTACAATTATTATTTCCACCTGTTCTGTATAATCCATATTTTGTAAATCTCTGATAAAACAATTTTGAAAACAGTTCGGAAATTCCGAATTAGTGAATCTTAAATAACGCAATCTCAGCTTTTATATATTAAAGACTTCCTACCCATAAAAAGCCCAAATGCGTAATGCGCGATAAACCTTCTAAAGACAAATTAATATGAATTACAGATAATTCAAGTCAATACTAGATGGCTACTATATCGGCCAAGAGTCATAAATGTTCTTTTATGTTGATATCATGTTTTTGGCAAGTAACAATGTAAATATGTGCTATTATAATGTGTTTCCATTTCTTTTTTTTGATTTTTTTACTGTTTGTGGTTTAAAAAATAAAAATTTATTAAAAAATATCGCGTAAGCTCTGTGTATTTCTTTTATACAATAGAACTTATAAATATAGAGTGTTATCATTTATGATAGGAAGATTTTATACTAAAAAGCCGAAAATAACATATTCTACTGTTATTTTTCGCTTTGTGTACTGCTTGTTATTTTTTTTGATATTTCAAACACATATACAAGCTGCAAATGCTTTAAAACTTATCAGTTTGCGAACCATAGGTGATGATGCACGCACTCGCATTCTTGCAGTTTTTGACTCTAAACCGAATATTCGTTTACAGATTTTAGATAATCCAGCACGTTTGATTATAAATTTACCAACAGTTCATTTTCCAGAGCAAAATGCACCTGTGAATAAGAAAAACACATTATCAAATATGCTATCAGATGTGCGTTATAGTTTTTCTGATATAAGAACATCTCGTATTATTTTGACAAGCAAAATCACTTTTACTGTTGAGAAAAGTACAGTACAAAAATTAGATAATGGTTTGTGGCAGCTGGTGATCGATATTACTCAAAGCACACAAAAAAAATTTGATGAAATCCTAAGAAATCAACAAAAATCCAATATAGATATAAAAAAACAACTGAATCCAGTACGTAATTTTCGTGTTGTTCTTGACCCTGGTCATGGTGGGATTGATGGTGGTGCACAAGGTGTTACTGGAATTTTAGAAAAAAATATAACTTTAGCCTTTGCGCGTGCATTACGAGATGAATTTAAAAATGACACCCATATCACTGTTTCTTTAACAAGAGATTCTGATACTTTCTTGAAATTACATGAAAGAATTAAAAAAGCACAAGAATTTGGTGCTGACCTTTTTATATCTATTCATGCAGATAGCATTGATATGCCTTTTATTCGCGGTGCTACAGTATACACTATATCCGATAAAGCATCTGATGAAATAGCCAAATCTTTAGCTGAAAGTGAAAATAAGGTTGATTTACTTGATGGATTACCTACGGAAGAATCGATTGAAGTTGCAGATATTTTAATAGATCTTACTCGGCGTGAGACGCATACGTTTTCAGTTAATTTTGCCAATCGTATCGTCTTGAATTTATCAAAGAATAATGTTAACCTGATGAAAAATCCTCATCGGTACGCTGATTTTCGAGTTTTAAAAGCTCAAGACATACCTTCTGTTTTGATAGAGATAGGGTATTTATCTAATAAAGAGGATGAAAAATTATTAAACAATCCCAGATGGAGAAAAAAAGTGGCTGCTTCTGTTGCTGATTCTGTTCGTCAATTTGCAGAATATAGGCTTAAGGTCATGCAACTTCTTTAAATACACAATAAAATATTAGCGCTGATTTTTGGTGTAACATTATAGATAATAATAAGGTGGTAGAGTATTTATTTTTGCTTTAATTTAGTGATAAAAAGCATTCCATTGAAAATGAGATAACGTCTTTTTCTGTAATCAATTCTGAAGAAAGTGATAACCGTTCTTATGATGATTGTTTTGAGATATCTTGTGGGTTTCTTTGTTTCTATCAGTCTTTTAGGAGCAATAATTGTAGTAGGAATGATGAGTAGTTATGCGAGTGCTATTCCTGATTATGAAGTTTTGTCTCTATATGAACCACCTGTGATGACTCGTGTTCATGCCTCTGATGGTAGTCTTATGGCAGAGTTTGCAACAAAACATCGTCTTTATTTACCGATTCAATCAATACCAAAGCTTCTTAAAGATGCTTTTATTTCAGCTGAGGACAAGAATTTTTATCATCATTTTGGTTTAGATCCTGAAGGACTTTCTAGAGCTTTGCTTAATAATATCCGTAATATCGGTTCTGGCAAACGTCCAGAGGGGGCATCAACCATAACACAGCAAGTTGCAAAAAATTTCCTTTTAAATTCAGATGCAACATTAGAACGAAAATTAAAGGAAGCAATCCTTGCCATGCGCATTGAGAAAACCTATTCAAAAGATCATATTCTTGAATTGTATCTTAACGAAATTTATCTTGGTCGTAGCACTTACGGTATTGCAGCTGCTGCTTTGAATTATTTTAATAAATCTGTCAATGAACTTACTTTAGAGGAGTGTGCTTATTTAGCTGCTCTCCCAAAAGGACCGGCGAATTATGATCCATTCAAAAATGAACAGCGTGCTGTTGGTAGGCGTAATTGGGTCATAGATCGAATGGTTGCAAATGGATATGTAACGCTTGAACAAGGTGAGAAAGCTAAAGCAAAACCTTTAGGTACAGTGATACGTGGCAACGACAATTACGTTTTTGCTGCCGATTATTTTACCGAAGAAGTACGACGCCGTTTAATGCGTCGTTATGGAGCTAAAACACTTTATGAAGGTGGACTTTCAATTCGTACAACGCTTGATCCACATTTGCAGTTCATTGCTCGGCGTGCCTTGCAAAATGGATTAATTAAGTTTGATCATTCGCAAGGATGGCGTGGACCTTATAAACATATCGATAAAAAAAATGATTGGGGGGTAGAGCTTGCGAATATTTCTGGATTAAATGATGTTCCTGAATGGCGTCTAGCAATTGTTCTTTCAGTTAATCCAAATAAAGTAGAAATTGGTTTGCAGCCAAGACGTGATACTTCAGGTTTGTTATCAAAAAAACGAGAAATTGCCATTTTATCTGATATTGATTCAAAGTGGGCATTAAATATTTTTAGCAAAAATAGTCATAAAAAAACTGTCCAAGATTTATCACATATTCTGAAAGTTGGAGATGTTATTTTTGTTGAAAAAGTATCAGATTCAAAAAATACTTATTGCTTGCAACAAATTCCTAAAGCAGAGGGAGCAATAGTTGCTATGGAACCTCATACAGGTCGTGTTCTTGCTATGGTAGGAGGATTTTCTTTTTCTGTATCTGAATTTAACCGTGCGACACAAGCTTATCGTCAACCTGGGTCTGCTTTCAAGCCCTTTGTGTATGCGGCAGCATTAGATAATGGATACACACCGGCATCAGTCGTCTTAGATGGTCCTGTTGAGATTCGTCAAACAAATGGTGAAATGTGGCAACCTAAAAATTATGGTGGTACATTTGCAGGACCTTCAACGTTGCGTTATGGTATCGAATACTCTCGTAATCTTATGACTGTGCGGCTTGCCAATGATATGGGAATGCCTCTTGTAGCAGAATATGCTGAACGTTTTGGTATTACAGATAAATTACAGCCTTATCTTCCTATGGCTTTAGGAGCTGGTGAAACAACAGTTTTACGGATGGTTACAGCTTATTCAGTTATTGCTAATGGCGGTCGCTCTATTAAACCTTCACTGATCGATCGAATTCAGGATCGTTATGGAAAAACTATCTATCGTCATGATGATCGTTTGTGTAAAAATTGCAATTTTGAGTCATGGGATAATCAAAGTGAGCCAATATTGATTGATGAGAGAGATCAAGTTCTTGATCCTATGACAGCTTATCAAATTACATCAATGATGGAAGGAGTTGTTCAGCGTGGTACAGCAGCACGTTTGCATGATCTTAATCGACACATTGCTGCAAAAACAGGTACAACCAATGATTCTAAAGATGTATGGTTTATGGGATTTACGCCCGATCTTGTTGTTGGTATTTTTATAGGTTATGATCAACCAGAACCTTTGGGATACAGTAGAACTGGGAGCTCATTAGCAGCTCCCATTTTTAGTGAGTTTATGAAAACTGCGCTAAAGGGCAAGCCTAATATACCATTTAAAATGCCAAAAGGTATGATTTTAATGCCAATTAATCGAAAAACAGGACTATTAGCTGAAGAAGGAGACAACGATGTCATTCTAGAAGCCTTTAAACCAGGAACTGGACCTGCCGATATATATAAGGTAATTGGCAGTACTACCTCTTTTCAAGAAGGTGTTCCTTTAACAACTACTTCCCCACAAGTTAATAAAGCGCTCGAAAGTGGTACTGGTGGACTATATTAGTTAATTTTTTATATAGTGGATGAACATCGGTAATATTTACTTATTTTTATAAACTCAGTAAAGGAAAAAGATTGTATGGTATTTTTATGATATAATACCGTACTGATAGTAAAGTTTTGGCATCATATTTAGACAAAATATAATAAAGATTAGGGTATTAGATTATGCGGGCAGAAATAGAAACATTAGTTAATGAAATCCAGCAGGGAATTAAATTGCTAAGGAGGCATCTTTGACTGGGATCAATCATTAAAACGTCTTGAATATCTTAATCAAAAAATAGAAGATCCAACACTTTGGGATAATACGCAACAAGCACAAGATATGATGCGTGAGCGTCAGTATCTTGAAGATTCAGTAAACAGCATTCAATCGTTTACAACAATTCTTGAAGAGTGCATTGAATTAATCGCTATGGGTGAAGAAGAAAGCGATGCGGAAATTATCGATGATGCAGAAAAAATAATAAGAGATCTCAAGGTTAAAATAGAAAAAAGGCAAATTGATGCCCTTCTTTCCGGAGAAGCAGACCAGAATGATGCTTATTTAGAGGTGCATGCTGGTGCAGGTGGTACAGAAAGCCAAGATTGGGCTTCTATGCTTTTGCGCATGTATACACGCTGGGCTGAACAGCATAAAATGAAGGTTGAAGTATTAGAAATTCATGATGGAGAAGAGGCTGGAATAAAATCGGCTACTATTCTTGTAAAAGGGCATAATGCTTATGGTTTACTAAAAACAGAATCGGGAGTTCATCGCTTGGTACGTATTTCACCATATGATTCAAATGCAAAGCGTCATACTTCTTTCGCAAGTGTTTGGGTTTATCCAGTTATTGATGACAATATTGAAGTTGATGTTTCAGAGTCAGATGTTCGTATTGATACATACCGTGCATCAGGAGCTGGAGGGCAACATGTTAATACAACAGATTCTGCAGTGCGTATTACGCATATAAAAACAGGTATAGTTGTTCAATGTCAAACAGAGCGTTCTCAACATAAGAATCGAGCAACTGCTTGGTCTATGTTGCGTGCACGACTGTATGAAGAAGAACTCAAAAAAAGAGAAGAAGAAACGAATGCCATTGAATCTTCTAAAACAGAAATTGGATGGGGGCATCAAATTAGATCTTATATTCTTCAGCCTTACCAGCTTGTTAAAGATTTACGTACAAATGTTGAAAACACCGATCCACAGTCCGTACTTAATGGCGATTTAAATGCGTTCATAGAAGCAGCACTTGCTCGACGTATTCACGGAAAAAAACAAAATCAATAGAAGAAGACACTTTGGGCTTCTTCATAAAGCAACTAATTAATTAAATTTATTATCTATTATGAAATTGCTGAACAGCAGCTATTAAAACCTTTTTGGCATGCCCAGATACGCTGACTTTGCGCCATTCTTCTACTATTTTTCCGGTTGAATCAATCAAAAAAGTGCTTCGTTCAACACCCATATATTTACGCCCATACATGCTTTTTTCAATCCAAACACCGTAATCTTCAAGCGTAGTTTTTTCCTCATCTGAAACAAGGATGATATCAAGTCCATGTTTCATCTTAAATTTGTTATGTTTTTTAACATTGTCTGGAGATACCCCAATAATGACAACTCCGATCTCATCGAATTCTGTCTTTAATTTTGTAAAATCAAGTGCCTCACTTGTACATCCACTGGTATCATCCTTGGGATAAAAATATAAAACAATTGGTTTTCCTTGAAAATCAGAAAGGCGTAACTTTCCTCCACCATCGCGCGGCAAATCAAAATCAGGAGCATAGTTTCCTTTCATCGATTTTATCATTATTTTACCTTTCCTTTTTGTATAAGTATTAAGATTCTAATATTAGAATACACAGAAAAAATAATTACCAAACTTTCTAGAAGATAGTTTTTTTGAAAAATTTTTATCTATTATATGAAGCTTGTCATATCATAAAAATTTAGAAAACTAAGTTAGTGAGAAAAACATAAAAGTTGAGCATACAACTCAAAAAACAACATAATGAGGTTAGGAAGTTATAGATAGACTATGTTGGCCTAATTAAAACATGCTGTTTTTTACCAAAAGAAAGTTTTACTACTCCTGCAGGACTGACATCGTCTTCAATAATAAGGCGCGTCTCATCCTCAACAATTTTATCATTCACACGTACACCTCCACCTTGAATATGTCGGCGTGCTTCACCATTGGATTTAGCTAGCTCTGCTTGTACTAAAAGAGTTAGTAATCCAACACCTGTTTTTAATTTTGTAGCGTTAATTTCAATAATTGGAAGATTCTCTCCAAGTGTTTTTTCTTCGAAGGTTTTACGAGCAGTTTCCGCAGCTGCATCCGCAATGTTGCGTCCATGCAACATCGCCGTAACTTCAGTTGCAAGAATTTTTTTTGCCTCATTAATTTCGGTGTTTTTTAATGCAGAAAGTTTAAAGATTTCATCCATTGGTAATGTGGTATAAAGCTTTAAAAATCGTATTACATCAGCATCTTCTGTATTGCGCCAATATTGCCAAAATTGGTAAGGTGAAAGCATATCTGCATTGAGCCACATAGCACCATTCAATGATTTACCCATTTTTGCACCAGAAGAAGTTGTAAGCAGGGGGGAGGTCAGTGCATATAATTGAGGAATTCCTAAGCGATGCCCTAATTCAATTCCATTGATAATATTGCCCCATTGATCGGAGCCACCCATCTGCATACGTAGCCCATAACGTTTGTAAAGTTCAACAAAATCATAAGCTTGCATGATCATATAATTAAATTCTAAAAATGATAAAGAATGTTCACGTTCAAGTCTAAGTTTAACGGAATCAAACGATAACATACGATTTACTGAAAAATATTTTCCTACATCACGCAAAAATTCTAAATAATTTAAGTCACACAACCATTCGGCATTATTCACTATATATGCGTCGGTTACTTTATCACCAAATGTTAAATAATTAGAAAATACTTCCTTAATACCAACGATATTTTTAGCAACAGCATCTTGTGTTAAAAGACATCGTGCTTCATCTTTGAAGGAAGGATCACCGATCAACCCTGTACCTCCACCTATTAAAACAATGGGTCGGTGACCGGTTTTTTGTAACCAATGAAGCATCATAATTTGTAGAAGGCTTCCAGCGTGTAGACTTGATGCTGTAGGATCAAAACCAATGTAAGAAGTTACAACTTCCTTTAAAAAAAGATTATCTAAATCTCTATCATCTGAAATCTGGTGGATAAAACCACGTTCGTTCATAATATGTAAAAAATCAGATTTAAAGGCAACCACAGATTTCATTTCCCGATCAATATTGCAATTGTTTGTATAACAGAGTATTAACTCTTCATCTGTAGCATGAATAACAGGTGGTTCACAAGAGAGTGAGAGATGACACGGGCGCTATTTTCAAAGAATAAGAATCTTTTATTTGTATGAGGGAGCAAATTTTTTATTCTTAAAACGCAGTAAATACTAGAGTGAACAAAGGTTATCACAAAGTAGTAAGCTTTCTTTTTGTTATAGGGGTATTTTTTACTCATCCTGTGATAAACTTTCAGCCTTTTCAGGTAAGTGTAAGCATTTCATGTGGAGAAGATAACAAACCATCTATAGTATGCTTATCCAGATATTGTGAACATTTTTCAATGAGTTCCTCATTACGCCCACTAAAAAAGTGATTTGCACCTTCCAATATTTCTTGTGTAATAGTTATGCCTTTTTGCGTTTTTAATTTATCTACGAGACCTTGAACATCTTTTAAGGGAGCGACTTTATCGCTATCGCCATGAATTATAAGACCGGAGGAAGGACAGGGGGCAAGAAATGAAAAATCATAAATATTAGGTTGAGGGGCAATAGATATAAAACTCTCAATTTCTGGTCGACGCATCAAAAGCTGCATTCCGATCCAAGCACCAAATGAATATCCTGCTACCCAACAGTTTTTAGAATCGGGATGTTGTGTTTGTACCCAATCCAGCGCAGCAGCAGCATCTGAAAGTTCTCCTATTCCGTAATCAAATTCTCCTTGGCTTCGACCTATCCCACGAAAATTGAATCGTAGTGTAGTAAAGCCACGTTGTTGAAACATATAAAATAGGTCATAGACAATTTTATTGTTCATTGTTCCACCAAACTTTGGATGAGGATGCAAAATAATCGCAATCGGTGCATTCTTCTGTTGCGAAGGCTGATAACGTCCTTCAAGACGACCTGCAGGACCACTAAAAATAATTTCTGGCATTAAACGCTCCTTCAATTCTTCCGTTGACCTTAATTCGCTTTTAGCATAAATTTTAGCCTTATAATTATTTTACTTTACTAATCATTAGATATTCTGTTTTTGGTGCGTTTTTCAAGAAAATTGCAAAATTTTTTAAAAATCAAGTTATAAGGTTAATGATTGGAATCTAAAATGGTTATAAAACGCCGGTATTTTGATCATAATGCAACAACACCTCTTACAAAAACAGCCAAAACAGCTTTACTAGAATCTTTAGAAATATTTGGTAATCCATCATCTGTTCACGCAGAAGGGCGAGCTGCGAAGGCTTTATTGCAAAAATCTCGTCGGCAAATTGCTCATAAACTTAATACTGATCCAAATAATGTTGTGTTTACATCTGGTGCCAGTGAAGCAGCTATGACTCTATTAACACCTTTTTATTACATGGGACGCTCTGAAGTGCGATTTTCTCATCTTTACATTGGTGCTAGTGAACATCCGTCTATTGCAAAAGGTGGACGTTTTTCTAAAGAGCTAATCAGTGTAGTGGCTGTTGATAAAGATGGTTTAATTCAGCAAGATAAATTAAAATCTTTATTAAGTTCTCATGATAAAATAAAAGGATTGCCTCTTGTTGCTATACAAGCTGCAAATGGTGAAACTGGTGTTATTCAACGGACAAAAGAAATAGCTGCTATTGTTCGGGATTTTGGAGGTATCCTTATCGTTGATTTGGTACAATATATCGATAAAAATTTTATTGATATCAATCAATTAGGGGGTGATTTTTTTATACTATCAGCTCATAAAATTGGTGGGCCTAAGGGAATTGGTGCTTTTGTTTCATGTGGTGGACTTCTCATGCCTTGTCCCTTGATTGTCGCAGGTGGACAAGAAAAGGGCTTACGTGGTGGAACAGAAGCTTTGCCGCTTATTGCTTCTTTTGGAGCAGCAATAACTGATTGCTTTACTCATGAAGAGATAGAACGGTTAATTTATTTACGTAATAGATTAGAAAATGGGTTAAAACAAATCAGCAATGATGTTGAGATTTTTGGCAAAGGTGCTCAACGTTTGCCAAATACAACTTACTTTTCTGTACGAGATATAAAAGCTGAAACTATGCAAATTAGTTTTGATTTAGCAGGATTTTCTGTATCAGCAGGCTCCGCTTGTTTTTCAGGAAAAGTAAAACAAAGCAAAGTATTAAAGGCAATGGGATATCATATCCCTAATGGTGCAATCCGTGTTTCAACAGGAAGAGATACAACATCTGATGATATTGATGATTTTTTATTAGTTTTTTCCAAAATCGTGAAAAAAGATAAAAAATAAAATCTATCATTAAAAGATTTAGAATAGCTTAATTGAAATTATCTTATTTTACCTATAACCTAAGGAACAAATTGCTTGCTTTTAATTTTATGAAGAAAAAATTTGATTACCGGTTCTTACATGCCGAGAAAAGTGGAGAAGACTGATGCCAGCAGTGCAGGAAACAATACGTCAGGTTCGTGAGATAGACGTGGATCAGTATAAATATGGTTTTGAAACCAACATTGAAGTGGAGAAAGCTCCAAAAGGCTTGAATGAAGATATTATTCGATTCATTTCTTCTAAAAAATGTGAACCTGAATGGATGTTGGCATGGCGTTTGCAAGCTTTTCACCGTTGGTCTACAATGGAAGAACCTCATTGGGCACGTCTTAAATATCCCCAAATTGATTTTCAAGAACTCTATTATTATGCTGCTCCTAAAAATTATACAGCACCAAAGTCTTTAGATGAAGTTGATCCTCAGTTGTTAGCAACATATGAAAAACTTGGTATTCCTCTTAGAGAGCAAGAAATTTTAGCAGGAGTAAAAAGGCAAACAGATACTTCTGTTCTCAATAATGATACTTATACTTCAGGGCGAGTAGCCATTGATGCAGTTTTTGATTCTGTTTCTGTTGTAACAACATTTAAAGAAGAATTAGCACGTGTTGGTGTTATTTTTTGTTCCATCTCAGAAGCAATTATTAAACATTCTGATCTTATTAAACAATATTTAGGAGCAGTTGTACCTGCTAGTGATAATTATTATGCAGCCCTTAATGCGGCAGTCTTTACGGATGGTTCATTTGTTTATGTTCCTAAAGGTGTTCGCTGTCCAATGGAGCTTTCAACCTATTTTAGAATTAATGAGCGTAATACAGGACAATTTGAGAGAACATTAATTATTGCAGATGAAGATTCTTACGTTTCTTATCTTGAAGGTTGTACTGCACCTCAACGTGATGAAAATCAACTTCACGCGGCTGTCGTTGAGCTAATCGCTTTAAAAAATGCAGAAATTAAATATTCTACAGTACAAAATTGGTACCCTGGCGATAAAGACGGACAGGGGGGAATTTATAATTTTGTGACTAAGCGTGGAGATTGTCGAGGCGATAATTCTAAGATTTCTTGGACACAGGTCGAGACTGGGTCTGCAATTACTTGGAAATACCCATCTTGCTTACTCCGTGGCGATAATTCACGTGGAGAATTTTATTCCATTGCTGTTGCCAATGGTTATCAGCAAATTGATTCTGGCACCAAAATGATTCATTTAGGAAAAAATACCTCAAGTCGTATTATTTCTAAAGGTATTTCTGCTGGTTTTTCAAATAACACATATCGGGGGCAAGTTTCTGCACATCGAAAAGCACAAAATGCCCGTAATTTTACTCAATGTGATAGTTTGTTAATTGGAAATAATTGTGGTGCTCATACGGTTCCTTATATTGAAGCAAAAAATGCTACGGTTCAATTTGAACATGAGGCAACAACATCTAAAATATCTGATAATCAGCTGTTTTATGTTATGCAACGTGGAATTCCTGAAGAAGAAGCTATTGCTTTAATCGTTAATGGTTTTGTAAAAGAGGTTATTCAAAAACTTCCTATGGAATTTGCTGTTGAAGCACAAAAGCTTATTGGTATCAGCCTTGAAGGCAGTGTAGGTTAGCTTGTTGCGTTATAAAAATTGAACACATTGCACATAATCCAATAAAAACAGGATTCAATTATGTTAGAGATTAAAAATTTGTACGCTCGTATTACTGAAACCAATACAGAGATTATTCGCGGTTTAAACCTAACTGTTCGCGATGGTGAAATTGTTGCTATTATGGGACAAAATGGAGCTGGAAAATCTACGTTATCTTATTTACTTGCTGGTCATGATGACTATGAAATAACGGAAGGAGATATACTTTATAACGGACAATCACTTTTAGAAATGGATCCAGCAGAACGTGCTGCATTTGGTATTTTTCTTGCATTTCAATATCCTATGGAAATACCTGGTGTAGCAACAATGGAATTTTTAAAAGTTGCGATAAATTCCCAGAGAAAAGCCCGTGGTGATGTAGAACTTAAAATTCCAGAATTTATTAAATGTGTTAAAGAAGTTGCTTCTGAGCTTAAAATAGATATGGAAATGCTTAAACGTCCCTTAAACGTTGGTTTTTCTGGTGGGGAAAAAAAGCGCGCTGAGATTCTTCAAATGGCTCTTCTTCAACCTAAGCTTTGTATTTTAGATGAAACAGATTCTGGTTTGGATATTGATGCATTAAAAATTGTTGCAGATGGTGTTAATAAACTGCGGAATTTGAAGCGCTCATTTTTAGTTATTACGCATTATCAGCGCTTACTTGATTATATCATTCCAGATACGGTTCATGTTCTCTATAAGGGTCGTATTATTAAAAGCGGCGATAAGTCATTGGCACTTTATCTAGAAAAAAATGGGTATGCCGATATTATTGATGAAGCCACTTGAGGTTATAGAATATGAATATAAATTTACAACAAGAACTGATAGCGGTTGAAAAAGATATTCTTAATCATTTTAATCAACGTGTTGGTTGTTTACCTGGCAATAAGGAAGTACAAGAAGTTCGTAAGAAGGCTATTGAATTATTTAAAAAAAACTTGCTTCCTTCACGCAAAATTGAAAATTGGCATTATACAAATCTGCGTACTTTGTTAAAATCTATTAGTGATTTTTCAGAAATAAGTAATGGGCAATTAGTTGATCCATTATTTTCAGAAAGTGCTGTATTTTCTATTGAAAATGGTAAAACACTAAAGCAATCAAAAATAATAGGCATAACAGCAAAATGTTTAGTCGACGCATTAGAAAAAGAAAATTTCAAAAATATAGACCAAATTACTGCTGATGCAGATTTTATTGGGCAATTAAATACAGCTTTTGTGACTGATGGTTGGCTTATTCAGATTCCTGAAAATAGAAAATTAAACTCTCCAATTGAATTACAAAATATTCAGATGGGTGGACAATCGCATACTTTTTCAGATATTCAAGTTGGCAAAAATAGCCAAGCCATCATTATTGAACGTCAAATCGGTAATGATAAAAATACTTTAGTTAGCTCAATATTTTCATTAAATATTGCTGCTAATAGTGATGTTACATGGATCCTTATTCGAGATCGTGGATTCGATTCTACACAATTTGGTCGGTTGTGTGCTGTGCTTGGAGAAAATGCTAAATTATCACTTTATGTTATTAATATAGGTAGCCAGCTTAATCGTCAGGAAGTTGACGTAGAACTACAAGGGAAAGACTCTAATTTTCAATTACGGGTGATAAATTTATTGTCTGGGAAAACGCACAGTGATCTTACAATGACTGTTCGTCATACTGAAGAAAATGCAACTTCGACAGAGATTATACGTAATGTTGCTATAGATAAAGCACATGGTGTTTTTCAAGGAATAATACGTGTGGCACAAAAAGCGCAAAAAACAGATGCACGTATGGCTTGTAATACTCTTATCCTTTCAGATGATGCAGAATTTTGTGCAAAGCCTGAATTAGAAATTTTTGCTGATGATGTTGCTTGCGGTCATGGAGCAACAGTTACTAAAATTAATAGTGATCATCTTTTTTACCTAATGGCACGTGGTATACCTTTTAAAAGTGCCCAAGAGATTTTGATTAGAGGATTTGTTTCAGAATTAATTGAAGAAATTAAGCAGGATAATCTTCAAAGTTTGCTGAGTGATATTATTGTTCAATGGTTAGAAAAGAATGTTTAATGCAAAAAAAAGTGAAAAGTGTTGTAGAAACATTGAATTATGACGTTGAAGAAGTTCGACGTGACTTCCTTATTTTACAATGTGGTGTTCATGGTAAGCGGCTGGCTTATCTTGATAGTAGTGCATCTGCGCAAAAGCCTCAATCAGTGCTTCATGCTATGGATGATTTTTATAGATATCATTATGCAAATGTACATAGAGGAATACATTTTTTATCAAATGCAGCTACACAATTTTATGAAAACGCCCGCGAAACAATTCGTGCTTTCTTAAATGCCAGAACGGCAAAGGAAATTATTTTTACGAAAAATGCAACAGAGGCTATTAATACTGTTGCTTATGGTTGGGGAATGTCTCAATTGAATGAAGGTGATGAAATTGTTCTTACTATTATGGAGCATCACTCAAATATTATTCCTTGGCATTTTATTCGTAAACAAAAAGGTGTTAAACTCATTTTTGTACCAGTTGACGAAAATGGTATTTTACACATTGAAGATTTTCAGAAAGCTTTAAGTAACAAAACAAAACTTGTTGCTGTTACTCATATGTCCAATGTATTGGGAACTGTTCCTCCCGTTAAAGAAATAGTTAAGATTGCACATCAAAATGCTATTCCTGTTCTTGTGGATGGTTCTCAGGGGGTTGTACATTTAACAGTTGATGTACAAGATCTTGATTGTGATTGGTATGTTTTTACTGGTCATAAGCTTTATGGTCCGACAGGTATCGGTGTGCTTTATGGAAAAGACTATCGTCTAGAGGAAATGCATCCTTTTCAGGGCGGAGGAGAAATGATTGAGACTGTTACAATTGATAAGGTTTCTTATAATGCCCCTCCATATCGCTTTGAAGCAGGAACTCCACCCATAGCTGAAGCTATTGGATTATCTGCTGCTATAAATTATGTACAAAAAAAGAATAGAAACGCCATTCATGCTCATGAGACAGCACTTTTAGCTTATGCACAAGAAAGACTTCAAACAATTAAATCATTACGAATTTATGGGCGTTCTCCTCATAAAAGCGCTATTATATCCTTTGAAATAGAAGGAATTCACGCGCATGATATCGCTATGTTTATTGATAGACAAGGGGTTGCCATACGTGCAGGAACACATTGTGCACAGCCTTTACTACAACACTTTGGTTTAACATCTACTTGTCGTGTATCATTAGCTATGTACAGCAATTATGAAGATATCGATCAATTAGTGGAGGCATTAGAAAAAGCAAGAGTATTTTTTAATGGCTAAATCAATTAACGTAAGTGATCCCACTGAATCAAGTAATATACAAAATGAAAAAAAGAAATTTATATGTCAGCAATTCCTGAAGCCGAAATTGAGCGTATGACAAATGATATAATTTCCGCTCTTAAAACAGTCTATGATCCAGAAATTCCTGCAGATATTTATGAGCTAGGATTAATTTATCGTATAGATATTGAAGATGATCGTTCAGTAAAAATTGAAATGACACTAACTGCACCAGGATGCCCTGTTGCTGGTGAAATGCCAGGGTGGGTTGAAAATGCTGTGAGTGCAGTTGAAGGAGTTTCGCATATTGAAGTAATCATGACATTTGATCCACCATGGACACCAGATTGTATGTCAGAAGAGGCACAGGTCGCAGTTGGGTGGTACTAGTGTTGCAGCGCACTTTTTTGCCGATTATATAAAAAACGTCACACTCTATCTTACAATCTTAACATGTAGCAATGCAACATATATTGCTGTAATATATTGAATTATTAGAGAATTGAATAGGACTTCTTAAAATTTAATCATTCAATAATACCGCACGCCAAACGTGCACCTCCTCCACCTGATATTAGAGGATTATCTGATTGATTATCTCCTCCCAGATGAATTATTAATGAACGACCTTTAATTTTAGAGAGTTCTTTAATTCGTGGTGCAATAACACTCATTGTTGATCGACCTTGGTTATCGACGTAAAGTGAAGGTAAATCACCAAAGTGACCATTAATGTTGTAAGGCCCTAGATGTTTGTTGGTATTTTGTGGATCATAATGCCCTCCTGCAGCAGCACCAATTACACCATTTTGCGTATCACATGAAGGGTTTGTATGTATGTGAAAGCCATGTAAACCTTGTGGAAGAGAAAATAAATTTGGTGTAAAAATCAAACCGCGTGAATTTTCTTCAATATCTATCATACCTATAGTTTTTTTTACATTATTCTCTTCCAGTTTATAAATTTTTACTTGAACCGATGTCGCTAATGCTGTGGCATCAAAATTTAAAAATGTAAATGGAATTAACAAAATGAAAAAAAAATTATTCATGCATAACCTTTTACAATTATTTTAAATAAACAATGAAGACATAAAATGAATTTATGTTCTAGATAACTTTAAATATAAATTTAATAATAACATTTATACTACAAAATAGAAAACTTTATTACATAAAAATACTTAAAATATTTCAGAAATTAAAGTATTTATATTTGTAACAGCTCATAATTTATTTGAATAAGCTCTTGTATATTAAAATTAAAATCTCTCTAGTCTAATAACAAGATTCTTCTTCTAATTTTTAAAGATGTCTTCTTTATGATATAGATAAATTTTCCATAAAAATACAAAATATGCCAACAGCAATACCTATCATAGATCCTATCATTGTGCCGATTATTATACCAGTAGGAAGAGCTATTCCTATACCCATAGCTATAACTGGACCAAATCCGGGAAAAGCAATATAACCGTATGTCGAAAAAATTGCTGCAATTGCTCCTGATACGCAACCGTTTAGACTTCCAATTAATATAGGCTCTCTAAGAAAATAGTATATTTTTTTTAAAAAAAATTGTTCATGTTTTTTTGAATTGGCACTGCCGTAAAGTTTAAAATCAATCATATTCTTTTCTTCCATTTTGGATATTAATTATTCCAGAATAGTCAATAGATACGAGAAAATGACAATGATTAAATTTTACTAAAGCACGCCAAATACCTTGATCATCTAAGCGCAATCTTTTAACATTTTCAAAACCATTTTTCCTGAGACGATTTTTAATCTGCGAAGCAGTGAACGAATTTTGTCCTGGTTTAGTGATATCTTTGTTAAAAAAATACTCAAAGCTTTGACAATGAGGATTATAAAAAACTTCACTTACTGAATCTGTAACTATGGTTGAAATACATATCACAATTATAACAAAAGCACTTGATCTTAAAATTTTGCTTAATTTCATCTTGTCACCATTTACTTAAACAAAGATGCTTTTAAATATTTACATCTTAAGCAATAAATTAACTCTTATATAAGCAATAAGTTCCAAGAATTATTTTTTATCTCTATTTTTATGATTATCTTATAAGTAAAAATGACTATATCATTATTTTTAATATACTATGTTTTACAACGCTATGTACTATAAATTAACTTATATAAAAAAATATACTATAATAAAATTTAATATATACATTATTCTAATGCGGTTTATAATTTAAAAAAATTTTTTTGAGCTGTGGCTCATTGACACGTTTTATTGCTTCTAATGCTGTGACCCACTCATATGCACGACAATTTTGTTCTGGCCATTTTTTTTCTTGATACAAATGGAGAATAGAAAAAACGTAAACACAGAATTTTCTATTTTTTCCTATTTGTAGATTTGACTTTTTGTATTCATATGTGCCTATGGGAGTTTCGTTAATGATACCTCGTACTCCAGCTTCTTCAAAAGCTTCTTGTAATGCAGCTTGTGAAAAAGATTTTTTTGGAATTGGCCATCCTTTCGGTATAATCCATCGGCCAGATCCTCTACTGGTAATAAGCAAAAATTCAAGATTTTTATTTTTCACGCGGTAAATTAACGCACCAACTTGCAAAAAATATATATTGTTTAGCAAGATGCATTTATCGTAGGCGATATCAGTACCATTAATTGTTATCATATCAATGCAGCTGTTTAGATGACTTTGTTAAAAATGTTTGTATAATCTTTTTAAATCCATAATTAGGGTTCATTCCTTCTTTCATGAAGAAACTACGTAACGGTGAATAATTGCGTAATAACCCAAATCCAATGCTTCGTATGATATGAATTGGTAACATACTAGAAAGTAAAGCATTGTTGAGTGTATGAACAGATCCGCTTCGAATGAGTATATCAGATCTACGACATTGATTATAGTGTGTAATGATCGTTCTCAAATTAGAATCGGATATTTGATAGGGTAAAATATCAATTAAAGTTTGAACATCACGAAATCCCAAATTCAATCCCTGCGCTCCAATGGGAGGAAAAACATGAGCGGATTCACCTACTAAAATTGTTCGATTAGCCGCAAAATTACGAGCAATAAGTCCTGAAAGAGGCCATGCTTGAACTGATGTTTCTAGTGTTAGCTTTCCAAGCATTGATTGCATCTTATCTTCTATTAATTTTGCCATCATTTTTGGCTCTAGATTTAACAATTCTTTAGCGCGAGAAGAATCAACAACCCATACAAGACTAGATTTATTCCCTGGTAATGGCACCTGTGTAAATGGTCCATCTTCGGTATGAAACTCTGTAGATGTATTTTTATGGGAAATATCATGTGAAAAATTTAAAACTAGTGCTATTTGCGAATAGTTCCATCGCTTAACCTTTATGCCAGATGCCATCCGTGTAGGGGAATTGCGTCCATCAGCAGCAATAACAAGTGGTACCTGAAGAATTTTACCATCCGTAAGAGTAATTTCTACATGTTTTTTTTGATGATTAAAAGATCGTGCTGAAGAAAAAATTCTCATGATATTTTGCGTATGTATAATGCAATCAGTGAAAGCATTGTTTAAACTTACATTAGGTACGTTATAACCGAAAGCTTTTTCACCAATTTCCGTAGAACAAAAATTTACAGTAGGAGCACGTACAATTCTAGATGTTATATCAATAATTCTAATGGAAGATAAAGCTGCTGCATGAGGTTCAAGGATATCCCAAATATTTATTTTTTTGAGCATATCAATTGCTGGCATCATAAGAGCAGTTGTCCGTAACTCATCTGCATGAGTAGGCGGGCCAATAAGAAAAACAGAATACCCCTTATGTGCAAGGTACAGCGCTGTCAACATGCCCACTGATCCTGCACCAACGACAGCAATATCTTGATGCTTGTTTCGTTCAAATATCAAAATGATTTAACCCTTTTCAATTTTTATAAACTATATAAATAATCTCTTTTTATTATATGAAGTTTTTCTATTATATTATGTAATAAATAATGTGATATAAAAAATAACTTTTTTGGCTCTTTTATAAATGAAGTATACCATAGGGAAAAAAATGATATGTTGGTAAATGGGTAAAGATTTTAGAAACGAGGATAAAAAAACCTTGAAACGTAGATTAACAAAAAAAATTCAAACTAAAGCTGATGTATTACGTCATAAAAAAGTTACAATGCCACAAGCAAAGGCTTTTTCGGTTCATTTATTAACAGCCTCAGGTTCATTTTTAGCATTTCTTTCTCTTATATCCGCATCTGAAAAAGAATGGACATCCATGTTTTGCTGGCTTGGACTTGCACTTCTTGTTGATGGTATCGATGGACCAATTGCTCGAAAATTGGACGTTAAATATGTACTCCCAACATGGTCTGGAGAATTATTAGATAATATTATTGATTACGTAACTTATGTTTTAATCCCAGCTTTTGCACTTTACCAGAGTGGTTTTATGGGCTCAGGATTATCGTTTTTATTAAGCGCTATTATTGTCATTTCATCAGCAATTTATTATGCAGATACTGGAATGAAAACCAGGGAAAACTTTTTTAAAGGGTTTCCTGTAGTTTGGAATATGATGATTTTTACGCTTTTTATAGTAAGACCAGGGGAATGGGTTGCTTTTACCATTATTGTGTTATCAGCAATTATATCTTTTTTGCCAATTTACTTTATCCATCCAGTAAGAGTTATCCGCTTACGTATGCTAAATTTTCCAATTTTCCTTTTATGGTGTTTTTTTGGCACTATTGCGTTCTTTTACCAACTTAATGCCCCATATTGGGTTAAGATAGGAATATCAGTAACAGGCATTTATATGTACTGTATTGGTGCTATCATGCAATTATTTCCTCAATTAGGAAGTAGAAAAAATCATTAAAAACAATTAAATAGATGTTCTTAAGAAGGGAACAAAATGCAAATTGATTTTGGAGCAGGTGATGACATCTCTTTTATAAAAGAGGGATGTGCAGGTATCATAAGGCTTACACGTCCTTCTGCATTAAATGCTCTTAATCATAAAATGGTTTTTGCTTTAAAAAAAGCTCTCAGTACATGGGAAACGGATAATGATATTTCTTGCATTTTAATTGAAGGAGAGGGACGTGCTTTCTGTGCTGGTGGAGATGTTGTAGAAATATACAATATGGGAAATACAGCTTCTTCTTATCAGTATTTTAGCGATAAATATCTTTTAAATACATATATTCAAAGTTTTACGAAGCCTTATATTTCTTTTTTAAATGGTATCTGGATGGGGGGAGGAGTCGGCATTTCAATATATGGTTCACACCGAATTGTTACAGAAAATACGCTTTTTGCTATGCCAGAAAGTGCTATTGGATTTTTTCCAGATGTCGGTGCAAGCTTTTTCCTGCCACCACTTCCTAATTGTTTTGGTGTTTATCTTGCATTAACAGGTGCAAGCATAAAATGGGGAGATTGTTTAAATTTAGGACTGGCAACTCATGCAGTTCCTGAAATTGAACTCAATATGGTTAGAAAGGATATTATTGAACGAGGAGATCCTATGTTAGCTTTAAAAAAACGAGCTGTAACAGTGGATTATGAAACAAATAGTGAAACACGTTTAATTATAAATTCCTGTTTTAGTGCTTATACGTTGGAGGAATGTATGGAACGGCTTTGCAAAAAAAGCAATGAAGGGATTTTATTTGCTAAGGAATGCTACGATACCTTGCAATTACGTTCTCCAACAAGCTTAAAAATCATCTGGAGGCAACTGAAACAAAATCCTTTTAATACTCTGAAAGATTGTATAAAAATAGAAAATCGTATCGCACATCACATGATTAACTCACACGATTTCCGCGAAGGTGTGCGTGCAATACTGATCGAAAAGGATCAAAATCCTAAATGGAAACCAAGTAAACTATCAGATGTAACACTCGAGATGGTAGATGTCTATTTCCAACCTGTTGAACAAGAACTAGCGCTTTAATAAACAGCCCTTAACTAAAATTTTATCACTGTTATTGAATTGTGGATCTGCTTCAAGGAGTTACTACAAGAGAAATCATATTCTTGGGTCAGAATTCAAGAATTACTGACCCAAGCTTTGTCATTGAATTTTTTCAACTGAATAATACCCACCATAAATCCCACACACTATTTGCTTTCGTTGAAAATATCCATATCAATGATGCTAATGTTCCCCATAGTGCTGTTGCCATCATATATCCTTTCTATTTAAAAAGTTCCATAATATATATTATGCGATAATATGACATAAAAAAAACCTAACTTAATAGGAAAAACTTTTTAGACACATTAGTCACATTTTTGACTTATTTTTTTCTGCAATATAATTGTGTCAAAATTTTGATAATAATATTTTATTCTTAATAAAAAATATTATTTTTTGTGCTAAATTACTTCAATAATAATAATAATGATGCATAACACTTTGTGTAAACAAGATGTTTTAAAATAGCGTCACGCTCTTCTAGAGCAACCATTTCATTTTTTATTTTCTGAAGATATACAGATGTTTTATAAATCTTGCATTTATTAGAAAAAAAACTCAAATTAAATATCTATACAGTTTATATCTCTATCATTTATGTTTGTAATTACAATACTCTTTTTTAATCAATTATCATATGCTGATAACAATATTGCTAAAATAGAATATATGACCCCATACACAAGATATATATACATAAAAAACGTCACGTTTAATACAATATTACTAATTTTTATAATATAATATTCTTGCAAAAATAAAATGATGCTTAAAAATTTACCTTAGCATTTTAGGCAATTGGCGGTATTTCTGTTTCAAAAATAAATCCTTGATATGCTGGCCTAACGTATGCGGGAATATAGTTTACAACCTCATTGTAATCTAGTGATCTATCCATATGTGTAAGGATAGCTTGTTTTGGTTTTAGATATTTGATCCATTTTAATGCTTGATCAACTGAAAGATGGCTTGGATGAAATTCAAACTGAAGAGCCTCAATAATTAAAACATCCAAATTCATCAATTTTGGTAATGTTTTTTCCGGAAATTCACTAACATCTGTACAATAAGCGACATTTCCAATACGAAAACCTAAGGAATGGGTAGCGCCATGAAGCTGTAAATGCGTATTTATGGTTATTTCTCCACCCTGCCCATGAATTATAAATTCACTATCTTCATTGATAAGATTCGCTTTTAAAGTAGGTGAATAAAACGAACCCTTTGGTGCTTGAAAACAATAGCCAAAAGCATTTTTTAAATGCTCTAGTGTGAATGCATCTGCATAAATATCTATTAAACATTTTTGTGAAAGTGCATAGCTTCGTAAATCATCAATACCATGAATATGATCTGCGTGAGCATGTGTATAAAGCGCAGCATCAAGATGACTCACGTTCCTGTCGATCATTTGAGATCGAAAATCCGGACCAGTATCAATAACAATTGTTGTTTTTTTTCCTGATGTATTAACACGTTCAACCAATAAAGAACTTCTATAACGTTTATTCTTGGAATTATTCGGATCACAAGCTCCCCAATCACCATTAGGGCGCGGTACTCCTGGAGAAGAACCGCACCCTAATATCGTAAATCGATACCGATCAAACATATCTTTTGCCTTATTTCATTTTGTTAAATAAACGAAAAGCATTTTGCGTTGTTATCTGAGCTGTCTCTTCAGTACTTAAGCCAATGATTTCAGCTAAAATGGCTGCTGTATAGCTCACAAAAGATGGCTCATTTGTTTTACCTCGATGAGGAACAGGAGCTAAAAATGGCGCATCAGTTTCAACTAATAAACGATTATGAGGTATATTTTTTGCTATTTCACGGATTGCAAACGCATTTTTAAAAGTAAGGATACCTGAAAAAGATATATAACCGCCAAGTTCAATACCAACACGGGCAAGTTGCATTCCAGATGAATAACAATGAAGGACGAATGGAAAATCTCCTTCTTTTATTTGTTCGCGTAATATTTTCTCCATATCTGCATCAGCATTTCGTGAATGAATAACAATAGGAAGCTGCGTTTCTCGAGAAGCAATGATATGTTCTCGAAAACTTTTCTTTTGCTCTTGCGGTGAAGAATAATCATAATGATAATCAAGTCCAGCTTCTCCAAATGCAACAATTTTTGAATGCTTTGACAAATAAATAAGGTTTTCAGCCGTAACATTTTGTTCTTCATGTGCATAATTAGGATGCGTACCTACAGAGCAAAATACTTGATTATAGGAGTGCGTAATTGCTAAAATCTTATCTAATTCACGAACACGTGTTGAAATCGTTATCATACGTTCAACATTAGCATTTAAAGCCCGTTGGATAGTATCATCTAAATCCTGAGCAAAATCCTCAAAATCAAGATGACAATGTGTATCAACTATCATGATGAGTATCGTCTTTCTTAAGGATATAACGAGGAAAAATTGGTTCTGGTGGTGGAAGATTAATACCTTCTTGAATTCTTGAATTGCTTATATGATACAATAATCGATCTTCTTCAGCAACTGCAAGACTATCAAGAATCTTAGCTGCTGATTGCGGTATAAAAGGCAACAGCATAATACCTATTCGCCGTAAAACTTCTATAGTTATGTAAAGCACTGTAGAAAATCTTTCTGGATTATTTTTTCGTAAACTCCAAGGTTTTTCATTAGCAAAATAGCGATTAGCATTTGCTACAACAGAAAAAATAGCTGAAAGCGCTATATGAATGCCTTGAGATAACATAGCTTGGCGCATAATTTTAAATACTTGAAGGGATTGTTCCAAAATCTGCTTATCTTGAACTAACAATACTGTTGGCTTAGGAACTTTTGCATCGCAATTTTTAGCTATCATAGATAAAGAGCGCTGCACCAAATTTCCAAGATCATTAGCAAGATCTGCATTAATGCGATTTACAAAACTATCATGGTTATAGCTACCATCTTGCCCAAATGGGACTTCACGTAGAAAAAAATAACGTACTTGGTCAACGCCATAATGTTCAACCATTTCAAAAGGATCAATTACATTTCCAACAGACTTTGACATTTTTGTACCACTGTTGAGTAAAAACCCATGTGCAAAAATGCGTTTAGGTAATTCAATCCCAGCAGACATTAAAAACGCTGGCCAATAAATACCATGAAAACGAATAATATCTTTACCAATAATATGAACATTTGCAGGCCAAAAATTACGTTTTTTTGAATTTTCGTCAAAAAATCCTATTGCTGATAGATAATTTGTAAGTGCATCAACCCATACATACATTACGTGCTCTGAATTACTCGGAACACCAATCCCCCAGCTTAAATTTGCTCGTGAAATAGAAATATCTTTTAAACCAGATTTGATAAAACTTATAATTTCATTACGTCGTTCAACAGGAGCGACGAAATCAGGGTGTTTCTCATAATGCTCCAGAAGAGCTTCTTCATAACGGGATAGCCTAAAAAAATAACTCTCTTCTTCGTTCCACTCCACTGGAGATCCTAATTCTTTCTCACGACGAATTTTATCTTCTCCAACTTCAGTATCTTTTTCTTCATAATACGCCTCCTGACGTACCGAATACCAACCAGCATAACGGCCAAGATAAATATCGCCATTTTCTTCCATCTTTTTCCAAATTTTTTGACAAGTTTGATGATGTCGCTCTTCTGTAGTACGAATAAAGTCGTCATTGGAACAATTTAACACTGTAAGCATTTTTTGAAAGATAGCACTGTTGCGATCTGCGAGTTGCTTAGGTGTTATATCTAACGCTTCTGCTGTCTGTTGCATCTTTAAGCCATGCTCATCCGTACCAGATAAAAAAAATACATTTTTTCCATCTAATCGCTGAAAACGAGCAAAAACATCACTTGCAATCGCACTATAAGCATGTCCGATATGTGGATTACCATTAGGATAAAAAATTGGAATTGTTATGTAATATGTGTCGTGCATGTCATACTCATTATGAAAGGCAATAAAAGATACAATGACATAATATTTGTTAATTATCTTGTCACCAAAAAAGCTTACTCATCACGAATGATTTTATGAACGCTAAAAAGCAAATTAATAATGAACTGCTTTTTATTAAGATTTACTGATTGTATCTCTCTTATTTTTTGATGAGTCTCTTGCCACACTCCTGCACATTTTTTTGAAAGAGTAAAATTTCCTCTTTCAGCCGACATAGTAGCTTTTTTTTGAATTTTATCAAGAATTTCATCACAAAATTGTTGAAATTGTACCACTGAAGAAGATAATGAAAGTGTTTGCGCAAGAGCGTGCACAATATATGGATTACAAATAGACTGCTCCAAGAGATTATCAATAGTTTTCATAATTTTAACCCACCCTTGACATATGAGTAAAGCAGCTTTTCGAGGATTTCCCTTGGATTTTTGAATAATCATTTCAAGAGTTTCTTCATCATTTATTGTTTTATGAGGTAAAATATGCGTGACAACTTCCTTCATTTCATCATCCTGCAGTGGGTAAAAAGAAATCTGCTGGCACCGTGATCGAATCGTTGGTAACAATCTTCCAGAAGAATGCGCTATAATAATAAATAAAGTTTTTCTAGGAGGTTCTTCCAAAATTTTAAGAATTGCATTAGCTGCATTTTTATTCATATCATCCGCAGAATCGATAATGACGATACGCCATTCGTTATTTTGCGATGTCTGATTTAAAAAGCGTAAAATGTCGTGTATATCATCAATTAGTATACCTGTTTTGAATTTTTGCGCTTTGAAATCGAAGCGCCGTGAAATGTGCAAAAGATTAGGATGACTACCCTGCATAATTTGGCGCCATACAGTGGAATTATTATCTGGTTGTAGAAAAATACTCTTTTGAGAATTTAAAATGTTCCAAGCCAAATGAAACGCTAATGTTGCCTTTCCAATCCCACGTTCTCCTTTAAATAGTAACGCATGATGTAATAAACATTCTGCTTTACACATTTGAGTCAAAAAATGACGTACATTTTTGTGCCCAAAAATGACGCTATTTTGCGATGGTGACAAAACTGAAGCAATGTCATCATATTGGCGTAAAAAATTTATATCATTCATAAAAAATGATCCGGCATTACTCGATGACAAACACTTTTTATTTGGTTCGCGATAACTTCTACTGTATTTGTTGCATTAATCACTTGAAACCGATTAGGTTCCTGTTTTGCCAAATGAAGAAAAGCTTCACGTCTCTGTTCTTGAATCTCCAATCTATCTTTTTCAAAATAATCATTTTTTTCTACTTTTTTTCTCCGTAAATTTACACGCTCCATACCACACTTCGCGGGTATATCTAACAAGAACGTCAGATTTGGCATTACTCTATTCACAGCGATATATTCTAAAACAGAAAGAATATGAGAACTTACTTTGTTATTAAGACCCTGATAAACACGTGTAGAATCAATAAAACGATCACATAAAACGATTTTATTTTTTTGCAGAGAAGGTGCAATAACTTCGACAATATGATCAGCTCGAGCTGCTGTAAACAGAATTGCTTCAACAAATGGTCCATAATGCTGTGCTTGACCTGATAGTAAAATACGACGCATTATCTCCGCGCCTATCGTTCCTCCTGGTTCTCTCGTTGTAACAACGTCATAACCTTTACTACAAAAATACTGAGCGAGCAAAGAAATTTGTGTTGTTTTCCCTGCTCCCTCCCCTCCTTCAAATGTAATAAAATAACCTGACACGTGAAAACCTTAATTTCTGCTTATGTATTACCAATATTTTCGCAACCATCCAATTGTTATTTCATAAAATGCATCTTTGACTTTGGAAAAAAAGTTTCCTTCCTGAACATTAGCTCCAGCAAAAATGGGTTTTTCAAGAAGGATCTGTTTATTTTCTAAAATTTGAATAACGCCAACTTGTTGTCCGAGAACGATAGGAGCTTTTAATGGTCCATGATATTTAATTTTTGCTTTAATATTATTTCTTTTTTCATTCGAGAGCATACAGTTTACCTTCTCTTTAACAATGAGTGGAACAGAATTTTGCGATCCACCATAAACGGAAGCATAACCAATTATATCTTCTTTGACAAAAATAGTTTTAAGATCAAAAGCCGTCATCCCCCACTGAAGAATACGTTCTATTTCTTTTGTATTTTTTTTACCATCTTGCAAGCCATTTATTGCTAAAAAAAGACGTTTGTCATTTTTATAAACGGTAACAACCATTGAAAAACCTTCTTCTTCGCTGTAACCAAAGCCAAATCCTTCTACACCAATTTCTTTTGAAATGAGAGGATTTTTATTACGCTGAAAAATTTTATTCCAAGTAAAATCAGGCTCTCGGTAAAGAGCATAGTATTCAGGATATTCATGAGCGATATGGCGGGTTAATGTAATCATATCACGCAATGTTACAAATTGTCCTTCTTCAGGAAGCCCTGTTGAATTCACAAAATGACTATTTGATAATCCAAGCAATTTTGCTCTCTGATTCATCAATTTAACAAAATCAGATTCACTTCCTGATATTCCTTCAGCAAGAATGATAGCCGCGTCATTTCCATTAACAATAATTAAACCACGCAAAAGATCTAACACACTAACTTCTGTTTTTACTCCTGCAAACATGGTGGTTGTACCAGAAGGTGCTCCACCTTTACGCCACGCATTTTCACTCACCTTAAATGTTTGTGTACTGCTTAATTTCCCCTCTTTTAGCTGATGAAACACAACCTCAGCTGTCATCAATTTTGCTAACGAAGCAGGAGGAAAAGCAACATTACTCTGCTTTTCAAGAAGCATTGTATCTGTATAATCGTCTAACAGCAGTACTTGTGATGCAGAAATTTGAAAATTTTGTGCTCTTCCCACCTGATACGATATCAATACCCAAAAAGAGACAAAAACAACCCTTAATGCCGCATTCATAATTGATTCTCCCACAGTTAATGAATCAGCATAAAGAAACCATTTATACAAGAAAAGAGTTGCTTATTTTTATAAATAAAAAATCACTTACAAATACAACGACCTACATTAAAGGAATCTCTTCGTTTTACTTCAAATAACTAAACAAACCAACGCAATCATATATTTTGACTGTATAAAATCTATTATTTCAAAACACACAAAATTTCCTAACAGTAATTAAGAACCGCGTTATACTACAATCAGTATTTTTGTCTAAAAACATGTGCGGTTAACTCACTTTTATCTTTTTACTTGACTTAATTTACAGAAGCAACTTGATTAAATAACGTTGGTTTATCAAGCAAAACTGGGCCAATCTCTGGCAATTTTACCAAAATATCCTTAATCAATTGCTTTTTCTTAACTACTTCTTTAGGAAATTTTTCCTTATTATTAAAATTAAACTCCTTTAGCATAGCACTTCCCTTTTCTTCAGGAATACCCAACAATACCAATGAAGACGGAGCATATCCACCAGGTAAATAGGAAGCCATTAAGTAACTCCCATCATAATATCCAACGGGCGCTTCAGAAATATATTCTACTTTCACATTTGTTATACCAGCATTTGCGTAACCAAGTACCGCTGCAGCTTGTTTTGATAAATCAATAATTCTATTTTTCATGAAGGGCCCACGATCATTCACTCTTACAATCAGAGAGGCCCCATTTTCTAAATTAGTAACACGAGCATAACTAGGTAAAGGCATTGTAGGATGAGCTGCAGTTAAAAGATCCATGTCATAAACCTCACCATTTGCAGTTAAACGCCCATGAAAATCTGAACCATACCACGATGCTTGCCCAATACTTTTATAAGTTGGATCATTTTTGGGATAGTACCACTTTCCTTTTATTTGGTAGGGCTTACCTACAACGGCCCGTCCCTTTCCATGAATCTTTGTTTTTGATTTATCTTGTTCACTTAATTTTTTTGTAAGTAGAGAAACGTTCTTTGTATCAATCGTTTTATCAGAAGAATCTTGTACTGCAAGATGAGCCACCTTTTTTGCACCACAAGATACCAATAATTGGGAAACAGCTACAATAAAAGTAAGATAGAATGTTAGTTTAATAATGGGAATAAAACCCACTTTGCTATTTAAAAGCATCTATTAACCCGCTTAATTTTTGTTAAGAACTTATTGTAAATAACTGTACAGCATCCTTTAATATGCGGCGACATGCGGCGAAAAAATTCATACTTATAATTTTTTGCCCAACACATTACATGTGTATCACTAAAATTTAACACCTGGTCAGTATCTTAACACAATATTATTTTTTTTTGCTATACACTACAAGAAACAAATGCTAATGCGTTAAACATATAACACAATAAACCATAATAAAATCAGTATATTAGTAAATATATAACTCTATAATATAAATTGTGAATAAATTAAATATGCTTATATAAATAGAACTACGCTACTGTAATTTAGCATAGGGCAGTTACCAAATTTGCAAATCAAATATAATACTGGATTGGTGAGCGCGCAGGGATTCGAACCCTGGACCTACTGATTAAAAGTCAGTTGCTCTACCGGCTGAGCTACGCGCTCCCAAACAAGTCATTAACTTGTAGAAAACGTGATGGAACATAAGGTCGACTTTTTATTTGGTCAACACCTTTTTTGAAAAATATTACTCTTTGTTGTGGTTATCAATATTTTTCTAATTTTCTTTTCAAATTTTAAATACAAAACAATTTATTATATAGTAAAGATAATTTATTTAAGTTTGTTATATAAGTTTACAATAAAAAAATACTAATAATATATTAAATAATTATTTTTTTACTATATACATTATATTATATTAAAATAATAAATTATATGTATATTTTTTTAAATAAATAACTTATTATAATATTTAATAATATAAAATACTATATATAAATGAATACTTATATATAGTATTTTTAAATTTAAAAAATAAACAAAATATTTTTAATTAAGTTTATCAAAAAATTGCAAAACAATTATAAAATACATATGTTTTGTTTTTGATTTTTTGATTGGAATGTTGAATGCTAACATGTAAACAATATGAGCTACTCTTGTTCATTCAAAATCATATAAAAGAAACTGGTATTCCTCCTTCCTTTGATGAAATGAAAAATGCTTTGGATCTTTCTTCAAAGTCTGGTATTCATAGGCTTATCACAGCATTGGAAGAACGAGGATTTATACATCGTTTACCAAATCGAGCTCGTGCAGTAGAAGTCATTCGACTGCCTGATAAGATAACGTTTAATCTTTCTTCAGCTCGTAAAATTTTTCCAAGTACGACAGAAAAAAACAAAAGAAAAATAACAAAACGCTTTGGCAGTTTAGATAATTTTGATATAGAAGATAAAAAAAACGTTACCGTTCCTATTATGGGTCGCATTGCTGCTGGCGTACCTATTTCTGCTATACAGCAACAAACTAATACGCTTTTGTTATCGTCGGATATGATAAGTTTGGGTGAACATTATGCTTTAGAAGTAAAAGATGATTCTATGATTGAAGCCGGTATTCTCGATAGAGATACTGTAATTGTTAGACGTCAAAACACAGCCACATCAGGTGAAATTATTGTTGCCTTCATTGATAAGGAAGAGGCAACTCTAAGACGATATCGACGCAAAGGCTCCTATATTGCATTAGAAGCTGCAAATCCTCACTATGAAACACGTACATACAAACCTGAAAGAATTCAGATACAAGGAAAACTTATTGGACTTATCCGCAAGTATTAGTAATTATCTGATATGTTCCATATATTTTTCATGAAATATCATAAAAAATAGAATATCCACAATCTTCACTCTAAAATACTCTAGAGTTACGAAATTTATTTACTTGTATTTCTTAACTGCGTGATATTTATAACATTAAGTTTTTAAAATCGAAATTTTTTTTATCAAGCAAATGACTTGAGCGTACGTTTGTTAAGGCACGGATCATAGTATCTTTACGCCCTGGCATTTTTTTTTCGATATCTCTTAGCATTTCTTTCATTGCATTACGTTGTAAACCATCTTGACTACCACAAAGATTGCACGGAATGATGGGAAATTGCATGATTTGGGAAAATTTTTCTATGTCTTCCTCAGCGGCATATACAAGAGGACGCAAAACAAAAAGATCTCCCTCATCATTTATAAGCTTTCCAGGCATGGCTGCTAACCGACCACCATGAAATAAATTCATAAAAAATGTTTCCAAAACGTCATCACGATGATGTCCAAGTACTAATGCAGAGCACTTTTCTTCACGTGCTATACGGTACAAATTACCACGTCGCAACCGAGAACAAAGCGAACAATATGTTTGATTATGCATCAATTTATCTGTAACAATTGAATAAGTATCTTGGTATTCAATACGATATGGAATATGATAAGAATTTAAAAAATCCGGAAGAATATGTTTTGGAAATCCAGGCTGACCCTGATCAAGGTTACAAGCCAAAATTTCAACTGGCAAAAGACCACGCCACTTTAAATCAAGAAGAAGAGCCAGTAAGCTATAAGAATCTTTTCCTCCCGACAAAGCAACAAGCCATTTATTTCCTGAAGAGAGCATATGGAAATCATCAAATGCCTGCCGTACATGGCGCAAAAGTCGTTTGCGTAATTTATTAAATTCAACAGTTGAAGGAACCAATCGAAATATCGGATGACAATCCTGAGATTCTCTTGCTAGGGAATTGGTTTTATCAACATTTTCTTCCATTACCTGATATTTAACTGAAGTATTATCCATACCTATAATCCTGCAAAATATAACAGTTAATCTTGTAAATAGCAGCGTAGGAAACAACAGATGTAGCGCAGTTTTAATTTATGCTCATTTATAATTTATAATCTTAGACATATCATAAAAAATGGCGCCATATCAAATCACATTGTTATAAAACAACAATAAACCTGATATAACACCATTTACTAAAGCCACTTTTTAGCCTTCAATGACTATAATGCGACGAATCGCTTTAAACATGTAGAAATATCCCCACGAAAAGCTTAGCGAGAATAAAATTCAACAACCAAATTTGGTTCCATTTGCACAGCATAAGGAACGTCTGCAAAAGCAGGAATACGAGTAAATGTCGCTTTCATCTGATTGTGATCTGCTTCAATATACTCAGGCACATCACGTTCTACTAACTGTACAGATTCCAATACCAAAACAAGCTGTTTTGATTTTTCACGAACTTCAATCACATCACCTGGTTTACAGCGATATGATTGAATATTTGTGCGACGACCATTTACATTTATATGGCCATGATTGATGAATTGGCGAGAAGCAAAAATCGTAGGCACAAACTTTGCGCGATATACAACTGCATCTAAACGGGATTCCAGAAGGCCAATAAGGTTTTCACCAGTATCACCACGTCTACGAGCAGCTTCTTCATAAATTTTACGAAATTGCTTTTCTGAAATATCGCCGTAAAATCCTTTTAACTTTTGTTTAGCGCGCAATTGTACGCCATAATCAGAAAGTTTTCCTTTACGGCGTTGTCCATGCTGACCTGGACCATAATCACGGCGATTAACGGGAGACTTTGGACGACCCCAAATATTCTCCCCCATACGACGATCAATTTTATACTTTGTTGTTTCGCGTTTACTCATCGCATTTCCTTTTTAAAAAAACAGGATCAAACAATTTAGATCTCAAGGAAACGCACCCTCCTCTGCCTTTTAAAATATTAAAGACTGACAGAATATCTTAACACATACTTTGCTAAGTTATCCACGGGACACGTTAATTAGTGCCATTTTCCTGAAAGAAAAGACAAAGTAGGATTATTGATCTGATATGCTAAAGTCAACTCCTTTCATTATATTTAAGCCAAATTTTTTTAATAAACGCTCAGTTGAAAAAGTTATATTGTTTGATGTAAACAATGCAAAATCTTGATGCTCCTTTACATTTTTATAATGTACTTTTCCAATTAATAACGATTTTATATGTTTAGCGACGGCTTTTGCTGGATCGATCCATTCAACTGGCCACAAAGCTTGTTCACGAAATAAGCTAATCAAAAAAGGATAATGTGTGCAGGCTAAAACAATAATATCAGTATATTTACCATTTTTTTCGACAAAACACGGAAGAATTTCGTGACGTAATTCTTTATGATTAATAGGTTTTCCACGTAAATAATCTTCAGCAAATCCAGCAAGTTTTTCACTTCCAACAAGCTGAACATGACATTGATCAGCAAAAGAATTGATTAATTCATGTGTATATGCACGTTTAACCGTTTTAGGAGTAGCTAACACAGAAATAAATCCAGATTTTGTTTGCTGAGCTGCCAATTTAATTGCAGGAACCGTCCCTACAAAAAGAATATGGGGAAATTTTTTTCGTAAATCTGTCATCATCAATGTAGAAACGGTGTTGCAAGCAATCACACATAAGTGTGGATTATAAAGTGTTAGAAGATTTATAAAAATTTTTAAAATACGATTTTTTAAAATACTATCCTCCCAATTTCCATATGGAAATCCAGCATCATCAGCAACATAAATAAACTGAGCCTCAGGAACGAGAACCTGTACCTCCCTCAATATCGTTAAACCACCTATACCACTATCAAAAAAAAGGAGAGTACATTTATCCATTGGTATTCATACTTGTTTTAATTGTTTTACGGTCAAGATTTGTTGGTGCGCCACTACCTCGTGGAAATTTAGGTGAAAAATGATCTAATGAGGATATAATTCCCCGTAGCAAACAAACCTCAGATTCGCTAAAATTAGCGCGCGTAAAAACAGAACGCAGATTCGAAAGCATGACTTTTTTACGTTCTTTAGGTCTAAAATACCCACGAACATCTAGAGCATCTTCTAATTGAGATAAAAAACCGTGAAATGTTGCTTTATTAGCTGGTTCCATCTCGGCTGCACGAAAAGCCGTATCATTTACATCTTGCAAACCTGATTTCATCCATTCGTATGACATAAGCAAAACTGCTTGTGCAATATTAAGCGATGCGAAAGCAGAATTAACTGGAAAAGTTATGATTTCATCCACAAGACTGATTTCATCATTTTTTAATCCCCATCTTTCTCTCCCAAATACAATACCTGTCTTATGCCCGATATTTTCACGCTGACGTAATATATTTGCTGCTTCAACAGCACTTTTTACAGTTTTAAAACCACATCTTTCCCGTGCTGTTGTAGCAAAAACATAATGTAAATCTGCAATTGCTTCACTCAACGTATTAAAAATCATTGCACCATTAATTACGTGATCTGCTTTACTAGCTGCAGCTCTGGATTTGTCGTTTGGAAATGCCTCTCGAGGTTTGACTAACCGAAGCTTAAAAAGACCAAAATTTGCCATTGCTCTGGCTACCATACCAATATTTTCTGGCAACTGTGGCTCAACCAAAATAATAGTTGGACCATTTGTTAAATTTTTATATCTCTTATTTGTTCCAGCCATCAATCCTACCTAAATTTATCAATTTTGCTTCTATCAATAATTTTAAACTAAATTATATATTTTTATTCAATATTTTCTAGTTGAAGTAACAACTTCGATAAGTTATTAATAATGAATTGCAAAAGCAAAAATAAATTTCCAAATTTAAAGTGTTTATACTAACTATCGTAATTTTCTCTTGTATCAATATAGCCTTTTTAAAATATGCTATTATAGATTTATAATCTGAGTTGAATTATAAAATTATGTATTTTAAAAAATGAAATGCTGTTTATTCCCGAACTTGTTCCTGCAAAACTTATCCGTCGTTATAAACGTTTTCTGGCTGATGTTAAACGAGATGCTCAACATATCTTTACTGTCTCAGTTCCTAACACAGGATCTATGCTTGGATTAACAACTCCCAATTCTAATATTTGGCTTTCATATAACAACAATTCTAAGCGAAAATACCCATATCGATTAGAAATTGTTGAAGCAAATAACACCTTAGTGGGCATAAATACTACTTTACCCAACAAACTTGCACTAGAAGCAATTCAAAATGGATTATTACCAGAGTTAATTGGATATAAAACAATTTTAAAAGAACAATGCTATGGTACGCAATCACGTATTGATTTTCTTTTACGTGATGGCACCCTTCCTGACTGTTATTTAGAAGTTAAAAATGTTCATTTTATTCGCCAAAAAGAATTAGCAGAATTTCCTGATACTAAAACAGAGCGTGGCACACGTCATCTTGAAGAACTTATAAAAATTGTGCAACAAGGAAAACGAGCTGCTACACTCTATGTAATTCAACGAGAAGATTGTTCAGCTTTTTCTATCTGCCATGACCTTGATCCAACTTATGGACGTAAATTTGATTTAGCACTAAGGTTAGGGGTAGAATTTTATGCTGTAAAATGTCAAGTAAATGTAAAAGGTATTTTACCGACTCATCGAGTAAAAATAGAAAATAGAAAAAACAATGACTGATTATATTGAGTATAATAAAATACCCTTAAAATTAAACGGGAAAATCCGCATTTTTGATGATTATGCTTTTGCTAAAATGCGCAGAGTTGGCCGCATCGCTGCGGAATGTCTCGATGCACTTACCGACATAATAAAACCCGGCATAACTACACAAGAAATTGATGATTTTGTATTTACTTTTGGCGCTGAGAGAGGATCCCTTCCTGCTGACTTAAATTATCATGGTTATAGCCATTCATGCTGTACATCCATTAATCACGTTGTCTGCCATGGAATTCCAAATAAAAGGCTTTTACAAGAAGGCGATATTGTTAATGTTGATGTTACCTTTATTCTTGATGGTTGGCATGGAGACTCAAGTCGTATGTATCCTGTTGGAAAGATCAAACGTGCTGCAGAACGCTTATTAAAAGTAACACATGAAAGTCTTATGAAAGGAATCGCTGCAGTTAAACCTGGAGCTACTACAGGTGATATTGGTGCAGCTATTCAAGATTATGCAGAATCTGAGCGATGCTCAGTTGTAAGAGATTTTTGTGGTCATGGAATTGGTCAGCTTTTTCATGATGTACCTAATATTCTACATTATGGAAATCCTGGAAAAGGGATAGAACTTAGACAAGGTATGATGTTTACAATCGAACCCATGATTAATCTTGGCAAACCACAGGTCAAAATTTTATCTGATGGCTGGACTGCTGTTACACGTGATCGATCTCTTACTGCGCAATACGAGCATACAATTGGTGTAACAAATGAAGGATGTGAAATATTTACTGAATCTCCTAAAAATATTTTTTATGTTCCAAGTTCATGTGTATAAATAATATAGAAGTATCATGGCTAAAAAATTAAATAAAAAGGAAGACATTCAGAATGATCACTTTGCATTAACAGCAAGTCCTCAAATTGCCCAAGTACCAGAAACAAAAAGTAAAAAAATTCAGAAAAATTCGCAAATACATAATCATTACCAAGGACATCGAGAACGTCTTCGTCAACGCTATTTAAAAACAAAAGGCCATGCAATTGAAGATTATGAATATCTTGAATTGTTGCTTTTTCGCACTATTCCGCGAGCAAATACAAAACCAATAGCTAAAAGCTTGATAGCACGCTTTGGTTCATTAGCTGATGTTCTTGGTGCTGACATTCACCGACTTCAAGAAGTTCATGGATGTGGCCCAGCCACTGCAATTGATTTAAAAATTATTTCGGATATCGCTGGACGTCTGGCTCGTGCACAATTGTTTAAACGTGACATCTTTTCATCATGGGATAAGGTATTAGCTTATTGCAAAGCCGTCATGGCTCACGAAACACGTGAACAGTTTCGTGTTTTATTTCTTGATAAAAAAAATGGCCTACTTGCTGATGAAGTACAACAAATTGGAACTATTGATCATACCCCTGTCTATCCTCGTGAAGTTGTTTCTAGAGCTTTAGAACTGTCTGCTGCAGGACTTATCTTGGTTCACAACCACCCTTCTGGCGACGTTTCACCTTCTCAAGCAGATATATCTATGACACATAGACTAAAAGACGCCGCAAATGTATTTGGAATTATTATTCACGATCATCTTATCATTGGCCGTAATAGCCATACAAGTTTTAAAACATTAAAGCTCATATAAACTATATTAAATATAAAAGATGAACAATCTCTATTCAGTTATCCATCCTATATAACACTAACCTTCTAAATCAATATCTAATATTGCCATTGAGAAATTATATGAGACTCCATCTTCATCTTCATCTTGATAAATAACGCCTAAAAACTCATCCCCAATATAAACCTCACAGGAGTCATCTTTCTTAGGTCTTGCTTTCACCTGCAATGCTGCATTTTGGAATATACCTTTAAAATAACGATCAAGTTTCTTTATTTCATTAGAATTCATTATGCCCTCCTGTTTTTGAGATTAATTAGTTTAATTATAATCGGAAAATAAAATATTCTTCCCATTCTTAAAAATAGCAAAAAAATCTCATTTCCAATTTTCGTCACATACCCCATAATCAAAGCAGGACTATTTTCATACTTTACAAACATCCTTTACTAAAAGGTTTATTGTTTTGATATACTGACATGAACTTAAAAATAAAAATTGGTAGAAAACCGTAAGTTTTTAATATTTTTTTCTTTATCCCCCAAATTTTAATCCACTCCTATGCACAATTAGCACACTTCAATAAAAATTAAGCTCACCTGACTCAATATTCGCTCATTTTATTAAAATAACCAAGACACTATTTTCTATCTTTTTTATTACACTGGTTTTGTCTATAAAAATAATTCTATTTTAATAAGATACTGATATAATAGATGAAATATGTCATTCATATACGAAATGTAGCTAAAAGCTTTATTGCTATTTCTATCACTCCTATATGTAAATTTATACCACAACAGTACAAATCCTGAATAAGTCTTTTATCTTATCCAAGATAAAGACACCTCGACCTTTATATCTTTAAAAATTGTAAACAACTTTAATAAATAGGATAACGGGAAAGGAAATCGACAACACCTTTTTTATAGATTTTATCTCCTACGGCAAGCATGTGATCTCTGCCAGGAATTTGCAATGATTCACCATTGGGCAATAAAGTTACTAGAGGTTCTGCCTCACCACTAATCTCATCTAATGAACCAACTGCAACAAGTGCTGGTTGTTTTATTTGAGAAACTTCAAATGTTGTTAATTTTTGTTTCGATGTAATTATACAAGCAGCAAGTGCACGTTTATCACTTTTAGTTTGATCTGCAAATTTACGAAACATTAAGCCACGTGAATTGGTTATAGTTGAAACATCTTCCGCTAAAAGTGCTTCAGCAACAGGCTCCCAACTCCCTCCTCCTGTTACCATACTTATACCTAAACCACCAAAAATAACACTATGCACATATGTTGGATACAAAAGAGCCATAAATGCAGCAATTCTAGCGCCCATAGAATATCCCATAACATGAGCTTTAGATAATCCTAAATGCTGCAACAATTTAACAGAATCGCCAGCCATAGCTTGAGGTGTATAAAAAGAAGGATCATAAATTTTATCTGAATCACCATGTCCGCGATTATCAATAGCAATAACGCGATATCCTGCTTCAGTAAGAGTACGAAACCAATTTGTCGCATACCAATTTACCCTTGCAGAAGATCCAAAACCATGAATTAACAAAACAGGAAAACCATGACCATCTTCTCTATAAGCAAATCGCAAACCATCATGTTCAAAAAAATGAATACCTTCAGCTGTCATTTTCTATTCTAAACTCTCTACAAAATTCAAGATGAACAATACTGTCCTTTTTTATTTGTTTATCAGATTACCAAAAATTTAACAAAAAATAAGTATTAATGAAAAAATTGCAGATGTTTCTAATGAAATTACTTTTGTTGAAAGTGAAAAAGTTTTGTCAACAATTGAAACAATTATTCTTTACCACATACATAAGAAATTATTTTCCATATCTAATTATTTTCTAAAGATTATAAAATACATCTAACGGTATCATGGACAACTAGTACACTACATAAAGCCATATCTCAGCAAAGACATAATAGAAGCAATCTATATAGAAGCAATCTATGCTCCATGAAAGATTGCACCATCCTATGTTTATATTCCCTAAAGGAACTAGATGTGCATTAATTTTCAATGAAAGCAGTTGCTACAGCTACATTAACTTTTAATATGAAAAACAAAAATAGATAAAGTATCTATTAACAAAAAAAACTTAATGCGTAGAAAAAGGTCCCCCCACATCTGGATAAATCTCTGCTGTCATTAAACCTTTTTCTCCTTTACCAAAACGCACAAGAACAACCTGACCAGCACGAAGCTCAGCTATTCCAAAACGTCGTAAAGTTTCCATATGAATGAAGATATCTTCTGTTCCTTGCCCTCGGCTAAGAAAACCAAATCCTTTATCACGGTTAAACCATTTAACAATAGCACGCTCTAAACCACTTTCTGGGGTAACAATAACATGCGTACGAGCTGGAATCTCTGATGGATGAACAGCTGATGAACAATCTATTGATTTTACCTGCACACACTTTAATCCTCGCTCAGTTTTTTCCACGGCACAAATAACTCGAGCACCTTCCAAAGCCGTCTTAAAACCATCCCTTCGCATTACAGTTACATGCAATAATATATCGGAGAACCCAGGTAAATCAGGTAAAATAAACCCATACCCCTTGCTACCATCAAACCACTTAATGACACCACTAATTTCAATAATCTCACCACAAGCACCTAAACTGTCTTCTGAAAGGATACAATCCTTTAGTACATCCTTACTTGTCATAATGAAACGCGATCCTATAGATTTAAATTGCACAATACTGATTCTATAGTACGTAAGTAAACATCGCTCTCACCTTAACACGCAATACCCAAGATAAAGATTTCCCCATATTGTCACATCTCTTAATTACCAGTTTATAAATCTAGCTAGTTTACAAAAATATTTGATTGTACACTTTACGAGTTTTAAATAAAGGCAGAAAAAGATGCGTCTTTTACAAAGGGGCGGTAAAAGATATTTTTTTATGTGTGATTTGTATGATAAAGAAGTCCAAATATGATAAAGAAGTCCAAAATAAATGTTAAGAATCGCGACTCAGTTAAGAGGGGTGTACAATGCAATTAAAAAAAATTATTACCGTGATTGCTACAATGGTGGCAGCAATGGTGGTGTTCGTAGTAAGTGTCTTGGCAAATGAGCCTATTAAAATTGGTGTATACCTCCCTTTAAGTGGCCAGAACGCATTTGGAGGTCAACTTGAAATTGAAGGCATAAAGTTAGCACATAAAAAAGTTCCAGATATATTGGGACGTAAAATAGATCTCATTATCATTGATAATAAATCAGATAAAGTAGAAGCTGCTAATGCCGTTGTACGCTTAACTGCTGGTGAAAAAGTTAGTGGCATTATAGGAAGTTATGGTTCTTCATTATCGTTAGCTGGTGGAGAAGTATCTGAAAAAGCAAAAACCCCAACTATTGCAACTTCTTCAACGAGTCCGCTTGTTACACAGGGTAAAAAGTATTATTTCCGTGCTTGCTTCATTGACCCTTACCAGAGTATAGGAGCTGCAACTTACGCAATTCAAACTTTAAATGCAAAAAGGGCAGCTATTCTCAAAGATATATCAAGTGATTATGCAATTGGTCTTGCAAGTTATTTTGCTCGCTCTTTTCAAAAATTGGGGGGTAAAGTCATCTCAAATTTAAACTATAATTCTGGAGATCAAGATTTTTCGGCTCTTCTTACGCAGATTATAGCACAAAATCCTGATATCTTATTTATTCCGTCTTACTTTTCTGAAGGTGCTATCATCTTAAAACAGGCACATGAATTGGGTGCAAAATTTCGAATTATGGGTGGGGATGCTATGGATAATCCAGAAACCGTTACAATTGCAGGAAATGCTGCAGAAGGATTTTTACATACGACGCTACCTTACAGTGTTGATATGTCAAACATGTCGGAAGCTGCACAAGAATTTACTAATGAATGGAAAGAAACTTATCCTGACAAGGAGCCAAATATCAATTCTGTTTTGGGATACACAAGCTATATGATGTTTATGAAAGCTATCGAAAATGCTGGGAGTAGTGATCGTGAAAAGATCACTGTGGAACTTCAGAAATTAAAAGATTTTAAAACACCTTTTGGCAACGTATCTATGGATGAAAATCATAATCTTAAGATGCCTATCGGTATAATTGAAATAAAAGGGGGAAAGCGCGTCTACTTAGACGAAATTAAACCTGATCTTTAAAAAGATCAGGAATTTTAATTAGTTAAAGTGTAAAAATAAATTAGGAATTCCTCTTTACTAATTTATCCATAGGTTTCGTATTTCATCTTGGATGAATTAATAGAATGTGAAAGGATAAGAGATGAGCACTGAAATGTTCATCCAGTATTTTTTTAATGCATTGGCATTGGGATCACTCTATGGGCTGATTGCGATCGGTTATACCATGGTTTATGGTATCCTGAGGCTAATTAATTTTGCTCATGGCGATATCTTTATGCTTGGAGCATATTTTGTTTTCTTTTCTACAATTAGTTTTATGCCTGCTTGGATTGCTATTCTTTTTGTATTTCTGGCTGTTTTCATTTATTACTCAGTGTTTGTAGGATTTAAGAAACAACCAAAATTTTATTGGATTATTGTATTTTTTGTTCTTTCTCTAGGGTTTGTTTATTATCTCAAAATTGCTCCACAAGATTTTGCACCAATTTGGATTTTAGCTATCTGTTTTTCAGTTTTTATTACAAGTGCTGTGGGAATTCTTGTTGATCAGTTTGCTTATAAACCCCTACGCCATGCTCCACGCATTTCTGCACTTATCGGTGCAATAGGAGTTTCTTTTTTTATTGAAAATCTTGCAACGGTACTCTTTAGTGGTGTTCCAAAAGGTGTAAAACAACCAGAATTTCTTGTTAAGCCAATTTTGTGGCATTTAGGAGACAGCTCAAACAGTATCATTAGAATTGCTCCTATATCTCTGGTTGTTCCTGCTGTTTCTCTTATTCTCATTATCTCATTATTATGGATTATCAATAAAACAAAACCTGGTCTTGCTATGCGTGCAATTTCACACGATATAGAAACCACTCGCTTAATGGGCGTCTCTGTGAATAAAGTCATTGCGTTTACATTTGGTATAGGTTCAGCACTTGCTGCTATTGCAGGAATTATGTGGGCTTTGCGCTATCCTCAGATTCATCCCTATATGGGTGTTCTTCCTGGATTAAAAGCTTTTATTTCTGCCGTTATTGGAGGTATTGGGTCAATTCCAGGAGCAATGTTAGGGGGGATGTTACTCGGATTTATTGAAGTTATGATTGTTGCATTTTTCCCTTCTCTATCCGGATATCGAGATGCTTTTGCCTTTATATTACTTATTCTAATTTTATTGATCATGCCTACTGGTTTAATGGGTAAAAAAAATCAGGAGAAAATTTAATGGCAAAATCGACAAGAACTCTTCTATCATGTATGAGTATTTTAGCTCTTATCGGTTTTTTATTTTATGCTGATAATTATTTTAACGACTATACACTTCGTGTTATAAATCTTATTGCTATTAATGCGATATTAGCAGTCTCACTTAATTTGATTTACGGTTTTACAGGTATGTTTTCTCTTGGACATGCTGGCTTTATTGCTATTGGTGCTTACATATGTGCGATTTTACTTCTTTCTCCGGAACAGAAAGAAATGATGTGGATTCTTGAGCCTATAGCAGAACCACTACGATATCTACAATTACCATTTTTTATTGCTGTTGTTTTAGGTGGTCTAGGTGCAGCAATTATAGGCTTACTGATCGCTGTACCAGTGTTACGCCTTGGTGGTGATTATCTTGGAATTGCAACATTGGGATTTGCAGAAATTATTCGCATTATCATCACTAATACTACATCTTTAACAAATGGTTCGCTTGGAATTAAAGGAATACCGCAAAATGCTACATTATGGTGGAATTATGGTTGGTTAATATTCACGGTTACCTTCATTATTCTCTTACTACGAAGCAATACTGGTAATGTTCTGTGTGCTATTCGTGATGATGAAATTGCTGCAAAAACAATGGGTATTAATGCTTTTTTCTACCGTAGCGTTTCCTTTACTATTGGTGCATTTTTTGCAGGTATTGGAGGAGCATTGATGGCTGCCTTTATTTCAACAATTGATCCCAAAATGTTCAATTTCCTTCTAACCTTTAATATTTTGATGATTGTGGTCGCTGGTGGTCTTGGATCAATTACAGGAAGTATTATTGGCAGCATTATTATTACAATTATGCTTGAATGGCTTCGTATTATTGAAAGTCCATTTGACTTAGCTTTTATCCATGTTCCTGGAATACCAGGAATTCGTATGGTTATTTTCTCTCTTTTATTATTAGTTGTTATTTTATTTTGGAGACGAGGATTGTTGGGGCAACGTGAATTCTCATGGAATTGGATTTATTGCTTTTTTACACGCAAAAAGCTCTCTGATACTGAGGAAAAATTATGAATAATACCATCCTTTCACTTAATGATATCGTTATGCGCTTTGGTGGGTTAGTTGCTGTAAATAATATTAATATGACTATCAAAAAAGGGACAATTACTGGATTAATTGGTCCGAATGGTGCTGGAAAAACCACTGTTTTTAATATGATTTCAGGGTTTTATGCACCTACAAGTGGGACAATTTTTTTTAATGGACAAAAAGTTTCTGGATTTCCTCCTTATATTATTTGTAGACGCCATATTGCACGAACGTTTCAAAATATTCGCCTTTTTTCATATTTAACAGTCTTACAAAATGTTATGGTTGGAGCTCATCTTCGCCAAAAATATCCGTGGTTTGCTTCAACCCTATTATTACCAAAAGCAATTAAAGAGAAAAATGAAATTCATAAAAATTCTATGGAACTTCTTGAGAAACTACAGCTTGCCCATCTTGCCGATCAATTAGCAACAACATTACCCTATGGAGTGCAGAGACGTTTAGAAATTGCACGCGCTTTAGCAACAAAACCTAAGCTTCTCCTTCTTGATGAACCTGCTGCAGGAATGAACCCACAAGAAAGTGAAGATCTTAGAAAATTCATATCAAAAATACAAAAAGAGTTCGATCTGACAATTTTGCTTATCGAACATGATATGAAGGTTGTTATGGGACTTTGTCAATATATTTGGGTACTAGAATATGGCTCTTGTATTGCAAATGGTACACCAAATGAAATTAATAATAATCCTAGAGTTATTGAAGCTTATCTTGGCGGAGACGTATATGAATATTCTTAAAATTAACAATCTTCATGTGTATTATGGCGCCATTAAAGCTGTTCAGAATCTTTCCTTGCTTATAAAACAAGGAAGTATAGTGACTTTGATTGGTGCCAATGGCGCTGGGAAAAGTAGCACCGTTCGCTCCATCACAGGACTCAATCGATCCATTTGTGGAGAAATTGTGTATAAAGGCGAATCAATTATTAAAAAATCACCAGAAAAAATTTTACAATCAGGTATTTCTCTGAGTCCTGAGGGACGACGTATTATGCCTCATTTAACTGTTTTAGAAAATTTATATCTAGGTGCTTATATTCGTCATGATAAATCTGGTATTGCCCGTGATATTGAATGGATCTTTGATCTATTTCCACGCTTACGTGAAAGAGCTAAACAGTTAGGAGGAACAATGTCAGGTGGTGAGCAACAAATGCTTGCTGTAGGTCGTGCTCTTATGAGTAATCCTGACATGCTGATATTAGATGAACCATCTTTGGGTTTAGCACCGATTCTCGTACAGGAAATTTTTTCAATTATCAGAAAAATTAATGATATGGGAAAAACTGTTCTTCTAATTGAGCAAAATGCATTCGCAGCACTTTCGATTGCGGACTATGCCTATATTTTGGAGGCAGGACGCATTTTATTTCACGGCAAAGGAAAAGATATGCTTTCTGATACACGCGTCAAAGAAGCATATCTAGGTGGCTAAAAGTAGAATATCTAAAATAAAACGAAAACAAAATGATTCATCCCCCATAGTCTTCTTCTTTCCAATTATTTTTGTGCGCCAAGAAAGACGTTTTGTGGATCAAATTTGTTTACAAGATTTGAATTTTCTTCAGGATTTATTGTTGTCTATCCACCACTTTTCAGCATGAAACGTTCCTGCTGCTTGTTCTATCACGTAGGCTATCTTAAAAATTACTTCTTCAGCAAAAGGTTTACCAATTAATTGTAATCCTAGCGGCAAACCATTTGAGGATAAACCGGCAGGAACAGAAATTCCTGGTAAACCAGCCATATTCACTGGTACAGTAAAAATATCGTTGAGATACATTGCAACAGTATCGTTTTTTATTTTTTGATCAGCAATGCCAAAAGCCGATGTTGGAGTTGCAGGCGTGAGAATAGCATCAATACCAGAAGCAAAACATTGATCAAAATCACGCTTTACTAATGTTCTTACTTTTTGAGCTCTAAGATAATAAGCATCGTAATATCCTGACGAAAGAACATAAGTACCAATCAAAAGACGCCGTTTTACTTCATTACCAAAACCAGTTGAACGAGTATTTTCATACATTTCAGTAATATCTTTTCCCGGCATACGAAGACCAAAACGAACGCCATCATAGCGTGCTAAATTAGAAGATGCTTCTGCAGGAGCCACAATGTAATAAGCAGGTAAAGAATATTTCGTATGAGGTAATGAAATATCACTGACCTCAGCCCCGGCCTCTTTTAACCAATTTACTCCTTTTTGCCAAAGCTCAATAATTTCTGTAGACATTCCTTCAAGGTAATATTCTTTTGGAATACCAATTTTCATTCCTTTAATTGATTGACCTATATAATTTTCATAATCTGGTATTGGTAAATTAACTGAAGTAGAATCTTTTTCATCAAAAGAAGCCATTGATTTAAGTAAAATAGCACAATCACGAACATCTCGTCCTATTGGTCCAGCCTGATCAAGAGATGAAGCAAAAGCTACAATCCCCCATCGTGAACAACGACCATAAGTTGGCTTTATACCTACGGTACCCGTGAATGCTGCTGGCTGACGTATAGATCCGCCAGTATCTGTAGCGGTTGCACCAGCGCAAAGCCATGCTGCAACAGCAGCTGCAGAACCTCCTGAAGAACCACCTGGCACAATTTTTGCATCGGATCCTTTTCTCCTCCAAGGGCTAACAACCGGACCATAATATGACGTTTCATTAGAGGATCCCATGGCAAACTCATCCATATTAAGTTTACCCAACATGACTGCCCCATCTCGCCATAAATTAGCAGTTACAGTTGATTCATATTGTGGTTTAAAACCATCAAGGATATGCGAACAAGCCTGAGTATGAATACCTTGTGTTGCAAAAAGATCCTTAATTCCTAAAGGAATTCCTTCTAAAACGCCACCTTGTCCTTTAGCTAAACGCTGATCTGATTCAGTAGCCATTTTTATTGCATGATCTGCTACTATCGCCACATAGGCATTTAAAATAGGATTAGCCAATTCAATTGCTTTTAAATAAGCCTCTGTTAATTCAATTGCTTTAAAATCTTTTTTTGTTAAAGCATTACGAGCTTGTGCAATTGTTAGAGTTGTTAAATCGGTCATATTAATTCTCAAATTTTAAAAATATAAAAAATTACTCAACAATTTTTGAGACAAGAAAAAAATTTTCTTCTGTAACAGGCGCATTTGCAATAATATCTGTCACTTTGTTACCATCTGTAACACTATCTTCACGCATTCGTAAAGTTATAGGCATCACTGATGTTAACGGTATAATCCCACTAACATCAACTTCACTAAGTTGCTCTACAAAACCTAAAATAACATTGAGCTCTTTAGCTACACGTTCTGCTTCGTCATCATGGACAGCAATGCGCGCTAAATGTGCAACCCGCTTGACTGTTTCTTTATCAACAGACATGTTACGCCTTTCTGCTTTTTTTCTTAATATTCACTTATTCATATTGTGACTATACAAGGCTGTGTTTGCAAGCACAAAAATATTGATATATCAAATAAAAATATAGATACGAACCTGAAATATTAAATATACTATATGACCATTATTAGCATAGACGAAATTACTACACATCTTTTACCTAGGCAAACGATAGCCAGCTTAGACTTGGGCACAAAAACTATTGGAGTCGCTGTTTCTGATATTAGTCTAACTTTTTCAAATCCACGTCCTGTACTTAAAAGAAAAAAATTTACAGTAGATGCTCACACACTTATAAAAATTTTTGAAAATGAAAATGTGGGGGTTGCTATTGTCGGCTTTCCTCTTAACATGAACGGGAGTATCGGTCCTCGCGCCCAAGCAACTAGAGCTTTTGTAAGCAACATGGCATTGTATACAAAAATTCCATTTGTCTTTTGGGATGAACGTCTATCGACGATTGCTGCACAACGTTACCTTCTAGAGATGGATGTATCACGTGCTAAAAGAGCAAAGCGTATTGATTCTGCTGCAGCTGCTTTCATATTACAGGGTGCCCTCAATAGAATTAAGGCTATGCATCAAATAGAAGGATAAAGAGTATTTAGTAAGTGTCCTGCATTATATCGTGCGATCAGCATACCATAAGAAGACCTCCATTGTCCTCCAAGACGGCTTTCCATATAGGCATTTGCTACATGCTCTATGTCTACATGATGCAATGACGCAGATGCAGCTGCATATGCCACCTGTTCAACAAAAAATCTACCAGCTGCTTCATTTGTCAACGCCATATCTGCAGCAGACTTAATAATTTCAATTGCACGTGACCCTGCTGGACCAATGTCAGTTGCAATTTTTTCCAATAATTTTTGAAATAATCCAGGCGCTTTCTTAGCTATGAGAATTGCATCTTTTACCAATTGATTAGCAGAACTATTCCTAATAACTCGCGCAGGTCCATCACGTAACATTTGCGATAATGGATTACTTTCTATGAAGCTTTCAATGCCAAGCTGTGAAATAATTTCTCCGATAATGGGAACAACTAACTGGCTCACATGGTAAGCGATAATAGGTGTCATGATTCGTGCAAATGCAGCTTCTGAACGATCATTTGCAGCATTATCAAATGCTCGCGCTAAACGCAAAACCAATGCTTGTGAAGCAGCAATGTCAAGTGCAACATCTGCAAAAATACGTTCTGTCAATGGTGGTAAAGATTGATTCGGATTTTTTTGTCGAAAAAAATCTATACCAAATTGAAGTGCTGCCCGCAAAACACCAGCTGATATTACAGATTGATCGAAGCGCATCATAGTTTCAATATCTTTTATTACCTTAGTACCCTCTCCAGCATTACCTAAAAGCCAACCGAAACTGCCTTGAAAATCGATAACACCTTCTGGTGTTGAAAATTCTCCAGAACGTTTTATCAAATGACGAACTGATATACCATTCAATGTACTGTTTTCTCGCATTCTAGGGACTAAAAAGCAGCTCAAATGGCCATCTAACTCAGCGCTAACAAGGTATCCATCCACAATAGGATTAATAACATTGGTTTTTACAACATTCAAACGATACAGATCACGTCCCATCTTCTCATCAAAAGAAACTTTCTGGATATTTGGAAAATTTACAGAGTATTTTTCATGTTTCTCAACATCATCAAAAGCACAAGTAAGTGAAGCTGCCCTTTTGTTATTAATAGGATTCGATGATAAATCATATTGACGTGATAAAAGTACATTTTGCCATTTTCCGAATAGCTCAGTATCACCAATTAACACCGCAATGGCAGCGCTTGTTATAATAATCTCATTCAAATGTCCCGTTTCTAAACTAGCAGATAAAGCTAAGCGAATAGCACGCGCTTGATAGCGTACTCCATTTTCTGAGGTTGTATTTTCCCATAATGAAGTAGCTAAACCAGCCTGTCTAGAATGTTGTTGAAGTGCTTGGTAAGAGGAATGTAGCTCTAATCGTTCCGTTATTCGCCCCCATTCGTCATTGTATCGCAATACCGGTCGATAATGATTCGCAAAATAAGAAAGATCCTGTGCTTCCTGACTAGCTACAAAATCTCCCATTTCTTCAAAACTTGCTAATAAAAATGTAGGCAAAGTAGAAGCAATACGAAACATAAGTGTATCACTAAGAAATGTATTTTTTTTTCGGGCATTTTGCATAGACACAGCGCTCATAGGCATATTCCTATTATTCCAATTATCCATATCATAGACTATTTGTTTTTTTGCGGTTAAAAAACATTTATTACATTCAAACAACTACCTGTTTAATCTCTTTTTAAAAAGAGATAGAAAAGAATGCTATGACTCAAAACACTTTTTTTTCCATTTTCCCCTACCAACATCTTTTAGGTATTAAAGGTCTGAGTTTGCAAGACCTTACCACATTACTTGATCGTGCAAACAATAATGTTATCCTCTCTAAAGGAATTGATAAAAAAAGATCTACTTTGCATGGGCGCACCCAAATTAACCTCTTCTTTGAAGCTTCTACCCGAACACAATCTTCGTTTGAATTAGCTGGTAAACGATTAGGAGCAGATGTAATGAGTATGTCTATTGGCAATTCATCTGTAAAAAAGGGAGAAACATTAATTGATACAGCAACAACCCTTAATGCAATGAAACCAGATATATTAGTCATTCGTCATAATTGCGCTGGAGCAGCAGCTTTGTTAGCCAAAAAAGTTAATTGTTGCGTTATTAATGCAGGTGATGGAGCCCATGAACATCCAACACAGGCTTTGCTAGATGCTCTGACCATTAAAAAAACAAAAGGCCGTATTGAAGGATTAACAGTTGCAATTTGTGGTGATATCTTACATTCACGCGTCGCACGTTCCAATATCCTTTGTCTTAACACTTTGGGAGCACGCGTTCGTGCCATCGCTCCTTCAACACTTTTGCCTACAGGCATTGCAAACATGGGCGTTGAAGTTTTTAACACGATGAAAGAAGGACTAAAAGATGTTGATGTTATCATGATGCTTCGCCTGCAACATGAACGTATGACAGGTTCTTTTATTCCTTCTATTCGTGAATATTTTCATTATTTTGGTTTACATAAAGAAAATTTATCTTATGCCAAAAAAGATTGCATCATTCTACACCCTGGTCCGATAAACCGTGGCATAGAAATTGCATCTGACGTAGCAGATGGACCACAAAGTGTCATTCACACACAAGTAGAGATGGGGATCGCCGTTCGTATGGCCGTCATGGACGCCTTATTGGATTCGCGCCTTAACGCAAGTGGAGAAAAAAAATGACGAAACCAATAGTTTTTCAAAATGCTCGTATTATTGATCCTTCACGTACAGTCGATGAAATCGGTACAGTTATTGTTGAAAATGGATTGATTACAACTGCTGGGAAAGACTCTCTAAATCAAGGATTTCCTGAAGGAGCAGAGATAATTAATGCACAAAATAAAGCAATTTTACCTGGACTTGTTGATGCTCGCGTCTTTGTTCAAGAATTAGAAGATGAACACCATGAAACAATTGCGTCAACAAGCAAATCAGCAGCAGCAGGTGGAATTACGTCCTTTCTTCTTATGCCAGACACCCATCCAATCATTGATAATGTAGCAATTGTCAAGTTTATCACGCGTACAATACAAGAAACGTCATTAATAAATATTTATCCCGTTGCTAACATTACCCAAGGTTTTAATGGACGAGAGATAGCGGAATTTGGCTTATTAAAGGATGCAGGAGCAATTGCCTTCAGTGAAGGAAAAAAAACAATCCAAAGTTCATCTGTTATGCGGCGTGCAATGGCATATGCGTGCGATTTCAATGTTACACTGATACATGAAACACAAGACAAGGATTTAATAGGGCAAGGTGTTATGAATGAAGGTTTACTAGCAAGTTGGCTTGGACTTTCTGGAATACCTCGCGAAGCAGAAGTCATCCCACTTGAGAGAGATCTGCGATTAGCCATATTAACAAAAACACGCTATCACGCTGCACAAATATCAACGGCTATGTCTGCTGATGCCATTCGCTTTGGCAAAGAACATAATGCGAAAATTTCAGCTGGTGTATCCATTAATCACTTGTCTCTTAATGAAAATGATATTGGTGAATATCGAACACCTTTTCGTTTAATGCCCCCATTGCGTACGGAAGAAGATCGCATAGCAATGATTGAAGCAATAAAAGATGGAACAGTAGATATTATCGTTTCTTCCCATGATCCGCAGGATGTTGATAAAAAAAATTTACCATTTGATGATGCAGCTACCGGTGCCGTTGGCATGGAAACTTTATTGGGTGCAGCTTTACGCCTTTATCATAATGAAACTATATCTCTGCTACGATTAACTGAACTGTTATCAACTGCACCCGCAAAACTTTTTGGACTCGATGCCGGAACACTTAAAAAAGGTGCCCATGCAGACCTTATTTTGGTTGATCTTGATGAACCATGGATCGTATCTAAAGATAAACTTTATTCACGTTCAAAAAATACACCTTTTGAACAGGCACGATTTCAAGGACGAGTGTTACAAACTTTTGTTAAAGGACAATCAGTTTTTAAGCTTGAGCAACAAAATTAATGAGAATTGTAAATATGGAAATAGAAATATTTTTTCAATTTTATACATTGTTTATCTTCTTGATATCCTATCTCATTGGATCTATCCCGTTTGGACTTCTTTTTACACAATTGGCTCAACTTGGTGATATAAGAAAGATTGGTTCAGGAAATATTGGAGCTACAAATGTTTTGCGAGCAGGAAATAAAAAGGTTGCTGCTTTTACTCTTTTGTCTGATACACTAAAAGGAACTTTTGTTATTCTTGTTGTACAATTCTTAAACTATCCAGTAGAGAATGATAATATCGTTGTTTTAGCTGGTTTTTTTGCTTTTTTAGGACATCTTTTTCCAATATGGCTTAAGTTTAAAGGTGGAAAAGGAGTTGCTACTTACTTAGGCGTGTGCCTAGGCTTCTACTGGTTAGCAGCAATTGTGTTTGTTATTGCGTGGATAGTGATTTTTTTTCTTACACGCTACTCTTCATTATCCGCACTTGTTTCTGTTATTATTACCCCAATATTTATTTATTTTTCCTATCCTTACCTCTATGTTTGTTATATATCACTCGTAATGAGCATGCTTGTGATTATAAAACATCATACAAATATCACTAGATTATTAGCTGGAAAAGAAAGTAGAATTGGCAATCAAAACAAAAATAAATAAAGGAATTCCGCTAACGGATCGTCAACGTTTAAACTGGTTACGGTTATTGCGTAGTGAAAATGTCGGAGCGGTTAGTTTTCGTAATTTAATTGATCATTATAAAACAGCAGAAAATGCTCTAGATGCTCTTCCTGAGCTTAGTAGAAAGGGTGGTCTTTGTGCACCTATCCGAATAGCTACACTAGAAGATGCTGAAAAAGAAATGCAAAAAGCTGAAAGGTTAGGTGTTCAATTTGTTTGTCTAGGAGAACCCAATTATCCAGCGTTTCTTAAAACAATAGAAGCATCACCACCGCTTATTTCTATAAAAGGAAATTTTTCAGCTTTTCAAAAGCCTTCTATTGGGGTTGTTGGTTCCAGAAACGCTTCAGCAGCTGGAAAAAAATTAGCTGCTCAATTCGCTAATTTTCTTGGTAATTCTGGATTTACCATTATTTCTGGATTGGCTCGTGGAATTGATAGTATTGCTCACCAAGCAAGTTTGCTCACAGGCACAGTTGCAGTTATGGCCGGTGGAATTGATCATATTTATCCCTCTGAAAACAAAAAACTGTATGATGATATTATTGCAAATGGCGGGGCAATTGTTAGTGAAATGCCCATTTCTTGGAAACCACGCGCTATTGATTTTCCAAGAAGAAACCGTATTATTGCAGGTCTATCGCTCGGCCTCTTAGTTGTAGAAGCTACTATGCGATCGGGGTCATTAATTACAGCACGTCAAGCTGCCGAAATGGGACGATTGGTTTTTTGCATTCCCGGTTCTCCACTTGATCCAAGATCAGTTGGTACAAACAACCTCATAAAAGACGGTGCTCTATTAACTACACACCCCTCTGATATCGTAGAAACACTCACACCATTAATTCCAACTACCGTCAGTCCGCAACTTGATTTTTTTGAAGAATCAACATTTTCTCAATTTCAACAGGAAAGTCTGAATCCACTTGACGCAACAAATTTGCCCGTTCATTTAATCGGAGATGACGCAGAGCGTGCTGCTGTTCTCTCAGCTCTCTCGACAACCCCGATTGATTTAGATACACTGAGCAGTCACTCAGGAGTCTCGTTGCAAAACCTCTACCTTTTGCTGGTTGAACTTGACCTTGCTGGAAAACTTATTCGACACTCTGGCGGTTATGTGTCATTGTCGAATTTGGATCTTCCCCAAGAGCCTCAGCACTATTAATAATACTTTGCCCTTCTTTGGCTGCCATATCTAAAAGTAACGCTAAGAATGGACTACGAGCTTGACGTGCCATCTGATTCATTTGTTTTGACATGTCTGTGATATATTGGATAACTTTTAAATGATTTATAAACATAATCTTCTATCCTCGAGCATTCCCTCCCCCATCTCTCAATAGACGTTATCTTAGTATTTCGCCGTATGCTTTTATATTAACTATACAAAATAAGTCTTACTACTTATATAGGGTGCACTTTAATAATAACAATCAAAAGTTGTATAATATAATGTTTTTTACATCCTCTTAACCAATTGCCATTAGCTATTCCTACGAAAGGGGTTTATAAAAAGAATTTTTATTTCAACATTCGGGTAAAATTATGAATATCGTTATCGTTGAATCTCCAGCTAAAGCAAAAACAATTAACAAATATCTTGGATCTCAATATAAAGTAGTTGCATCATTTGGACATGTCCGTGATTTATCTGCAAAAGATGGTTCTGTTTTACCTGATAAAGACTTTTCTATGAAATGGGATGTCGATACTGCTGCTGCTAAACGTTTGAATGAAATAGCAAAAGCTGTCAAAGAAGCTGATAGCCTAATTTTAGCAACAGACCCTGATCGTGAAGGAGAAGCTATTTCATGGCATATTTTGGATATTCTTAGTCAAAAAAAAGTTTTAAATGGTAAGCCTGTTAAACGGGTTGTATTCAATGCAATCACCAAAAAATCTGTTCTTGATGCTATGAATAATCCGCGTGATATTGATACATCACTCGTAGATGCCTACCTTGCGCGTCGCGCTCTCGATTATCTAGTTGGTTTTACACTATCACCTGTTTTATGGCGTAAACTCCCTGGTGCACGCTCAGCTGGTCGTGTTCAATCAGTTGCTTTACGTATTATTTGTAACCGTGAATTAGAAATAGAACATTTTATTAAAGAAGATTATTGGTCTATTATAACACATCTAAAAACCATCCAAAATGATGGTTTTTATGCAAAATTAACAACATTTAATCAAAAAAAGATTGGTAAACTTGATATTAAATCCCAAGAACAAGCAAATCAAATTTGCCTGATGTTAGAGGAAGCAAAATATCGCACTTTAAGCGTCGAAGCGAAGTCCACAAAGAGAAATCCTTTTCCTCCATTTACAACCTCTACTTTACAGCAAGCAGCTTCTTCAAAACTAGGTTTTTCGGCTTCTCGCACAATGCAAATTGCTCAAAAACTGTATGAAGGTATTGAGATTAACGGTGAAATGGCCGGACTTATTACCTATATGCGTACTGATGGCGTGCAAATAGCACCAGAAGCTATTGATTCAGCACGACAAGTAATTAATGAATCTTTCGGCAGTAATTATGTTCCTGAAAAACCACGTTTCTATTCAACAAAAGCAAAAAATGCACAAGAGTCACATGAGGCGATCCGTCCGACAGATTTTCAACGACTTCCAAATCAAGTATGTAATTTTCTTGATGGTGATCAAGCAAAACTCTATGAATTGATATGGAAACGCGCTATTGCTAGCCAAATGCGTTCTGCTGAAATTGAACGTACAACAGTTGAAATTGAAGCACTACAAGGAGAAAACCGCGCAAATTTACGCGCAACAGGTTCTGTTACTCGTTTTGATGGTTTTACTTCTGTCTATACCGATCAACAAGATGAGAAAGACAATGAATCAACACATCTACCACAGATAAACACTGGCGAAGCACTTACAAAAGAAAAAGTTGAAGCTATACAACATACTACGGAACCCCCTCCCCGTTATTCTGAAGCTTCATTAATTAAAAAGCTTGAAGAATTAGGAATTGGCCGACCTTCAACCTATGCATCCACATTGGCGACACTTTGTGATCGTGGATACATCGTAATTGATAAACGAAAACTTATTCCTGATGTTAAAGGACGTATCGTTACGGCTTTTCTTGAAAACTTCTTTAATCGCTATGTGGAATATGATTTTACAGCAAACCTTGAGGAAAAATTAGATCTTATATCGGATGGCAAATTATCTTGGAAAGAAGTTTTGCGTGATTTTTGGGATGAATTCAATGCATCCATCACAAATATTCAAGAATTGCGAATAACAAATGTTCTAGAGACTTTGAATGTAACGTTAGCGCCCCTTGCGTTTCCTATACGTGAAGATGGAAGCGATGTTAGATCCTGTCCTTTTTGTATCAATGGCCAATTATCATTAAAATTAGGTCGTTATGGTGCATTTGTTGGCTGTTCCAATTATCCTGAATGTAAATATACACGCCAACTCGGTACAGATACAGGAGAAGAAAATAAAGCCGCACGTAATGATGAACCTGTTATACTTGGTGTGGATCCGGAAACAGGTAAAGATGTCTCTTTACGCAATGGTCGCTTTGGACCATATATTCAGCTTGGTGAAAATAAAGAGATTAAGCGTGTGGGATTGCCAAAAGAATGGCAAACAGAAAATATTACTTTTGATAAAGCTTTAGCTTTACTATCCTTACCTCGTGAAATTGGAATGCATCCTGAAACAGGCAAAATTATTATAGCCGCAATTGGACGATATGGCCCTTATCTTTCTCATGATGGAAAATATGCTCCCCTTTCCCATCCAGATGAAGTTTTCGATATTGGCATCAATCGCGCTGTTATAGTTTTATCTGAAAAACAAGAAAATAAAACCAAACAAGGTAAAAAAGCGCCCACGGCACTAGTAACATTAGGAAACCACCCAGATGGTGGCTTAGTTACTGTACGTGATGGACGTTATGGCCCATATATCAATTGGGGTAAAATTAATGCAACATTACCAAAAGATAAAGATCCAATTAATGTAACACTTATGGAAGCATTAGAACTTATATCAGCTAAAGCATCCAGTAAAAAAACAACCGTGAAAAAAGCTTCTTCTCAAAAAAAAGAGAAATAAATTTTGGTTAAAGGTAAAAAAATAAAATATTTTCAATCGGTTAATATGGAACAACTTCCTAAAAAGGCAGACATTCTTTCTTTCATTAATGATAATCCTCACAAATCAAGCAAGCGTGAAATTGCCAAAGCCTTTAATTTAAAAGGCGATTCTTATATTTGGTTAAGGGGTATATTACGTGATCTAAAAAATGATAAACTACTAGTGAAACAACGTAAAAAAATAACAAATAAAGGGAAGTTACCTCTGGTTTCCTTAGTGCGAATCAGCGCGTGCGATGAATGTGGAGGTTTTATTGCACAGCCCCTTGAGTGGGAAAATAATCCAAAGCCTAATATTAAAATACTTCCTACTCATCGTATAAAAGGGGCAATTATTGGTATTGGAGACAATGTTCTTGTAAAAATTGTTCAAAGTAAATCTCCTCAAAACCCTTCTTATACAGGGCGAATTATTCGTAAAATTGACAAGCCTCAACAGAGTACTACATTTGGCATAGCAAGAAAATTAGAAAATGGCCAATGGCATCTTGATCCTATAGATTATAAAATAAACAAACTGATTGTTGATAAATCTCATGAAATAAAAATAAAATCTGGTGACCTCATTGAAGTAGAAATTAAAAAAAATACTGATAATAGGTATCATAAAGCAAAAATAAAGAATGTTTTAGGACATATTGATAGTGAAAAAATGCTATCAATAATTTCTCTTCTTTCAAAAGAAATTCCTTATATTTTTCCTGAAGATGTTCTTGAGCAAGCTGCAAATATAAAACCAGCAAGCCTAGATGATCGAGAAGATTGGCGTCAATTACCGCTTGTCACAATTGATCCATCAGATGCAAAAGATCATGACGATGCAGTTTATGCAACAAAGGATCAAGATCCTGCAAACAATGGAGGATGGATTATTATCGTCGCCATTGCAGATGTTTCTTACTATATCAAAACAGGAAGCGCTTTAGATAAAGAAGCCATGAAACGAGGAAACTCTGTTTATTTTCCTGGTTACGTTGTGCCAATGCTACCAGAACGTATTTCTAATGATTTATGCTCTCTTTGTGAAGGACAAGATAGAGCAGCTTTAGCTGTTCGTATGGTCTTTGATGCAAGTGGCAACAAACAACAACATAGTTTTCATCGTATTATGATGCGTGTGGTAGCAAAACTATCTTACCAAGAAACACAATCTGCAATTGAAGGAAATCCAAATAAAAAAACAGCTCCCTTACTCGAAAGTGTCTTGCATCCATTATGGGAAGCATATGGTATTCTAAAAACAGCACGTGATCGTCGACAACCATTAGAATTAGAAATAGCAGAAAAAAAGGTAATTCTTGATAAAAATGGATGCATCACAGACGTTGTGATACAATCACATCTAGAAGCACATCGTTTAATTGAAGAATTCATGATACAAGCCAACATTGCAGCTTCTGAAACATTAAAAGAACACCGCCAGCCATTCATTTTTCGCATTCATGATAAACCTTCTTTTGCAAAACAGGAAGTATTGAGGAATTTTCTTCGAAGTTTAGGAATATCACTTGCTAAAGGAGAAGATCTTACATCAGCACACCTGAACAGCATATTATCAAAAGTTGCCAATACCAAACAACAAGAATTAGTCAATCAAGTTATTCTGCGCTCGCAATCTCAAGCTGAGTACAATCCTAAAAATATTGGCCATTTTGGTTTGAATCTACATAGTTATACACATTTTACATCACCGATTCGTCGTTATGCTGATCTTATTATTCACCGCGCTCTTATCAAAGCATTGAAGTTAGGAAATGATCACGTAATAGATGCACCAGAACAAAATCTTGCAGAAATAGCTACGCAAATTTCCTTATATGAGCGCCGTGCAATGATAGCTGAGAGAGAAACGATTGATAGACTTGTTGCACACTATTTAATGAACAAAATCAACTGTATTTTTACAGGTCGTATTTCTGGAGTTACAAAAGCGGGTCTTTTTATCTCGCTTGAAAAACTAAATACCGATGGTTTTGTACATATTTCTACACTAAAAAATGATTATTATTACTTTGATGAAGTACACCATACCCTTATAGGACAACGAAATCATAAAGGCTACCAACTTAGTGATATAGTCAAGGTAAAGCTCATAGAAGTACAACCTTTTGCCGGCACTTTGCGCTTTGAAGTATTAACAAAACCTCAACCAATACCTTTTTCATCTATGCCCTACCATAAGAACAAATTGTTAAAGAAAAAATATTAAACAGATGAATTCACTTTTTTCCTATTCCAAATCAGCTTGCATCAACTGTATGGATACGAATTCTTGTAGTGCCTATACTCGGTAATATTTTACTGTCAATATCTATCATGGTTTTAGAAAATTATGTAAAGAAGAAATGTCTATTTTTTTATGGATTACATATAATTTTCTAACAATAGTGGATTATTTAGAAAAGCTTATACATTTTTGTACTAATCCAACGCTGAAAAAATTAATCAGCTCTTGACTTTTTTTAGAACATCCGTAGTGTCATAGGGAAATTTTATTGCATCATAAATAGATTTTGATCGCAAAGTGATACCATTTTCAATGTAAATAGGATCCATCATTATGGCCAAGGCAGCAACCGTTAAGATAAAACTTTTGTCGACTGAAGGCACAGGTTTTTTCTATGTAACAAAAAAAAACAGCCGCACAATGACAGATAAGATGTGTAAGCGCAAATATGATCCCGTTGCTAAAAAGCATGTCGAATTTAAAGAGACAAAGATTAAATAATTAATTTAGACTACATAGGTAACAGCTGCTATAATTAAGAGTTAATTCTCTTTCTGTTATTCTGGGGGTGGGTGTTTTTTCTAAAATAGAGAGAACATCGGCGTGTTTTTTTGTTCCTAAAAGTCTTGTATTATGTGTATTCGAAGACTTTTTTATTACCACTCCAAAGGTAATGTTGTAGTGTTTTTTTAATTTTATGAAAAAATTCCCTTATTTTAATATCAGAAGATTCAATTTAAAGTTTATCATTTTAGCTTCTCCCATTATAATCATTATAACAGTTTATGTTAGAAGTACCCCAACACTCTTTCAGGAATTTTTTTTTGTTTCTAGATCATCTATTACAGGTGAGGCATCGGTTATTGATGGTGATTCAATTGTAATATCTTCTATTATGATCAGACTCTCAGGAATTGATTCTCCGGAAATACACCAATTCTGCGGTACAAAGAAAACACGTTATCCATGCGGACTTGAAGCAAAAAAATATTTGGAAAGACTCATAGCACATCAACCTGTTACATGTTACTGGAGAAAAAAAGATAAATATCATAGAATTTTAGCTACATGTAGGACAAAGAAAATCAACAACATCAATGCAGCAATTGTGCAAAATGGCTGGGCAGTAAGTTATTATGACTACCCTGAAGAAGAAGAAAAAGCCAAAAAAGAGAAAAAAGGAATATGGCAATCAAATTTCCAAAAACCAAATATATGGCGAAAGGCTCACTCTCAAATACAATAAATAAAGTATTTTATTTTTATCTCTTCATCAAACAATAGCAACTGTAAAAATTATTAAGCTTGAGAAAGAAACTTATTGGTGTAGTGTTTTATTCAACATCTATATCATGTTTCTTCTACTTCTTACGAACAAAAGCTATAATATACTTATCCAATTTCTATTGGAACGCAGATCAAGTACTAGGATTGCGTGTGCATAAAAATTCTATTCTTTTTAATGAGTATTTCAGATAAAGATTACGTAATTTTATCAGTATAATTAGTAATGAATTTGACAAAAATCTCTATTTGCTATTGTTACGATAGAATTTGATTTTTTAAGCTATAATTAAAAAATTAATTGTCAAAATTGTTATCCGCAATATCTCATCTTCTTTTGTAATACAACAAATTAAATACACAACGGATCTGCTACTCGATTACATAAAGCTACATAAAGAAATAAACAGACAAAAAAGTTTTTTCAATTTTTTGTAATAAAGATATCCTTCTTTAAACAATAAAGTCTTCTTGCTCAAAAGTTGCCATTTGCGCATGAGTTAAAACAGCGGCCTTAACAACACCAGCAGCTATAGCTGCACCTGTTCCCTCACCAAAACACATATCAAGATTTAAAAGTGGTTTTTTTCCAATTTTTTCTAGAAGTTTATGATGGGCTGGATCGAAAGAAACATGACCGACAATGGTATGATCAAGAGCACTTGGGTGCATTTTATGGAGTACTGCCGCTGCCGCTGTTGTTACAAATCCATCTAAAATAACCGGTATTTTTTCCATCCTTGCAGCTAAAATAGCACCTATCATTGCAGCAATCTCACGTCCTCCTAAGCAACGCATAATTTCAAAAGGATCATCAAAATGATTCTGATGCAAAGAAACTGCAGTCTTAATTGCTGTTATTTTACGTTGATAAAATTCCTTCTCAGATGCTGCACTATTCTCTATCCATTCCTCAATTTCTCCACCAAATAACGCGAAACATAAAGCTGAAGCTATTGTTGTGTTACCTATCCCCATTTCACCTATACATAAAAGGTCTGTTCCACCAGCGATTGATTCCATCCCGAATGCCATTGTAGCAGCTGCACTGCGCTCATCCATTGCAGCATCTTTAGTAATATTCATTGTTGGATATTCTAGTGCCAGATCAAATATCTTCAATCCAAGATCATAAGCTATGCAAATTTGATTAATAGCAGAACTACCTTCTGCAAAATTTTGCACCATTTTTCTTGTCATAGACTGCGGAAATGATGTAACATTTTCATCGGTGATACCATGATTTCCAGAAAAAATAGCGACCAAAGGTCGCGTTATAATGGGCTTTTCAGCGCCTCTCCATCCTGCATACCAAACTGCAACATCTCCTAATTTTCCTAGTGTTCCTTGCACTCTTGTTAAATTTTTTTGTCTTTTTTTTGCTAAAATCACGAAAAATTCATCAGCAACAGGTAAATTTGTAAGCAAAGCACGAAAATCATCAAATGGGCTGACAGTCATGAAGATACCTTTTTAAATCTATGATATACATTAAAATTTTATTATATAAATAAGATGTGAATAATTTTTGATTTTTTTTTAAAGAAGTGTTTCAAATATACTGAATATTATTAACAAGATCATTTGTGCAGTAAGTTTTTTAACAAAATGGCGACTTTGGTTAATTTACAGATATAAGAAATATCATAAATTCCCTAACTTACCTTCATATTTAATTGGCATTTAATTAACCTGCTATTTTTTGTGTATAATGAGCACTTTTGTAACATTATTTCCAAATCCACAAACGCGGATCGCCTGTATGTCTTCTTAAGGCAATATAACTATTACACTTAATCTTGAATGTATATTTATCTGATCAAATTATTTTTAAATGAGATGAGAAAAAGCTTCTTTCAGAGTATGTACTCCTGCATCTCTTCCTGTTGCATCACTAGATAATATTTGCCGCCATCGACGCGCTCCATCCCGCCCATGAAATAAACCAATCATATGACGCGTCACATGAGAAAGTTTTCCCCCTGATGCAATATATTGGGCAGCATAATCACACATAGCATCGATAAGATCACAATCACAAATATCGTTCTTGGACTCACCATATATTTCAGCATCAATATGCTTCAATAAAATAGGATCATGATAAACTTGTCTGCCAACCATAGCACCATCGCACAAAGTTAAATGCTCTTTAATTTCATCAATAGATTTAATTCCACCATTTATCCCAATAAATTTATTAGGATATTTATGTTTTAATTTATAAACTCTTTCATAATTAAGTGGAGGAATATCACGATTTTCTTTCGGGCTTAATCCTTGTAACCATGCTTTACGTGCATGTACCCAGAGCGCATCACATCCAGCATTCCAAACTTGACTAGCTAAAAGATCTAAAGCTGACTCCTCATCTTGTTCATCCACACCAACTCGACATTTAATTGTTACAGATATAGTAACAACTTGTTTCATTGCTTCTACAGCACTCGCCACAACATTGGGATGTAACATCAAACAGGCACCAAATACACCTGCCTGAACACGATTTGATGGGCAACCGACATTAAGATTTATCTCGTCATAACCGAAATCTTCTGCAATTCGTGCAGCTTCTGCCAATTTTTGTGGATCTGATCCTCCTAATTGCAAAGCAACTGGATGCTCTCTATGATTAAAAGCCAATATTTGTTCACGATCACCATGAATTACAGCATCTGCAACAACCATTTCAGTATAAAGCAGTGCTTTTTTTGTCAAAAGACGATAAAAAAATCTGCAATGCCGATCAGTCCAACCTAGCATTGGTGCGACTGCAAATCTTACTGATGATGAGGGAGTATAAAACATCATAGGAGAATTACTTTCATATTTCTTAGCGTCCTGCTCATGTATATTTTTTTATTATCAATAAATTGTCCTATCTTTTACCATCAATCAACGATATAAAATACACCTTGCATTTAATTCTTTTTCTTAATTAACTAAAAATTTTGCTAAAACAAGTACAGTAAAAACAGACACCCCCTCACAGAACGGCTTCTAGATGTATGATATACCGACTGGAGTTAAAATACAAAATATAGCTATAGGAAACCTGTCTAAATGTTTTTTTCTCCACTCATATTATCTCATTCAAATGTTAAATTATGTATTATCCAGCATAATATCTAAGATATCCCCATTTTGATAAACATGTATACCAAAGCATTACACAATTCATAAATAATTATGGCCTATTTTCTTTCAGCGTTCTTAAACTTATCATGCAAACATGCCATAGTAGCGCAACACAAACTGTATAAAAGCTGAATTATCGTCAATTTTGTTCTATTTCTTTTTTACTTTTCATATAATTTGAAAGAGTATCGACTTCTTTTTTATTAAAAAAAAGTCCAAGTTTTGAACGACGCCATAACACATCTTCACTCGTTTTTGACCATTCTTTTTCCATTAACCATTTTACTTCTATTTCATAGAGTCCATGTCCAAAATATCTTCCTTTATCTGCCTTACCATTTTCAAATATCATAAGAGCCTCCGAACCATAAGATCTAGCTAGTCTACGACACGTAAAAGAATCCAAATCCGGAATAAAATGAGCAATCTTATTTTCGATTATGTCCAGCCTATTATATGGAAAATCACCTCCTGGAAGTGTTGAATGAGCTGTCCACGCTGCTCCCTTTTTACCAAGTGCTTTTTCAATAAATTTCATCGCATCTTCAGCTAATTTGCGGTAGGTCGTAATCTTACCACCATAAAGATTGAGGATCCGTGGAGCATTTTTTACCCCAATTTCTTTTAAAACATAATCACGCGTTATTTCTTGCGCTTTTGAAGACCCATCATCATAAAGTGGACGAACACCAGAATAAGTCCAGACAATGCTATCGCGCGATACAGGCTCTCTAAAATAGATACTTGCTGCTGTGCAAATGTAGTCAATTTCTGTATCTGTAATATGAACATCAGAAGGATCCCCTTGGTAATCACAGTCTGTTGTTCCAAGCAATGTAAATTTTTCTTGATACGGAATAGAAAATATTACACGCCCATCATCATTTTGAAAAATATAAGCATGATCATGAGTATAGATCTTAGGAATAAGAATATGAGAACCTCTGACAAGTCGTATTGGTGAATACTCTTTACAATCCAATAAATTTGCTAGAATATTATTAATCCAAGGTCCTGTCATATTTGCAACATAAGAAGCTGTAACATAACATTCCTTTTTGCTTAGCTTATCTTGAAGCAATATAAGCCACTTTTCTCCGTCTATTTTAAGAGAAAGAACTTTTGTTTGTACCTTTATATCAGCACCATGCTTTTCTGCATCACGTGCATTGGCAATAACTAAACGCGCATCATCTACTCTTGTATCAGAATATTCAAAACCTTTACGATACTCCTCTTTGAGGATAGAGCAAAATTTTTTCGAAAAATTAACTGTATTGCTACGCCATAAACTTTGATTCCAACCACCGAGATAATCATAAATGAAAAGCCCACAACGTAACATCCAAGCAGGACGTAATTTTTTATGATAAGGAAGAATAAAACGCAAAGGACGTACAATATGTGGAGCTATACGCAAAATGACTTCACGCTCTTTTAATGCTTCGCGAACAAGTCTAAACTCACAGTGTTCAAGATAACGAAGACCACCGTGAATAAGCTTGGATGATGCACTTGATGTTCCCGATGCAAGATCATTCATTTCAGCTAGTCCAACTTTAAATCCGCGTCCAGCTGCATCTCTCGCTAATCCACATCCGTTTATTCCTCCACCGATAATAAACAAATCATAATGCGTTGTGATTTCCATAATTTTGCTTTTCATATCAGAGTTATTTCGTTTCATTGTGCTCAATAAAGCAACAACCACAAGTCAATATCAATACCCTTAATGCGAATGTATTTTTTTCGAAGTAAATATGCACAATAATGTTCCTGATATCATCATAAACTAAAATAATATTGGATAAATAAAGAAAAAATATCAGCTACTATACAAAACATAACCATTACAAAATATGCATTACATAAAAGCTGTTCATAAAAAATAAAAATTGATGTTTTTTCCGCAATTCACTAAACTTATACAACTATTAAATACTATACTATACAATACTTTCCATATAGCGTAATCTGCACAATAACAAAAACGTAATGGAATACAAATGACCTATAAACATCAATACTCAAAAATAACGTTCATCATAAAATTTTTAGCTATATTAAATTTTTTAATCTGCACGCCTTCATCAAATGCAATATCAAAAGAGAACACACAAAACTATTTGAATACAGAAGATATTAAAAAACAACTCTTAGAAGACTCTACTTTCTTATCTCAGCTAAAAGAAAAAGTCGTACCCTATACCAGTGATCACGATATTCAAAAAATTGTAAAAGACTATTTGCTTGAGAATCCAGAAATTATGATTCAAATGCAGCTTATTCTTCAAGAAAAATTAGAAAAAAAATTCCAAAAACAAGCTTCGATTATCAATTCGTTGAAAAAGGAAATTTTTCAATCTTCTCATGATGCTGTTTTGGGAAATCCAAATGGTAAAATAATGCTTGTTGATTTTTTTGATTATAATTGTAAGCATTGTAAAAGTTCCTATTCCCACATAGAAAGCTTAATAAAAAAATATCCAGATTTACGAGTTGTTATTAAAGATTTACCATCCTTAGGATCTGATTCAAAAGCAGTACACGCTGTTGCTTATGCCTTTCGAAAAGAATTCCCCCAAAAATATCCAAAATTTCATAAAGAACTTTTAGCCAATCAAGATCGTATAAATGAAGCTCAAGCTATAAAAATAGCAATTTCATTAGGAGCAGATAAAAAAAAATTACAAGATGCAATGAAAGATCCTGATTTCAAAAATTCTTTTAGAGAAAACATCCGCATTGCCTCTGCACTAAATATTACTGGCATTCCTTCTTACATTATCGGAGATAAAGTATTTATTGGAGCTGTAAGCGAAAATACTCTAGAAGAGGCAATAAAGAGTACACAGTGAACACACTTCCTCATTGCATAAACTTTATGAAGAATACCGTAAGTTAATTAATTTTATGCTTTTTCTTTCTTATAAACAAGCTTATAAGTAGAATTTTACCTCACATCCCAATAGAATCCTTTAAAAGGTCACCACCAATCTAAAAATGTTCTATCATGAAGAATAAATAGTGATAATCTTTATTGACCAAGGAGTTAAGAATCAAATGGTAACAAAAAAGATGGATGCGACAAAACATACCCCAATTGACACAAAAATTATCCGTGACCTTGCTGAAATTTTGAATGATACTAATCTGACTAATATTGAACTTGAACAGGGTGGACTTCGTATTTGTGTGTCACGTCAAAGCAGCATATATGCTCCCGAACAAACAATCCATGCCCCTGTTTCTATTCCTGCTGTATCTGCTCCATCAGCTCCGATAACTGAATCTCCCACAAAAGAAGACAAATCTGAAAATGCAATAACATCTCCAATGGTTGGAACAGCATATCTTGCACCTGCGCCTGGTGCACAATTTTTTGTACAAGTAGGGCAAGGTGTATCTGAAGGACAAACATTGCTTATTATTGAAGCAATGAAAACGATGAATCAAATTTCATCGCCACGTTCAGGTACGGTAACCGCTATTTTTGTTAAAGATGGGCAACCAGTTGAATTTGGTGAACCACTTATTATTGTCGAATAAAATAAGGAGCAGATATGATTCGAAAAATCCTCATTGCTAATCGAGGAGAAATTGCTCTTCGCATTTTGCGGGCTTGTAAAGAGCTTGGAATCAAGACCGTTGCCGTTCACTCGACCGCTGATGCTGATGCAATGCATGTTCGTCTTGCAGATGAAAGTGTTTGTATTGGCCCTTCTCCAGCACGCGATTCCTATTTAAGTGTTCAACAAATTATTGCGGCCTGTGAAATCACGGGGGCTGATGCCATTCATCCAGGCTATGGTTTTCTTTCTGAAAATGCAAAATTTGCCGATGTTTTGGAAGCACATAATATTACATTTATAGGTCCAACGGCTGCACATATACGAATTATGGGTGACAAAATTGAAGCAAAGAAAACTGCAAAAAAACTTGGAATTCCTGTAGTACCAGGTTCAGATGGGGCTGTTACTGAAGAAGCTGAGGCTTTGCACATTGCTAATGAAATCGGTTACCCAGTCATCATAAAAGCTTCTGCAGGTGGTGGTGGACGTGGCATGAAAGTCGTCTATTCTGAGAAAGAGTTTGCTATAGCTCTCAAAACAGCCCGTTCAGAAGCCCAATCAGCTTTTAACAGTGATGCAGTTTACATAGAAAAATATTTAGAAAAACCACGCCATATTGAAGTTCAAATTATAGGTGATGGAGAAGGAAATGCCATCCATTTGGGAGAAAGAGATTGTTCACTTCAGCGACGCCATCAAAAAGTATGGGAAGAAGCTAGTTCTCCTGCTCTTAATGAAATTGAACGGAAAAAAATTGGTGATACTGTTGCTAATGCTTGTGCAAGCCTTGGATATCGTGGAGCTGGAACTATTGAATTTCTTTACGAAAATGGTGAATTTTACTTCATTGAAATGAATACTCGTTTACAAGTTGAACATCCTGTAACTGAGGCAATTACAGGCATAGATCTGGTTCATGAACAAATTCATATCGCATCTGGGCATGGTCTTTCAGTTGTACAAGATGATATTTGCTTTTCTGGCCATGCTATTGAATGCCGTATCAATGCAGAAGACCCGGTTAACTTTACACCATCACCAGGAATCATTACACATTTTCATACTCCTGGAGGTTTAGGAGTGCGGGTTGATTCAGGTGCTTATTCAGGTTATCGAATCCCACCTTATTATGATAGCTTAATCGGAAAACTTATTGTTCATGGACGTACACGCTTAGAATGTACGATGCGTTTGCGACGTGCTTTAGATGAATTTGTAGTTGATGGAATTAAAACAACATTACCTCTATTTCGCGACCTTATCAACAATCAAGATATTGCAGACGGTAATTATAATATTCATTGGCTAGAAAAATATATTTCTAACCAATCGCTCCCTTCAAATTCATAATCTGATAATAAAATAGTGAATCTTCATCAAGAATTCTTTTAAGTGCTATATAAGAGGTAACAGCATTTCTGAAAAAGATAAGGATATAATTAAGAATGTGCTTATTTTATAGTTTTTTTTCAAAATATACGCTAAAATTTATAATTTCCTATTTTCCTTTTTATTAGTTTGTGCTACTTCCCATGTTACTGTGCCCTTATAGCTCAGTTGGTAGAGCACCTGATTTGTAATCAGGGGGTCGGGAGTTCGAGTCTCTCTGGGGCACCGTGTTTGTGAGCATTTTCCTTTATTTTTTAAATGGTTATTTAAAATTATCAAAAAGATCAACCACCTTTCGTGATATTGTTGCGGTATTGTTAGGTGGAACTATAGCTATAGCAAATTACAAATAAAACATTCTTCTCAAGGACCTCAAAGAGTATTTTTTTGTTAAGAATTGCAATTTGTGATCATTATTTTTTGGTAATAGCATTATTCGAATTGACCAATAAATAAAATGTAGTGACATCAAAATTAATTTGATGTGTCCGTACAGAATAAGAAGCGATCTCAAACGTAAAAACACACTGCACACTAAACCTGCTAAATGCCTGATCAAATCCCAACTTTTCCCCAATACTAGCAAATAAATCAACGATTCTAAGCATCTTTTTTCCAAAAATCATAAACCTCTGGAATCGTTTCCCCCAAATATGTCTCAAAATCAATAGCACTAGGATTACACTTAAAGAACTCTTTAATTTTTGATTTCTCTTAAAACAACTCAAACAACACTACTCTCAGATATCTGCTGTACCTTTTTTCTTTCATACTATCATAAACAGCTAATAAGTAAATACGATTACCATCTAAACGCCGCTTTTCTTTTACAGACTCCTGCTAACGCTCTCGTAAAGTAATTTTTATCGAATCTATTACCCTTTCAGAGTCTTTTTTAAATGATTCGATACTTGGCAATATCGAATTAATAGAACTATTGCTATTATCCAAAATGCTTATATTAAATAATATATAATATTTTCAAACACTGTTCCAGCTTGTAATCAATTTAATCGTATATTACTTAGTCAAAGAAAATGACATCGGAAATTTTATTATCTAAAAGATAATAAAATATATTATCTTAATCCTTTTGTATTACTGATATTAATATTTTTTTATTAGAGAGTATGTGTAAAATTCTTTCATTGCTTAGATATTTTCTGAATTCTTTTTTTGTTCTTCATTTAATCGAAAAGAAAAAGGAGTTTTCATTTAGAATCTCTGTAAATAAGTATAAAATCTCATATGATTCCAACCAGCACATTGCTAAAAATGGAAATAAGCATTGAGTTGATTTTCTGTTTGCCTTTGCAATTTTATAAAAAAATAAAGATAGTAGCTCATAAATAAATTTTATCGAATATGTACATGAATTCAAAAAATTAGCAGCAACACGTACACAGCCAATTTGAATGCAACAATATCTCACAATTCAAATCAATCTTTCGCTAGATATGAAAACAGTGTGATATCTCTTTACATAAAGGGCGCTGACCGTGAAAAACTTGCTCTTGAATTGATCAAAAAGATTCATAAAAGTTAAGAATAAAGACAAAAAAGCACTTATCAAATTAATAAGCAAAAAAATTCTTGATCTTGTAATAACTTATTGATTTTAATACAATTATACACACTCTCATCATTACTATTCTCTTCTTGTCGTCTCCAGTCTTTATTTTTATTGCTTGAACGTATTAAAAATAAAAAATATACAGAGAAGTAACGATAGATTTGTAGCTATATCGTTGAAATTTAAGCATATCAAATAACATGTTTACGTATACCTGATCAAAATATTTTAGAGCAATGTGTTTGTTTATTTAATCATAAATCAGTGATATTGCATATCAAACTAAGTGACCTAATATTTCTTTATTTGAGAAATTTTTATTATAGACTAGTAGAAATGGCTCTAGAATAAATTATGTCTACGATTGACAATTTGCTAAATAAAAAAATGATCACAACATCAAAGGTATGAAAATGCAATATTTATAAACGCTATTATAAAATAAGCTAAAATTATGAAGCCACTTTATTTTCAAATAATTTAAAAAATAGCTTAATTTAAAAAATAGCTCTTTCTGCTTAATTCAAAATAATTTTGAAACAATTGAGTATTTTATAACAGAATAACATTTTTTTTACGATATATTACACTCATAAGTAAAAATAAAAAATTATTTAAAAAAAACATAGAATTTTTATAGCTTCATTGTATTGATCTCTCAAAGCTCTATAACAACATTACACAAATCTTTATTCGTGTTGTAGGGATTTTTATCTGACAATGATGTTATTTAATATAAGCAAAATGCTCAAAAAAATTGTGGATTCAGAGTTGCTTTTGATCTATGTTCGAGCGGTTTTATTAAAAACATTTTAAATACACATTTAAATAATTGACCTTTTGCAAGAATTTTGTAAATAAGGCGTGGTAAGTTTGGAGGGGTGGTCGAGCGGTTTAAGGCACCGGTCTTGAAAACCGGCGTGCAGGAGACTGTACCGTGGGTTCGAATCCCACCCCCTCCGCCACTGGATTTTTATATACATATAACTTATTTGTAGCTTATTATAACTTGTGTAGCTTGCCACCTCGTTTTGCACTATTTGCCACCTCATTTTGCACCAATTTATTTTTTTTCACGGGGTTTTTAAGGGGTTCTCAAAGGTCATTGAAAGCTCCCTTTAACGCGTTTTTTTGCTCCTGTAGCTTGCCACTTCGTTTTGCACTATTTGCCATGTAGCTTGCCACCTCGTTTTGCACCAATTGATTTTTTTTCAAAGGGTTTTCAAGGGGGCTTTAAAGGGACTTTTAAAGCCCCTCAAAGAGTCTTTATTTTCTGTTAAAAATGATGTTTCGGTATTATTTTTTTCTGCAAAAATAGCACAACCAAATTCATAAAGTGATTGGTACAGTTTTCTATTTGTAATCCCCTCAAGAATCTTTTTTACACATTGTTTATCTTCTTCAGTTGGCACTGGGGTTGTTGGTAAACAATCAGGAAAAGATATAGATCTTTGTTCTATTTTTATACGATCGATAGCTATGTATCCAAAAAAGCCATTAATCCTATGCCATTAATATCAACAAAATGACGCAATTGATTAATCGCTTCATCTGTAAGATTTTGCGCTTCATCGATAATCAACAGCGTACCACTTCCCACACGCTCTAATTTCTTGCCAATAGCACGCGTTAAACGGGTGGGATTATATTCCCACCACATCTAATTCTGCTGCCATATCATTCAAAATACCATGAACACTGCGCGTATGCGGACTAGCTGTCACAAGATAAACATGCGGACGAGTCGCTCGATAATGGCGGCAAGTTTCCGTCTTGCCGCTGCCCGCATCAAGCGTAATCATCACCATATCGCCCGTACTTTGCGCCAACGTTAAAGTGTCAATGATTTCATGCGCAATACGATTCTTTTGAAAGGCAGGCTTTTCGGGGATCAGTTCCAAAAGACCTGCCGTCTCTTTTAAAGCATCTACCCATTGTTGAACCTTCGCATTTTGCTTGCCTAATTGTCCAGCATAACTACCCGAATACCACTGTGAAAAGGTTCCATCAGGCATACCAATGCGCCGCGCTACTTCTGCCTTCGACCAATCATTCATAAGTGCCAAAGCTCTCACCGCATCCACAAGCTCATTCCATAAAGCAATATCATCACTATTGCGGTTTTGTGCTGATCCATCGGGCTGGATTTTTGGTCGCGCCCAAGTGTTTTTATCAACTGTTGCATTTATCGCGTACTTCATGTACATTCCCCTCTGTATTGATTTAGACATTGAAAGGGGAAAGGCTCAAACCCGCCCCTTTCTTTCGTCTTAAATGAACATTCAAAGCCGTACGCAATACTCAACCGGCCACGTTAAATCCCCCTCTTCTTTTTATTACTGGGGTAACTTGATAACCTCATGCTCCTTACCTCTTAGGGCAAAGACACCTGAAAATTTGATTGTATTGATTTAGAAATTGAAATGGATAAGACTTCTCCCCCCTTTCTTTGTTAAATCTTCAAGCCCGCACATGAACCTCAACCGGTCCTCTTAAATTTCCCCCTGCTCCTTATCCCTCTTGCCGAGGAAACTTTATCACTTCATGCCCCTCATCAGACGCCGAAAGCTTTCTCAAAGCTTTATGCAACTGTTGACTAAATTCTTGGGCGTCCAAAGCTTCATCATCGTCCACTTTAAGGGCTAAATTCCCCACATTGCTTTGAACCAATCGGCTAACCTTTGGCTTTATTTTAGGCACAACCTTTAAATCATCGTCCTTTCATTCAACCTGACGGTAAACATCTGCAAGCTGATCGGGAGCAAGTTTAGCAGCCAACTGTTTTTCTGCTTTAACAGCTTTCACGTAATCTTTGCGCAAGCGTCCATTTAAACGTGCTGCCTGTTGATCGTAAAAACCAACATCCGAAAGACAAGCTGCCATGCAAATCAAACGGTTATTCAGGTCATAAACCCGCAAATCCTGATGTAAATTATCTGGATCAAAACGGACAATCACCTTTTGACCCGCATGCTGATTAAGCGCCTGCGACCAATAACGATTGCCATAAAAATGTATCTCCCCCGTCCCTTTTTGCGTGCGAAGTGCCTCTGATGTCAAAAGCCATAAAGCCCGTTGTGCCGCCGTTGCTTGCCGGATAATCGTCCCCTCGGCCTGTAAACTTTCTTCAAATGTGACATCAAAACTCCGCCCCGCACAATTAAGCGCTTTACGCCCATTTTGCGCATTATGGGCAACAATTTGTGCTCCAACATGCGCTTTGAATTCCTCAAACCCTATTGCACGCCGCCCATAATCTTCAGGCTTGGCATCAGGTTTATTCCCCGTATAAGCTCCAGCACAAAAAGGATGTTTCGAAATCGCTTCTGCCAGATCACGCCATGCTCGCTCAATTGGTTTTGATTGCCCGCTATAAGGTGTGGTCCATTGCAGTTGAACACCCAATGTCGTCAAAAGTCCTTGCGGATCGTCTGGCTTAATTTTAAAGCGAAAACGATTTTGCACACCCCCCGAAATCCATTTGCTGGTAAAGGCACGACCATTATCCAAAGTCATAAGCTCCGGAATGCCATAAGTTTCCACCATATCACCAATCACCAAACGAACAATTTCCCAAGTTTCAGAATCCGATAAACGCCATGATAAAATCTTCCCAGAATAAAGATCTTGAATGGCGATCAAATAAAGACGAACAGGTTTTTCTGACCAAGGAACCCGAACAAAAACATCTAATTTATGCCCATCCATATTCACTGCTTGCAGAGCATGAAGCGTCGAACGATCACGTCGTTGTGCAGGATAAAGCTTTTTTGCCTTTTCTTCTCCCTCACGTGCTAATGTCACAACCGCTTTGGAAACTTCTTTATTGAAACGACGCCGCAAAGCCCGCTCTGAAGGAATGGGCACCCAACCTTTTTCCTGTGCAACCGCAACCATGCGCCGATAACAAGCCGAAAATGCAGGCTTAGAAGAACGTAAATAATCCGAACATAAAACTTCCCAAGCCCCCTCATGACATATTGCAAACTGTGAATAATTATCTTCACCGCAAGCTGATGCTAATGCTGGCAACCAATCACTACGACTATGACCTTCTACCCTCTCGCGCCAATTAAAAAGCGACCTGCGGCTTACGCCAAATTTAATCCCCGTGCTGGTTGCTGCATCATGCACACCTACACCAGCTAAGAGTAAATCATCCATAAAACAAAGCGCCTTCAAACGCTCTTCACAGCGGTTTTTATGTGCCTTCGAAAGGCCATCATAGCGCAACCAAATCCCCTCTTTTTGCGTACTTTCTTCCGTATTTTGAAAAACGGCAATCTCTCTTTGCTGCATCAGTAAAACTGCCCGCGACCGCTCTGGCAATAAAGAGACGTGGTACTCCCAAACCGGCTTGGTTTTTCCTAAAATTTGGCGAAACAACTGTGTATTTAAACGCCATTTTTTAAGTGCGAGATTATTAAGGCCGACTTTTGTTTTTGGCAACTCTGGCAGGGCTAATGCAGCTAATTCTGCAATGCTAAACCATTCTTTCATGGCTGCCCCCGCTTAATCTTCACGGGTGTAGCCCGCATGGCTTTTAATTGCGCGGCAATCTTCCTTTGTTCCTGCTGGAGCCTAGCAATCTCTGCTAACCGCGCTTCATCCCCTTGCAATAACAATAAGCCATCTTCACTCACAACCTCATCCCACAGCCAAAACGCTCCCGTAGCGCGAACAAAAGCCTTAAAGCGTGGTAAAGAAATATCCACCTGCTTACTTTCAGCAACATAAGCATCCAAACTCGCCTTACTTAAACAGCCAATCCCCAAATAATGGGCCATGCGTTCAGCAATCACACTCCGTTCAAACGGGCATTCACGCAAAGCTTTAGCCATGGCACGTTTTATTCGTGAGCGAAATCGTTCTAAATCAATCTGTGCAACAGGCTCACGACAAGGAAAAACCGGCTGTTGAAAAAAATCAAGCTGTTGAGAACCATGCCTCTTCATGCCTGCTCCTCCCCCCGTTCTCTTGCAAGATAATCACAAAACCGCGCCTTTGTTTGCGCATCCGCTCTCTGCCAAACACCCAACAATTGGGCAAAAATCCGTTCCTGTTCATTGATTTGTGGCGGTGTATTAATGCCATTGACCAAATCAACAGCCCGCCGTAAATCCCCCTCAACCTGTTGCAAAGCAATCGCCACACGCCGCTGCGCAACCGGCTCCATCTTCGCAAGCTTCAACAATTGCGCCTGATTATCCGCCAATGCCGTGCCACGCAAAACCGCCCGCAATTCCGGCTGTAAATGCTGGGAAATGCGATTGAGGAGTTTTACCGACTCCTTCGATAAACCAATGCGATCCGCCACATGTTTGGCAAAGTGCAAACTTTGCACTTTGCCATTTAAGTCACCATCATTTGGCAAAGGGTAAACATTACCCTTTGCCACTTTGTCTCCTTCACACCCAGTTTCATTATGATCTGAAGAACCATCTTTTGGCAAAGGGTCAAGTTGACCCTTTGCCACTTTATCCTTTGTATATTGATTACCGTGGTCACCACCACGTTGAATCTCCCCATACTTCTTTTCCCATAAATCGCGGTAGGTCTGGACAAACAAGGCACGGTCAATCACCGACAATTCATTACGGAAAAGGTTTTCTGCGACTTCTAAAAGCGCGGCATTGTCCTTATCAGCCTGCACCACAACAGCATCAATTTCCCGATAACCCAAAAGCTTAGCAGCACGTAAGCGGTGCGCACCAGCAACAAGGGTATAATTGCCCCCTTTAGCGTTGGGCGTATGGCGCACTGTAATCGGATTCATCAATCCCTCTCGCGCCATAGATTGCGCAAGCGCCTTGGCATGCTCATCATCTACAGGGCGAATCCGCTCAGGCACAACAATAAGATCAAGATTAAGTGTTTGAAACTGTGCCATCACGCTGCCGCCTTTCTGATCTCTTGTAAAAACAAATCCTGCACACGCTTTGCCCATTTGTGATAAGCTTTGGCAAAAACAGGCTCTGTTAAACGGCGATTAATCACTTGGAGAGATAAAGAAATAGAGGTCCGTTGCCGATCTTGCATAGCGACAATACGCCGTCGTGGTACCCCAAACTGATAATGAAAAAGATGAATGACAATCTGCCGTGCTAACATCGCATCAAACAAATGATGCGGCGGGTCAATAATATATCGTACAGGTAAATGGCGAAAACTGCTTTGCACAACCTTATAACAGCAAGCAAGCATCATTTCTAATCGCTCAATTTCTGAGTAAGGATTGATGATCTCATCTTTTGCAGAACAGCAATTTATCTTATCTATTTTGTATTGATCTTTAGACATTGATAAACCTTTTTGTCTTATGGTATTTAAAGCTTATGGGAAATGTGTTTGAAACACGCATTCTTGCAACCAATTTTAAGCAGCATTATTGCGCAATGTACAATGGGCTATGGAATCTGTATTAGAATCTTTTGCTGCTTTGAAAATGCGATTGCGACTTTTAGGGTAGCGGTCGCTGAAGATTTGCTCAACGGGCAAGCCGATAAAATCGGCAATAGCACGTTCAGCTTTTTCATTGGGCCGTTTCCAAATGTGTTGAACACTGGAAGACGGTATTTTGTAAGATTTTGCGAGTTCCGCTAGGGTCATATTCCTACGGCGTAGCTCGGCTAAAATACTATGGCGATCCCATATTTGGGTCATGGTCATAACTTTCGCTCCTGCTTCAAACGGATGCTGCAACAGCCGTCTTTGTGGGGTTAATTGTAGAATATATGCCCGCTATATCGGGCGGTAATAAAAGGTATAATTCAAATATTGCATTATGTCAACGCAATATTTGCATTATTATGTGATTTGGCAAAAAAAGAAATTGAACCAAAAACAGAACAGGCAAAGCGATTACGTTTGATACGAGAAGGCTTACAGCTCAATCGGGATCAGATAGCTACCTGTTTAGGTATTAATAAAGCAATTTATGACCACGCTGAAAGAGGCACCACCTTTCCCAATGTGGAATTTTTGGCTGCTTTATCACAGAAATTAAAGGTTAACTTAACTTGGCTAATTACAGGTGAAGGCGAAATGTTCACGGACGTAACGAAAGTGACAGATTTAGAAGCACCTACCATCCCTGCTGGACTCATGAAAAAGCTTGGTCGCATAGCTTATACGACCTATCGTGATGCAAAAATAAAACTCCCCCCTGAAGATATAGCGGAAATCGCGGCGGAGCTCTATGAAAAATTGCAAGAGCTTGTTCAAAACATCAATGATACAGAAGAAGTTGAGCTCACTTTGCCTCTTCTCAAACTGCATTTAAAGCGTCAAATCGAAGCTGAAAGAGCACATATAACAACTACACAAAATACGGCTTAATGCCTCTCTAAAATAGAAAATGAAAGTGGAAATCTTTTTACATTAAAAAATTCATATAATATATTGATAAATAACATTTTATGCTCTTATTTTTGAGATTTCCACGCATATATGGAAATCTTTTTTGCTTTTTTGGTCATTTTGGGTCGTTTTTGGAGTCGCTTTTACGATTTGTCTGATTTTTTTCAAAGTGCTTTCAAATCCGGTTTTCTGGGCTTTCACAGATTTTTTAAAATTCTTCAAAGGATTTTCAAAGACCTTTCACAGACTTCTCTCATTTTTAGCACAAAATTCCGATTTTTGTGATTTTTCGCTCTTTTTTGTAATTTTAGGTGTCAAAATTCAATTTGACAAAACACGCATTTAATGGTAAAAAATGTACATAAAAACAATGAATTATCACTTATTCCTAACTAATCCCACCTCTTCCCACTTAGTGCAAAACATAGTGTCAAACTACAGTACATACGTAAAATTTTGAAAATCTGTCCCTTTTTAAAATAATACGCGGTAAAATTGCTACCATAGTTCAAAAGATATAAATTGTAATTAAACAATTTTTTAACAAAATACACAAATAACGCGAAATTTCTATCTCGCGTTATTTCTCTATTTAATAATATAATGAATTGTAATTATTTATTTTTTTCAGATTCTAAGCGAGTTTCGCCCACACCATTACCGCTATCGTTTCCTACAGTATATGGTGACACTTGTACAGCTATCTTTTTGGGTTTTAATTCAGCTGGCATTTCTCTTTTAAGCTGAATATGAAGAAGACCATCACTGAGTTCTGCTCCAGTAACTTTAACATGATCTGCCAAATGAAACCGCCGTTCAAAAGCACGCGAAGCAATACCTCGATAAAGAAACTCTCGTTTTTCATCGTCATTTTCAGGCATTCTCTCACCCTTAATAATCAGCTGATTGCAATGCGTTTCAATATCTATTTCATCCCGAGAAAAACCAGCAACAGCCATAGAAATCCTATAAGAATCCTCGGTCAAACGCTCAATATTATATGGGGGATAAGAAGAAACATCATCCGGCTGTGTTCTAGAATCAAACCAGTTCAAAAGATGATCAAAACCTACCGTTGAACGATAAAATGGTGAAAAATCTACTTGACGCATAACATTGCCCTCCTTTAGAGCGACTATCATTGACTCACAAAGTTCCCAAATGGCAAACTTGCCTGTGAACCAGCAGCCCCATCGTGGCGACCGCATTTTTTATTTGGTAATCGTTCTTCCCTATTTCAACTCTTTTGTGCTGTAATTCTTTAAAATACATAAAAGCAATATAACCATTTTTTAACCCTTCACCATCATTACATCTATCCAAGTCTTTTTTTCACTTTCTCACGCACTAAATCGTAAAGATACGCTATATTTAAGGATACAAATTGGAAATACCTATTTATCATTTACAAAACAGAGATTCTTCCTCTCCCAACATTCATAATGGATACTTAAAAATAGGTATTGATCGCAAAATTCGTTTTACGATAACGCACCCTGATGTAACAAAATACAAGGGAACAGTCGTTATTCTTGAAAGCTATACAAGTGCTATAGAAAAATATTTTTTACCAATGAATGAAATTTCTAAACGCGGTTTTTATACAGCAATATTTGACTGGTTTGATCACGAAAAATCACAACTTAATACAATAAAACAGAACAAACATAATTATTTCGATATTAATAATAATATTAATAAATTAGATAAATTTCTTAAAAATATAGTTTATAATAATTGCCCGCCTCCTTACTATATACTAGCCTATGATATAGGAGGATTGATAGCGCTTAGCGGAGTGAGTCTTATTAACCATAAGTTCAGTAGAATGCTCTGCGTTTCTCCTCTTTTTGCTCCATTCGGTTATAAAACAAATAGCTTTCAACATAAATTAACACAGTTTTTTTCCGATATAGGTCTTGGTTTTTTACCAATTAAAGGCGAAAAAAAATTAAAACAAAAAAATACGAAATTTTACCCCACTGATAAAACATCTTTTTCTTCCAGTATCTTTAATCCCTCCCCGACATACCAATGGATGGCATCAATACTCAATACTATTGATGTCATGAAGAAAAATATAACTAACGGACAGTTACAAATCCCTACACTATTCATTCTTGCCGATAAGAACAACATTGTAAACAATATCGAAGTGCGAAAATTATGCCAGCATACACACCTAACAGATAGTATCACAATTATAGGTGCTGCACTTGATACAATCATGCACAAAGAGCACCACAAAAAACAATTTTGGGCTGCATTTGACGTATTCATTTCCAATGACAAGCCCACAGCGTAATATTTTGTAATAAGACAATAATTTTATCATACCATGAAGAACTTATTTAAATTTTACAGTAGGAATGCGCATTATTTCAGGGCTCTGCAACAACTTATGTAATATTAAAACTAACCGCTTGCCTGCAGTGTCAATCAACTCAAATAATTTATAAGATGCACAATCTCAATTTATAAAAAAAACTTCAACGACATAATATAGCTATCTAAATAAAAATCCTTCTCTAATACCTGCAAAGATATACAAACGATAAAGGAAAACTATAGCAGATAAAGAGAATTAATATCCATTGTTTTGCAAAAATTTAATCATAATAAATAGCATACAGCACATACTAGTACTGATTCGTAGTTAGAGGACGATGAAGGAGCTTCAAACACCAGCAAACCATATTTCTACTATAATAAAGCATTTTTTATGTTCCTCTGGTTACAAGAAGGCTATTTTTAAGAGAATCAAACACACTGGAAACAAAATATGAAATAAAGCAAACTAAAACTATTTATAGACAGCCTCCCCTTTCAAATATCACTATATTAGAAATTTAACAGATTCAAAATTAGTATTTGATATTTTTGATAAATACCTAATAATTAACTATTTCGCCATTCATTACAATTATGAACATTTTATCTCTTTTTTTATAAATACTCTATATTGTATAAACCAATATGGAAAAGACTCTAATAAATGGTGCAATTGGAACATAAATATGAAACGAATCTTGCTCGCAGAAGATGATAACGATATGCGTCGCTTTTTAGCGAAAGCATTAGAACGTGCAGGCTATGAAGTTAAAGATTTCGATAACGGAGCTAGTGCATATGAGCGTTTACAAGAAGAGCCATTTTCTCTTCTACTCACCGATATCGTAATGCCAGAAATGGATGGGATTGAATTAGCGCGACGTGCCACCGAAATTGATCCCGATTTACGAGTGATGTTCATTACAGGATTTGCAGCAGTTGCATTAAATTCAAGTAGTGATACCCCTCCTGATGCAAAAATTCTTTCTAAGCCGTTTCATTTACGAGAACTAGTTAACGAGGTCGAAAAAATGCTTATAGCTGCTTAGAAATAGCAATTTTTTAAATTATACTATGCTTGATTATATGAAAAATGAAATTAAGCATTGACGTTTGTAGTTGTATATGGTGTATGCAGCATCATTAGGATGGGTGTGTAGCTCAGTGGGAGAGCACTACGTTGACATCGTAGGGGTCATAGGTTCAATCCCTATCACACCCACCATTGTTTTTTATTACAAATAAAAATTATCCCTGTTTATATTTTTTAGAAATAGAATAAAATTTTTAAAGGTAAAGCATCCCAAAATCAGCATAAAAAAAGCCAAAAAACTATAAAGTGATCTTGCTATGATATAATATATCACAATTATTTACGAACATAAATCAATTGATGATGGCATTCATGCTTATTTTTATACCATCTATAAAATAAATTATTTAGTTTTTTTGTATAATATTTTTGTAATCTCACAAAGAAAAATTATTTTATTAAGAACTATACTTACCGAGCGAGAATGATCTGTCCATTATATATAAAAAAGTAAATAATAGATGATCATACGTACAGACTCAAATCAATACTTTTAATAATCATAATAAAAACATAGAGCACAGATCTTATCATCTTATCTAATAGCTAAGACATATTCTATTTTTCAATGTTTAGGAATTTTGTTTATGAACTAAATAAATTACAAAGCAATTTATTTAGTTATTTGTAGTACAAATAAAACAACACATATCTGAAAAATTAATCCAAAATTTAAAGACATGATTCTATAACATAATTCTACTACAAAATAACTAATACTTGTACTTATTATTGAATTAATACTTAGTTTTCACTTTAACACATCTTGTCGTTTTTTTGAATTATAAAATCTAAGCAGATAAAAACATATTACAAGCCAAATAATCCAAATAACACCTATAATTAAAACTGGCCGTGTATCATCAAAAAACCATAACAAAGCAAAAATAAAGACCATAAACAAAAGAGAAAAAACCGATCCTATTGGCCAAAATGGAGCTGGAAATTTTAATTCACGCCGCACATCTTCAGGCATTTTAACTCGCATAAAAATTTGTGACAGAATAATCATTACCCAAACAAAAACTGTCGCAAATGTTGCCATTGCTGCAATAAGAAAAAAAAGCCGATCATGATAAAAATAATTAAGGATAACACCTAAAAGAAAAATACCTAAAATTAATAAAATTACAAAAATTGGTATACCATTCTTTGATAAATATTGAAACTTCTTTAACGCATAACCTTCTTGGGATAGCCCATGTATCATACGACAAGCACCATACATTGCACTGTTCATTGCAGAAATAGCTGCTGTAACGACAACAACATTTAAAATATTAGCTGCTGATGAAATTCCAAGGCTTTCAAAAATTGACACGAAAGGACTATCCGTAAGGACAATCTCATTCCAAGGATAAAGTGACATTAAAATGGCTAATGTCATGATATAAAATAGCAAAATACGGATAGGAGTAGAATTAATTGCCTTTGAGATAGTTTGATGAGGATCCTGTACTTCCATTACTGCCATCCCTATGATTTCTATGCCACCAAAAGCAAAGACAACAACACTAAAGCAAGCTAAAAATCCAAACAAACCATTGGGAAAAATGCCACCATTTTTCCATAAATTATGAATGCTAACATGAGAAAAAGAAGTACTTGTATTCCAACCCCATACAATTATTACTATTCCTAAGATGATCATAGTAATGATAGCAATAATTTTTATAGAAGACAGCCAAAACTCCAATTCACCATATACTTTTACTGCGGACAAATTAACACCAGTAATGATAAGAGTAATACTAAGTGCCCATATCCAAGGTGCGACATCAGGATACCAAAATCCCATATAAGTTGCAAAAGCGGTAATATCGGCCAAACCAACGAGGATCATCTCAAAAACATATGTCCATCCTGTTAAAAAACCAGCCAATGGTGATATGTAATTTGTTGCATAACGAGCGAAAGAACCTGGTAGAGGATTATGAATAATCATCTCGCCAAGAGCTCGCATAACCATGAAAATAGCCCAACCAGAAATGCAATAAGCGATCAAGACGCTTGGACCAGCAAGCTTAATTGCTTGCGCAGATCCATAAAAAAGTCCTGTTCCAATAGCAGAACCGAGAGCTAAAAAGACAACTTGGCGCTTGTTCATACCCCGTTTAAGTTCATTTATTGCCATTTCTTTCTTTCTTTAAAACACTACCATAACTGCCATAAAAGCAAAATCTATAAACCAATAAGTATCTAAACTGATTGGAACGCAAAAAAAACTCTAACACACATGAAAGATTTTGAATTTTTGTTGCTTCAATTTCATAAAAGAGTAAACTACAAGAGCGACTAACATACAGAAACTTATCTTTGGTTACGATACAATGGATACCGATTCCAATTTAAAAATCGTACCTTTTCGCCTTCTCAATTTAAAGAGCTATTGATAACAAAAAATCTACCATGACGATACTTTCCAAATACCTTCACAGCAATGAAACCTAACAGTTGTCGTGCTTAGCAAAAAAAATCCATAGGAGCAAGCATCATAAAAAGATAGCCTAAAATAATATGATTCATGAAAATATTTCCCACACTCATCACATTATCATCAACTTATTACAAAGAGAAAAAATATTTGATGTGTATAAGAACTTAATATCCAAGCACATTACATTTTTTACAACGTTTTTTTATCGATAAAGACCTATTGCTTGTATCTTTATGGATTACAGAGGAGTCTGAATAAGCCAGATCTATCTTCCTGATCATGAATAAAAACTTGTCATCACACAAGATAGAAGTATCATATCCGCAAAACGTACCACAACAACCGTATAGGATTTATTGTTGCTCAACACCTTATACAAGTCTACAATCGAAAGGATAATAATAAGAAATACAGTGTATCAACTCAGTTTTACGCACTACATTACATATGGGATAACAAATGGATTGTGTAACAACAAACCTACTTACAACATACTTTAAAATAGCATCATATCAATTCCAGGCACTATCCGTACCTCCTAACTAACAGTAGCATACTTGTACACTATCCTAATACCTAAAGCAAAAAATAACCGATATATTGATTAATTTAATGCACTATGGTGCACCCGACAGAATTCGAATCTGTGACCTCTGCCTTCGGAGGGCAGCGCTCTATCCAACTGAGCTACGGGTGCCTTAAAGATAATTAATAAACCAGCTTCAGTCTTTTAACTTATTATGCTCATATCTGCAATGAAGAATTAACATGCTAGAAAAACGTAAAAAAATGCGTAGCCATACAATACACGCGCAGTTTACACAATTTTTTTGTTACCCTACAAATCCTGTCTAATCTTAAGTCTTAAAGCAGATTACTTTTTATACAAAATTCCTCTTTTACAAAAAGAGTCCTTGTATACAACTTCAAAATTTTGAAAAAGTAAGATACAAAATTTAAGTTATCAGTAATATCAGGATAATTTTTAATGACTAAATTACCAAAACGCTTTCATTTCGTTTCTGCAGAAACCGAAGAAGCCGTAAAAGCCACTAATAAACTAATTTCCATTTATGGTCATTCATCTCTCTCAGAAACCGATGTTGTTGTTGCCATTGGTGGCGATGGAACAATGCTACAAACAGTACGAAATGTTATGAATATTGGAAAACCTATTTATGGTATGAACCAAGGTTCTGTAGGATTCCTCATGAATGAATTTCATGAAAAAAATTTACCAACCCGCATTGCTGTTGCACATAAAAAACAAATCCATCCCTTACGTATGATAGCAGAAACTGAATGTAAAAAATATGTTGAAGCACTTGCAATCAATGAAGTATCTTTATTTCGTCAATCTTATCAAGCAGCTAAAATTCGCATCAGTATTGATGACAACGTGCGCATGGAACAATTGAGTTGCGATGGTATCCTCGTTGCTACACCAGCAGGATCTACTGCATATAATCTATCAGCACAAGGATCTATTTTACCCCTTATGGCTCCTCTCATGGCACTAACCCCTGTTAGTCCATTTCGCCCTCGACGTTGGCATGGAGCATTGCTCCCCAATACAGCAACAGTACGTTTTGATATGCTTGAACCTAGTAAACGTCCCGTAAATGCAGCAGCAGATAATGTTGAGGTAAAGTCTGTACATTCAGTTACCATTTCATCAGCTACTGAAGTAACGGCTTCCATCCTTTTTGACTCTGACCATTCATGGGATGAACGCATTTTATCAGAACAATTTCGTTATTAATGATTGTATGCTTTCTACGTGTTTCTAACCATTATAGTTGACTTTTTTGTAAATGCACCTTAACCATTCTTAACAGTGTAGAATGCTTAATTTACTAATAATTCAAACCACTAGACTAAAATTGCAAAGCAATTGATAAAGAAAATGACATCACCTTTAAAAAGTTTCAATGACTTAGGTCTTTCCATAAAAGTTATTAAAGCAATAAAATCAGCTGGATATACAGTACCAACTCCTATTCAAAGTGGAACAATTCCTCATGTGCTCCAAAAAAAAGATGTCCTAGGGATCGCTCAAACAGGAACAGGAAAAACTGCCTCTTTTGTTTTACCTATGCTCACACTACTTGAGAATGGTCGTGCTAGGGCACGAATGCCTCGTACTCTTATATTAGAACCAACGAGAGAACTTGCGGCTCAAGTCGAAAAAAGTTTTGATAAATATGGAATAAATCATCGTTTAAATGTCGCACTTTTAATTGGTGGTGTTTCTTTTGAACACCAAGATCGTAAACTTGAACGAGGTGCCGATGTTCTTATAGCAACACCAGGCCGTCTTCTTGATCATTTTGATCGTGGTAAGTTACTCCTTATGGGTGTTGAAATCCTTGTTATTGATGAAGCTGATCGTATGTTGGATATGGGCTTTATCCCTGATATTGAACGCATCTGTAAACTAACTCCTTTTACACGCCAAACTTTGTTCTTTTCTGCAACAATGGCACCAGAAATCATAGAATTGACAAAGCAATTTTTACATTCACCCGTATCTGTAGAAGTTACAAAAGCATCTTCAACAGCTACAACAATTACACAATGGCTTGTTAAATCTGGCGAAAAAGCATGGGATAAAAGATCTGTTTTACGAGAACTTATTCACAGTGAAGGCGATAAACTGAAAAATGCTATTATATTCTGTAATAGAAAAAAAGATATTTCTCAGCTTTTTAAATCACTTATCAGACACAATTTTAATGTAGGCGCACTTCATGGGGATATGGATCAATATTCTCGTATGAGTACATTAGCCGATTTTAAAGATAATAAACTCACACTTCTTGTTGCTTCTGATGTTGCTGCACGTGGCCTTGATATCCCAAATGTAAGTCATGTATTCAATTATGACGTTCCTATACATGCTGAAGACTATATTCATAGAATTGGCCGTACAGGACGTGCAAACCGTAGCGGAAAAGCGTTTACGATTGTCACAAAAGACGACCAAAAATATATTAATGCCATTGAAGAAATGAGTAATGAAAAAATTGAGTGGTTTAATGGAGACTTATCTACTTTAACAACAAGCGATCACGAAAATGATACAGAATTATCGAAGAAAACTACACAAAAAAAGTGCTCTGTACAAACTAAAAAATCTTTAAAACATAACAAGGCAAACTGTATTAAGACTGCAAATAACAAACAAAACCCATCTGAACGACATCATTCTCAGAAAAATAAAAATCATACTCCTATTGGATTCGGGGATGATATCCCAGCGTTTATGTTAACAAAGATCCGCACTTGAATTAAAAATTTTTCCTTTTTGTATTATCATTAAAAACTGATAAAATACCCATATCACAGCTCTTATTTCCCTTGAATGGTTAATCTTTCTATTATCTTATCACGCCCTAATAGCTGTAAAATTTTTCCCATTTCAGGACCGTGATTCATTCCTGTCAACGCTTGGCGTAATGGCATAAACAAGGATTTACCTTTACGACCCGTTTTTTCTTTTAACGCTGTTGTCCAAACCTTCCAACTGTCATCATTCAATATGCCCTCAGGAAAAAAATCAACAGAGTGAAGAACAAACTCACGATCTTCAAGTGCAACGGCATTCGTGATACTATTATCATGAATAATTTTCCACCACAAAACAGAATCACTAACTTTCTCGATATTTTCTCTTACAGTATTCCAAAAATATTCTGCTTTCTCTCCATAAATAGAAAGATTCTTAAGCCGTATTTTTACGTCATCATAGGTTAATTCACGGACAAGCTGACTATTTAAAGAAAAAAGATCTACGATATCAAATTTCGCAACTGATCTTGATGTATCCTCGAGACTAAAATTCTCTAAAAGAACTTTTTGACTGGGATAGGGCTGTACATTTTTTGAAGTTCCTATCAAAACAGAAAGACACTGAACAGCAATAGATTCAAATCCATCCTCACGCAAAGAACGAATGGAAAGGTCGTCATTGCGTTTTGAAAAACCTTTTCCTAAAACTGTCGATAATAAATTAATATGAGCAAAAGTTGGTGATTTTGCGCCAATAGCTTTAAAAAGAGCAATTTGCATACCTGTGTTGGTAATGTGATCATCTCCACGAATAATGTGTGTTATTCCCATATCTATATCATCAATTACAGAAGGTAATGTATAAAGATAGCTTCCATCTTCACGGATTAAAACGGGGTCTGAAAGAGAAGACAAATCAATTGTCTGCTTTCCTTTCACAATATCTTCCCAATAAATTTCTGTTCTTTTGGTTTGAAACGGATCAATATTAAAATTAGGAAGAAGAAAACGCCAATGAGGCTTACGTCCTTGAGATTCCAAGATTTCTTTATCTTTTGGCGTCAACTTTAATGCTTTACGATCATAAATAGGAGGTCTTTTGCGCAACAGCTGAATTTTGCGACGTCGCTCTAATTCCTCTGCTGTTTCATAACAAGGATACAGAAGACCTCTTTGTTTTAAAGTTTCTGCAACCTTATGATATCTGTCCACACGTTTAGATTGATGATAAATTTCATCTGGTTTGATACCAAGCCATTCCAAATCAACCATAATGCCATCAACATATTCCTGTTTAGAACGTCCAACATCTGTATCATCATAGCGCAAAATAAACATTCCATTATTTGCCTGAGCATACAGCCAGTTGAACAAAGCGATACGGGTATTACCAACATGAATATAGCCTGTTGGTGATGGGGCAAAACGAACCTTTATCATAAATAATGCTCAACTTTTATCACGAAAATGATTGACTATGGGATAACGACGACCGCGTCCAAAATTCTTACAACTTATTTTAACACCAGGCGCGGACTGTTGTCTTTTATATTCAGCTAAATAAAGAAGATGTTCAATTTTTTCAACAGTTTCCTGTAAATGCCCACGTTTCACAATATCACTAATACTCATGTCATTTTCTACAAGAGATTGTAAGATATCATCTAAAATAGGATAAGGAGGAAGAGAATCTTGATCTTTTTGATTTTCCCGAAGCTCTGCAGAAGGTGATTTCACAATAATGTTAGGTGGAATCACAACTCCTTTTGGCCCTAAAAAATTTTGTAAATAATTTTTATTGCGCCACTTAGCTAATTCATAAACCTGCATTTTATAAATATCTTTAATTGGATTGAATCCTCCATTCATATCACCATAAAGTGTCGCATATCCAACAGCCATTTCTGATTTATTTCCTGTTGTTACCACCATTGAACCAAATTTATTCGAAATAGCCATTAAAATAATCCCACGTATACGACTTTGAAGATTTTCTTCCGTAACATCAGATGGCAATCCTAGAAAAATTGGTTCCATTGTATTCAAAAAAACCTCAACAGGTTGCACAATTGGTATCACTTCATAACAGCATCCCAAAAGATTCGCACAATCTTTAGCATCGTTCAATGAATCTTGTGAAGTATAATGATAAGGCATCATTACAGAACGAACTCTTTCAGAACCGAGAGCATCAACTGCTATTGCCGCACAAAGAGCTGAATCAATCCCTCCAGAAAGTCCAAGAACAACGTCCTTAAAGCAATTTTTATTTACGTAATCCCTTAAACCTAAAACACAAGCTTGATAATCAGCAGCTAATCCATCTAGAAGATTTTCATTCGGACCAGAAATACACTGCCACCCAGTAGATCTTCTTTGCCAATGGATAACAGAAATATGACTTTCAAAATGTTTCATTTGACACACTATTCTTCCTTGTCCATTTAACGCAAAAGACCCACCGTCAAAAACTAATTCATCCTGACCACCAATTTGATTGGCATAAATAATTGGTACACCAGACTGAAGAGCATGTTTACGAACTATCTCGATACGTTTTAGTGTCTTATTACGATAATAAGGAGAACCATTAAGAATAAGAATAATCTCAGCACCCTTATTGCTAAGATCCGCACAAATAAAGGAATTATTCCAAATATCTTCACAAATTGCTATTCCTATCCTTACTCCACGATAAATAATAGGTACAGGATATGAACCAGGAGAAAATACACGTTTTTCATCAAATTCAGCATAATTAGGTAAATCAAACTTCAAACTTTCAGCAATTATCCGTCCCTCACCAAGAAGCATAGCACCATTATAAATGTTATCATTATGCCTTAGCGGAATGCCAATTATAATTCCTGGACCATTTTCTGTTATCTTTGCTAATTTTTTAGCAACATTTTCACATGATCTTGTAAAAGCAGGCTTAAGAACAAGGTCTTCCGGTGGATAAGCACTGATAAAAAGCTCAGAAAATAAAACTAGATCAGCTCCCTCTTCTTTAGCTTTTTGATACGCCATTACCGCAAGAGAAAAATTCCCTTCAATATCGCCAACAATAGGATTTAATTGGGCAACTGCTACCCGCAAATCATTTTTCATAAGCCCTAGTATCATTCCACTAACTTAGTGATAATAACTATATTCTAATCACTAAGAAAGATTTTTCAAAAAATTTAAAATAATAAACCATTATATAGTTACATAATTGTCTTCTTAACCATTAACAGTAACAGATAATGGACTAATATCACGACTTTTTTTAAGAAGTTCAGCAACAAGAAAAGCTAACTCTAATGCTTGATTTGCATTCAATCGTGGATCACAGTGTGTATGATAACGACTAGATAAATCATCCACAGAAATGGCATGTGCACCACCCGTACATTCAGTTACATCACATCCTGTCATTTCAATATGAATACCACCTGGATATGTTCCTTCCTCACGATGTATTAAAAAAAATTTTTCTACTTCTCTTAAAACATAATCAAAGGGACGTGTTTTATATCCATTCATGATCACTGTATTGCCATGCATTGGATCACACGACCATACAACCTTACGCTCTTCTCGCTCAACTGCACGAATTAATCTCGGAAGATAATTTTCGATCTTATTATAACCAAAACGAGTAATAAGAGTTAATCGACCAGGTTCATTTTCAGGATTAAGAATATCAATCAACCTCAAAAGCTCATCAGGCTCAATGGAGGAACCACATTTTAATCCAATAGGATTCTTAATACCACGACAATACTCAACATGAGCATAATCAATCTGGCGCGTACGATCACCAATCCACAACATATGACCAGAAGTCGCATACCAATCTCCGGAAATCGAATCAATTCGCGTTAAAGCCTCTTCATAGCCAAGTAAAAGTGCCTCATGACTAGTATAAAAAGATGTCTCACGTAATGAAAAATTTGTTTTGGACGTAATTCCTATAGAGCGCATGAAATCAATTGCTTCAGAAATACGCCCCGCTAACAATTCATAACGTTCACCTTGTGGACTATTAGAAATGAAACTCAACATCCACGCATGCACATTTTCTAAATTAGCATACCCTCCCTGTGAAAAAGCACGTAAAAGATTAAGCGTTGCTGCTGATTGACGATACGCCATGGACATTCGCCGTGGATCAGGAGTACGAGCATCTACATTAAATTCAATGCCATTAATAATATCACCTCGATAAGCAGGAAGCTCAACTCCTCCTTTATTTTCTATATCAGAGGAACGTGGCTTTGCAAACTGACCAGCAATGCGTCCAATTTTAACAACTGGCTTAGAACCGCCAAAAGTCAAAACAATTGCCATTTGTAAAAAAACACGAAAAAAATCACGGATATTATCAGCTTCATGTTCCACAAAACTTTCCGCACAATCTCCACCTTGTAGTAAAAAAGCCTTACTTTCAGCAACTGCTGCTAATTCACTCTTCAAATCACGTGCTTCCCCTGCAAAAACTAAAGGAGGATAGCTGCGCAGCTTTTGTTCAACATCTGCCAAAATAGCTTGATCCGGATAAATCGGAACTTGTTTTATTGGCCGTTCTCTCCAAGAGTCAGGCGCCCACTCTTTCTTCATTGTACTCACTCCAGAGCCTAAACTCCCAGCCCATAATATTAAAATCTTTATCGCTTACCGTAGTACTTTTCTTTAATTTTCTATTTTCTTACCATTTTCGTATATATAGCTCGGCTTATACATTGTTACTAATTCTTCTGCCGCAGTTGGATGCACTGCCATAGTCTCATCAAATACATCCTTTGTAAGTTTTCCCTTAAGAGATATCCCTATGAGTTGCGCCATCTCTCCAGCACCTTCTCCCAAAATATGCGCACCTACAACAATACGACTTTCACCATCCACAACCAGCTTCATAAATGTTTTTTCTTGACTGTCAGATAAAACATTGCGCATAGGTCGAAAAACAGTACGATAAATCTCTACACGCTTATAATGGCGCACCGCATCCTCTTCTGAAAGACCTACTGTCCCAATCTCAGGCTGTGAAAAAATTGCTGTTGTAATCAAATCATAATCAGGTGTAGTTGGAGTATCTTTAAACACAGTATTAACGAAACACATTGCATCATGAATTGCGACAGGTGTCAGCTGAATATGACCAGTTACATCGCCAACAGCCCAAATATTAGGAACATTTGTTGCCATCTTTTCATCAACAACAACCGCACCAAATTCATCTAATTTAACACCCGCCCGCTCAAGTCCTAGACCTTCCGTATTTGGCACACGCCCTGTAGCCAACATAACTTGATCAACATTGATAGTTCGCCCACTCGATAAAACAACATTATAACAATCACCTATAGCCTGAACTTGAAAAATAGTTTCTCCATAAATAATGGAAATTCCCTTCTCAATCATTGCATTACTAAGCAACTGCCGCAAATCATAATCAAAACCACGAAGAATTAAGTCTCCACGATGAAGAAGTGTTGTTTTGACACCTAATTCGTGAAAAATATTAGCGAATTCAACACCGATATATCCACCGCCGACAATTATTATCGATTTTGGCAGTTTTTGAAGATCAAAAATTTCATTAGAAGTAAGACATAACTCACTGCCTGTTATTCCAGTATTTTGTCCAATTTTTGCTCCCGTCGCAATTAAAATTTTTTCTGCCCTTACCCGTTCACCTGTCGCAGAAAGCTCTAATGTGTGATCATCTATAAATACAGCACGACTCTCGTAAATATGGACATTATTATTTTCCAATCCCTTGCGATACAACCCCTCTAATCTTGATATTTCCTTATTTTTAGCTGCGACCAACTTTTCCCAATTAAAAATTGGATCAGCGTATTTCCAACCAAAACTAACGCTTTTACCAAACTCTCGTGCATATTGGGATGCATAAACATACAATTTTTTAGGAATACAGCCGCAAATAACACAAGTTCCCCCTATACGATATTCTTCAGCTATAGCAACACGCTTCCCAAGTTCTCCAGCGAGACGCGCAGCACGTACACCACCAGAACCGCTACCAACAACAAATAAATCAAAGTCAAAAGATTCCACGCAATATTCCTTTATTTTTTCTCATATATCTGCAATAATAAACCATTGTCACTGGTGACGAAATATAAAGATTTTTATACTCCAAATATATATCCTAAGATATAATTTTTTGTATGTACAATACTCAATGAGACTAACTCGTTTAAAAACAGCATTCAGACTACTGTTTTTAAACGAGAGAGGAAATTGTCAACAGAGAAAGTTGTCGGCACTGTAATAATAAAATTATCCTAATCCGCTAAAAAATCAGATTTTGTAGTAGTAGAAGATTTATTAAGATCAAGTATTTTAGACATTTCATTTTTTACATTCTTTACGAGATCCTGCATAACAATATAACGCCATCCATCAAATGCAGCATAAGAATCATGTGCAATGCTTGGAGCTTTTGCTAAAAACTTTTTACCAGAATCAGAATTGTAAAATGCCGCAATTGTCTCAAGTTCTTCTCGAGTAAAATACTTTGCGTATACATGAGCAATTTCTTTTTCTAAATCAGAACGTCTTTTAGCCAAAAAAAGTGCCTGTTTATCCACAATTTCAGAAATATCAGACGCTAAATTTGGATCATTTCCTGTCAGTTCGTTTTTAAGATCACGAGCCGCAGTTGGTAAAAAACTATCGAATTGATCAGTTGCATGCATAGCATTGATAGCTTTTTTAGCTGAATCTAAATGCTTATCACTCACACCTTGCGCACAAATCATTCCAATGTTCGAAATCAATACTGTAACGGCACAAAAATATACTACAAAACGCTGAAAAGAAAGTATCGTTTTCATTTAATAATTACCCCGATTGATAAATTATAATTCATTTTTTTACTTTATATAAAACCCTAAACGTTTATTTTTTATTTCTATAATATACCAATATGTAAACTATCTTCTTTGAAAATTAAATGGCTCTAAAATTTTTATTTTGCCATCCACCATCGCTACAATTGCAGACGAAGCCAAACCTAAAAAAAGACCATGCTCAACAACACCAGGAATTGCAAGAAGTGCGTCTGATAATAATTTCGGCTGCATAATACATCCACATAATGTATCAAAAATAAAGTGACCGCCATCCGTTTTAAAAGGATTTTTTCCATTCATACGCAATGTAATTTTTACCGAAATCCCTAAATCATTAGCTACTTTTTCAATAAGTTTACGTGTAGAATGAACACCAAATGGATTAATTTCAATCGGTAATGCAAAAGCACCAAGCGTTTTTACTACCTTTGTTTCATCTGCAATAATAAGCATAGAACGAGATGCGGCTGCTACAATTTTTTCATGTAACAACGCTCCACCTCCTCCCTTAATAAGATTCAGCTCTGGACTAATTTCGTCTGCCCCATCAATAGCAAGATCGAGTTCAGGTATTTGTTCTAAAGTAGAAACAGATATACCAAATTCACGACATAATTGCTCAGAAGACCGAGAAGTTGCAACACAAGTCACCTGCAACCCCTTAACAACACGCTCACCAAGAAGGCGGATAAATTCATTCGTTGTAGAACCAGTTCCTATACCAAGCCGCATACCATCTTGAACAAACTCTAGCGCTTTCGCTGCTGCAATTTTTTTTAACTCATGAACATTCATAAATCACTTTATCCTTTTGCCAATCAGTCACATTCAACACAAACTGATAACAAAGCACCATATTGTTGCAATCTATTAGCAATTTATTTTCCAATTTATTGGTAAAAAAGCGCTAATTATTATAGCAACACATAATAACAATAAACATAGAATAATTAACGATTTTATCTCTTTTAAAGCTTATTATACATTTTTTCAATTTAACTGAACCCTTACAATTTATTATCCCATCATCAATAATGAGTGATAAGCATATAATTTTATAAAATTATAACTTATTCAACGATAAGAAAATAATTTATTTAAAAAAAATATTAACAGCTCATAACTTCTAAATAATATTAGCAATTATATAATATTACGAGAAAAATACTGAAATATAATCCAAAGAGCTTCGTATCATTTCCTATTCTACTTAGTGTTATGCACTAAAAAATTTATAAAAATTTGATCATTGGTATAGTTTTTGTGAATATCTTCTGTGTATATTCCACGGTCTATAAAATCCCATAGAAGACCAAATAATATCTCCACTTTTTGTCATCATGACGCTCCCTCGTAACAACAATTCTTGAAGCGTAAACGTTACCTGTGTCTTCTTGTCACATGTTTGGTTATCTATAGAAAATAGTTCAATTACGATACCAGATTTTATGCATTGGTCTGTTTTTTTACGTAAAATAGTGATTTTTGATCCATTTTTTAACAAGGATACACAAATATGATCATCACAAATAAATTGTCCATTAAACGAAGGTCCATATTTTGTTGGCTTAACTACCTCATCTACGCGAAATGATTTTTTCCATATGGATGTTGTAAACTTAGAGATATGGTAACGATCAGTATATAATTTCTTATCATTGATGATACCCACAAGCCTCATATTATTTGCTATAATCAATTGTGTAGGTGAATGTACTAAGCAAAAATAAACACCGACAAAGATAAAAAAAACAAAAAAGAATCTGATGGATGTTTTGCAAAAAGTTAGTCCGATTAAGCCAACACTAAAGAAAATTAACGCAGATAACGGTATAAATCCAGGATTCAGAGTAGGAGAGATAGCCTTTATTGCATAAGCAATTTTTACCATAAGACCAATGCCAAACCCCATAATTTGCAAAGGAAGCCACTCAAAATTAAAAAGCATAGCAAATGTTGCTATTAATCCGAAGGGCATGACAATAATTGACATAATAGGCAAAGCTAAAGAATTACTTATAACACTCAAATATGCAATATTAGAAAAATGGTAGGCTGAATAAATTCCACTTGCCGTTCCCGCTATAAATGAGGACACACATGTTGAAACAACTGATAAAAAGGCAAAATGAACTACTTTACCCCCAACATAAAACGGTGTTGTTTTCCTTATACGAGAATGTAACCTTTTACTCCACCAGTCAAAGGCAGAAATCAAAGCTGCTGTTGCGGAAAAAGACATTTGAAAGCTAGGACCTAATATTTCATGCGGTGTAATAGCTAAGGTTATCAAACCAGCGATAGCAAAATTCCGCATTGTTAGAGCAGAACGATTACACAATACCGCAACCAACATAACAGAAACCATTGTAAAACTTCTTTGTGCTGATACAGATATGCCGGATAAAACTAAGTAAAAGGCCATAATCATTAATGCAACAATGGCAGCAAATTTTTTAGAAGAATAATAGGATGAAAAAACTGGAAAAAATGCCAACAAACTGCGAATACTAGCTAAAATTATACAACTAATAAGAGCCATATGCAGACCAGATATTGACAAAACATGCGCTAGTCCAGCCGTACGTAACGCTTCATTTGTATCATGTGAGATACCACCTCGCTGTCCTGTTATGAGAGCAGCAGCGATACTGCCATTTTCTTCTCCAATAGCCACTCTGATTTTTTGAGTCATTTTCGTACGTAAATTTTCAATTTTTTGTAAGGCTATAGATAATATGGTATCCGGCTGTGGAACTGATATCTTGACTGGTTCTCCCATATAAATTCCATGAGCACCAATTCCCTTAAAATAATTATGAAAACTAAAATCATATCCCCCTGGATACACAGGCCCAGACAATGCACGAAATTTTACTTTTCCATACAGCCCATCACCAATCACTAATCCAGGTGGCAAACGCCTTGCTGTTAAACGAACACGATTTGGTCCATGACGTAATACAGGATTTTCTGTATTTAAAACATCCAAATTTAAACGAAATCCTCCTTTTTGCATTGCCTCAATAGCTATAATTCTTCCAGTTAATGTGGTAATAACATCATTGCTTAGCATTGGCGTGGACACACGCCACGTCTCTATTTTTGCAACCAGAGCACCTAGTATAAAACAAAACAAAAATCCCGTTATAAGCCATATTATTCGATAAAATCGGACAATGTACAATATTCCAAGACACAGACCAATCAACACGATCAACTGTTTACCACTTGGCTCTTTATCTAAACTAAAATAAAAAATGATGCCTGTGCAAAAAAATACTAAAATCAATAAAAAAAGGAATCCAAAAGAAATTTCTTTATTTATGCAATCTATCAACCATTCCCTAAAAAAAATTATTTCTTTTTTTAAAGGTAAAAATAGAAAAACTCTTTGTTCATTATAGTCGTCGTTTTTTTTCTTGTTAAAGGTAGAGACAAGATCCTTAATTTTGTTTTTATTTAGCATCGTCTCCCTCTTTGCTTTGTGATATGACTATTGCATACTCTATTACCTATGCTAACATAACCTCTTCATATAGTTGTATAAGTAATATCTTAATTTTAAAGGAAGATATCCGTGTCAGTTATTACCCGTTTTGCTCCCTCGCCCACAGGATTCCTTCACATTGGGAGTGCTCGCACTGCCCTTTTTAATTGGTTGTATGCAAAACACACCGGTGGTAAAATGTTTCTACGAATTGAAGATACAGATCGGGAACGCTCAACAGAAGTAGCGGTACAAGCCATTATAGATGGTTTGCAATGGATGGGGCTTGATTATGATGGCACCCCTATTTCACAGTTTGGACGAGCAGAACGTCATCGCCAGATCGCCCAACAATTAGTAGAAAACGATAAAGCTTACTATTGCTATGCTTCCCCTGAAGAATTAGCTGAAATGCGTGAAAATGCTCGTAAAGAAGGACGTCCACCACGTTATGATGGGCGTTGGCGAGATCGTGATATTTCTCAAGCGCCTAAAGGTATAAAACCTGTTATTCGTATAAAAGCACCACAAGATGGAGAAACAATTTTACACGACCGAGTCCAAGGTAATATCCACTTCCCGAATAAAGATCTTGATGATTTTATTATTTTACGTTCTGATGGATCCCCAACTTATATGCATGCCGTTGTTGTTGACGATCATGATATGGGAGTAACACATATCATCCGTGGTGATGATCACCTCACAAACGCAGCTCGACAAACAATTATCTTTAATGCAATGGGATGGGATATTCCTGTTATGGCTCATATTCCACTTATTCATGGTGAAAATGGTGCAAAATTATCAAAACGTCATGGTGCACTAGGTGTTGATGCCTATAGAACAATGGGATACCTTCCAGTTGCTTTGTGTAATTATCTAGTCCGTTTAGGTTGGAGTCATGGTGATGACGAACTGATTTCAATCGAAGATATGATTTCTTGGTTTGATATTGATGATATTAATAAAGGTGCAGCGCGTTTTGATCTGAAAAAATTAGATTCTATCAATGGATACCATATACGCATGAGCAGTGACCAAGATCTTTTTGATGCAGCTCTTAGTATTTTACCAGAAATTGAAGGTGGATTAGAAATATTTGAACGACTTGATGAACGGAGTCGTTCTCAATTTCTAGCAGCAATACCAGCTTTAAAAGAACGTTCAAAAACACTATGCGAACTTATTGACAATGCCTCATTTATTTTTGCACAACGTCCATTACTTCTTAATAAAAAAACGAAAATACTCTTAGACAAAAGTAGCAAAACCATCTTAAAAGATGTCTATCTTGCTTTAAAATCTTGCTCAAATTGGGACATAAAAACATTGGATGAATCCCTCCGATGTTATGCACGGACGCAGAATCTAAAATTTGGATCTGTTGCTCAACCGCTTCGAATAGCTCTTACCGGACGCGAAATATCACTAGGAGTTTTCGATGTCCTCGTTTTATTAGGACGAAATGAATCTCTTAATCGTATTAATGATCAACTTTTAAACAATATTGCATAAACCACACACATATAGTTGTATTTAATGCAATTAACCATTTGAATACAGGTATCTTGACGTTAAATGAAATTTGTCTTTTATTCCTAAGTGATCGGAATATACATTTAGAAAAACTGCAAATAAAAAAATATTTTTTGATTGCATGAATCAACTTTTATAGTAAACCTACCTCAATATAGGTAAGAAACGCTTTAATTATGTATCTCCCTATTTCGTGGCGATTGTAGATTGATTTTGAAGGATGAAGGATCTGAAAGGAACATCAATGTTTGTGAATAAAGCACACATTACCGTGAATGATAAAAAAATAGAACTACCCGTACGTAAAGGAACTATTGGCCCTGACGTCATAGAAATTGCTTCTCTCTATAAACAAACAGATACTTTTACTTACGATCCAGGCTTCACGTCAACTGCTTCTTGTGAATCAAAAATCACTTATATCGACGGCGACAAAGGAATATTGCTTTATCGTGGTTATTCTATCGATCAACTGGCCGAGAAAGGAGATTTTCTCGAAAGCTGCTATCTTTTACTTTACGGCGAATTACCAACAAAACAAGAAAAAATCGATTTTGACCATCGTATTATGCAGCATACAATGGTACATGAGCAATTTTCACGATTCTTTCATGGTTTCCGTCGCGACTCTCACCCTATGGCCGTTATGGTTGCATGCCTTGGAGCTATGTCTGCATTCTATCATGACTCCATTGATATTACTGATCCTCAGCAAAGAATGATTGCTTCTATTCGCCTTATTGCAAAAGTTCCAACTCTTGCTGCTATGGCGTATAAATACAGTATCGGACAAGCATTTGTTTATCCACGTAATGATTTAAGTTACGCTGCAAACTTTCTTCACATGTGCTTTTCTGTTCCTTGTGAAGAATATAAAATTAACCCCATACTCACTCGAGCTATGGATCGAATCTTTACCCTTCATGCAGACCATGAACAAAATGCTTCTACATCTACTGTACGTCTTGCTGGATCATCTGGAGCTAATCCGTTTGCATGTATTGCAGCAGGTGTTGCATGCCTTTGGGGACCAGCTCATGGTGGAGCCAATGAAGCATGTCTAAAAATGTTACAAGAAATAAATTCGGTTAAAAGAATTCCTGAATTCATTGCGCGTGCAAAAGATAAAAATGATCCCTTCCGCCTCATGGGATTTGGTCACCGAGTCTATAAAAATTATGATCCACGTGCAAAAATTATGCAAAAAACTTGCCACGAAGTTCTAAAAGAACTGAATATTCAAGATGATCCACTTCTTGATATTGCTTTAGAACTGGAAAATATTGCTCTAAACGATGAATACTTTATTGAAAAAAAGCTTTATCCTAATGTCGATTTTTATTCTGGTATTACACTGAAAGCTTTGGGGTTTCCCACCGAAATGTTTACTGTTCTTTTTGCATTAGCACGCAGTGTTGGTTGGGTTGCACAATGGAAAGAAATGATTGAAGATTCTGCACAAAAAATTGGAAGGCCACGTCAGCTCTATACGGGATATGCCGAACGTAAATATGTTCCTATAGAGGAGCGTATGCGATAAATAAAAAAACAATCAATTAATAAATTTACACAATTTATTAGAGAGTTGTTCTGCATGGTTAGATATTCAATTTAACGTAAAAATTTACGATCATTGTTGCAATATCTGTAATGATAGTTTTTGGTCTCTGTTAAATAATAAGTAGAATCCATGATTATTTTTTCGTGGATTTACTTTTAACAGGGATAAGGGTTAAGTGTTAGTATATATAAGAGTATTAGTTTCATCACAAATTTTCTAAATGTGCATTCTTTTATTTTTTGAAAAGAACATTTAAATTAACAAAAATCCTGATTGTTAACCAATAAGTTACCAAATAACTAATTTAGAAAAATGATTATTTTAAAATACTTTCATGGAATATTATAAAAATTTATGATCTGGTTGAAAATTTAATGGTGCGTTTGCAATTTAAAAATTTTTGCCCCAAATAATATATAGCATTACTTAATTTGTAATACGCTGCTTCATCTTACACTACTCATAATATTAGACATAATTATTCGGATATGAAAAACTATATTAGAATCTTTTTGTTCTATCATAGAATTTTTATTATATTTAAATAATTATACTTGTTTATAAATCTGTACTCTTAAAGGTAATCATCTTAAAATTTATTAAAGACTTTATGCTATCATAGATTACTTTACCCTTTATCTTCAATGACACTATTTTTTTTATTGCTTTAACCCTAATTGCTATAATAAAAGCACAAACTTATAACCTAAATGATATTATCAATTATTACTATAGAATATAAAATCAATGCATACAGCTTATAAAAACAACAATAAGATGTTTTACGGCTTCAAAAAAAATTATCAAATAGTTTTTAAAATGCTTTCTTAAAAATTTCACTAAAATATATTATATTTATAATATATTTTTATACTTATTAAGTATATAGTATAATAATATATCACAAAATATACAATTATTCTTTACAGTAAATTTATTTATAAACTATATTTATAAAAAATTGCTTATAAATTAATATACTTATCATATTTGTTTATATAATAAATAATAAAATAAAAAATTTACTGCGATATTATTTTAATATAGTTATTTTTATTTAATTTATTATCTATTATTATAAACAATTCTCTACTAAAAACTGACGAATAAATTCAACAATATAACTAATGAAATAAATAACTATTTCAAAGTATTATTGTATTGATTAATAATAAAATTAAACAAATTATGAATATTTTTTGTTTTTTTTGTGACTGTTGCATTTTTACTATATCTATTCAAAACGAATTAATGTAAATTACATTTTGGATATTTATAGTGCAACTACATTTAGGAGGAAATTATGAATATAAAATATTTTCTTGGTCTTTGTGCACTTGGTTGCAGTTTAACATTTGGAGCACATGCATTGGAGTTAACGGTTAAAGAACCAACACCAGCTGTTGCGATCTTAAATACTTCTGAGATACATTTAAACCTTGGTAAAGAGGTTAGCGGGTCTGTGCATAACGTTACAGAATATACTCCTCTTTTCAATAAATACCGGATTCCTACAGAACATCTCAACGGATTATTTAAATATGGTGAAGCTTTAATAGCTGCTATAATAGGGATTGTGCGATCAATTATGCATATTTGTACTGAAATGATACCCATAAGATAATAATTTATTATATTCTGTTATTTTATTTTCTAAAATGAAAATATGTAATATACTTTAAGAACATGTGAAAACTTTCCTCTGTATCCGTTTAACTGGTATAAAAGAGGGAAGTTTTTGTAAATCAATTGTCTAGGTATTATTACAGATACGGTGGAATGCTTTTTTGTAAATAAAAATTGTATAACAGATATAAGTGTACATTATAAATAGTTCTTGCTCAAAATTACATCTAAAGTAATAGATTTATTTTTTTATCATAAGTTACCGTATTACATATTTAAATTGCTCTTTTTGGTTATGAAATATTTCTTATTTTATGCACATTATTTATAATTAACATAAATGCTCCAAAATAACTTAATGAAATCATCTTGTGAAGATTAATTTATGTATTAAAAATTAAATTTTTAATAGACTAAATATCACTATGATAAATTATCTTTATACAATAATAGTAGCAATAATGATGCAAGATAATTATAGTATTAACTTATTTAATCATAAATATAATTATATTACTACCAAATATATTTTTAATTATACTGTTATTATTGATAATTTTTAAAGATAAGACTTCATATGAATATAAATATTTCTAAAAAAAATTGCACGAAATTATTCGTAATAATTTACAATATTCTTTAATAACGAGAACAGAAAAAGTATAAAATATATATATATATAATCTCCAGCAATTTTAAATATGTTAGCTCTGAACGCTATTCATATAAAAAATATTAACCGCAAAAGACTAGCCATTAAATCTAAAAAGAAGTGAAAAACAAGATAACACATAACAACACAATTTACTAACACCAAGATAGCGTATCTGTTTTATTAAAAGCTAATTATTCTACTGCAAATAACAACGAAGCAACAGCACGATCTTCGGCTAACAGTACATTAAATGTACGTACTGCTGCTCCCGTATTCATTGTATCTGATGAAATATGCTTCTCCCGTAAAAGTCTTCGCAAATTTTCAGGCAATCGCAACAATTCAATCCCAGTGCCCACCAATAAAATCTCAATCTTATCCGCCTCTTCTAAAATACGAGAGATATCGCTTTGAGTTGGTACAGGGCTAGCCATGTCAATACCATAAATACCTGATGGTACACAAATAATAGAACCTCTATGCGACATATCAGCAAAGCGAAAACCACCATTTCCATAAGCATCGATTGGTGCACGTCCTGGAAAATGTGCTTCATGGATTTCAATTGCATGCAACATAAATAAAGTATCCTTTATTCCAAAAACTAAATTACGTTTTTATTACATCTCTAAAAATCAGCAACAAACAAATAATAACCCACATAGCACTGTTGTACAAATATCCTATATTAACATAATACGTTAACAACAAACCACATCATACATTAAAACTGCTTTATAGAATAGTTAAAGAATTTAAAGAAAATTATTAGCAATATCTAAATATACTTGAATATCCATCCCATATTAATAAGAAGAAACTCACCTCAATCTATTGACTTCAAAACAAACAACTTCAATCACATAAAACAATGATATTATTTAAAAAGTAGCAAAAAATACCAAGACACTCCACAAGTGCGATAATTAAAAAAATAAGAAATAATTATACAGATAATAAAAAAACTACAATTATCAGTGATAAAATAGCCTTTATATGAAATCTCTTTATCTTTACAAAAAATGATCTTCAATAATTTAATAAATCAGAAATATATTTTAAGATTTATCTTCTTTTGATGCAGATTTTTTTTCTTTAGATGTACCTACATTTGTTTTCGTTGTAGCTTTAACTTTAGATTTTTTTGGTACTTTTAGCTTAACATTGAGCTTTGATGTTTCTTCAAAAACTGGTTCACCTTTAACACGAACATCAGCTAATGTTGAACGGATCACACGAATTCGCATATCATCACCAATTTCAACTTCTAATTCACCACTCTCATCATAAACCTTTGTGACCCTTCCAATAATACCTCCGCCTGTTATAATTGTATCACCACGACGCACAGCATTAAGCATTTCCTGTCGTTTTCTCATTTGTGCACGCTGTGGACGAATGATAAAAAAATACATAATCCCAAAGATTAAAATAAATGGAACAAAGGTAACTATTGAGGTTCCATCGGAAACACCGCTTGCAGCTTGAGCATAAGCGTCGGTAACAAACATTTTTATCTCCTATAATTTAAACTTCATGTATTTTTTATTGTCACTAAAATAAGATCTTAACTTCCAAAACAGCTATCTTAGAAATACTGTGGCAGAAGTGACTGCGCAACGTAGTCATAACTGTATAAAAAGGCAACAATTTCTTAAAAAGTAGAAAACAACAGGAAAAATACTTCAAAAAAACATATTTACTTTTCTTCCTGTATATCATGAACACAAGCATGATTCATAATTAGAAAAATAAATAACACAGGATAATTTTTATCCCTAAAATTAAGTTTAAATGATTTCCCCCTTTGAACGTACAAATTTTTCTAACCAAATATTACAAGACTTATATCTTAGTTAACATTAATATAAGATTCAGATTTTTAATAAAGTTACCATCAATCAATTTTCTAAATACTCTACAGGATCAACAGGTACAGAACCTTTACGTACCTCAAAATAAACACGTGGAGTTTTAACATCTCCTGAAATACCAGACTTAGCAATCTCTTCACCACGACGAACCCTTTGTCCTTTATCAACGACAAGCCTACTATTATATCCGTAAATAGTAATAATATTTCCTTCATGTCGAATCATGACAACATTGCCTAGCGTTTTGAGCCCATCACTGGCATAGATAACAACACCATTTTCTGCTGCCTTCACTGATGACCCTTCAGGTACAGCTATGTCTATTCCCCGATTAACCGCTGTTCCTTTTTTTTGACCAAACTTACTTAATAAACGTCCTCGTACTGGCCAACGCATATTAGAAATTCCTGTAGCTTGTGGAGTAGCAACATTATCAACATTAGTTGATAAATCATTTGTATGACTTAATGGAATAATCTTTTTAGAAAAATTTTGCTCAGCATCTGATTTATCAATTTTTGAAGAAAATATAGTGGTTACAGGAGTTTTAGACATGGAAGAATCATTCCTGTATTTCACGGAAGACGTAGCTTGAGACTGTAATGAAGATTCTTTTGTTGATAAAAACTGATTATCATACCGATTGTTACTTTTTTTACTCGAACTCGCTACCGTACGCTTGTTTGGAATTATTAATACTTGGCCAATATAAATGGAGTCATGATTTATGCCATTTACGAACTTTAACGCATCAACACTAACCCCTATCTGTTGCGAAATACTTAATAACGTATCCCCACTCTGCACAATGTAAGAATTTTTTTGAAAAATAGGAGTATCGTCCATTTGTGAACGAGAGAGCGTTCCAAGACTACGTGGAGGCACTCCTGTAATCTTACTATCAGAAAAAAAATCTTTACCTTTACTTGAAGAATTATACGAAGCAGTATCATTTGGTTCCACAGGCGGTAATTCAGTGCTGTGTATCATGCCACTATGCGATAACATTCGTGGATTAGAAGGCATAATTGTAGGTGAATTTGACCGAGTGGAAACTCTATTATTAGGAAAAATATTAGAAAAACGCTGTGTATCGGAACTACATCCAGCAATAACTATTGTCATTACTAAAAACGCTATTACATGACAATTATACCAAAAAACACTACTCAAAACTTTTAGATACATAGTTTTGCTCACTTACCAATATTTAACTCTCGCTATTAAAGCTTTTTAATATTACCTAAGAGTTAAAATAAGGAATTTTATTCATAAATATATTGATAATAAAATCATAATGAATTTATCATTAAAGAAAAAGATAAAATATCCTATGCAGACTTTAATCTAAAAATTAAAGAGCTTTCGCAATACCTTTAATAAAAGGCTGATAGCGTACTTGAAATATTTCTGAGCTCTCAAACTGGCTGCCAATTTTTACATAACGTGTAACCACTTGTACACCTTCATCTGGTCCTATAGCTTGAATAAGAATCCCATTTTCAGCTAAAAGTTCTAGGAATTCCTTTGGATCATCAGAACGTGACGGCCAAATAATAATACGATCGAATGATCCTAAATCTGCAAAAGCACGGCTTCCATCAGCTTGACGTACAACAATATTTTCAATTCCCAAAGTTTGAAATTTTTGCTGCGCTAAATTAACAAGAGTTTTATAACGATCAACTGTTGTAACACGATCACTCAAGCATGCCATAAGAGCAGTACAAAAACCAGATCCTGTACCAATTTCTAAAACACGATGCTTTTTTTGCAACGATAACGCAGAAAGTATTAAAAGTTGCTCTTCTAAACGTTCAATATATTCGCCGCACTCAATTGGAATAACTTTATTATCATAAGCACTTTTAACCCATGGAGATGAAACAAATTGCTGCCGCGGAATTTTTTCAAATGCAGCAAAAAATAAAACATCATCAATTCCTTTCTTGCGCATTTTTAATACAAGACCTGCTAACTCTTCACGAAATCGTAAAATACCCTTCTGCCCCATAATGCCATCCGATCTCAAATTAAGTAGCTATTTCATCATACGTATAAATTATTCCCTTTAAAAAGTTAAAATCCCGCGTTTACGTACATCATGTGCAACAATAAACATATATCAATTTTACTTTTACGAAGTTAAACAGTAATATAATGTATGCCCCCCATGTAAGATTGCAAGACATCTGGAATAACGATTGACCCATCAGCTTGCTGGTAATTCTCAAGGATAGCAATAAGACAACGACCAACAGCTGTACCAGAACCGTTAAGACTATGAACAAAGTGTAATGTTTTATCCTCTTTTTTACGGTATCGAGCATTCATACGGCGCCCTTGAAAATCTCCACAAACTGAACAGCTAGAAATTTCACGATAGCATCTTTGTCCAGGAAGCCAAACCTCGATATCATAAGTTTTACGTGCAGCAAATCCCATATCACCAGTAGAAAGAATTACCGTACGAAAAGGTAAGCCAAGGCGTTTCAATATATCTTCTGCACACTCTGTCATACGTTCTAATTCAATTAAAGACTGCTCTTCAGTAGTAATCGATACCATTTCTACTTTCCAAAATTGATGCTGACGAAGCATACCACGCGTATCACGACCTGCAGATCCTGCTTCTGAACGAAAACAAGGAGTTAAAGAAGAAAATCGCAGTGGCAAATCCGATATCTCAAGAATTTCGTTGTTGACTAAATTTGTTAACGGTACTTCTGCCGTAGAAATAAGCCAGCGACCATCCGTAGTCTGAAAGAGATCTTCAGCAAATTTTGGTAACTGTGCTGCTCCATAAACAATCTCATCACGAACAAGGAGAGGCACTGAAACCTCTGTATAACCATGCTCCTCAACGTGAACATCAAGCATAAACTGACCTAGTGCACGCTCAAGACGTGCTAACGCACCTGAAAGCACTGTAAATCGTGTACCTGATAAACGACTTGCTCGTTCAAAGTCCATCTGCTTGAGATTTTGACCAAGATCAAAATGTTCTTTTGGTGTAAAATCGAATGTCGGAGTTGTACCAAAATATCGAATAACGACGTTATCGTTTTCATCTTTACCTTTTGGAACATCATCTAACGGAATATTGGGAAGTGCTGAAAGAGCTTTCTCTAAATTTCCAGCCATTCTCCTTTCTTCTACTGTAGCTAAAGAAAGGAAAGCTTTAATTTCTTCAACCTCAGCTCTAAGATGTTTAACCTTTACTTGATCACACTTAGCTAAAGCTTGCCCTATTTCTTTAGAAACCACATTGCGACGCTCCTGCGCACATTGTATTTTAGCAACATGTGATCGACGCTCAAGATCAAGTTCTATCAATCTCTTAGCCTGCGGTTCTATACCTCTGGTTCTTAGTGCTTCATCTAGTTTCTCAGGGTGCTCACGAATCCACTTAATATCAAGCATTCAAATTCCTCATTTACATCGCTTCTATTTGTTTCATATCACACATTAGTTATAAAACTTCTGTTAAGAGGACTTCTTTCTTTTCTGTGTAATAAAAAATTAAAATATCATAAAAAATTATCTCTAATAACTGTAAAGCAGTGAATTTAATTTTTGTTAAAAAAGCCTATCATCCATGCATTTATTGCAGATAAACACTCTCAGAACAACATACGATATCCCCTTCACACCCACTAATAGAGGCCATATAAAAAAATTACAATGAAAGAAAAGAGAATATTGTAAAAACAGCATAGAAAATAACTGCAAATCTATGATATTTGCAGTTTTATGAAAGTGTATACTTTACCCATATATAATGTTCTCAATTTTTATCAATCTGCTATTGATCAAAGAATAATCGTGTATATTAGTATAAAATTTTAGTAATAAATCATATAGTGATAGAGTTTACCCATGAATTATCGGCATATTTACCACGCTGGCGGTTTTGCTGATGTCTTTAAACATATTATCGTCACTCGTATCGTGGAATACCTTAAACGCAAAGAGAAGGCATTTCGCGTTGTAGATACGCATGCTGGAATCGGTATTTATGATCTTTCCTCTATAGAAGCACGCAAAACAGGAGAGTGGCAAGAAGGTATCCAACGACTCTTATCCACTACTATTCCAGAAAACTTAAATACATTCCTTGGCGCGTGGTATGATATTATTTATACACTGAACAAAGGAAAAAGAATCGTATTATACCCTGGATCTCCCGTTCTTATTAGGCAATTATTGCGTAAGCAAGACCGATTAACTGCCATTGAATTACATTATGAAGATTACGAGATTTTAGCACAAAATTTTTCCGGTGATTATCAAACAAAAGTCTTACATTTAGATGGCTGGCTTTCCTTAAATTCTCATCTTCCACCAAAAGAAAAGCGTGGTCTTATCCTCGTTGATCCTCCGTTTGAAAAACCTGATGAATTCTCTCGTCTTATTGAGGGGTTGGTCAAAGCGTATCGCCGATTTCCTAGAGGTATCTACGCTTTTTGGTACCCTGTTAAATATGACAAAGAAATTAAAAATTTTCTTCATGCACTTTATCAAACAGGAATTCCTAAAATTTTACAACTTGAAATGCGTGTAAAAAAAAGCTCAATACCGCCTACAATGAATGGAAGTGGTATGATCCTTATCAATCCTCCCTACATTCTTGAAGAAGAAATGAAAAAGATAAGCCCATTTCTTATTTCTCGTCTTGGACAAGATAAAGACGCACAAATAATTAACAAATGGATCAGAAAAGAGCATCTATTATGTTAAAATTCTCCACTTTACTTCTTTTATAGATTTAAATACCCTGCTCTAAAATATCAAAATATGTATTATCCTATGGTTGCTTTAGCCTTTTAGACCATAATTAACTTAAAATTTATATAATAGACAACAGAGTAATTTAATTCCTAGAAAAGCATACCTTTAATAATTATAAATTTATTGTTTCAATCAGTTAATAGATAAAGTTAAAGAACTATTTAATTTATTTTCTTAAATTTCCTCTGTATTTTTTATAGAAAATAATAACAACAAAATTATATAATTTAATATTATAGTTAATTGTATGAATAAGTGATATAAATGTGAATAACAGTACTAAGTAAAAAACAATATTTATAATATAAAACAAAAAATATTTCTGAATAAAATTAATGATCTTAAAAAATAATACATCATTTTTAAACAAAGAACGAGAAAATATATCTTTTTTTTCTAATATTACATGGAATAATGCTAATAAAGAGAAAAATAATAACCAATTAAAAGGTTCTAAACTCATACAAGAGTTTGTAAAATATTTACCGCATAAGCCGGGAGTTTACCGGATGTTTGATGAAAATAACAATGTCCTTTATGTCGGCAAAGCTTGTAATCTAAAAAAACGTGTTGCAAACTATACGCGTGAACAAGGGCATAACAGCCGTATTATCCGTATGATTCGTGCGACATGTCATATGGAATTTGTCATCACTAAGACAGAAACAGAAGCTCTACTTTTAGAAGCGAATCTAATAAAAAAATTACACCCACGCTTCAATGTGTTGCTACGTGATAATAAAAGTTTTCCTTATATCATCATTACTGATGATCATCGCATACCTGCAATTTATAAACATCGAGGTGTCCAAACACGAAAAGCACATTATTTTGGTCCTTTCGCCTCTGCTGAGGCAGTTACAAAAACAATAAATATTTTACAGCGTGCCTTTTTATTACGTACCTGTAAAGATTCATTTTTTGAAAACCGTACACGCCCCTGTTTACTTTATCAAATCAAACGATGTTCTGCACCTTGTACAAATAAAATTAGTCATGATAACTATGCAGAGATGGTTAGAGAAGCAAAATCTTTTCTTTCAGGAAAAAGCCAATCAGTTAAAAATAATATCATTCAAGCTATGCATCAAGCTGCAAAAAATCTTGATTTTGAACAAGCTGCAACTTATCGTGATCGCTTGTCGGCTCTTTCTCACATACAAAGCCATCAAAGTATTCATCCTAAAACTGTAAAAGAAGCGGATGTATTTGCAATTGCACAACAAGGGGGAATAACCTGTATTCAAGTGTTCTTTTTCCGAATGGGACAAAATTTGGGAAATCGATCTTATTTTCCTAAAGCAGATCCATCTTTTTCTAGTAACGAAATTTTAGCAAATTTTCTTACTCAGTTCTATGATGATAAGCCTATTCCAAAGCTCATTCTTTTATCTGAATTGATCGAAGAAAAAGAACTTTTTACAAATGCATTCAGTCTGAAAGCAAATCGCAAAATATTCATCTCTTTACCAAAACAAGGTGAACGCAAAACTCTTGTTAATCATGCCTGTATAAATGCTTATGAAGCACTGAAACGCAAGCTAGCTGAAACAACAACATATACAAAATTATTCCAAGGTATTGCCGAAACGTTTCAACTTCCTCATATACCACATCGCATAGAAGTATACGACAATTCCCATATTATGGGAACAAATGCGGTAGGCGCAATGATTGTTGCAGGTCAAATGGGATTTATGAAAAGTCAATATCGCAAATTCAATATTCGCTCAACAAATATCGCACCTGGTGATGATTTTGGTATGATGAAAGAAGTTATCGAACGAAGATTTTCACGCCTTATTAAAGCGCATGGTCTACCGAATAAAAGCAATAATATACAAAATAAAGACGATATCCTCTTTCCTGTTTGGCCTGATCTTATATTAATCGACGGTGGTAAAGGGCAGATAAACAGTGTACATACAATATTATCTAAATTGAGATTACAAAATCTTATCACAGTAGTAGGGATTGCTAAAAGTGCGAACCGTCAAGCAGGACTCGAGCGTTTTTTTATAAAAGGCAAAGCACCCTTTACCCTTCCAGCACATGATCCTATCTTTTATTTTTTGCAACGTTTACGTGATGAAGTACATCGCTTTGTAATTGAATCTCACAGAACAAAACGGAAAAAAGAAACATTCAAAAATCCACTTGATGAAATTAAAAATATCGGTTCAACAAGAAAGCGTGCGTTACTTCATCATTTCGGAAGCGCTAAAGCTGTTGCCAACGCTTCTATCGAATGTTTAACAAAAGTTGAAGGAATTTCTATTAAAATTGCACAAAAAATTCATAATCATTTTAAGGAAAAATAGACTTGTCTCATAATCTTTACCTTGTTACGTTTATAAAGCACATCACATTTTACAAAGAATTGAAAATAGCTCTATGAAAAATCATACTTTTTCTTTTCCAAATCTTCTAACTTATGCACGGATCGCTGCTGTACCAATGGTTGTTTCGTGCTTTTTTTTAGAAGGGCGGCTACAATCAAGCGATATAGCACGCTGGGTTGCTGTTTCCATTTTTGTGGTTGCATCCATTACTGACTTTCTTGACGGTTACCTTGCTCGTATTTGGGAACAAACATCCAATATTGGTCGTATGTTAGATCCGATTGCAGATAAACTTCTCGTATCTGCTTGTCTTTTATTGCTTGCTGCAGATAATACTATTGCTGGGTGGACATTGTGGGCAGCTATCATTATTTTATGTCGTGAAATCCTTGTATCAGGATTACGTGAATATTTGGCTGAATTAAAGGTCAGCGTTCCCGTTTCTCGTTTTGCTAAATGGAAAACTTTTGTGCAAATGATAGCTATTGTCTTTCTCCTAGCTGGACCAGCTGGCAATAAAATTATCCCTCACATAGCAGAGTTTGGTATAGTTATGCTTTGGATAGCGGCTATTCTTACATTATGGACAGGATGGGATTATTTTAGAGCAGGATTAAAACACGTCATACCATAAAAGCTGTGTGTGTGTATCTTTTCAAAAAAATCTACAATGCTCATAAAAAGAATCCCAAAAACAGCATGCCTCGGGATTCTATTTTTTATTCATTCTTGTATTAGCCAACCTTGTATTAGCCAACAATCTCCATCTCAGAAAACCAAAAAGCGATTTCTGTTTTTGCTGTTTCTATACTATCTGAACCATGGACAGAATTCTCACCAATCGACAAAGCATGCACTTTACGAATTGTCCCTTCCTGTGCATCCGCAGGATTTGTAGCACCCATCACTTCACGGTTTTTAGCTATTGCATTTTCACCTTCTAAAACCTGTACAACAGTCGGACCAGAAGACATAAATTCAACTAACTCCATAAAAAATGGGCGTTCTTTATGAACAGCATAAAATCTTTCAGCTTCACGCTTACTCATCCACACACGTTTAGATGCAATAACGCGCAACCCTGCATCCTCAAGCATTTTTGTAATCTCTCCTGTCAAATTACGACGCGTTGCATCCGGTTTAATCATCGAAAAAGTACGTTCTACAATCATTTGACTACCTTTATTCAATTACCAATAGTACCCAACTGTTCTATAACGAGCAAGAAGCTTATTGCCAAGTGATTGCAAAAAAATCCGCCTCAATTTTTAAAATACCCGTGATACTTGATTTCCTTATCGTAGTACCGCTATATTGTCTTACAAAAGTCTAAACCACTTGAACAGTTAACTACTTGCTTCAAAAACTTCCTATTAAATATAACAAGCATGATATGATAAACTACACATTCTGTAATAAAACATACTGCCTGTTATAATTAAATAACTCTGTACTCTATTTAAAATTGTTTTCTAACCACCAAATATCTATCTTACAAAAACAGTTAGACAATTAAAGCTGACTATAAAACATAAGACACATTATTAGAAGCTATAGCGTAGTCCCAGAATTCCTTGAAGAGACTGCTTAGTCTTATGTCCTTTGAGATAATGAGCTTCTGCATAAAGCTGTAGTTTATCACTAACAGAACTGCTTAAACCGACTCCTAACTTACCAGAATTTCCAGATAAATCTGTAGTAAATTTATGCTGTTGATTAATTGTTGTATGGTTGTGCTCTATATTTTCACGTAGCCAAGCAGCTGTAACGTAAGCTAAAGATGGAGTATCCATACCAGATCCAAATTCATACCCCAAAGATAATCCAACCTCGCTACGTAATGAAGTCGATGGACTTATATCACCCATCATTCCATTAGAAAGCTTGACTTCTTTGCCTTTAACTTGCAACCACGATAATTGTGCATAAGGCTGCATCCAACTACTCTGCGATACCTTACAACGATAACCGACCTCAAACGATGTGCCAATTGCCCATCGATCATAATCTCCTTGAATAGAAAGACCATTCGTTGAAACAGCCTGCAGATTATTTTGATAATGATTATATTTTAAAACACCATCCAAATACCATCCACTATGATTAAAATAAGTTGCATAAGTTCCAATGCTATAACTGGTTATATCACTTGTACCGCCTCGAGAATGAGCAATATGTGCTCTATTATAACTGCCAAAACCACCAATATAAAGCTCTCCATTGACGAGTGAATTGAGAGCATTCATACCCAATACTAAACCTGTCTGATTAAGCTTAAAATCTGTATGTCCTGTAGAAAGCTGTTCTTTGTTCTTAATTGCATATGTCCATAGGGTAGAATTTCTCTTATTTCTATCTAAAATGCCTTTACCAATACGGATACTTTGCAACTCACTATTGAAAATAAGCTCCGGAGTTACTGCCATAGATAAAACTGCATCAGTTGATGGAGTAGTCAAAAGGTCAGAAGTTAATAACTCCTGCATCAATTGAGGAGAAAGATCATCCTGATGATTGGAATCATCAACAATCTGATTGTCCAAAGATGGAGAAGATGAAGAAGTAGCAGACTGATGATTCCCATTCAAAGACCGGTGACTATCTCTTGGAGATGACACCTCAACAACATTATTTGCTGAAGATGCAACAGATGAAGAAATAGGAGGCTGCCTTCTTCGACCAGAACGCTGATTGCTACTCATTAAATCTGATGAATCAACAGATTCTCCTTTAGGAGAAACAACAGTGGAAGACATCAAAACAGGAGAATTAGCACTTAAATGCCGAGGTGGCCTACTTTTAGCTGGCGGTTTAACCATACCTTCATCAGTAGATAAAATGGTAGACAAATCAACTCCCGCTGATCCACGATTAAGACGCCTTAAAGAAGATTTTGGACGTTGTAATTTGCCATGACCTCTATTACTTAATGAAACATGAGGCTTCTTAATCACGCGTCTACGGTTGGATTCCAAAGGTTTCCGCTTACCGGTCTCCGCACCCAAATACCAGATTGTTTGATTATCACTCTTGGCTCTCTTCTGTAAACTATACATATAAGTCCCACCATCAACAGTAGTAACTGCCCTACCTGAGTAATCTGTTAAAGTAAAGTTAGCCCCTCCGTTTTCGCTTCTATCTGTTATTAAATTAAGCTCAGTAACAAAATCATGCTCTCGTGCAAGGAGATTTGTAATCTCAATACCGGAATCAACAACGCTTATTGTATGATTACCTCCACCAGTACCAATTACCATGTAATCGCCGCGCTTTTCTTGAGTACTGATATTAAAGTGAAAATGCAAATTACCTGAAAGATTTTCAACATGAAGTAAAGAATGGTGCGGATCATAACTAATAGAAGAAAAACTAACGGTTCCTCCACTACCGCTTAAATTTTTGACATTAATCTGAGGATTATCTTTTCCATTCCGCATACCTACTAAAAATAATTCCTCGTCGCTCCGCCCTTCTACCGTAAGATTTTCTCGCGTAATATGATTGGTGGCATCACCAAAATAAAAATGAAGATGTCCCTTTTCATTAACCTTTGTCTCTCCTTCCAATTGTGCACCAACATGCACCCACGCATGAGCACGATTATTAATTGTCAAATTTTCTACATACCCACCAGGATACACCACTTGAACAGCATCATCTTGTAAAGTCACATCTTTAGCTTTACCGCCATCTAAAACATGCTGTCGACCATCTTTCAATACAGTAGTATATGTAGCACTCCCTCCTTCTGTCCGATGACCTCTATAAAGATTTTGCTCTCCTCCATCCATGACTGTCGTATGCCAAGCATGCCCACCATCATACACATTTTGTTGTCCTGCTGTCCCATTTTTACCATAAACTACAGCATGATAAGCGCTGCTTGACTTAGAGTTTACAAGACTTCCGAAACTCTCTTCTTCGAAAATGATCTGCTTACCTCCATACATTTTGGTATTTATTGCAGTTCCCCCACGTGTAACAATTTGTTTTCCATGTAAATTAACAACCGCATCATTGGAAGTTCCTCTATTTTCAACAATTTCTACGCCTCCCTCCTCAATTGTGGTCTTATTGCTAAGAAGATTCACAATAAGTGCATGATCCTTTAAAACTATCCTATCATTAACTATCATTCTGTTGAGCAATACACTCGCAGATTCCTCTGCACTCACAATGTTTACAAGACAACTACTGATCATCAATACTGAGAAACTCAATTTGCATTTATACTGCATAATTCACACTCCACTATCAATAATTAGAACAATATCCCACGGCTACGTAGGTCTCTTATTTTAGATTGTATCATAATGTGTTTTATTTATGTCTCTCTCTATATATTCTATTGTATTATTATAATTATTGTAGTATTATGCTCTGTTCAGCAGATATGAATTAATAACTTAAAATCTGAAAAAGAAGAATTTAGGAAATATAATTTTTGACACTTACAATGGCAAAAAATAATCTATATCGCTCGTAATGAACAAGGATATGATAGTGCTTTTTTATCTGTTGTTTTCAAAAAAGACGTCATCTAGTAATTGAATGTTTAATTTGTCAACAATCGTATTTATAAAGACAACTAAAATACAAGACACATTATTAGAAGCTATAGCGTAGTCCCAGAATTCCTTGAAGAGACTGCTTAGTCTTATGTCCTTTGAGATAATGAGCTTCTGCATAAAGCTGTAGTTTATCACTAACAGAACTGCTTAAACCGACTCCTAACTTACCAGAATTTCCAGATAAATCTGTAGTAAATTTATGCTGTTGATTAATTGTTGTATGGTTGTGCTCTATATTTTCACGTAGCCAAGCAGCTGTAACGTAAGCTAAAGATGGAGTATCCATACCAGATCCAAATTCATACCCCAAAGATAATCCAACCTCGCTACGTAATGAAGTCGATGGACTTATATCACCCATCATTCCATTAGAAAGCTTGACTTCTTTGCCTTTAACTTGCAACCACGATAATTGTGCATAAGGCTGCATCCAACTACTCTGCGATACCTTACAACGATAACCGACCTCAAACGATGTGCCAATTGCCCATCGATCATAATCTCCTTGAATAGAAAGACCATTCGTTGAAACAGCCTGCAGATTATTTTGATAATGATTATATTTTAAAACACCATCCAAATACCATCCACTATGATTAAAATAAGTTGCATAAGTTCCAATGCTATAACTGGTTATATCACTTGTACCGCCTCGAGAATGAGCAATATGTGCTCTATTATAACTGCCAAAACCACCAATATAAAGCTCTCCATTGACGAGTGAATTGAGAGCATTCATACCCAATACTAAACCTGTCTGATTAAGCTTAAAATCTGTATGTCCTGTAGAAAGCTGTTCTTTGTTCTTAATTGCATATGTCCATAGGGTAGAATTTCTCTTATTTCTATCTAAAATGCCTTTACCAATACGGATACTTTGCAACTCACTATTGAAAATAAGCTCCGGAGTTACTGCCATAGATAAAACTGCATCAGTTGATGGAGTAGTCAAAAGGTCAGAAGTTAATAACTCCTGCATCAATTGAGGAGAAAGATCATCCTGATGATTGGAATCATCAACAATCTGATTGTCCAAAGATGGAGAAGATGAAGAAGTAGCAGACTGATGATTCCCATTCAAAGACCGGTGACTATCTCTTGGAGATGACACCTCAACAACATTATTTGCTGAAGATGCAACAGATGAAGAAATAGGAGGCTGCCTTCTTCGACCAGAACGCTGATTGCTACTCATTAAATCTGATGAATCAACAGATTCTCCTTTAGGAGAAACAACAGTGGAAGACATCAAAACAGGAGAATTAGCACTTAAATGCCGAGGAAATCTACCCTTATGTGGAAAATTATTAATAAATACTGGAGACAAATACCAAATTTTTTCCTCTTTATTTTTATCCTGCTTCTGTTTTAAGCCATACGTATAGGTTCCACCATCAACAATTCCAATTTTTGCACCAGAAAAATTTTGCAAAGTAAAATGAGCTTTCCCACTTTGATCAACAATTAAATCAAGATTTATTGAAGTAGGATCAACAATTTCAATGCCTGAATCTATAACGCTTACTGTATGATAACCGCTACCATTCTTAATAAAGAGGTAATCACCTTTTCCTTCTGCCATGCTAACATTAAAGTCAAAATGAATGCTACCTGAAAGATTATCAACATAAAGACGAGAATAGTACAAATTAGACTCAGCAGAACTAAAAATAACTCTCCCTACACCATTTAACATTTGAATCTTCGCACTTTTATCATCAAATTCACTAGAAACAGAATATAATAAAGACTCATCTCCATCTAAATTTATATTTTCTGCGGTAGTTTGATGAATATCTTCTCCAGTGTACAGATGGAGTTGTCCAGAATTATGAACGGTTACCTCTCCTCCTAACGTTGCACCAGCAAAAACCAATGAATTGCCCCCACCTTCTATTGTTAAATTTTTTACATATCCACCAGTATGAACTTCTTGCACAGCACGAGCATGCAAAACAACAGTGTCTGCCACACCCCCTGCTAAAATACGCTGCACACCACCAGCAAAAATTTCAGTATCGACAGCTAAACCACCATTTTTTAAAGAAAAATCATCATCGTCTGCGAACCATTTAGCAAGATTTTGTACTCCTCCACTCATAATTTTTGTTTTTACAACCATCCCATCATCATACACACTCTGCTGTCCCAATGTTTCACCCTGACCGTAAATCGTGGTATTATAAGCACTGCTACCCATAATACCGCCATTCACATAGCTATCCCCAAAAACAATCTGATTACCACCATATACTTCAACCTCCACAGCGACCCCTCCTCCCTCTACTCTTTGTTGACCACCTTCATAAACAATAGTACGATTTGAGACCCCTTGTTCGCTGATAACCTCAAAACCACCACTCTCAATCGTAGTATTCTGACTGAAACCACCTGCTTCAACGTAAATCGTGCCAGCTCCATGAACTGCGTTGTTGACAGAGCGATTAGGAACACCTGCTTCTCCATAATCGGAAATACGAACTGTTTGACCATCGCTAAGCATAAAATTTTGCAAAATTAATTTATCCTCGTTAACATTAAAATCATTTAAATAATTTATATGAGAGCCAACTACAAAATTTCTTGAAGTTACAACATTCTCTTGTGGCTCAAGAGATTCATCTGTAGGTAAAACCATATTAGATGGAATAATTGAAGGGATAGAAACATTATTTACAGGAGATAAATACCAAATTTTTCCCCCATCATCGTTTTTATGCTTTAAATCATAAGTATAGACTCCCACATCAACAGCACTAATCTGTTCGCCAGAAAAATCCACTAAAGTAAAATGAGCCCCTCCACTTTGATCTGTGATTAAATCAAAATCAGCAATAAAATTATGCTCTGATGAAAAAGAATTATTAATTTCAATACCAGAATCTATAATGCTTACCATGTGATAACCTGCACCTTTTTTAATAAAAAGGGAGTCACCACGGTTTTCCGCAAAATTGAAATTAAGCCTAAACTTTAAATTACCTGAAAGATCGTCTATATAAAGCTTAGAGTAATGCGGATTAAATATTGTAGAAGTGAAAATAACACTACCATCACCGCTTAAATTCTCAATCAAAGAACTTTCACCATCAACATTAGAAGCAATAGAGTATAGTTTAGCATCTTTTCCATTTAAAATAATTTTTTCTACTTCAGTACGAGACCGAGAAGCACCAGAATAAAGATAAATCTGTCCAGAATCATTGACCGTTGTGCTTCCTTCTAATGTTGCACCATGATGTAACCATGATTTTGCTTGACCACTAATCGTTAAATCTTTTACGTATCCGCCCAAATCTATTTTTTGAATAGCAGTTCCAGATAAAGCAACACCAAAAGCCTCGCCCCCCAATAAGACATTCTGCTCGCCCCCAGAAAAAACTTGGGTATTAAATGCAGAAGCCCCATAATCTTCCTTGTTAAAATCAAAATCTTCTATATACAGGTTCTGTATCCCTCCCTCCATGATTTGCGTGTTAAAAACCAACCCACCATCATACACATTTTGGTATCCTAGCGCTTGATCTTGACCAGCAATTACAGTGCCATCAGCACTGCTTCTCACAATTTCTCCTTGCACAATCATCCTCCCAAAAACAAACTGCTCACCTCCATAAATTTTAGTTCCTTCAGCTTTTCCTCCATCTTCAATCCTTTGTTGCCCATCACTATAAACAGAAGTATCATGTGAAAGCCCCTGTTTCTTAACAATCTCAACACCGCCACTCTCAATTTTGGTATATAGATTAAAACCACCATTATAAATATAGAGCTTTCCACCCTCTCGAACCGTATTATTAATCGAAGATTCTTTATTACTATGACTACTGTCATAGCCTACTTCACCATAAAAACCAAAGTCAGGATCAGCAATATAAACGACTTTACCCTTATCAATGGTAAGCTCTGTTAAAATACCAGTAGAAAGAGCAGTTGATACATTATCTGTTGACGAATTAATGGAATTATAAACCAGAGAATTTTCTTCATTATCAATGGCATAATTTGCACTTAAATACCAAATTTTACCATGATTCTTATTTTTTCTGTATTTCAAGCTGTACATGTAAGTTCCAGCATCAACGGTGCTTATTTTTTCACCAAAAGCATTCGTCAAAGTAAAATGAGCTCCCCCGCTACGATCAGAAATCAATTTAAGATTTTTGGGAGCAAAATTTGTAATTTCAATACCAGAATCGACAACACTTATTGTATGATAACCTTCACCACTTTTTTTAATGGAAAGATAATCGCCACGCTGCTCAGCAAAACTGACATTAAAATCAAAATGTAAGTTACCGGATAGATTATCAATATTAAGCTGTGAATAATATCTGTCAGATCTAGGAACAGTAAAAACAACTCGACCACTTCCACTTAATTTTTTGATATTAATGTGAGTTTTTTTGCTATCAGTTCCTGTAGCAATAGAGTACAATTTGGTATTTTCTCCATTTAAGATGAGACTTTCCACTTCAGCAGTATATTTATCATCACCAGCATAAATATAGATGCTCCCAAAATCGTTAATGTTTGTGTCTTCAGCCAATATTGCACCAGCATGTAACCATGATTTTGCTTGATCATTAATTGTTAAACTATCCACATATCCATTATCATATATCTCCTGAGTAGCGTTATTATATAAAACAACTTCACTTGCCTTACCTCCTGCAAAGATATATTGTGTACCGTTCTTAAAAACCTCAGTACCAAGCGCAGCAGCACCATCACTTAATGTAAATTCATCATCCTCTTCACCACCAAGACTCTGTACACCTCCTTTCATAATCTTTGTATTAAAAGCCATTCCACCACTGTACACAATCTGTGTACCTAGATCATAGTCCTGACCATAAATTACAGTATCATAAGCACTGCTACTGACTGTCTTGCCATTAATACTATTTTCTCCAAAAATAGTCTGTTCACCACCATAGATTTGAACCTTATCTGTACTTGCACCACTTTCAACAATTTGTTTTCCACCTTTTTTAATAATAGCATATTCTGAGGTACTGAAATTTTGAACGAATTCAACACCACCACTTTCAATTGTGGTATCCCTACTAATGCTTGCCTCATCAACGTAAAGCTTTCCACCAGCTTTAACCGTATTATTGATGGAATAACCTCCATGTTTATAATTGAAGCCATTCACCTTTTTACCGGAAGTCTCAGAATTATAATCAGCAATATAAACAACAGTATTATTATCGATTATTGAATTCGTCAGTACCTCAAAGGACAGGCTTTCTATTCCCCCTTCTTCTAACAACCCATTTTCTTCTATTATCTGTTGATTAAGTATCCTTTTTGAACCATCTGCTTTTTCTTTTAGTCCTTTCACTTCCGGTAATAACTTTCTAATTTTTCCTAGCGGTTCACTTACTTCAATGGGTATTAGTGGGCTCCCTCCTAGAAACGTTGCCCTATCTGCATTCGCAACCTTTATCAAAAAACTACTAGTCATTAACGCCCAACAACTGAGTCTCAATTTGCGTTGCATTATCTATACTCCACGGTTGCAAATAGAAAATACCACCCAGTCTTACATTTGCTAGAATGGCTAGTCACATTGCACAAAGACATTAAGTGCACTAAAATCCAACTAATTGGATATTTCGTACATATTTTAAAATTTATTTTGAATTAAAAATAGAAAATTGTTTTTAATACAACCAAAAAGTGTTTTAATTACATGTATCGAATATTTTTTAACGTCTTAGGAGTAACAAATATCAATATATAAAACTAAGACTTGTTCAAAAACCAACAAAAATAATCCTAACATTAAAAGGATAGGTAATACCAAATTAGAAAGATTTTCTTGTTCACGAACAGTACACTTCTATCTTCAATGATATTAAATAGCATCTTTACTTAATTCAATTCAGATGTATCTATAGTGCCATTATCCATGCTTGTGTCACCTTATTAATTATTTTGAATTCACTGGATTATAAGAATATCGACTCGACACTGATCTGAAATTTTTATAATTATGAAATTTGGTTTCATAATTTAGTTTGTTATATACTGAAAGGGACATTCTATCCATGTCTATAAGCTCAGAAAAACAAAGTGTAAGTAAAAAAAATTCAACGAGAAGAATTTTATTTGCAAGTCTCATTGGTCCCACAATTGAGTACTTCGATTTTTATGTTTTTGGAACTGCTGCAGCTCTTATATTTCCCTATATATTCTTTCCAACTCAAAACAGCCACCTTGCTATTTTACAATCTTTCCTTGTCTTTGGAGCAGCGTTTTTTGCGCGCCCACTTGGATCAGTTGTTTTTGGGCATTTTGGTGATAAAATTGGACGAAAAGCAACGCTTATCGCATCTCTCTTCACAGTGGGTATATCAACTGTTCTCATTGGTATTTTACCTACCTATGAAACAGCTGGTTGGTGGGCGCCATTCTTTTTAACGATATGTCGTATTGGTCAAGGAATGGGACTAGGAGGTGAATGGGGGGGGGCTGTTCTACTCGCAACAGAAAATGCACCACCAGAAAAACGTGGTTGGTATGCAATGTTTCCCCAATTAGGCGTGCCAATTGGCTTGTGTTTATCTATTTCAGTTTATTTAGGTTTATTAAACTACTTCGATCATGATGAACTTTTAGCATGGGGATGGCGTATCCCTTTCATTGCTTCAATCGCTTTTATGATTGTGGGATTATGGATTCGTCTTTCGATTAATGAAACAATTGAATTCAAAAAAACTCTTGAGCGTAAGGAGCGTGTCAAAGTACCTATAATAGATGTATTCCTGAAATATCAAAGAATCGTATTTCTTGGAACATTTGCTGGTATGACAACATTTGTTTTATTCTATTTGGTTACGACATACTTATTAAGCTATGCAACAAACCGTTTGGGATTGTCATTTAATCAAGCTCTTCAAGTAGAAATAATCGGTGCTATTTTCTGCGGAATTTTTACCGTCTTAACAGGAAGATTTTCCGATCGTATTAAGAGAAGGACTTTAATGATTTGTGTTACAATAATAACCGGTATTTATTCTTTATCAATTCCATATCTCTTAGATTCTGGAATTGTTGGGATCTTTATGATATCCATAATTGGCCTATCAATCATGGGAATGGCATATAGTCCGCTTGGTGCTGTTTTAGCTTCACCATACCCGACATCAATTCGATACACTGGTTCTTCTGTAACCTTCAATTTAGCTGGTATTGTGGGAGCATCTCTTGCGCCTTATATTGCTGAGTATCTAGTGCAACATTTTGGTGCTTCTTATATCGGTCATTATTTGCTTCTTTCTTCTTTTATTTCATTGATCTGCTTTGTTGGATTTACGGAGGATGAAATATCTAACTAGATGCCATAAAGAAAAAGAATAAAATGAGAGCTGGTGGTATAAACGCCACCAGTTTTATTTTCAAGGGTATTGGTTTTGGTATACTTAGCCACAATATTCCAGTAAACAGTACACTCAGAAAAAAGAACAAAATATCTGCTATATTGCTGATATAAGCGACATGAAACATTTGTGATAAAATATGTGTTGTGCCTAACCATGAAACGCAAAAAAAAGCCAACATAACAGCCAATAAAATAATTAAAATCCGATCAATAATCATTATCATTCCGTTCTATTTAATCTTTTTGATTGTAAAGTGTATTGTTATTTCTTCTAACGAAAAATCATAACAGCAACCCTACACCCCCTATTCTTTCGCAAGAAAAAATGCTGGATATCATTCCTGTGAATCCATAAAATCAAAACAACAGACGCCATGCGTATTAAACCCGTTTTTCCCAACAGAAATCTTTAGTTTGCTGCCAATAGGTTAAATTATGATTTTCCATTTTATATTTTTTCCACTGCGTACGAATAAGATCTAACTGCTCATCATTTCTACCATCAAATATTACTACAATCCGTTGATAAGAATTGATATCAGAACAAATCGCTCCCTCTGTGAGAAAACGTATTTTTGCGTCGTTTGGATTTTCCTGCCCTGTAGTAAGAAATACAGGCTGAAAATTTGAATATTTATCGCTCTCAGTTCCATGCCCAATAAATGACTCATCAGAATAAACCCATAAATGCGTATCTATAGCATCACATCGCTCTTTATTCACACATTGTATTGTTACTTTTCCAAAACGTGTCATCGCACGTTCTACAAGCGTTGGTATAACATCTTCTAATGTTGACCGAATCAAATTATAAAAAAGAATGTCCACCCTCTTATTCCTCATAGTCTTTTATAAAAAACAACATCCTTTGAAAAAATCTCTATATCCTTAACACGAAAAGTAACTACCTAAAGTATAATGAGTCGTCTTTTTTATATTGTATATAGAATTTTTATTCTACATACCTGATAAAGACAGAAGAAGATAAACTCTCCTTCTATGCTGATGAAAAAGATTTATAAAACTGTTTTCTAGTATTTCTATATACACCACACTTGAAAATATCATACGATGATGGCAAAATGAGCCGAAATCATTGAACAATCTTCTCGTACTGAGAGAATAAAAATGCGCACGCATTATACATATGTGGTATTTAAGGACAGTTTTTAAATTTTTATCGTACTTCTTAACTCAAAGCACTCTAGAATATCTGCCTTTTAGTTTAGAATTGGAGATAATACCCAATTTATGCGTATCATTGAATTATATATCCTAAAGCGTGTTTTTATTTTATTTAGTGCTATAACGATTGTAGTGTCTTGTATAATTTGGATAGTGCAAATTCTTGCAAAAATTAACTTTTTTATAACTAATAGACAAACACTCTTAACAGTTTTGCATTTTTCACTTTCATTAGCTCCTTCGGTTATTTCCATTGTCATTCCATTCGCATTAATAATTGCGATTACAACCACCCTTTCGAACATGAACCAAGAATCAGAACTGACTATTATCAGTGCTTCTGGCTTTCCTAAAAATACTATTTGGAAACCGATTCTTCTTCTCTCTATTGTTGCATCATTTGCGTCCTTTTTTATAACCAATTTTGTTGCACCTCAAGCACGTCTTAATATGCGACAAGTGCTAGCAAATACCCATTCTGATTTTATTAACGTTTTTATCCATAAAGACGGTTTTCAAAAGTTAGCAGATAACCTTTACATAGAAATTGGTGAAAAAAATCTAGATGGAACTATCGGACGTCTTTTCATCGCAGACCAGCGCGATCAAAAGATTGATATTTTTTATTATGCTACAACAGCATCCATGGTTAGAGATAAAAATAAAAATTTTTTAATCCTAAATAACGGTGAAATAGCAAGAGTTAACCATCAAAATAATAGCGTTTCAATTATTCAATTTAGCTCATATACCTTTAACTTAGGTGAATTTATCCCCAGTAACAAAACACTGACGATCTATCCAAAAGATAGACCTATTTCTTATTTGCTGAATCCTAATCCCGAAGATCCTCACTATCAAAATAAACCACTTCAATATAAAGCTGAATTACACCGAAGATTGACAGGATGGCTATATCCAATTGTTTTTGCATTAATTGCAATATCAATGGCAGGAGATGTACGCTCACACCGACAAGCACAAATATCTATAAACTTTTCTACGATAGCTTTTTCTTTATTTATCTATTGTATTGGATATCTTTTCGCTGAAAAAGCAAAAAATAATCTTGCATACATTCCTCTACTTTATATTACACCGATAGGAATAAGTACATTAACTTTGTTCATGCTTTTTACAAACCGTAGGATTGATATCTTCGCAAAATTTAACGAGATTATTCAAGTATTATTCCAGAAAATGATAAACAAATTTAAATATCAAAAATCTCAATATCCTTCGGATGATATATTATGATTGGATGGACGCTTGGATGGTATTTTTTTGTACGTTACCTTAAAACAACATGTTGTTTTTTATTAGGAATTTTTTTTCTTGTTCTTTTAATTGATTTTTCAGAAAATTCTGGACGACTTGCATATCTTCCTAATTATACAGCAAAATATGCACTTCTTATCTCACTTCTGCGTATCCCTTTTATCATGCAACAAATTATTCCCTTCATTGCATTATTCTCTGCAATGACAATGCTATCTTCATTTAATAGAAAATTTGAGTTTGTCATAACTCGTTCAGTTGGTGTTTCTGTATGGCAATTTCTCATGCCAGCCTGTGTTGGAGCTTTTCTTTTAGGATTATTCTCAATTTTTTTTATTAACCCACTTGCCGCGTGGGGAGCTTGCAAAGCAGAAAAAATAATGGCTAAATGGCACAGTAATAATGCGCAAACATCTTTTCATGATATACGCATCCCATGGTTAACACAACATACGAATTCTGGTAGAATAACCATCGGTGCTAAATCAATAACAGACCAAGGACGCTGCCTTATCGATGCAACCTTTATACAGTACAATAATGATGCAACAGTCGAAAATTGGATTAATACCAAAAAAGCAACATTGACAAATGGTTTTTGGTTATTAAAAAATGGAGTAATCTATAAAATAGGAAATCCTCCTAAACAATTTGATGAATTTCAGATGAAAACAAATCTAAAACCTGAGTTTTTAACTGAAAACTTAGAAAATCCCGCAACTATCCCATTTTATCAATTGCCAACAAAAATTATGATTGCACGCTCATTTGGTCATTCTGCAAATAATTTGAATATGTATTTACAATCATTGATTGCATTACCTGCGTTACTGGTAGCAATGACTCTCATTGCAGCAACTGTATCTTTAAAATTTATGCGCTTTGGACAATCCAGAATTTTAATTCTTTGCGGTATAATATATGGATTTACACTCTATACCATTTCCGTACTTATTCAAGCTTTTGGTAATGATGGATATATTCCACCAGTAATCGCTGCTTGGATACCAGTTATTATTTCATTACTTTTAGGAATCTCCTTTTTACTTTACAAAGAGGATGGTTAGATGACATCCTTAATGAGTGGAAGAATAATTTTAACAAAAATAAAGTCTCTCATTCTAAAGAGCGTTATCATTTCTATATTTGGTGTATTTTTATCCTTTTATATATTCGAGAAAAACCTCCATGCCATCGCAAAAAACTCTGTTCAAGATCTGATACCCCCTTTATTTTTATCTGCAGATGAACTTATTTATAATCGCGATTCGGATACCATTTCTGCCCAAGGAAATGTCCAAATCAAATATAATGGAAATAAAGTTTTTGCCCCAAAAGTAACTTACAATCAAAAAACAAGACGTATTATAGCGCAAGGAAATGTTAAAATTATTCAAAAAAATGGTAATAAAATCTATTCTAATCAAATTGATATAACCCAAGATTTTGGAGAAGGCTTTATAAGCTCTTTACGCATAGATACAGTCGATAACGTACATTTTTCAGCAAAAAATGCTATACGTAGTAACAATCAAACAATAACTTTCAATAATGCTGCCTACACAGCGTGCGGGTTCTGCTTTTATAGACCAGACAAGGAAGTTTTGTGGAAAATTAAAGCAAGAAAAATCATATGGAACAACACAATCAAAACAATTCGGTTTGAAAATAGCCGTTTTGAATTTTTTGGTATACCTATTATACAATTATCAACTTTTGAGCTCGATGATCCATCTGTACATCGTGCGAATGGTTTCCTTTCTCCTCATTTTTTTTATGATAATAAGCTTGGTATAGGTATAAAGAATTCCTATTTTTGGAATCTTGCACCTTATTACGATTTGACACTTTCTTCTACCGTATATACTCAGCAAGGGTTTCTAACTGAAGGTGAATGGCGCCAACGTTTTAAAACTGGCAATTATAACATTCGCTTCGCCCACATAAATCAAATAAAGCCTCATCACTTTGATAATGATACGATTGATGCACAGCATACAAACCGTTATATGCTTGAAACAAAGGGAGACTTTCGTGTTAATTCACGCTGGACTTATGGATGGGATATTCTTGCACAATCTGATCGGAATTTTAGCCACACTTATAAGCTTAAAAATTATGACGATCCTACAAATATTTCTCAGATTTATGTAAATGGCCTTGCAGGTAAAAATAAATTTGACATGCATTTATACCATTTCAATGTTCTAAATTTCATATTGAATGATAACTATCATAAACACCCATCTCAACAAACATGGATTCTACCTTATATTGATTATTCTTTCATACCAAATAAACCAATTTATTCTGGAATGCTTACCTTTCATAGCAATATGCAATCAATTTATCACCGTCACAATGACTCCAATTTTTCTTATCGAAATAGTCATCCAATTGAGGAGTCCCATATTTCTAGTATTACTGAGAACATTTCACGTTTAACAAATGAATTAGAATGGAAAAAACACTTCAAGGCGTACAGTGGATTCATATTAACCTCTATCCTCGCTTTACGTGCTGACGTAATAAAAAAAAGTACACACCAAGCCCATATTTTTAATATGGAAAATAGCACTTCATCCGCTGTCCGTGGTATAGCAACTTTCGGCTTAGAAGTGCGATATCCCTTGCTCATTACATCTAATAACTCTACACATATTGTGGAACCCACAGCGCAAATTTTTATACGCAATAATGAGCGCTATATCAAACATATCCAAAATAAATACACACAAAACGTTTTATTTGATGCAACCTCTCTATTTCAGCGAAACAAATTTTATGGTTATGACCGTGTAGAAGGTGGAACAAGAGCTAATATAGGTATAAGATATTTTGGAAATCTTAATAATAATTGGTCTCTTTATGGTCTTATTGGACAATCTTTCCATCTTGCAGGGAAAAATTCTTTTACAAAAAAAGATTTTATTAATGTAGATGCTGACTCTGGTCTTGAAACAAGACGTTCAGACTATGTTGCAATGTTTCATGCAAATCATAAAAGTGATTTTTCTTTTAAAGCTCGTGGACGTTTTGATAAAAATACAGGAACAATCCACCGTAGCGAAATTGAAGCATCACAAAAATGGAAAAAATTCTCTGTATCCTTGCAATATGCATATATCCCCAATCAACTAAATTATGGATATAGACAAGATCATAAAGAAATTTCTTTTCAAACTAGTGTTAAATTAGCAAATTATTGGTCTATTGATAGCAGCATAGATTACGACTTAGTATCTGATACGTTTATTAAGCAAGGAATTGACTTGAATTATACGAATGAATGTTTTAGTTTAAAATTCGGTTATCAAAGAGCAATTATTTCAGAGAAAAAAACACCTTTACAAAGTTTTAATTTTTCTCTTTCATTGCGTACAATTACAGATATCGGAAAGAAGTAAATATTTCAAGTAGTCAATTAAGTGGATAAATGATGCAAAAGTTTACTTATGTGAATAAACTTAAAAAAAGTGCTATTGCCTTATTTTGTGTTTTTGCTTCAAGTATAAGCAATATGCAGATGAGTAGTTTTTTTGTTCAACCAGTCTTTGCACAAACTGTAATTGTTGTGACAGTCAATGGAAATCCCATAACAAATTATGATATTCAAAGACGTATTGCTTTTCTCAAATTGCAGCAAAAGCAAGGGGATCTCTTCACGCAAGCTAAAAATGAGCTTATAAATGAGGTTCTGAAAAATACAGAAGTAAGGCGCCATAATATTGAAGTTAGCGACAATGAAGTTGATAGTACTTTTGAGAACTTTGCAACACAAAATCATATGACTGTTGATCAATTTAGTCAAATTTTAGTTCAAAGTGATATCACAATACAACACTTTAAGAATTATATTCATGGACAAATAGGATGGGGACGTCTTGTTAATGCCCGATATCAAGCTGAAACCAGCATGATTACTGAACAAGAAGCCGTACGTAGGATACTAAAAAATGGTGGTGTAAAACCTTCGACTAATGAATATACATTGCAACGAATAATTTTTGTTATTCCTGCGCATCGACGTTCAGAAATTTTTGAAAAACGCAAGAAAGAAGCAGTTAATTTTCGTACAAATTTTCAAGGATGCGCCAACACTCAGAAACAGGCAAAAGGTATTTTAGATGTTACCATTCGAAATTTAGGAAAATTTTTGGAACCACAGCTTCCTAGAGGATGGGAGCAAGATATCCATGAAACACCTGCAGGAAAAATGACCAAACTACAAGAAACAACAAATGGTATTGAAGCACTAGCTGTATGCAAAATAGAAAGAGTTTCCAATGATTATGTAGCCAGACTCATTTTTTCTATTCAAGATAATCAGCACAAAATCCCACAAGAACTTGAAAATTTAAGTGAAAAATATTTAAAAGAATTGCAGCAAACCGCATATATTCAGAATTCATAATGTCTACTCTAGTTGTTAGTGGAGGGGATCCTGCTGGTATCGGTCCCGAAATAGCTATAAAAGCATGGAATTTACGAACCATACGTCAAATTCCACCTTTTGTGCTTTTAGCGGATCCGGATGTTATTCTCTCACGTGCTCATTTTTTACAGATAGATGTTAAGGTAGAGCACGTTTTTACAGATAATCCCGTAAAAAACTTTCAAACAGCCCTTCCTGTAATACCGTTGAAAAATCGGCAAAGTGATCAATTAGGATTACCCTCTCCAAATAATGCTGCTGGAATAATTGAATCAATTGAACGTAGCGTTCAATTGATTCAGAACGGACATGCATGTGCACTTGTCACTTGCCCTATTGCAAAAAAAATCCTTTACGATGCCGGATTTAAATTCCCGGGACATACAGAATTTATAGCGCATCTCGTCAATAAAGTCTCCAATAAATGCTATCACCCAGTTATGATGTTGTCTGGATCTCAATTGAAAACAGTACCAATTACTATCCATATTCCACTCAATGAAGTTCCTTCACACCTTACTCATAACTTAATTATTCAAACTGCATTTATTGTAGAAAATGACTTAAGAACGCGATTTAAAATAGCCTCACCCCGTCTAGCAGTTGCTGGCCTTAATCCTCATGCCGGAGAAAAAGGTACAATAGGAAAAGAAGATATTACAATTATCACTCCTGCTATTGAATATCTTAAAAACAAAGGATTGAATATCGTTGGCCCGCTTCCTTCAGATACAATGTTCCATGAATGCGTAAGAAAAACATACGATGTTGCTCTTTGTATGTATCATGATCAAGCTCTCATTCCTGTTAAGACATTGGACTTTTATACTGCTGTTAATATAACTTTAGGGTTACCTTTTATTAGAACTTCCCCAGATCATGGAACTGCTTTTGATATTGCTGGCAAGGGGATAGCTTCTCCAGAAAGCTTTATTTCTGCCCTTAAATTTGCAAATCAACTTGCTAAAAATAATTTGATACCATGCCAATAGATGATCTTCCTCCTCTCCGTGAAGTAATTGATAAATACGGATTACAAGCTTATAAATCTTTGGGGCAAAATTTTCTTTTAGATCTTAATTTAACATCTAAAATTGCTCATCAAGCAGGAAATATAGTAGGAAAATCTGTTATCGAAATTGGTCCAGGTCCAGGGGGGTTAACACGTGCCTTACTTGCACAAGGTGCCACTGTAATAGCAATAGAACGTGATGATCGCTGTTTACCTGCTCTATTAGATATAGAGAAGCATTATCCACAAAAATTAAAAATTATTTTAAATGATGCACTGAAACAAGATTTCTCAAAAATTTTTGAAACATCACAAGAAAAACCACGTATTATCGCAAATCTTCCCTATAACATAGGAACACAACTCTTATTAAATTGGCTTTTAGCCGAGCCATGGCCTCCTTTTTATGAATCAATGACACTGATGTTTCAACGTGAAGTAGCAAAACGTATCACCGCAATACCTAATTCTACTCATTATGGCCGTCTTAGTGTATTAACTGGATGGCGTACTACTGCAAAAATTATTTTTAATGTACCTCCTGAAGCCTTTATGCCAGCACCAAAAGTAATTTCTTCTGTTGTTCATATTACCCCGCGCAAAAATCCTCTTTCTTGCTCTGCGCAAAAATTAAGTCTTATAACAAGAATTGCATTTGGACAAAGACGAAAAATGCTTCGCCAAAATCTCAAAATTATTGGAGGAGAAACTCTCCTAGAAAAGGCTAAAATTGATGGAACTCGCCGAGCTGAAACGCTATCAATTGCTGAATTTGTAGCCTTAGCTAATTCAGTAATTTAAAACCCAAAACTTTTTATTAATTTCTAATTTTTTAACAAAAAAACGTTAATCTATCTTTTCAGCAAGAAGCTCACTAATAAAGGTTTCAAGATAAAAACACCTCTTACGTTTCATTGTTTCTGCCAAATAAATTGACTTAATATACAAAAAAGACTGATCTAAATCTTCATTAACTACGATATAATCGTAAGAACGCCAATGCTGTATCTCCGTTTGTGCATTATTTAATCGCACACTAATAATTTCTTGACTATCTTCTGCTCGGCGATATAAACGAGAAGTAAGCTCTTTCATTGATGGTGGAAGAATAAAAACAGATACTGTATCCCCTGGCATCTTTTTTTGTAACTGTTCAGTTCCTTGATAATCAATATCGAATAACATATCATTGCCAGAACTCAACACACTCTCGACACTTTGACGTAAAGTCCCATAGTAATTTCCATGAACTTCTGCCCATTCAATAAATTCATCATTATCGCGCTTTTGTTCAAATTCTTTCCTTGAAATAAAGTGATAATGCAAACCATCAATTTCACTAGAACGTTTTTTCCGTGTTGTTACACTTACAGATATCTCTAACTGTTGATCTTTTAGAAGTAACTGACAAAGAGTTGATTTACCAGCTCCTGAAGGTGAAGAGAGAATCAACAAAAAACCGCGCCTCTGGTTTAATTTTTTAGCATTAAATTCACTCTCAAAGAATATCATAACACCACATTATTTCTTTCCAAAACTTTACACAAAAAACAAATAATAAATTCTTCAATATTCTTAATGTGTCTTCTTGAATTCCCGCCACTTGCGAACATTCACATTATGCTCATCCAAAGTTTTGGAAAAAACATGCCCTCCAGAACCATCAGCGACAAAATAAAGCACATCACTTCTCGGAGAATGTGCCACTGCTTTTAAAGAATCTCGACCAGGATTCGCTATAGCAGTTGGTGGCAAACCATTAATTTTATAAGTATTATATGGCGTTTCCTTTTCAAGATCTGAACGGTAAATCGTACGACCTGAAGGCTTCCCTTTTCCACCAAAAAGACCATAGATTACCGTTGGATCAGACTGAAGACGCATACGTTTAGCAAGACGGTTATGAAACACTGCAGCAATTTGTGGTTTTTCTGCGGCAATTCCTGTTTCTTTTTCAACAATTGAGGCTAATATGATAAATTCCTCAATGGATCTGATTGGTAAATCAGGCGAGCGAGTCGCCCATATTGCATTAATTAACTTTGTCTGCCCTTCACTCAATCTTTTTATGATCTCTTTGCGCGTTGTACCCCGAATGAAATGAACGGTGTCAGTCATTAAGCTGCCCTCAGGAGGCAAAACTTCCGGAAGATCCCCAATCAAAATTTCATTAGCAGCTAATCGATCAAAAACCTGCTGAACTGTTAAACCTTCTGGCACTGTAAACGTATATTCAATAGATTTCCCTCTCACAAGAATATCCATTATATCTTGCATTGAGGCGTGTGTTGGAATCAAATACTCACCAGCTTTAAGATGTGTGGTCTTTTTATGGTAACCAACCCCATAAATAAAGATATCAGACGACCGAATAAGCCCACGTTTTTCAAGCAATGAAGCAATTTCACGAATACTTGTTCCAGGGTAAATAAGGATAACTTTCTCTTCCTCAGCTATCCCCTTCCCTTCAAAAATATTTTTTCCGATATAAAGAGGAATACCTACAGCCAAAATAACAACTACGATCATCATTAAAAAAGAATGACCTAAAATTACAAAAGGATTACGTACAATATAAGAATTTTTTCGTTTTTTATGTGCCAACATACACTTACTATTTATTGAACTACTCGAGGAAGAATCACCTACATCCTTGAGATATTTTTCATTTTTTACATCTGACATAACCATGAACTTCAATAAATTTTAGAGATTGTACTATAAATTTTTACTTAAATTCTATAATTAAAGAAGAAAATTCAGAAGTAGAAAACACAAATAACAATGTTTATTAACCTCCGAAACGTTTAATCACCAAAGATGCATTTGTTCCACCGAACCCAAAAGAATTTGAAAGAACCGTATTAATTTTTCGTTCACGTGGTTTGTGTGGAACAAGGTCAATTTTTGTTTTAATTGATGGATTATCAAGATTGAGTGTCGCCGGAGCTATATTATCCCTTATAGCTAAAATACAAAAAATAGCCTCAGCTGCACCTGCTGCCCCAAGTAAATGCCCAATAGACGATTTTGTTGATGACATCGATACCTGTGGAGCACAATGACCTAAAACACTTTCAACAGCTGCTAATTCTATAATATCAGCCATTGTTGATGTTCCATGAGCATTAATATAATCAATATCAGCAACATTTACTCGCGCACGGCTGAGAGCAGCTATCATACTACGTCGTGCACCATCACCACTTTCAGAAGGAGCCGTAATGTGATAAGCATCTCCGGATAAACCATAACCAACAATCTCAGCATAAATACGAGCACCCCGTTTTTTTGCATGTTCAAGCTCTTCTAAGATAACAATTGCAGCTCCCTCACCCATAACAAAACCGTCACGATCAGCGTCATAAGGACGTGATGCCCGCTCAGGATCATTATTGCGACTGGTAGAAAGAGCTCGACAAGCAGCAAAACCAGCAAGAGATATTCGATTTATTGGAGATTCAGTTCCCCCCGCTGCCATCACATCTGCATCACCAAGTGCAATCAAACGCGCTGCATCACCAATTGCATGCGCCCCTGTTGAGCAAGCTGTAACAACCGAGTGATTAGGACCGCGTAAACCATATTTTATAGAAACATAGCCAGAAGCAAGATTAATCAAACGCCCCGGAATAAAAAAAGGAGAAACACGGCGTGGACCTTTATCACGCAGCGTATAACCAGCCTCAACAATGCCTTCAACGCCACCAATACCAGAACCAATTAATACACCCGTTCGAATCTGATCTTCATCACTTTTTGGATGCCATTCAGCATCAGAAAATGCTTGATCAGCAGCAGCCATTGCATAAACAATAAAAGCATCAACTTTACGTTGCTCCTTGGGTTCCATATGCAAATCAGCATTGTATGTACCATTTGTTCCATCACCCAAGGGAATACGCGCAGCAATCTGACATGGTAAATCGGACACATCAAATTCAGTGACACGCCGAACACCACTTTTTCCTTCAAGAAGCCGTTTCCAGCTATATTCAATATCACCAGCCAACGGAGATACCAATCCCAAACCAGTAACAACAACACGTCTCATACTTGCAACCTTGAATAGAAAACTCGCCTCTCAAAGCTATATTTTAAAAATAGAATTCAAAAAATACAAGAACATACAAATAAAAATATCTTATACCCTTGTTACTTAGCTATCATTGGAGGCTTGATCAATGAACTTCACTGCATCACCAACTGTAAAAATTGTTTCTGCAGCTTCATCTGGGATTTCAACACCAAATTCTTCTTCAAAAGCCATAACAAGCTCAACCGTATCGAGGCTATCTGCTCCCAAATCATCAATAAAGCTTGCATTTTCCACCACTTTGCTTGCATCAACGCCAAGATGCTCCACGATAATCTTCTTAACACGCTCTTCTGTATCACTCATATTGAAATCCTCAAAATTTATAATTTTTCTGTAACTGGTTAGCCATATCGGATCATCTAATCAAGCAATAGATGTATCATTCTAAAAACTTTATACGCGATTTTAAATACCCTGTGGATATCCCGTACAAAAGGTAGCCAACCTGACATTCCGATATAATTTAATTAATTATTAGCTAAAAAGTACATTTTTTTACTTTATTCGTCACTATTTAAAATAATATAGATGATAAATCAATGTAGAATAAATCAAATACTCAGATCATTACCATACCACCATTGACATGTATTGTTTGACCAGTCACATATGCTGCCTCGTCGCTCGCTAAATAAACAGCAGAAAAAGCTATTTCTTGCCCTATCCCCATACGCTTCATTGGAATCGCTGCCATAATAGTTTCTTTTTGCTTTTCATTAAGCTTATCAGTCATCGCAGATTTAATGAATCCTGGAGCAATACAATTAACAGTGATATTTCGTGAAGCAATTTCTTGGGCTAATGCTTTAGAAAAGCCTATTAAACCAGCTTTCGCAGCGCAATAATTCGTTTGTCCAGGATTCCCTACAACACCAACAACAGATGCTATATTAATAATTCGCCCATAGCGACGCCGCATCATAGGGTGTATCAATTCACGCGTTAAAATAGAAGCAGCTGTTAGATTAATTGCTAATACATCATCCCAATCTTGTTCTTGCATACGCATAAAAAGGCCATCTCTTGTTATTCCAGCATTGTTAACAAGAATATCTATACCCCCATTTCTCTTTCTGAGACTTCAGCTAATTGTTTAATAGTTTTGCTGTCAGAAAGATTAGCAGGAAATACAACAACGTCATGTCCTAAATCTGCCGCTAATTCTTTAAGTTTGTCTTCACGCGTTCCATGAATCCCAACAATTGCTCCTTGTGCATGAAAGCAACGCGCAATTGCTTCACCAATCCCCCCAGACGCCCCTGTTATGAGAGCTTTACGACCTGTTAACCTGAACATTTTCTCAGACTCCTTATTAAACACCAAGAACTCGCAATGCTTTTTCTATTTCCTCAGCAGTACCAACTGCCAACCCCTTTAAATTATTATTAATGCGGCGAGCTAAACCCGTTAATACTTTTCCAGAACCAACCTCAAAAAATGTATCAACACCATTGGTTCCTATCCACTCTATTGTTTCACGCCATCGTACCCTTCCCGTTACCTGATGAACAAGGAGCGTAATAATACGCTCTAAATCACGTTCTGGTGTAACAGAAACATTTGCAACGAGAGGAACAACAGGTACCGCCTTGTTGACAGATAAAAGTGCATTCTTCATGACATCGGCCGCAGGCTTCATTAAAGACGAATGGAAAGGCGCAGAAACTGGAAGAAGAAGGGCACGTTTTGCACCTTTTTTTGATGCAATCTCTACTGCCATCTTAACTGCCTTTGATTCGCCTGAAATAACAATTTGTCCACCACCATTATCATTAGCAATTTGACATACGCCTTCTCCTGAAACAGCTTCACAAATTTCAGAAACGTCTTGTTCATCCAAACCAATCAGTGCAGCCATAGAACCTTCACCAACAGCGACAGCAGCCTGCATGGCATTTCCACGAATCCGCAAAAGTCTTGCCGTGTCAGTGATACTAAACGTACCAGCAGCACAAAGAGCCGTATATTCACCTAAAGAATGACCTGCAACAAATTTCACTTTTGACTCTATATCGAGCCCTAAATCTTCCATTACACGAATAACAGCCATGGACACAGCCATTAATGACGGTTGTGCATTTGCTGTCAACATTAAAACATCCTCTGGACCTTCAAAAATGATGTCTGATAATTTTTCACCTAAGGCATCATTCACTTCCTCAAAAACCATCCGTGCGACAACAAATTGCTCTGAAAGCATTTTGCCCATACCAACAATCTGACTCCCTTGTCCCGGAAAAGTAAATGCTGCCACCATCAGCTGCCTCCTAAAATTGTACAATTAAATTATTTATTTTTGATCTTATTAATAATCATAAATCAAGACTAAGTCACTTATTTAGAATGAATATTTATCTTCAAGTTATATTTCAATGGTGGGATTTGGTATAAGAATTTAGGAAAATGCGGTGCTATAAACCGGATAACACCCCAATTTATAACAATTCCCAAAATTGCACCAGCGAAAACATCAAAAGGATAATGTACACCAACAAAAATACGTGCCCAACAAATTAAGCATAAAAATATCACTGCAAATTTAGAATAAATTTTGTATCGATAAAAATAAAGATTTGCCGCGTAAGATGCAATAATTAATGCATGGTTACTCGGAAAAGATGCTGTTGCACTATGCTTAATCAGCGATGACGCTAAACTCACAACAAACGGGCGTGGACGAAAATAAACAAGAGAAATGAGATAGCCTATAAAAAGAGAAGTACCAATACCAACGCAAATACTTAACACCACGCATCGTTCCATCTCTTCACCGCAAAACCACAAAATACAAAGATGTATAGGAATAATATAAATTAAAAATTTTGCACAACAAATACTGAATAAAACCAAGATAGACCCTGATTGATGATCACCTACAAGCATTTCAAAAATTGCAACATCAATCTGGTTTAAAAAATCCATTCTCAGCTCCTCTACCATTATAGCTTCACACCATAATCAATATAGAATTGTGAAACATATAAAAAATTATATTTAAAGACCCATATAAATGAAAAATCACATTTTTTATGCACACAAACTTGCTATTTTGAAAGATACACTGTAGATGTCAAACATTCACTGATGTTTCAGCTAGAGGTTGAACGGAGGGCTGGAAAATAACCAGTAAGAAATGTGACATTTCTGATCTCCCGTATCTCTGCTCTCGAGTGTCTCGAATGCAAACGCGTCCTTTCTTCTTTGGATTTCCAAAAAAGACAAGTCGCAGAGGCTTTGCGCTGAAACCAGTAAATTTAATTGAAGAAAGGCAAAACAATGGCTCTTTATGAACATATATTCCTTGCTCGGCAGGATATTGCACCACAACAGATTGATGAACTTTTAAGTGTTTACAAAGATGTTATCGAATCGTATGGTGGAAAAGTTGGGCGTGTAGAAAATTGGGGGCTTCGTTCTCTCGCTTATCGTATTCGCAAAAACCGTAAAGCCTATTATGTTTTGGTTAACATTGATGCACCATCCTCAGCAATTGCAGAAATGGAAAGACAGATGCGCATAAATGAAGACATTTTGCGTTACATGACCGTCCGCGTGGAAAAGCATGAAAAAGAAAAATCTACAGGACTTTCGCGTATTGGTCGTAATGGTCATGTTGGTCAAGATGAAGAACGGTCTCGTTACTTACATCACCGTAGTGAAGATGCTGTAGAAGGAGTAGAATTATGACTGATATCAATCAAACCACAGCACGTCGCCCTTTTCACCGCCGCAGAAAAACGTGTCCTTTTTCAGGTGCAAACGCTCCAAAAATTGATTACAAAGATATAAAATTATTACAGCGTTATATTTCAGAACGGGGAAAAATTGTCCCTTCACGGATTACAGCTGTTAGTCAGAAAAAACAGCGTGAGTTAGCGAATGCTATTAAACGCGCCCGTTTTCTTGGATTACTTCCATATGTTATAAAATAATTTGTCAAATATATCATACTGCTAGGGAAGTCTTCCTAGCAGATTTTTTTATTTCAGCAATACATTGGTCGATCGTATGTATGTATAAGAATGTATGAAATATCGGAAGTTGGGGTATTGTAATGCCTCTAACTGCAGAAAGCAGGACAGCAATAAATGAAAAACTTTTGTATTTATGAAATTATGACGGGTATTTTAGCTGGGTTGTTTGTCGTCGTTATAGGAATGGCAATCATCAGCATCACAAATACTGCACCTTACTTTTCTCTCTTTCTTGGTTGCTTTCTTTCATTTCCAATCTTCATGGTAGCATTTGGCTGGGGAACATTAGCCAGTTTTTCTGCCTTAATAAGTGCTACTGTTGTTCTTACCATAACCACTAATATTTACATTGGTTTTGGCTTTATGTTGTTATTTTTTCTTCCTGCTGTTTATGCTTCTTGGCTTCTTGGACTTGCACAACAAGTGAAAGAAAAAAAATTGCTGATATGGTATCCATTATCATCTGTTATTTTTCATCTAACAAACTTTATTGCTCTTATATCCAGTCTCATCGGACTTTATATCCAAACTCACCCAGCAACACCTATCATCACAAAAAAAATTACTGAAAACATAGCGCAAGCTATCCAACAATCGCAGTCCATAAAGGAATCCGATATACTCACTTTTAGTGAATTTTTAATGACGCATGCTACAACTTTAACGGCTATAGCTCTAACTATTTATAGTTTAATTTTTCTCATCGGTAATCTTTATTTTTCTGTGACAACAGCAAAATATATGAAATGGCTTAGAAGACCCAATGATGATTGGAGACAATCTCTTCGCTTACCCATTTCTGGACTTGTTATTTTCATTATTGTATCTGTAGCATCAATGATTGAACTAGGCTTTACTCTTAATTTGATCGCGCATGTTTTTACTACTGCATATATTATAGTTATATCAATCAGTGGGTTGGCATACCTTCATAATATTACAAAAGGGATAAGCGGCCAAATTATTATACTTTCCCTTGTTTATATTTCTATTTTGACCGTTGTTTTTGCTCCACCTGTCTCCTTCATGATGCTTTTAATGGGTATCTGGGCAACCATTCAATATAATTTTCAATCACACAATAAACCACACTAATTTATTTATTCGAAAGGAAAAACCATGGATGTTATTTTGCTTGAGCGTATTCCCCGTCTTGGTCAGATGGGTGATATTGTCTCGGTTAAAGATGGCTATGCACGTAATTTTCTTTTACCTCAAGGAAAAGCTTTACGCGCTAATGAAGTAAATAAAAAACAATTTGAAACACAGAGGGCACAGCTTGAAGCTCGTAACCTGGAGCGCAAAAGTGAAGCACAAAAAATTGCTGAAAAACTTGATGGTAAATCGTTTATTGTCGTTCGTTCAGCTGGTGAGACAGGACAACTTTATGGATCTGTATCAACGCGCGATATTTCAGAAATTATAACTATTGACGGATTTTCTATTGGACGTAATCAGATTGAACTTAATCATCCAATAAAAACCATTGGTCTCCACGTTATCATTATTAGCCTACACCCTGAAGTACAAATTTCTGTTACAATTAATGTTGCACGTTCAGCTAATGAAGCACAACGTCAAGCAGAAGGTGAAACTCTTACCTCTATTGAAGCAATATATGATGTTCAGGAAGAATCATTGATAGAAAATCAAGAGGAACCGTTTACAGAAGAAACAAATGATAACAATGCAAACAGCATTAACAAAGAAGTTTAGTTATCATTTGCACTATTTGTTTTACCATTCACGTTTTTTATCAATAACATATTGACATATTGTAAAATACTCGGATTTCAAAACTGAGTATTTTGTTATTACGATAACAAAATATTAAATTATTATAAAATAGGTTAACCTTTAACATATTTATGCTATCATAAAACATGAAAAATTATTTTATACTCTGCGATTAAAAAATAATTAATTTTGTGTATATTATAATTTTTTTTATATTTACACATCATACAAGATAGTCAAACCTATAAAGGTAAATTTATTTATTTGCACAGATAATAAAACAAAAAAATACTTATGATACATTTTTGAAATTTATAAAATACTTAATATAAAAGAATATGTTATATGCAAGCGATCCACATATTATCATTGAGCAATTAAAAAAGACTCCTTCAAAATTAAAGACGTGGATTTAATTCAAAATGAAAATTTGTAATATTATCCTTTTAATGCAGAGTTCCTAATCTAATTATCAAGAATAATTTAACAAAATTTTAGTTGGAAAAATCTATTATGGAAGAAACAAGTGTTGTCAGTTTGAGCTCTTCACAAAAAGAAGATTCTCCTTCTTTTCGACAACTTCCACATAATATTGAAGCTGAACAGGCATTACTTGGAGCAATTTTTATTAATAATGACGCACTTGATCGTGTTTCAGATTTTTTAAAGCCAGAACATTTTTTTGAACCATTACATCAAAGAATTTATCATGTTTCAGCTCACATTATCCAACAGGGAAAACGTGCAAATCCGGTTACAATCAAAGCATTTATTCCAGCTGAAGAAAAAATCGGAGATATTACCGTATTCAATTATGTTATTCGTTTAGCTACGGAAGCTGTGACAATTATTAATGCTGAAGATTACGGACGAGTCATCTACGATCTTTTTATCAGGAGGTCTTTGATTAATCTTGGAAATCAACTTGTCAATACAGCCTTTGATGCTCCTGTAGAGCTCACACCAATCAAACAAATTGAAGTTATTGAACAGCATTTATTTGAATTGGCAGAAAAAGGAAAATATGGTGGCGGCTTTGAAAATTTCAATGAATCTGTAACGAAGACCATTAATATGGCAACTTCTGCAAAAAAGCGTTCTTCAAAATTATCAGGTATAGCTACTCATATCAAAACACTTGATGAAAAAATGGGAGGATTACAACCGTCTGATTTAATCATCCTTGCTGGCCGTCCTGGTATGGGAAAAACATCACTTGCCACAAATATTGCATTTAATATTGCTAACTCCCATTGTGATTACATAAAGGTAAAAGATTCCTCAAAAGAAAATGAAGGGGGAATCGTTGGGTTCTTCTCACTTGAAATGTCATCAGAACAACTTGCAACGCGCATTATCTCTGAACAAACAGAGATCTCTTCCTCTGATATCCGGCGTGGTAATATTTCAGAAGAGCAATTTACAAAAATGATTCGTGCAACACGCAGCTTACAAAAACTTCCACTTTATATTGACCAAACTGGGGGTATATCTATCTCACAACTTGCAGCACGTGCGCGCCGTTTAAAGCGTCAACACGGTTTAGATGTATTAATTATTGATTACATACAGTTAATGACAAGTAATTCAAAACGTTCTTCTGAAAGTCGAGTTCAAGAAATTACAGAGATTACTACTGGTCTCAAAGCATTAGCTAAAGAACTGAACGTTCCTATTATTGCTCTCTCGCAACTTTCACGTCAAGTTGAAAGTAGAACAGATAAACGCCCACAGCTCTCAGATTTACGTGAATCTGGTTCAATTGAACAAGATGCTGATGTTGTTCTTTTTGTATATCGTGAAGAATATTACTTTAAAAATGAAGAACCTAAAATAGGCAGCCCTGAACATCAACAATGGCGAGACAAAATGGATGAACTTTTTGGGAAAGCGGAAATTATCATTGCGAAACAGCGACATGGACCAACAGGAACTGTTCATCTTGCATTTCAATCTGATTTCACACGCTTTAGTGATCTGGCAGATAGTAATTATCTTCCAGAACAATATAGTTAAATTACCATGGCACGCATCCGTATTCAATTTATTTGCCAAAATTGTGGCACTATTCATTCCCGTTGGACTGGAAAATGTAATTCCTGCGGAGAATGGAATTCTCTTATTGAAGAAGGTATGAATAATGGTATTGGAAGTGGTCCTATAAAAAATATTCGTAAAGGACGTATAATTCCTCTTGCATCTCTTTCTGGAAATATCGAAGATGCTTCGCGTATCTATTCTGGTATTACTGAACTTGATCGTGTTACTGGCGGAGGGATAGTTCGTGGATCAGCGTTGCTTGTGGGCGGTGATCCAGGTATTGGTAAATCAACGTTGTTGACACAGACAGCAGCTGCATTATCGCGAAAAGGATATCATATCATATACGTTTCAGGAGAAGAAGCCATTGCACAAATCCGTCTCAGAGCACAAAGGCTCGGTGCTGAAAATACGGAAGTTAAACTTGCTTCTGAAACCAACATTGAAGATATTCTTGCAACCTTAAGTGAACATAAAAAACTTGATATGGTCATCATTGATTCAATTCAAACTTTGTGGTCCGATGCAGCGGATTCGGCACCAGGAACGGTTACACAAGTGCGAATCAGTGCTCAAGCAATGATTCATTTTGCAAAAAAAACAGGAGCAGCTGTTGTTCTTGTTGGCCATGTTACTAAAGATGGACAAATTGCTGGTCCTCGCGTCGTTGAGCACATGGTCGATGGTGTGCTTTACTTCGAGGGTGAAGGTGGACATCATTATCGTATCTTAAGAACTGTAAAAAATCGCTTTGGACCAACTGATGAAATTGGTGTTTTCGAGATGTCTGATAAAGGATTACAAGAAGTTCTCAATCCATCTGAACTTTTTTTAGGCGAACGGAATGAAAAAGCACCCGGAACTGCTGTTTTCGCAGGCATGGAAGGAACACGTCCAATATTAGTTGAAATTCAAGCACTTGTTGCTCCTTCTTCACTCGGTACGCCGCGACGTGCTGTTGTTGGATGGGATGGAAATCGTCTTTCTATGATTCTAGCTGTCTTAGAAGCTCATTGCAATATTCGCTTTGGACAACATGATGTTTATCTTAACGTTGCTGGTGGATATCGTATATCAGAACCCGCTGCCGATTTAACCGTTGCGGCAGCTTTAATATCCTCTCTCACAAATACTCCTCTTCCGACTAATTATGTATATTTTGGTGAAATTAGCCTTTCAGGAGCTATACGCCCTGTTGCACATTCAGTGCAACGTATTAATGAAGCTAAAAAGCTTGGCTTTCAAGGATCTGTTCAACCAACTGCAATAACTGAAACGATTAAATCATCAACCTTTCAACAAAAAACATTTTCTAATCTTCTAGAGTTAGTTGCTGCAATTGCCGCAGGCAAAAAATGATCTATGTGAAAACATAATAATCTATAAAAAATTCTATAAAATAGAAAAGATCCTTGCTATAAGAACAAAAAATAACATAACAAAAAATGTGTTTGTATACTGATTAAATAAAATACAACGTTATGGATAAGGAACAAACAAATGATTATAACAATCCTTGATGGAATTGTCGTGGCAATCGTACTGTTTTCTGCTTTTTTAGCCATGCTTCGAGGATTTTCACGTGAACTATTATCATTGTTTTCTTGGGCAATCGCGGCTATTGCTACACTATTACTCTTTAAGCTCGTATTACCTTTTTTTGAGCAATATATCTCTAATAAAATGATTGCGTTAATCACTACATTAGTAACGATTTTTACCATTGTCCTGATCATTACTTCCATAATTACAATGAAACTTTCTGATTTTATTATTGATAGTCAAATTGGCATACTCGACCGTACTGTTGGTTTTGTTTTTGGAGCGCTTCGTGGCTTATTCATCATGGTAACTGGTATGTTACTTATTAATGCTATGATTCAACCTGAACAACAATCTGATTGGCTAAAAAATGCAAAAACAAAACCCATTTTAGATTCATTAGGTCAAAAATTTTTGGAAATACTTCCAAAAAATCTCGACTTTGCTATAGAAAAAGCAGAAGAAATTTTAAAAAAAAACGATATAATGACGAATAATGAGAATTATCACGAAGATATACCCCAACAAAATAAAAAATAATTTGTTATTGAAGAGCACCTCAGGTAGTGCATAACATCATTTCCTTCCATTATAATTGAAAGAATAAGATGATAAAAACTGATCTTCTCTGTCAGGAATTTTCTTTAGATGACGATACCCTTCATGAAGAATGTGGAATTTTTGGTATCCTTGGGCACGAAGATGCAGCAACATTAACAGCCCTTGGGCTCCACGCACTTCAACATCGTGGACAAGAAGCAGCTGGAATTGTCTCCTATCATAACAAAATTTTTCATCAAGAAAAACATTTAGGTCTTGTTGGTGATCATTACACGAATCCTGCAACACTTGCCCGTTTACCGGGAAATCGTGCTATCGGACACACACGTTATTCAACAACTGGAGAAATAGCATTACGTAATGTCCAGCCTCTTTTTGCTGAATTAAAAGCTGGGGGTATTGCTATTGCCCATAATGGTAACCTTACGAATGGTCTTACATTACGCCGTGAACTTATCGCCTCTGGTGCTATCTGCCAATCAACATCAGATTCAGAAGTTTTTCTCCATCTTATTGCTCGCTCACGGCATGAATCGTCATCTGATCGCTTTGTTGATGCTATTAGGCAAGTAGAAGGTGGATATGCGATGCTAGCGTTAACACGCACAAAACTCATTGCTGCACGTGATCCAATAGGGATACGACCGCTCGTTATGGGTGAGCTTGATGGCAAACCAATTTTTTGTTCTGAAACTTGTGCACTTGATATTATCGGAGCAAAATATGTTCGTGATGTCAAAAATGGAGAAATCATCATCTGTGAAATACAAAAAGATGGAAAAATAACTAAAAAAATTATAAAGCCAGAGATAGAAAAGTCAGAAAAGCTTTGTCTTTTCGAATATGTCTATTTTGCTCGTCCTGATTCCATTGTTGGAGGACGTAATGTTTATACAGTACGTAAAAACATGGGTATCCGGTTGGCACAAGAAGCTCCTTGTGACGGTGATGTTGTGGTTCCTGTTCCTGATGGAGGGACACCTGCTGCCATTGGCTATGCACAAGAAATTGGAATTCCATTTGAGCTTGGTATTATTCGTAATCATTATGTTGGTCGAACCTTTATCGAACCAACACAACAAATTCGTGCTTTTGGAGTTAAATTAAAACATTCTGCAAACCGTTCTGTTATCGAAGGAAAACGCGTTATTCTAGTCGATGATTCCATTGTACGTGGAACAACATCTGTCAAAATTGTGCGAATGCTCCGTGATGCAGGAGCAAAAGAAGTTCATATGCGAATTTCTAGCCCTATGATTTTTTATCCTGATTTTTATGGTATTGATACACCAAAAGTCGAAAGCCTTTTAGCAAATAAATATCCAGACTTAAGATCCATGTGCAATTTTATTGGAGCTGATTCATTAGAATTTCTTTCAACAGATGGCTTATATTTTGCTGTTGCAGGAACAAAACGAAATAACATTGATCCACAATTCACTGACCATTATTTTACTGGACATTATCCGACACATTTAGTAGACCAGGAAAGTATCCCTAAAATTCATCATTTATCTGTTCTTAAAACAAGAAATTGATGATGAGAAAATTTGATCTTAATCTTTTTGGTAGAGTTGCACTTGTTACAGGAGCATCAAGAGGGATTGGTTATCATTTAGCGTTAGAGCTTGCAGCATGCGGTGCTCACGTTATCGCTGTCGCGCGAACAATCGATGGGCTAACTGAACTTAATAATAAAATCAAAGAACAAGGTTCTTCAGCAACTATAGTTCCATTCGACTTACGTCATATGGACAACATTGATACTCTTAGTGTTTTTGTTGCTGAGCGTTGGAAAAAGCTTGATATTATGGTTGCAAATGCAGGAATCCTTGGAACAATTTCACCAATAGCTAACATCGAAAATACAGTATTTGAAGATGTTTTTCAAATAAACCTTATCAGTCAATGGCGCTTAATGAAAGCATTTGAATCCTTATTGCGTAAATCTGATGCTGGACGAGTTATCCTTCTATCATCAACTGTTGCCCACTTAATACGTGCGTTTTGGGGACCTTACGCAGCTTCTAAAGCTGCTTTAGAAATTATGGCCCGGTGCTGGGCAGAAGAATTAAAGCACACGCCAATTAAGGTTAATTGTGTTAATCCAGGCGCAACACGTACTTCTATGCGTGCACAAGCTATGCCTAGTGAAAATCCACAAACCCTACCTTCACCGCAAGAAGTCGTGGCAAAAATAATACATTTATTATCACCAAATTTACAAGAAACAGGAAAACTATTTAATGTTCACGAAAATCGGTTTATGAATTATCGTATCCCTGATTAATAATTATCTGAGATAAATAAAATTAAATCTCTCTTTAATTTTTACTTCATTTATCAAAATTACAATGACTAAACTCTATGACTTTTGAATGACGTCAGCATTGGCTTTTTTTTCTTCCAAAGACATCCTTTTATTATAAGCCACAAAACTGCAAGGTAGAAAAATCATATAACTAACAGCAGTGATCAATAAAGTATGCCATGTGTAAGCAGCAAGAAAACCAACATAAATAACAATAATTAGCATACATGGTACAACGATATCACGCCTCAAATTTTGATCAATTATTTTTGCACTCCATACTGGTAAGCGGCTAACTAAAAGAAAAGCAATTACCACAGTATAAAGACTAAAGAATAACGCCCACCCCCAGCTTGGCATCAAACCAAGAGCCCCTAGATAAACAGGCAACAAAAGTAACAATGCTCCTGCTGGTGCAGGAACACCAATAAAGTAATTTCCCTGCCATTTTGGTATATCAACATTATCCAACATCACATTAAAACGAGCTAACCGTAAGCAACAAGCAACACAATAGACAAGTGCTGCAATCCACCCAACTTGGTGAGCCTGATTCAAAATAAAAGAATAAACGATAAGAGCCGGTGCAACCCCAAAATTAACGATATCAGCAAGAGAATCCATCTGTGCTCCAAAAGATGAACTACCATCTATCAAACGGGCAATACGGCCATCAGCACCGTCTAAGACTGCTGCTAAAAGCACCATTAAAATGGCAGCCTCATAGCGATGCTCAAAAGCCAAACGAATACTACTCATTCCTGCACAAATTGCCAAAATGGTTACAATATTAGGAATAATATAGCGCATTGGCGTGGGTGATCGCCACCGATTTGCAGCATCATCATGATGTCCTTCGAGATTAAATGAAGAAAATAGTGACAAAATTTCCATTTTTCATCCTAATCAAATCTGAATTCAATTTCAGTATTATCATCGCCAAAAGAACCTAAAACCGTCTCTCCCGCAATTGCTGTCTGACCAACTGCAACATGCAATTTAACTTCCGTTGGTATATAAATATCAAGGCGAGAACCAAAACGAATCATCCCAAAGCGCTGCCCGGTCATAACTGAATCATTTTCCTTTGACCAACAAACAATCCGGCGAGCAACCATTCCTGCAATTTGTACTACACCAATTTTACCATGTTTGCTATCGATTACCACTCCATTACGTTCATTAAATTCACTAGCCTTATCAAGCTCAGCATTAGCAAAATGACCTGGACGATAAACTATAGATTTTATTGTACCACTTATAGGAACACGATTGATGTGGCATGAAAAAATATTCATAAACACAGAGATACGGATCATCTCCCCATTACCCAATCCCAAATCTTCAGGTGGAATACATGATTCAACGAATGAGATACGTCCATCAGCAGGAGAGATAATTAAATTTGAATTCAAAGGTACCACACGCTCTGGATCACGGAAAAAATATATACACCACACTGTTAAAACAAAACCACACCAAAATAACGGATTCCATACCAGACCAAGGATAAATGATATAACAAAAAACGCTACGATAAAAGGATAACCTTCTTTATGAATTGGTACAAAATTATTACAAACAGACTGTAGAATACCCATATAACTTCCTATTCATAGATATGATTTAACACACAATAAATCTTTTTGTTCCTCCCTTCCTTTTATTTACTTAATTAATCATTTTAGTATAGAATTATAGATGTCATTTTACACAATTTATTTTTTACGATTAACAATACCGAGCTCATCTTCTTCACGCATTTTACGTAATTTTTCTTCAGCCTGCGATGCCTCAAGCTGTTTATTCCACATTGAAGCATACAAACCCTTTTTATGCAAAAGCTCAGCATGCGTTCCATTTTCGATAATACGGCCACCTTTGAGAACCAAAATTTCGTCAGCATTAATAACGGTAGAAAGGCGATGAGCAATAATCAACGTCGTACGTCCACGGCTTACGATATCCAATGCCTGTTGAATTTCTTGCTCAGTCGCCGTATCCAAAGCTGCGGTTGCTTCATCCAGAATAAGAAGTGGGGGAGCCTTCAACAATGTTCGCGCAATAGCCACACGCTGTTTTTCACCACCTGATAGCTTAAGACCACGCTCACCTACCATAGATTGAAAACCTTCTGGAAGCATTTCAATAAATTTTGATATCTGTGCCATTGCAGCAGCTTTACGTATTTCTTTATCAGTAGCATCTGGACGCCCATAACGAATGTTATAAGCAATCGTATCATTAAATAAAACGGTATCCTGCGGTACCATACCGATAGCTTCACGTAAACTTTTTTGGGTTACGTCACGAATATCTTGTCCGTCAATTGTTATAGACCCTGCATCAACATCATAAAATCGAAAAAGCAATCGCGAAATAGTTGATTTACCAGAACCAGATGGACCAACAATTGCAACTGTTTTTCCCCCAGGAATTTCGAAATCAACATCTCTGAGAATTTGGCGAACTGGATCATAAGAAAATTTTACTTGATTAAATCGAACAGTACCATCAACAACCTTCAACGGCTGAGCATTTGATTTATCAACGATCTCTTGTTGAACGTCTAAAACATCAAACATAGCTTCAACATCGGCTAATCCCTGTCGAACTTCACGATAAATTGAACCAATAAAATTCAACGGAATAGATATTTGTATTAAAAACGCATTAATAAAAATGAAATCCCCTAAAGTATGCGTCTCATGAAAAACCTCATAAGCCGACATTAACATCAGGACAGTCATTCCAACACCAAAAATAAGAGCCTGACCAAAATTAAGCCAGCTTAACGATGTCCAAATCTTTGTTGCAGCCTTTTCATAACCCGCCATAGAAGAATCAAATCGATGTGCTTCCAAATTTTCGTTACAAAAATATTTAACTGTTTCAAAATTTAAAATAGAATCAACAGCATGAGTATTAGCCTCAACATCTGCCGCATTCATTTTTTGTCGAATATTAATACGCCAATCACTCGCCTTAATTGTAAACCAAGTATATAAACCTATCGTTACCACAATTACAAAAAAATAACGCCCCCCATAGTTTATGTAAAATATAAGCGCCGTCAAAATAAATTCTAAAACTGTTGGTACTGTATTAAGGATTGAAAACCTGACGATAGCTTCAATTCCCTTAGTACCACGCTCAATTACACGAAAAAGCCCGCCAGTTCTCCTTTCCAAATGAAATCGCAAAGATAATCCGTGAATATGCACAAAGGTCTTATAGGCTAATTTACGAACAGCATATTGACCAACAGTTGCAAAAATAGAATCACGCAATTGATTCAATCCTGCTTGAACAATACGTGCAATATTGTACGCTAAAACAAGCATAACGGGAACAACCCAACTAGATGGAAACCATACAGGCAGCTTAAAACTCATATCAAGCGTGTCCATAGCATACTTAAAAAAATACGGTACAGATATGAGAACAAGCTTTGCTAAAACAAGACAAAATATCGCCCATAGCACACGGACTTTCAGATCGTTCCTATCTACTGGCCACATATAAGGCCATAAATTACATAGGGTACGAAAAGTTCTACCTGTATCTGACGATACGGTTTTTATCGTTCCATTCTGCTCCATGAAATTCTAACTTCTCTACCACACACTAAATAAAAACCACAATTATTACGACACATACCCTGTTGCTATTTACAGACACATCATCTGTTTTACGCACTTCAAGCTTATATATTAGTGTTTGAGGCTAGACTATTTTTGAAAAAGGAACAAGAAATAATCCATCATAAAGCTTATTATTTCGATCTGTATTCTCATACCATTCTGCTACAAATAAATTTTCAACCTCTACACGCCTCTTTTTTAATTCTGTTTGAAGCCAGATCCGCGATCTACTGATCTCTTTAAGACCATTATCAAGAATTTCACCATTCTGTACTAAAATAACCGACTTCTTACCCTCTTCCTTTTTAATAACAGAACAATCACCATTGGTTTCCAAACGAACAAAAGCAGCCTCGTGCAAACTACAGCCCTTAATACGTAACATTGTAGTGAGATCATTTACACTGATACCAAAATTCTTAATTTTATCCATTTGAAATACGCCATCTAAAACCAACGTAATGCTTTGTCCTGCAATGATATGATGAAAAAAAACTGAATAACGTGCTAAAAAATTAAGAAATACAATTAAGGTTTGCCAAATAAACAAAACAAGCAATAATTGGACGCTGCTAACACTTGGATTGTAGATGATCCCTCCAATAATACCACCCATCACAAAATTGCTCACTAAATCAACCGGTGTCATTTGACTAAGACTACCACGACCCGTAGTTCTTAAAATTAAAAGGAAAGCAACAAGACCTACAACCAATTTAAATGCAATATGCCCGTAATGATATAATTCCATCAAACTTTCTCCCTTGTTATGAAAGCTGCTAGAATACGGGAATCAGAATCATTTTATTTCCCACTTGGTTATACGCTCACCAGTCTGCGGATCTTTGCTATCTTTTAGGAAGATTCCCTCAGCTGCAAGCTCATCACGAATAGTATCCGCAGCTACCCATTCTTTATTATGGATAAGCTGTAACCTTTCGGCAATACGCTGATCAATAAATTTTAAATCTAGAGAGATTTTTTTTGTAAATAATGGACATTCTACTCTTTTAACCCACTCTTTCTGCAATAAACCAAATAAATTCATACCACTTGCGAGAGCTACGGCATTTTCTTCTTTATAAAATTGTCGCAAAAGAGTAATTGCATTCGGAGTATTAAGATCATCGCTTAACGCATCTATCACAGAATCGCTAAGAGATTCATCATTATTCTCCAAACAATCACTTTGGCAGCGAAGCAATTCATACCAACGATACAATTCATTACTTGCTTGTAGTAAACGCTGACTTGTCCAATTTAATGGCGCCCTATAATGTGTTTGTAACATCGAAAAACGCGCAGACAAACCGGACCAATTTTGTTTCATTTCATCTGTTAAGACACCATTAAACGTGAAAAAATTACTCTCTAAAATAGAACGAATTGTAATAAAATTGCCAAGGCTTTTAGACATTTTTTTACCTTCAACCTGCAAAAAACCATTATGCATCCAAAGATTAGCCATTCGTTCAGTTCCAAAAGCTGAACAACTTTGTGCAATCTCATTTTCATGATGAGGAAAAATCAAATCAATACCACCACCATGGATATCGAAAACATTCGCTTTTGGATCACCACATGTTAAACCACCACCATAAGGAACCAATAGTTTTGCCATCGACATTGCTGAACATTCAATATGCCAACCTGGACGTCCCAAAACAGTAATTCCTGCCGGCGATGTCCACCCCGGTTCTCCTTCTACAGAAGGCTTCCATAAGATAAAATCCATCTCTCCCTTTTTATAAGCAGCCACATCGATACGTGCTCCTGCCCTCATTTCATCTAATGAGCGTTTTGCAAATGTACCATAATGTGGACTCCTTTTTATGCTACTCACAGAAAATAATATGTGATTTTCTGCTTTATAAGCATGCCCTTTTTCAATTAACCTTTCAATCAACAAGCGCATCTCTTCTAAATGATCAGTTGCGCGTGGTTGACTGGTTGGTAATAAACAACCAAGTGCTATTGTGTCTCGTTGAAATTGAGAATATGTACGCTCGGTTAATTGACGGATAGCATCATTAAGTTCTAACTCAGGATATTCACAAGCTGCTCGTGTATTAATTTTATCATCCACATCCGTGATATTACGTACATAAACAACATGATCATTACCATAGACATGACGCAATAAGCGAAATAGAGTATCAAAAACAATCACGGGGCGGGCATTACCGATATGGGCATCGTCATAAATTGTTGGACCACAAACATAAAGACGTACTTTAGTGGTATCTATTGGTATAAAATTCTCTTTTTTGCGTGTAAGAGTATTATAAAATCGTAATTCTCTCATAATTATACTCCATCAGAGATACTGCCCGCCACTTTTCTAAGTGAATCTTAATAAGGATTATCAAATTATGCAGATTTAGATCAAAATTTTTACAACTACCTGATTTTATCTATGCGATGACTATCGTATATTATAAAATCCTATTTATTGGGTTAAACTAAAGTGTTCTATTAATAAAGATCATACTTCTTTTATTGTTGATACAATTATTAGGAAAAAATAGAGGAAAAAAATTTAATCTTCCCATTGATTATCTTCTTCCTGTCTCTAATAACTAAAATTTCATAACGCACCCGCTATTGGTAATAATGCATAAACCACTTTTGTCATATTCCTCAACATACGCTTAATTACAAAACCATATTGTAAGTATATTCACCTAAAATTCATTAAAATAAGGTAACAAAATGATGCGTAAGACATTGATAAAAATTACTATTTATTCGTTTTTTTTAACTTCAATATCAACTTTTGCACAACAACCGCCACCATACGATAAACAACTGCTACGACTCGCAGAAATTTTAGGATCCCTACATTATCTGCAAAATCTTTGTAGCACCCAAACAAACCAATGGTATGACCACATGACAACACTAATCGAGGCAGAAAAACCAACTCCACAAAGACGTGCCTATCTTTATGAAGCATTTAATGAAGCTTATAGAGCTTTTTCAGCAAATTATCATCACTGTACGCAATCAGCAATTGAAGCCAGTCAAAGATACGTTCAAGAAGGAAAATCCTTATCTGAAAGCCTTATTACGCATTTTCACAATTAGCTCATTTAAAACTATCACCCCTTTAATTCGGTCTATGCAAATGATATTATCTAAAAATGAATAGCTTAGTAAGCAAAATTTAACATAAGTATAATAGACTAACTAATTGAATAATAAGTCATAAAAATATTTTTATTTATTATGATAATGCTATTATTAATCATCTTCTGTATTCACTAAATCATTCAACAAAACTCATCAATTTTAATCTAATTATGCCAAAGATTCTATAAATTTCACAGGCTCACCCTGCGAAGGTGTAGCAATTTCACCTTCCCACATAACCCGCATACCACGAATAATTGTTCCAACTGGCCACCCCTTAACCTTCTTACCATCATAAGGTGTCCAACCTGCACGTGAACCAATCAATTCATTTGTAATAATCTCTTCTCGTTTGAGATCAACAATAGTCAAATCAGCATCATATCCAACAGCGATACGCCCCTTACAACTTATACCAAAAATTCGACTAGGACCATGCGAAGTAAGATCAACAAAACGTTCAATAGATAGCTTTCCTGCATTCACATGTGTCAGCATAATTGCTGCTGTTGTCTGTACACCTGTTATCCCTGATGGCGAAGAGGGATAGGGATTGCGTTTTTCTTCTAGCGTATGCGGAGCATGATCAGAGCCTAAAACATCAATAATACCCTGCTGAACACCATACCAAAGAGATTCATAATGGCGACTCTCACGGATAGGTGGATTCATCTGAATTAACGTGCCAAATTGCTGATAAGCATCAGAGGTCAAGGTCAAATGATGTTGAGTAACTTCAACCGTTGCTACGTCTTTATGATTTTTAAGAAAATCAATTTCTTCCGCTGTAGAAACATGTAACACGTGAATTCGTGCTTTCGTCTCGTGCGCTATTTTAACCAAACGCTGTGTACATTTGAATGCTGCGATCTCATCTCGCCAAACTGGGTGCGATGATGGATCATTCTTAATGCACAACATTTTACGCTCCTTAAGTCTTGCTTCATCTTCAGAATGAAAAGCTGCACGACGATGTATATTCTTTAAAATAAGACGCACACTTTCATCATCATCCACTAAGAGATCACCAGTAGAAGAACCCATGAATACTTTAATTCCTGCAGCTCCAGGAAGTCTTTCTAGCTCAGCTAATTCATGCATGTTTTCGCGTGTTCCTCCAACCCAAAAAGCAAAATCACAATGCATCCGATGAAATCCGCGTTTAACCTTATCAGCCAATGCTTTTTCAGACGTAGTTAATGGATTAGTGTTAGGCATTTCAAACACTGTTGTAACCCCTCCTAAAACTGCAGAATATGAGCCACTTTCCAAATCCTCTTTATATTCATTACCTGGTTCACGAAAATGGACTTGGCTATCTATGATACCAGGCAAAATATGAAGACCTGTACAGTCAATCACCTCAGCAGCAGACACAGATGTAAGATCGCCAATTTCAGCAATACGACCATTTCTGATACCAATATCACGCTTGCTGCTTCCATCATGATTTACAAGTGTTGCACCTTTAAAAATGGTATCAAATGTTTTAAACATAGCCGTTCTCCTTACATATCCTTTCTTATCGATTATGTAACTTTAGACAAAAAGGCAAGAATCATGATTGAAAAACAAAATGCCATTTTATTAAAAAACCGTAGAATTATTAAAGTTACCGGTGAAGAAGCAACACATTTTTTGCAAGTTCTTCTTACGACAGATGTAAAAAAAATCGGATCACAAGAAATTTTTCCTGGAGCTCTCTTATCCCCGCAAGGAAAGGTTATTGCTGATTTTTTAATCGGCAAAATAGATGACGGATATCTCATTGATATTGAGATGTCTTTAGCTGATATTTTCCAAAAGCGTCTTCTTCTCTATAAATTGCATAAAAAAGTAGAAATTACACAACCATTACAAGAAGTTGTCATGATTTTTTGGAATAATGAAATAGATATCTCAAACAATAATTTAAGTTTTATTGATAAACGCTTCCCACAAAAAGAAAAAATAATACGAATCTATGGGAAAATGCCTTTTTCTGCTCCAGAACATAATGATAATTGGAACAAAATACGCATCCGTTATGCGATTGCAGAAAGTAGTCAAGACTATGAAATAGGTAAAGTCTTTCCTCATGATATTAATTATGATCAAATTAATGGACTAACATTCAATAAAGGTTGCTACATCGGACAAGAAATTGTTGCACGAATGCACCATCATCACATGGTACGTCGCCGCATCTTAGTAGTAAAAAGCCAACACGAACTAATTCCGAAATCCAGCATCAGAGCAGGAACTAAAGTGCTTGGTTACTTGGGAACATGCGTTGCAAACGAAGCTTTAACGTTAATACGTATTGATCATGTCAAAGATGCTCTAAACAAAAACATCCCATTTGAAGTAGAAAATACTCCCGTCACAATAAGCATTGCCGAAAATATGAATTTTACTTTTTCAGAAAGTGCTATAAAAACTGATTAATAACTAAACTATATTATCAAAAGTTATAGATAAACTTGAATGTAAACACACTGCATGCAAAGAAATAAATACTAATTGCTAGATCTTTACGATAAACGATCTTTTACACGATTTTTAAATTTGCATTTTATTTTAGTTTATATACCTCTGCATCATCTGGAAAAACACGTGATCTTACGTCATTGGCATAACTTCTGATTGCGGTCTCCACTGCTTTTTCAATATCACCATAGCGACGCACAAATCTAGGTACACAGGCGCCATAGCCTAACATATCTTCCATTACCAATATCTGTCCATCACACCGATTGGATGCACCAATACCAATAGTAGGAATAGAAAGACTTTCTGTTAGCCTTACAGCTAATGGTTCGACAACTCCTTCCACAACAACAGCAAAAGCGCCTGCCTCTTCAATTGCTGCCCCATCTTCTTCAATCTTTTGCCAATCACTTTCTTTCTGCCCCTGTGTTTTAAAACCACCAAAACGATTTACAGATTGTGGAGTAAGACCAATATGCCCCATAACCGGAATACCGCGTTTACACAAAAAATCAATTGTTTTTGCTATATGGACACCACCTTCAAGCTTAATTGCACCACATCCTGTTTCCGAAAGAATACGCGACGCATTAAAAAAAGCCTGTTCTTTACTTTCTTCATAAGAACCAAAAGGCATATCAACAACAACCAGCGCTCTCTTAGATCCACGCATAACTGCCTGCGCATGCAAAACCATCATATCTACATTAACCGGAAGTGTTGTATCAAACCCATGTACAACCATACCAACACTATCACCAACCAAAAGGAAATCGCAATATGGATCCGCAATACGTGCAGTATAAACTTGATACGCTGTTAAAGAAACAATTGGTTCCTTTCCTTTTCTTGACCTTATTTCAGAAGCGGTAACACGCTTTATGGTTTTCTGTGCATTCATTTTTATTCCTTTTATTGCAATATATATTGATCAATAAGTCTAACTTCACCAAAACGAACAGTTAGTAATAAAATTGCAGGTCTCTTAAGTTTTCCTTTGATCACGCATAAAGTCTCTAAATCTCGTAAATCTACAGATTCAATGATCGCACGTGATTCCTGCTGTAAAATATCCAAAACAATTTTGCGTAATTTATAAGCCGATCGTTCACCTTGGTGATAAAGTTTTTCAGCAGCTTTACCACTTTCAGGAATAATTTTTGCAGCTTCACGATTTTCTAATGTTAACAACTGATTACGTGAAGAGCTAGCGACACCATCTGCTTCACGTAAAGTAGGTACTCCAACAATTTCAACAGGAAATGCTAGATCTTTAACCATACGGCGGATAATTAAAATCTGTTGAAAATCTTTTTCTCCAAAAAAAGCCTTATCTGGCTGAACAATATTAAAAAGTTTAGCTACAACGCTAGTCACACCACAAAAATGCCCTGGACGTAATCTCCCCATCAAAATACATGATAATTTTTCTACCTTAACAATTGTCTCATTCCCTAGTGGCCACATTTCTTCTATAGAAGGAGCAAAAACATATCCAACACCCGCTTTTTCTAATAAAGCACAATCACCAACTAAATCTCTCGGATATTTATCAAAATCCTCATGAAGACCAAATTGCTTAGGATTAACAAAAATAGAAACTAATACTCTATCACACATCATTCTCGCTTGCTGTACTAACGAGAGATGACCATTATGCAATGCTCCCATCGTTGGAACAAAGCCAATTGAAAATCCTAAACGCCGCTCTTCTGCGATACATCGACGCACTTCGGTAATTGTCTTTAAGACTCGCATCTTTACATTCTATTCATTTTTACTAAATCAATGTTTTCAACCGCCGTTCAAACAAGTGTATCAAATTGATACGAACTGACGGCTGTCTGATACCTCTTGGTTCCCAGACATAACGCATTAAAAAAAAACCTGTCAAAATAAAACCATTCATTATATCATTAAAATCAACAGGATGAACAGTTTTTTGAACCAAAAACTGTGGTAAAATGAAAAGCTTTTCTTTCCAAGGGTGTCCTGCTTCTTCACATATGGCACGTCCTGACTTTGGTGAGACATAATGAAGCTTTTCCTTACAACCTGTTGCAGCACAACAGGATAAATCAAGACCAAAACCAAGCTCTTCAAGAAACCGCATTTCAAAAAGAACAGATAATTCAGCGGCTACAAAAGACTCATCAAAACTCTGCATAAAAAGGTATAAAATATCATATAAAATTGGATGCGGATCACGCTCGGGAAGAAATCGTAAATGGAAAGCTATCAACTGTAAAGCATAAAGTGCCTCCGGTAAAACAATTAACCGCGCCGCATGTAAATCAAGCGATTCAAGCCGAAAAAATCCCAAATGCTCGTCTAAACGTGCACACCACTCAGCTTCTACAAAATTCCCAGGTTGAAGAAGAGCCGCCATACGACGAGAACGCCCTCCCTTTATAATCCCCATATAACGACCATGATGACGCGTCATAATCTCAAGAATTACACTTGTTTCACCATACTGACGTGCGCCAAGGATAATAGCCTGTTCTTTCCATTTCATTTTATTCTAAAAAATCCAATCCCATCTCGCGGTAACGTTCTGGATCAGTATCCCAATTATCACGCACTTTTACAAACAGGAAAAGATGAACCTTTTGATCCATAATTTCCATTAATTCTTTACGAGCAGCCTGACCAATTGCTTTAATTGTGCAACCTTTTGTTCCTAGAATAATTTTTTTCTGACTATCGCGCTCCACATAAATGACTTGATTAATTTTAACTGAACCGTTTGGCTTCTCTTCCCAGCTTTCTGTTTCAACTGTTGATGAATATGGAAGTTCATCGTGAAGACGAAGAAAAAGTTTTTCGCGTGTAATCTCAGAAGCAAGCTGACGCATAGGCATATCCGAGATTTGATCTTCTGGATAGTACCATGGCCCATTCTGCATCATCATACTCAATTCATGAAGCAAATCATTACAACCAGAGCCATTTAGAGCAGAAATCATAAACGTCTGTAAAAATTCTACTCGTTCATTAATTTTTCTAGTTAATGCCAAAAGAGATGACTTAGCCACTTTATCAATCTTATTAAGAACAAGAAACTTATCTTGTTTAATATTTTTTACAACATCTAACATCTCACACACTTCACCCGAAAGACCACCATGAGCATCAATCAAAACTAAAATAACATCAGCACTCTTAGCGCCACCCCAAGCAGCAGACACCATAGCACGTTCTAATCTCTTATGGGGATGAAAAACCCCTGGTGTATCAATCAATACAATTTGTGTATCATTATGAATGACAATGCCACGAATCAAAGTTCTTGTGGTTTGTACTTTATGCGTTACAATTGAAACCTTTGTTCCAACCAACTGATTAACCAATGTTGATTTACCAACATTAGGCATCCCAATAAGCACAACAAAACCAGAACGCGTCTTGATAACGTCATCCATGATCACTTTTTCCTTGTATCTCCCATATCCCTTCGCGTTGTAAAATTTTTTCAGCTGCCATTCTTTCAGCATATCGCTTAGAACTTCCCTCCCCAATTTCTGGTGCAAAACCAGAAATACTGACCTCTACCATAAAAATAGGATCATGATCTGGACCGGAACGTTTTATAACACGATAATGTGGTTGTGCACTACCCTGTATATGAGCCCATTCTTGCAATTCTGTTTTGGCATCACGCCGACCAGCATTCATCTGTTTTGCCCGATTTTGCCAATATTTCCTAATAAAAGGTCGAACACTCTCTACTCCTCCATCAAGATACATTACAGCAATCAAAGCTTCAATTACATCAGCATGCATATTTGTAAGCCGTCGATCACTTAAATTTCTCATTTCAAAGCCAACATTTATCATATCAGGTAACCCAATTTCTAACGCAATATCAGCACACGTCTGCGCATTAACTAAACCATTTAAACGCACAGACAACTCACCCTCACTTGCCTGTGGGAAAAACTGATACAACATCTCAGCAATCAAAAGACCAAGAACTCGATCACCAAGAAATTCTAAGCGCTCATAATCCCCCTGCTTAGAATCTTGTACACTGGAATGCGTCAGTGCTCTTTTTAATCTATCTACGTCTTCAAAACGATGCCCCGTCAGTTTCTCAAGCTGATCAATGATGGGATGATTCATTACTGATCCTCTGCTTATCAAGCGGCAAATCATGAACAGTATTAACAAAAGAAAATAACCGATTCCAGCGCACATCAAACGGCCAACGCCAAAGTTGCCAAGCACTCGAACCATTACTGATAGAGAAAAAAATCAAACTTGCTCGACCAATAAGATTTTCTTCCGGAACATATCCAACATCCAAACGACTATCATCTGAATTATCACGGTTATCACCCATCACAAAATAGTGCCCTTGAGGAACTTCGAAAACCTGTGTTTCATCAACTTGTGGAAAAAAACCTATGTCGAGTGTGTCATAACTGACACCGTTAGGCATTGTCTCACGATAAACATCAACAGGATAATTAAACTCTGTGACATCAAAATCGTTAATCTGTCCCATAAAATGACGTGGAACAGCTTTATCATTGATATAAAGGACACTTTGACGAACTTGTATACGATCACCAGGAAGCCCAACGACACGTTTTATATAATCAATATCAGGATTACTTGGTAAACGAAAAACAATGACATCTCCACGCTGAGGTTGAGATTTCCAAATACGTCCCGAAAAGATAGGAGGAGAAAAGGGCATGGAATAATGAGAATACCCATACGCATACTTAGAAACAAAAAGATAATCTCCCACGAGCAAAGTAGGACGCATGGAACCAGAAGGAATGCTAAAAGGCTGGAACAAAAGTGTACGAATAAGTCCAGCCAAAAGCAGAGCTTGTATCAAAACAAAAATAAATTCAATAATTGCGTTTTTTTTCTTTTTCTCTTTCTGAATCATAACAAATCTACCTTCTCATCACAAATACAACTTATTTTTTTATTACAATGTTCAAATATCAAAAGCATAACCTCCAACAATACTTACCCACGCGGAAATACTTCAATAATAACAAATGCTTGAGCCCAAGGAAAATCATCCGTTATGCTAAGATGAATAACAGCGTTATGATCAGAGGGTAATAATTCTTGTAATCGCATTTGCGCCCGATTTGTTAATTCCATAATTGGTTTTCCAGATGGCAAATTGATAACCCCCATGTCTTTCCAACTGATACCGAAAGCGACTCCTGTCCCTAAAGCTTTAGCACATGCTTCCTTAGCAGCAAATCTTTTTGCATAAGAAGCACTTTTTTTGATCGTATTCTCGGATGTGTTCCGTTCAATATCTGTAAAAACACGTTGAACAAAACGATCACTATGACGAATCAATATTCTTTCAATGCGTCTTATATCAACAAGATCACTTCCAAGACCAACGATCATAAAACACTACCTAGAATCTTTTTGATACAAACGCTTTTTTTTCATAATCTCTTGATATCGCTTTCGTTGAAAACGGGCTATTGCCCTGTAAACGCCTATATAGGATAAGCCACCGAAAATAAAACCTAAAAATACACCACCTAAAATCATCGGCCTCATGATTGAATTCCATGTCCCCTTAAAAAGAAGGGAAATATTCGAAGGAGTTAAACCATCAAATAAAGTACGAATTTGAGAAAGAGACATCTCGTTCACATCGCTAAATAGCGATAAAAAGAAATAACCTATTTTATAATCAGCTATAATAATAAAAAAAAATGTAAGTGGATTAGAAATAACAGTTCCAATAATTGCTGCTGCAAAATTTCCACGCAAAATCCAAGACAGAAGTATTGCTAAAATAATATGTATTCCAAAAAGAGGTGAGCAAGCCAAGAAAATACCGATAGCAAAACCCAATGCTACCTTATGTGGGGTTGCTGATATACGCAAAATACGTTTACGCATATAGCAAAATGAGCGAGAAAATGAACGACGTGGCCATAACCAAAGTCGAATGCGCTTTACAAAATTCGTTGATTCTCGATGATAAAAAAGCATATCATTCTCAGTATATATCTCGTAAAATTAAAAATAATTCGTATAGTTTAAATTAATCGAAATAGTTTTTTCGCACAAAAATAAAAAAATATAAAGACAATTAAATATTTCGACTTCCTGGCTTAACTGCTGGAAGCATAGCAAGATCAGCTGGTAATGCATCACTGGCATAAGATGCTATCTCATATTCAGCAAGTGCAATCAGAGGAACTCCGACATCAACTTTACCACCAGAACGATCAAGAATACACGCACTCGCCACCACGTCTACCTCTTCCGCAGCCAAAGCCTCAACTGTTTCACGAATAGACAAACCTGTTGTCACAATATCTTCAACAATCACAATTCGAGAACCTTTCTTAATTTCAAAACGACGCAATTGAAATATACCGTTAACACGCTCTACCCAAAGAGAAGGAATACCAAGGTGACGTGAAGTTTCATATGATGGAATAAGGCCACCGATAGCGGGACCAACCACATAATCAATCCTTCCTTCAACATGCCTCTTGATTTTTTCAGCCAACCCACAACACAACTTTTCCGTCAAATCAGCATGCATGAATACTTTTGCCTTCTGCATATAAGTGGCACTATGACGACCTGATGTTAAAATGAAATGCCCTTCCAGAATAGCATCTGCTTGTTTAAAAATATTAATCACATCTTGTGTATTCATTATGAACTCTCTCGTTTTATCCATGAATTCGACGCACTGTACTAACCGAACTTGCTTCTTTTAATTGGGAAAAAATACGATTTAAATGTTTTAAATCCCAAACTTCCAAATCAATCATGAGTTCTACAAAATCTGTTGCAGTACGGATAAAAGATAAATTTTGAATATTAGCATCATTCGCAGAAATAATTTGAGTAATTTCAGCTAAAGAACCAGGACTATTAACAGCCAAAACATCAATCCGAGCAGGAAAACGCTCATTCATTTGAGCATCAATATCCCAGCGAACATCAATCCACCTTTCTGGCTGATCATCATACGCCATTAAAGCCGAAGATTGTATCGGATAAATAGTGATCCCTGCACCTGGTTGCATAATACCAACAATCCGATCTCCTGGTACAGCTCCTTCAGGAGAAAAGCGCACCGGAATATCTCCTTTCGTACCCCGAATAGGTAGTGCCCTGCATTGATGCTTCTTCTCTAAGGTGGTACCATTTTCATTTTCTGGGACTTTAAAAATCATACCCTGAGCATTTTCAATGTTAAACCAACCTTCTTCTCCAGGCTTAAAAGATGACTTTTGTATTACACGGTGATCTTGATAATCAGGATAAACTGCTTTAACTACATCAGAAGAAGGTAGCTCACCACGCCCAACAGCTGCCAACACGTCTTCCACATCTTTGTGCGCTAAACGTGGCAAAACTTGTTTAAGGATGTCTTTTGAAAATTGTTTTTCCATATATTCGAAAGAACGCTCGAGAATACGATATCCTAAACCTGAGTATTGCTTACGTACTGCTGCTCGAGTTGCTCGACGAATAGCTGAACGTGCTTTTCCAGTTACAACAAAAAATTCCCACGCTGCTGGTGGAATTTGAGCTTGTGAACGTATAATATCAACTTCATCACCATTTTTCAATTTGGTCATTAAAGGCATAATGCGACCGTTAATTTTTACTCCTACACAAGAATCTCCTATATCAGTATGAACTGCGTAAGCAAAATCAATGGGTGTGGCACCTTTTGGAAACGCAATCAATCGACCTTTTGGAGTAAAACAGAAAACCTGATCTTGAAAAAGCTCAAGCTTCGTATGTTCTAAAAATTCTTCAGGATTATCTCCATCTGATAAAGATTGTATCGTTTGGCGTAACCACGCGTAGGCATTAGTTTCACTTGATAACTTTGAAGCAGAATAATTGGAACCACGTTCTTTATAGATGGAATGTGCAGCAACACCATACTCAGCAATTTCATCCATAGCAGCAGTTCTAATTTGCAACTCAACGCGCTGCCTCGAAGGACCTACAATTGTTGTATGAATAGAACGGTAATCATTTTGCTTTGGTATAGAAATATAATCTTTAAAACGCCCAGGCACCATCGGCCAAGTAGTATGGATAACACCAAGAGCACGATAACAATCATTGACTGTTTCAACAATCACGCGAAATCCAAAAATATCTGACAGTTGTTCAAAAGACAACGCTTTGCTTTCCATTTTACGAAAAACCGAATAAGATTTTTTTTGACGACTTTTAACATCAGCTTTAATACCATTTTTGAGAAAAAGCTTTGTTAATTCATTTTCAATCGTAGATAATAAATCACGATTACGTTTTGATAATTCGGAAAGTTGATTAGTAATGGTATGATAACCATCCGGATTTAAATGAAAAAAAGAAAGATCTTCTAATTCTTCACGCATATCCTGCATACCCATACGCCCAGCAAGCGGCGCATAAATATCCATTGTCTCTTCAGCAATTCTCCGACGCTTATCATCACGCATAACACCAAGAGTGCGCATATTATGAAGACGATCCGCAAGTTTTACTAAAAGAACACGAACATCATCAGAAATAGCAATAAGAAGCTTCCGAAGATTCTCTGCCTGTACTGCTTTCTTTGATACAAGATCAAGCTTATTAAGTTTTGTAAGACCTTCTACTAACTTACCGATTTCAGATCCAAAAAGCTGATCAATCTCTGCACGCGTAGCGCTTGTATCCTCAATCGTATCATGCAAAAGAGCGACAGCGATTGTTGCTTCATCCAACCGCATATCCGTTAAAATAGCTGCTACTTCTAAAGGATGAGAAAAATACAGATCACCTGAGGCACGCTTCTGATGACCATGCTTTTGCATCGCATAATCATAAGCCTTATTCAACAGAACCTCATCTACGTCAGATTTATACCGTTGAACACGGCCAACAAGATCACACTGACGCATCATACAAATACGCGCCCCTTACACTTTCACAACATGACCATTATTATACAAAAACACTCCATCACTGCAAAGGACAAAAAAAGAACCGAAACTCATACAACACACATTAATTCTCATGCTGTGAATCAATAATCATCACTCTTTTCTGGAACAACCAAACCCTCAATACCTGCTAAAAGATCTTCTTCTGACATATCATCAAATGAACACCCCTCTTCTTCTGAAGATGCACTAAAAACACCATCAGCCTCACCTGAATGAGAAATAAACTCACTCGCCACTTCTGGTTCATCCACCTCCACGTGTTTTTGCAAAGAATGAATAAGGTCCTCTTTTAAATCAGCAGATGACAGCGTTTCTTCTGCTATCTCACGTAAAGCAACAACAGGATTCTTATCATTATCACGATCAATTGTGATCTGTGCACCCTGTGAAATCTGACGTGCCCTATGCCCAGCCAAAAGCACTAGCTCAAAGCGGTTGTCAACTTTATCAATACAATCTTCTACAGTTACGCGGGCCATTTGCGCCCCTTTCTTAAAGATTAAAAACTCAATAATGGACGTTCATTATATACAATAATTCGAATAAAACACAAGAAAAACAACATAATCTTTAATATTTTTTGCTAAAGAAATTTATTTGATAAAATTCTTAGAAGATTCACAAAAAGGCATATAACCTATTCAAAATTAATTATTAAAGACTACTTGACTATTAAAGCAGTTTAAAAACTTTAGTAACATTAGAGATACGCTCATTGACAACTACTGCTGTTTAGGGAAAATGGATCCTTTAAGGTTATACCAAGTACTCAAATTTATTAACATTTTCTGAAACAACATATTCATTAAAAATAAAAAAATTTATCTTATCGAACTCTGTATTAACTAACATATTATTTGTTAAAATAAGTCACCAAACAATTTCCTATCTTTATAAAAATAATCGATAATGATTTTATGTTAATATGTCATGAAAAACCCTTCTATATTGATTACAAGGTTGTTTATAAAAACATGATAGGCCATAAGTTTTGCATAAATGACTCAATGAGATTTTTCATAACGAATAATTAATAATTGCCAATATGAATAGCCAATTAAAATCGCTTTGCCCAGAACCTCCACAAAATTGCAATTTATGCCCTCGCTTACATAAATTTATAGCCGATTGGCGTGTAAAAGAACCAAGTTGGCATAATGCGCCAGTAAGTCCATTTTTTCCTTATAAAGGTGCTGCGACAACACGCCTTCTTATTGTCGGACTTGCTCCCGGATTACGTGGAGCAAACCGAACTGGACGACCATTTACTGGTGATTATGCAGGACAATTACTTTATTCTACTTTAAAAAAATTCGGCTTTGCACAAGGTACTTTCGAAGAAAAAGCAGATGACAATCTTAAACTTGTTGATGCAGCAATTGTTAACTCAGTTCGTTGTGTCCCACCAGAAAATAAACCCACTGGTGCTGAAATAAATACCTGCCGATATTTCTTTTCACCTCTTTTAACAAATCTTCCAAAACTTAAAGCCGTTATCACTCTTGGCACCATTGCTCACCACTCGACTTTACGTGCTTTAAATTCAAAAATTTCAGCGCACCCTTTTGGACACGGGAAAATAAGTAACATTGGAAAACTGCGCATCTTTTCAAGTTATCACTGCTCACGTTATAATACTAACACCGGACGTTTGACGAATGCTATGTTCCATCAAGTTTTTCAAGCAGCAAAAACACATTTAGATCAATGCTGAAATTATCAGAAATTATACAAAAAATATATATAAACCAATCATTTGGTCATCCATATTTTTTTAAAAGCCTCGCTTTCTCACGTCCCCAATCACGTTTTTTTTCTGTTTCACGTTTATCATAAAGTTTTTTTCCACGCGCTAGAGCAATCTCTAATTTAGCACATCCTCGTTCATTAAAATAAAGTTTAAGCGGAACAAGCGTCATTCCTTCACGAGAAGTTGCATTAAAAAAACGCACCATTTCACGTTTTGAAATCAATAGCTTACGCAAACGACGAGATTCATGATTAAAACGATTAGCCTGCGTATATTCAGGAATATAACTGTTAACTAACCACAACTCCCCATTCTCAAAGCTAGCATAACTTTCAGCAATATTAGCATGATTAGAACGTAAAGACTTCACTTCTGTTCCCTGAAGTACAAGACCGGCTTCCAGATTATCAAGAATTTCGAAATTGAAACGAGCTTTACGATTATCAGCAATTATTCTTCGTATAGGCGCGTTCTTTTTTTTATTCATGGCGACATATCATTCTTTAAGAAGACCAGCATATTTCAAAGCCGCATCAATACTCCTTTTCGTAGTATCCAACAACGGAACGATAGGTGAACGAACAGTATCGCCACACAACTTCAACTTTGCAGCTGCATATTTAATACCTGCGGGATTCGGCTCAATGAACACAGCACGATTGAGAGGCATCAAGCGGTCATTTAATTCCAGTGCTATTTTATAATCACCACGGTAACAAGCAGCATGAAGCTCTGCACAAAGTTTCGGAGCAACATTAGATGAGACTGAAATACATCCCACTCCCCCACATGCATTAAAACCTAATGCTGTACAATCATCACCAGAAAGTTGTAAAAAATCCTTACCACATTTTTCACGTTGTTCACTAACACGCTCAATCCTGCTTGTTGCATCCTTAACACCAATAATATTTTTAAAGTCTCGACAAAGATCTTTCATAGTTTCTATATCCATATCGATAACAGAACGCCCAGGGATATTATAAATTATAATAGGGATAGAAATAGATTTCGCAACAGAAGAAAAATGCGTGTATAAACCACGCTGGTTAGGTTTGTTATAATAAGGAGTCACAACTAAAACTGCATCTGCACCCGTTTTTTCTGCATGCTGTGCAAACTCTATAGCCTCACTTGTGCTATTTGACCCTGACCCAGCCACAACAGGAACACGTTTTGCAACCTGCTCAACACATAATTCTATAATTTTCTTATGTTCTTCATGGCTTAATGTTGCTGATTCACCAGTTGTTCCAACAGGGACTACACCATTAATACCTTGTGTGATCTGCCACTCGACAAAATTGCAAAACGCTTCTTCATCAACAACACCATTTTTATCAAACGGCGTGATAAGCGCAGTTAAAGCTCCCTTGAGCATGATAACCTCCCTGTAATGTTATCTTTATTAAAAATAATGGCCTTTACAAATTATCAACAAAAAGCATAATCTTGCTCCACCATCGAAGCAAGATGAATTTCACAAAATTATCCACAAGGCCAGTATACATCTTTTTTGATTCTAAATACCTCATCTAAACTATCAATCATACATTAACCCGTTTTTCATGCTTTTATTTTAAAATTCTAAGGTCTCAAGTTCAAAGTGAAGCCTTAAGGTTTTTCCTATATGCATGTATCTTACGTTCCCATTTCTGCACTAACTTTTACTTTATTTATCCAAGTAGCAACAATTTTATTTTCAAATGCATTTGCACAAACAATCTTGTTGCACGAAAAAATACCAATCCCTTTGTCTCGCCCTACAACATTTGCCACACAAGAAAAATTTAAAAAGCTGATAAAACAGATTTACCCAATAAATGATAATATTTCTACAACCAGCAATACTACCACGCTTCATCAACTTAAATCTGGCCTAGACACACTCTCAAACAATAACATTGCAAAAACAATAACTATCCGTAATTCAATGGAACAAAATAATCTTGATCGTCAGATTTTGACATGGGCGATTGGCATCTCAAATTGTACCAATGTACCAAGTTCTGAAATATTCAATGCGATCAACGACCTCAAAGGATGGCCAGGTATAACTACCATGAGACACAATGCTGAACGCGCTTTCGTCAATGAAGCAAATTCCGCACATGTGATCATTGAAAAATTTGCTCATCACTCTCCTCTTACGGCACAAGGTATGGCTGCACTAGCTAAAGCTTTTATCACAACTGGACAAACCACCCGTGCACGAAACATAATAGCTCCATGGTGGTATAAAGTGAAGCTTAATGTAAAAGAAGAAGAACTTATTCTAAAAAATGCAAGTGCTGCATTAAAGCCTATTGATCATCTGAAACGGATGCAATTTATGCTGTATGCACAGCAAATTGAATCAGCCAAACGAGTCGCAAAATTAGCCCATGCTCAATCTCTTTTTGATGTTTTTGTTGCTGTAGAAAAAAATGATCCTAGAGCTGCACAAAAATTACAAGTTATTGATCGCTCATGGAAACAAGATCCTCTTTTACAATTTGCTCAAATTCGCTATTTACGACGAACAGGGCAATACAGCGCAGCAACAGCGCTCATGATGAAAACACCGAGAGATACATCAAGTCTTCTCAATTCTGATGCATGGTGGATAGAACGACGTGCACTCTCTCGTGAAATGCTTGATTTAAACAAGCCTAAAATGGCTTATCAGCTCGTTGCAAGCCACACCGGTACATTATCTTCGTTAGCAGTCGATGCTGAATTTCATGCAGGATGGTACGCACTACGATTTCTTAATGACCCCAAATTGGCAATGTACCATTTTTCACGGATTCTGAAGTTATCTTCTAAACCTCTTTCAATATCCCGTGGATACTATTGGATGGGACGATCAGCAGAAATTTTAGGTGAACATAACAATGCCCAGAATTATTTTCATCGCGCTGCTTATTTTGGTGCTACTTATTATGGTCAATTAGCAGCTTCACGGCTTAACAAAAAACAACTTAAATTCTTCTTTCCAAAACCAACAAACGCAGAGCGACAACGTTTTAGCGCGCGAAAAGCCACTAAAGCAATACAACGGCTTGAAGCAGCTGGCTATAGTAATTTTGCTAAATTTTTTTATAAAGAGCTTAGTGAAACAATAGAAAGTCCAGGTGAATTAGCCCTTCTCGCTGTTATGGCAGAAAAAAATGGAGACTATTATACCAGCCTTAAAATTGGAAAAACTGCAGTTTTTCGAGGTAAAAATGTTGGTGCACTTTCCCATCCTATCGGTGCTATTCCAGCGTCCACAAACATTTCTACAATAGACAAAGCACTTGTCTATGCCATTGCACGCCAAGAAAGCGAATTTAATCCAACAGCTGTATCAACAGCAGGCGCGCGAGGCATCCTGCAATTGCTTCCTACAACAGCAAAAGAACTTGCAAACAAATATTCAATCACGTGGTCTCCTCAAAAATTTCATAATGATGCCGGTTACAATATTACATTAGGTGCTTATTTTTTAAGTGAACAGTTGGAACGTTTTAACGGATCTTATATATTAACTCTTATTAGTTACAATGCAGGTTCTCGCCGAGTTGAAGAATGGATAAAACGTTACGGTGATCCTCGGAGACAGTCTCTTGATAAAGTCATAGATTGGATTGAACGAATCCCTTATGCAGAAACACGTAATTACGTTATGCGGGTCATGGAAAATTACGAAGTTTACAAATCTAGACTTATCGGAACAACAGATATAAAAAATGACCTTATTTCTGGAAGATAGAAACAGTAAGATTTACCTTGCAGAAAAAGACTCTTTACTCTTCTTTTCCATTCGTAACACGACAGCGCCAAGAAAACTATAAAATTAGCTAAATATCAAAGATACTCTTATAATCTTGTCTACCTGTGATTGTGGTGGTGGTGGAAAAGTACCCACTCTTTGAAGTGCTGCCATAGCTAAGCGATCAAGTCCCTGATCCCCCGCAGAACGTGCAACACGGCTGGAAAAAATGTTCCCCTTTTTGTGTACTCTAAATTCTAATTGCACCGTTCCTTTTGTATGACTTGTACGCTGGCTTACAACATAATTTTTTTGCTTTTCTAATTGTGCTTGTACTTTTTCTAACCATTCTGCCAATAACGCACTTTCAAGTGTTGCTGCATTACCATTATGGCTAACGATAGACGAAGGTATCACTTCTGTATCAAGCTGCTTCACGATAATCTTTTGTTGTGGTACCTGTTTTTTTACAAATTCTTTATGCTCTATTCCAGATGGCAGGGATTTTTTCAAAGGCTTAGGTACAATAAAATCATCCTTTTCTACAGTATTCTGAAAATCTTCTGGTTGTACTTGATCAACTGATTCTGATGCCTTCGTTTTTTGTTCTAAAAAATCAGACTGCAATGCTTCTTGATCCGTGTTGATATATGATAAATCTGTATCAGAATTCAGCAACTCTGTACGCATATCCGGATCTACAACCTCTTGAGCAAAAGTAAGCATAATCACCGGCGCAAGCATACCGTTATTGCCCACACCAGTATTTCGAAAATAAAACTGCGCCCCTAATGCCGCATGCAAAAAGCAAGCACCAATAAATGCTCCAACCCAAAGAGTTGATAATCGCCTAGTATTTGCAAAATTCATAGTTTTTTCCGCCACTACCTTAAGCTAAGTATTTTGTATTCAAGTCTATTAAAACAAGCAATTTCAAAATTGCAACTTTTTTCTTGACTGATTTTATCATGTTTAATATTGTCCTTCCATAATTTTGTATTGATATCAAATCATTTTTACTTGGCTATAATTTGCTAAATTTGTGATCGGCGAAGTGGATGTTTTTGAACATACAATTTCAAGTTAAGAGGGGAGTATTCTGAAGAAAAAGGTTATGATGTGTTATGCGAATAAGACGAAAAAATATCTATAAAAGCTGTATAATTTTAAGTATGTTATCAGTTTGTATCCCCTCATTTGTTTTCGCAACAAGCAACAATAAAGGTGTTGTAACTGAGCTTAAGCCAATTGTTATTAAAGGAAAAAAGGCAACTGATTTAAATTCAGTAACCATTTTAACTGATCGAAAAACCGCTAAAGATATTTATGAAAAGCAAATAAGTGATGCTAACGATATTAATCGTCTTGATCCATCAGTAGCTTACAACCCTAAAAATAGCAGTTTTATGATTCGTGGTTTAGATGCAAATCGTGTTCTTACAACGATGGATGGTATTGTTGTTCCATGGTTTGATGATATAGTGCGTGGAAAAGGTGGAAATACAACGTTTGATTTTGGTTCTCTTTCCACACTAGATATTATTCAAGGATCAGATTCTAGTCTTTATGGGTCAGGGGCACTAGGAGGTATTGTCGCTTTACGCACTCTTGATCCTGAAAACATTATCACCGAAGGAAAGAGTTGGGGTAGTCTTCTAAAGGGTGGTTATAATTCTGTTGATAATAGTTGGCGAGTAGATCAAGCTGTTGCGGTACGTGCTCAACAAACGTTCTTTCTCTTTCAAGGATCCCTTATGAAAGGACATGAGCGTAAAAATATGGGCACAATAGATGGTTATAGTGAACGTACCCGTAAAAACCCTTCTACTTTTGATCAAAAGAATTTGCTTTTTAAAATTCATCAGTATGTTAATGACAACCATAGGCTTGGTTTTACAGCGGAACGCTTCAGTCATGAGAGAAATACTCATTCTTTGAATGCATCTTCAAGCTACACCCCAGGTTCCGTTTATGATCAAGAAAATAAGTACCGTAAACGTTTTTCTCTTTCTTACGATTATAGTGGTGATGGTCAGGCTATTTTAGATACGTTTCATGGACAGCTATATTGGCAAAAGCAGTTAAATAATCATATTCTGAATGCTCATCGTATCAGACCACCACAAGGTGATTATTTAAGAGACAATCTTTTATTTGACACAAATTATGGTTTTAATGCCAATGCTATCAAAAAAGTGGATATTGGCACCGTTAGTCATAAATTATCGTTTGCTACTAACATTCTGTCATCTAAGTTTCATCATTACATGTTAGGTAAGGACAATTGTCATTTAGCTGAAAATGCACGTGGATGTGCTTTTTTACCCGCAAATCGATCAGAGTCACCAGATACAAATAGTCATGGTTTTGGTTTTGTTTTTGAAAATGAAATGGGATTTTCTCATAACAGTTTTCGTATAACGCCTGGAGTACGTTATGATTGGTATAAACATACTCCTCAAAAAACGCCTTCTTACGAAAAAGCGCTAGGTCCTGATAAGTATCCTCCAATTAGAAGTGGTTCACATTTTTCTCCTAAGTTACGTATGGAATTGGATACTTATGATCAAGTTACTTTCTATGCCCAATGGGCGCAGGCTTTTCGTGCACCGCGTGTTTCTGAACTTTATCTTTCCTACACAAAGCCTTCTCTTTATTATGTGAAGGGAAGTTCTGACCTTAAGTCAGAAACAAGTAATGGATATGATATAGGAATAAAATATGGAGATAAAATTTTTGGTGGGTCTGTCAATGCCTTTGTTAACCAATATAAGAATTTTATAGACACTATCGATAAAGGTCCGTCAGAAGAATTCAAGTTTGCGCGTCAGCATTATATTAATCGTTCACGTGTGCGTATTTTGGGTGTTGAAACAAAAGCACATTTGATTCTTGATAGTGGCTTTCGCAGCAATTTTTCTCTTGCCTATTCTAAAGGAAAAGATCTCGATAAAGACACACCTATTGAATCAATTCCAGCTTTAAAAACCGTTATTGGATTAGGATATGCAAAAGAATCTTGGGGGCAGATATTATTCTCACTTCATCTGCATCTCTTAAACGTGAAAAAGCTAAACAACCAGAGTATCAAGAAATTCCAAGATACAATGTTGTTGATGTATTAGGTTGGTGGAAACCTTTCGGTGAAAAAGGGCCTATTGTAAGAGCTGGTGTTTACAATATTTTGAATACAAAATACTGGAACGTATCAGATTTTCCTTCCAGTTCTTCTCGAGGTACCCTTCCATCGAAAGATTATTACAGTCAACCTGGTCGTAATTTTAAAGTATCGTTTGTGCAAAAATTTTAGTTACTAAAGAATAAATTGTTTAGTTTCTATTATTAAATTATTTTAAACAACAAAAACTTGAAGTGAAATATTGAATAGTTATTACTTTATGAGTTTTTGTTGTTTTTTATTTATAGCGTAGGTCAATTTTATAGTTAATTTGACTAGTTATTAGAAATAGTTGAACAAATTACTTAAAGTTTATCAAACAGATTTGCTTTCGTAGATAATATAGGAAAAATACATGTTATATACAGCTGAAACGATACTTAATCTGCATGCAGAAAAAAAAGAGATGAGTAATCGTGATTTTGCAGCTTCTATTGGTATATCTGAGGCAGAGCTCATAGCAGCCTATTGTACAATTGGGAAAGCAAAAAGACTGCGCGCTGATGTAACTGTTCTCTTAGAAAACGCCTCTAAGCTTGGAACAGTTATGGTGCTAACAAGGAATAAACACGCTGTTCACGAAATAACAGGACGTTTTGAGAAAATTGTTCAAAGCAAGTCCATCCCAATTACGCTCGGTGAAATTGATCTACGTATTTTTCCAAAACAATGGAAATTTGGTTTCCAATATGATGTGGTCATTCACGAAAAGCCCATGAAGAGTTTACAATTCTTTAGTCAATGTGGCTCTGCAATCTTTAAGGTCTATTCTAAAGATTCAACAAATATGGACGAATGGAACAAACTGGTTGAAAAGTTGCTTGATGATAATCAATCACACGTTCTTGATATTCAACCTGCTATTACTTCAATCCAATGTAAACTAGAAAAATTGGATGTTGAACAGTTCCGTGATCATTGGAGACAAATGACTGATGTGCATCAACTTCGTAGTATTATTTCAAAATTTAAGATTAATCGGCATGATGCTGTAAAATATGCTGGGAGTGAATTTGCTAATGAGGTAAAAACAGAAGCTGTTGAAATTATACTCAATAAAGTTGGACAAAAAGAAATACCAATTATGTGTTTTGTTGGTAACGAGGGGTGTGTCCAAATTTTTAGTGGGAAAGTAAAAAACATCAAACACATTGGACCTTGGCTTAATGTTCTTGATCCAAAATTTCATCTGCATTTGTTTGTTTCTGAGATCAGTAATGTATGGCATGTTCGCAAACCTACACGCGATGGTTATGTCAGTTCACTTGAAGTTTTTGATAAAAATGATGAGATGATTATTCAATTTTTTAGCATGCGAAAAGAAGGTAAACAAGAATGTGAAAATTGGCGTTCTTTATTGAATAGTTTGCCCCCAAATCAAGAAACAGAAATAGTTTAGAAAGGCAAAATTGTACAATGTGTGCACTTCTCTTGCATAGATTTTCGATCCCTTTTTTTGTTTGTGCATTTCTCTCTCTTACCTACTTTTCTAAACCAGTGATAGCTGAGCCTACAAATTACTTTCCTGAAAATGCACGAATCGTTTCTATTGGTGGAGCACTTACAGAAATTGTTTATGCATTAGGAGCTCAAGATCGACTTGTTGCCCGTGATAGTACAAGCATCTACCCACAAGAAGCACTGAAACTTCCTGTGCTTGGATATATGCGTGCTCTTTCGCCAGAAGGTGTTTTATCATTAGCACCAGAGGGTATATTGCTTGTTGAAGGAAGTGGTCCTCCTTCAACAATTGATATTCTAAAAAAAACATCAATACCTATCGTGATCGTACCAGAAAATTACTCTCGCGAAAGCGTAATAGAAAAAATTCGCCTTGTTGGTAAAGCTATTAATAGAGAAATGCAAGCAGCTGCCTTAATTGAAAAAGTAAACCGTGATTTTATGGATAATGATGCAATTTTGGCAAAAATACAGAAACCAAAGCGTGTTCTTTTTGTTTTATCCGTGCAAAATGGGCGCGTTATGGCATCTGGAACTGGTACAGCTGCTGATGGTATCATAAAGCTTTCAGGAGGCATTAATGCTATTTCTGATTATAAAGGATACAAACTTTTAAATAATGAAGCATTATTAAAATCAGATCCTGATGTTATTTTACTTATCAAACATAGTGGTCGATCTTCTAACATTGATAAAATTTTATCTATACCAGCAATTCAAGCAACAACTGCAGCAAAAAATCGTGCCATTAAACAGATGGATGCTATGTATCTTTTAGGATTTGGTCCGCGTACTGCGAATGCATCAAAAGATCTTATTAATCTCCTCTATGGTGTAAGCGAAAACGATAAAAGCTGATAAAAATAGCAGACAGTAGATTCATGTTACATACATTTGAAACAAAAAAAGATAAAAAAACAAACCGTACACACTTAGGAAAAATTTTATTATTAATCTTAGTAATATTTCTCATATTTAGTGTTTTTGGTGGAATCTTAAATGGTGCATCAGATGCTTCTTTTACTGATCTCCTTCATGTAGTACTGACACAAAATTTCTCCACGAGCAGTAAAACTCGTGATTATCTTATATTTGTTGATATAAGGCTTCCTCGTGTAATTTTGGGATTGTTAGTTGGAGCAGCTTTAGCTGTTTCTGGTGTTCTCATGCAGGGTCTTTTCCGTAATCCTCTTGCAGATCCTGGAATTGTTGGTGTGTCTGCAGGTGCAGGTCTTGGAGCAATTTTAGCAATTGTTCTTGGAATTGCCTTTCCATTTTCATTCGTTCCTTTTCTACTACCTTACATAGAACCTTACAAAGTTATAATAGGTGCCTTTTTTGGTGGACTTTTATCAACAATTATCCTTTATTCAATAGCAACACGTCGTAATTGCACCTCTATCGCAACGATGCTTCTCGCAGGTATTGCTCTAGGTGCTTTGAGTGGTGCTGTTATTGGAACATTAATTTTTGTCGCAAATGACCAACAATTACGTGATATTACGTTTTGGAATCTTGGCTCTCTTGCGGGAGCAACATGGTTAAAAGTCTGGCTTGTTTTACCTTTCATTTGCGTTGGTCTTCTTTTTTCTCCTTTCTTATCACGAGCACTTAATGCTCTTTCTCTTGGAGAATCTGTTGCTATTCATATTGGTTTCCATATCCAACGGGTTAAAAATATTGCTATTTTTCTTGTTGCCCTCATGTGTGGCAGTGCTGTTGCTGTCAGTGGTGGTATCGGTTTTATAGGTATTGTTGTTCCACATATTTTACGTCAGCTGATAGGTCCAGATCACCGCTATCTTATTCCCTGCTCCGCTCTCTTAGGAGCATCATTACTTATTTTTGCCGATACGTTTGCTCGTCTAATTGTCGCACCTGCAGAATTGCCAATCGGAATCGTTACAGCACTCTTTGGTGCTCCTTTTTTCCTTTGGATCCTAATATGCAAACGGGAGAAACATTTTTCATGATAAAAGCAATTGATATCTGTGTTCAACACGGAAAAAAACAGATTCTAAGCCATGTAAATCTTGAAGCAAAAAGTGGTGATCTTACCGTCATTATTGGTCCCAATGGATCAGGAAAAAGTACTTTTGTTAAAGCTCTGAGTGGAGAAATTCCATATCGTGGAAAAATGACTTTAAATGGTTATGACGTTATCCAAACAAAAGCTTATAAAATGGCAACGATGCGTGCAGTACTCCCACAATCAACAACTTTAGTATTTCCGTTTTTAGTCCATGAAGTAGTAGAGCTTGGTATCTCTGCTAATCGATTTACTACAGAAAAAACTGAATTACGATATCTTCCTCAAAAAGCTTTGGAACAAGTTGGTCTTGCCGATTATAGTGATCAATATTACCATCAATTATCAGGTGGAGAACAAGCCAGAGTACAATTTGCCCGTGTACTTTGCCAAATTTGGGAACCTGTTTGTAATAAAATCCCTCGTTGGATGATATTAGATGAGCCTATCGCTAATCTCGATATCCAACACCAACTTATTGTTATGAATATTGCTAGAAATTTTGCTAACTGTGGTGGTGGGGTTCTTGCTGTTCTTCATGATCTAAATCTTGCTGCATATTATGCAGATAAAATGATACTGCTAAAACAGGGAGAAGTTTATTGTGAAGGAAGTGCCTCAACTGTTTTAACAACACAAAACCTGCGCAATGCTTATCATTGTTCCTTAACCGTTTCTGAATTGCCTAAAGCAAATGTCCCTTTTGTACTTCCTCAAACAGGCATATATCCAATGAAATAGCGTATTTTATGCTGATTTGCTTCTCTTAATAATATAAATCATGCATATGAGGTCTAAATCATCCTTCTGAACCTCAACAAACTCTTTGCTTTCGTGTTAATCGGTGCCTCCATAACTTTGTAACAATACTTTTTAAAATTATAATTTTCAATTGCTTATTAAATTTTCTTTAAAGGGCTTTTAACAAGAGAATTATCAGACTTATAAAGATAAGAATAGTATCAGATATCTCCTCAACACTACATATTTACAACCTTACAAAACTAACATCAATGCAAAATTTTATCTTTCCTGAACACTTATCATTACAAACCGTACATACAACTGATCTTGCTACAAAAGTCAGAATAATCTTTAAGATAATTTTAATTTATCGCAAAATAAATTCTAAACAGCTATTTTTTCTATTACCTAAACCATCTGCAGCAATTAACAATAGACTGGTTAGAAATGAAACGTTCACTTGTGATAAAAGTAGAAAGAAACTAATAAAAAATAACATAGGAGTATAAGAGAAAAAATAATAAAATCAATGACTAAGAGTTATTTCCTCTAAAAATAACTTATTGACTTTACTGTTTTTTATTTTGCTCATAATAGCAGAACACTAAACAATAATAAATTTACATTGCTACCAGAAAGACTTACAGATTATAAAAATAAAATGATCTAATATTTTCCCGCTTATCCAACAGGAGAACATAATGAAACTATTAGCAGTAGCCATCATAACAAGCGCAACAATATTCATACAATTGGCAAGTGCTAAAACACTAAAAATTGCGAGTGAAGGCTCCTATCCTCCATTTAGTTATATTGACTCAAATAACAAACTCCATGGTTTTGATATTGATATATCTTACGCACTTTGTAAAAAAATGAATGTTAAATGTACGATAATCACTCAAGATTTCGATGGGATTATATTAGGTCTTCTCTCAAAAAAATATGATGCTATTGTTGCTTCTCTTGCTCCTACACAAGAACGGTTACAGAAAATAGACTTCACAGATGCCTACTACAGCACTTCTCTAGCTGTAATTGTTACAAAAAATTCAGGAATTGAAGAAATATCAGCAAAAGCCTTTAAAGGTAAGAATCTTGGTGTACAATCAAATACAACACAAGCTGCATATGCAGAAGATCATTATGCCTCGAAAGAAGTAAATATCAAACTTTATCCTACAGCAATAGAGGTCAGTCGTGATCTTTTAAGTCATAGACTTGATGTAATTATCTTTGATAAATTGCAAGCATTAAGCTGGCTAGAAAATGAAGGCAAAAACTGCTGTAAACTTCTTGGAACCCTTCAAGGAACAAAATTTCCCATTGCAATTGGTATACGTCAAAACAATAACGATCTGAGAAATAAATTTAATGAAGCAATAAGAGAAATCCGTGCAGACGGAACCTATGATCAAATTATGAGAAAATATTTTACATTTGATATTTATTAAATATCAATATGAACTAAAATTGAACAAATTATTTCTTTCTAGACAACCATTACCTAAATCTTTCTGAGGAGTATTAAAATGACTGAAAATTTAGCATTGCTATCATTTAGCAATGGTGGATGGGGTGTGGTTATACTTTCTAGTGCTGGAATAACATTATCATTGGCTTTGTGCTGTGGAATCTTGGGATTTCCTTTGGGTCTTTTAAGCGCAGTAATGATTCGATCTGATATCAAGACAGCCAGAACCATCGCAGCTCTCTTTTCATCTATATTCCGTAGCTTGCCAGAGCTTTTGACTTTGTTTTTAGTTTACTATGGTTTACAAAATGTTATTCAAACCATTTTTGATTATTTTAATATTGAAATAGTATTCAGTATAAACGCTTTTGTTGCTGGTGTTCTTGCCCTCAGTATGGTTCTTGCTGCCTTTTCTTGTGAAATTTGGCTTGGAGCATTTAACATTTTTGATAAAGGCCAATACGAAGCAGCTAAAACTTTAGGACTTTCACGCTCAACTACATTTTTTCGTGTTGTCTTTCCTCAGCTTATCCGAAACGCTTTACCAGGACTTTCTAACAATTGGCTTACCTTGCTTAAAGATACATCCCTTGTTTCAACCATTTCACTTGTTGATCTTATGCGGCAAACTAATTTAGCAGTCGCAGCGACCAGTAAACCTATGTTATTCTATCTCGTAGCATGCTCGCTCTATCTATTATTTTCTGCGTTTTTTTCTACAATTCTACGCCATTTGGAAATACGTACTCGAGCAGGATATAAAGAGGTATCAGTATGATGATACCTGAATGGCTTCATTTCCTCTTCAACCCTGTCCTCTTAAACCGTTATGGATCAAAATTTATTGACGGGTTTATTGTTACTTTTGAGCTTGTTTTTATTTCTTGTTCTATTGGCTTTTTTCTTGGCATACTTGTTGCGTTTGCACGTTTATCAAAAAACAAATTTTTACAGTATATTGCGCATGCCTATGTTTATTTTTTTCGTGGATCTCCCTTATTGGCTCAATTATTCCTTTTTTATTACGGACTTGGATCAATGAGTGACTTTTGGAAACAGGTTGGTCTCTGGTGGTTTTTCCAAAATGCATGGTATTGTTGTCTTTTTATTTTTGCACTTAATTCCGCTGCTTATCAGGCTGAAATTTTTAGAGGAAGTTTTTTGTCAGTAGCAACCGGACAACGCGAAGCATCAAAAGCCTTAGGATTAAGTAACTCTATAACATTTTTTAGAGTTATTTTTCCACAAGCAATGATTGTAGCTATACGCCCATTAGGGAATGAATTTATATTAATGATAAAATCCAGCGCTATCGCATCACTTGTCACTGTTTATGATCTAATGGGAGTTGCTAAGCTAACTTATTCACGCACATTCGATTTTCAAGTCTATATTTGGGCTGCTCTCATTTATCTTCTTATTGTCGAAACCATTCATCGTTTTGTTGTTATTGTAGAACGTAGACTAACTCAATATTTACAATAAACAAAAAAGATTGCAGAAGCCTTTACTAAACTAAAATATTAAATTAATCGGTTCATTCATCAATGAGAGAATACAAAAGATGAATTTTAAAAATAATAATCCTGTTTGTACCGATAAGGTTCCCGTTATCTCTATCCGCAATTTAAATAAATGGTATGGAAATTTTCAAGTATTGCATAATATTAATTTAGACGTAAAGATCGGTGAACGTATCGTTATTTGTGGACCTTCTGGATCAGGAAAATCAACTTTAATTCGTTGCATTAATCAATTAGAACAAGCGCAAGAAGGTTCAATTTGCATCCATAATATGGATATTTATACTGCCCCTATAAACCAGCAAAAGACTATTTTACGCAAAATAGGTATGGTTTTTCAGCATTTTAATTTGTTTCCTCACATGACAGTTATACAAAATTGTATTTTAGCGCCTATGACTGTTCAGAAACTTTCTAAACAACAAGCAAAAGAACGAGCAATTCGTTATCTTACGCATGTTGGCATTGAAAAACATTGTGAAAAATATCCCTTACAACTCTCTGGTGGACAGCAACAACGTGTTGCGATTGCACGTGCACTTTGTATGGAACCTGAAGTAATGCTTTTTGATGAGCCAACATCAGCTCTTGATCCAGAAAGTGTAAGAGAAGTTTTGGAGGTTATGATTCAATTAGCAAATACAGGAATAACAATGCTATGTGTTACTCATGAAATGGGTTTTGCTCGCAAAGTTTCAAAAAGAATAATCTTTTTAGAAAATGGAAAAATCATTGAAGATACAGAATCTAATAAATTTTTTACCAATCCTGAAAGCAAACGTGCTCGTGATTTTCTTGCTAAAATTAAACATTAATTATTGACATGGTTTTAAGTGCCTCACTTTCTTGAGAAGAGTAATAATTGTTTGAGCGGCAACTTCCCCTGATGGTGCTTTGGTCTTCATTTTCTGTTTAATTATCTCAAAAGCATCAAGTTGTGCCTGTCGTAATAAAGAATTTTGCAATAACTGCTCTATCTGCCGTGCTAATAGACCCGGACGTAAAAATTCATTAAAATACTCTGGAATAATAGGCTTATCAGAAATAATATTTGGAAGAGCAGCACTCCATAACGTTAATTTTGGAAAAATTAATAATTTAGAAAAATAATCAAGTTTATAACAAAGAACCATTGGAATTTCTGCTAATGCCAATTCAAGTGAGACTGTCCCTAGCGCTGCAAGTGCAACATCAGCATCCACAAAAGCACGCCATTTTGCATCTTCACCAACAACAACTTCCACTTTGTTTTCCCAATTTTTTAAAAAATAATGAATTTTATCCGTTAAACACGGCAACGTTGGTAAAATAATACGTAAATTAGGAATGCGTTCTGTAAGAATTTTTACTGTTTCTCCAAAAATAGGCATTAGGTCGCGAATCTCCGAATTGCGAGATCCTGGCAAAATAACCAATGTAGGCAATAACGCTTGTTTTCCACATAAACGTTTTTTTTCTGATTGAACTGTCAAGAGTGGAGGATAAGTTAAAAGACGATGTCCTACATAGGTGGTAGCAGGACCTTCCAAATCCTTCATTATCTTTTCTTCAAAAGGAAAAATTGATAAAACATGATCAACAAATTTGCACATAGCTTTAGCGCGCCTCGGCCTCCATGCCCAAACAGTTGGTGCAACGTATTTAATTATAGGAATAGAAGGAGCTAAAATACGTACCTTTTTTGCAACACGATGTGTAAAATCAGGGCTGTCGATGATAATTAAACAATTTGGTTTCTCTTGTGCAATAAATTTGGACAAGTTATGAATATGCATCAGCAATAATGGAAATTTCTTTAATGCAGCCCCGATACCTATTAAAGCAATATCACTAGAATCAAAAATACTTTTTAATCCTAATTCTTTTAAATGCCTCCCACCAACACCAACTAAATGAATATTGCATCCTGTTTGTTGCGATAAACAAGAAATCAAGTCTGCTCCAAGAAAATCAGCAGATTCTTCACCTGCAATAATAGCAATTTTCAAAACACAATTATTCATGATCCAACATTTCAAACGTTTCTATAAACACAGAATACTTGTTGGCTTTTTCTATTGTTTCTTTAACTGATAATATAAGACTTTGATTTGCCTCTACCGCAACACCAGACAACCCACTCTTTGCAACATTCATTACTGTCGTAGGACCAATTGATGGTAAATCAACTCTGTGATCTTGTTGTGGTTTTGCACATTTAACAAGAACACCACCTCTAGGTGGAATTTGCTTTCTTTCTCGCATTTCATAAACTCGCCATAGCATATTATCAGTTCCCTCTGCACCCTCCACTGCAACCACCCTCCCATTTACAGCTATAGCTGCTTGTCCAATATCCAACTGCCCTAAAAGCTTTGCAGCTTCTGCCGCTAGCAAAATATCATTTTTCTCTTTTCTGGTAGCACGCTGCAATGTAAAATCAAATGCTATTGGAGCTAAAAGATCCGGTACTATCTCATGAACACCAACAATACAAAAACCGTGCGATTCGAGGATCCTTATAAAAACTTTCAATAAAGCATCATCCCCACCCATTAAAGCTCCAAATAACCTAGGTAACGCCAAAAAAGTTTTCCAATCTAGTCGTAATTGTGTAAGAATCGGTCGTTTTTTCACACCACCTGCTAAAATAACGTTACAAATTGCAGCTTTTTTTAAAATTTTAATAAGCTTTGCTAGCTCTACAATTGATAATTCACAATGTTCATAGTGACAAAGACCTTTATCTGCTTCATCCTTCAAAAGTACAAGAAAAGGAGCTTGTCCATGTTCTTCAAGTGCACGAGCAACAATGATAGGTAGAACACCATTTCCAGCTATGATAGCAGTCCTGCCGGAAAGAAAATTTCTGGCACTATAGACAGACATTTTTAATCCTTATTTTCTTTTAGTCTGTCATCTTCAAATTTAGGTGTGCAATAAAAACGTTTTCCTTCTTCCTTAATAAAAGCAATTACGTCCAAAACAGGCTGAGAAGTGGGATAAAAACAAGTAACATCATTTACACGTTCTTTAAACGGTTTGCTGCGATCAAAAAGCATCACAACTGCATGACGTAAGGCATGAATATCTTTACGCTCAAGCCCTGCACGCTTCATACCAATAATGTTCAATCCCGCAAGTTTTGCCTGCACGCCAACGGCCATGCCATAGGGAATCAAGTCACCTACTAACGCAGATACACCACCAATAAATGCATGATGACCAATACGAACAAATTGATGAACAGCAGAACCACCACCAATAATAACGTAATCGCCAACAGTAACATGGCCAGCAATCATCGCATTATTTGCAAATACGACATAATTTCCTACACAGCAATCATGGGCAACATGTGCGTAACAAAAAAATTGACAATTATCACCAACAATCGTCATTCCTAAGCTCGAATCAGATCCCCTGTGCATCGTTACACCTTCACGAATCGTACAATTTTTGCCAATAGAAAGAGTGGTAGAACCTCCCTTATGTTTATTATTTTGTGGCTCTGTACCCAAAATAGCATGCGAAAACACTTTACTATTTGCTCCCAAAGTTGTCTTCCCCGTTATCACAACATGACTCATTAAAATGCATCCATCACCAATAACAGCTTCAGAATCGACATGACAAAACGGCCCGATTAGCACATTATCACCAAGCTGTGCTCCCTTCTCTACGAGAGAAGTTGGATGGATTTTTACACCGGACATTTTAAAATTCCTATTATATCGTTTATTCTCATCCTACAATCATCGCAGCAATTTCTGCCTCAGCAACGCGTACACTTCCTACCTCTGCAACACACGAAAAACGCCTCACATCAGACCGCTTTTTTAAGAGGTGAACACGAATTTTTAGCTGATCACCAGGTACGACAGGTTTACGAAATTTTGCATTATCAACAGTCATAAGATAAACTAGATTTGCTTTCTTATTACCTAATCTTAAAAGTGAAATCGCTCCCGCTGTTTGAGCCATGGCTTCTAAAACCAAAACTCCAGGCATTACTGGTTTTGTAGGAAAATGTCCTGTAAAATGCGGCTCATTAATCGTAACATTTTTAATACCAACAGCTTGTCGTTCACCATCAATTTCAATTATGCGATCAATCAATAAAAATGGATACCGATGCGGTAATAATGATAATAATTTTTCAATATCTATGGCCTCTAAACTTTGAGTTTTATCAGCACTTATCATATTAGCACTTCTCCCTTTTACCCTTACCAATATTACGCAGAGCCGCCACTTCACGAAACCACTGTTTAAATGGCCGTGCCGGAATACCTCCCCATTTTTCACCATCTGGAATATCATTCATAACACCACTACCAGCAGCAATCTGAACATATTTACCTATTATGATATGATCCGCAACTCCAACACTTCCACCCAGCTGAGACATATCCCCCACAGACGTACTCCCAGCTATGCCACATTGAGCAGCAATAAGACAACAGCGACCAATCTTCACGTTGTGAGCAATTTGTACTAAATTATCAATTTTACTACCTTCACCAATAATAGTATCCTCAAATGTTCCACGATCAATCGTAGTATTTGCACCAATTTCTACACCATCTTGGATAATAACACGACCAAGCTGTGGTATTTTTTCAACTCCACTGATACCACAAATATAACCAAAACCATCTTGCCCAATACAAGCACCAGGGTAGATATGAACTCTATCACCAACTAAAGAATATTGAATCGTCACTCTCGGAGCAATATAACATTCACACCCAATACGACAATTTTCTCCTATAACAGCAGTTGATGAAATCAGAGTCCCAGAACCAATCTCAACATTTTTACCAATAACAGCCCCTGCTTCAATACACACATCATGAGACAATTTAACACTCGGATGGATGTGCGCATATGGCGAAACCTCCTTCCGTCCAAACCAAGGCATCGGCTTAACAGAATCAGGAAATAAGATGCGACCAATCTGAGCAAAATCACGCTGTGGTGTAGATGTTACCAAAATTGCCATAGATTCCGGAACATGAAAAACAATTTCATTTGTACAAAATACAGCAACAGCAGAACTTTTTGATAAAGCATCCGAAAATTTTCGATGCTCAATGAAAACAAGAGACCCCTTCTCAGCCCTTTCTACTGAAGAAAGAGTATTAATCACTGTATTAGAAAACTCTGGATTAAGAAGTCTTGCACCCGTTAACTCCGCAACATTAGCAACCGTTAATCGCCGAGACGGCGTAAAAAAAAATGTATCCGCCATCAAAACACTTTCTCTCTTAGCGCTCAACCCATTCTTTTCACTTTTTTCCTTACGACGAAAACTAAAATCAGAACTTGGTTACAATACCAAAGTGAACGTTCTGTACGCAATCGCCTTCCTTCTTATTCATTGGCCAAGCATAGTCAACACGCAGAGGACCAAATGGCGATTCCCACATCAAACTAACACCTGCAGACGCACGCCAACCATCTTTAATACCTGTAACAGGCGCTTCACCTTGGAAAACAGGCTTATAATTGTTGCCATAAAGTGTTGCAACATCTGCAAATAAAGCACCACGTAATCCCAAACCTTCAGGCACTACAGGTATAGGAAACTGCACTTCAGCAGTTGCCTTCGCATAGCTCATACCTCCTAAGAAATATGCTTCACCTTTATTAGAAATTTGACGAGGACCTACTCCATTGTACTTAAAGCCACGAAGCATATCATAGTCTACTTTAAACATATCGAAGATACGAACACCATCTCCCTCTTTACCTATTTCATGGATATAACCACCACCTAAAGAAAGCAAACCGACAATATCCAGACGGTCATAAAGCGTCTTGTACATTTTAGCTTTAGCAGTTGTCTTCAAAAATTTCGCAGTTCCACCAAGTCCTGCATATTCTTGAAGAACACGCATATATAACCCATCATGTGGATTCCGCATATTATCAATAGAATTATAGGTTAGACCATAACTAATTGAAGAACGCTTCCAAGGACTATGCTTTGCTGCTTGAACAATTGCACCAGAATACTTCGCATATAACCCTCTCAGAACATCTTCATTATTTAAGTCATAATCCTCACCAAAATTATATTCTTCCTGCACGTAAGAATAAGACAAATTAGCAGATAATTGATCATTAATTGGCATAGAGAATCGAAGTGTCCCCCCGCTTTCCATACATCATATGCTTTATCAGCCCTATAAGTATTACGGAAAATATCAATACCAGCAGACAAACGATAACCAAGGAAATAGGGATCAACAAATGATAAATTATAATTACGAGACTTTTCTTGTCCAGCTCCTAAACTTAAACGAGTATACTGACCACGCCCTCCAAGATTATTTTCAGTAACAGACACCTCAAGTGATACACCAGGGCTCGTACCACCTGTCGTATATCCTCCTGACAAAGAAAGATCCCCGGTTGAAGATTCTACTACATCTATCACTAAGACAACCTGATCAGACTGCCCTGTTGGAACCATTGAAATATTAACAGATTTAAAAAACCCTAAATTCTCCAACCGACGTTTCGCACGCTGCACTAAAGTCTGATTATAAGCATCCCCCTCATTTAAATCAATCTCACGACGAATAACATAGTCACGCGTCTTTTCATTCCCACGTATTTCAATACGCTGAACATAAGCTTGGGGACCCTGCTCAATGTTGTACACAATTGAAATTGTGTTATTTGCCAAATCACGATTACCCCGTGGTTCAACTTTAACAAAAGCATACCCAGAATTAGCAACACTATTATTGACAATTACAACAGACTTCTCAATATTTTCCGCACTATAAACATCACCTGAACGAGTTTTAAGCAACCTTTTTACAGACTGAACATCAACACCATCGATATCGCTCCTGACCTGAACATCACCAATCGTATAACGCCCCCCCTCATCAAGAACAAACTCAATTTTATATGCATTATTCTCTTTATCAAAAATCGCTTTGGATGAAATAACTCGAAAATCCGCATAACCATAATTATAATAGAAACGACGCAAAGCTTCTTCATCTGCAGCCAAACGCTTTTCACTATAAATATCTCCACCCGTTAACAAAGAAAATAATCCTGAGGGCTTCGTTGAAATTACTTCACGTAAACGCCGACTTCCAAAAGCATTATTCCCTTTAAAAGTGATGTCAGTAATCTTTTCTTTTCGACCCTCAACAATATTAAAAACTACATTAACGCGTCCTTTTCCTAAATTAATAGTTTTGACTGTAACAGTAGCGTTATTACGACCAACAGACCTATAAGCTTCACGGATTACATTCACGGCATCCAAAAGTTTTGCAGAATTAAAAGGCTCATTTGATTTTAAAGAAATAAACTGTTTAAGATTAGAATCTTTAAGAGATTTATTCCCTTGAAATAACACCTGATTAACCACCTCGTATTCTTTAACTAATACGACTAACCTATCGCCTACTTTATTTATTTTAACATCATAAAATAAACCTAATTTAAAAAGACGTTTTACTGCAACATCGATATCACCGCTAGAAAAATTACTTCCAGCCTTAATATTCATATTATCTTTAATTGTCTGATCACTTACAAACTTATTCCCGCGAATCTCAATAGAATTGACAACAGATGCTTGTACTTCTTCAATCATTGTAATTGACATAAAAGCTGCTGACGGAACAACCGCAATCATACCTAATACCAACATGGATGCTGTACTTAAAAACCTTGAATTCGTAGTCATTGAACTTTTTTACCTTATCTCGTTCCCTGGACATAATTTCCCTGAACATAAATAACTGCCACTGTATTACAGAAAAACTTTACACCCTTTAAATTACCAATTACAATCGTATGATGCTACAATATTTTGCAAATATGGTAAATGAACTTTAACCCATACCTCCCCCACTATTACCCAATTTCAAAAATGTTTTCCATAATTTAATTATTTAAACCAACAAAAATAATCATTAAAGAACACAAAAATCATAAATAAGAAGACAACTAATAAACCTAAGAAAAAAATAATTTCCCGAACTTTATCCGAAACTGGCTTACCCATAAAAGCTTCAATAACGTAAAACAAAAAGTGCCCACCATCAAGCGGTGGAATTGGAAGAAGATTAATAAGCCCAATACCAATCGAAAAAAAAGCCATAAAATTCAACAAAGAAATAAAACCATTTTCACTAACTTGCCAAGCAATTTTAACTGTTTTAGAAGGACCACTTAGTCGACAATAATCTTCTTTTCCACTTATCAAACGACCAACAAAAAAAACTTTTTGTGTTACAACAGATATTGTACGCTCTGCTGCTTCTCTTATAGCTTCCACAAAATTATAATGAATATGTTTTTTATAAGCTGGATCCAAATGTGTAGGCTTATCTGGATTAACAGGTACTCCCACACCTATCATTCCACTCCGAACCCTATTCCCAAATCTATCATCACGCTCAACAACGGTCGGTATGATCACTGTCGTAAATATATGCCCCATACGTTCCATTTTAAATTCTATGGGATCTCCTCCATGGAAAGCAACATACGTTACTAAATCTTCAAAACTACTAACTTGTTTACCATCCATCTCAACAAAACGATCACCCAACACCAAACCGGCCTGAACGGCAGGAAAATCTTTTACTAAAGAACCAACAACAGGTTCGATGGATACGCGCCCATAAGTAAAGAAAAAAAATGTTAAAATAACAACCGTTAAAAGAGCATTGAATAAAGGACCAGCAAAAACAGTTATAGCTTTTTTCCATGCATAAGCACTGGAAAATGAATCGTCAATAACCGAAAAAGGTTGAGACGATGGCAAATCTATTCTATTTTGATCCTCAACAAATTTTACATACCCCCCAAAGGAATCAGAGATAACCGCCACTGTGTGTTGTGTTTATCCGTAAAACTCACTATTTGTGGTCCAAATCCAATAGAAAAAATTGATGCCTTAATACCACACCATCGCCCAACTAAATAGTGCCCAGACTCGTGGACAAAAATGATAACTACCACCACACAAAGAACACTAAAACCTCTCAGAAATAAATCGCCTACCGCAATCATATGATTTAAAAATTCCAAGATATCCTCTCCAAGTTAAACCATACAAAAAAAATTAAAAGGTGTATCCACATCAGATATAAATGAACCAATTAAATAAAGAAAAAAAGCAGCTCCTACTAACCCATCCATACGATCCATAAATCCACCGTGTCCAGGCAAAAAAGAACTAGAATCTTTAACAGAAAACTGTCTTTTAAACCACGATTGCCCCAAATCACTCATTTGTGACACAATTGATAAAATGAGTGCAAGAAATGGTATAAAACAATTTTCTAAATCCGTATCAAAAACCAAAAAAGCAATCAACGTACCACCGGTTACCCCAGCAACCGTACCACCAACAGCCCCTGACCATGTTTTATTAGGAGAAAATCGTGGCGATAATTTTGGCCCTCCAAACGTACGTCCACTAAAATACCCGGCAATATCTGTTCCCCAAACTACTGTAAATAAAAATATAACAACCCAAAATCCTAACGTTTCATGACCGCGCAAAAAAGATAGCGCCACAACTGGAAAAGATGCATACAAAAAACCGGAAAAAACCCAACCAGCATTTTTAATAGAACCAACAGCTAACAATGCCGCTAAAATTACTAAAATACTAAAGATTAATAAAGAAGATACATCCAATACCAAAAAGAAGCCAAAAACAGAATAAAAAATGCCTGCTAATATTTTTTGTGTAATATTCCATTTTTCCTTAGTAATATTAATCCATTCATAAAGAATAAAACCACCTATTATCCATACGAATACAAAAAATACCTCCCCCCCAACCCATGTTAAACATAAAGCAACGATGCCAAAAACAAAAGCCGTTAAAATACGAGAAACAAGATTAGACAAAACAATACCCAAACAAAAAAACAAACTCAAAAACAAAGTACACAAAAAACCTGCTAAGAGGAATTTCTGTACCTACACATATGAACATATTTTTTACGAATTACCATAAATGATTTAATATATTAAGATAGTTCTTACAAAACCAATAATTAGTTACAGTAAAATTATGAGACAATTCTTTAAAGTTAATCTAAAAACATACTTTTGATCTACTATATAACACAAAAAAATCAGTAAGATGTTGTTTTCTGTCCGTAATAGTGTTAAGCTTAAATTCAATTTTAACCGTAAATTAAGATTTTTTTTTGCAAAATTGCCAGTATTTTTCCTAAAAATTATAACACTGCAAGAAAAACAGCTAACCGACCCTTTCGTTAAATGTTGCATAACTACAGGCAACAGCAAAACTAAGACATCATCCCTTCTTATTTGTATTACCCCCCCCTATCAGGGTACTCAATATAAAGTACTTAATCAAAAACTAATTTTATCTACATGGACCACAACATGATAGAATACACCTGTTATCTGATCATAACCCACAACATACTATCATCATAATATATGATAACAGCTATCAAACAATAAATATTATATCTTCTTTTAATAACACAATAAATTAAACATGGATGATCTCAGATTCTTTTACAGCTAAAAGCTTGTCAATATCTGCAATAGTTTCATCTGTGAGTTTTTGAACTTTCTCAGATAAACTATGAGCCTCATCTTTCCCAATTTCGCCTTCTTTTTCTAATTTCTTTAAATTATCCATACCATCTCTACGAACATGACGAGCAGCAACACGAGCTTGCTCAGCATATTGGTGCGCAATTTTTACAAGTTCTTTACGACGTTCCTCATTCAATTCAGGTAAAGGAATACGCAAATTCATGCCATCAGTGATGGGATTTAAACCAAGACTAGAGTCGCGGATAGAACGCTCTATTGCACTTATCATTGTTTTATCCCATACAGAAACTAAAAGCATCCGTGGCTCTGGAACAGAAATATTCGCAACCTGATTTATATGCACAACAGAACCATAAGCTTCAACCGTCAAAGGCTCTAATAAGCTAACAGATGCCCGACCAGTCCTCAAACCACTTAACTCATGTTTAAAAGCAGAAATAGCACCATCCATGCGACGTTTTAGATCATTCATAATCGATATGACACTCATATTTTGGTCTCCTGTAATTACGCCTTAACACTTATCTTCATTTCGATACTATTGTAAACTTTCCAGTTCCATTCAATACCTTAGCCAAACCACCCTTTTCATGAATGGAGTACACAATGATCGGTACATTATTTTCGCATGCTAAAGTGACCGCTGTTGTATCCATAACGGATAATCCGCGCTGCAAAATCTCGACATGCGTCAATTGATCAAAACGCTTAGCAAGAGGATCTATCTTCGGATCTGCAGAATAAATACCATCCACTTGTGTTCCTTTTAGTAAAACATCTGCACCAATTTCTGCAGCACGTAGAGTAGCAGCAGAATCAGTAGTAAAAAATGGATTACCAGTACCGCCCGCAAAAATAACAACTTTTCCTTGATTCATATAACCTATAGCTTTACGCTGTGAAAAACTTTCACAAATTTGCGGCATAGCAATCGCAGATAACACAACCGTTTCAACCCCTAATTTCGTTAACGACGTTCTCAATGCCAAAGAATTAATGGCCGTAGCAAGCATACCCATATGATCACCAGTCACTCGACCTCCACCATGCGAAGCAACAGCAACTCCACGAAAAATATTACCTCCACCGATAACAATGGCGACTTCTACACCCATCGCTCGCACTTCATTAATATCAGCAGCAATACGATCTGTAACTGAAACATCAATTCCAAAGCTTTGCCCTCCCATAAGAGCCTCACCAGAAACTTTTAAGAGAATACGTTTATACTGAAGTGCTAATGTCATTGATAATCTCCCAAAAAGTATATTCACTTTTTGTTTCTGATAACACTAAGGGCACCACTTTGTCACGTGACGCCCTTTAAATTTAATATTTTTATACCAACAATCTTTAACCAGTGATAGAATTTTGGATTCCTTACCAGAAGCTCACAAAAATAGTTAACCTTTTACAGCAGCAGCGACCTCTGCAGCAAAATCAGACTCTTCCTTTTTCAGACCCTCACCAAGTTCAAAACGAACAAAACTTGTAATTTTCGCTGATGCACCAATAGATTTCTCAGCATCCCTTAAAGCTTCTTCAACAGTAATATCAGGATTCATAACAAAATTCTGAGACAACAAAACAACTTCTTCGTAAAATTTGCGCATACGCCCCTCAACCATTTTTTCAATGATATTTTCAGGCTTCCCAGATTGACGTGCTTGATCTGAAAAAATCGCTTTTTCACGCTCAATAGAGTTAACATCCATATCCTCTACCGTTAGAGCTAAAGGATTGGTCGCTGCAATGTGCATCGCAACTTGTCGACCAAAAGCAGCAGCATTTTCTTTATTTCCTGTAGTCTCTATAGCAACCAAAACACCAAGCTTGCCAAATCCCTCTGCTACACTATTGTGCATATAAGTCGCAATCACACCATCTTTAACAGATAATTTAGCAGAACGACGAAATGTTATATTCTCACCAATTGTACCAATTGCATCTTTAAGTGTCTCCTCTACAGTCTTCTCAGAACCAGGATAAAAAGACGAAGTAACAGACTCAACACCACCCTGAGCATCCAGAGCAGCCACCGCTACATTACGTACAATATCCTGAAATACACTGTTGCGCGCAACAAAGTCTGTTTCAGAATTAACCTCAACTAAAACTGCACTAGAATCTTTTGATAAAATCCCTATTAATCCTTCTACTGTCATGCGACCAGCTTTTTTATCTGCTTTAGCTATCCCTTTTTTACGAAGCCAATCAACCGCAGCTTCCATATCACCATCAGTATCTGCTAGCGCTGCTTTACAATCCATCATACCAGCACCTGACAATTCTCTAAGTTTTTTTACTTGTGCAGCAGTAATAATCATGTTTGCCTCTTTATTCCGTGACGGTAAAAACATGCACCAAGAAAAATCTTTGCACACCTAAAACCGTTCTTCAAAAAAATAATTAGCCTCAATAGGCATTTTTAAATATTATTCAGATTTGATATTATTCAGAAGCTGAAGCTATACTTTCCAAAACTGGTTCAACAGGCGCATCAATTTGAGCACCTAAATCAATACCCATAGCACCCTGCTGACGAGCGATACCGTCAAGAGCTGCACGAGCAACAAGATCACAATAAAAAGAAATTGCACGAGAAGCATCATCATTACCTGGGATTGGATAATCAACACTATCAGGATCACAGTTGGTATCAATAATAGCAATAACTGGAATACCCAAACGCTTTGCCTCTTGAATAGCAATATTTTCTTTATTTGTATCTATGACAAATATAAGATCCGGAACAGATCCCATATCCTTAATACCGCCGAGCGCACGATTAAGCTTTTCACGATCACGTTCAAGATTCAAACGCTCTTTTTTGGTAAAACCTTGTGCCTCATTAGCAAGAATTTTATCAAGTTTTCGCAAACGATGTATCGAATGAGAAATCGTTTTCCAGTTTGTCAACATACCACCAAGCCAACGCGAATTAACATAATACTGTGCAGAACGACTCGATGCATCGGCAACAATTTCAGAAGCTTGCCTCTTAGTACCAACAAACAAAATACGACCACCACGTGCAACTGTATCTGAAACCAACTTAAGCGCTTGATGTAAAAGTGGAACAGTCTGAGAAAGATCAATGATATGAATATTATTACGCTGCCCATAAATATAAGGAGCCATCTTTGGATTCCATCGATGAGTCTGATGACCAAAGTGTACACCCGCTTCTAAAAGCTGATGCATAGTAAAATCTGGTAGTGCCATAATTTATCCTTTCCGGTTTAGCCTCCGCGGAAAAAGTAGGAAAACCTACTACCGGTGGATGTTTGCTAAATCATACAACCAACACCCAAACTCCGCGTGTGGAATTAGGAAGAACATACTAATATTTCATTCTTTTTCAAGTCATTTTCTGCAATTATTTAATATTGCATTGATTAAGATCTTTTCCTACACTTAGGAATTCAAGACTATTTAGTTTGGCACGCACCGCAAAAGTCCCATAATCAACATGAAGATTGCGCATAACACCGTTCTCATGCAACCAAAAACTGGTGCGATAAACAGGTAAACCATCCTTATTTTCTGCATCATCAAAATAAGAAATCGTAACAGGCCAATACCCACCTTTATCTAATTTTTCTATTTTTTTCACTTCAGGATCGAATATTTCTGTCTTTTTTTCTCCAATAAGCACACTCTCTTTTATAACTTTGTCTGCTTTATTTGTTCCATCAAACACAGAAGCATGGTAAAAACGACGGCCTTCTTTTGCATAACGAATAATATTCTTCAACTGTAGAATCGGAAACTCAGCCATTGCAAGCTTATATTCTTTTTCTTGTGGCTTTTTTAATTTAACTACAACACCATCTTTAGTACGTTCAGCAACTCCCTCAGCATTATGCACAATATCTTGTCCAACTTGATCTGTAACATTAAAATGAAACGTACGACTATCACCTGTCTCATAACTCGTCGTCTGTTGATCACTTAGACGAACCGGCATATCCTCAATATAAATACGGCTTATAAAACGGAAACGCGTAGTGTAACCTTGGCATACCGAGCCAGTAAGTTCATAAACCATTCTCCCAGACATCCCCAAAATCGACATTTCATTAGAAACGCTATCAAGCTGAAAATCGTAAATAGCTCGATGAGGAGCAACAAAAACAGACTCCTCAGCTTTTACTGGACTCACAAGAGAAAAACATAGGATTATTATAAATAGTGATTTGATCATTCCCAATTCTCGATTCCCTTTTGCCGCATACCATCATATAGCAATGCAAGAAAGGTAATATCTTAATTAATCACACATTTCCTTAAATTAAAAAATAGTTTATGCGAGTATTTTATGCAAATATGCAGTATAGAACAACCATGGAGTTTAAATTATGGCAAACTCAATTGAAAATCATCTACAAAAACTTGGCATAACTCTTCCTAAAGCAACACAACCAATTGCAAACTACGTGGCAACATCATACAGTGGTAACCAACTATTTATCTCTGGACAACTTCCTATTTTTGATGGAAAACCAGTTGCAATTGGTAAAGTTGGTGCGACGGTTAGCATTGAGCAAGCCAAAAAATCAGCCGAAGCATGTGCGATCAATATCCTTGCACAAATACAGGAAACTCTTGGTGATTTAAATAAAATAAAGCGAGTAGTAAAAATCACTGTTTTTGTTGCTACAGATCCTAATTTTACCAATATCCCTCTCGTTGCCAATGGAGCTTCTGATCTACTGATCAAGATCCTGGGTGAAGCTGGAAGGCATGCCCGTTCTGCTATTGGTGTAGCTTCTCTCCCTATGGATGTTCCAGTAGAAATTGAAGCCATCATAGAAATCTAAATTCCTCATAAACATCGAGAATTATAAATCTACAAAAAATAAAAGATGTAAAAAACTTTGATTAACATTCTCAAACTCTCGTATTATTCTTTTTCGAAATTAGAATTCTAAACTAAAACCAGTAATAAGGAAATACTTATATGAAACAAGCCTACGATAATAATAATATTTTTGCTAAATTGATTCGTAATGAAATCCCGTCTGTTCGTGTTTATGAAGACGATGACGTTATTGCATTCATGGATATCATGCCACAAGCACCCGGACATACGCTAGTTATTCCCCGAAAAGGCTCCAGAAACTTGCTGGATGCAGATACAGAAACACTGGTTCCAGTTATTAAAGCTGTCCAAAAAATTGCCAATGCCGTCAAAGAAGCTTTTCAAGCAGATGGTATAACAATTATGCAATTTAATGAAGCAGCTAGTCAGCAAACTGTTTACCATCTCCATTTTCACATTATACCACGTATGGATGGGATAGAACTGACACCTCACAACAATGTTGTAACACCTACAGAAATACTTGAAGAAAATGCAAAAAAAATTCGAGCTGCTCTTTAAAATGAAACCGCCATTAAGTTGCAGAACTTTTTCTCCCAACACGCCTTTTTGCAAGATCTGTAGCTTTACCGCCCTTCAGGCAAATAGATCTGTCAGAAGATGAAATTTGCAACTGCAAACCCTCTTTTCCCCCATTTGGCTTGTGTGTTAGTATACGAACTGTGCCACCGTTACGCAACTTTCCAAATAAAATTTCATCAGCTAATGGCTTCTTGATGCATTCTCGTATAATACGCCTCAATGGACGTGCACCCATCTGAGGATCATATCCTTTATTTGTAAGCCAAGCCATTGCAGAAGTGCTTAATTCAAAACTGATCCTTTGATCAACCAACTGAGCTTCAAGTTGAAAAATAAACTTTTGCATAATCTGACTGATAGTTAAATGAGATAAAGGTGCAAACGGAATGACAGCATCTAATCGATTACGAAATTCTGGTGTAAACAATCGATTGATTGCTTCTATATCATCACCCGTACGATATACTTTACCAAACCCAATAGCTGATTTTGCCATATCTGAAGCACCAGCATTTGTTGTCATGATCAAAATAATATTACGGAAATCAATTTTCTTTCCATTATGATCTGTTAATTTTCCATAATCCATAACCTGTAATAAAATATTAAATAAGTCAGGATGCGCCTTCTCGATTTCATCTAGCAATAAAACTGCATGAGGTTTTTGATCAACTGCATCAGTTAAAAGGCCTCCTTGATCAAATCCTATGTAACCTGGAGGAGCTCCTATTAAGCGAGCAACTGTGTGCTTTTCCATGTATTCTGACATATCAAAACGCAGTAATTCAATTCCTAAAGAAGATGCAAGTTGTTTTGCAACTTCAGTTTTCCCGACACCTGTTGGTCCTGAAAACAAATAACTGCCTATTGGTTTTTCTGATTCACGCAATCCTGCTCGCGCCAATTTAATTGACGATACCAATGATAAAATTGCTTGGTCTTGTCCATAAACGACACGCTTGAGTTCTTTTTCAAGATTGCTCAGTACTTTCTGATCATTGGCAGAAACTGTTTTTGGCGGAATTCTTGCCATAATCGCAACAGTAGCTTCAATTTCTTTAACGCCTATACTTTTTTTTCGCTGTTTTTTTGGCAAAAGCATCTGCGCTGCGCCGCTTTCATCAATAACATCAATTGCTTTGTCAGGTAACCGGCGATCAACCATATAACGCGAAGATAACTCAACAGATGCTTTCATCGCATCATCGGTATATTTTATCTTATGAAAATCTTCAAAATAAGGTTTTAATCCTTGCAAAATTTTAATTGCATCAGCAACAGAAGGCTCGTTGACATCAATCTTCTGGAAACGACGCTCTAAAGCTCGATCCTGTTCAAAAATTTTGCGATATTCTCTATAAGTTGTTGAACCAATACATCGAATACTCCCTGAAGATAATGCCGGTTTTAAAAGATTTGCTGCATCCATATTCCCCCCAGATGTAGCTCCTGCTCCGATCAACGTATGAATTTCATCAATAAATAAAACAACACTTGAATACTGTTCAAGTTCTTTAATAATCTGCTTTAGACGTTCTTCAAAATCACCACGATAGCGTGTACCAGCAACAAGGAACCCCATATCAAGAGAAAATATCGTCGTATTTAATAAAACTTCAGGTACTTGCTCATCAACAATACGCTTAGCTAAGCCCTCAATTATAGCTGTTTTTCCAACACCTGGATCACCCACTAAAAGCGGATTATTTTTTGACCTGCGACATAAAACCTGTATCATTCGTGAAATTTCTATGTCACGGCCAATCAATAAATCAATTTTTCCATTACGTGCTTTACAATTTAAATCAACACAATAAGCAGCAAGGGCACTTGTTACTTTTTCACTAGAATCTGAAATTTGCTGATCCAACTGTTCTTCAAGATCTTCAAGTAACATAGACAATCCATCATCACGTGAAATACCATGCGACACAAAACGTACAGCATCATAGCGTGTCATACCCATTTCTTGCAAAAAATATACTGCATAACTTTCACGTTCAGAAAAAATTGCAATGAGAACATTTGCCCCTGATACTTCATCCTTTCCAGCTGATTGAGCATGTATCACTGCACGCTGGATAACACGCTGAAAAAATGCTGCCGGTTTTGTATCCTCTGCAGCTCTAACCTGTATATCTAATTCTGACTGAATATAGTTTGTTAAGCGCTTTCTCAATTCTTCTAAATCCACCCGACAAGCCTGAATGACCGAGCTTGCATCAACATCATCTAGCAATGCAAGCAAAAGATGCTCTAATGTCGCATATTCATGCTGCGCTTGAGTAGCAATTGTTAAGGCACGGTGCAAAACTTCTTCAAGACTAGGCGTAAAAGATGGCATAAATCCCTCACTTTCATTCCATTATACATTGCAACGGATGTTCATTTTTACGTGCACACTCCATAACTTGAACAACTTTCATTTCAGCCACTTCATAAGTACAAACCCCGCATTCTCTTACCCCTCTCTGATGAACATTTAACATGATATGCGTTGCTTCTTCAAAACTCTTTTTAAAAATTTTTTTTAAAACAAAAACAACAAAATCCATGAGTGTATAATCGTCATTAAGTAAAAAAACACGGTATAGTTTAGGATTTTTAAATTTTGATCAAGCCTTAGGTGTTATAATAGTATCACAATACCCACTGCTTTCCAAATTATTGCCCTTTTCATTGTGCATAATGCGGGACATAAGATTTATCATTAATTTTTGTACCATAATCATTTCCCGTACAGTGCACATTTTTACTAATCTTAAATTCTTTATAATCATTGCAAAAGTTTATACAGAAAGTAAAGAAGGCTTTAGTTTATAGTTAGATTTAAGTAAAATATAGCGATATGCAAAATAATTTCTGTAAATAAATTGGTAACACCATTCATTTAAACTACACTAAAGTGCTGCAAGAAGAAGAACCATGATACTGAAGTTTTCAAAGTAAATGAAAAAATAGGATACTGCAAGTGTATATTAACTGCCAAAAAATTTTACATTGCTACAAAAAGATAGCAATTGCTATTGTTGTTTTAGCTTTTTCTGACTCTTGGGCATTGGCTACTCCTCAAGAAGCCTATCCCGATAAATATGCCGCCATCGTTGTAGATGCAAATACAGGGAAAACTTTATTTCAAGCAAATGCAACATTAAAACGTTATCCTGCTTCTTTAACAAAAATGATGACGTTGTATATGTTCTTTGAGGCTATGCATACGCGTCGTGTAACACCAAATACACCAATACTCATTTCAAATTACGCAGCATCGCGTCCACCAACAAAAATCGGACTTAAAGCTGGTCAAACAATTTCTGCAGAAGAAGCAGCTAAAGCACTCATCACAAAATCAGCAAATGATGTTGCCACTGCTGTTGCTGAATATCTTGGTGGTAGTGAAAAAAAATTTGCTCAAATGATGACAGTTAAAGCCCGCAAACTTGGCATGATAAATACTCATTTTGCAAATGCTTCAGGACTCCCAAATGTACAAAATTATTCTACGGCACAAGATATAGCCACTTTATCATTAGCTCTGCGTAAACATTTTCCACAACAATACAAATTATTCAAAACAAAAAGTTTTACTTTCCGAGGACAAACAATTAACAGTCATAATCAGTTAGTCAAAACAATGAAAGGCGTCGATGGAATTAAAACAGGTTACACACAAATGTCAGGTTCTAATCTAGCAACATCGATGCATCTTGGAGGACGCTCGGTTGTCGCTGTGGTTATGGGGGGTAAATCATCTACTGCGCGCGATAACCATATGGCCAGCTTGTTGAATAAATATTTACCAAAAGCAAGCAGAACGAAAAATGATGAATATTTAGTAGCTTCTGTACGCCGTAATTTGCCTATAAATGCAAATATTCCTGTACCAACAGTTAAAGCTGGTACAAATGATTTCAATGATGAAGTTGCTACTATGCTGATAGCACTTGCAAAGCAACCTAAAAATTCCAATACAACAGTAGCTGCCATAAGCAATATTATTGTACCAACGCCGAATCCTCAAAAGTCTTTACCCGTTGAAATTGATAGGAGAATTGTTGCTGCTTCCTTGTTTACAAATACTGGATGGGCTATTCAAATTGGATCTCTTCCGGATAAAGAACAAGCAAAAACTTTACTCTTAAAAGCAAAAAATACAGCTTTTTCAACTCTAAAACACGTATCTTCGCATATGCAACTTTTTGAAAAAAGTGGACATCGCTATTACCGTGCTAGATTTATAGGCTTTCAATCAAAAAAATCTGCATTCAAAGCATGTTCTACTTTAAAGAAAGCAAATTTTAACTGCTATATTGTAGCTTATTAAAAATTTTTGAATTCTATGTTAAGGATAGTCCAATGAAACATAATGCTGTTTCTTCATCCCATGAAAAAGAAAAGTTATTTAAGCAATCATCTTTTCTCTCATTGCATTCTCTTCATAATACTGTGATAAAATTTGCAAGCCTAAAGCATGCGCCCTATATGCTGAACACACAATCTCTTATTAACCTTCTCATTTGCCAAACAGCTCGAAATCGCCGTATAGCTATACCTCCTGTCCGCATTCATTTACGTGTTGCAAGCCAAACCGGAAACGTACCTATTAAAATCCGTCTGGGTGCAACAAATATCTAATTTCATAGATAATTGTACACAAGCCATTTGTTAATGAAAACATCTATGTGTTACTTACAATCTTTCAGCTTTTAGAAAATACATTTCTTTTACATTTACAAAAATCATGTGGAAGATTTCTATTTAACCATCTCAGCACACATTCCCATATTTTAGACTGAGTTATACCTAAAAACCAAAAGAAACATCAAATGTGATTATCATTGTTCAATTTAATGCAAAAAATCATCTTTTGATACATTCTCTGCACATCTACAATATACTTAAACAACACAAACATTATTGTGATACAAACACAAGTTGAGTTATTTTTTACATTCATGTTTTTAACATAAAAAATAATTCTAAAATACGCCATCCCATCGCTGAATAATTAAACTTATACAGTCAAATATCATCGCTCCCTTTAACAAACTGTTACATTAGTCGCAAGACCAGCTTTGCTGGTTTCTTTGTAGCGTTCGCTCATATCATATCCTGTCTGACGCATTGTTTCTACACAAGCATCAAGAGAAACAAAATGCTTTCCACTATTATACAAAGCAAGAGAAGAAGCTGTCACTGCCTTAATAGCACCCATTGCATTACGTTCAATACATGGTATTTGCACCAAACCTGCAACCGGATCACATGTCATTCCTAAATGATGCTCAAGAGCGATCTCAGCAGCATTTTCAATTTGGGTGGGTGTACCACCCAATGCTGCTGTCAATCCCGCAGCGGCCATCGAAGATGCAACCCCAACTTCACCCTGACAACCAACTTCTGCACCAGAAATAGAAGCATTATGTTTAATGATACCACCAATAGCTGCTGCTGTTAATAAAAAATTGTGTATCCCTCCTCGATCTGAACCATCATTAAATTGAAGATAATAACGTAAAACAGCAGGTATAACACCAGAAGCACCATTTGTTGGTGCGGTCACAACACGGCCACCAGCCGCATTCTCCTCATTCACCGCTATAGCATAAACAGAAAGCCAATCATTTACTAAAAATGGATAATTAGAATTTTTCTTTTGATTTTCCAAGAGCTTATCATACATTTTTTTAGCACGCCTCGGAACACGTAACCCTCCAGGCAATTCACCTTCTTGTGAAAGTCCTCTATTAATACAAGCTGTCATAACTGAAAAAATTTCATCAAGCTTAGTATCAAGAGTAACCCGCTCCATTTTTGTTTCTTCATTTATGCGCTTCATTTCAGAAATTGAAAGACCAGATTTTTCCGCCATTGATAACATTTTATTTGCAGTATCGAACGGATACGGCACATCAGATACTTCTAATTGTTTATTACCATTCATACGACTGAATTCATCTTCAGTTACAACAAAACCACCACCAATAGAATAATAGACCTGTCGTAAAAGAACATTCCCATCAGAATCAAGCCCTTCAAAGGCAAGTCCATTAGCATGCTTAGGTAAAGATATTTGTTCAAAAATAAGATCACTATGCAAATCAAACTGATAAGCGGGATGGCCTTCCGGTTGCACTTTTTTTTCGCGTCTAACTTTTTCTAACAGTGGCTCTATACAGTCGGGATCAATGGTAGAGGCTTCTTTTCCCAAAAGTCCTAACATAATAGCTCTATCTGTAGCATGACCAACACCCGTGGATGATAATGAACCATAAAGATAGACACGTATGCGAAAAACTTTAACATGAAATGAACAAGAAAAATCGCGTGCGGCTATCTCCTGCAAAAACATATTAGCAGCAGCCATCGGTCCCATCGTATGCGAACTAGAAGGGCCAATACCAATTTTAAAAAGTTCAAAGACGGATAAAAACACAAATTTCCCCTTAAAGTAAAACACAAAATTTGCGTACAGAGCTCTTTATCACTTTTGTTTAATAAAAAATCAAATCAAGAGATAAGCTAAAAAAATGATAGCAATAAACACAAATATTGCACGCCTTGCCACTATCCAACACTTTTTTTCTACAGCACTTTCCATAATTAACCTTTGAAAAATTGATAATTATCCTCAAAAAATTACTTTTTAAAATTTGCTAAGCGTAGTGAAAGAAATATTAACACACAATACTAAAATTAGATAAAAATGGAAATTCCCGACCAAAATATTTTTTTACAACGACTCAAATCTTAAAAATTTTATAGCTAATTAGATCAAAACACTCTGTAGATATGATTAGTTAATAAAACATACAAAATTTTCAATTGGCTCACGTTCAGTCTCAAAATTATTTTCAGGTGCACTGATATCGCGATAGCCAAGAGCCATACCACAGATAATACGCCGATCAGAAGGTACTGATAGAAGCGCGTGAATTTGTTTATGATAATCAGCAAAAGCGGCCTGGGGACACGTATCCAGTCCAAATCCACGTGCTGCTAACATAACAGTTTGCATAAATATACCCAAATCAAGCCAACTACCCATTTCCATATCTCTATCTATTGTGAACAAAAGACCCACAGGAGCACCAAAAAATGAAAAATTCTTTGCTTTTTGGTACAACATCTTTTCTTGCTCCCCCTTTTTAATTCCAAGACTCTTATAAAGATCTAAACCAATTTTTTTGCGACGAGAAAGATAAGGCTCGCGCCACTGACGCGGGTAATAACGACACTCACGTTCTCCATCTACACCTGACAATGCCAATTGTGAGAGCTCATCTCCTACTTTCTGTAACGCTTTTCCCGTTAAAACAATCACTTGCCAAGGTTGAAGGTTGGTTCCAGATGGTGAACGCGATGCAAATTGCAAGATTTCTGTAATCGTTTCCAGTGCAACTTGCTGATTAGTAAAAGCTCGAATTGATTTCCGTGACAAAATAGATTGAAAAACATCAATAGAAGTATTCAACATCGTTTTTACTTTCTTTTTGTCGCATAATGAATGTGAGTGCCATTATTTTCTAATACTAATAAAAGCAATGCATTAAAAAAATCCTACAACCATAACCATTTGAATGAAAAGAAATTATTGAAAATCACTGTGTCAATTCATTACTAGTGATAGTATTTTTTTAATTACATCGTTATAAGAAATACGCATATATTTGTAAAATTCTACCTAGTATCTTTCTCACTACTTTTTTCCTTTTAAAGCATAAGAAAATACATCATTTTGCCTATCATATAAATATTGCACAAAAAAAATCAATTATCTTCTGGATTACTGTAAATGATCTTTTTATCATTCCGTATAATGCTTCTTTGATTTTTATAGAAGACATTAATCAAAACAAATTGTTACGAATATATCCAAAAGCACAAAATTTTGCGTTTTCAGATAAGCTGTCTTTTTCTTTATACAATATAGCCAACCATACCTATGTTACATATCTTTCAACTCAAAATGTAAAAGAAAAAACCCTTACTTAACCACACAAATGAAAAATTTTGTAATTAAAAAATACTAACATTGTAAAGCAAGCACCACAACCATAACACAATGAACTCTGAAAACGCTTAAAACAACAATTTTTTTAGAATTTTTATAACTATATCCATAAGAAAAACGTGCTATTGTGTATTTCAAGAATTAAAAGGCGATCCAAATTTAATGTTTGGATGCCTTTGTATTATTTTTAGCATACACCCAAATTATTCAGCGACTATATCAGCTGTCATATGTGTTAACATAGCTTTAGCTGCCTCATTATCGCTCGACTTTTTACGCTCATCCACGATTAAATTATCACGAACCGCAGCAATGCGACGAATCTGAGCAATCGTACCACCTGTACCAGCAGGAATGAGACGACCAACAATAACATTTTCTTTAAGCCCCTGTAGAGTATCAATTTTTCCAGAAACTGCTGCCTCAGTAAGCACTCGAGTTGTTTCCTGAAATGATGCTGCAGAAATAAAAGATGGCGTTTGAAGAGACGCTTTGGTGATTCCAAGAAGTATAGGACTGCCGGATGCAGGCCTTTTTCCTTCTGCAATCAAATTATCATTTATTTCATCTAGTTCAATACGATCAACATTGTCTCCTGGAATATAACCAGAATCTCCAGATTCAGTAATTTCAACCTTCTGCAACATCTGACGAACAATCACTTCAATATGCTTGTCATTAATTAAAACACCTTGCAAACGATAAACTTCTTGAATTTCATTGACAAGATAAGACGCCAAAGCCTCAACGCCCTTAATAGCCAAGATATCATGAGGTGCTGGATTGCCATCTAGAATATAATCTCCTTTTTCAATTTGGTCACCTTCTTGAAAGTGAAACAACTTACCCTTTGGAATCAAATATTCTACTGGCTCAAAATTTTCATCATGTGGCTCAATTATAATACGACGTTTGTTCTTATAACCACGGCCAAAGCGAATTGTACCACTGACTTCGGCAATGATTGCATGATCCTTTGGACGCCGTGCTTCAAAAAGCTCAGCTACACGTGGCAAACCACCCGTAATGTCTTTCGTCTTAGCACTCTCCATTGGCAAACGTGCAATAACATCACCAGCTTTCACATAAGAACCAGGCTCAACAGAAAGAATGGTTTCCACTGACATCATATAACGTGCCTCACCACCCTTATATAATTTTGCAATAGCCTCACCCTTCTTATCTGCATATATAATAATCGCAGGTTTCAGTTCAGCACCACGCGGATTAGCACGCCAATCAATCACCAAACGCTTCGTGATACCCGTAGATTCATCAGCTGTTTCAGTAACTGATAAACCATCAATCATATCTTCAAAGCCTACATAACCATCAACCTCAGTCAAAATCGGACGTGTGTAAGGATCCCATTCAGCTATACGCTGTCCACATTTAACAACATCGCCATCATCAACAAAAATATGCGAACCATAGCTGACACGATGCGCAACACGCTCTTTTCCAGTTTCATCTTTTATCAGGATAGCCACATTGCGCCCCATAACCACCAAATGACCTTCAGAATTACGAACAACATTGCGGTTACGAATCTCCACTATACCTTCATAAGATGCTTCTAAATGAGATGAATCGACAACCTGCGCCGTTCCTCCTAAGTGAAAAGTACGCATAGTGAGCTGTGTCCCCGGCTCACCAATCGACTGAGCAGCAATCACACCAACTGCTTCACCTTGATTAACTGGCGTCCCACGCGCTAAATCACGACCATAACACTTTGCACAAACACCAAGGCGCGTTTCACATGTTAAAGCAGAACGAATCTGAACAGACTGAATTCCTGCTTCCTCAATTTTAGCAACATCAATTTCCTCAATCATTGCACCACCTTCGAGGATAACTTCCCCAGAAACTGGATGCAAAACATCAACAAGCGCTGTACGACCAAGAATTCTCTGACCAAGTGATGCAACAATTTGTCCTGCATCAACAATGGGCTGCATAGTAAGACCTTTTGCAGTACCACAATCAACTGCTGAAATAATAGCATCCTGAGCAACATCAACAAGACGCCGCGTTAGATAACCAGAGTTTGCGGTTTTCAATGCAGTATCAGCAAGTCCTTTACGTGCACCATGGGTTGAATTGAAGTACTCATTAACATTTAAACCTTCCTTAAAGTTTGAAATAATTGGTGTTTCAATAATTTCACCCGATGGTTTTGCCATTAATCCCCGCATACCGGCCAACTGCTTCATTTGATTAGCAGAACCACGCGCACCAGAATGTGACATCATATAGATTGAATTCATCTGCCGCTGACGACCCGTTTTAGGATCAAATTCTATAGCTTGAAGACGCTTCATCATTTCATCCGCAACGCGATCAGTACATTTACCCCAAGCATCTACAACTTTATTGTATTTTTCACCCTGCGTAATTAAACCATCATTATATTGCTGTTCATATTCTTTAGCTAACGCTTCTGTTTCAGCAACTAAACGCGACTTACTATCAGGAATAACCATATCATCCTTACCGAATGAAATCCCAGCACGACAAGCATGAGAAAAACCAAGCTGCATAATACGATCACAAAAAATCACTGTTTCTTTCTGTCCACAATGCCGATAAACTTGATCAATCATCTTAGAAATGTTTTTTTTAGTCATTTCCTGATTAACAATATCAAATGAAATATTTGGATTTTTTGGCAAAAGCTCACCAATAATCAAACGACCAGGCGTTGTATCATAAAGCTTAGCAACTTCTTTTCCATCATTTCCAATATTCTTAAAACGACCCTTAATCTTCGTATGAAGAGTTACAACCTTGTTTTCTAAGGCATGTTGTAACTCACCTATATCAGAAAAAGCCATCCCTTCACCGGGTTCTTTTTCAGAAACAATCGAAAGATAATAAAGACCAAGAACCATATCTTGTGAAGGCACAATAATCGGTGCACCATTAGCTGGATGAAGAATATTGTTTGTCGACATCATCAAAACACGCGCCTCAAGCTGTGCCTCAAGAGAGAGAGGAACATGAACCGCCATCTGATCACCATCAAAATCTGCATTAAAAGCAGTACATACTAACGGATGAAGTTGAATCGCTTTCCCCTCAATTAAGATAGGTTCAAAAGCTTGAATACCTAAACGGTGCAAAGTTGGCGCACGATTCAATAAAACAGGATGCTCACGAATAACTTCATCTAAGATATCCCATACTTCTGGATGCTCCTTTTCAACAAGCTTCTTTGCCTGCTTTACAGTCGATGAATAACCTTTCGCATCAAGCCGCGCATAAATGAACGGCTTAAACAGCTCCAGAGCCATTTTTTTAGGAAGACCACACTGATGTAATTTTAACTCAGGCCCCGTAACGATAACAGAACGACCTGAATAATCCACACGCTTCCCAAGCAAATTTTGACGAAACCGACCTTGCTTACCCTTTAACATATCTGAAAGTGACTTCAGCGGACGCTTGTTAGCTCCAGTAATAACACGTCCACGACGACCATTATCAAACAACGCATCAACAGCTTCCTGTACCATACGTTTTTCATTACGCACAATAATCCCAGGAGCACGCAATTCAATCAATCGTTTCAAGCGATTATTACGATTTATAACACGCCGATAAAGATCATTCAAATCTGATGTTGCAAAGCGCCCCCCATCAAGTGGAACCAATGGACGTAAATCTGGCGGAATAACTGGGATCGTCTTCATAATCATCCATTCCGGTTTATTGCCAGATTCAAGAAAATTTTCAACAATCTTGAGTCGTTTAATCAACTTTTTCTGTTTTAACTCCGAAGTTGTTCCATCCAACTCAATACGCAAATCATTCGCAATCTTTTCCAATTCCATACCAGCAAGAAGCTCATAAATAGCTTCAGCACCAATCATGGCTGTAAATTGATCTTCTCCAAATTCATCAACAGCCATCATATACTCTTCTTCAGAAAGAAGTTGATGAAGCTTAAGAGACGTCAGTCCTGGTTCTGTTACAATGTAATTCTCAAAATAGAGAACCCGTTCAATGTCCTTTAAAGTCAAATCTAAAAGAGTAGAAATACGCCCTGGTAAAGACTTAAGAAACCAAATATGAGCAACTGGTGCAGCAAGCTCAATGTGCCCCATACGCTCACGACGCACACGAGAAAGAGTAACCTCTACACCACATTTTTCACATATGATGCCCTTGTATTTCATACGCTTATATTTGCCACATAAGCATTCATAATCTTTAATTGGACCAAATATACGCGCACAAAAAAGACCATCACGCTCTGGCTTAAAAGTCCTATAATTAATAGTCTCAGGCTTTTTAATCTCGCCATACGACCAAGACAGAATCTTCTCAGGACTCGCAATTGAGATACGAATAGAGTCAAATGTCTGCGCTGGCGCCTGAGAATTGAAAAGATTCATGACCTCGTGGTTCATGCTGTTCTCCTTCACAGATTCTTAAAACCTGTTGTAATAGCTTTTAATTTTATCACAGACTTTATTAAAACCTGTTTCCACTTTTTAAACTATTCTAATACTATCTTAATAAAAATTTCTTCATCAAGCCTCTCAGAATAATCTGAGAGAACTATTTTTGGTGCGCTCTTGAATTATCACTCTGTGGTATCAGATAGAGCACGCCGTGCAATAAGCTCGCGTGCATCATCAAGCTCTACATTAAGAGCGAGTGAACGCATTTCTTTCACTAACACATTAAAACTCTCAGGTATACCTGCTTCAAATGTATCATCTCCACGCACAATGGCTTCATAAACTTTTGTGCGACCAGCCACATCATCTGATTTAACTGTCAGCATTTCCTGCAAAGTATACGCAGCACCGTAAGCTTCAAGTGCCCAAACTTCCATTTCACCAAAACGCTGACCACCAAATTGAGCCTTACCACCCAACGGCTGCTGAGTAACAAGAGAATAAGGACCAATTGAACGTGCATGAATTTTATCATCAACAAGGTGGTGTAATTTAAGCATATAGATGTAACCAACCGTCACTGGACGATCAAACGGTTCTCCAGTACGACCATCATAAAGCGTAACCTGACCGGAACTATCCAAACCTGCATCTTCAAGCATCAAATTAATATCAGCCTCATGTGCTCCATCAAAAATAGGTGTTGCAATCGAAACACCTTTTTTCATCTGCAACGCTAATTTATAAAGGCTTTCATTATCATACTTACGCACTGGCTCATTACGATCATTATCAGGAATGAAATTCTCAATACGCTGACGCAAAGGAAGTATATCTCCAGTCTCTTGATAAAACTCTACTAAATCCCCGATCTTCTTGCCCATACCCGCACACGCCCAACCGAGATGTGTCTCAAGAATCTGACCAACATTCATTCGACTAGGAACACCAAGCGGATTCAATACGATATCAGCATGAGTTCCATCCTCAAGAAACGGCATATCTTCTACAGGTAAAATACGAGACACAACCCCCTTATTACCATGACGTCCTGCCATTTTATCTCCTGGTTGAATTTTTCGCTTCACAGCAACAAAAACCTTTACCATTTTCATGACACCAGGAGGCATTTCATCGCCTCTTTGAACTTTTTCAACTTTGTCCATAAAGCGACGTTGCAATGCTTCTTTTGATTCATCATACTGCTTGCGCAAAGCCTCAACTGCATCCTGAAGCTTTTCATCTTCAACAGAAAACTGCCACCACTGTGAACGTGGATAATGCCCCATAACTACACTATCAAGCTTTTTACCTTTTACAAACCCCTTTGGACCATCTATTGCAAATTTACCTGCTAACATATCTGCAAGACGCGCATAGACGCTACGATCAAGAATTGACTGCTCATCATCACGATCTTTAGCTAAACGTTCAATTTCTTCACGCTCAATTGCCATAGCACGTTCATCTTTCTCCACACCATGACGATTAAAAACACGAACTTCAACAACAGTCCCAAAAGTCCCAGGCGGCATTCGCATAGAAGTATCACGAACATCTGAAGCCTTTTCCCCAAAAATTGCGCGTAAAAGCTTCTCTTCTGGTGTCATCGGACTTTCACCCTTTGGTGTAATTTTACCAACCAAAATATCACCAGGCTGAACATCAGCACCAATGTAAATAATACCTGCCTCATCTAGATTCCGTAATGCTTCTTCCGCAACATTAGGAATATCACGAGTGATTTCCTCTGGACCGAGCTTTGTATCGCGCGCAGCAACTTCGAATTCTTCAATATGAATTGAAGTAAAAACATCATCGGCAACAATACGCTCAGATAATAGAATGGAATCTTCGTAGTTGTATCCATTCCAAGGCATAAATGCTACGAGAACATTCCGCCCAAGAGCTAAATCACCAAGATCCGTAGATGGACCATCCGCAATGATATCACCCTTCTCTATCCGATCACCAACATGGACAAGAGGGCGCTGATTAATACAAGTTGACTGATTAGAACGCTGAAATTTTTGTAAACGATAAATGTCAACACCAGACTTTGAAGGATTTAAATCTTCTGTTGCACGAATAACAATACGTGTTGCATCAACTTGGTCAACAATACCACTACGTTTTGCACTAATAGCAGCTCCTGAATCGCGAGCAACTATTGATTCCATACCTGTTCCAACAAATGGTGCTTCAGTGCGTACAAGAGGAACTGCCTGACGTTGCATATTCGATCCCATCAACGCACGATTCGCATCATCATTCTCTAAAAATGGAATAAGAGCAGCAGCTACTGAAACCAACTGCTTCGGTGAAACATCCATTAAATCAACGTAATCGCGCGGCGCCATCAAAACCTCACCTGAGTGACGACAAACAACAAACTCCTCTGTAAAACGTCCTTCAGAATCTAACAAAGAATTGGCCTGAGCTACATAATGCTTAGACTCTTCCATAGCAGAAAGATAAATAACCTCTGTTGTAACTTTTCCATCAACAATCTTTCGATATGGACTCTCAATAAAACCATACTTGTTCACTCGCGCAAACGTCGCTAAAGAATTAATCAAACCAATATTAGGACCTTCTGGTGTTTCAATAGGACAAATACGACCATAATGCGTAGGATGTACGTCACGCACCTCAAATCCAGCACGCTCTCGAGTTAAACCGCCAGGACCTAAAGCAGAAAGACGACGCTTATGAGTAATTTCTGACAGCGGATTAGTTTGATCCATAAATTGAGACAACTGAGAAGATCCAAAAAATTCACGAACTGCCGCAGCAGCAGGCTTGGCGTTAATCAAATCTTGTGGCATAACCGTATCAATTTCAACTGACGACATGCGTTCTTTTATGGAACGCTCCATACGAAGTAAGCCGATACGATACTGATTTTCCATCAATTCCCCAACCGACCGAACACGACGATTACCAAGATTATCAATATCATCAATTTCACCACGACCATCACGCAGCTCAACCAACATCTTAATAACACCAAGAATATCCTCTTGACGTAAAACACGAATCGTATCTGAACAATCAAGATCCATACGCAAATTCATCTTAACACGCCCAACTGCTGAAAGATCGTAACGCTCTGGATCAAAAAATAACGAATGGAACATAGCCTCTGCTGTATCCATTGTTGGTGGCTCACCTGGACGCATTACTCGATAAATATCAAACAACGCATCCTGCCGACTCTCATTTTTATCCACTTTTAAAGTATTGCGAATATATGCTCCAATATTCATATGATCAATATCAAGAATATTGATTTGATTAGCATTAACATCAGATAAAATTTTTAATGTCTTTTCGTCAATTTCATCACCCGCTTCAAGGTAAATCTCACCTGTCTGATAATTGACTATATCTTCAGCTAGATAAGATCCCAATAAATCATCTTCACTAACTTTAACAGCCTTTAAACCATTTTCTGCTAAAGATTTTGCGATACGAGCTGTTAACTTCTTACCAGCCTCAGCAATTACTTCACCACTGTCAGCATCAACAAGATCAGAAACAAGCTTTATTCCCTTAAAACGATCTATGGAATAAGGAACACGCCACCCATTTTTATCCCGTTCATAAGAAACTTTATTATAAAAAGTAGACAAGATATCTGATGCATCCATACCCAATGCCATCAAAAGACTTGTTACAGGAATCTTACGCCGCCTATCAATACGAGCATAAATAATATCTTTAGCATCAAACTCAATATCAAGCCAAGAGCCGCGATACGGAATAATGCGAGCCGCAAAAAGAAACTTTCCCGACGAATGAGACTTCCCTTTATCATGATCAAAAAAAACACCTGGAGAACGATGCATTTGTGAAACAATAACACGCTCAGTACCATTAATAATAAAAGTACCATTTGCCGTCATCAAAGGCATGTCACCCATATAAACGCCCTGCTCTTTGATATCCTTTATATCCTTTGAGCCAGTATCCTCATCAACATCAAAGACAATTAGGCGCAAAATTACCTTCAATGGTGCAGCATAAGTCAAATCACGCTGACGGCACTCTTCAACATCAAATTTGGGTAAATCAAACTCATAACCAACAAATTCGAGTATGGCTGTACCTGAAAAATCTGAAATAGGAAATACTGATTTAAAAACAGCTTGCAAGCCTTCATCTGGACGCCCACCTTTCGGTTCCTCAATCATAAGAAACTGATCGTATGACGCTTTTTGAACCTCAATAAGATTCGGCATCTCCGCTACTTCAGGAATCTTACCAAAAAACTTGCGCACGCGCTTACGACCATTGAATTGGGACGTCATCGCTAGGGTCTGAGCCATCGTCGCTCCTCGATCTTTACTCTTCAAGGTAAACTAAACCTTGAAAGCTCTACGTCATTAACCTGCACATGCAGACCATCTCATTTGATGCCCGATAACGAGCATCACCGACTTACTCCACCAAAATATGCCAACTTATTTATTCGACTATATAATGATGGATACCACAAATGGAACCCATTCCTGCCAGCTATTAAACTACTTCAAAAAAAGGCTCCACCAAATACCTTCCTCCCTTTCAGAAGGAAGAAAATTGGCGAACGCAAACGCCCGCCGATAAAAATTTATTTAAGCTCAACTTTAGCACCAGCAGCCTCAAGCTGAGACTTAATTTTTTCTGCCTCATCCTTAGAAGCACCCTCTTTAACAGGCTTAGGCGCTCCCTCAACAAGATCTTTAGCCTCTTTAAGACCAAGACCAGTAAGAGCACGAACTTCCTTAATAACGTTAATTTTTTGAGCACCACCCTCAACAAGAATAACATCAAATTCTGTTTTTTCTTCAGCAACCGGAGCAGCAGCACCAGCTACAGCAGCAACCGCTACAGGAGCAGCAGCCGATACCCCCCATTTCTCCTCAAGCAACTTTGAAAGCTCCGCAGCCTCCAAAAGAGTTAGGTTAGAAAGATCTTCTACGATCTTAGCTAAATCAGCCATTTTAAAATTCCTTTAATTTAAAAATTTGAACCATTGTTTAGAACTTATTCAAAAAAATAAAAAAAGCACAAACACCTTTTCATAAATCTGAATAAAAACAGCCTTAAGCCGCTTCACCTTCTCGAGCATACGCACCAATAACACGAGCAACCTGACCAGCAGGGGCACTAACAACCTGAGCAATACGAGATGCAGGGGTAGAAATCATACCCACAAGCTTCGCCCGTAACTCATTTAATGAAGGCAATGAAGCCAAAGACTTCACAGCATCCACACTCAAATTTGTTGCACCCATAGAACCGCCAAGTATAATAAATTTATCATTGGTTTTCGCAAAATTAACAGCAACTTTTGGCGCTGTAATTGGATCTTCTGAATAAGCAATAAGCGTCTGCCCAGAAAACAAATCCATTATCGCTTCAGACTCCGTGCCCTGAAGAGCAATTTTAGCAAGACGGTTTTTTGCGACTTTAACGGCACCACCAGCTTCACTCATCTTTGAACGAAGATCGTTCATCTGCGAAACCGTTAGACCGGAATAATGTGCAACAACAACAGAACCAGACTCCTTAAAAGTCTCGTTAAGCCATGTAACAAATTCGCGTTTTTCCGTTCTATTCACTGTCTCTCTCCATTTAACAAGTTTGTGAAACAACAAACCTGTCGATTACCTTTGATAACACAAAAAATATTTATGCTATCGACGAGGATCCTGTCCCCTTATCACGCCCAGCGATCAAAGGTAACCTTGGCTCAAACCTCTAAAAGTCTTTCAACTCTATAGTTCTTACCCTAGTCTCATGCAGGCTTCCTTTTGATTAAGATACTAATGCATCACCCACAATCTCGGACAGGATATTCCGGAATTCCTTCCGGCACAACCTAAGCTTGATAAAACTTAGACATCTAAATGCCGACAAAAATCAACACCTTAAACAAAATCTCTACATTTACGCACCTCAAACAAAGCCATAAATTCACACATATCTATTCCGACCGAATAGTCGCAGGATCAACTTTAACTCCAACACCCATTGTCGAAGAAACCGCAACACGCTTAATATATTCTCCTTTTGCTCCCTGCGGCTTAGCCCTCACAACAGCCTGAGCAAAAGCTTTAATATTTTCTACTATTTTTTCAACCCCAAAGGAAGCCTTACCGATACCAGCATGCACAATACCAGCTTTCTCAACCCGAAACTCAACAGCACCACCCTTAGAAGCTTTTACAGCACCGACAACATCAACTGTTACAGTACCCACTTTCGGATTTGGCATTAAACTTCGTGGACCAAGAACTTTACCAAGACGACCAACAAGAGGCATCATATCAGGCGTCGCAATACAGCGATCAAAATTAATTACCCCATTATTAACGCTTTCGAACAAATCTTCAGCCCCGACAATATCTGCACCAGCAGCCCTAGCTTCTTCAGCCTTATCTCCACGAGCAAAAACGGCAACACGAATATTCCGCCCTGTCCCATTAGGTAAATGAGCAACACCCCGAACCATCTGATCCGCATGACGAGGATCAACACCTAAATTCATTGAAATTTCAATCGTTTCATCAAATTTAGCAATTGCACGCTCTTTAACCATAGACACAGCATCTGCTAAAGCGTAAAGTCTATTAAAATCAATATTCTTGCGAATATTTTTTATTCTTTTTGCTACTTTTCCCATAATTCTAACCCACTACTTCTAAACCCATAGAGCGAGCAGAACCTTCAATCATACGCATCGCCGCTTCAATGTCATTCGCATTAAGATCTTTCATTTTTATTTCTGCAATTGAATAAATCTTATCACGAGAAATATTCCCCACAGATACTTTACCAGGCTCCTTTGAACCAGACTTCAAATTCGCTTCTTTCTTCAAGAAAAAAGATACAGGAGGTGTTTTTAAAGAAAATGTGAAAGACTTATCCTGATAATAAGTAATAACCACCGGTATCGGCGCCCCCTTCTCCATTTCCTGTGTAGCAGCATTAAATGCCTTACAGAATTCCATAATATTAATACCACGCTGACCAAGAGCAGGACCAATCGGTGGAGACGGAGTAGCAGCCCCTGCAGGAACCTGCAATTTTAGCTGACCTATACTTTTTTTTGCCATAATAATCTGCCTTCAATTTATAATCGATAAACTGACAATCATTTTTCTTACTAGAAAAAAACGCAGCCCCGTGGTCAGGATCATCAAGCCGACAAAAGCTAAAATCACCTCCCACTAATTACTTAAAGTGATTAAAACCACCCCAAGCCAAAATCAGATTTTTTCAACCTGACCAAATTCCAAATCAACAGGCGTAGGACGCCCAAAAATCAATACCTCAACCTTAAGGCGAGAACGCTCTTCCTCAACCTCCTGAACAATACCATTGAATGAGACAAATGGCCCATCAGCAACACGAACCTGCTCACCAACCTCAAACAATACAGAAGACTTCGGAGAATCAACACCTTCCTGAACCTGCTTAAGAATTTGTTCTGCCTCCCGATCAGAAATAGGAACAGGACGCGAATCTGAACCTAAAAAACCTGTTACCTTAGGAGTATTTTTAATGAGATGATAAACCTCATCCGTTAACTCAGCACAAACAAGAACATAGCCAGGAAAAAACTTTCTCTCAGTATCAACCCTACGACCACGACGCACCTCAACAACACGCTCAGTCGGAACAAAAATTTTGTCAAAAAGATGATCAAGACCTTTTTGCTTCGCTTCTTTACTAATAGCCTCAGCTACCTTCTTTTCAAAATTAGAATATGCTTGAACAATATACCAACGAGCAGCCACAATCATACTTCCTTGTACTATCAACTAAAAAGATACTTCAGGAGATCAATACCTCGCCATACACCAAAATGCATAACCTGATCTACAACAAAAAAGAAAGCTGAAGCCAATGCTGTCATAAATAACACCATGACAGTAGAAATCACCGTTTCACGACGCGTAGGCCACTTTACTTTAGATGTCTCCGTATAAACTTGCTTAAAAAAGGCAATTGGATTGGTTTTAGACGCCATCAGTCACACTATATTCTTTCTAAATTTACCGCGATTCATATAATAAAACGAACGAGAGAAACCAATTTTTAGCTTTATAAAGCTTTTTGACTCTCTTTAATACCGATTCATACAAAAAAAACAAGCCCTATACAAAAAAAAGCGAAGAAGGCAGAAAAACCCACCTTCTCATTAACAAAAATCACACACCCCTTGGCAGGGGCAGCAGGGCTCGAACCCGCGACCTGCGGTTTTGGAGACCGCCGCTCTACCAACTGAGCTATACCCCTAATCTTCAAAAAAAAAACACCTTACAGCATAATCCAATAATTATTCACTCAATTATCTTAGAAACGATACCTGCACCTACAGTACGACCGCCCTCACGAATAGCAAAACGAAGCTTCTCTTCCATTGCAATCGGAACAATTAAGGAAACATCCATAGCAACATTATCTCCTGGCATAACCATTTCAGTACCTTCTGGAAGTATAACAATTCCAGTCACATCTGTTGTACGAAAATAAAATTGAGGGCGATAATTCGTAAAAAATGGAGTATGACGACCACCTTCATCTTTTGTCAAAATGTAAGCCTCTGCTTTAAACCTAGTATGAGGAGTAACTGAACCAGGCTTCGCTAAAACTTGACCACGCTCGATCCCATCACGATCAACACCACGAAGCAACGCACCAATATTATCACCCGCTTGCCCCTGATCTAAAAGTTTGCGAAACATTTCAACTCCTGTGACAGTCGTCTTAGAAGTTGGACGAATTCCGATAATCTCGATTTCTTCACCAACCTTAATAACACCACGCTCAACACGACCTGTAACAACAGTTCCACGACCAGAAATCGAAAAAACATCCTCTATCGGCATCAAAAATGGCTGATCAACTGGACGCTCCGGTGTCGGTATATAATTATCAACTTCACTCATCAAAAGACGAACTGCATCTTCACCAATACTTTTATCTGTATCTTCAAGAGCTGCCAACGCAGAACCCTTAACTATTGGTATATCATCTCCTGGAAAATCATATTTTGACAAAAGCTCACGAACCTCAAGCTCAACAAGCTCCAAAAGCTCAGCATCATCAACCTGATCAACTTTATTTAGAAAAACAACAATCGCTGGAACACCAACCTGACGTGCCAGCAAAATATGCTCACGCGTTTGAGGCATTGGGCCATCAGCTGCAGAAACAACCAAAATAGCACCATCCATCTGAGCAGCACCTGTAATCATGTTTTTAACATAATCCGCATGACCTGGACAATCAACATGCGCATAATGCCGGCTCTCTGTTTCATACTCAACATGCGCCGTAGAAATAGTGATTCCACGTGCACGTTCCTCCGGTGCCGCATCAATCTGGTCATACGCTTTAAATTCACCAAAATATTTTGTAATTGCTGCCGTTAACGAAGTCTTACCATGATCAACATGACCAATCGTACCTATATTAACATGCGGCTTCGTACGTTCAAACTTGCTCTTTGCCATCGCTGTCAGTCTCTTGTTTTGTTAGCACTTAGGAAACAGGCCTACAGAAATAAATCAAAATAGCCTAATACATAAGCCAAATTATTGCAATTATATGACGAAAAAATCTGCCTAATTTATGATAGAAGATTTTTTCCATCACGGTACATAATTAACCATCGAAAGCCACCTGGAGCGGGTAGCGGGAATCGAACCCGCATATTCAGCTTGGAAGGCTGCTGCTCTACCATTGAGCTATACCCGCATATCACGTACTAATTCTTCTTTGATGAATGGTGGAGGGGGTTGGATTCGAACCAACGTAGCATACGCAACGGATTTACAGTCCGCCCCCTTTAACCACTCGGGCACCCCTCCATTACATCAGCATAATTGCACAATGAGGCTTCACAACAACCAAACTTTGACTACCTACTTAATTCAAACTGGCTGCTGGGCGGTTATGACGATTAGTATCGTATCTGTCAACAAAATAAATACAATTCTGTATAAATTTTCTTCCTAAATATTAAAAATCTTTTATCATAGCTTTTTTCTAGCCACTTTTAGCATAAATCAGCTATAAACGAAAATATGAAAGAAAAAATATTTAAAAATTCTCATAATGCTCGTTCACATAAGCGATATCATAATACAAGAAACCTTTTTGCTCCATCTGTGACACATACGAAGCAAAAAATAGCCCCGTTAAAACAGGAAATAATTCGTCTTTATGGTATCCATTCAGTTCATGAAGCTTTGCAAAATCCTCAAAGAGTTTGTGAACGCCTCTATACTACACCAAATGCCTTAAAACGGTTAAATATACGCGAATCAGATTTTCCTTGTTCTGTCGTATTATGCTCACCCAAGCAACTTAATGCACTCGTCGGAAATGATGCAGTGCATCAAGGCGCTGTTTTAGAAACTAAACCTCTAAAACCATGTCAATTATCTGAACTAACAAATACTAATCTCATTGTTGTAATAGATCAAATTACCGATCCACATAATGTTGGTGCTATTATACGTTCCGCGGTCGCATTTCAAGCTGGAGCACTCATCACCACTTATCGTCACTCACCTAAAGAAAGTGGTGTATTTGCGAAAGCAGCTTCTGGGGCTTTAGAATTAATTAATTACATCACTGTTCGAAACCTTACTCAGGCTCTACATGAACTACATGAAGCAGGTTTTATTAGTCTTGGACTCGACTCAGAAGGTGATTTACCTCTAGAAACAGCATTGACAGGAAAAAAAATTGCACTTGTCTTAGGAGCAGAAGGAAAAGGTCTACGCAAAAAAACAAAAGAAACAGTCTCTGCACTAACACGACTTGATGTGCCCGGTGTAATTAAATCACTAAACGTTTCAAATGCTGCAGCAGTAGCACTTTATGCAGCTCATAAATATCTTAGACTATAATTTTTGATTCGCTCCGTTCTATATCAAAAAAACCAACCAATAAAAAACCCGAAAAAAGACCACCCATATGAGCTTCCCATGCTATTGAGATATTAGATATTTCAAACACAGACGAGGAAATACCTACAATAAAATTAACAACCAACCATACACTAAGATAAACAAATATAATCTTTGAGCAAAGCGCTTGTTTGATGGGTAATAAAGGTCCAAAAAGTCTTTTATTTTGCATGCCAATATCAAAATTTATAGGAAAACCATAACGCGCAATAGCTCCCATCATTCCAGAAATTGAACCTGACGCTCCAACAAGAGAGATAGTACTATCTTGATGCAATACAAAATAAGTTAAAGAAGAAACAATCGCCGTTAATACCCAAAAAATTAAAAAACGTAAACCTCCAAAATATCTTACAAAAAGAGACCCAAAAACCAAAAGCCAAACCATATTAATAGCAATATGCTCAAAATTACCATGCATGAATGAATAGCTGACAGTAGTATAGCAAAATGCTAAAGGTTCATTCTTGAATAACACTGGTGTAAATGAAAAAAATTCAAGACTTTTAATATAGAGTGGATTAGAAAAGAAATATGTAGGAATAAAGTAAATACAAAAACAAAACGCTATCAAAATAGTGATAATAAGCGGAACATTCAACAACGTCTCTCTAGGCTTTTCTGGTAACAGTAAAATATTACTGTATTGATTATCAGAACTTTTCATTGCATAAATCTCATACTCTTCATGGATATTGATAATTCTATACGAAAAAAAGATATGTCAGTCTTTATACCCTAAACGTCCCTTCAATCCATCTCATGAATGCTATTTTTTATATAAGTAAACACCTATTATCTTGGATAAAACACCCTATTAAACAAAAATCGATAACATTACCCATAAAATTACCACACAAAGATAAACTTAAATTAAGATTATTAAATTGGATGAAATCTATTTTTATCAATAAGATATCATTAAAACCTATCGACATCCCCCCTAACGAAGCAACAATATCTAATCAAAAGAAGAATAAAAAATAACCATAATCCAGCATATAACTTAATACGAAAGTTACTTATGGTGCAAGAAGTGAAATCTTTACTTGCAGTCCTTTAGCCACACATCATAAACAGGATGCTCAATGGCATTCAAGCCAGGGCTGTCTGCAAACATCCACCCCGTAAAGATACGCCGTACTTTTTTATCCAACGTCACTTCATTTACTTCAATAAAACCAGTTGTATGAGCTGGCTCATCCTTAGAACTTGTATAGCACACTCGCGGCACTACCTCTAAAACACCATACTGGTAAACTTTACCTAAAGAAACTTCAAAACGAGTCGTCCGACCAGTAATTTTATCAAGGCCTGCAAAAACAGCAATCCCATTGCTAACACGCTCGCATTGTACTCCACCAGTTGAAGACAAAATCGCTGCAATCCCTATGAAATAAATACAAAAAAAACGCCGAATGCCTGACAATAAAAGAAACCTCATAATATTAAACCGATTATATCAAAGAGGAATTTTAGCTATAATTCACAGCAAAACACTTCATTTGTTAGGTGACCACGCATCATAATCTTTATGCACACAAGGACGCTCCCTATTGTGAACAATCGATCCTCTTGCCCGATAAGCTTTATTTGTTCCCGTCATATTTGCAACATGAGGCTTTTCCCATTTATATGGTTTATAACATTCCTGCGTAGGTGGTATATCACAACGATGATGTATCCAGCCATGCCAACCTGGCGGGATAAAAGAAGCCTCAGAATAATCTTTATAAATTACCCAACGACGCGGATAACCATCTTTATGGTAACCACCTTCATAATAAACATTTCCAAACTGATCCTCCCCTATGCGCTTACCATTACACCATGTAAAAAAACGCGTATTGATAGTATTACCATTCCACCATGTAAAAACCTGCTTAAAGAAACCAGCCATACCATATTCCATTGTTTAATATTTTTACAGGATAGATCACCGAAACAAATCCACCACGGATTAAAAATAAAAAAACACCTGTAAGCTTAATGCCCACCCAATCTAATGAAAGATATCATATTTGTAACATTTTCTCTACCATATAATATTAATCTATACCAATTTTTATCTTAACCAGTTTATTAACAGTTTGAGGATTTGCTTTACCATCTGTCGCCTTCATTACCTGTCCAACAAACCAGCCTACTAAAGAAGGTTTTTGTTTTGCCTGCATAACTTTATCGTAGTTCTTGGCAACAATTTCATCAACAGCTTCTTCGATAGCTTTGATATCCGTTACCTGCTTCATATTACGCTCTTCAACAATTTGACGTGGATCGCCACCTTCATTCCAAATAATTTCAAAGAGATCTTTGGCAATTTTTCCGGAGATTGTTCCTTCTTTAATAAGATCAATAAGTTGTCCTAATTGATCTGGTAACACTGGAGACTCTTCTATGTCACGATTATCTTTATTTAAAGCACCTAAAAGATCATTAATGACCCAATTTGCAACCATTTTCCCATCACGCCCATGCGCCACTTTTTCAAAATAATCAGCGATTGCTTTTTCTGTTACAAGAATAGAAGCATCATATACAGTCAATCCCATATCCTTGATAAAACGCTCTTTTATATCATCAGGTAATTCTGGCAATTCAGATGCTAAAGCATCTACAAAGTCTTGATCAAATTCCAATGGTACAAGATCAGGATCAGGAAAATAACGATAATCATGTGCTTCTTCTTTTGAACGCATGGATCGCGTTTCACCTTTAGCAGCATCAAAAAGTCGAGTTTCTTGATCTATTACACCACCATCTTCTAAAATTGCAATTTGGCGACGTGCCTCATACTCAATCGCTTGACCAATAAAGCGAATAGAATTAACATTTTTTATCTCACAACGCGTTCCAAAATTTTCACCAGGTCGACGAACTGATACATTGATATCTGCACGCATAGAACCTTCATCCATATTACCATCGCAAGTTCCTAAATAACGAACAATCGTACGTAATTTTGTCATATAGGCTTTTGCTTCATCTGATGAACGCATATCAGGTCTGGAAACAATTTCCATGAGAGCTACACCAGAACGATTGAGATCTACAAAAGACATTGTGGGATGATGATCATGCACCAATTTCCCTGCATCTTGTTCGAGGTGCAGCCTCTCTATCCCAACTTCAACATCCTCAAACTGCCCATTTGAATCTGGACCAATAGATATAATAACTTTCCCCTCACCTACAATTGGATATTGAAATTGAGAAATCTGATATCCCTGTGGCAAATCTGGATAAAAATAATTTTTACGATCGAAAACAGATCTAAGATTAATCTTAGCCTTTAATCCTAAACCAGTTCGAATCGCTTGGCGAACACACTCATGATTAATAACAGGAAGCATACCAGGCATAGCTGCATCAATAAGCGACACATTATTATTTGACTCAGCGCCAAATTTTGTTGATGCACCCGAAAAAAGTTTTGAATTCGATATGACTTGCGCATGAACTTCCATGCCAACAACAACTTCCCAATCACCTGTTACTCCAGAAATAAAACGCTTAGAATCAGATGTACGCGTATCAACGATTTTCATTGCCAATCCATTATCAATATTAAAAGTAAGCTTAATGGCCAGTTTAAAACCACTATCAAGTGCAAGCCTAGAATATAAATTTAATAAAATAACCCTATTTTACCTAGCTTATTTTTTGGCAAAAATATTAACTTTTTTTAGCTGATTTCTTTTTGTCTGAAACTTTTCCCGTGCTTTCTCTTTTGACTGTAGATTTTTTATTAGTTGTTTTTTCTTCAATTAAATCCGATTCATCATATTCTTTCATTAACTCTTCAACCGTTACTTCTTTATCTGTAATTTGTATCTGCGTTAGTAAATAATCAATGACTTTTTCTTCAAAAATTGGAGCACGCAAATTTGCAACGGCTTCTGGTGTATTACGGAAAAAATCCATAACCTCTTTCTCTTGCCCAGGATACTGTCGAACTTGATCAAAAACTGCTGCCTTTAGTTCATCTTCACTTATTTTGATACCAACCTTCATCCCGATCTCAGAAAGCACTAAACCAAGACGAACGCGACGCTGTGCAAGTGTATGGTATTCTTCTCGCGCTTTCTCTTTCGTAACACCCTCATCTTCAAAACTACTACCAGCATTCTTTAAATCATCATTAACCTGAGTCCATATATTATTAAATTCAATTTCCAAAAGCCCTTCAGGAACCTCAAAATTATAATCAGCATCTAAAGAATCAAGAATTTGACGTTTAATTTTCTGACGTGTTACAAAACCATACCGGCTTTCAATTTGTTCCCGAACAGCTTCACGCAAGCGATCCAGAGATTCTAAACCAAGTTTTTTAGCTGCTTCATCATCAATCTTTAATTCATCCGGTTTTTGGATAGCTTTAACAGTAATATCAAATTCGGCCTCCTTACCAGCTAAATGTGCTGCACTATAATTGTCAGGAAATTTAACAGAAATTGTTGCTGTATCACCCGCTTTCATGCCAACTAATTGCTCCTCAAAACCAGGAATAAATTGTTTTGATCCAAGAATGAGTTGCGCATCACTATCTGCTCCACCCTCAAATGGGACACCCTCCAGTTTCCCCAAATAATCTATTATAATACGATCACCTTCTTCAGAAAAACCATCTTTTAGTGAATAACTACGAGTAGAAGAAAGGACATGCTCTATTTGCTCATTAATCTCCTGTTCAGGAACAGATACAATCTCACGGATAACTTCAATATTTCCAAAATCTTTAATTTCAAATTTTGGTAAAACTTCATACTTTAAACTGAAAATAAAATCAGCCTTTCCATCCAAAATTTTTTCATCTTCAACCACATCAATTTGTGGCTGCATTGCTGACCGCTCATTACGATCTGCTAAAACAGAATAGGGAGCATCACTAACAATCTTATTTAGAATTTCTGCCATAAAAGACTTACCGTACATTTTTCGTAAGTATTCAGAAGGCACTTTACCAGGACGAAAACCATTAATCTTTACCTTACTTTTAGTATCATCCAATCGTTCATGTAACTTTTTTTCTAAATCTTTTGCTGGAATCACGATCTTAATTTCGCGCTTCAGTCCTTCATTAATCATCTCAGTAATCTGCATCAAATAACCTTCATTTTCCTGAAGAGAGAGATAAACCCACTCTGATAATAACCACATTTAAACATTTGAGTGTTAAATCACCACGAAGCGGCCTTCCAGACACACAAAAACAATAGTATTCGAGGAATTCTTTTGGTGCGGATGGAGGGACTCGAACCCCCACGGTCTCCCGCCAGAACCTAAATCTGGTGCGTCTACCAATTTCGCCACATCCGCTCAAACCTATAAGCTAACAACCTCATATTAAGCGGCGTTTCTATACCATTAATTAGAGAAAAAAAGCAAACAAATATATTTTAAATATTAAAATACATACTATACTTAAAAAAATCTATGCTTTTCAGATACGATTGATTCTTTTAAAAGTAAATTATGTTAAATAAGTCTAATACTCCTATTCATGTCATTGGCGGTGGTCTTGCAGGCAGTGAAGCAAGCTGGCAAATTGCCCAGTCGGGAATTCCTGTTATTTTACATGAAATGCGGCCAAATAAAAAATCTGATGCCCATAAAACAGATAAACTTGCGGAACTCGTGTGTTCAAATTCGTTCCGTTCTGATGATTCATTAACAAATGCTGTAGGTTTATTACATACAGAATTGCGATTAGCAAAATCCTTAATTATGAAAGCTGCAGATTCCAATAAAGTGCCAGCAGGAAGCGCACTAGCTGTTGATCGTGATGAATTTTCCAAAACCGTTACTGCGGCACTCGAAAACCATCCTCTTATAACTATAGAACGTGCTGAAATTCGTGAACTTCCTGCAGACTGGCACCACATTATTATTGCAACTGGTCCCCTTACCTCTTCAGTTTTTGCTCAAGCAATACAAAAAATAATCGGTATAGAAACGCTATCTTTTTTTGATGCTATCGCGCCTATTATTTATACTGATAGCATTAATATGGAAGTTTGTTGGTATCAATCCCGCTATGATAAAATCGGACCCGAAGGAACAGGAAAAGATTACCTTAATTGTCCTCTTAATAAAGAACAATATGAAACATTTGTTCAAGAATTAAAACATGCAAAAAAAACAGAATTCCGCGACTTTGAAAAAATACCCTATTTTGATGGATGCTTACCAATCGAAATTATGGCCGAACGGGGACTTGAAACCCTGAGGTATGGTCCTATGAAACCAACAGGGTTAACCAACGCTCATCATCCTGCAATGAAAACTTATGCTGTTGCTCAATTACGGCAAGACAACAAGCTTGGAACCCTTTATAATATGGTCGGTTTTCAAACAAAATTAAAATACAGTGAACAAATTCGTATTTTTAGGATGATCCCCGGTCTTGAAAAAGCAGAATTTGCACGCCTTGGAGGACTTCACCGCAATACTTACCTAAACTCACCAACTATTCTCGATAAGACACTCCGTCTAAAACAAAGACCTCAAATACGTTTTGCTGGACAGATAACTGGGTGTGAAGGTTACGTAGAATCATCTGCTACAGGACTTCTGGCTGGACGTTTTGCCGCAGCTGAGTATAATCGCGACCACCCTTCCCTACCACCAAAAACTACAGCTCTTGGATCTCTCTTAAACTATATTACTGGCGGACACATTGTAGTTGAAGACACAAAAAGACAATCTTTTCAACCGATGAATATTAATTTTGGACTTTTCCCACCTATTGATTCTACCGATTACTCAACAAAACACTTATCAAGCAAAGAAAAAAAATTAGCAAAAAAACAATTTATCACCACCAGAGCAATAAACGATTGCATTCAATGGTTAACAAATAACGAGAAAAGCAGTTCTTAAATTAATTATTGTTTACTGAATCCTTACAGGATACACGCTACTTACTTCCAGTTTATCAAAAAGACCTCAACGCGACACACAGAAATAAAAACAATACTAAATTCCTATGACGTTACCTAATTTGATCGACAAGTACAATACAAACCTATCATTTATAATAAAAATCTATGCGTATAGTACTTTATTTGAACTGTAAAAATACCTTTAAAAACATACACTATGACATTTAATGCAAAAAGTAAGTACAAAACACCCCTGAAAAAACCCGCTTATAAATAAGCCGGGTTTTTTTAACATGATTCATATTATTTTTTATTAACAGCCTCTTTAAGACTTTTCCCCGCAGAAAACTTGGGAACAGAACGTGCTGGAATATCAATTTCAGCACCAGTTGAAGGATTACGCCCCTTTGTAGCAGCACGATGAGAAACTTCAAAAGAACCAAAACCTGGAAGACGAACATCACCTCCTGAAGCCAAAGCTTCTGTAACAGAAGCAATAAAAGCATCAACAACAGAGCCAGCTTGCCCCTTCGAAACACCTGCCTTTTCAGCAACAGAGCTTACTAATTCACTTTTATTCATTGAATATTTCCTTTCCCTATATTACTGGGTAACACCATTTACCCCGTTACCAATCAGTTTATTGAAAAGTACAACAAACAGAAGTCTTATTTTTATCCAAAGAATCGTTTTCTCAGCAATAATCACAGTTATTCACGGAATTTTTTATTTTTTTACTAAATAAACAAAACAATATCCATCAAAACAACTCCTATTACCTCTGAAAATGCAACTAAAAATTAAATAATGAATCAGTGTGAAATCTGTATTCCTCCATTATCACCCTCTGTTCTGACCGTTGTCGCGACCGAAGAAGGCTCTGTCCATTCAATAGCATCAGGAAAACGGACTAAAGCATGTTTAAGAACTTCACTTACATGATTTACTGGAATAATTTCCATATTATTTTTAACATCATCGGGAATATCAATCAAATCTTTTGCATTTTCTTCAGGGATAAGAACCTTTTTTATCCCACCGCGAAGAGCTGCAAGGAGTTTTTCTTTCAATCCACCAATAGGCAAAACACGACCACGTAAAGTAATTTCTCCAGTCATCGCAATATCTTTATGCACAGCTATACCTGTTAACACTGAAACAATTGCCGTCACCATCGCAATCCCAGCGGACGGTCCATCCTTTGGCGTAGCACCTTCTGGAACATGAACATGAATATCCCGTTTATCAAAAAGTGGTGGCTCAATACCAAAATCGACAGCACGAAAGCGCACATAAGAAGCTGCAGCAGAAATTGACTCCTTCATGATATCACGCAAATTCCCAGTTACAGTCATCTTACCCTTACCTGACATCATGGCACCTTCAATAGTTAATAATTCTCCACCAACCTCAGTCCATGCAAGCCCAGTAACAATACCAACCTGATTTTCTCCTTCAACTTGACTATAACGATAACGCTTAACACCTAAAAAATCACCAATATTATTTTCTGTAATTTTTACAGATTTTTGATGAGCCTTTACAATTTTTGTAACCGACTTCCGTGCCATTTTCATCAATTCACGCTCAAGATTACGAACACCCGCTTCACGAGTATAAAACTGGATAATTGATCTTATCGCATCATCAGAAACACTAAACTCTCTTTTAGACAGACAATGATCTTTCAACGCCTTTGGTAAAAGATGCCGCTTAACAATCTCCATCTTTTCACACTCAGTATAGCCAGCAATACGAATAATTTCCATGCGATCCATTAACGGACTAGGAATATTAAGCGTATTCGCTGTTGCAACAAACATAACATCAGAAAGATCATATTCCACTTCTAAATAATGATCAATAAATGTGCCATTTTGTTCAGGATCTAAAACTTCTAACAAAGCTGATGAAGGATCTCCACGAAAATCTTGGCCAATTTTATCAATTTCATCAAGCAAAAAAAGTGGATTAGATTTTTTAGCCTTTTTCATAGACTGAATAATTTTTCCAGGCATAGAACCAATATACGTTCGACGATGTCCACGAATCTCCGCTTCATCCCGAACACCACCTAATGAGATACGAACATACTCACGACCCGTTGCTTTTGTAATGGAACGTGCAAGAGACGTTTTTCCAACACCAGGAGGACCAAGTAAACAAATGATGGGACCCTTTATTTTTGATGCTCGACTTTGCACTGCTAAATACTCAACAATTCTCTCCTTAACTTTTTCAAGACCAAAATGCTCATTGTCCATGACCCTCTCAGCAAAATTCAAATCATTCTTAATCTTTGATTTTTTACCCCAGGGTATTGCTAAAAGCCAATCAAGGTAGTTACGTACAACCGTTGCCTCCGCAGACATAGGTGACATATTGCGTAATTTCTTGAGCTCTGCCACAGCCTTTTCATGTGCTTCCTTAGAAAGTTTTGTTTTTGTGATGCGTTCTTCTAATTCTGACAATTCATCACGACTATCATCACCCGCTCCTAACTCTTTTTGAATAGCCTTCATCTGTTCATTGAGATAGTATTCTCTTTGATTCTTTTCCATTTGCCGTTTAACATGTGAACGAATACGCTTCTCAACTTGTAAAACGGAAATCTCTCCTTCCATGAAAGATAAAACACGCTCAAGACGGTCACGGATAGGAAGCAAAGCTAACATTTCTTGTTTTTCTGAAAGTTTAATCACTAAATGTGAAGCAATAGTATCAGCTAATTTAGAAGGATCATCAATCTGACCAATTGCATTAACAACTTCAGGAGAAATTTTCTTATTTAGTTTTACGTAATTCTCAAAATAAGAAATTACGGATCGAGAAAGAGCCTCAATCTCAACCTCATCTTCCCTAAGCTCCTCCGTAACGGTTGCAAAAGCCTGATGATAATCCTCATTTTCAGTAAATTGGCTGATTTTTGCACGTGCAGTACCTTCGACAAGAACCTTTACAGTTCCATCGGGAAGCTTTAAAAGTTGAAGAACATTGGCAAATGTACCAATATCATAAATATCCTCTGATTTTGGATCATCATCAGAAGCGTTTTTTTGCGTGACCAACAGTATTTGCTTATCGGCTGCTATCGCCTTTTCAAGAGCACGAATTGATTTTTCCCGTCCCACAAAAAGTGGAACAATCATATGTGGAAAGACAACAATATCACGAAGAGGTAAGACAGCATAAAGTCCATCCATTACCTCATCTGTTTTTTCATCAATATATTGCATAATTGTCCTTTCTGGAACCTACGATCTATCCACTGCACATACCTGCCTTCAAAGATACACTAATCCCTTACAATGCATGAAATGGTAACTACAAACACGCAAATCAAGCATTATATCCCTAATGATCAAAAATACATACCATCAAATTAAGTTCACTACTAATATTCATACTATAAACAGTCACGCCGATACATTTTCTTTATCTTCTGCACGTTCTGAATAAATGTAAAGAGGACGAGCCTTCCCATCAACAACATCACTTGAGATAACCACTTTTTGAACACCTTCAAGAGCTGGAAGCTCAAACATAGTCTCAAGAAGTATCTTCTCCATAATTGAACGTAAACCGCGCGCACCAGTTTTACGTTCAATCGCCTTCTTGGCGATAACCCGTAAAGCATCTTCATGAAATGCTAACTCAACATTCTCCATCTCAAAAAGGCGCTGATACTGCTTAACCAATGCATTTTTGGGTTTCGATAAAATTTGAACAAGAGCACCAACATCCAAATCTTCCAAAGTAGCCACAATGGGAAGACGGCCAATAAACTCTGGTATCAAACCAAACTTTACAAGATCTTCAGGTTCTAAATCACGAAAAATTTCACCGACACAACGTTCATCAGGCGCTTTAACAGTAGCAGAAAAACCGATAGAAATTCTTTCACCACGTCCTGAAATAATTCGCTCCAAACCAGCAAAAGCGCCTCCGCAAATAAATAAAATATTTGTTGTATCAACCTGAAGAAACTCTTGCTGCGGATGCTTTCGCCCACCTTGCGGAGGAACAGAAGCAACTGTCCCTTCCATAATTTTTAACAATGCCTGCTGAACACCTTCTCCTGAAACATCTCTTGTAATAGAAGGATTCTCAGCTTTACGAGAAATTTTATCAACCTCATCAATATACACGATACCGCGCTGCGCGCGTTCAACATTATAGTCCGCAGATTGAAGAAGCTTCAAGATAATATTTTCAACATCCTCCCCCACATATCCTGCTTCCGTTAAAGTAGTCGCATCTGCCATCGTAAAAGGCACATCAATAATGCGCGCTAATGTTTGTGCTAAATAAGTTTTACCACACCCTGTTGGACCAACAAGAAGAATATTTGACTTTGCTAACTCTATATCATTGCCCTTAGATTGATGCGCAAGCCGTTTATAATGATTATGTACAGCAACGGAAAGAACTCGTTTTGCATGCCGCTGACCAATAACATAATCATCAAGAACTGTTATAATTTCTTGTGGAGTAGGAATACCATCACGAGCCTTAATCCCAGAAGATTTATTTTCTTCACGAATAATATCCATGCAAAGCTCTACACATTCATCACAAATAAATACCGCAGGCCCTGCAATGAGCTTACGCACCTCATGCTGACTTTTGCCACAGAACGAGCAATAGAGAGTATTTTTTGTTTCGCCCCCACTATTGCTAATCTTGCTCATTTTACTTTCCTTTCACCACGATATATTAAGTATTTCATCTTTCCAAATGAAACCTTTCATAATGTCAACCTCAAAGACATACACGAAACTACGCACGTCATAGTATCTCTAGGTGCTTTTTGTTATTTTCGCGATATTTTCTACAAAACTCTCTATTTAAACTATCTGTCTTTTCTATAAAAATTCTTAATCTTTTTCTTCTTCTTCGGTCTCTGCACGATATTGTATAACATCATCAACCAAGCCAAATTGTTTTGCTTCCTCCGCTGTCATAAAATGATCACGATCAAGAGTTCTCTCAATAACATCGTAGTCCTGACCTGTATGCTGAACATAAATTTCATTTAAACGCTGTTTCATCTTTATAATATCTTGTGCATGCCGTTCAATATCTGAAGCTTGACCTTGAAAACCACCTGACGGCTGATGCACCATAATACGGGCATTTGGCAATGTAAAACGATGACCCTTCGCTCCAGCTGTTAAAAGTAATGATCCCATAGATGCTGCCTGCCCCATACAAAGTGTAGAAACAGGAGGGCGAATAAACTGCATAGTATCATAAATAGCCATACCAGAAGTCACTACACCACCGGGTGAATTAATATAAAGGCTAATTTCTTTCTTAGGATTTTCTGCCTCCAAGAAAAGCAATTGTGCACAAACTAGCATTGCCATCCCATCTTCGACAGGACCGTTAATAAAAATAATCCGCTCTTTCAAAAGACGGGAAAAAATATCATAAGCTCGCTCGCCGCGATTAGTCTGTTCAACAACCATAGGAACAAGACTCAATGCTGTTTTCATTAGATCACTCATACTTTTTTCTTTCATTCATATAAGAATCACTCATTACACATTCAATGCTTTTTGTCATAAACCAATACTGTCCTCTTATACAAATTACAACCAACACTCTTCAAACAAGATTAAAATCCTATCAAACGTGAATCCGCAAGCAACCCAATACCAAAGACTAAATCAAAATATATTCAGCCTCTTACCCAATCCAATAACAAAAAATCTTCTTTTCCTTGTGCTTCATGCAAAAAATACACTACTAGCTAATTGCGAAATACTATCACTCCTAAATATTGTAATTTCAAGATTTCTTGGTAAAATCTGTTTTTTTCTTCTTTAACCAAAATGACATTCGAATGCGACGCATTAAATCCTAATCAATCATGGATAATTTCTATACCTGCTCAATAATTCTGAAACATCACTATAATAGGATTATCAAATAGTAAATAAAGTGCAAAAATCCCCATTTTTACAGAATTTCTTACTGTAAATCAAATTCCACTGATATCTGGATGCAAATGCTTAACTAAGCCAACACATGTATCCAACCCAATATCTTACCGATATCTCATCAAGATAATACAAAAAAAATCTAAAACTTTAACAACCATACCCCCCCCTTATTTATAATCAAAAAAAACGAATCAAGACGATAAATCACTAAACGCGGCAAAATTGATTCGTTCTTATACAATTCAACAAAAACAGGAAATTTTTCTATTTCATCATGAATGAAAATCTTAACTTCCTATCTAATCCTAACCATCCAGAACAAATAAAATTAATCTTAATTATCCATTGTACAAAAAGTACAAACAATGAATATATCAAAAATATTCTAAACTAACGCGAAACAATTGTTCAACATCGCGAACACTATCAGCAAGAGCAAAAATCACTATCCGATCACCAGGCAAAATATGCGTAGTTGCCGAAAGCTGTATTATTGTATTATTGCGATAAATTGCACCAATCCTTAAACCATGAGGTAAATTGATATCTGACAATGATTTACCAACCAAAGAAGACGTTTGCATCACTTCAGCCTCAATAATTTCCGCCTGACCATTAAAAACTGAATGAACAGCACGTATACGCCCACGGCGCATGTGTTGTAAAACTTTCGATATAGTAACACTATGGGGATTAAGATACGCATCTACACCAACCGCACGACTAACATCCTGATAAGCAACATTATTAATCAATACCATATTGGATCTGCATCCTAATCTTTTAGCAATAATAGCACTTAAGAGATTAACTTGATCTTGATTAGTCAATGTAATCATTAAATCAGCTTGATCAATACCAGCTTCTTGAAGAATTACTGGATCCAATACATTGCCACATAAAACAGTCGTTTTTTCGAGTTGATCAGCAATTGTAAGCGCTCTTTCTTTATGCGATTCTATAATTTTTAACCTTAATTTATGCAAACGCTTTTCAATGGACTGAGCAACATAGAGACCAATGTGACCGCCCCCTGCAATAATCATACGATGTGCATCCTGTTCTTTATGGCCAAAAAGCCCAACTGCACGACGCATCTGATCTCGAGCTGAAATAAGATAGGTCACATCACCAACGCGTAATTGCGTCTCTGAATGTGCTATCATCAACTCTGATCCACGTTTAATAGCAGTGACTGTTGTTCGAAGGTCTGGAAAAAGCTCTGTCAACTGACGCAAAGGAGTATTAATAACTGGACAATCCTCCATACATTCTAAAGCCAAAGCGACAATATCATCATTACAAAAATAAAGAACATCTATTGCACCAGGCAAAGCAATACGACGCAAAACCATCTCCCCAACTTCAATTTCTGGGGAAATAACCATATCAATAGGAATGTTCTCTCTGGTAAAAAGCGTTTTATAACATGGTTCTAAATAAGATTGCGAACGAATACGTGCTATCTTTGTTGGAATATTGAACAATGAATGCGCTACCTGACAAGTTACCATATTGACTTCATCAAATAAAGTCACTGCAATCAACATATCAGCTTTATCTGCACCAGCAGCTAAAAGTACCTCAGGCCGTGAACCATGACCTACAAAACCCCTAACATCTAACGTATCGCTAATTTTTTCAACTAGTTTTGTTTCAATATCAATAACAGTAACATCATGATTCTCAGCAGCAAGACGCTCCGCTATCCCATAACCTACCTGTCCTGCTCCACAAATAATAACACGCATACTCTAAGAAACTCCAAGCGTTTTTAGCTTACGGTGCAAAGCTGAACGCTCCATACCTATAAATTCAGCTGTGCGCGATATATTCCCACCCAAACGCCCAATCTGTGCCATCAAATACTTTTTCTCAAATAATTCTCGCGCTTCACGCAACGGTAAATCCATTATACTTTCGTCTGTGTTTATCTGAAAGCATGGTAAAGTATCATTTACTTCTTTAGGAAGAAATTCTGCTGTTATTGGCCCATCACCTTCACGCGCAAGAATAAGAAGACGCTCAACATTATTGCGTAGTTGTCGTACATTACCAGGCCAAGCATGCGCTTGCAAAATAGCGATAACATCATCACTAATACTACGCGGCTTAATACCAACTTGCTGTGATATTGTTTTAACAAAATGTCTTACAAGCTCTGGAATATCTTCACGACGCGCTGAGAGTGGTGGAATAACAACAGGAACAACCGAAAGACGATGAAAGAGATCTTCTCTAAAACACCCGTCAGAAATGAGATTTTCAAGATTTTGTGCCGTTGAAGAAATCACACGAACATCTACTTTTACACGTTTCGTACCACCAACCCTTTCAAAAGTCTGACTTGTCAATACTCGAAGAATCTTACTTTGAGTTTCACGTGGCATATCGGCAATTTCATCAATATATAATATACCACCATGAGCTTCTTCTAATGCACCTATCTTACGTTCACCATCATCCCTTTCGTTACCAAATAACTCTATTTCCATTCTTTCTGGAGTAATCATTGCCGCATTTATTACAACAAACGGCCCATTTGAACGCGCTGAAAGCGCATGAATAGCACGCGCTACCATCTCTTTTCCTGCACCTGAGGGGCCAGTGATCATAATACGACTATTGGTAGGTGCTACTTTTTCTATGGTGTGACGTAAATGTCTCATAGCGGAAGATGTTCCTATCAATTCCGGCGTCTCGTTTGAACGCTTTCGTAATTCTGATATCTCGCGTTTTAATTTTGAGTTTTCAAGAGTACGTTCAGCAACCAATATAAGCCGATCAGCTTTAAAAGGCTTTTCAATGAAATCATATGCTCCTCGTTTTATAGCAGAGACAGCAGTTTCAATATTACCATGACCAGATATCATGACCACTGGAAGGGTTGGATATCGTGTTTTAATTTCATCAAGCAACGCTAAACCATCAAGATGACTTCCTTGTAACCAAATATCTAAAAAAATTAACTTTGGAATACGCTCACTAATTTGCGATAATGCTTCATCGGAATTGCATGCAACACGCGTTTCATAGCCTTCATCATCTAGAATACCGGCAACAAGCTCACGAATATCAGCTTCATCATCAACAATCAGGATATCTGATACCATCTTATCCCCCTATCTTATGATTTATAGCTTGTGCAATAATATCTTTTTCAGCCCCATCTGCAGGAAATACCAGACGAATCATTGCGCCACGACCGTAATAAAAACTCTTCGGTGCATCATGCAATTCCATATAACCACCATGATCTTCAATGACTTTTCGTACAATGGCTAATCCAAGCCCTGTACCCTTTTCTCGCGTTGTTATATAAGGTTCCAACAATTTTTGCCTTTGCTCTTTAGGAAGCCCCTTTCCGTTATCAATAATATCCACAATCAAGCATCCTTCTTGGTGATAAGAACGGACAAGAATATGACCGTGAATGCCCCCCTCTCTTGCAACTGAATCAATAGCCTCGCTTGCGTTTTTGATAACATTACAAAAAGCTTGAACAATGAGACGATTATCAAATGCACCGATAAGTGGTATATCTCCCAAATCTTGCTCAAAATAAATATCATGTCGGGTGACTTCTATCAAGAAACATGCTTCACGTAGTAATCCACGTACATCTAAAATACGCATTTTAGGTTTAGGCATGCGAGCAAAAGAAGAAAATTCATCAACCATACGCCCAATATCGCCAACTTGCCGAATAATCGTATCAATACATTGATCAAAAACTTCCCGATCCTTAGTAATAACTTTATTGTAACGTTTACGAATACGTTCAGCCGATAATTGAATAGGTGTAAGTGGATTTTTGATTTCATGCGCAATACGGCGTGCAATATCTGCCCAAGCTGATGAACGCTGTGCTTCAACAAGATCTGTAATATCATCAATCGTTAAAACCCAAGATTGTCCCTGCCCATCATCACCTTCCTTTGTAACTTGCACATTACAAACACGTTCTTGTCCAGCAACACTTAAACTCACCTGTTCACGATGATTTTTCTTACCTAATGAACGCGCAAATTTAAAAACCTGACCAATTTCAGTGCTTAATGATAAAAGACTATGTCCAATAACTTGTTCAGAACGAATACCAAACATGGCTTCAATAGAACGATTAATAATTGTAATATTTCCATTGTTACCGATTCCAGCTACACCCGCTGTTACACCAGACAAAACAGCTTCAGAAAAACGTCGCCTCTCATCAATTTGATCACGAACCGCAATCAATTCATTGCGTCGACTCTTTAATTCATTTACCATATAATTAAAGGTTTTTGACAATTGTCCAATATCACCATCTCTTGCACGCACTGGCACAAAAACTTCCATATTCCCAGAAGCTACATCATCAGCAGCACTAATCAGAAGACGAATAGGACGTACTAAGCGCTCAGCGACGGCAATACCAGACCAGATAGCTGACAAAAACAAACTAAAAAAAAGGCATAAATAAAGCATACCAAATGCAATCTGCATTGGCAAACGATTTTCATTTAAATCGCGATAATGATCGGTATTAGCTTCTGTCAAACGTAAAGCAGATAAAACATCCTTATCAACGTCACGTACCAAATACAAAAAGGTATTTGGAATATTGGTAAATTTTAAAATAATTCCAAAATAATCGTGAATCCCTGGTTGAAAAAAAAACGGCCTAGCTCCTGTTGCTCGTTCAATAAGATTGGATGGTGGAATGGGCAATTTATCCTCATCACCAAGATCGCTCGATATAAAAATAGTTCCGCTCGAACTTAATAAAAACGCACCACGGAGATTACGCCCTGCAGCGTGACGCGTCAATTTTATTTTATATTCTGCAGGATTACGCTCTAAAAGTTTTTTATTATCAAGTACAAACGCCATAGCATAAGATAAATTTTTCAAATTTTGAAGCATTTCATCTGCATAAGCATTCGCTAAATCTATAGAAGAATTAACAATTTGCCGAGTTGTGGTATTAAACCATCTATCAAGACCTAAATTAAGTGCAGGCCCAGATACAAGAGCAATAGCAACAGCGGGTACTGTTGCAACCAACACAAACAAAGAAATAAGACGAACGTGCAGACGTGACCCAGCCCGTTTTGACCGCCACGCACGAATAATGGGAACCATTTCATAAAAGACGATTACTATAAGTCCCAAAACCCAAATGCTATTAATCCCTATAAGAATCAGTGTTACAGTTCTACTAGGAACAACAGGAGTTAATCCAATAAGAATAATAAATGATATAGAAGCTGTTAGCAAAGCTAGTACAATAATTGTGATACCTAAAAATGTATACACTTTACTTAAACGATAAAAATCATCGTTATAAGTTTCTTTATCTATGTCTTTTAAATTTACCACGTATGTCATCTTCATGATTAGCTTACGTTACTTTATTACTATCTCATTATCTCCATATAACTCCTTGTAACAAAAATTGACAATACTGATACTGCATTTAAAATACAGCCAATCTAGCAACTAAAGAAAAAACTTTTATATTTTTCAGAATATCTTTAAACTTAGAGTGTATTCAATGATACCTACATAGGAGGTGAAATGCGATTAACTAGACAGACAAATTATGCCTTCCGGATGCTAATGTACTGTGCAGACAATGAAGAATCTTTAAGCCGTATTCCAGACATTGCTAAGGTTCATGCCATTTCTGAGCTTTTTTTGTTTAAAATTCTTCAACCACTCGTCGAGGCAGGTTTTGTAAAAACTGTACGGGGACGTAATGGTGGCATAAAATTGGCTAAGCCTGCAGCGGAAATTTCGGTAGCAGATGTTGTAAAAGTAACAGAAGATAACTTTTCAATGGCAGAATGTTTTGATACTGAAGAACCTAACTGCCCGCTAATTCATTTCTGTGGCCTAAATTCTACACTGAAAAAAGCATTAAATGCTTTTTTTGATGTGTTATCAATGACATCGATTGCTGATTTGCAACAAACATCCCTTCGAAACCAATTAAAAATTAAAAACCACAAAATAATTAACTAAGATAATATAATTAAGGAGATTAAGTATTTCTATTGCAGCGATAATACTAGCCGCTGGACGTGGTGAAAGGGCGGGATTCCTACAAAAAACTCCTAAACAGTATCAACTTTTAGGCCAAAAGCCGGTTATTTATCATACCGTGCGTTGTTTTTGGCAACATCCGGCCATCACAACTATAATTTTAGTTATTCATCCAGAGGATCATAAAATCTGTGAAAAAGCTATAGCTGATTTCAAAGAGTGTGTCACAATTGTTGAAGGAGGTGATACACGTCAAATATCTGCTTTATGTGGGCTTCATGCACTCAAAGATATAAAGCCAAAATATGTTCATATTCATGATGGTGCACGCCCCTTCGTCGAAAATAAACTTCTTGAACAAATCCACACCACTGTTAACCATAAAGAAGGTGTTCTCCCCACCCTAACCATCCCTGATACCCTCAAACGTGTAAATAATACACACCATGTTTTAGAAACAATTCCACGCACTAATATTTGTAGTGCACAAACTCCACAATGTTTTCCATTTGATCGTATCTTAGCTGCCCATGAAAAAGCGATGCAACTCTGTAAACACGATTTTACTGATGATGCAGCAATTGCCGAATGGTTTGGTATCCCTATGCGTACTGTTCCTGGAAGCCATAACAATATAAAAATTACATGGCAGGAAGATTTTGATACTGCACATTTATATCTCCAGAAAAAAATGCAAATATTTCCCGATATTCGAACCGGAAATGGTTATGATGTTCACTCATTTGAAGAGGGAACTTTCATTACACTATGTGGAATAAAAATTCCTTTTCATAAAAAATTAAACGGACATTCAGATGCTGACGTTGCTATTCATGCACTAACAGATGCCCTTCTTGCTACTCAAGGTGCAGGAGATATTGGCACACATTTTCCTCCTTCTGATCCTCAATGGAAAAATACATCATCAGAAATTTTTCTACGTCATGCTCTCGATATTATTAAACAAGCACGAGGCCGTATTGCCAATATTGATATCACAATTATCGCCGAAAAACCTAAAATTAGTTCTTATCGTTATACAATGATAAATAACCTTATGAATATACTTGCAATTTCATCCGATAGAATCTCCATCAAAGCAACAACGAGTGAAAAGCTTGGATTCATTGGTCGTGAAGAAGGTATTGCTGCTCTTGCAACTGCCTCTGTCCTTTATCCAGGAGAAATTCCCATATGACGTATTTTTGTGAGAAGCAAGCAGATGAAGTTCTTAAAATGTGTCGCCAAAAAGATTTACTTTTAACAACTGTTGAATCTTGTACAGGAGGGCTCATTGCTGCAAATCTTACGAATATTGCAGGATCATCAGATGTTCTGGATTGTGGATTTGTCGTTTATTCAAATGAATCTAAAACACGCCTTGTCGGCGTATGTGTTGAACTTATAAAAACATACGGTGCAGTTTCAAAAGAAGTTGCCATTGCAATGGCTGAGGGAGGATTAAAACATTCTCAAGCACAAATTGCAGTTTCTGTAACAGGAATTGCAGGACCTAGAGGAGAATGTCCTAACAAACCTGTTGGACTTGTACATTTTGCAGTTGCTTACAAAAAACACGATACCGTGCACAAAGAGATGTACTTTGGAAATCTTGATCGCAATGCTATCCGCTATGCAACTGTCGAAAATGCTTTAAAAATGATTCTAATATCTCTTCAATAATTACGTACTACATAAAATTTCTATATCCCACACCATAACAATCACGCTTCATGAAATGGAAATACTTGTCGTGCAACAAAATCATACTATCGGAGAACCATAAATACGACGAGCACGCATTTCAAAAGCATCAGTAAATTTATGAAAAGCGACATCAAACATTGATCCCATCACTAATCCAAGAATTTTGCTTTTAAATTCATAATCAATAAAAAATTCTACATTGCATGTATTTGTATTCCCAATGTGATGAAATACCCAACGATTTTCAAGGTATTTAAATGGACCATCAATATATTTAACCTCTATCACATTTTCTTGCGGCTGGAGAAACACTTGGGTTGTAAAAGTTTCTTTGATAACCTTGTAGCCAACTGTCATATCAGCAATAAGCAGTGTCTTATCCCCACTTTCTTTCCGAGAACGTACTACTAAAGCATCACACATAGGTAAAAATTCAGGATAACGTTCGATATCTGAAACAAGATCGAACATCTCACGAGCACTATGAGCAACTTTCCGATATGTTGTAAAGGCTGGCATAACTATCTCTGCAGTGCAAATTTCTCATCACGCGCTTTTTGCAAAATTTTGAAATCATCTCCTGCATGATGAGACGAACGAGTCAGAGGATTGGAAGCCATATGTAAAAAGCCCTTTGCTTTACCAATCTTAGCAAAAGATTCAAATTCTTCAGGAGAAACAAAACGAACAACAGGATGATGTTTTCGTGTAGGCTGCAAATATTGCCCAATTGTCATAAAATCAACATCAGCTGAACGTAAATCATCCATTAATTGAAGAATTTCATTTCGTTCTTCTCCAAAACCAACCATAATTCCTGATTTTGTGAATATTGTCGGGTCAAGTTCTTTTACGCGCTGCAATAACCGAATGGAATGAAAATAACGAGCTCCTGGACGAACTTTTAAATATTTAGATGGAACCGTTTCTAAATTATGATTGAAAACATCAGGCTTAGCAGCAACAACAATCTCTAAAGCACCATCTTTATGGCGAAAATCAGGAGTAAGAACTTCGATTGTCGTTTTAGGAGACTCCTGACGAATAGCATAAATAACTTTTGCAAAATGCTTGGCACCGCCATCAACAAGATCGTCACGATCAACAGATGTAATTACAACATGTTTCAACCCCATCTGTGCAACAGCATCCGCTACACGTTTTGGCTCATTATCATCAACTGCAAGTGGAATACCTGTTGCAACATTGCAAAACGCACAAGCCCGCGTACATATCTCACCCAAAATCATGAAACTGGCATGCCGCTGGCTCCAACATTCACCAATATTTGGACATCCTGCTTCCTCACACACAGTCACCAATTTATTGGTGCGCACAATATTATGTGTTTCCTTATATATTTGCGATGTTGGTGCTCTTACACGAATCCAATCTGGCTTTTTCTGAACACTTGTATCTGGACGATGTGCCTTTTCAGGATGACGCAAACGTCTGTTAGTAACCCTATCAACGACCGTAACCATTCAAATTCCTACCCTGTAAATACGGAATTCTGGTAAAAAACCACAAAACACAAGATCTTTTATACAACTCAGACGTTAAGCATTTAACACTTGACCATATGCATCTAACACGCTTTCTTTCATCATTTCCGACAACGTCGGATGTGGAAAGACAGTATGCATCAATTCTTTCTCCGTTGTTTCAAGATTCATAGCAATAACAAAACCTTGAATCAGTTCTGTTACCTCTGCTCCTACCATATGCGCACCGAGAAGCTGTCCCGTTTTTTTATCAAAAATAGTTTTAACTAATCCGTAATCTTCACCTAAAGCAATAGCCTTACCATTAGCTGAAAAAGAATAACGACCAATACGTATATCATAACCAGATTCTTTTGCCACTGCTTCTGAAAGTCCTACAGAAGCTACTTGTGGTGTGCAATATGTACATCCTGGAATTTTTTTCTTATCAAGCGGATAAACATTCTTCAAACCTGCAAGATGCTCAATGCATATCACGCCTTCTTCTTCTGCTTTATGTGCCAACATAGGAGGACCAGACACATCACCAATAGCATAAATACCATCCACTCCTGTCCAACTCCATTCATCAGTTACAATACACCCATGATCAGTTTTTATACCTAATGATTCCAATCCAAGATTTTCAATATTACCCTGAACTCCAACAGCTGATATCAGCCGATCGGCTGTGATTGCTTCTATCTTTCCATTAACTTCAATGTATGCAGTAATAGAATTTGAATTTTTTTCAACTTTTGTAATTTTTGCTTCTGTAAGAATGCGAATGCCTTTTTTTTCTAATTGTTTACGAACAAATGTTGAAATTTCAGTATCTTCAGCTGGCATAATGTGAGACATCATTTCAATAACCGTTACATCAGAACCCATATCATGGTAGAAGGAAGCAAATTCAATACCAATTGCCCCAGATCCCATCACCACAAGAGACTTTGGTATTGCGCGTGGAATCATGGCCTCAAAGTAAGTCCAAATAAGCTTTCCATCTGGCTCAATACCAGGAATAACGCGAGGACGTGCACCAGTTGCAATAATTACGTGCTTTGCTTGATAAATTCCCTCTCCTAATGTTCCTTTAGGTACTGAATTTTGTGGCTGCATAATTTCCTTAGATGATGGAGAAACCATAATTTCTGTAAGCTTATCTTCCTTAGTTTTCCCAGTGAATTTTGCCTCTCCCCAAATAATGTCAATTTTGTTTTTTTTCATAAGAAAATTAACACCAGCATTTAGACGCGCTGAAACACCGCGTGAACGAGCTACAACATCTTTAATATCTACTTCAATTGAACCGCTAAGCCTTACTCCATAATCTTTCGCATGCTCTACAAAACACTTTATTTCTGCTGAGCGCAAAAGCGCCTTCGTTGGAATACAACCCCAATTCAAACAAATTCCACCCAAATGTTCACGTTCAATTATCGCAGTCTTGAAACCACACTGCGCTGAACGGATTGCTGTTACATATCCGCCAGGCCCTGAGCCAATCACAATCACATCATAAAGATTTGCCACAGTAACTTCTCCATGAATACAAAAACTCACACTCTCTTCTTTAATCTCAAGATCAACAACTTAAACATATAGAAATCTCTTGTCTCTTACTTAAACTTTACATAAACACCTTTACAAAATAAGAAGAGAGATAACACTGCCGTTTTTCTTATGTTAACATGTTACTTTTACAACATACAGTGATACAGAATATCTCTAAACAGCTTAAATTAGCATTGCTAATGGATTTTCAATCACTTTCTGAAAAGTTCGAGCAAGCTCTGCTGCCAATGCACCATCAATAGCACGATGGTCAACAGAAAGTGTAACGGACATAACCGTTGCAACTGTTAGTGCACCATTCTTAACAACTGCACATTGTTGTCCTGCACCAACTGCAAAAATCGTTGCATGCGGTGGATTAAGAATAGCAGAAAAACTTTTTACACCGTACATCCCCATATTTGACACAGCCGTTGTTCCACCCTGATACTCCTCCATTTTTAACTTATGCTCACGTGCACGCTTTGTATAATCCTTCATCTCACTAGAGATAATTGACAAAGATTTCTCCTCTGCATGACGAATAATGGGCGTAATTAATCCATTCGCAACAGAAACAGCAACACCAACATCACAGTGTTTGTGATGCAGTATTCCACTTTCAAGCCAAGATACGTTAGCATCGGGAACAGATTTCAAAGAAAGAGCTACAGCTTTAATCACCATATCATTAACTGAAATCTTATAAGCAGGCTTTAAGCCTTCCTGCGTTTCAACTGTTGGAACAGCGGCATTCAATTGTGCACGTAACTCCAATAACGCATCAAGTTCACAATCTACTGTCACGTAAAAATGTGGTACTTTTTGCTTTGATTCTATTAAACGTTTGGCAATCGTCTTACGCATACTACCATGAGGTATTATTGTATATTCATTCTCCTTAAAGAGTTTCAACATCTGTGCCTCAGAAATATCTGAATTTGCGGTATGTACATTTTGTGATAAATGAAAATCTCTTGAAATACCACCACTCACAGCTTGCTCTACATCGCGTTTAATAATACGTCCACGCGGACCGCTGCCAGAAATAAATGATAAATCGAGTCCTTCTTGAGCTGCTAATCGCCGTGCCAAAGGAGATGCAAAATGACGTGTATTCCCTTTATCCGGCTGTACTAATTGCTTATCTGATGATAAAGGAACTAGCTGTTCCACTTTCAAATCTGATTCTATCGTACTTTGTAGTTCTTTATTCTCAAAAGAAGAAGCTTCTTCTTCTACAACTTTAACAGCTTCGGCTAAATCCTCCCCCTCTTCTGCTAAAATAACAATTAAAGCATTAACTTTAACTCCCTGTGTTCCCGCAGGAACGACAATTTTAGCAACTATTCCTTCATCCACAGCTTCCACTTCCATTGTTGCCTTATCTGTTTCAATTTCAGCAATAACATCACCGGCGGAAACCTTATCTCCTTCTTGAATATTCCATTTTGATAAATTCCCTTCTTCCATAGTAGGAGAAAGCGCGGGCATTGTAATCTTGATAGGCATAGTGCCTCCTTCCGTCATGCTTTGTAAGTCACAGCCTTAACGGCCTCAACAATTTCACCAATGCTGGGCAAAGCTAACTTTTCAAGATTTGCAGCATATGGAAGAGGAATATCTTTGCTAGCAATTGTAGCAACTGGCGCATCAAGATAATCAAATGCCTGTTGCATAACACGTGTTGCTATTTCAGTACCAACAGATGACTGAGGATATCCCTCCTCAATTGTTACCAAACGACCTGTTTTTTTAACTGAAGCAAGAATTGTTGGAAGATCCATAGGACGAATTGTTCGTAAATCAATCAATTCAACATCAATACTAAGTTTCTCAATTTCTGGCAATGCTTGAACCGCATAGTGCATCCCAATCCCACACGCAACAATCGTCACATCCTTACCAAATTTATGAATACGCGCCTTACCTATAGGTAAAACAAAATCATCTACTTCAGGAACATCAAATTTTTGACCATATAAAATCTCATTTTCGAGGAAAATAATAGGATTATCATCACGAATAGCAGCCTTTAACAAACCTTTTGCATCGGCAGCACTATACGGCATAATGACCTTAAGACCCGGCACATGACTATACCATGCAGCATAACATTGAGAATGCTGAGCACCAACACGCGCAGCCGCGCCATTGGGACCACGAAAAACTATTGGTGTAGACATTTGTCCACCAGACATATAACGGGTTTTTGCTGCTGAATTAATGATCTGATCAATTGCCTGCATAGCAAAATTAAATGTCATAAACTCAACAATAGGACGTAACCCTCCAAACGCAGCACCAACAGCCAACCCAGCAAAACCGTGTTCTGTGATTGGTGTATCAATAACTCGTCGCTCACCAAATTTTTCTAATAAACCTTGGCTAACTTTATAAGCACCTTGATATTGCGCTACCTCTTCCCCTAATAAGAAAACTGTCTCATCACGCTGCATCTCTTCAGCCATAGCTTGATTAAGCGCTTCACGCACCGTCATTGTAACCATTTGCGTTCCCGCTGAAATACCTGAATGAGGAGTAATATCAAAAGAGTGAGATTCCGATATTGAAGAAAAAAGAGAAGTATCATCCTTATCAAATTTTTTATGAAAATTTAAAGAATCAGTAGCGTGTGAAATATCCTCAGCACCTTCACCATCCTCTAACAATACCGCAATAACAGTATTAACTTTTACACCTTCAGAACCTTCAAGAACAAAAATTTTACCAATAGTACCCTCATCAACAGCTTCCACTTCCATCATTGCTTTATCAGTTTCAATTTCAGCAATAACATCACCAATACTAACCTTATCACCTTCTTTTTTGAGCCATTTAGATAATTTTCCTTCTTCCATCGTTGGAGAAAGTGCCGGCATCAAAATATTAATAGACATTGCTTTCCTCGCATCAAACTAAAACATCAGTATAGAGCTCAGAAGCATCTGGCTCTTGATCACTTTGCGCAAAATCCGCCGCATCAGCAACAATCGCACGCACCTCTTTTTCAATAGACTTTAAATCGTCTTCACTTGCCAAATTTTGTTTTAGAATCCGATTCTTTACCTGATCAATAGGATCATGCTCTTCTTTTATTTTCTGAACCTCTTCCTTTGATCGATATCTTGCTGGATCAGACATAGAGTGACCGCGATAGCGATAAGTCTGCATATCAAGAATAATTGGCCCTTTACCAGAACGTGCCCAAGCAATGGCTTCATCAGCAGCTCCTTTAACTGCTCGCACATCCATACCATCCACAACTATACCTGGAATTTCAAAAGAAAGACCACGACGAGAAAAATCAATATCTGCAGACGCACGTGCAACAGATGTCCCCATAGCGTACTGATTATTTTCAATAATGTACACAACCGAAAGTTTCCAAAGCGAAGCCATATTAAAACTTTCGTAAACCTGTCCTTGATTTGCAGCACCATCACCAAAATAAACAAGCGTTACATTATCTTTACCAAGATACTGATTTGAAAATGCTAAACCTGAACCAATTGGAACCTGCGCACCAACAATACCATGCCCACCATAAAAATTTTTTTCTTTAGAAAACATATGCATCGAACCGCCCTTCCCTTTAGAAAAGCCACCTCGACGTCCTGTTAACTCAGCCATAACACCGCGCGGGCTCATACCAACCGCTAACATATGACCATGATCACGATAAGACGTAATAACCTGATCACCTTCTTTTGTTGCCTTCATTGTTCCAACGACGACAGCTTCTTGCCCGATATAAAGATGGCAAAAACCACCAATAAGACCCATACCGTAAAGTTGTCCTGCTTTTTCTTCAAAACGACGAATCAAAAGCATTTCTCGATAAGCATCCATTTCCTCTTTTTTTGTAAAATTAGCTACTTGTGCTATTCTGGCAGCATTTGATAATGTAGGGTGCACCACCGATGAAGATTTTTTTTTTAGCCGTTCTGCCATATTAAACTCCCTTTCACGATTATCTAGGAATAACCCCTACAAACAGAAGTTACAAGCATTATAAATCAACTCAAAAAATACCACAGACAATTGTTTTAGAATGCTTTTTTAAAATTAAATGATTTTAACTAACTTTTAATATCATCGAAAGGAATTAAAATTGTTAATTCATTTGGCATGGAAAAATTCAAATTCCTCCGAACATATTCATCCAGCATATCCTTCTCAATGTGCCCATCACGCAAAAGAGAAATACGCTTTTCAATGAATATCCGTTCAGCTTTTACATTATGAAGCTCTCCTTCCAACTCAGCAATATGCTTATTAACCTCATTGCATGAATACAAACCATATTCACCATGAAAAACATGATACGTGAAATATCCTACAATTCCCACCGTCATGAGTGGAAGCATAAAGCGCACGCTCGCCGACTTTCGTTTTTGCTTTGTCCACATAAAATAGCACAATCCCTCGAATAGCACAGTCTTTAAATTCTAATTAACTGTACAAATCTTCCACTAACACCTCATTACCAAATACCAAAACTAAAATAAATAGATGCCATAATCCAATACCTTTAACTACAACAAAAGTAGACTATGTTATTTATTTGTTTATACTTTATGCTACACTATGCAATAAAATCACTAATTTGTGATTTTATTTCCATTTTTTTCCGAAAATTTTCCAGCTATAATGGTTATAAAATCGACAATTGCCCAAATTCCAGTAACAAGCAATCCAATAACTGATAAAGACAGAACAAGCATTAACGTACCAGTCCAAACTTTACCAACCATAAAGCGATGAATACCAAATACACCAGCAAACCAACAAATAAGCGCCAACATCACTTTTGATTGTTCTGATCCTTGTCGTAACAATGGAAAAACAGAATTGACAGTATCACCTTCACACACAAAATCAATGACATCACCAACTTTTGGTGGATTTTTTCCTAACCAATCCCAAATCGCAAACTGATAACGTTTATCATCATCACCTGAAACAAGATAAGTACCTTGATCTTGACTAATAATTATACCTCTCATCTTCAATCACCTATGAAACAGTCATTTTTTATCTTTAATAAAATAATAAAATTTGATAATTTTAAAAATACATTGTCTATTCTCAACAATCACCCATGATGCAAGCCACCTGCATAACAAGCTTGATCTCCTAACATTTCCTCAATACGAATAAGCTGATTATACTTTGCCAACCTATCAGAACGTGCAAGCGAACCAGTTTTAATTTGCCCACAATTCGTTGCAACTGCTAAGTCTGCAATAAAATCATCCTCAGTTTCACCAGAACGATGAGATATAATGGTACGATAGCCCGCTTTATGAGCTATTTCTACGGTATTTAGCGCCTCACTCAACGTGCCAATTTGGTTAACTTTAACAAGAATAGCGTTAGCAGCACCTCTTTTAATACCATCACATAAACGTGCAGAATTCGTCACAAACAAATCATCACCAACAAGCTGACATTTCTTGCCAATTAAATCTGTAAGAATCTTCCAGCCTTCCCAATCATCCTCAGCCATTCCATCTTCAATCGTAATAATAGGATAATTATCAATAAGCTGATCTAAATATTCTGCCTGTTCTTGCACACTACGACATATTCCCTCACCTTCATAAAAATATGACCCATTTTTATAAAACTCCGTTGCAGCACAATCTAAACCAAGAGCAATTTGCTCACCTGGTTTATATCCACATAAAACTATAGATTCCATAATAAAATCAATTGCTTGCTTAGCATTTTTAAATTGAGGTGCAAACCCACCTTCATCACCAACGCTAGTATTATGACCAGAAGCTTTTAGACGTTCTCTTAATGTATGAAAAATTTCAGCACCGTAACGGACTGCTTCCTTAAACGTGGGTGCCCCAACAGGAATAATCATAAATTCTTGAAAATCAATTGGATTATCGGCATGCACGCCACCATTAATAATATTCATCATTGGTATCGGAAGAATATGTGCTTGCGTACCACCAATATAACGATACAAAGGCAAACAAGATGATTCCGCTGCAGCCTTTGCAACAGCCAACGAAACACCCAAAATGGCATTAGCACCAAGACGTGCCTTATTAGGTGTTCCATCTAAAGCGATCATTGCTTGATCAACATCGATTTGATTTCTTGCATCCCGACCACGAAGTTCTTCGAAAATCTCACCATTTACCGCCGAAACCGCTTTTTCAACCCCCTTACCTTGATAGCGCACACCCCCATCACGACGTTCTACAACTTCATGCGTACCAACCGATGCCCCAGAGGGAACAACAGCACGACCGAAAGCACCGTTTTCCAAATGAACATCAACTTCTACAGTTGGATTCCCACGGCTATCAAGCACTTCACGCCCGATAATATCTACAATTACAGCCATAAAACCTTCTTTACTTAATAAAAATACCCACCCACTTTAAATACCATACGACAAAAATCCTTTATAATTACATATCTAATTTATTTTTTTGACAGATAATAAAATTTTATTAAAACTTTAGAAAATCTTTGTAAATTATCAAACTTAATCATACCACATCTCTAATACGATAAATCATCTAGATCCTCGTGCTTTTTTCAATAAATAATTTATGAATTATAATAATCTACTCTGTTTCACAGCAGCCTCGATAAAAGAAGAAAAGAGAGGATGTGGATTAAATGGACGTGATTTTAATTCTGGATGATACTGAACACCAATAAACCACGGATGATCTGTATATTCTATAACTTCTGGCAAAGCACCATCCGGAGACATCCCAGAAAAAATCAAACCACACTGTTCCAGCTTATCTTTATAATTTATATTCACTTCATAACGATGACGATGACGCTCACAAATCCTTGTCATCCCGTAAATTTGAGCAACATGACTCCCTTCTGTTAATTCAGCAACGAAAGCACCAAGCCTCATTGTCCCACCAAGATCTCCATATTTTTTACGCTCCTCAAGAATACCCTCTCTACACCATTCTTTTATTAAACCTACAATTGGATTATTTGTTTCACAAAATTCACTTGATGAAGCATTCTCGATATGCGCCAGATTACGCGCAGCCTCTATACAAGCCAACTGCATTCCAAGACAAATACCAAAAAATGGAATTTTACGCTCCCTCGCAAATTGAATTGCTTGAATTTTTCCTTCTGCACCACGTGCTCCAAAAGCACCAGGAACCAAGATTCCATGGACTTTTTGTAAATATAACGAAGGATCTTCTCTTTCAAAACACTCAGCTTCAATCCACTCAATATTAACTTTTACTCTATTAGCCAATCCACCATGCACAATCGCTTCAGTAAGGGATTTATAAGCATCTTTTAAGCCCGTATACTTTCCAACGACTGCAATTATCACCTCCTTTTCAGGATGATGAATCCGATACGTAATATCTTCCCAATGATCTAATTTCGGCTTAGGTGCGGAATTAATCCCAAAAGCAGAAAGAACTTCTGAATCTAAACCTTCTTTATGGTATGCTATCGGAGCATCATAAATTGTTGAAACATCTAATGCTTGAATAACTGCACTCGTTCGAACATTACAAAAAAGTGATAATTTGCACCTCTCTGTTTCTGGAATAGGCCGATCTGTACGCACCAACAAAACATCGGGAGCAATACCAATTGACTGCAATTCTTTAACGGAATGCTGTGTCGGTTTGGTTTTTAATTCACCGGCACAAGAAATATAAGGCATCAATGTAAGATGCACATACACAACACTATGCCTCTGTAATTCATTGCGCAACTGGCGAATCGCTTCAAGAAAAGGCATTGCCTCAATATCACCAACTGTTCCACCTATTTCACACAAAACAAAATCAAACTCTTCATTCCCCGTAGTAATGAATCTTTTAATTTCATCCGTAACATGAGGAATAACCTGAACAGTTGCTCCCAAATAATCACCACGTCGTTCTCGTTTAATAATATTGCTATAAATACGTCCCGTCGTAATGCTGTCTTGGCCATTCGCAGAACGCCCGGTAAAACGCTCATAATGACCAAGATCAAGATCTGTTTCTGCACCATCTTCAGTTACAAATACCTCACCATGTTGATAAGGTGACATAGTACCTGGATCAACATTCAAGTAAGGATCAAGCTTACGAAGCCGCACACGATATCCTCGAGCTTGCAACAAAGAAGCCAACGCTGCTGCCGCAATACCTTTTCCGAGAGAAGAAACTACTCCACCAGTAATAAAAATATAACGTACCATGAGGCTAAGGTAATAAGCAGTTTATAATGATTTTTCCAGTAAAAAAATATAAAAAATAGTTTTTCTTTCACAAAATAAAAAAGGTGAAAAATCACCTTTTTTATTTTAAAACCCATACTATTTTGTACTGTCATCAGAAACTTACTTTTTAGGCAAAAGCGGAACTGGACTTTCGATTACCGGAACTGTAGATTTGTTTTCTTCATGAGCTGGAACAGCAATACTATCTGACTGCTCTAAAACAGAAGGGGTAGATTCACTATTTGACAATGGTGCAATTTCTGCATTACCCTGATTTACAGGATCTTTTTCTGAGCTAATTGGAATGCGCTTAAGAATATCAGAATTCGATATATTCCCAACAACAATAAGCCCAATAGACACTGCAAAAAAACAGATTGCTAAGATAGCAGTTAAACGAGTCAATGCATTTTTGCTGCCGCGCGTCTTCATGAGTCCTGAACCACTGCTAACACCAAGACCGCCACCTTCTGAAGGCTGAATCAATACAACACAAACCAAGGAAATAACAATTAAAAAATGAATAACAATGAGTACTGTTTGCATAAATCCTGCTCTTTAAAATAACTAATTGTAATTGTTTACACATAAATTGCACACAATCCAAGGGGGATGAAGAAAGATTCCCCCAATTATAGTTTACGACAAACATCGCAAATAGTTAAAAAATCTACTGCTTTTAAGCTTGCTCCACCTATCAAAGCACCATTAACATGAGCAATACTCAAAAGTTCAAAAACATTGGATGCTTTTACTGATCCACCATAAAGTAAACGTATATTTTTTCCATTATCACCAAAACGAGAGAACATCTTATGACGAATAAAACCATGCACTTCCGCAATATCTTCTAAAGTAGCTGTATTTCCTGTACCTATAGCCCAAACCGGTTCATACGCAACAATTACATTCCTTTCTGTTGTACCATCAGGTAAGGATTTTTCAAGTTGCTGTGTGAGAACATCCAGAACTTTATTATTTTTGCGTTCCCCCAATGTTTCTCCGATACAAACAAGAGCAACAAGGCCTGCTCGCCATGCTGCTTGCACTTTTGCACAAACAACCGCATCACTTTCATGATACACTGTGCGACGTTCCGAATGTCCAATAATGACATAATCCGCCCCTGCTTCTTTAAGCATAAAAGCTGAAATATCTCCAGTATAAGGACCACTATCAGTAAAATGGCAATCTTGCCCTCCCAAAAGAAGATTTTCACCATTCAGTGTATCAAAAGCACGTGACAAAAGCGTTGCTGGAACACAAATAAGTGCTTCAAATAAACGGCCTAAATCAGAACTAACACCAGAAGCAATAGCGCGCAATTCTCCAAGAGAATCACCGGTTCCATTCATTTTCCAATTTCCGGCAATCAAAGGACGACTATTTGGTGCCATATTTCTACTCCCAAAGCTATCATAACATTGTTTTTATCTTTAGGTATCAAATTATAAAACGAAAGCAATCCTTTAAGCTTGCATATTATGGATCTTTATTGCAAATACAAAATCACTGCTTTGATGATAATTATACCAACAAATGGAGTTGAACGATGCTTGACATCATAAGAAATGCCAAAGATTCTTGGATTGCTAGAATTTTTCTTGCTATTTTGCTCCTATGCTTCATCCTTTTATGGGGTGTACCACAGTTACACACAAAAAGTGAAAAAGACCTTATCACTTCTGGAAAATCCACAGTAACTATCGATGATTATCGTCTTGCACTCGCTGATGAAAGTTTACATTTGGCACTTGCTTCTCATCTTGGACGAATGCTCACACCAAATGAAATACAGGAGTACAGGATTCCAGCTTTTGTTTTCAGTAAGTTACAACAAAGTGTACTCCTTGATGAACAAGTACGTAAAATGAAGATTAATCTTTCAAAAGACGAAATAGCTCGTGTTATTGGTGCAGATCATATATTTCAAAAAAATGGAATCTTCAGCAAAGATTTATTTCGTAATTATCTTCAACAATTGAATATCAGTGAAAGTAATTTCCTTAATTATTACACCAAAAAAGAGAAGCGTAGTCAGCTTATTTCAGCTTTACTTTCTGGAATGAAAGCACCTGATTTCTTTTATAAAGCGCTTTCTCTTTACCAAGAAGAAGCCCGTATCGCTGATTATCTTGTTATTGATCTAAAAGAAAAAAATAAAATTGCTGATCCCGATCAAGAAACATTACAAAAATGGTTTAATACTCATAAAAGTGAATTTCGTTCTCCAGAATACCGTACTGTTTCTTTGTTGCCTATAACACCTTCTGAGTTTATAAAATTAAAAGATATCTCAACAGATGAGGCTAAAGCCTACTATACTCAAAACGCTTCACATTTTATAGCTCCTGAAAAGCGCACAATTGAAGAATTGCAATTCCCTACACGTGAAGCCGCTGATAACGCAGCAAAAAAAATAGCTGATGGATTAAGCTTTGATGACTTAGTGAAAGCTGAAAAAAAGACTCTCAAAGATATAAAAAAGGGACCTCTAGCAGAAAATGAACTTCCTAGCTATCTAGCATCTGAAATATTTGAACTTAAACAAGATCAAATCAGTGGTGTAATCAACGATTTAAAAGGTCCTGTTATCGTTCGTGTTACACATATTACACCCCCTAGTTCTATTCCCTTTGAAAGTGTAGAAGAAAATATTCGCCAAACACTTGCTCAAAGCCGTGCTATGGATAATATACGTAATAATTATATGGCAATTGAAAACGCTCGTTTTGAAGGTGCTTCTCTCAAAGAGCTTGCCAACCAATATAAATTGCCTCTACGTACCGTAACAATTGATAAAACAGGAAGAACAATCGAAGGTATAATGCTTACAGATTTACCTCAAAAAGATACTTTACTAAATGCTATCTATCAATCAAAAGAAGGAGTTGATCTTGACCCTCTTTCCCTAGAAACAGGTGGATATCTTTGGTACACAGTAGATACGATAATCCCTGCCCGTGATAAAATCCTTGAAGAAGTCAAGAAAGATGCTATCAACAAATGGAAAAGTGAAGAAATTCAACGTCTTCTTGATGAAAAAGCCAAAAATATTCTCAAACAGCTTACTGATGGAAAGAATCTTGCTTCTCTAGCCCATATGCTTGGCGTAACACAACAAACAACAAAAGCTCTACGGCGCCAAGATTCATATGAAATATTTGGGGATGAGGGTGTTAAAGAACTATTTTCTGGCCCAAAAGGTCATTATGGCATAATAAAAAATTCGACTACAACAAGCCGTATTATTTATCAAGTAAAGGAAGTAACAGCACCAAAAGATATCACCTCTGACATCATTCCACCTAATGTCCGTGCAAATATAGACATGATAATAAGAGAAGATTTAAAGCTAGGAATGCTGCAATTTGCAAACAAAGAACATCCTCTAAAAATTAATGGTGCTAACTATAATCAAATTTTCGATATTCTTCATTAAAAATGTTGTAAATGACTTAGAGAAGTTATTTTATAAATCGTAATCAATACGTTACATAAAAGCTATGATAATAAAGTATTAAGTAAAAGTTCAAATACAATAAAGAAAGTTAGTACAAATTTTATCTAACTTCGTCATAGCTATTTTTAATTTTAATACGAGCAAGTCCATGCATATTTTAAGGATTTCTCTTATTTTTGATAATACTATTTTATTCTTACAATATTTTTGGAATATTACCTCTCATTGCTGCTCTTGTTATCAACCAATAGCGGTAAAGTAACGGTAACGTTGAATTCTCTTGAAAAACTGCAGCACCCAACTGTACTGCTTTCTGGAGAGATGCAGGCATAATTGCTAGCGGCAGAAATGCTGGCTTAAGCAGCTTAGGCAAATTAATGAAATGATCATAAAATTTTATATAATGATCTCGCGATAACGCAACCATAGCTTCAACAATATAGCGCTTTTTTTCATCATTGATACGATTAGACTCCAATTCTTCCCGATTAACCCCTAAAGCCTTTAGCATATCAGTAGGTAAATAATATTGATATCTTGGTTGCATAAATGACAAAAGACGTAATATACCGCTTAGTACTTGAGCAATTCCTCCATGTTCACAAACATTTGTAAAATTTTGTGTAGCTTCAGAAGCACGAGAATCCAATATTTGACAAGAAAGCTGCAAAATTATACCCGCTGTTTCTTTACAATAAGCTTCGAGGTCGTGAATCGTTTCTATAGAATTATGGTAAAGATTTAAAATCTGTGCATCACAATAACGCAAAAAAGAATTCTTAGGTAAATTAAAAAGAGTAATTGCTGTAAATAAATCATTCAAAATCGGATTTCTTCCACTATTTTGCACATCAATATTAATGATAGAATCATACCACCAACGCAATCGGATCTCTCCAATAAGAGGATCATGCACACTCTCTCGAATACGAGAAATTTCCGCATTAAAAGCGTAAAGAGCAGCCAATGCTATGCGCTTTTTTTTAGGTGCAAATAAAACCGATATGTAACGATCACGATCTGTAGCACGTAGAATATCAAGACAATAAGGAAGAAAATTTATCATTCTATTGTACTTATGAACCTCATTTTTAATAATTATTTATTTATATTTTTTAACATAAAGAAAAAAAATAAAACCAAAGAAATGATATTTTGAAACTTCCCATACAGTAGATAATGAATGAAAAATCCTTGTTTAACGATATTGTTATTCCTGACTATTTTCACTTCTAAAAAAGAAAAACCGTTTACAATTTCTTTTATCTCTCATCACAATAATTAAATATCAACACATACTTATATTTAATATCTTTATGAACGCATACTATTAAAAATGCTTATAAATAATAATATGTCTCAGGATACTCCTTGAAAAAGTATGTTGGCTCTCAAAGAATGAACTTTCTTAGACATAAACCAAACCAACCATGCATTCATACGAAAATTTTGAAATTTATATCAAGAAGGTTTTACATATCCCACCTAATTTTCTCTAAAAATTTTTGGATTGACAGAGACTTTTTTTAGAAAAGCTAAAACAATCTAGTCTTTTTTGCTAAAAAAAAACAACATTGCAAAAATGAAAGCTACACATCTTTTTTACTTAGTTAATATCATATCTAAACACTAACTCTGTTACTCAGAAAATACAATTATCCCGATACTGTAAATTGTGAAATTTTACATACCGAACAAATTAGAATTTTTAGTATTAAAAATTATCATATGCGTTTGAGAGATACCAGCGGTTCACTTAAGCATATGAACAATATGCATTAACTTTCAATGCTTCTGTAAAACCTTGTTGTAAACACTAACTTTTTCAAATCATTTCAAAAATAGATGTCAAAAATTTTATTTCGTAGCAATATTCAAGATCCTTATCTTACAGATTCTATAAAATATGCTGTACTATCAGACAGTGCTATAAACAGATTATTTGATCATTTTGACTGCTGCCTTAAAAAATTCAAATTTTCATGAGTGGACAAATTGTTGATATAATAGTTGTTTCTATGTTATATTGGAGAGATAGTAACCATGAGAAGGAAAGTCTAAAAGCGGGTGGAGAATAATCTGAGAAGATCTTTAAAAATATTAAACACGAAAGTGCTCTCTTTATAAGAGACAGTCTAATTGATAAGACTGAAATGAGTGGTATTATCATTCCTCGTTTAATTTGCCAGAAGCAACACGAGAGACAGGTCGTATTCTCCCCGCTGCCATTATTGTACATTTACTATTAAATAGATTTACTCCTGAATCTATAATATAAAGCGCAAATATACATCCATGCATTATTTTTTAATCACTGCCCAAAAAAATCTATAAAATCTAAATATGTTGTACCATTCCATACTTTATAAGTATTCTCATATAAAGATTAGCAACAAGAATATCATAATGCTTGAAGAATGATTTCATCTGTTTTATTCGTGAGTAGATCAATCATAAGAAAAAATACCAATGCCAAACCAGAATCAGTATGCAATTTCATATAAAGAACTCCTAAATTTTTATAAAGAAAGTGGTGCTGATGCCGTATTAACCGATGTACCTATTGACCGCTTCAGTAAAATTTCTTCTTCAGAAAAAAAATTAAAACAGGCCATTAATATTGGCAATCATCAACACATACAATCAGATACAAATCAACTTAATCGTATACTGCATAATCCTGATACCACGCAGCGTTCGCTTTCAACTATAGAGCTATCTGCTATAGAGATGGCAAAAAATGCGAATACACTTGACGAATTAAAATCTGCTCTTCTAGCTTTTAATGGTTGTTCACTAAAACTAACAGCTAAGAATACCTGTTTTGCAGATGGAACGGCAGGAAGTCCGATTATGCTCATTGGCGAAGCACCAGGACGTGAAGAAGATATACAAGGTATTCCCTTCGTAGGAAAAGCAGGTATTCTTCTTAATAAAATACTGGAAGCAATCGGTCTTACAAGACAAAATGTTTATATAACAAACACTATTCCATGGCGTCCGCCAGGAAATCGTACACCAACACCAAGAGAAATAACCTTATGCCGCCCTTTTGTTGAACGACATATTCAATTAGCCAATCCTCGTGTTCTCATAGCATTAGGGGGAGTCGCTACACAATTTCTTACTGGATCTCAGAGTGGAATTATCAGAACAAGAGGAAAATGGTTTATTTATGGACAAGAAGGGGAAGAAAAAATACCCGTTATGCCAACCTTTCACCCTGCATATCTTTTACGAACCCCTAGTCAAAAAAAGCTTACATGGATGGACTTTCTAGAAGTAAAAAACCATCTTAATAACATTTTGTAATTACTTAATTTTTTATTGCTTAAAAATATAAATACTTTTTTAATCATTCATACTCTTACTACAATCAGGAAAAATTATGAAACAACCAACAATACCCATTTATCGTCTAGAAGATTATCAACCCACCCCTTACACTATTCCAGAAACACATCTTCACTTCTGTTTAGAACCGACAAAAACCCGTGTAACAGCAACACTGTTAATTAAAGCACGTCACAATACAAAAGAGATGACACCTCTTGTGCTTTCTGGTGATGATCTTCGATTAATTTCTGTTTCTATTAATGGTGAGACATTGGATAAAAATGCTTATAAAAGCACTCCTTCACTCTTAGAAATTACCACTTTACCAACAGTTCCGTTTACCTTGCAATTGGTTACAGAATTAAACCCTAAAAGTAACCGCCAACTTATGGGGCTTTACCTTTCAAACGGCGTCTATTGCACACAATGCGAAGCGGAAGGCTTTCGTCGTATTACTTATTTTTATGATCGCCCAGATGTTCTTTCTACCTATACAGTAAAAATTGAAGCAGATTCTCAGACAATCCCCAACTTGCTTTCCAATGGTAATCTTGTTGAAACTGGACATCTTGATAATAACCGCCATTTTGCTGTTTGGGAAGATCCTCATCCAAAACCATCCTATCTCTTTGCTTTAGTTGGTGGAAACCTTGATAAATTAGAAGATCAGTTTATCACTAAATCCGGCCGATGTGTCAAACTTGGTATCTATGTTGAAAAAGAGAAAACTAAAAGAGCAATCTATGCAATGGATGCACTCAAACGTTCTATGCAATGGGATGAAAAGTATTTTGGACGCGAATATGATCTTGATATTTTCAATATTGTTGCTGTTTCCGATTTTAATATGGGTGCAATGGAAAATAAAGGACTCAATATCTTTAATGATAAGTATATCCTTGCTGACCATGAAACAGCAACTGATCAGGATTATAGAAATATTGAACGCATCATTGCGCATGAATATTTTCATAATTGGACTGGCAATCGTATTACCTGTCGTGATTGGTTTCAACTTTGTTTAAAAGAGGGATTAACCGTTTATCGTGACCAAGAGTTTTCTTCGGATCACAATGTGCGCAGCCTGCAGAGAATTGAAAATATAAAAGCATTGAAAGCTACACAATTTGTCGAAGATGCAGGCCCTCTTTCCCATCCTGTACGCCCTCGCCAATACAGTCAAATTAATAATTTTTATACCACAACTATTTACGAAAAAGGCGCTGAAATTGTCCGTATGGTACAGACTATTTTAGGCTCTGCTCTGTTTCGCAAAGGTATGGACCTCTATTTTCAACGCCATGATGGAAAAGCTTGCACGATTGAAGACTTTATTGCATGCTTTGCTGAAGTTTCAGGGCAAGATTTCTCACAATTCATGCTGTGGTATGAACAAGCAGGTACACCTCATGTAGAAATCGATACCCACTATAGTGATGGTGTTTTAACAATTCATGCAAAACAATATATTCCTGAAACGCCACAACAAAATATCAAAAAACCTATGGTCATCCCCATTTCTTTTGGGCTTTTAGGACATAATGGAGAGTCATTAACCTATGAGACTGATACAGACATTCAATCAGATATTATGCTTTTATCCAAAGAAACTCAAATTTTCACTCTAAAGAAATTACGCGAAAAACCTGTTTTATCACTTCTGCGAGATTTTTCTGCGCCTATAATTCTGAAAACTCCATTGAGGGAAAGTGAACTTATCTTTCTTGCTAAAAATGATAGTAATCAAGTCAATCGCTGGCAGTCACTTAACCATCTGATGATGCAAGCCATGGTTCAAGTCATTCAAAATACAACACAAACAAAAGAAGCTATGCCCTCTGCTTTGCTAGAATTGATTGAAACCATCATTACAGATGCAAGTCTTGAACCTGAATTTCGTGCATTTTGTTTAAATTTACCGAGCGAAATTGAGCTTGCTCATACACTCGGTGAAAATATTGATCCAGATCGTATCTACTATGTACGAAAGCAATTTTTATCGTCTATCGCAGACACTCATAAAGAACTCTTCACAAAAATTTATGAACAAATGCATATAGAAGAACCTTATTCACCAAACGCTGAACAAATTGGCAAACGAGCATTACGGAATATTGTTTTAGACTATCTTTCTATTGCGGAAAATGAACCAAACCGTGCTGCTACACAATATGCAGTAGCTGATAATATGACTGACAAAATGGCCAGTATAAATACTTTGGTACAGCGCTTTTACAAAAGCAAACAAGCACAAAACGCCTTAAATGATTTTGAAAGCAGATATCGGAATGACCCCTTAATTATGGATAAATGGTTTTCTATTCAAGCAATGGTTGCTGAATCATCAACCCTCGATAACATTAAAAGACTTATGCAACATTCGCTTTTTTCGCAAGATAACCCCAATCGTGTACGTGCCTTAATTGGCGTTTTTGCATCCAACAACTTAACAGGATTTAACAGAGTTGATGGTGCATCATATTATTTTCTTTGCCAACTTATTTTGGAAATTGATAAAAAAAATTCACAGCTTGCTTCGCGATTATTAACAATGATGCGTTCTTGGCGACAATTAGAACCTATTCGGAGACAAAAACTTGAAACTGCATTAAAAACGATTGAATCATCTCCCAAATTGTCAAGCGATGTCGCAGATATCATAAATCGTATACTTGCTTAAAATAAAAAATATTTTGTAATCAATATATTATAGTATTTCTTATAAAATTAACTGTCTTTTTAGAAATAGTAAACTCAGAAACAGAGAATTTAAACCTGTTTCTGAGTTGATCGTTGTAGTGCGTTTTTATTTCCATATTCTACACTCACAAAAGTAAAATTGCTTTTTGTAAAAAAAAGACTGGACAGAAGACTCTCGTTTTGATTCATTACTCTTACGAGGTTATTATGAATACCGAAGCAGTTTTTCAGTCAAATTATTCCATAATTAGAGGAACTAACAATGGCTAAACTGGACGCATACAATGCGCCAACAAAGATGCATACCGCTTCAAAAGCACGCACTAAAAATCATAAAGTGCGGACAACATATATAAATATGCTTTCTGGTTTAATCTATAAAAAGCTTTTATTTGTTGAACCTTGGTTACGACGTTCTATTCCGTTTATCATTGTTATATTCCTTGTTGTTTTAGCAGCAATTCGTTTCATATCGATCTATGATTTGCGCCATACAATTGATAAAAACGCGCGCTCTTCAATTACTCTCCTGAACTCTTATATTACCAATATAATTGATCATAACTTACTTGCCGATGCTCAGCAAAAAAAAGCTTCCATTCTTTCTCATAACTATTTGCAAAATATCATTACAAGTTCCATTAATAAAGGCTTGATCAGTACCAATACCATTATCGCTATAGTAGATCAAAAGGGTAATGTCCTAGCATCATCCAGTTCACAAATAGTTTTAGGAAAACCCTTACAAGATTTTATTTATGATAATATTTCTTTACAGTCTCTAGAGAAATACGCTGAAGTAACACAAATCACGATAGGAAGAGATACTCCTGCTTTCGCTGTATTTAGAAAAACAAAAAATGGACAATACGGGGTATTTATCGGTGAAAAAACGCAACATACCTACACAGAATGGCGTAAAATTTTCTCGTTAAATATGACCCTGTTCCTAGGAACTACTGGTGTTATTTTGGTTCTTCTATATGCCTATTATAATCAAATTATACGAGCGCATAATTCAAACATAATTTCAGAAAAAATTCAAAATCGCATTGATATGGCGATGATGCGTGGACGTTGTGGATTGTGGGATTGGAATATAGCAAATGGACGTGTATACTGGTCACGAGCAATGTACGAAATGCTCGGTTATGTCCCTCAAGATGCATTGCTGTCAATTTCCCAAATCACTGCTATTATCAACCCAAATGATGCTAATTTTTTTGATCTTGCTCAGGAACTAATGAGCGGTAAAAAAAAGCATATTGATATTAATGTCCCCATGCGTCATGCAGATGGCCATTATATATGGATGCGGATTCGTGCTGAAGTTACAGAAGAAGAAGAAGAACCCCATTTAGTTGGTATTTCCTTCGACATTAGTGAACAACGTCAATTTGCTGAGAAAACAGTGCAAGCTGATCTTCGTATTCGTGATGCAATTGAAAATATTTCAGAATCGTTCGTATTGTGGGATTCAGAAGAACGTTTGGTTATGTCTAATAGCAAATTTTGTGAATATGCAGCGATCCCTAAGCAGAATCTACAATCTGGTATTCAACGCGCAACTGTTGAAGCCATGGCTCGCCCTGCTATCAGTGAATATCTCCTAAAAGAAGATGATGGTACTGGTAACATAACAAGTATTCGTAAAATTGCAGATGGTCGTTGGCTTAAAATCAACGAGCGACGCACTCAAGATGGAGGACTAGTCTGTATTGGTACTGACATTTCTGAACTTAAGCAACAACAAGAAAAATTTCAAGATAGTGAAAGGCGCTTCTTTTCCTTCATTCAAGAACTTAAACGTGCACGAGGAAATGCTCAGCAGCGTGCAACAGAGGTTGAAAAACTTAACAAAAGTCTCAAAGCTGAAAAGGAGCGTGCTGAAAGTGCTAACAAAGCTAAATCAGAATTTTTAGCTAACATATCTCATGAATTACGCACTCCACTTAATGCCATTCTTGGATTTTCAGACATCATGTTACAAGCTACTTTTGGTCCTCTCGGTTCACAACGCTATAAGGAATATATGCATGATATTTACAGTTCAGGAACACATCTTCTAGCTCTTATCAATGATATCCTTGATATGTCCAAAATCGAAGCAGGAAGATTTACTCTTAATCTAAAAAATATTAATCTTGAGCCTATCATTCACGAAACAGTACGAACACTTATGCCACAGGCTCAAGAAAAAAATATTTCTGTTACAACCAACATTTCTTCAGAACTGCATACCGAAGTTGATTGCCGTGCCATGAGACAAATTTTTCTTAACCTTATTTCTAATGCTATTAAATTTACACCTTCCGGTGGAAGTGTTAATATTTATGCTGTCCAGAAAAAGAATCATCTTATTTTTAAAATTAAAGATACGGGTGTCGGTATCCCTCAATCAGCAATTAAAAAACTCGGACAACCTTTCGAACAAGTTGAAAATCAATTTACTAAAACTCATACAGGTTCTGGCCTTGGACTGGCTATATCACGCTCTCTGCTAGAACTGCACAAAGGAAAACTTGAGATTACCTCCAAAGAAATGAAGGGTACAACTGTAACAATTACAATGCCAATCCAACAAAACAAATCCTAAAAAAGACATTACCATTCTTATAGCGATAGCCATGTATCGCTATTAACTATCGAAATAAATTAGACTAATTTTACCTATTTTTTCAAACATCATAATTTGTTTTAACTTAACGTAAAAACCATTATTTGCAACGTCAATGTCAATATTGCAAACAGAAGCAGCAGAAGAGTTTTATTGAAATAAAAAAAGTAGTAAATATAACCTTCTATTTTACAATTAATTAAAAATTTTTAAACCACATCGATATATATATCCATTATTTTATAGTTAAAACCTACATAAGGATATCTTGTATACATAAGAACAATACTTTTCATTATCAAAAACTAACTTTTAAAATAAACTACTTATTTTATAATTTTATTGTTATTTTTTAATATTTATATTTTATATACTTTTATTTCTATATATTACTATAGTATTTCTTGATTTTTATCTAGAAACTAAATAGAAATTTTATGATAAACTTATCATAAAATTGTAGTTTGACGCATTTAAATTTTCATAATTTGTACAAAAATTGAACGAACTAACTGTCCTGTTTCCTCAATCAATTGTTCAACACGAAGCAAATCAGGTTCCCCGACACTACTCAACAAAAGATCGCTTAATCCAGGTGGCATATCATCAGGATTAAAAGTATCATTTAAGCAAAGTCTTATGATTTGGCTTAAATTTGTATATAAATCATAGGCATGATGTAAATCAGAAATAGATGATGGACTAAGAAAATTAGAAGGTAAATGCGCCAAGATATCAGCTGTAGTTGCTCCAATTTTGAACTCGATTACATGAGTAATAAGAGCAAATTGGGCAATGAATTCTAGATCCATAATACCCCCAATCATAGTTTTCAAATCCCATAAATTTTCTGGAGGTTTTTCTTTTTCAATCAAAGTACGCATTTTACATACCGCTTTTGCTACGTCCATCTTATTACGAGAAAGAGCAATAATTGCACAAATTTCATTTTCTACCTTTTGTATAAAATCAGGATCTCCAGCAATGCCTCGTGCCCTCGTTAAAGCCAAATGCTCCCATATCCATGCTTCCTTATAATAATATTTTTTAAAAAATTGAAAAGAAACAGCAACAGGTCCCTTATTACCTAATGGCCGTAATCTTAAATCAACCGCATAAAGGATACCTTGATTTGTAGGAGTAGATAAAGCTGCAACAAGACGTTGTGTCAAACGAGTATAATATTGAGAAATATAGAGAGGTTTTTCTCCATCAGATATTTCTGCATCCTCATCATGTTCATAAAGAAAAATAAGATCAACATCCGAACCAGCAGTTAATTCGTGACTTCCAAGTTTACCCATACCTAGAATGCCAACACGTCCTCCTTTAATACAACCATGGAGACGAGAAAACTCTTCTTGAACTGCAGTAAATGTTTTTGCAATCATAAGATCCGCAAGCGCAGTAAATGCAAAACCTGCTTTGTCTCCCCTAATTGCGCCATTTAAAATCCTAATTCCAATCAAGAAACGTTGTTCATCAGCAAAACCCCTTAAATGATTGAGGATTTCTTCATAAGAGACTACACCTTCAAGAAAATATTTTTGTTGATTTTCTAGATAAGTTTTTGTTGGCAATTTTAAGAAAATTGTTGGATCTAGCATTCCATCGAATACGTGTGGTTTACGTGTGATAATTTCTGCAAGACGCGGAGCAGCTCCCATAATAAGCACCAACATATCCAAAAGAGACGGATTAGACTGCAATAGACTAAAAAGCTGAATCCCAGAAGGTAGACCCTGTAAAAAATTATCAAAACACAACATTGCTTCATCTGCTCGTTTAGTCGCGCCAAAAGCTTTTAAAAGTGCAGGTGTCAAAGCTGTTAATCTTTCACGTGCTTCAACAGATTGAGTAGCTTTATAACGCCCACAATGTAGTGTCCGCATAATACGACAAATATCACTTGCCCTTTTAAAGCCTAAACACTCCAATGTTATCAATGTCTCTGGATCATCTTCTTCACCTGTAAAAACTAAATTACCGATCTCTAAGCCAAGTTCTTTCTCATTCTCAAACAACGCTGCATAGTGTTTTTCAACAATCTGCAGCGTTTTCAACAAATCTCTAATAAAGCAACTATTATCGTGATACCCCATTAAATATGCAACACTCATGAATTGAGAAACATCATTTGGCAAAAGATGCGTTTGTTCATCTGCAAGCATTTGAATACGGTGTTCTACATTCCGTAAAAAGGCATAACTTTTTATGAGACTGTCTCTAGTTTCTTTACTTATCCAACCAAGAGTGTGAAGCTCTGCTAACATTGCAACTGTCTTACGCCCGCGTAATTGAGGAAAACGCCCACCAGCAATTAGTTGTTGTGTTTGCACAAAAAACTCAATCTCACGAATACCACCTCGCCCCAATTTTATATTATGACCATAGGCAGAAATTTGATTATAATTTTTATATGCGTGGATTTGTCGCTTGATTGAATGGATATCAGCAATAGCAGCATAATCCAAATACTTGCGCCACACATAAGGAGAAAGCTCTCTGAGAACATTAAAACCAGCTTTTTTATCACCAGCTACTGGACGTGCTTTAATCATAGCTGCACGTTCCCAATTTTGACCACGACCTTCATAATAACGTAATGCAGTTCTAACCGGCAATGCCAAAGGAGTTGAAGCTGGATCTGGCCTAAGACGAAAATCAAGACGAAAAACATACCCATCCACAGTACGTTCTTGAATGATACGAATCAATCGACGTACCATTTTAGAAAATATATCTATGCTCTCATGAATATTATCAATATGTGGTGACATATCATCAATAAAAACAATGAGATCAATATCAGAAGAATAATTCAGTTCCCCTGCCCCTAACTTGCCCATACCCAAAATGATTAAACCACAATCTTTTTCCGGATCATCTCGACTAGATAAACTGATTTTGCCTTGATCATGCGCTTCTCTTAAAAGAAAACGTAAAGCTACACCCAATACCACTTCACCTAAGCGGGTCAACCAAGCACATGAAACTTCATAATTAAAAACACCTCCCAAATCAGCTAACGCAATAAGAGTATGTGCTTCTCGTTTCTTGCATCTTAAAACTGCCATCAATGAAGCTTCATTAATAGAAGCATTTTTATCTATGAGCGCAATATCATTTATAATTTCGCCAAGCCTTGTTTCTATATCAACATTTAATAAAGTATCGAGATACGATGGATTAGCAATCAAAACTTCGCGCAGAAAAGGCGATAAGGTCATGACCGCATTTATGAAATCAATCTGTTCTCCCTTGTCTGCAATATAAGAAGCTAACGATACTAAATTTTCTTTTCTCGCTTGTTCTTCGATGTCTTTAAGCCATCGAAAACCGTTCTCACCAATGGGACGTAAAGGAAGAAGCTTTATTTTTAAAAAGCATTTTTCATTCACACTCCCTTGAAAAGAAATTTCATTTTTTATTTTATTACATTAAAATTCAAAGGAACAAATAATCATTTCGTATACACGTATATAAAATAGAAAAACACACCTTTAGGGAAATAATAAAATAGCTCTAAGACCTGGATTTGCATCTTCAAGAAGTAATTCACCTCCGTGAAGTTTCATAACAGCCTTTGCGATACTTAAACCAATTCCAAAACCTGGCTGTGTACGACTTTCTTCAAGACGAACAAATCGTTCTGTTACTTTTTCACGTTTATCCTCTGCAATTCCTGGACCATTATCACTAACAACAACCAACAAATGTTCACCATAATATTCCATAGATAAGTAAACCTCTGCATTTCTTTCACCTTTAGATGCATATTTAATGGCATTATCAATGAGGTTAAAAATTGATTGCGCAATAAGCTCACGATTGAGCTTAATCTCTTTATCAAATGTATCTCCTAGCTGAAGTAAAACACCTGATTCTTCAGCAAAAGGTTCATAAAGCTCAACTGCATCTTCAAGAATCAACTTCATATTCATAATCTCAAGATTCTCAATGGCTCTGCTGGCTTCAATACGTGAAATCATTAAAATAGCATTAAAAGTACGAATAAGCTGATCTGCCTCAACAATAACACCATCAAGTGCCCGCCGATATTCAAGCACTGTCTTTTTCCCCGAAAGAGCCTCTTCAGCCCGATTTCTAAGACGCGTCAATGGTGTTTTAAGATCATGAGCAATATTATCTGATACCTGATGTAAACCAATATTTAATTCTTCAATCTGGTCTAACATCACATTAAGATTAGCTGATAATCGATCAAATTCATCACCTACTCCGGAAACAGGTAAACGCCCACTAAAATCACCTTCCATCAAGCGCTTTGATGCATCTGTTACATGGTCAATTCTCTGTAATGCCCGTCTGCCGACAAAAAACCATATTAATAAAGCACCTCCAACCATTGCCGCAAGAGCGATCATAATTGCCTTACGAATAACCGCTATAAAACGTTCCGGTTCATCTAGATCACGCCCTATAAGGATTTTCATAGCATTAGGCAAATCAACAATAATTGCTAAAGCACGATGTTCACTTGTTTGCCCATGTTCTCCAAAACGCGAATATAAAAAAGAGCTAGAAAGAAAGCCATTATGATTCAAAAGGCCAAGCTCAATACCTGCAACATTCCCTGCTAAAATACGTCCCATAGGATCAGTAACAAGATACAGAAAAGCACCTGGTTGCCGTGAGCGATAATCAATAGTGCGCATTAATAAAGATAATCCACCATAATGATAAGCGCTTTCAATACGCCCTAGTTCTTCACGTAAAGCCTGTTCGGTTTGTTTGGTTAATAATGAAGCAGAAAATGCCGTTATATAAATAAAAAGCCCTGCTGCAACTAATCCAAATAGCAAAATATAAAGCGCTGAAAGCCTTAACGCTGTTGTGCGCATCATATTAATCAAACGATTCATATTTTATTATCTGGTTCTTTCAGCATATATCCAGCTCCACGTATAGTATGTAAAATTGGTACATCAAAATCTTTTTCAATTTTTGCTCTCAAACGGGATATATGAACATCAATCACATTTGTTTGCGGATCAAAATGATAATCCCAAACATTTTCTAAAAGCATAGTACGTGTCACGACCTGACCAGCATATCTCATCAAATACTCTAATAAACGAAACTCACGTGGTTGTAATAGAATATTCTTATCGCCACGTTTCACCGTATGAGCTAACCGATCAAGCTCAAGATTGCCCACACAATAAATAGTTTCCGCTTCTTTAGGATTTTTACGCCGCTGTAGAACTTCAACACGAGCAAGAAGCTCAGAAAAAGCATAAGGCTTTGTTAAATAATCATCACCCCCTGCACGTAAACCCGCTACACGATCATTAACCTGTCCTAAAGCTGAAAGGATAAGAGCTGGTGTTTCATTACCTTTAGCACGCAACTCAGAAATGATAGAAAGACCATCACGATGCAGAAGCATCCGATCAACAACCATAACATCATAATTTTCCGTATCAGCTAAAGCATATCCTGTATCTCCATCATATGCTACATCTGCTGAATGTCCTGCTTCCCAAAAAGCTTTTTCGAGATAACGCCCTGTCTCATAATCATCTTCGATAACGAGTATCTTCATAAAACGTTTCTCCGTCATTTCGTGAAATTAGGTGGTAAGACAAAGGCCTACAAAACCTCTGTCTTACTATTAACTAAATGTTATTTTTTTACAATTGGAAGAGCAACGAAACGATTCTGATCATCTGTTCGCACTTGCAAGAGTATAGCATTTCGTCCTAACTTTTGTGCATTCTTGATCGTATCAGTAATATCAGATACCTTTTTAATAGGTTTATTATTAACCGTTACAATTACATCACCAGGTCGTATTCCCTTATCTGCAGCATCTGAATTTGAATCTACATCAGTTACAACTAACCCCAAACCATCCTCAGCAAGAGTAACAACTAAACCATAATCTTCCAATGTTTCATCTGAACTGCCGCGCTTGCTTGGATTTTTTGCACCGTCTTTTGTATCTTCATCTTCAGGCATCGGATCAAGTTGAACCTTTATGTTATCTTCTTTACCAGATCTCCAAATACCTATGGTTGCTGTTTCTCCTGGTTTAATCGTTGCAATACGCTTTGCTAAATCACGTACATCATTAATCTTCTCACCATTTACTGAGATAATCACATCACCTGTTTTGATACCAGCCTTTGCTGCTGGTCCCTTCAAATGATCAGTAATCAAAGCACCTTTTGCTTCTTTTAAACCAATTGAGTCAGAAATTTCCTTCGTCACAGACTGAATCTTAACTCCAAGCCAACCTCGTTGAACTGTACCTTTTTCAATAAGCTCGTTTACAACTTGTTTTGCTATCCCAGCTGGAATAGCGAAAGCAATCCCAACATTTCCCCCAGAAGGAGAAAAAATTGCTGTGTTAACCCCTACAACCTTTCCATCAAGATTAAAGGTTGGACCGCCAGAATTTCCTCTATTAACAGCTGCATCAATTTGAATAAAATCATCATAAATCCCAGCACCAATCTCACGTCCACGTGCTGAAACAATACCCGCTGTTACAGTTCCACCAAGACCAAATGGATTACCGATAGCAACAACCCAATCACCAACATGAAGCTTTGAATCATCACCAAACTCAACATATGAAAATTTTCTTTTCTCATTTACTTTTAGTACTGCAAGGTCGGTTCTCTGATCTGTTCCAATAAGTTTTGCATTAAGTTCTGTTCCATCACCTAAAACAACAACGTAACTTGTTCCATCAGAAATAACGTGATTATTGGTAACAATATAACCATCAGACGATATAAAAAATCCCGATCCAAAAGCTACAGGGTTGAGTTTACGTGAACGCGATGAAGGTTTGTTACTCGGCCGACTGCGATCATAAAATTCTTTAAAAAACTTTTTCAAAGGATGTTGCTCTGGTAATTGATCAATACCAGGACTACTAAAGAAATCGCTGAAAAATCGTTCTTCTTTCTTTCTATCACTCTTCACCTGCACTGAAACAACAGCAGGTTTTACTTGAGCAACAACATCTGCAAATCCTGGTTGTTGCACTAATGAAGTAAATGCAGAACTTGCATTAGCCTCTGTTATCAACAAACTTGATCCACATCCACCAAAAAACAGTGCACTTTCTAAAACCGCAGAAAAACTTACTGCGATTAATGTTGTAAAGAAAGTTTTTTTAACCATTTCATATATGCTCCTATTCAGTAATATTTTTATCCCAACTTTACTCAATTATAAAATAGTGGACATTACCGTTTTCTGTCTAAATTATTAAAGTTTTGTAAGGTTAGATAAAAAATTGATAATAATCATAAATAAAAATAGATAACAAATTGAAATATATTAATTTTTATTTATAAATACTTATTTTAATTTTTTCTTCAGCTGTTTTTCTTTATCAGAATTTACCTCGATTATTTTTTGTATCCGTGTCGTTTCGCTTGGAAAAATATGATTGTGAAACCAAGCATTATAATGATCAGGGGTGATAACCATAAAAACCATGTTGTTCTGTTAAATGGCGGTTTCAATAAAATAAATTCACCATATCGCTCAACAAGAAAATCAATAACTTGCTGATTACTATCACCCATTTTTAATCGTTTACGGATTAAAATCCGTAAATCGCGTGCCAATAAAGCATCGGAATCATCAATCAATTGGTTTTGGCAAACTGGACAACGAAAATATGATGAAATATCACGTGCACGAGATTCAAGATCTGGATCTGTCAAAACTTCATCTGGCTCCACTGCTATCGCTAATGGTAAAGAAAAAATAGTGATTAAGATAAATAAAGCCAAAAACAGTACTTTTTTCATCTAAATACCTTTTCAGAAAATTTAAATCGGGAAGCTACATGTTGATGTAACCCAATACGAAACAAATAACTAAAAAGAGAAAAACATCCACCCATAGCCATCATTAACGCACCTAACCAAACACAAATGACATAAGGCTTCCACCATATATGCACAACAAGTCCTTTATCATTTATTCGTCCTGGAACAATATATAATTGGGATAAACCATGACTTTGAATACCCACTTCTGTCGTTGATGTATTCCGACTTAAATAAAGTCTTTTTGATGCTATCATGTTACGCACCACGTTCTTATTTTCATATATTGTAAAGTTAAACTCCATTGTAGAATAATTTGATCCAACACCCTCATGAACCTTGACGAAACAAACAGTCTTATCAGCTATTTTTACCATATCTCCTATCTGCATGGTTAGAATACGCTCTTGCGAAAAAGTCGCAACACAAATAATACCGAATAATGTAACTCCTAACCCCATATGCGCTATTGCAGCACCAAAAAATGGCCATGGCAATCCAATAAATCTCTTAATACGCACCGACAAAGCTGTCTTGTGATATCCACTCTTTCCCCAAAGATCAGCTAAGCTACCTAATACAACAAAAACTGAAAGTCCAATTCCAAAAATTGCAAAAATATCACGTAAAGATGTTGCGTAATATGTTATAAAACAAGCTACAAAGGATAATGCAAAAACAAGCCACAATCGTTCAAAAACAGCAAAAAAATCGCCACGTTTCCATGCCATCATTGATCCAAATGGAGCCAATAACGATAAGAGCATCATCAAAGGCCCACAGGAAAGATTAAAAAATGTGGCACCTACAGAAATTCTTTTTCCAGTTAATATTTCAATAAAATAAGGATAAAGCGTACCAATCAATACTGTTAACGTTATTGTTATAAACAATAAATTATTTAAAATAATAAAACCTTCACGCGAAATTGGCTGAAATAATCTACCTGTTTTCAAAATAGGTACTCGCAAAGCAAAGAGAATAAAAGCCCCTCCCATGAAAAAGAGCAAAATAGCAAGAATTGCCCATCCACGAGCTTGATCAATAGAAAAACTATGAACAGACATTAAAATACCAGAACGAACAAGAAAAGTTCCCATAAGAGAAAGAGAAAACGTAAAAATAGCTAAAAATACAGTCCAATTTTTCAATGTATTTCTCTTTTCAAGAACGAGAGAAGAATGTAAAAGGGCCGTTCCTGATAACCATGGCATAAATGCAACGTTTTCAACTGGATCCCAAAACCAATAACCACCCCATCCTAATTCATAATAAGCCCAATAAGATCCAACAACGATACCCAGTGTTAAAAAAATCCAAGACAAGAGAATCCAAGGACGAACCCAACGTGCCCAAATTTTATCAACATGTCCTGTAATTAACGCAGCTATTGCAAAAGAAAAACAAACCGAAAAACCTACATTTCCTAAATAAAGAAGTGGTGGATGAATTGCTAAAGCAATATCCTGTAAAAGAGGGTTAAGATCATTTCCCTGAAACGCCGGTGGACTAACACGTAAAAACGGGTTGGATACAAAAAGAACAAATAAAAGAAAAGAGCTTATAATCCAACTTTGGCAAATTAAAATTAAGGTTCTAGTCTGTACAGGTAAATGTTGGCTAAACAACGCCAGCAATGTACTAAAAAAAGCTATAATAAAAACCCATAATAACATAGATCCTTCGTGATTACCCCAAATACCAATGATTTTATAAAGCATTGGTTTTTCTGAATGAGAATTCTCAACGACATTCAAAACAGAAAAATCAGATACTATATAGGCATAAACAATAATCACTAAAGATAACAATACCAATATGAAAGTCATATATGTTAAGGGGATCACTGTTTGCATCAATGAACGCTCCCTCAACAAAATACCCACAACAGGTAAAAACGCCTGCAATAAACTCATTGCAAATGCTGCAGCTAAAAAAATATGACCCAATTCAATGAGCACGACCGAATTATTTCTCCACACTGTAATGTTTTTTTAAACGATCAGCTGTTTCTTTAGACATATAAGTTTCATCATGTTTTGCTAAAATACGTGTGCCTATAAAAAAACCCTGCTTATCAAAATATCCTTCAACGACAACACCCTGACCTTCACGAAAAAGATCTGGAAGTATACCACTGAAAATAACTTTTTCATGCTTTATATTATCAGTTACAAAAAATATAACTTCCCTCTCTCCAATGTATTCAACGGTTCCTTTTTTAACAAAACCGCCTAAGCGCAAAGGGCGTCCCATAGAAATATCTTCTCTTGTAATTTCAGATGGCATTCGGAAAAAACTCACTGCATTACGCATTGCATACATGACAAGGCTTGCTGCAATGATCATCACGAAAAAGCACAATAAGATCATGAGAAATTGCTTTTTTTTCCGTTGCCTTAAAATAATTTCCAACGAATAAGAATTTTTTAAAAAATGACTGTTCATAAACTATCTACGAAAACTCTTTATTATAAAGATGTTGTACAAACATTAATTTACCGTTCATATAATTTATTTTTTTAAAAGCTTTGCATATAGGTGAAAACGCTTATCAAATATCTCCACTATCTGCTTGAAACTCCTAGAGTTAACAATCTTAAGCTAAATATCACAACTTTCTAAGCATGCTAATCAGATAAATCACGTAACTGGACTATCATTGCTTTAACCTGCGATCGTCCTGTAAGATTCTCAGGCATTGTATCAAGAAAATTTTGTAAAAATTGCGCTGCTTGCGTAATTTTACCTTCTTGGCGTAATGCATCAGCTAACAATAAACGAGGATAAAAATCGTGTGGAGCCAAATCTGCTGCTTTCTGAAAAGCGCGCTGCGCTTCTTGAGTAATCACTCCCCCTTCATAACCAACCAATGCCAAGCCGTACCCCACAAGTCTTGGAGCTGATTCTCCATTCAAGCGAAGGGCATCCAAATAAATGTTTACTGCATTCTGAAAATAGCCTTCCTCAAGATATCCTACTGCCAATGAATCTGCTAACTTGCCATCATTTGGTGTACGAAAAAAAAGTACTTGCAGACGAACAAGCTGTTCATTTTTGCTAAGCGTATTAGGATCCTTATTCATTAATTCGCTAAAAAAGTAACTTTTAACTCCTACATTTCCTGTTCGATTGTAGATATACAATGTTGTAAAAAAAACGAATAAAACACCAAGAATTTTAAGAGTACGTATATTTTTACAGTGCGTGCCAGACCTGTCATTTTCAACTGAAAATATATGATTTTTGTAAATGTCAATGACCGAAATTTGCTTATCTTTCTTTAATCGACAGCTAAAATATAGAAAAAGCAAAAGTGTAACAAAGATTAACAACAGCATATTACCTTGATACCAATACAAACATCAAAAGACATAGCCAATCATCTGCCTCATTTATTAAAATTACGCTGCAAAATAATAAAAAATTATTTTCATGGCATCATAAAATTGATTGTCAATTTCTCTAATATACCCAAAAGCATACAAAAATTTTACTTTTATATTCTAATTGCGGTCAGATACACTCTCCAAACCCTAGAATTATTTCCTTCTTTGCAAATTGTATGCAAAAATACTACTCATTCTTACAAACTAGAATGTACGCTATGTGTAAAAAGAAAATATCTTTACCGTCTTGGTAACAAAACTTTTGCACATAACCCGCCTAAATTAGAACGCGATAAGAAAAAACTTCCACCATACTCATTAACCATATCTGAAACAATCGCTAGCCCCAAACCTGTCCCCGGTTTACTTTCATCAAACCGACGACCTCTTTGTAAAGCTTCCTCAATTTGTTCTTCCGTTAAACCACAACCATCATCTTCTACAAGGATACTAAAAAATTTTGCTTCTTCAACATTTTCTTCTAAGCAACAGGAAATCAAAATTTTTGTATGAGACCACTGAGCTGCATTCTCAACTAAATTCCCTACAACCTCTTCTAAATCCTCTTTTTCACCAGAAAAAACAATATCATCAACATCCATGACAAATTGAAATTTTTTCCCAAGATGAAGCTTTTCCATAACCCGTACCAAATGATTAATAACCCTACGAACAGGTGTGTGATAAACGATACTGTCACATTGCGCTGCAATCCGAGCGCGCTTTAGGTAATGACTTATCTGTGCCTGCATGATTTCAGTTTGCTCTCTCAATAAAATAGCCTGATCTCCACACATCTTATCAACTTCATTCATAATAACTGATAAGGGTGTCTTCAATGAATGAGCGAGATTACCAACCTGCGTACGAAACCGCTCAATAATACGTTGATTGTTATCAATGAGAGCATTCATTTCTTGTGCCAACGGCATAACTTCACTCACTAAATTCGTATTCACATAATTAACCCTATCCTCACGAATATCATTCAGTGTTTGTCGAATAAGCCTCAATGGTTGAAAACTAAAAAAAATGATAGCAATGTTGATAAGAACACTGCCTATGCCAAAACTCCAAAGAAAAATTTGCAAAGTTCGCTTAAATTCTTGCACTTGTGCATGTGCTTCATCTATATTTCCAATAAGACGGAATCGAGCAATATGATTTTGATTGTCGAGAACAACATCACTCTCAATTACTTGTAGCTTCTGTCCCTTTTTTCCCTTTATTCGATAAGAGCGAAAAAATTTATTATCAAAAGGTACATCGGCATCGCTTGGTGAAAATATTTTCTCAATTCCTAGTGATGGGGATGTAATTCTTCCTTGTATATTAGATGATATAGCAACTACTTCCCAATACCAACCTGATGTTGGATCTGAATAACGAATATCATCAATCCCAGAACTTCCTCTTAAATTCCCCTCAGGTGATACAACTACTGTTGCAATAAGACTATAAAGATGAGCAAAAAGGATACGCTCCAAACTTTGTTCACTTGAGCGCTGATAAAACAAAATACTGACTGCAGAAATCGATGAAAGCGAAATAATGACCCATAATGTCGATAAGATCATAACACGCAAACTAAGAGATCTACCGATGAGAAAAAAAATCTTCCCAAACCGGCTTTTGTTTTTCAAAATTCTCATTGATCACCTGACAATCTCACTCGATAACCCATTCCGCGAATAGTCTCAATCAAATCCACCCCGAGCTTTTTACGCAACCGTCTTACAAAAACTTCAATTGTATTTGAATCCTTATCAAAATCCTGATCATAAAGATGTTCAATTAGCTCTGTTCTTGAAACTACCCTATCACAATGATGCATGAGATACGACAAAAGTCTGAATTCATATGAAGTTAATTTAACCAACTGACCATCAACAAAAACGCGGGAGGTTTTTGTATCCAACAACACTTTACCGCAGCATAATGTACTCGTTGCATGACCTGCAGCTCGACGGATCAACGCACGCAAACGTGCCATCACTTCTTCTAAATGAAACGGTTTAACAACGTAATCATCAGCGCCTGCATCAATACCAAGAACTTTATCAGACCAACGATCTCGCGCTGTCAATATTAAAACAGGCATAAAATATCCTTCTTTACGCCATCTTTCAACAACACGAATTCCATCTAAACGTGGCAAACCAATATCAAGAATCACAGCATCATAAGAATCCGTGCTTCCCAAGAAATAAGCCTCTTCACCATCAAAAGCACTATCCGAAACATATCCAGCACTTTTTACAGCTTCCGCTAATTGATGATTGAGATTCCGATCATCTTCAACAATTAAAATACGCATCACACATCTGCCAAGCACTAATCAGCAGGAACAAAAACTTCAACACGGCTCAATTTTTTACCTTCACGAGCAGGCAATACAACCACAACCAAACACATGTCTTTTCCATCTTGAACAACAGGCGTTGAACGAACCAACACTCCACTCTTTTGAGCAGCAACCTCTTTACCAACTTCAGCACACTCGGAAGCTAATACAGACTCTGCTCCAAAAAAGAGTGATATTATCATAAACAAGGAAACTTTTTTTATCATAGATATTCCATAATCCATTCTATATGAACATAGAGTGAACGACATTTCTATGTCTATTAAACATAGCACACGCAACAAAATTTTTTCTTCGTGGGATAATATAATCAACGGATGGTACCCTAAATTTTAATAATTTCAAAACAAATTTCTTCAGAGATTATACAATAATTTGAAGAGATAATTTTTAAACAAACCATAAAATGAACTTTTTACCTTTCATTACTATAGTCAAAAAGTACTCTTATCCCATATAAGAATTACAGATTCGTTTGGTTGCATCATTTTGCCATAGGCCTCAATTAAATGTTTGATTTTTTTAAAAAAAATAAAGCACAAAACAACAAGCCATTTCAGAGCCCTGCACTCATTGAATTAGATGCACGATTGGACACAGCAATTTATCGTATCCGATCTACTAATAATTGCTTTTGGAAGAAAGCAAAAATTATTTCACAATACTTTCATATACGAGGATGGAAACGATTTATAATCGAAATTCTTAATGAAGCACTAACATTAGGATTGATAGGTTTTACTCTTTTTACCATTGTAGGCATTTCCGTTTTTGAATTAACCAAAAAAGACTGGTATTCACCCCAAAATTTTTCCATTCTTTTTTTAGATCGGTATGGCAATCCCATTGGTCACCGTGGTGCACTACCAGCAATGTCTGTTCCTGTTGAAGAGATGCCAGATTATGTTATTAAAGCAGTTCTCGCAACAGAAGATCGTCGTTTTTTCGATCATTGGGGCATTGATTTGCATGGTCTTGCACGAGCAATTTCACAAAATATGCAAGCTAATAGCGTGGTTCAAGGTGGTTCAACTCTTACACAACAACTAGCTAAAAATTTATTCTTAACAAATGAAAGAACTATAATACGTAAAATAAAAGAAGCTTATCTTGCTCTATGGTTAGAAGCTAACTTAAGCAAAAAGCAAATTTTACAACTTTATCTTGATCGTGTATACATGGGAGGAAATACTTTTGGAATTGCAGCAGCTGCGCAATTTTATTTTGGTAAAAATATACGCAACGTATCTCTTAGCGAATCCGCTATGCTAGCAGGACTATTCAAAGCTCCAACAAAATATGCTCCCCATAATAACTTACTTGCTGCCCAAACACGAGCCAACGTCGTACTTTCTAACCTTGTCAACAGTGGATTCATGACTGATAGCCAAATTATCAACGCTCATCGCCACCCAGCTAGTGCTATTATAAAAATAAAAAATAATCAGCCTGACTATTTTCTTGATTGGGTGTTCGATGAAGTCAAAAAAATTAATAACCAACTTCCAAATCAGACTTTGATTGTTCAAACAACTCTTGATCCAGACATCCAAAAAGTAGCAGAAGAATCAATAGCGTACCATTTACACCAATATGGTCAACAGTATCGTGTCACACAAGCAGCTACCGTCATTATTGATAATAACGGAGCCGTATGTGCAATTGTTGGAGGACTGGATTATAATAAAAGCCAATTCAACAGAGCGACACAAGGTGGACGACAACCTGGTTCTTCATTCAAACCTTATGTTTACGCAGCAGCAATGGAACGCGGTCTATCTCCTTCAACAATAGTTCTAGACACCCCTATTAACTGGGGAGGTTGGTCACCAAGAAATAACTCAGGTCGTTATCTTGGTAAAATAGATTTAGCAACTGCTTTAGCTTTTTCCATCAATACAGTACCTGTTTATATCACATATCAATATCTTAATCGTGATACCCAGCCAATCATAAATCTAATCAAAAATATGGGTATTAGTGCTCATATATTATCGCACAAAACTATGATTTTGGGGACATCCAACATGACTCCAATGGATCAAGCTACTGGTTTTAATGTCTTTGCTAATGGAGGTATGTCTGGAAATCGCCATGGTTTCACACAAATTAGAACAACAAATGGACATGTTGTATGGGATTTAGAATATAATGGAAATAAACCACATCGAGTTATCAGCAAACAATCAGCAGCTTATATGAACCAAATGATGGTTGGTGTTACAACACGGGGTTCTGGAAAACGTGCTTCGTTACCAATGACCCTCGTTGCCGGGAAAACTGGAACATCACAAGCCTATCGTGACGCGTGGTTTGTTGGCTTTACAGGTAATTATACTGGAGCCGTGTGGATGGGTAACGACAACTACTCACCAATGAATCGTGCTTTTGGTGGCGGTGTACCAGCTATGATATGGCATCGTATTATGCTTTATGCACATAAAAATATAATGCTCAAACAGCTCCATGGTGTCAAAGATTCTATTCTCCCTTATCAACCGCCAATATTCTCTTCACATAATGATTCTGACATCATGTCCAAAATATCTCATACACTTTCACCTGAAACAGTAAATGTCGTACAATTAATTAATAAAGACCTGAAAGACCTATCTATAATTTCTTCAAAGATGAAAACTATTAGAACAACACTTTAAATTCAAGATATTCTGTAATGCTCCTTAATATAGTTATCTCCTTTCTAATCTCTATTTTTTCTATTTTATGTGGAATCTTGAGTGTTGATTATATGCTCAACTCCTTTAACAACTTTGGGAAATTTACAATTGGCGAATGGAGCGCTTACCCACAAATAGGAACAACCGATGCTGATCCATACACCAAAGCGCGTACAGCCAAGCGAGGCGACATTTCATTCGGACGAACTGAAGTTCTAATTTTTCAAATCTGGAAAGATAACAACGGACATCCGTTATATTCCGATTGCCACTATTTTCTCAAAGGACACATTCCCGAGGCGCGTCTTTTTACCCTTTACACAGCAGACAAATCCCTTAAACCACATACTGCATCTAATGAAATACCTTTTGAACTCTATACAGACAATATTACCTATGAAAGCGATGGCTCACTACACATAAACATATCACCAACAGCAAAAACCGGCAACTGGCTCGCAACAGGCAGCAAAAAAGAATTTGGACTTATTCTAACTTTATATGATACTTCAATCACTTCCGCAACAGCATTAAAAGAGCTTACTATGCCATCCATAAAACACATTCCATCGGGAAAAAACTGTGACTAGATTCATTTATATTGCGCTTCTTGCAATAATCGGCGCTATTATTGTTCATATTTGTGTTTTATTTTTGATCCCCTATTACGTTCAAAATAATATATGGATACAGCTTAAAAAATCGGGAGATTTTTATCAATTTGTAGACTTGAGTCCTAGTAATCATATTCAAAAAACTCACGATCCATTTTTTCTTCTTAAAGTCTGCAGATTTAATCTCGAAAATGGTCCTGTTCATTTAATGACTTCAAAAACAACACAATTTTGGTCATTGTCAACCTACACACGTGAAGGAATTATTTTTTATAGCCTTAATGATCGAACAGCACCCAATGCTACACTCGATATTATCATTGGAAAGCCTATACAAATAATCGAACTAAAAAAGTCAAAATCCAAAAATGATAATAACTCAGTTTTAGTCGCTAAAAATTTTAATGAAGGTTTCGCTATCTTACGCGTCTTCGCTCCTTCTTTACTTGCAAAAAAAGAGAGCGAAGCTTTTCTTTCATCTGCAACATGTCGCATCTTCAATAGATGAAATAACACTAATTTCTGACTATACAACGAATCTATTTTTATAAAAGCATTCGACAATATATAAAAAGCAATTTTCAATTATTATATACTAAACATAATAACTGAAACAGAACCATTGTTCTAATTTAAAATATTTTAATTATTTCATAAAAATATCATACAATGCTTTTATTAAAATACAAATTTAAGATAAAAGTATTATAGGATAATGAATATATTTATATAACGATAAAATAAAAAGATGACAAATGTTATATAAAAACCATATAATATCCAGTAAAAACCATACATTCATATGAAATATAATAAACAAGAGTAAGCACTATAAATATTTATAGAAAAAAGTTCATACAAACCGCAAATATTATTATTTAAGTTTATTTCTATATAATACAACAACAATCTATGAGATCTTATCCATCACGTTAGTAAATTCATAGAAACATAGCAATCACTCATATCAAGTTAGTGAATAAAATTATCGAAAATTTATATAGCACACAATATCCTTGATACTGCGAATAAGTGCTTTACCTTTGTCATAAAATGAGGAGCTTTTTATCAAATATACAATATAAATAAAATCCTTCTTATAGTTTGTTGTTCAGGAAAAGAGAACGTAATGAAGAAAAAATATATCCAATTAATCTCAAGGGCAGCGGTATGGTCTCCCCGTTTTGGTGGATTGGCATTTTTGATCTTATTATTTTCAGTGCTTTTACAACGCTTTTCTGTAATTAGTGTAGTTGATCTTATGATTTTGATAGCAATATCTGCTTGTTGTGTTGCTGTTTCTCTTTTTCTTTCTGTAAAAGCCCTTTATAGTTTATGGACAGAGGGCGCTAGAGGTGGAATGAAAGCCTTAAAGGGTATTATTTATTCCTTAATAACTGCCGTACCATTAATATTACTTTTGGGATTTTGGTTTGCTTTACCAGCTATTTATGATGTTTCTACTGATACACAGAGACCTCCATCTTTTTTTCGTACTATACGTCCAAGTGATGCTTTACCACTCAAGAGTGTTTTAAACGAACAAGCAACTCTACAAATGTCAGAATGGCCTGAAATATCAGGACGTCGTTATGATGAATCACCTGACAGCATCCACAAATCAGTGCTTAATGTTTTAGCATCTTATGATTGGCCTGTTGTTGCTCAAAGGAAATTTAAAGGTAAAGAAAACGAATTTTATATCGAAGCCATAGCAAAAACTTTTTATCTTGGTTTAATTTCAGATATTGTTATTCGTTTAACTGATGAAGGAGATACGACTTTTGTTGATATGCGTTCTGCTTCACGTTATTTATCAAGGGATTTTGGTACAAATGCTACTTTTATTATCAATTTTATGGATGCGCTTGATACAGAAATAGCATCACTTCCTCTTTCTAAGGATGATAAATAACATACAGAACAGCAAGCAATATTTGGCTAACATATTATTTTAAATAAGTTTTAGGATGTACAAAATAAATAAACCAGCTATAATTATTAAAACCTATGAAGGATCTCTATATAAGAAAAATGTTCGTAAAGGTATTTACACTATCATAGGCTTCAACTGGCATAACTGTTTCCTTTTTATGAGCTTTCCTATAGAAAACAACAAATGCGATGCAAGTAAAAAATTAACACACAAATCTGAAAAGTTAGTAGCACGCGTATAGTGAACACAGAGACGACAATTTTGTGAGTAAAAATACTGTTTATGTTATACCTCGGAAAATATAATACCTCGTATCAAAACAATTGATGAAAAACTGCTAGAAATAGAAGCAATGAAAAAATTATTAATGGAATTGGAATAAATAAAGAAACAATTTGACATAAGCAGGGAAATTTAAAAATCACTTGTATACTTTAATCTTACAAACTTTGGCTGGGGTACCTGGATTCGAACCAGGGAATGCCGGTACCAAAAACCGGTGCCTTACCGCTTGGCTATACCCCAAAAAAGAATACACTAAAAACTTTATTTGCACCTTATAGCGATTCCTACGATTGTGCGCAACATCTGAAAATCAAAGCCTTTACTTTTTTATTACAAATTCTTATTCGTACCACAATGATACAAATTGTAATCAGCACGCAAATTCATGACTCCACTCAAAACAAACTCTCACCCCCAAACAGTTGTTTTGCAATTCTTTGTACTTTGCTATTTCGTTTATTCATTTCAGTAATAATATAGAATGCAGATTCTATTTTTATTTTACTGATGTGTTTCAATGTCTTATCGTTAACTATAACTCAATTATAGATTCTTTATTATACAAATCTAAACTATGCAAACACAATAACGAAAATTTAAAGACTTTATATATTGTTGATTCTTTACCTTCTTTGCTCTCTTATTGTGTAATATACGACAAAAATAACGTAACTATCACTGTGAATTTTATTTACCCGATACGAACAAACCATCAGACATCATTCTCTTTACATAAAGATGCAATAGTCTATGCAAAAATAATCTAACAATTTTTCTAAAAACAGAATTGTGTAAATCAACAATGTTTTATTAATTAAGTGTATTTCAGAAAAGTTACCTCACAAATAGATAATTATTAAAATGAAATTGATCCGAACAGACATTCAATATTTGCTTTTAGATACCATAAATGGCAAATTAAGATTATGGAGTAAGCTTAACAATTAGAATCGAGGAGATTTTTAAATGGCTTTTGAATTAGCTGAATTGCCTTACGATTATGATGCCCTTTCACCTTACATGTCACGTGAAACACTTGAATATCATCATGATAAGCATCATCTCGCTTATCTTACTAATACCAACAATTTTGTAAAAGAATTAGGCTTAGAAAATGATAGCCTTGAAAATATTATTAAAAAAAGTTTTGGGAATAACATTAGTTTATTTAATAATGCATCTCAATGCTACAATCACCACCATTTTTGGAATTGGATGAAAAAAAATGGTGGTAATCAAAAGCTTCCTGAAAAATTAGAAAAGGCTATCAATTCTGATTTAGGCGGATATGATAAATTTCGCACTGACTTTATTGCTACGGCCTGTGCTCAATTTGGTTCGGGATGGGCGTGGGTCGCTGTTAAAAATGGCAAGCTTGAAATTCTAAAAACATCTAACGGTGAAAATCCTTTAATTTATGATGCTCAACCTATTCTTGGAATTGATGTATGGGAACATTCCTATTACATTGATTATCGTAATGCGCGTTTAAAATATGTTGAAGCTTTCGTGGATAATTTAATCAATTGGGATTATGTTTTGAAACTTTACGAAGATTGCGGATTTTAAAATATCTATATAGTCTTTCATAAAAAAATAAGGGCTCCATAATCTAACGATCGTGGAGCCTTATAACTTAATAAGAAGGGAAGATCATATTAACAGCAGTTTTTTCCCGCTATTTTTAAGATATACGCGTAAATATATGCGATCTCTTCCAATTTTGAAAATCGTCCAGCTGCACCTGCATGACCTGAATCCATATTAGTGCGTAATAAGATTTCGTTATCATCCGTTTTTAATTCGCGTAATTTTGCCACCCATTTTGCAGGCTCCCAGTAAGTAACACGAGGATCAGTTAATCCTGCAGTCACAAGAATAGAGGGATATTTTTGAGCTTTAATGTTATCGTAAGGTGAATAAGAGGAAATAAAATTATAATCTTCTTGTGATTCAAGAGGATTCCCCCATTCAGGCCATTCCGGCGGCGTTAATGGCAGCGAAGCATCTAACATTGTTGTTAAAACATCAACAAAAGGTACATTGGCTACTATGCTAGCGAAGTCCTGTGGAGCTATATTCGCAATAACACCCATCAACATTCCTCCCGCTGAGCCACCGTGAGCGATAAGTCTATCATGGGCAGTAAATTTATTATCTACAAGATATCGTCCACAAGCAATAAAATCTGTAAATGTATTGTATTTAAATAGGTGTTTTCCCTTCTCATACCATTCAACTCCTTTTTCTTTTCCTCCACGAATATGAGCAATCGCATAAATAAAACCTCTATTAACTAGAGAAAGTACATTGCTATTGAAGCTGGCAGGAATAGAAATACCATAGGCACCATAACCATAAAGTAAACAAGGTGCACTACCATCAAGAATAGTAGTTTTACGATAAAAAAGTGAAATAGGGATTTTTTCACCATCGTCCGCGACTGCTGAAATACGTCGTGTTACATACTCGTCTTTATTATGCCCTGAAGGAATTGTTTGCGTTTTTAAAAGTATTCGTTTGCGGCTTTTCATCTCATAGTCAAAAACCTGATCAGGTGTTGTCATAGATGAATAAGAAAAACGAAAAGTGTGGCTATTATACTCTGCAGCTCCTTGTAAACCTAAAGAATAAGCTTCTTCTGTAAAAGCAATAGAATGAATTTGTTTCGTGGTGCGATCCATTACGTTTATACGAGGAAGCCCTTCAAAACGTTCAAGCCAAATAAGAAAATCTTGGTAAGCATCATGAGATATTATCAAATGCCCGAGTTGGTGTGGTATACATTCAGACCAATTCTTTGATTGTGGCGATGTATACGGTGCCACCATAATTTTAAAATCTTTCGCATTATCTATATTGGTAAGAATATAAAAAACATCGCCACCTTCTGTAAGTGAATATTCAACACCCTTTTGTCGTTTCCGTACACATTGTGGAGCAGCAAGGGGTAATTCAGCAGGGATAATCCAAATTTCTGACGTTTCATGATCATGAATATTAATATAAATAACGTCATTCAGCTTAGAACCACTTACATATAAGAAAAATCCTGGATTATCTTCATGAAAAATAAGCCTGTCCTGTGATTGATCTGTATTTAATCTATGATAATAGAGTTTAGAAGGTCGATGATTTTCATCCATCTTAGTATAGAAAAAACCTTCAGATTTAGCATCCCATACAATTTGTCCAGATGTATCAGTAATTGTATCAGAACAGTCAGATAATGTTTCTAAATTACGAATTTTAGCTATGTAAAATTCCGATCCTTTATCATCATAGGTCCATACAACATGTGTATGATCAGGAGATTCTTGAACTGAGCCAAAATTGAAATATTCTTTTCCTTCAGCTAAAATATCACCATTAAGGTAAACATTTTTTTCGTCTCCATTCCTTAATGTACGAAAATAATGCGGCTGCTGCCCTCCAGTAACATAAGAGAATCCATAAGCAAAAGGTCCATGTTTTACAGGAACAGAACTGTCATTTTCTTTGATACGATTTTTCATTTCGGAAAAAAGCAAATTTTGTAATATTTTTGTATCAGCCATTTTGGCATCTTGATAAGCATTTTCTTGTTCAAGATAATATCGAATATTTTCGTCAAGACAGCTAGGATTTTTAAGAATATCTTGCCAATTAGATGCACGCAGCCAGTGATATGGATCATCACGACATATGCCATGATGCGTTTCTTTATAAGCAATTTTTAATGCTTTAGGAGGAAGTGATGAAGATCGAGTCATATATAATCCTGTATAATCCTACGTTAAAAGATGTGGATGGTTTCGTTTATATGTTGGAATTATTTCCCTTATGCAATAGGTAAGATTTGCAAGTTTTACTTACTTGCACAAACATAACTGAGGTAATTTTAGCAGTTACACTGTATACTTCTGTTCATCATAAACCGTAAATATTTCGTTATATAAACATCATGCCATCCTAATAAATGGATCAAGTAAATTTAACCTTTTGGTCGCAGAGTTAAATTCTTCTTCTGAACGGAGACATTAGGTATGAAGCATATACAGTAAAATGTATTTAGGATGGTGCTGTTATAGTCTAAGGAGAGAGAGAAACTTTCAATACTGTACTAATATGTGACAGTGTGCCGTTTTAGTATTATTTTTTATGACATTCTATATCTGTAATATACATTATAGTTTTTTGTTCTGCTTGCAACACTTTTACTTGGTTTAAAAAATTTGTCTAAGTGCCTTTTTACATTCAAAAAACATCATTTTCTTGCATCGAAGTTTGAATTTCGTAAAAAAATACTAAAATTATTATATTGTAAATACATAAAATAATTTTTTTTTTTTTGTGTATTACAGTTTTACATTTAATATTTTTATTTATAAGTTATTTATAAAATAACTATTTCTATACTATATTATGTTTTTATACATAATATATATATGAAAAATACTTTTATTTAAAAATAAAGATAGTTTTTTTGTTTATTATATATTATGACAAAAAAGAGGAATTTGTTTGATTTTTTTGTGTTTAAGCGATTTTATAAAATAATTGAATTGACAAAAAAGATTTTTGTACAATATGAAACTTACATGCATTAGCTCTCTTTATAACGAGATGAATGCGGATTATATCTCGATTTTAAATTAAAGGAAACAAGAATGGAACATCATCCAGTCTTAGAGACTGAAAGCAATTTAGTTATTACATTAGTTGCCGATATTGTTGCTGCTTACGTGAGTAATAATTCGATCCGACCGACTGAAGTTCCAAGTTTGATTGCTGATGTTCATGCTGCTTTTCTTAAGGCAGGCAATATGGAATTGACAGAAGTTGAAATTGAAAAGCAAAGACCTGCTGTTAACCCGAAGCGTTCGGTTTTTCCAGATTATTTAATTTGTCTTGAAGATGGAAAGAAATTTAAATCCTTAAAACGTCATCTTATGACACATTATGGGATGTTACCGGATGAGTATCGTGAAAAGTGGCAACTGGACAGTTCTTATCCTATGGTTGCTCCTAATTATGCAAAAGCACGTTCAGCTTTAGCAAAGGAAATGGGACTTGGACGTAAAAGTCAGCGGAAAAAAAACAAATAATTGCATTTACTTTACTTAAAGTACTTATGCTGAGTATATACAAAATATTTTTTTTAATAAGTTTGACGTGTATATTTCTTATGAAGCACTTAGATAATTTTACTGTAAAAGTCTCTGCCGTTCACAAAAAACTCTCGTTACGAATTCGTTCAATAACTGATCTAAGACCGTTTGATCTTTGTGGTGTGAGGTTTTCATTTAAACCGAGTGTTTGAAGAAGCCCCTCTGCATCAGCGCTACGAATTTCAGAGGCTTTTTTACCTGAATAAAAAGTAAAAAGAATATAAATGAGTCCGCGCACAATTTGGGTATCAGAATCACCTTGAAACGTTAATATTGGATTTTCAAAATTATCACGAGAAGATACAAGCCATACTTGGCTAACACAACCGGGTACCTTGTTTTCGTCGTTTCGGGCACTTTCCGGAAAGGGTGGCAGTTCATTTCCAAGTTCAATTACATAACGGTAACGATCTTCCCAATTATCCAAAAGAGAAAAATTTTCTATAATATCATCGATAGTTTCTGCCATAACCCCAGTCCTACCCTGTTTTGCTAGTCATATTAATGCATTTTGTTGACAGATAAACGCTCATTCTTTTCAGTATGAAGCTAATCATAAACTCTTGTTTAAAAATAATGTCATATGATTCTATTTTTTCGCAGCAGCTTTTGTACATTCATTTTAAGAGACATGTTTTCAGGTTGAGCCATATTCTTATTACCAAATATATGACCAAGATACTCGTAAGCTGCTTTCGCACCATGACGAGCACGTTCACCAAGTGAATTTAAGAAAGATTTGCCAATTTTGCAGGTTTTTGTAAGACGTTCACAAAATGTTCCTAATTCATTAATGGTCTCCTTAAAAGCAATAATAACATCATTCACTGCTGTATCATTATCTCTTTGAATAACAGAGTGATCACCACTTGGCATTTCTATAAAAAATGAAATGACAACAAAGATAAAAAATAAAAAAAATGATAATTTAATCGAAAAGCGTATCATAGGTAATCATTGTGCTGTAATTACAAATAAAACAAAAGCGGTAGCCTATGCGTTTCTTCTTTATAAAAGATTTATAAAAGTGAAATTTTTTATAATTAAGCATTATTTTGTCGGATTTGATCATTGCCCATGCTGTAAAAATACACGATGCAATCACCACAGACAGAACATTTTCTCTCTTCATTAGAAACTGGACGTCCTTTAAATACCGCTGTACAATTATATAGATATAATAAGAAAATTGTCTACCATATTATAGATATAAAAAAAACAGCTTCAATTGAAATTTATTGAATATTAATAGCAATACGTGATGATGAATTGTGAGAATTATGTTAAGTATCCCATTACGCAAGAATATAAGGTTATGTATGTAAAATATTTGAGAAAGGTGTAGCTCTCGTTAATTTTGCAGTGCTATAGTCAATTTGACTTCAAATGCATTCCCTGAATATATGCATAAGGAATGGTATAATAAGAATGATATATATACTATCATTTAAATCATCATAAAAATTGATTATATATAATAGTATAAAAGTCCATTTATACGTACTAAAGATGCATAAAAATGCGAGATAAAAAGAAATTAATGAAAGATATTATTGATTTATAACCTTATCTATTAAGGTCAAAGTTTTATTTGTTAGCAATTAAAAAATAGATAACAATGGCGTGATATACCTTTCTTTATACTAAAAATCAGAACAATTTGTGTTAGTTTTTTAGAAAAAAATGTAGTTGAAAAAAAATAATGGCAAAAAAACGAAAAACGCATAAAATCAAAACTGCAAAAAAGCGAACACAGAAGAATATTATTATAGCATTTTTTCTCATCAGTTGTCGTTTACTTTTTTGGATAGCAAAACGAATTTATATTCACACACGTAAAAACGCTTTATTGGTCATTGGATTATTTCTTTTCGCTATTAGTTTTGGGTTAATTTCATTTAACGCTTTATTTTTGCAAACAAAAATATCTCACAATGTATACACTGAAATGGAATCAAAATCCGTTTCTAGCACAGGAAAAAATTCTACTTTACCTCCAAAAGAAGAAAAATTTCAACCAAATACCCATATGGCTTCTTTGCTTATTCCTAACAATTTGCGTAAAAACTCATCTTCAAATTCTTTTTCAGAACATATATTAAAAATACAAAAAAAATTAGCAAAATTAGGGTTTTACGATGGCCCCTTGGATGGAGTGGAAGGACCTAAAACTCGCCGAGCCATAACATTATGGAAAAAACAACATGCTAATGAAATGCAACACAGTATTTTACCCAAAACTACAACAGATGATACCATCATATTAATTCAGCATAGTAAAACAAAAAATGATACAATGAAGACAAACAATCCGCTTCATTCAGAAGAAGACGTTTTAGAACCTCTTGTTGCAGACATTATACAAGTACAAAAGGCCCTACGTGCTTTCGGTAATCCAGAAGTGACTGTCACAGGTATAGAAGACAGAAATACAATATATGCCCTAAAACAGTTTCAAAAAATGTTTAACCTTCCTATAACGGGTAAAATTAATCGTACAGTTTTAATAAAAATGCGCGAAATTGGTTTGTTGAATTGAAGACAACATCTTATCCTATAAAAACTAGATCAGGATATAAACAAAATGCCATTCGTATCTCATCTATCAAACATATACAATCAGCAAGATATCACAAATATCCTTTCCCCTTTAGCCAAATAAATAAAAAAGGGTTAACTTTATTCTACATATTGCAAACACCATATTAGTGAAAATACCTCAAACTCCTGATGTTTTTTTTGCGATTGCTGATTGTGCTGCAGCTAAACGAGCAATCGGAACTCGAAAAGGAGAACATGAAACATAATCTAGATTATTTTCTTCACACAAATTGATGGAAGCAGGATCACCTCCATGTTCACCACAAATTCCTAATTTAATTTTTCTACGCTGTGATCGCCCACGCTGCGCAGCAATAGAAATAAGTTCCCCTACTCCATCACGATCAATTGATACGAAGGGATCTCGTTCTAAAAGTCCTTTTTGAAGATAAGTCGTTAAAAATGAAGCTGCATCATCACGTGAAATACCAAAAGTGGTTTGCGTCAGATCGTTTGTTCCAAATGAGAAAAATTCTGCAGTTTCTGCAATTTCATCTGCCCGAAGAGCTGCCCTTGGGAGCTCAATCATGGTTCCAACCATGTATTGAATATCTCTTCCCTTTTCCTTCATCACCTGATTAGCAACCTGATCAATATGAGATTTTACGAAATCTAATTCGGATTTAAGCGCAACAAGTGGCACCATAATTTCAAGCATAACAGGAGATCCAGATTTTAGAAAAGCTTCAGCAGCAGCTTCAAAAATTGCCCGTGCTTGCATTTCCAAAATTTCAGGATAAGTAATAGCTAAACGGCACCCACGCAAACCAAGCATAGGATTAAATTCATGTAACTGCTGAGCGCGCTCAGCAAGTGTCTCAGAAGAAACCTCCATAGCTGTCGCAACATCAAGAATTTCTGCATCTGTTTTTGGCAAAAATTCATGTAATGGTGGATCTAATAGGCGAATAGTAACAGGTAAACCGCACATAATTTCAAATAATTCGGTAAAATCTGAACGTTGCATAGGTAAAAGCTTATCCAACGCTTTTCTACGTCCGCTCTCATCATTACTTAAAATCATTTCACGCATAGCAGTAATACGTTCACCAGAAAAAAACATATGTTCCGTACGGCAAAGACCAATCCCTTCAGCACCGAAAGAACGCCCCATACGTGCATCAGATGGTGTCTCCGCATTAGCACGAACTTTTATACGCCGTATCCCATCAGCCCACTCCATCAACTTTGAAAAATCTCCACAAAGCTCAGGTTGCAACATGGCAACTTTCCCCTTGAAAACCTCTCCACTTCCACCATCAATCGTAATGATATCACCTTTTTTAAAACTTTCTCCTGAAGCGAACATTGTATTTGTGTTATAATCAATTCGTACACTACCTGCACCAGAAATACACGGTTTTCCCATACCACGTGCAACAACAGCAGCATGACTTGTCATGCCACCACGTGTTGTTAAAATCCCTTCTGCAGCATGCATACCATGAATATCTTCAGGACTCGTCTCTATACGCACTAAAATAACTTTACGTCCGTCTGCAGATGCAGTTTCTGCTTCTTCTGAAGTAAAAACAATTTCACCAGTTGCTGCCCCAGGTGAAGCAGGTAAGCCGTGTGCAACAACGAAACGTGTTGCCTTTGGATCAAGCGTTGGATGTAAAAGCTGATCAAGCGATTTTGGATCAATGCGCATCACCGCCTCCTCAGAACTTATCAATCCTTCCTCAACCATTTCAATCGCTACCTTTAAAGATGCACGTACTGTTCTCTTTCCCGAACGAGTTTGCAAAATCCACAATTTACCCCTTTCAATGGTAAACTCGAGGTCTTGCATATCCCGATAATGCTGTTCAAGATTCTGTGCAACTTGACATAATTTTAAAAAAGCTTCTGGCATAATTTTCTCTAAGGACGGCTTATTTGAATTTGCAATCATGCGTGCCTTTTCCGTAATATTTTGAGGAGTTCGAATACCTGCCACAACATCTTCACCTTGTGCGTTAACCAAAAATTCACCATAAAGCTCTTTTTCCCCTGTCGACGGATTGCGTGTAAAAGCAACACCCGTTGCTGAATCTTCACCCATGTTGCCAAACACCATTGCCTGTACATTAACTGCTGTTCCCCAGCTTTCAGGAATATTATGTAAACGACGATAAGTGACCGCACGTGCTGTCATCCAACTTGAAAAAACTGCTCCAATTGCACCCCACAATTGTTGTTCAGGATCTTGTGGAAAAGGTTTTCCTGATTTTTCTTCGATACAGGACTTATAAGAAACAATAACATCTTTCCAATTATCTGCTGTCATTTCCGTATCGATATCATAACCATTACGCACTTTTATCTCATCAATGATTTCTTCAAAATACGAATGATCCAATCCCAAAACAACATTAGAATACATTTGAATAAAACGACGATAACTATCATAAGCAAAGCGCTCATTATTGGATTGTAAAGCAATTGCTTTCACAGTATCATCATTCATACCAAGATTGAGTACTGTATCCATCATCCCTGGCATAGAAGCTCTAGCTCCTGAGCGCACAGCAAGCAAAAGTGGCTTTTTTTCGTCACCAAATTTACGCCCTGTTTGTTCACCAATATATTGAATTGCTTGTTTAACAGCTTCCTGTAATTCTTTTGGGTATGACTTGTTGTGTGCATAGTAAAAATTACACACTTCTGTTGTAAGAGTAAATCCGGGAGGCACGGGTAAGCCAAGATTACTCATTTCAGCTAAATTAGCTCCCTTTCCGCCAAGAAGATTGCGTTTACTTGCACTCCCTTCGGCATTGCCATCACCAAAACTATAAACCCACTTTATCATCGTATAATGCCTCCCATATCAGTATCAAAGCATCATTTGATCAAAATCAACCATCAAAAAGCGCTAATAACAAAAAGCAATGATCCAATTAAAATTGACTAAGCCAAAGAAAGTATCACTTCATAACACACAAAATGATTCCTCTTCAGAAGGCAAAGTGATAACCACAGATATAAACACCCACCTTCTGAAGAGAGGTTTTAATTTTTAAGAAAACTATCAATTACTGAAAAGAAAGATTCTACAGACATCATACCTTCATATTTATTTCCATTGATAAAAAAGGTAGGAGTTCCTGTAACACCGAGCTCTTTTCCACGCTCAAAAGAAGCATTAACCTCATTTAGAATCGACTGATTTTTCAAGCAAGAATTAAAACTTTCATCTGTAAAGCCTGCCATTAAACCAATTTTTTTCAATGGGGTAAGAACATCTTGCTCCCAAACCCACTCATTTTGTTTTTGAAATAAAACTTCTATTAAAGGGAAATAACGATCTTCTGGTGCACACCGTGCCAACATAAAACCAGCAGTTGCTCGAGGATCAGAAGCAAAATCTCGGAAAATAAATTTTACTTTTCCTGTTTTTATATATTTTTTACGAATTTGAGGAAATACATAATTATAAAAATGCGCACAATGAGCACATGTCAATGAAGCATATTCAATAATTGTTACTGGTGCATTCTCTTCCCCCTCAACCCTATCCTTAACCTTACCTACTCGAAGAAGCTTAGCCATATCAACTGTTGAAATCGTTTTTACTGTAGATAAAGTAGTGGTTGCACCAGTTTGCGTAATCGCCATTAGGAAAAGAATTATCGTAAAAGGCAAAAAAGAGCGAAAATTTATCATAAATAATACTTTTCTTCCGTTTTTTTAAATACAAGAATAAATATTTGCTTAATATACTAATATCTAACAAACATGTAAAATATCTTGCTTTATTTATTATTTTTTTCTGCAAAAATGCAACAACCAAGTTTATAAAGTGAGTGACGCAAACTGTCATTTTCAATTTCTTCAAGCATTTTTCCTATGTATTCCTTATCCTTCTCACTAGGAACTAATTTCATAGGCGGATGATCTGTAAAAACAGATATACACCTTTGCTCAATCTTTATGCGATCGATAGCGATATACCCAAAAAAAACATTAATTCTATGGAGTAACTCACTTGTTTCATGCATCAACTTTAGTGCCGCTCTTCCCTCACAAGCCACAACAAGCGTAGCAGGTTGAAAAGTTTCATATTGATTTGCATAACGATTCCAAATAATTCTAAGAGGGATTGTATATTCACCGATATCATGGCCTATAATTTGTGACCAATACTCTATAAGAGCTACATTAATACCAGTTCTCTTGCGTAAAACAGGATCCAGTATTTCAGATACCATCTCAGAAATATGATAAAATCGCTGCTCTTGAAATTGTTTACCCATACTTGTAGATCATCATCAAATCATTTATCAGATTATAACATTTTTGCCGTTGTAAAAGCTGTTATTCTAGAAAATTACTAAAATATTAACAGAATATGACATTTAGCTAATAAAAGATCTTGCAATTTAAAATTTCAAAACAAACCATAAATCGCAAAATAAATATTTTTCTTTTACATTTTATATCTTCTATGGTTGAGAATGATCATGAATGAAATTTCTTCACGTCTCCTTTCTTGGTATGATCAGAAACATCGAAATTTACCATGGCGTATTACTCCTCAAGAACAAAAGCAAGGTATTCTCCCAGATCCCTATCAAGTGTGGCTATCTGAAGTCATGCTTCAACAAACAACTGTTAAAGCTGTTAAACCTTATTTTAAAAAATTTCTAAAACTTTGGCCTGATCTTTCTTCTTTGGCTAAAGCCTCACAAGATGATATCGTAAAGGCATGGGCTGGACTTGGCTATTATTCACGCGCGCACAACCTTAAAAAGTGTGCTCAAAAGCTTATTGAAGATTATAGAGGACAGTTTCCACAGACCTTAAAACTATTGCAAACTTTACCAGGTATTGGGAATTATACTGCTGCAGCGATAGCTGCAATTGCTTTTAATCACCCTGTAGCTGTTGTTGATAGTAATGTAGAGCGTATTATAACTCGCTTATTTGCTATAACCTCAGCATTACCCAAAGCAAAAGCTGAAATTAAAGAAAAAACACAAAAAATTACCGCACTAGATCGCCCTGGTGACTTTGCCCAAGCTATGATGGACTTAGGAGCCACAATTTGTATACCGCGTAAACCACTTTGTTTACTCTGCCCTCTTCAAAATTTATGTAGGGCAGAAAAAACGAAAACAACAGATTTATTCCCAATCAAAGCTCCTAAAAAAAAGCGCCTTCTAAAAACTGCTGCTGCTTTTGTCGTCCTTAATCAAAATGGACAAATTTATTTAGAAAAACGACAAGGTAAAAAACTACTCGGCGGAATGACCCAAATTCCCAATAATATTGGAATAAATCACGAAAACGGTCTCCAAAATGCACCCTTTTCTGCTAATTGGCAATTTAAAGGACAGATTACGCATATTTTCACACATTTCTCTCTAAAACTTGATATTTACTATATCAATGATGTTCATAAAATTCAGCATAAGAACGGATGGTGGTGTGATATTGAGCGTCTCTCCGAAGAAGCACTCCCAACTGTCATGAAAAAAGCTATATCCATGGTGATACCTAATGCTTTCAGATTCAAATAGCTATCTTTCTGAAAACATGAAATATTCATGTAAATCTGACTTAGTTATCTATCATAAAATGCCAGTTTTTAACATCTGTGAACGTATTACCGTTCTTAAATCATCTATTAACCTCAGTTGTCCATTTTCCTCATAATGCCAAAATGTCCAACCATTACAGCTTTGCGAATTTTGAGCTTTTCGTCCCATTGCATGGATAGAACCAGCTGCACCGTCATACATGAGAGTACCATCAGCTCTCACAATAGCAGATACTTTCTTTTTTCGATCATAAAGAATTTCTCCAGGATAAAGTAAACCTGCTTCAAGCAAACTATTAAATGCTACACGAGGTTCTGATTTTTTTTTGTCCCAAATTGCTAACTCTGGTTGATTCAGAGGCTTAATTGCAGCAATCCTCTCACACGCTGCATCAATGTAGTGTTGCTCACGTTCAATACCCACAAAATCACGCCCAAGAAGTTTGGCAACGGCACCTGTCGTTCCCAAACCAAAAAATGGATCAAGAATAACATCACCTGGTTTACTAGAAGCCATAATAATACGAGCTAACAACGTTTGTGGCTTTTGTGTTGGATGTAACTTACGACCCGCTTCATCTTTTAAACGCTCCGCCCCCGTGCAAAGAGGAAAAAGCCAATCTGAACGCATTTGTACATCATCATTTGCGGCTTTTAAAGCATCATAATTAAATGTATACTTTTTATCCTTTTTATCTCGAACAGCCCAAATAAGCGTCTCATGGGCATTTTGGAACCGACGTCCTCGAAAATTAGGCATCGGATTATTTTTGCGCCAAATGATATCGTTCAGCAACCAAAAACCTAAATCTTGTAATGCCGTACCAACTCGAAAAATATTATGATAAGATCCAATAACCCAAAGAGTGCCGTTAGGCTTCAATACACGACGACAAGCAAGCAGCCACGCACGTGTAAAGGCATCATAAGCAGCAAAACTTTCAAATTGATCCCATTCATCATCAACCCCATCAACAACTGAATGATCTGGACGATATAAAGTACCATCCAATTGCAAATTATAGGGAGGATCCGCAAAAATCATATCAACTGAATGTTTGGGAAGTTTTTCTAATACTGCAACACAATCTCCCTTGAAGATTTTATTGCGCCACGGCATTAATGAAGAAGTATGAACTAAATCTTTTTGGAGCTGAATAACTGTCATAAAATACCCAACAAAATTAACCAAAATACCCTTATAATCGGAATGATTTATAGGTCTGCATTGCTGTTGTATATTTACAAAATAGAGTAAATGTATCGTTAAGCTTATTCAAAATTAATACTTTTTCTGCCTTTTCAGACAAAAATGAAGCAATTTAACACTGATAAATCCTTATTTTTCTTTCCTTCAGTGTATTGTTCACTTATTTTGATTCATTAGATTAGGTTTTAGAATCATTTTCAACGCATATCTTTATGACAATAAAGTTTTCTCTACACTCTCTTCATGCACATTCTTGAACTATAATAATACATAAAGGAATATCTCATGCCTCAAATAGATCTCATTATTTTTGATTGTGATGGAGTTTTGGTAGATTCTGAATATCTTGCAGCAGAAATCGGATCTCAATTACTTAAACAAGTGGGATATGAAATATCACCAGAAGAATTAAGTAAGAGGTATACTGGATTGATTTTTCTTGATATTCTTAAAAAAATTGAACAGGAAATGAAAAAACCAATTTCTGCTCATCTAATCGAGAAAATGTCAGATCTTTTTCGGACAAAAATAAAGACTGATCTGCGTGCCATCAATGGCATAAGAGAAGCAATAGAAATTATTCAATCTCGCTATCCTTACTGTATCTGCTCTAATGCAGCCAGCAAAGACATAAAAGAGATGCTTACAATCGTTGATCTCTATGATCTATTTGATGATAAAAATAAAATATTTTCTGCACCTGAAGTTGCAGCGAAAAAAACTAAGCCTGCCCCTGATGTTTTTCTTTTTGCTGCACAACAATTGCATGCAAAACCAAAAAACACCATTGTCATAGAAGACTCTATTCACGGAGTACATGCCGCAATAGCAGCAGGCATGCGCGTCGTTGGTTTTACAGGAGGATCTCACAGTTACTTTGGTCATTCCAATATACTGGTAGACGCTGGTGCCGAAACATCCATCACCAAACATGCCCATTTACCAGAGGTTATAGAAGCAATGACAGTATGGCAAGATCTATCATAGAAAAATCATCCGAAATATACCTTATCTTAGAAATTTTCTCAGTGATATTTTTACCAAAATGTTTCTATATTGATCAAAGCGTATTTAATAATGGCTAAGATGCGATTGCATCTACTACATACAATAAACAGCCCATATATAGTGTTATTATGATCAGTGAAATTTTCACTTCTATCCAATTTGATCTCTATCTATTATAAGATAACTGCAAAATTTATTTCTAATCAAAAGCACGACTTGTAAGAAAATACCATCTAGACAAAACTATATAAATAAAATTTAAGTATTTTATTAAACCATTAATTAATTAGCATACAACAATTTTCATGTTTTTTCTCAATTAGATATTAAATTTAGTATTCATAAATTAATACTGACAACGTTTTGCAACAAAACTTACAAAACAATTATATATCTGAATATATAAAATAAGATCGTTTGTATTTATTTTTTTACTATCATTAAAATTTATCAAAAATAATATACTACGTACATATTTCGACCTTATAAACAATAATTAACAGATAAAATAATTCAAAATATAGCATAAAAAGGTAACAAATAATCCATTTCAAAATTCCATATAGGATTACACACTATTAACTAATTTGTATAACTTCACTTTGAAAGTTTTTTCATAAATTTTACTCACCATTTATAATAGAAAAATAAATATAATATCATTATGTATTTTTATTATTTACTATTAATACATAATGATATATATAGGTAATGTATGCTGTGAGTACTTTTATATCTTTTTAGTGTATTTACTGAATAAAGTTATACAGTTTCTTATCCACATTAAAAACAAAAAAAATATTTGAGGTTAAACTATGATTAAAATATTTAAAAATTATACATTAAGTGTTTTTATGACAATGACTTTATTTTTCTCACATGTTGTGAGTACTAATGCAAATCATTTAAACAACAGTTATCAACGCGTGGATTCTTTTATTTCTGCAATAAAACAGGAAAGAAGTAGAGCGATGAGTATAGCAGCTCTTTATGTTCCAAGTTTAAATTATGGAGTAGAGAATGAAACTGCCACTGAAGGAAAAATTGAAAAAGTATTTGAGCCTGTAACAATAGGGGCTTTTGGTTTCGGAATTGCTGCTGGATACGGGGCAACTACTGTAGGTGCATTCATAGGATGGGTAATAGCAAAAATAATCCAACTGATCCGTGCTGCCCACGCTTAAGTTTGGAAATCTATAAAATAAGATCTTTTAGTATAAAATATCCAAATACAACACTATTATGTTTTATAAAAAACATAATGAATTAATCTACCGCAAACAACGAGGATCTTGAACAATTCCTCTTTTTTCAATGTGTTCACTGATTCTACTTATGTTATTTGCTCATTCAACTAAATTTAAAAAATATTTTAAGGTAAAATTATGTTTAAAATACTTAAAAACAACGTATTAGCTATTTTTATATCAATCACTTTTTTTCTCTCACAAATTATAAACGTTAATGCAAATTATTCAAAAAATAACACTCATCAAAGTGATATTCTTGCCCTCGTAATGGAACAGAGCAGTAATAAAGCAAAAAATATAGATACTCTCTATGTGCCAAATTTAGATTACGGAGTAGAGAATGAAGCTGCTATTGAAGGAAAAATTGAAAAAGTATTTGAACCTATCACAATAGGAATTTTTAGCACAATGGGAGCGTTTGGTACTGGCTTTTTGACCGGATCTGTTATGGCAGCCGTAAGCGCATTAATCGGATGGGCAATAGGTATAATTAAAAAAGCTCAATCAAAATAATTAAAATCAGGTATTCTTTTATTTTTAGAATAGCACGCTAAACTGCAGCCTACCTCAAATAATTGGGTGGGCTGTTTTTATGCTTTTTATACATAATTTCTTTATACTTCTAACAGCACCATATGACAAAAGACACAATATATTGGCATGATATCAGCATGAAAATTGATAATGTATACTAAGACGCACAGCATACGTGCACAACACTACTAGATCATAAATAAACCGATAACGTAGACATACTGCACATTACATTTGGGAAATAATGGATCACGATGCAGCTATCTAATTACACGAACAATGGAAAATAAGCAGTAAACAAATTAAATTTTGCAAAAAAAATCTTTTAAAAACGCTGCCCCATACACTAATTTCAATACTCATAAAAATAAATTAACAAATTTTTACTCATTTTATAATTTTAATTTTGTTAAAAACATAAAATATACAATTTCATCAATTCGCCAAAAATAAATGAAAGAAAAAATTTATGAAATATATAAGCACTAGAGGTGAAGCCCCTGCATTAGGATTTACTGAAACTATCATGGCTGGATTGGCTAGTGATGGAGGCCTTTATCTTCCAGAAAAGTTTCCTCAATTCTCATTCGATGCATTACGATCGCTCCGCGGACAATCTTACGCGTCAATCGCTAAAACTATCCTTTGGCCTTTTGTAAATAATGAAATTGAATATACACATTTTGAAAATATAATTACTGAATCTTATGCCAATTTCCACCATCCTGCAATTTGTCCATTACAACAGACTGGATTTAATGAATTTATCCTTGAGCTTTTTCATGGTCCTACTTTAGCGTTTAAAGATATCGCAATGCAATTTCTTTCTAGGCTAATGGATTACATTCTTACTCCCCAAAATAAACGCACAACAATTATTGGAGCCACATCAGGTGACACAGGTGGTGCTGCGATACAAGCTTTTGCTGGAAAAGAATACTCAGACGTTTTTATTTTGTTTCCAAAAGGGCGCATATCCTCCATTCAGCAACGGCAAATGACCACCAATCATAGCAATAATATCCACGTAATAGCCATTGAAGGAAATTTTGATGATTGCCAAAAACTTGTAAAGGCAATGTTTAATGATCATAATTTTCGTAAAAAAAGAGCACTTTCAGGAATTAATTCCATAAATTGGGCACGAATCATGGCTCAAATTGTTTATTATTTTTCATCGGCACTTTCTCTAGGCGCCCCTGATAGATCTGTCTCATTTACTGTTCCTACCGGAAATTTCGGTGATATTTTTGCAGGTTATGTTGCTGCCCGTATGGGGTTACCTATTGCACAACTTGTTATTGCAACAAATGATAATGATATCCTAGTCCGTACATTAACCAGCGGAGTTTATGAAACACGACCTATAGCTCATACAACATCACCCTCTATGGACATTCAAGTATCATCTAATTTTGAACGCTTGTTGTTTGAAAGCAGTGATCGCAATCCAGAGTGGATCCGCAATGCTATGAAAAACCTGAAAAAAAAAGGACGTTTTAATCTTTGTGAAAAACAGCTCAAAAATATTCGTTCTCTATTTTCTGCTGGGAAAAGTAGTATAGCTGAAACAGCGCAAATAATTGATGATGTTTACAAGGAAAGTGGCTATATTGCCGACCCACATACAGCTGTTGCCCTTAAAGTAGCTCGTGAAAACAAGAACCAACATATTCCAATGATTATCCTTGCTACAGCTCATCCTGCAAAATTTCCTGATGTAATCAACAGTTCCTATAATATTAATACACCATGGACATCTCATCTGAATAATTTGATGGAATACGAAGAACGCTTTATAAGTCTTGCTAATAATGAAAAAATAGTAAAAGATTATATTTCCTTAAAATCACGTGCATCTTATTAAAATGAGCTATAGTAATTCAAATCAAAAGTATTCCAATACCTTCATAATAAGGCATTGGACTTATTTAATGGAGTCGTAAACAATGGGTGTAGATATCAGTCGCCTTAGTAATGGTTTGACTATCGCCACACATACCATGCAGCAAATTGATAGCGTAGCACTTGGAATATGGATTAAAGTTGGTTCACGCAATGAAACCCCTGCACAACATGGTATAGCCCATCTTCTGGAACATATGGCTTTTAAGGGAACAGAAAACCGTACAGCTTTTCAAATTGCGACTGATATTGAAGATGTTGGCGGTGAAATCAATGCCACAACCAGTACCGAAACAACCGCCTATTTTGCACGTGTACTCAAAAACGATGTACCGCTTGCTATTGATATTCTTGCTGATATTTTGATGTATTCAAAATTTGATGAAGATGAATTAGAAAGAGAAAAGCAGGTAGTTTTTCAGGAAATTAGTGCTATTCGTGATGTTCCTGATGATATTGTTTTTGATCATTTCACTGAAACAGCCTTTCGTCATCAAGCGTTTGGTCGCTCTATTTTAGGAACACCCAAAACAATTCAATCATTCACATCTGATCACCTCTATAATTTCATGAATGAACAATATAGTGCGGATCGTATGATTGTAGTTGCTGTAGGGTCTATACAGCATGAAAGTTTCTTGCAAGAAGTTAAAAACCGCCTTAGCACTTTTCGTCCTCATTCAACAGCACCTCTTGCTAATCTTGCGAATTATGTTGGCGGTGATTTTCGTGAATATCGTGATTTAATGGATACGCAGGTTGTTCTTGGTTTTGAAGGACGCGCTTATCATGCGCGTGATTTTTATGCTGCTCAAATTCTTTCAATTATTCTTGGCGGGGGCATGTCATCACGTCTTTTCCAAGAAGTAAGAGAAAAACGTGGATTATGCTATTCGATTTATGCTTTTCATTGGGGATTTTCAGATACCGGACTTTTTGGAATTCATGCTGCCACTGGACAAGAAAAGCTAATGGAGCTGCTTCCCGTAATTCTTTCTGAACTCTCTAAAATGAGCAAAAACATTCATATCAATGAACTTAAACGAGCACGTGCGCAGTATCGTGCAAACCTTACGATGTTACAGGAAAATCCATCGTCTCAGGCACATCTCATTGCTCGACAAATCCTTCTTTACGGTCGACCGATTCCAATCTCAGAAACAATTGAGCGTTTAGAACTTATCACTCTCGAAAGATTAACTGATTTAGCTGATCGTCTTTTCATCAATTCTACTCCGACATTGGCAGCTATCGGGCCTGTTGGATCCCTTATAAATTTTGATGATTTAACATCAACTCTTTCATCCAACATAAAATAAACTTAAATAAAGTTTTTCAACAACTTTAGCACGTGGTTTTTATATAAAAATGCTTTTCAATAACGATTTTATAATAACATACACATATGATTTGATAACGAGATTTTCCATAACAAATCTTTATTATCAAACAAAATTTTGAAAATATTTCTTAAAGAGGTGCACAAAACTATCCAATTAACGCTTCATGTGATGAAGATTTTTATTCATAAAAATCTGCGAAATCTAAAAGCTAATATTTTAATTTTATCCTACCAGAATGTTAAATCCCATAAATTTCAAATTTTATTGAGATAAACGCATATTTTATCTATCTTTAATATAAAATCGTGTAACTTTTTCAAAAAATCATGATAACCGCTTATGTATATAGAATAAATTATAAAATATAAACGTATTCTTTATTAAAATCTAAATTAAAATTAAACACCCTAAATTGAGAGTGAGACATTGTGACGAGTTTGCGTAAAATAATTAATATAATTTTTATCGTAGCAGTTAGTTCTTTTGTTCACCCTATATCAGCACAGGCAATCGAACCAGTTAAAATTTCTTCTCAGGATGCTGTTCTTGATCTTTCAAAAGCGATCGAAATTCATCATACAAATAATCCTATCTTTCAAACAAGTACAGCACCAAGATCAGATGGTGTTGTATGGCGTATTGAAGTACAGGCAAAAAGTGAAAAATTTTCTGGAAATTGGGCAGTATTTTCTCTTGCAAATCCAACAGACGAACAAATCGATCGCCTTATTGTCGCTCCACATTATCGCATGGTTCGTTCCGGACTTCTTTGGCCTGACTTAGGATCAGCACGTATTCAATCTATCACTCCAAGTGAAGGTTTTTCGCTCGATCGTCAAGCTAGTGCAAACTCGGATATCTTTCGTATTACACTTAATCCCGGTGCTATTGTTACATTTGTTGCCGAGCTTAACTCTGCAAATCTACCACAAATCTATTTATGGCAACCTGAAGCCTATAAAGATGCAATAAATTCTTATACACTGTATCATGGTATTCTTCTTGGTATATCAGGTCTCTTAGCGCTTTTATTAACTGTTCTTTTTGTAGTTCGGGGAACCAGCCTTTTTCCTGCAACAGCTGCTATTGCTTGGGCAGTTCTTTTTTACATTGGTATTGACTTTAACTTTTTAAACAAATTCTTTGCAGTTACATTAACAACGCAACCAATCTGGCGCGCTGGTACAGAAGTAGCGCTTGCTGCTACACTCTTGGTTTTCACTTTTACCTATCTATGTCTTAATCGGTGGCACTATCATTTTAGTTATGGTGCCATAGCATGGATCATGGCTCTTTGTGCTCTGGGCGCATTTTCTATTTATGATCCAACGAAGGCAGCTGGTATCGCCCGTCTATCATTTGGCTTTACTACCATAATTGGCATATTTTTAATCAGCTATTTCTCGGTTCGAAGTTATGATCGTGCAATCATGCTAATCCCAACATGGTTGCTCATTAGCCTTTGGTGTTTCGGAGCCTATGCTTGCATAGAAGGGTATTTAGACAATGATATTACTCAAACGGCCTTAGCAGGTGGATTAGTACTCATTGTTCTTCTCATCAGCTTTACTGTCATGCAACAAACTTTTTCCCATAACTCTTTTCATGAAGGAATCTTTTCTGATCTTGAACAACAAGTCCTTGCAGCAAAGGGAGCTGAAAATATTATTTGGGACTGGAACGTTGAACGTGATCAAATTATTGTTCATCCAGACATAGCAACCACCTTTGGTATTGAATCTAAAAAATTTAATGGCTCCATGCACAATTGGATTTCATCTTTGCACTATGATGATCGTGAGCGTTTTCAAGCCATATTAGATATCATTCTTAAAAATAAAAAAGGACGTATTGATCAAATTTTTCGTCTTGCTTCTGGTGGTGGTTATTATCACTGGTTTTCTCTTCGTGCTCGCCCAGCCATGCAAAAAGATGGGAAGATTACGCGTGTTATTGGAACCATGGTCAATATTACCAATCACAAAAAAGCTGAAGAACGCTTATTGCATGATGCAATTCATGACAGCTTAACTGGTCTTCCTAATCAGCAAATTTTCTTCGATAGACTGCAAAATTATACCTCTTTAGCTAAAGCAAATATCAAAATTAAACCAACCGTCTTTATGATTGATTTTGATAATTTTCGTCAAATTAATCATGAATTAGGCATAGCTGTTGGTGACACTGTACTACTCATAATTGCACGCCGCTTGAGCCGTCTCATTAGCTTTCAAGATACCTTATCTCGCCTGTCTGCAGACCGTTTTGCAATCATTTTACTCAGTGAAAATGAACCACAGAAAATTGCAGCATTTGCAGATCATCTGCATAAAACAATCTCAGCACCTATTTCACTTTCAGAAAAAAAAATAACACTTTCAACATCAATCGGATTAGTTACGTGGAGTGAAAGTAGATTGACTGCTAAAGATATTTTTAATGATAGCGAATTAGCAATGATTCGCGCAAAACAAATGGGTGGCAATCGTATTGAGCCTTTTCGCCCTAATTTTCGCACTTTAGGTCTCGAACATAACAACATGGAGCAAGAAATTCATTATGCTATAAAGCGTAATGAATTAAAAACCCTGTACCATCCTATTCTTAATTTATCAAATGGACAAATTATCGGTTTTGAAACGATTATAGAATGGCATCATCCAAACTATGGAAATTTAAATATCCATGATTTTATAAATATAATCGAAAATGAGAAAATCGTTATAGATTTAGCGCAATTCATCATAGATAATGCTGTTATAAATCTCACAAACATACAGGAAAAATTTTACCAACAATCTTTCTTTATTTCAATTAATTTACCAAGCACAGAAATGATTCATCCCAACTTCATAAGTCAACTGCGCTCTACCCTACTTCGCTATCCACTAAATAAAGGACGCTTGATGATAGAAATATCTGAGTCTGTCCTTAGAAAAAATCCTGAACAATCAGCACATTTTTTTGAACAAATTAAAGCACTAGGAATGAATCTTGCATTAGATAATTTTGGAACAGGTTATTCGGCACTTTCTTATCTTATCCGTTATCCGTTCGACATGGTTAAATTAGATCGTTCACTCATTTCCATCGATTTACCTAAGAAAAAACTTGTTCTCAAATCTATCATAAAAATGGCAACAGATCTTAATTTAGAAATAATCGCGGAGGGTGTTGAAAACGAAAAAGAAGCTATCTTTCTACGTCAAGAAGGCTGTAAATATGTCCAAAGTACACTCGTTACTAAGCCAATTGCTATTGAAGAATTAATCACTCTCGTTCACAATCACTTCCCTTATAAAACTAAAACACAGTAAATTAGACATTTTAGAACATAAACTTTGAAAAATAAGAAAGCTCTTTATGCATGACCCATTTCAGAAACAAGATAGGTTGGATTAATTCCCATTCTGGCTAAGCTTTCATCATATTTATGATTTAAATCACTTTCAAAAAGGAAACTGGGTGACGTCGGGCTAATAAGCCAGCCATTTGTAGAAATTTCTGCCTCAAGCTGTCCTGCTTTCCACCCAGCATAACCCAATGCTACAAGTGCATGTTGAGGACCTTGTTCACAGCTAATAGCTTTTAATACATCAATAGTTGCAGTGAAGTAAATTTTATCTGCAACAGGAACAGTTGCTTCACAAGCATAATCATCTGAATGGAGCACAAAACCGCGTGAAGGATCCACAGGCCCACCATAGCGTACGGGAATTTTCTTTATTGGCTCAGAAAGATATTTTTTTTGAACTCCATCGATTACCCCAAGATGAAGCAAAAACTCTGGAAAATCAATATGATGTAATTGATTAAGAATAATTCCCATAGCACCAGCATCAGAATGTGCACAAACATAAATGACAGAGCGAATAAAGCGCTTATCACTCATCCCAGGCATTGCTATGAGCAATTGTCCACTTAAAAAGCCATCACGCTGCTTCATAAATTTGTTGTTCTCCATAACCTAGATATCAAAACTCAATTTTGCTGATATAAAAAACGCAAATCTTCGTAAATCTACAAAGAATCTCGACTATCTTCCATAAAAAACTTTATTTATTTTAAGCTTAATATTTATAATTTTAAAATTACTCATACTATCTAAGAAAGAACAGAACGAAGTCATATCCTATTGTAATATAAATACAATTATATCAAATTAGATATAAACTATCTATTCCTAGAATAAGAAATGTTCTTACTGAAATTGTACCAAAACGATCCTAAAATGCATATCAACGTAATCCAAAAGATTAAATTTTAGAACCATGTTTAAACTTGAATCAACAGATCCTTTATAAAACTTCTCATTTTACACTACTGTTTTACAAAACCTAAAATAATTAATCATTATATTATAATAACTAAAAATTATATTGCTATTTAGTATTTCTAATTCACAAAAATTTAGATGACTCCTAAATTTTTTGATTATAGAATAGGCATGTTTTTTGTTAACCGTATTTTTCCCATCTGCTTTAACAAAAACAAATACCAAAATTATTCTAGCTTATACAACACATCACGAATTCAAAATAAGTGCTAAAAAAGCTATGAAGGAAAGCTCCCATTTTCACGATATTCAGTAATTGCTCGACGTGCAAGTGCATCCGCACGCTCATTATCTGGGTGGCCAGCATGACCTTTTATCCAATGCCATCTAACAATATGACGAGAACAAGCACTCTCAAGATTTTGCCATAATTCAATGTTTTTAACAGTTTTTTTTGATGTAGTACGCCAATTATTCTCCTTCCAGCCTTTAATCCATAAAGATATTCCGTTGCGTACATAAACTGAATCCGTATAAAGATCGACTAAACAAGATTCTTTCAGTGCTTTTAACGCATAAATGGCTGCCATCAATTCCATTTGATTGTTGGTTGTGCACACTTCTCCACCGTAAAGCTCACGTTCACGACCATTCCAGCGTAAAATCGCACCCCACCCTCCAATTCCTGGATTACCTGAACAAGCACCATCTGTATAAATTTCAACGACTTTTTGTTTATTTAACATAAAATTCAAAAACCAAATTCACTTAGTGAACATATATTACTGAAAAAACAAAGCTTGTGCCAATATTCCCATGGATCTTTTTTCACTACAAAACTATCAGATGGTGTATTAAACCAATCGTAAAGACGTGTAAGTAAAAAGCGTAAAGCAGCACCACGCGCTAACACAACAATCCCATGTAATTCTAAGGGTACTAATGGCCTAATTTTTTGATAACTTTCCAATAATCTACGTGCTTTAGTCAAATTATAGGAATAATCAGACTCAAAACACCAAGCATTCAAACAAATGGCTAAATCGTATGCAAAAAAATCATTACAAGCAAAATAAAAATCTATGATACCAGAAAGACGATTGTTCAAAAAAAATACATTATCAGTAAATAAATCAGCATGAATGACGCCTGTTGGTAAATTTGACGGCCAATTCTTTTCTAAAAAAAATAACTCTGCGTCAATTTTTTTTCCAAACTCATTTAGTAAAGGATTTTTAATTGTTTGGCAACGCTCCCATAATGACTTCCACTCCACAATAGAAAGAGTATTCCTGCGACTAAACCTAAAATCTTGTCCTGCTAGATGCAGTTGTGCCAAACCAGTACCCACTTCACAACAATGATGTACATTTGGTTGACAAACCCACCCCCCTTCCAAAAAACTAATAATAGCCGCAGGACGTCCTCCTAATTCACCAATAATAAGTCCATCATTGCGAATCACAGGTTGAGGGCAAGAAATTCCTCGTTGTCCTAAATGCTGCATAAGTTTACAAAAAAAAGGCAAATCATCCTTCAAAATACGCTTTTCATAAAGCGTTAAAATAAATCTTCCTGCTGTTGTATGAAGCATAAAATTTGAATTTTCGATGCCTTCTGCTATACCTTGATAAGATAGAAGCAAACCTATTGAATAATGCGTTAAAAACACCTTCAAATCATTTTGGTCAATCTCAGTATAAACTGCCATTAATCTGCTTTCATTTTCAGCATTTGTGCATCATGATCCTTGCTCATTACTGTATTAACTTTACCATTAACAAAAGCCATATCTTCAGAAGTTAAAACAGCATCACGTAATTCACGGTTAACTAAAAAACTTTCCGTTTCTACGGCAGTTTCAGCTAATTCTATCTTAACATCATAGCGCATACGAAAAGCCGTAATAATGTCATCAACAATAATTTCAGGAGCAGACGCCCCAGCTGAAAGACTAACAACTGAAATGGAACCCAAATGATCAAAATCAATTTCATTAACATGTTGAACTAAAATAGATCGACGTGCACCGAATCTTTTAGCAACCTCTACCAAGCGTCGTGAATTGGATGAGTTCGGTGCACCAACAATCAAAAATAAATCACTTCCTAATGCTGCAGCTTTAACAGCATTTTGTCTATTCGTGGTAGCATAGCAAATTGATTCAGCAGCCGGTGCTTTCAATGCAGGAAAGCGTCTTTGTAACACATTAAGAATTGCTGCCGTATCTTCAACAGAAAGTGTCGTTTGCGTTACAAAACCCAATTTATTTGGATCATCTGGCTGGTAATGCAAGGCATCTTCTACTGTCTCAATCAACGTAACAGATCCCTTTTCAAGCTGTCCCATTGTTCCTATAACTTCAGGGTGACCAGAATGACCAATCAATATAACATGACAGTCATGGCGCCTGTGTCGTATGGCTTGTTTATGAACCTTAGAAACAAGTGGGCATGTGGCATCAAGATAAAACAAATTATAACGATGCGCTTCTTCTTGTACAGATTTTGGTACACCATGAGCAGAAAATACGACAGGTTGACCCCGGTGCTCTTCTGGAATTTCATCAAGTTCTTCTACAAAAATGGCTCCACGCTGCTGCAATCCCTCAACCACATAGTGATTGTGTACAATCTCATGGCGAACATACACTGGAGCACCATATTTTTTTAATGCAAGAAGAACAATCTGAATAGCGCGATCAACTCCTGCACAAAAACCACGCGGACTACAAAGACGCATTGTTAAAGGAGGAAGCGCAGACATAAATTATCCCTAATATCTATAACTTTGATCACATATTCAAAAAAATTGCAGCCATCCACTACACCTGCGCAAGCAAAACCATTTCAAGTTCGCTCTTTAAATTTGATGTACTAGCGAATAATAAAATGCCAAACAAGAGATTCAACCAAAAGTACCCCAAATATAGCAGCCAAATAAAATAACGAAAAGAAAAAAACCTTTCTTGCCAACACAATAGTTGCTTCCGGTGTATCAGCTTTCCACAAACGATAGACAAAATAAACAAAAACAACACTCAAAATTGTCGAAAAAATACCGTAAAAAATCCCAGCCAATCCGATAATAGAAGGCCCAATAGCACATATTGTCATAAGAATAGTATAAAACAATATTTGCTTTTTTGTTGAATATTCACCTCGTACATTAGGCATCATAGGAATGCCTGCTGCATCATAATCAAGCGATGAAAATAAAGAAAGAGACCAAAAATGCGGTGGAGTCCACATAAAAATAATTAAAAACAACAAAAAGCTATCAATGCTCACTGTACCCGTTGCAGCTGCCCATCCAATCATTGGGGGAAAAGAGCCAGAAGCACCACCAATCACAATATTATGCGGTGTGATACGTTTTAACCAAATCGTGTAAATAACTACATAAAAGAAAATCGTGAAAGCGAGAAAAAACGCCGTAAACCAATTAATAAAAATCCCCATAACAAAAACTGAAAGCAAAGAAAGGGATAAACCAAAAGCAAATGCTCTGCCACGACTAATTTTACCAGTAGGAATAGGACGATTTTTGGTACGCTTCATAACCGCATCAATATCGGCATCATACCACATATTAAGTGCTCCCGCACCACCACCACCCACAGCGATACATAAGATCGCTAAAAAAGCATAAAATGGATTCATAGAAACTGGCGATACAACCAATCCCACTAGCGCTGTAAAGACAACAAGTGACATAACCCGTGGTTTTAATAATATGATATAATCATAAACACTAGATTTTGGTGGGATGGATTTACCATTTACAGCCGACAACTCTCCTGAAACAGACATTCCACTCAAAAACCTTTCCTATTTCTACCATTCACAAGCAAACAACTGCAGCATGAGGGGGAATAACCAACTAATACAATTGAGCTCCTGAAAACAGGCACAATATATCCCTCATACGTATCAACTCAAAATAGACGAAAATTTTTACAACAAAAATATATTTTTTCAACATACATTGTTTTCTGAATTAAAAATGTTTCGTAAAAACAAAATGCACCTCACGGATATATTATAAAAAAATGTTAGAAGATTTATTTTCTATAAAAGGCTATCTTTTTTTACTTTTATCTTTTATTTCATGAGCATAGATTAATGTGTTTTTGTAGATATTGGTTTTATGTTATAGTACCAGTTCAAAAATTCACTTTTAGGAAAAATCTATGCACAAGAGCGCTCTATTTAGAGTAATATTTTCTACAGCACTTTGTGAACTGCTAACAAAATTTTTTTTTATTAGTACAATTTTTTACGCACTTTATCAAGTTCTCATAAATGATGCTGTTGCACAAACATCCAAAACACAAAATATTCCACACCCACAAACATATGGTTCATGGATAAAAATTTGTTCTCTTCCACCAGGTACACCTAACATACAATGTGAAGCCGTGCAAAGCATCAGTATACAAGATCGCCATGATATTAATCTCCGTATTATGTTTTATAAATTACCAAAAAATCAAGGAGCTTTGATGCGAGTTGTTGTTCCAATTCGAGTTGAATTGCGTCTTGGTGTGGGTATTAAAATTGATGATAAAGAGATAGGAAAAATGGAATATCGTCGTTGCCTTGGCGATAATTGCGTTGCTGAAGCTATTCTTAAAGATGATATTCTTAAGTTTTTTTTAGAAGGTAAAATGGCTACTTATTTTATCTTTACAACTCCCGAGCAAGGAATCGGAGGAATCGTCAACCTGCATGGACTCAAGGACGCATATAACGCCTTACCACAATAATAAAAATCATTCTCAAACATTGAATAATGAATACATTAAATAGCTGTCTTTTTGTGATTTATTAAATAAAGTAAATGAAATATTTTCCAAGAATAAGTAAAAATAGGATAACGACTATGAAATCTCTGGTTGATCGTTTTGATATCTCCCCCGCTAAAGTGCAAGCACTTGTAAAAGAAACTCTCCACAAAGCTGATGATGGTGAACTTTACCTAGAATACACAGAAAATGAAGTACTTTTATTTGATAATGGTCAACTAAAAAATGGTTCATTTAATAAAGATATAGGATTTGGTCTACGCGTCGTTGCGGGAGAGGCTACAGGATATGCACACTCTGGAGAACTATCAGCTGCTGCACTCAAACGAGCCAGTGAAGTTGCTAAATCCGTTACCTATAATAGTTATGTAGGATCTTACAGCGCAGCTCCTCAACAAACAAACAAAAAACTCTACAAACCAAACAGTCCTCTCAATGATCCATCATTTGAAGAAAAAAGTATGCTTTTGCAAAAAATTGATGCTTACTTACGTAAAAAAAATGATAAATTACATCAAGTTACTGTTTTTCTTTCTGGTTCACTACAACACGTTGAAATTTTGCGTGCTGATGGATGCCTTATTCGTGATATTCGTCCTCTAGTACGACTTTCTATATCTGTAGTTGTAATTGATGGCAATCGACGCGAAAATGGTTTCTATGGATGTGGTGGACGACAAGAATTTAGCCAATTCATTAGCGAAGAAAATTGGAAAAAAGCTGCAGATGAAGCTTTACGCATGGCTTTAGTCAATTTAGAAGCAGAAAGTGCACCGGCAGGAACCTTCGATGTTGTATTGGCAAATGGATGGCCTGGAATCATGCTTCATGAAGCTGTTGGACATGGCTTAGAAGGTGACTTCAATCGCAAAAAAACATCTACTTTTTCCGGACTTTTAGGTCAACAAGTTGCAGCCAAAGGTGTAACAATCGTTGATGATGGTACCATTCCTGAATGTCGTGGTTCTATCACTGTTGATGATGAAGGAACACCATCAGGTCGAAATATTCTTATTGAAGATGGAAAACTCATTGGTTTTATGCAAGATAGGCTAAATGCTCGACTTATGGGGGTTCATCCAACCGGAAATGGACGACGCGAATCTTATGCGCATATACCAATTCCGCGAATGACGAATACGATGATGCTAGGGGGTGACAAAACACCTGAAGAAATTATATCCTCACTAAAAAATGGCATCTATGCTGTTTCATTCGGTGGAGGACAAGTCGATATAACTTCAGGGAAATTTGTATTTGAATGCACCGAAGCTTATCGAGTCGAAAATGGAAAAATTGTAACACCAATAAAAGGTGCAACCATTATAGGAAACGGACCAGAAGCTATGAAACGTATCACATTAATTGGTAATGACAGCAAACTTGACAATGGTGTGGGCATGTGCGGAAAAGCTGGACAAAATGTCCCTGTTGGAGTAGGACAGCCTCATCTACGAATTAATAATATGACGATTGGTGGAACAGCACTTTCATAAAACTGATCAAACATGCCTAATTAGAAGTTTTTAATATCTTGCGAATAAGCTAAAGTTTCCAGCCTGTTTTTGCTGCATTTTTGCTCAAAACAGAAATAATTTCAACATGTGGTGACCATAAAAATTGATCAATCGGTATAATTTTTTCTATTTGATAACCACCTGCAACGAGAATAGATAAATCACGGGCAAACGTGGCAGGATTGCATGAAATAGCTATTATACGTGGAATTGTTGTCTTAGCTAATTCACGTACCTGTTCTTCTGCACCAGCCCGTGGAGGATCAAAGACAACGCTATCAAAACACTTAAGTTCTTTCACAGAAAGTGGATAACGGAAAAGATCACGTTTTTCACAAGTTACTGTTTTCAAACCAGTGGCAAAACGTGCTGCACGATTTAAATTCGCTAATGCGGCTCCATTACTCTCTATAGCATGAACATTCATCTTTTTAGCCATACGCAAAGTAAAAGTTCCCACACCTGAAAATAAATCAACAGCATTCTTTGCTCTTTTTAAATGATTTAAGATAATATTGCTCATGATCTTCTCTGCTTCAACAGTTGCCTGAAGAAAAGCACCAGAAGGAAGCTCAACACGAACATCTCCGAAGTAAATGAATGGCCTTTTTTGTTCAACTAAGATTTCACCTTCAATAGATAGACGTATAATCCCACAAGAAAGAGCTGCTTTAATCACTTTTTGACGAATAAAATCATCTCGTAAAACACAACCATTCAAAGAAACATCTAAACCATTCTCAACAGACGTTATCGTAACATGAAAACGTTTATCATCATTACTCAAAAGAGCACAAAGCATCCTAATAGCATCTAATTTAGATATAATCTCTGGACACGTAATTGGACATTCCTCAATAGCGACTACATCATGAGATAGATGATTATTGAAACCAAGACTATGTTTTTTCTGAATTCGAGATGATGTTAAGGTAACTCGTCGGCGACTATAATACCCACATTCAACTAAAGGCGAAACAGCAACATTAAGCCTAAACCTTTTCAGCATATCAATGACCAACTGCCGCTTCCAAGAACGGTAAAAATCATCATGCCAATGCTGCAGCATACATCCTCCACATTTCTCAAAATGTTTACAAGCAGCATCAATACGTTCTAATGATTTTTCTTTTAACGCAATAAGTTTCCCATATTTTCCATGAATAACAATGCTAACAACTTCTCTTGGTAAAGTAAAAGGGATATGAACAAAACCATTCAAAGTTTTAGCAACACCATGACCGTTCTCGCCAATATGATCAATGATCACGTCACTGCCCACTCTTTTTTTCTCCGAATAACAAATATTCTAAGTTGCCATCACTACCAGTAATAGGTGAAGGAATTAAACCCTTTGCGGTCCAGTCCATTTGAGTATCCAGCCAATAAAAAAGATCTTCAGCTATTTTTTTGGCCATTGATGGATTTTTCAATATTCCTCTCTTACCAATACCATCTCGACCAATTTCAAATTGAGGTTTTACTAATAAAACTGCTTGAGCCCCTTTTTTAGCGAAAGATAAAGCAGAAGGTAATGCAAGCTTAAGAGAAATAAAACTAACATCAGAAACTATTAAATTAATATCTCGACCACCTAAATGTTCTTGTTTTAAATCTCTAACATTTAAGCCTTCTAATAGTGTTATTGCACTATTATTAGATAAGCACGCATCAAACTGATTATGACCAACATCAATGGCAATAACATGTGCCGCGCCACGTTCCAAGAGTACCTGTGTAAAACCACCCGTTGATGCACCAATATCAAGAGCAGTTATGTTAGCCGTTACAATCGGAAATGCATCAAGCGCACCAATTAATTTTAACGCTGCCCGTGAAACATAATTCTTTACAGGATCGCAAACTGTGATTTCTGCATCATCAGAAATGGTTTGTCCAGCTTTAAAAACTATTTTATCATTAACCTTCACTGTTTGCCGCATAACTGCATCTCGTGCCCGTGAACGAGTAGTAAAAAAATTTTTTTCAACTAAAAGAACATCTAATCTTTTCTTAATAGCCATTTTATACTCGTATTTTTCGTACTGGCCGAATTTTATGTCCTAATGTATTCAAAACAGTATTAATTATACCATTTGCATCAAGTCCAATACATGAAAGAACTTTCTCTGGAGAACCATGATTTAAATATTCGTCAGGAAATTTTAGTGTGCGAACTTTTAAACCATGCTCTAATAGCCCTTCTTGTGCTAAAAATTGTAATAAATGCGCTCCAAATCCACCTATTGCTCCTTCTTCAATCGTCACTAATACTTCATGCTCACGTGCCAGACTACGCATCAAAACCTTATCCAAAGGCTTCGCGAATCGTGCATCTGCAACAGTTGTAGATATTCCCTCTGCCGCTAACTGATCAGCTGCTAACAATACTTCAGATAATCGTGTTCCAAAACAAACTAAAGCAACCTTACTCCCCTCACATAAAACACGTCCTTTACCAATCTCTAGCAAATCACCTCTCTGTGGCAAATTCATTCCAAAACCTTCACCACGTGGGTAACGAAAAGAAATTGGCCCTTGATCATAAGCAGCAGCCGTGCGTACCATATGCATAAGTTCAACTTCATCAGAAGGAGCCATAACAATAAATTCAGGAAGAGCTGTTAAAAAAACAATATCAAAGCTTCCAGCATGCGTTGCGCCATCTGCTCCAACAAAACCAGCTCGATCAATTGCAAAACGTACCGGTAATTTTTGAATCGACACATCGTGAATAATTTGATCGTAAGCACGCTGTAAAAAAGTAGAGTAAATTGCAACAAAAGGCTTATAACCTTCACAAGCAAGACCTGCAGCAAAAGTGACAGCATGCTGCTCAGCAATACCAACATCGAACATCCTATCGGGAAACTTTGCAACAAAAGAATCAAGACCTGTTCCAGTTGGCATAGCGGCTGTTACACCAACAATTTTATTATCATGCATTGCTTCTTCCACTAAAGCTTTGGAAAATACTTTTGTATAAGGAAGAACATTACTTTGTGTCTTAACCTGCTGGCCTGTTACAACATCAAAACGGTTAACACCATGATATTTATCATATGATGCCTCCGCCGGTGCATAACCTTTACCTTTGTGAGTTACCACATGTACTAAAACAGGACCACTGGGATATTCACGAACATTTTTTAAAATAGGCAATAGATACCCTAAATTATGACCATCTATAGGTCCAACATAGTAAAAGCCAAGCTCATCAAATAAGGTTCCCCCTACTAAAAGCCCACGTGCAAATTCCTCTGAACGACGTGCTTTATCAAAAAAGAACTTTGGCAATTTCTGACTTAAGACTTTTATTTGTTCACGCAAATTTCGATAAGAAGGACGGGAAACTAACCGTGCGAGATGAGCGCTCATAGCACCGGTAGGGGGTGCAATAGACATATCATTATCATTAAGGATAACAATTAAACGTGCATCCAAGGCACCAGCATTATTCATTGCTTCATAAGCCATACCAGCAGACATAGCACCATCACCAATCACAGAAATGATGTTACGTTTTGTCTCTGCTTTCAAAGCACTCGCTACTGCCATACCAAGGCCAGCAGAAATAGAAGTAGAAGAATGACCAGCACCAAATGGATCATAAATACTTTCTGAGCGCTTTGTAAAACCGGACAATCCTCCATCTTGTCGTAAAGTACGAATTCTATCTCGACGACCAGTTAAAATTTTATGAGGATAAGTTTGATGCCCAACATCCCAAATAATCCTATCATCTGGTGTGTTAAAAACATAATGCAAAGCAATCGTTAATTCAACAACGCCAAGTCCAGCACCAAGATGCCCCCCTGTTACAGAAACAGCATCAATTGTTTCTGCTCGCAATTCATCAGCCAACAGCATCAAGTCAGATTCAGGCAATGCCCGCAAATCTTGTGGTAAACGAATACGATCAAGCAATGGCGTTAATGGCCGAGACAAAAAAAAACCCCTCGTATTATTAAGATAATGAAATAGTAGGCACAAACTTTATCTTGTTTTCTCCATAGTGTGGTGTATTTTTCATTGAAATACCTACCTCTTTAAAATTGCCTACAGATTTTACCATTTTAAACTCATTTTATAAGAAAAACACTTATAAAATCTATTTTTATAAATGTAATTACCTTACCCTTTTTCACGCTATAAACATAGAGAAATTCTTTAATATTATTCTGGATCAAGCGGTTCTACACCTTCTGGACAACCTGAATCTGAAAGCTGAATTTTTTCAACTTTAGCTTCAGCTGCTTTTAATAGCCTGTCACAATGGTTTTTGAGAGCTTCACCACGCTCATAAATATCAATTGATTTTTCTAATGGAACATCTCCACGTTCTAAATTTTCAACAATTCCCTCCAATTGCTTCAACGCTTCTTCAAAACTCAACGAAGAAATATTCTCCTCTTGCAATCCTTGTTTCATATCATCCTCACAAGATATCTGTTCTAGATATACTAATGCCAAAACCTTCTAAACCGATATAGTGACGTTCTTTAGGAGCATAAACAATAACAGAGCTAATCCCTAAATGTTTTAAAATTTGTGCCCCCAAACCAATTTGACGCCATTCTTCTTCCCGTTCGATCGCCTGCACATGACTTTCTAAATTTTCTGTCACCATTTTCTGATTACTAACATTTAATGAGCAACCAACACCTACAGATCCTTCACGCAAGTAAACAAACACACCACGTTTCTCTTCTTCTACCATACGCCGCATAACAGTTATAATATCTGAAGATTGACCAAAAACATCATTCATAATATTTTCACGATGCAAATGCACGGGGATATTCTCGCCGTCACGAATATCACCAAAAACAATTGCGACATGTTGAACTTTTTCCCAAGGAAGCTGATAACTTTGAACGATGGCTGGCCCTACTGATGTCTTAATACGCATTTCTCCAACATGCCTGATCAACATTTCTTTACGCTGACGATAAGCGATAAGATCCGCAACTGTAATTACATGAAGCTGATGATCTTGTGCAAATTTTATAACCTCATCTCCATGTTTAACAGTGCCATCATCATTAACTAATTCACTAATAACACCAACCGGAGGCAAACCAGATAATTTACATAAATCAACAGCTGCTTCAGTGTGCCCAGAACGCATGAGAACCCCTCCGTCATGCGCAATTAAAGGGAAAATATGTCCTGGACGAATAAAATCATTAGCGTTAGCATTTGAATTAGCAAGATTACGAACTGCCAATGTGCGATCATGTGCAGAAATCCCTGTTGTTATCCCATGTTTAAAATCAACAGTAACAGTAAATTGAGTCTGGTGTATTGAATCATTATCTATCACCATAGGAGAAAGACTAAACCTTTGCGCTTCTTCTTTTGGCATAGGAGCACAAACAATGCCCGTTGTATGGCGAATAATAAACGCCATCTGTTCTTCTGTACAACGAGCAGCTGCAACAGTCAAATCACCCTCATTTTCACGACCATCATCATCCGTGACTACAACAATTTCACCGCATTCAAAAGCCCGAATCGCAGAAACAATTTTTTTTTGATCATACATCATTATTTGCCTTTTGAATCAACCAACCTGACCACGGTGCCTTAAATAATGATCAGCGATAGCACAAGCAACCATCGCTTCACCAACAGGAACAGCCCGAATCCCCACACACGGATCGTGACGCCCCTTCGTTACAACATTTACCTCATTGCCACCAGCATCAACTGAGCGACGAGGAATTAAAATTGATGAAGTTGGCTTAACAGCAAAACGTACAATAATCGGCTGTCCATTTGATATCCCACCTAAAACACCACCAGCATGATTTGACAAAAAAAGTGGTTTCCCATCACTGCCTATCTGCATTTCATCTGCATTTTCTTCACCTTTTAAGCGAGCAACCGCAAACCCATCACCAATTTCAACACCTTTAACCGCATTAATAGACATTAATAACGATGCAATATCCTGATCGAGCTTCGCGTAAATAGGAGCTCCTAAGCCAACTGGAACATTCTCCGCAACAATCTCAACAATAGCTCCAACTGATGAACCCGCCTTACGTACCTCATCTATATAATTAGAAAAAATGGGCACTGTTTCTGGATCAGGTGTAAAAAAAGGATTATTATTAACCTCTGCCCAATCCCAACGATCACGATTGATATTGTGAGGACCAATCGCTATCACAGCTCCACGCACGGTTAAATTAGGAACAACTTTACGCGCAAGAGCGCCTGCTGCGACACGTACAGCAGTCTCACGTGCTGAAGCACGACCTCCTCCACGATAATCACGAATTCCATATTTTGCATTGTAAGTATAATCTGCATGACCTGGGCGATATTGATGAGCTATCGTATCATAATCCTTAGAACGTTGATCTGTGTTGCGAATCAACATTGAAATGGGGGTTCCCGTTGTCACAAACGTCGTCTCATTATCTTGAAGCATAACCCCTGACAGCACCTCTACGTGATCCAGTTCTTGGCGTTGTGTTGTATATTTTGACTGTCCTGGTTTCCGTTTATCAAGATAAAATTGAATTTCTGCAAGAGTGAAAACAATTCCTGGAGGACAACCATCAATAACGCAACCAATAGCGGCGCCATGACTTTCACCCCACGTTGTCACACGAAATAAATGACCAAATGTATTATGCGACATAAAAAGCGACCTATTTTTTCTTCAAATACACGTGATTACAATATATATAAAGTCGCATGTAAAATAATTTTATCCAAAGCTGCGCTGCTATTAACTGTTTTAGCGGCAATCAGATTGTTGTAAATAGGTAAAATCTTACGAACTAAATCCTATTCTTTAACAACAGAAATATCTGGAGCATCAACAGCTTTCATACCTATAATATTATAACCTGAATCTACATGATGCACTTCACCTGTAACAGAACGTGATAGATCTGAAAGAAAGTAAAGAGCAGAATCACCTACCTCTTCAATTGTCACTGTACGACGCAGAGGAGCATTATATTCATTCCATTTTAAAATATAACGAAAATCACCAATACCTGAAGCTGCTAATGTTTTAATCGGTCCTGCGGATACAGCATTAACACGGATATTTTTTGGCCCCAAGTCTACAGCTAGATATTTTACACTAGCCTCAAGGGCTGCTTTAGCGACTCCCATTACATTATAATTAGGAACCACTTTTTCTGCACCATAATAGGTTAGAGTTAAAATTGAACCACCATCTGGCATTAATCTTTCTGCACGCTGAGTAACAGCTGTCAGAGAATAAACAGAGATATTCATTGTCATCATGAAGTTTGATTCACTAACGTCCACATAACGACCACTTAATTCCTCTTTGTCAGAAAAACCAATAGCATGAACTAAAAAATCAAGTTTACCCCATTGTTTCTCTATTGTATTAAAAACTGCATCAATGGATGCACTATCAGAAACATCACAATGACCGCAAACAACACCCTTTACTTCTTCAGCTAAAGGCTCAACACGCCTTTTCATTGCTTCACCTTGATAAGTGAAAGCAAGCTCCGCTCCTGCAGTACTAGCTGCTTTAGCTATACCCCAAGCAATAGAGCGATTATTCGCCAACCCCAAAATTAAACCACGCTTGCCGCACAACAAACCATTACCATTAGCCATTAGCACTAGCCTCACCACCATTAGAAATCAACATCACTTACTTGCCTATGACATAGCTTAACTTTTTCTTCAAGTAATTGGTTTTAAATCAGGTAAAAACTACGATTTTTTATAATCAAAAAGATGTTAACCTTTCTGCATTTGAAAAAACTGTTCTAATGCAATATCACCGCCTTCTGGCAACATGATACGAACATGCACATAAAGGTCATCTCTTGTACCGTTTTTTAAACGAAGACCTTTCCCTTTCAGACGCAAAACACGATCAGAACTCGACCATGCAGGAATAGTTAAAACTACGCGTCCCTCCAAAGTCTCAACCTCTTCTTTTGCTCCTAGAACAGCATGTTTAAGGGGAACTGGCAAATCAAAATGGAGAGCTCTTCCCTCAACTCGAAATCGAGGGTGCTTCTGAATATGAATAGTGACTAACGCATCTCCTGCCTTTGCGTAAGACGACTCTTCTCCTTGACCTTTTAAACGAATAGTTTGTCCATCTTCAATATAATCTGGAAGCTTAATTTTCAATTTTTTTCCGTTCGGAAAAACAGCTTCCACTTTTTCTGCACCAAGCATCTGCTCCAATGTTACTGTGAGATTGGCACGAACATGAGCTCCTTGTGAAGAATGATTATATTGCGAAGAATGTGAAAACCCCCCACTTTTCCCAAATAGATCACGAAAAATATCGCCAGCATCAAAATTTACACCACCTGAAGAACCAAAATCAAATCCTCCTGTCTCTCCTGAAAAAGGATTGTGTCTATTTCTAAAATTTCTACCGGTACCATAAGATTGATAAAGCGGTTTTCCTTCCATATCAATTTCGCCGCGATCAAATTGTGCTCTTTTGTCTTTATCACCTATAATTTCATAGGCTTGATTAATTTCAGAAAACCTTTCTTTAGCCTTTGCATCATCCGTATTGTGATCTGGATGATATTTCTTAGCTAATTTTCTAAATGCAGATTTAATCTCTTGCGGTTTCGCAGTGCGATCCACACCTAGAACCGTATAGGGATCACGCATATTGTCCTCTTTTCAAGCTTTTCGTTTTTTAAATATCAATTGATACGTTTTCCAATATCATCTACATCTTTATCAGTCATTGTGTAGAATAATTTTTCTCCATATTATATTACATGCCTACAAAAGAAATAAAATAGATATTTATACATTTAATATAGTTCATTGCATTCTCTGCTCAAGATAAATTAAAACAATATAGGGATACATGACGACATTTTCTTTTAAAATAAGAAGATACTACCAATTTATTTTTTTATGAAAAAATAAATCACAAAATACATCTGTAACGCTCACTGATATTCGGAGAAATTATGAGCAACAAAATACAAACAGAAAATGATTTCACGCAAATGCAAGAACCTTTTACGCTTTTTGCAAATTGGCTAGAAGAAGCAAAAAATAGCGAAATTAATGACCCAAACGCCATGGCATTAGCAACAGTTGACGAAACAGGCTTACCTAACGTGCGCATAGTTCTCCTGAAAGATTTCAGCCTACAAGGCTTCGTTTTCTACACTAACTATAAAAGCTGCAAAGGACAGGAAATTTTAAAATCAATGAAAGCATCTTTAGGTTTTCACTGGAAATCGCTCCACCGTCAAGTCAGAATTAGAGGAATTGTCAAAAAAGTTAGTGCTCAAGAAGCAGATGCATATTTCCAATCTAGACCACATGGCAGCCAAATCGGTGCGTGGGCATCCCAACAATCTCAACCACTAGAAGATCGTTCTATTCTCGAAAAGTCAATCGCTAAATATACAGCATATTATGCAGATGAAAATATTCCACGCCCACCTTATTGGTCTGGCTTTCGAGTCCAACCCCTTTCTATAGAATTTTGGCGTGACCGTCCATTTCGTTTGCACGATCGTATACTTTTTACACGTAATTCTACTAAACACACCCAATGGAAAAAGCAAAGGCTTTACCCTTAATCCTCAAATTCTAAAATATAAAAACCTTTTCCTTCATAACCATAAAATGATCATCTACCATATAATATTAGATTGTCGTTTCAGTCTAAATCAAAGAAATATATTATTTGCTCAACACTGTGGCTGAACAATAATTTTTTTACTCCTATACCATCCAAATAGAAGCTATAATTATGAAATTATGCGAACGAAAACAAATTCTTTCGCAAAAATTTAGTAAATTGAGAGCAAAATACAGAAGGTTGAAATATATCCTATATATTATGATCCTGCTAAAGTAGATAAAAATCAGACAATTTTGATTTGATCTAGGGTAATATACCAAACAATAGTTTGTTTATAGCAATCTATAACATTCAATAAAAAGGCAATCTAAGATTGTAACAAAAAATTTTAACCATAGAGTGCTAACAGATTTTTTTGGAGTCACGTACACGTGATTTTATCGTTTATGTTATTGTTCCTAAGCTACAGGATGAAGTGCCATCCATATACCACCACACACCAAGCCAGCAAAAATTAAAAAACCAACGACAGAATTAGATTTAAAGAGCTTTAAGCATTGAGAACTGTTATCTATATCAATGACTTTAATTTGAATAAACATGTGGATACTTGCAACAAAAAGACCTAAAAAGCTTAAAATAGGGACCTGCGCCAAATAAAATGCCAAACCGACTAACATCACAAAACCACTATACAAAAATACTAGCGCACGCTTAGTACCCTTACCAAAAAGAAGTGCAGTTGAACGTACACCAACAGTGGCATCATCCTCCCTATCTTGATGCGCATAAATTGTATCATATCCTATTGTCCATAAGATTGATCCTAAATAAAGCAAGACCGGCGCTAAACTCAAACTTCCATAAACAACTGCCCATCCCATTAAAGCTCCCCAATTAAATGCTATACCTAAAAAAAATTGTGGCCAATATGTAACGCGTTTCATAAAAGGATAAACTGCAACCGCTACCAATGACGAGATTCCTAAAAAAAAACTAAATATATTAAATTGCGATAAAATACCTAAGCCAACCAAACATTGTACCAATATAAAGATTTTTGCCTGAAACCGACTCACATGACCTTTCGGTAATGGTCGAGAACGTGTTCGCTCTACCTGAGAATCAATTTTATGATCAATAAGATCATTCCAAGTACACCCTGCACCTCGCATAGCTATAGATCCAAGAAGAAAAAGGAAGATATACCAAAACCAATTAATCAACGCAGATAAAACAGGTAATTGAAGCATTTCATCAGAAAGAAAAGCCATAGTTGTTGACCAAAAACAAGGCCACATTAATAGCTGCCATCCAACGGGCCTATCCCAACGTGCTAATTGAGCATAAAACCACAAAGAACATGGGAGCAAATTATAGACCCATTGTCTAGAAGATGCATCCATAATCTGCCTCTGATTCTCACAGGATTGAATACGTACAGTATTTTTACTTTTTTTCATCAAATGGTTTCACCTTTAGTCTTACGATAAAAGCATTGCATTCTTATGACAATAAAATTAATTTAATCATTTTTGTAATAGGAACAAATATGAATATTCTTCTTATCGGCTCAGGTGGACGAGAACATGCTTTAGCATGGAAAATAGCCACATCACCACTGCTAACAAAATTATATTGTGCTCCTGGAAATCCTGCAACGATGGAATTTGGTGAAAATGTTGATTTAAACATTGATGATCACTCTCTCATTATTGATTTTTGTAAAATACATTCTATCGACCTTGTAATTATTGGACCAGAAGCACCATTAGTTGCAGGTATAACTGACTCCCTTAATAGCGCTAACATCTGTGTATTTGGCCCCACTCAAAAAGCAGCTCGATTAGAAGGTTCAAAAGCTTTTACAAAAGATTTATGCCGTAAAAATAATATCCCTACAGGAAATTACCAATGCTTTAATGATGCTTTAAAAGCAAAAAACTATATTCGTCAACAGGGTGTTCCTATTGTTATCAAAACTGATGGTTTAGCAGCTGGCAAAGGTGTTGTTGTAGCAACAACAACAGAAGAAGCATTTAATGCTGTTGATTCGTGCTTTAAAAACATGTCCGATAATACAGAAAGAAAAATCGTTGTAGAATCCTTTCTCCAAGGTGAGGAAGTAAGCTTTTTTTGTCTTTGTGATGGTAAAATTGCCGTTCCGTTTGGATCTGCACAAGACCATAAACGTGTTGGTGATGGTGATACTGGAGCAAATACCGGTGGCATGGGAGCTTATTCACCAGCTCCTATCATGACTCCAGAAATGGTTGATCGTACTCTAAAAGACATTGTTGAACCGATTCTTTTGAGCATGCGAAAAATGGGAACCCCTTTTAGAGGCATTCTCTTCGTCGGATTAATGATAACGCAAAAAGGACCTGAATTAATTGAACTTAACGTACGATTCGGTGATCCAGAGTGTCAAGTTTTAATGATGCGCCTAAAAGATGACATTTTGCCAATTCTTTTTGCAGCAGCTCAAGGAAATCTTGAAAACAAAACTATTCAATGGTCTGAAAAAACTGCTTTAACTGTTGTTATGGCTGCAAAAGGTTACCCAAATACCCCTCAAAAAGGAACAATTATTCGTAATATCGGTAAAGCAAATGCTCTCCCTGATGTAAAAGTTTTTCAAGCTAGTACAGCATTACGCAATGGAGAATTAGTTGCTCATGGTGGACGAGTTTTAAATATAACAGCGACAGGAAAAAACGTCACACACGCACAAAAACGAGCTTATGAAGCTGTTAATTGTATAGATTGGCCAGAGGGGTTTGTTCGCCATGATATTGGATGGCGAGCCATTGAACGAGAAAAATCAGTTCTTTAAATTCTCTCTTCCATGACTTTACAATTTCACAAGATGGCGTGATGCTCATAAAATTACGCCATTCATAGCAATCACAAAATAGAAAAAAGTGAACTATCCTAGCATAAAATTACGATCACAACTACCTGATCATTTATTGTCAAATCTATCTAAAACGCATTTGTTCATTGCTGTTCATAATTTTTTTTGCTTACTAATCTTAAAAAAATGCGAATAACCTCTAATGAACTATCATCTGTACGATACATAAAAAAACCAATTCGCACAAATATTATTGCAGTACGATTCGATTAGCAATTATCAAACGCAATCCCAATGGATTACCATAACGAAGCAAAAAGTGTTTTCGTTTGGAATATGACGTCATGCAAAAAAAACGACGCAAATCAGCATGATCTTTTACAACTATAACGCTATTATCTTCATTGATCATAAGCATGGGAAGGCTATAAATATCTGCCCATAACCGCCAGTCCAGAAGAACATTATGTAAATCCCTAGAAACTAAAAGTGGAATACAAGCTTCTTTATCTGTATGAAACAACTCTAACGCAACAGCTCTTTCTCCTGCAATAGTTTTCACGGTGCGTGCTGCAATCCCTTTGAAATCATAAGCTGGCACTAAACGCGATAAGCTTGAAGGAGTATCCGTTTTAAAAAGAACACCATGTTCACTTAACAAACAAACCATCTGATTGCCTGTTTTCAGTGAAATATACGTCGTTGTATGTGGCAGATGGCACGGATCTAGCCGAAATTCGATCCCAATTTTTGCTTGATCAACGCATTGATTAGCCATATCAAAGTGTCCCAATTTTATTTTAACAACATATACCCTCTAATAGTTTGTCTCTATTGAATTATTAAAAGATTAAATAAAAAACAACTAGTTTCTTTTTTGATTATTGAAATCTAAACAAAAATACGTAAAAAAGCTTACTGTTCTTTGATTATAATATTTTTCCAGGATTCATAATTCCTAAAGGATCAAGTATCTTCTTAATGTCTTGCATAATGTCTAACGCAACAGGTGATTTGAAAACGCGAAGTTCCTTACGCTTAAGCTGACCAATTCCATGCTCAGCAGAAAATGCACCATGATAACGCATCACTAACCTGTGAATGCAGTAATTCATTCGTGACCTTAGCTGCAAAAACTCCGAAGCATCAGCTTTAATGGGCTGTATAACATTATAATGCAAATTACCATCACCCATATGACCGAAACAGACTACCCGTGCACCTGGAGCAATATCTTCAACAACAAGAGATGCGTCATTGATAAAATTAGGAATGGAAGCAACAGGAACCGCAATGTCATGCTTAATGGACACTCCTGCTAACTTTTGTGCATATGACATACTTTCACGCAATTGCCAAAAAAAATCTTGCTGTTTTAACGATTGAGCAATAACCGCATCTTCTACAATAGCACTCTTTAGAGATTCTTCCAAAATCATCCTTAATACCGATAATGCTTCACTATCACTCCGCAACGATGAAATATCAATCAATACATACCATTCATGCTCACGTTCAAATAAAAATCTCTCATACATTTCATAATTTAACGCAATCTGTAAACTTAGTTTTCCCATAATCTCAAAACCAGTCAACATCTTCTCACTATAGCATTGAGCAAGAGATAAAAACTCTAAAGCTTTGGATGGACTGCGTAAACCTACAAACGCAACAGCTCTTCCTTTTGATTTTGGAAAAATCTTTAAAACTGCTGCAGTTATAATGCCTAAAGTGCCTTCTGCACCAATAAACAGATTTTTCAAATCATAGCCACTATTGTCTTTCTTCACAAAACGTAAATCATCTAAGATACGGCCATCAGGCAAAACAACTTCTAAGCCAAGACAAAGTTCACGCATATTTCCATAAGCTAAAACAGCTGTCCCTCCAGCATTAGAGGAAAGATTTCCTCCTATCTGGCATGATCCTTCAGATCCCAAAGAAAGAGGAAAAAAACGACCTAATTCATCTACCGTTTTCTGTAAATTATGTAAAACAACACCCGCCTCCACTACAGCAAAATTACCTTCAAGATTAATACATCTAATTTTGTTCAATCGTTCCATGGATACAATAATGCTTTTACCATGTTCATCAGGCTGTTGTCCTCCAACAAGACCTGTATTTCCCCCCTGAGGAACAATCGGTGTGCGCGTTTGACTGGCCAATTGCATAATCGATGATACTTCTTCCGTTGAAGATGGTCGTAAAAGCAACGGTGTTTTTCCATGAAAAAGTCCACGCTCTTCGAGTAAATATGGTGCAATCAATACCTGATCAGTTATAGCATGTGCAGCACCGACAATGTTTCTAAAGCGCTTAATCAAATCATGCTCCATTTTTATTTCTCCCTTGGAGCAGCAGCTCGTATTAAACGATCATTAATGGCCTCACCCAATCCATATGAGGGAATAGACTCTACCGCGATACACTTCACTCTAAGTGAATCCAATCGCTTCATATATTGAAATAAATGATATGCGGCCTCCTCCAATTGTCCACGTTCACTGAGATTTAAAACAGAAACAGCGTTTTCAACACCCATAACACGTTTAGGACCAAATGCTAAAAGTGCTTCTCCACTTTCCACCTTTTGTACATTCAAACGAACATCAGTATTTGGTGCATAATGTGACTTTAACATACCAGGTGCTTCAATAGCCGCTATCTGATCTTGCCGTTTCAGCAATTTTCCTGCAATTTTTTCAATTTTTTCAGCAGAGAGTCCTCCAGGACGCAAAAGATAAACATTTTCATCACAAACCTTGATAATCGTTGATTCAAGCCCTATTTTGGAAACACCACCATCAAGAATTAAAGGAACAGATGACCCTAAAGATGCAAAAACAGCATCAGCTGAAGTAGGACTCAAGCGTCCTGATCGATTTGCACTCGGAGCAGCCAAAGGTCGACCTAAACACTGTATAACTTCCACGAAACTACTATCTGGAAAACGAACGGCTAATGTATTAAGACCAGAAGTGGTTAAAGAATGAATATTATGACGTGCCTTTAAAGGTAAAACAAATGTCAAGGGACCTGGCCAAAATATTTCCATTAATCGGCGTGAAAGGCAATCAATTTCAACATAGCATTCAGCCATATTGATGCTGCTTACGTGCACAATAAGAGGATTAAATTCTGGTCTCCTCTTTGTAGAGAAAATAGAAGCTATCGCCTTCCCATTGGTTGCATCTCCTGCTAATCCATAAACAGTTTCTGTTGGCAGAGCTACTAACTTTCCCTGCTCAAGAAGTGTGACTGCCTTTTTTATAGAAACACTATTGAGAGGAAGAATTGTCATGATATATCATTCCTATATCGCTCTCTAATTGGCGCAAAACTATAACGATGCAATCCCATAACTGGCCCATATTTATCAAGAGAAACACGATGCTCTAACGTTGCATAACCTACGTGTTTTTCTAAACCATAACCTTTATAAACCTGCCCAGCACATTCCATCATCCGATCACGCGTTACCTTAGCTATAATGGATGCTGCCGCAATTGAAACTGAACGCTGATCACCTTTAATCAAAGAAATTGCTGGACACGACAGATGAGAGGGAATATCGCGCCCATCAACTAGTGCATATTGAGCTGAAACTGCTAATCCCGTGATACAGCGATACATTGCTTCTAAAGTTGCTTTGCGGATATCAGATTTATCAATCGTATGAGCACAAAGACTAGAAATCGAAACTGCTAACGCATTATGCAAAATCTCACAATAGAGTCTTCTACGTTGTTGTATAGACAGTTTTTTTGAATCATTCAATCCATCCGGAATATGGTCTTTATCTAAAATAACTGCAGCTACTACGACAGGTCCGGCTAAAGAACCACGCCCCACTTCATCCACACCTGCGATGTGAAAGAAGCCTTGTTTCTGTAAATCTAATTCGTACGAAAAATTTGGCTTAAGTGGCAAATTAAACACATTTGAGAAATTATTGATACAACGAGACATAACCCATTGTTGCACCACTGCCTATTTTTCACAAGCCCCACAACAAAAATATCTTATCTAAAGTATATTCATAGCATCCATGAAAACACAAGATTCAAAAAATATCTAACAGAGATAGATTCTTTTGAATTTTATCCAATGTATATTCCATGTTAGCATATAAATAAGATAAAATCTTTTATTTTATACTATCAACTTTATGATCTTCCTAAAGTTATGATAGGCTTAACAAACCAGTCTGGGTGCATTGATTTAATAAAGACAGCTGCCTTCTGTGCTGATTCTTTATCTTTAAAAATACCAAAACAAGTCGCACCAGTCCCAGACATACGAGAAAAAAGAGAGCCACTCTCATCCAATGCATGTAAAACATCGGATATTCGAGGTGCAATTTTTAATGCAGGGACAAAAAGATCATTACGTGTTTCTTGTAATGCTTCAACCAATGAATAAACCGTCTTGAAAGCCGCTGGATCAATTTTCAGAGAAGGATGATCATGTTTCTCCAAGATCCTAAAAACAGATTTTGTTTCAATGTATTGACCATGATTAACCAATACCATTGCAAGCGAGCAAGCCTCTTTTAGCCGCGTTATATCTTGCCCAATTCCTTTAACAAAAAGCGGCTGCTTGTATTCCAAAGCAAAAAGACACATTGGTACGTCAGCACCAAGCACTAAACTCATTTCTGCTAATTTTTCACAAGAACAATCAATATCCCATTGCCGACGCAACATACTTAAAACACCAGCAGCGTTACCAGAACCACCACCTATTCCAGAAGCAATCGGTAAGACTTTAATAAGTTGGAAAAAAGTATGACTAGCATGTTCAGGAAATGTCTTACACATAAAATCATGTGCACGCACAACCAAATTTCTCGTATCAGAAGCTAGCTTATCTGCAAAAGGACCTGTTACAATAAACCGATCACGACAAAAAGGCATACATCTTAAATAATCACCGCTGAGACTAAAATAGACCAAACTTTCTATTAAATGATAACCATCAGAGCGCTGCCCTACAACATGTAAAGCTAAATTCAACTTAATTGGCGTAAATACACAAGAGAAACCTTTGAACGCAGATTGTACATCCAATATCATCTGACGTAATATCTACCAGTAAAAGAATCTTTTACCAATGTTCCTCTCGGATCGACATGCGACCTATCTTTCACATCAACATACTTCAATTGCTTCTTAACCAAACAACAAATGTAATAAATTGTAATACAAATCAAACTAAAGGCAATCACCCGCGTCATCTTAGATCTTGTTCCTTTTAACAACCACTCTTAAGTAAAATCATCAATTAAAATTTAACACACATCAAATCACTATTCCAATCATAAACCATAACGCTGCCAAAGTGCCCGCTCTTCCGCTGCTATTAATGCACTGTTGACAGCTGTATAAGCTGTATTAGCAACAATTCCTGAAGGCATTTTTGGTCCTAAAAGACTCTTTGGAGGAGTAATTAAGCGAAGTTTTGTATCACGACCAAATCGCTCTTTAATAACAGATCGTACATCATTTAACCCATCAATTAAACCAAGTTCAACACCTTTCTTTCCACTCCAAAACATTCCTGTAAAAATATCTGGATCATCTGATAATTTCGCTGCGCGCCTCTCTTTAACTAAATCGATAAAAGTTTGGTGAACCTCAAGTTGTAGAGATTTTAAATGTTCAACACCCATTTTTTGTTCTGGCTGAAATGGATCTAACACAACTTTGTTTTTTCCAGCCGTATAAACACGACGCTCTACGCCAATTTTTTTTAAAAGCTCAGGAAAACCAAAAGAAGCCGAAACAACCCCAATAGAACCAACAATCGAAGCAGGATCAGCAAAAATTTCATCTCCCGCACAAGCAATCATATAACCACCCGATGCAGCTATATCTTCAACAAAGACAAGAACATGTTTCTTTTTTTCCTCTGCCAAACCACGAATACGCTTAAAAATAAAATGTGATTGCACAGGCGAACCACCGGGAGAATTAATAACAATAGCAACAGCCGGCGCTTTTCTATGAGAAAAAGCCCTATCTAAAAGATTTGCACACCTACCCAACGAAAGCGTACGTGTTATCGATGAAGCTGAATCCATAATCGCACCATGAAGGCGTACTACCGGAATTTCAGGTTTACTGGAATAAAAAGAATTTGGAATAAAATTTTTGATAGCGTCAATCAAAATGAAATTTCCTTATAATGTTTTGTAAAATTTAACGAGTAATGGAAACAAAAGAAGAGCATAACTGTATAAAACAGTACCAATGAAAATCTAAATCATAAGCTATAACTTGTCACTAAAAATTAAAACCTCTTTTGAAACAATTAAATGCCTAATTTTAATTTAAATAATAAACTGGAAAACACAAGATATCACTTAAAAAGTTCCCACAAGCTTATACGCCCATTATTAATTGCATCAACCTGTGGAGAAAAAGCATGACCATCACCTTCATGCATAACCAACCGTGGCAATATAGATAACGCTGCTCGACTTCCCCGTTTTGCATAAAACAAAATACGAATTGCGGCCGTTGCAGCGCGCGCATGAATAGGAATGAGGCAAATATTACCAAAACGCCCCTCCAAAGCATGCAAGATATCAGTCAGTGATTGTGGGCGTGCAATTAACCCAAGATATCCACCCGGTTTAACAATTGCTGCTGCACTCCGCAACCAATTGTTAAACATTTCCTCAGGCATAACATGAGCTTCAAACTTTTGCTCATCAGGTGTTTTGCGATCTGTAGGATTGTTGAAAGGCGGATTCATAATCGCAAAATCAAAAACATTATCGGCCAATCCTGCCTCTAGTCGATCCTTACCTCTAAAGGCAACATCTGCTTTTAATAAGCAAATTCGGTTAGAAAGTCTTTCATTTTGTTTTAGCATCAGCGTTTTTTTAGCATAAGATACCATAAAATCTGATCGTTCAACCAATGTTACATGAACATTTGAGCAACGCGAGGCAACCGCTAATCCAGCAGCACCAGCACCAGCACCTAAATCAACAACCTTACCTTGAAAATTACTGGGAACCAAACCCGCTAACAACATAGCATCCATACCAGAACGATGACCACGTAAACGTGGTTGAACTAAATAAAACCCTCCGTGATGAAACCCATCAACTGTTTCATCATTATTATGACTCATTACTTTATCCATTTAAAAGCTTAAAGATCATCTCTATAATTTATACTTTCAACTCATAATCTTAAAAAATTTATTTCAATTTTTTACCATAAGTTCATGATACCGACACCACCTAAGTATAAAAAATACCCCTTATAAATATCATGCAAAATTTACGTTTCAAAGTAATATATCAAGACTTGTATCAAATGTCTCTCCACTTTATGCTACAGAAAAAGTAGAAATTATATATATTATTGCAATACTCTAGGAGTAAACATATTGAATGCTACCACACAATCGGATCAAACGGGAAATGAGCAAATTTCTCTTCAATCCCTTATCAATCTTACCAAAAATGACATGGAGCATGTGAATCAGCTTATCCTCTCTATGGCAAATTCAGACGTTGTAATGATCCCTGAAATTTCCAACCATCTTATTTCATCAGGTGGAAAAAGGTTACGCCCAATGATAACATTAGCGTCTGCTCATATGTTCGGCTACCAAAATGATGGACATATAAAACTCGCAACAGCAGTTGAGTTTATGCATACAGCAACTTTGTTACACGATGATGTAATCGATGAAAGTAATCTACGACGAGGAAAATCTACTGCACGAATGATCTGGGGAAATCAGGCAAGCGTACTTGTTGGTGATTTTTTGTTGGGACAAGCTTTTAAAATGATGGTAGATGTTGGATCTATAGAAGCGCTCTCTGTCTTAGCAAATGCTGCTGCAATAATTGCTGAAGGAGAAGTGATGCAACTTTCTGCTACAAAAAATATAGAAACTAGCATTTCAGATTACCTAAAAATCATCAATGCAAAAACGGCTGCACTTTTTTCAGCGGCTGCAGAAGTTGGACCAATCATTGCTGGTTCTGAACATGAAAAACGTTTTTCATTACGCGAATATGGATCATTATTAGGTTTAGCTTTTCAATTAATTGATGATGCACTAGACTATGGTGGAACTGCTAAAAATCTAGGAAAAAATATAGGTGATGATTTCCGAGAAGGTAAAATTACAATGCCTGTTATTTTAGCATATAAACGAGGAAATACTGTAGAAAAAAAATTCTGGAAACAAGCTATTGAAAACGGTCAAAACAATGATGAAGCCTTTACGCACGCACAACACCTAATAGAAAAATATGAAGGCCTCACAGATACGATAAAACAAGCATGCACCTATGGAAAACGTGCGACTGATGCTCTCTCTTCAATGGAAAAAACCCCTGCCCAAAATGCTTTAATCGAAGCTGTTAACTTTTGTATTTCTCGTGTAAACTAGTTAGTGGCAAGAATAATAGTATTTTGCAAATAAGTGATTGGGTATGATTTATAATCTATACAATCTATTGATTATCTTAAGAAGGATTCGTTCTATGCACAGTACAGCAGTATACCGCTTTTTTACTTTTTTGATAGCGAGCATTGTACTGATGTTACTACCCACCTACAACAAAGTTTATGCTGCCATCAGTACAAATTCATTTACAGGCGCCTATTTAGCTGGAAGAGTAGCAAACCACGAAAATAAAACAGATCTTGCTATAGATTATTTTAAACAGGCGCTCACTTATAAACCTGATCATATTGAAGCACAAATAGAAATCCTTGAAGCTATGCTGTCCACAGGTACCTTTAAAGAAGCTGCCAAGCAAGCCAAAAAACTCAAAGAGCAAGGTATTATAACTCCTTTTGTTTCCTTAACTTTATCAGTAGATAATCTCATTAAAAGAAACTACCAAAATGTTAAGCCTCTTCTACAACTGAAAGCCCCCCTGCTACCAATAACCCAATCTCTGAATTAATCAGTGCTTGGGCCACTTTTGGATCTGGGCACCAATCTCAAGCAATCTCTGATCTTGAAAAAATGCAAAGCTCTGCTTGGTATAATACTTTCTTACATTACCATCTTGCACTCATGAATGACCTAGCAAATCGTAAACAGGATGCACAAAAATATTTCGCTCAGGCATTCAATAACCCACAAAGCCATATTATATCTCCTATCACCTATGAACATATTATCATAGCCTATGCCTCATTCCAATTGCGGCATAAAATGCGTAATCAAGCTATTCAGATTCTCAAGCATGGTGAACAGACTCTCCCAAGAAGAAACCTACTTAAAAATATCAGGGAAAAAGTTGAAAAAGGTGGTTTCCTAGAAAGGACAATTCAAACAGCTCAGCAAGGAGCAGGTGAAGTATTATATAATTTTGGAACAATTCTCAACTATAATAACTCAGAGCAAATTGCACGTATTTTCAATCAATTATCTTTAATCTTAAATCCTAAAAATGATGCGACATTATTTCAATTAGCAAATATTTCCATTAGACTAAATGATCCAAATCGTGCAATTAAATTTTTCCGTTCTTTACCTCCTAGCTCATTTTATTATAAGTTTGGGCAGTTACAGCTAGCACACACTCTCGCAAATAACAGCAATCCCAATGAAGCTATAAAATTACTCACATTATTAAGGAAAAAATTTCCTAATGATCGCCATATTTTGATGGCTTTAGCAGCTATTTATATGCAAGAAAATAAATTTTCTGCCGTTGTCCAAATTATGGATAATGCTATTGCACGTATAAAAAATTTTCAACAAGATGATTGGAAACTCTTTTATCAACGTGGAATTGCCCTTGAGCGTTTGCAGCAATGGCCAAAAGCCGAAATTGACCTACGAAAAGCGCTTGATTTTTTTCCTGATCAGCCACAAGTACTTAATTATCTAGGCTACTCACTTATTGATCGTAATCAAAATCTTGAAGAATCATTCCGTATTCTGCAAAAAGCCTCTGCATTACAACCACAAAATAGCCATATCTTAGATTCTTTAGGATGGGCTTATTATAAACTTAAGCAATACAATAAAGCTGTTCAGATATTGGAAACTGCTATAAAATTACAACCCGAAGATCCAATATTAAATGATCATTTAGGTGATGCCTATTGGAAAATTGGACGAAAACGTGAAGCAATATTTCAATGGAATCATGCAATTGATGAAGAAGCAGAAAATTCTAAAACAATCCAAAAAAAATTGAAATTTGGCTTGCAATAAATAACGATACTTGACCATAATCATACGAAACAATAGACAGTAATGAAATTCTTTTAATCTCCATATGTTGATCAAATATTTTAAAGAGTGCACAAGGTAAAAATGCCTAAATATCTTAACCCTAAACGTTCTTTTCAAGGTCTTATATTGACTTTGCAAAATTATTGGGCTCACTATGGGTGCGCAATTTTACAACCTTATGATATGGAAGTTGGAGCTGGAACTTTTCATCCATCTACAACACTGCGTGCATTAGGACCAAATCCTTGGAAAGCAGCTTATGTACAGCCGTCTCGTCGCCCAATAGATGGACGATATGGTAAAAATCCAAATCGTTTACAGCACTATTATCAATTTCAAGTTCTTATCAAACCTTCTCCTCCAAATTTGCAAGAGCTTTATATAAAATCATTGCAAGCCATCGGCCTTGATGCAAAACTTCATGATATTCGCTTTGTTGAAGATGATTGGGAAAGCCCAACACTCGGGGCTTGGGGACTTGGATGGGAATGCTGGTGTGATGGAATGGAAATCTCTCAATTTACTTATTTTCAGCAAATTTGTGGTATTGATTGCGCTCCAGTTTCAGGAGAAATCACATATGGACTTGAACGTCTAGCCATGTACATCCAAGGTATTGATAATGTCTATGATCTTAACTTTAATGGTTTAGATGGAAAAAATAAAATAAGTTATGGAGATATTTTCCTACAAACAGAACAGGAATATTCATACTATAATTTTGAATTTGCGGATACCAAATTACTGCATCAACATTTTATCGATGCAGAATGCGAATGTATCGCACTTCTTGAAGCTGGAAAACCAAATAATAAAAATAACGTACATCGATGTGTTTTTCCAGCTTATGATCAATGTATTAAAGCCAGTCATATTTTTAATCTTTTACAGTCCCGTAGCGTTATTTCTGTAACAGAACGACAAAGTTACATTCTTCGTGTTCGTGATCTTGCACGCCGCTGTGGTGAAGCATTTTTACTTACTGAAGCTGGTCAAATTTGTAATAAAAGAGAATCTTAATGTCTAATCTCCTTCTTGAACTTTTCAGCGAAGAGATCCCTGCTTGTATACAGAGAAAAGCTGCTGCCGATCTCAAAAAATGTATTACAGATCAACTTGTAAATGCAGGTTTAACCTATGAATTTGCTCGTGAATATTGGACACCTCGTCGTCTTACATTAGACCTACGTGGTCTTTCTATGTTCTCAAAAGATATCTATGAAGAACGTAGAGGTCCCAGTACAAAATCACCACAGCACATGATTGATGGCTTTTTACGTGCAACAGGACTCCATGATATTTCTGAAGCTCACATTGCACATGACAACAAAAAAGGTGACTTTTATATTGCTAAAATCACTAAAAAAGGCCGAAATGCAGAAGAAATTATTGCAGATATTATACCGAATATTATCCGCAACTTTCCATGGCGAAAATCTATGCGTTGGGGTGAAGATTCAGCAAAAAGTGGAGCACTGAAGTGGATTCGATCCTTGCAAAATATTCTCTGTGTCTTCGGACCAGAAATTGGTGAAACACATGTTGTGTCCTTTACAATTGGTTCCCTTAAAAGCAACAATCTGACCTACGGTCATCGTTTTTTAAGTGATGGAAAACCTATACAAATCCGCCGTTTTGATGACTATATCGCCAAGCTGGAAGCCAATAAAGTCATTCTAGATGCAGAAAGGCGCAAGAATATCATATTAGCAGATGCTCAAAATCTCTGCTTTGCAAACAACCTAGAACTGGTTCAAGATGATGCTCTTTTAGAAGAAATTTCGGGACTTGTTGAGTGGCCTGTTGTTCTTATGAGCAGTTTCAACAAATCCTTTCTTGATATGCCACCAGAAATTATTCGCTTAACAATTCGAGCTAACCAAAAATGCTTTGTAACTCGCAAACAAGGCGAAAAAACTAAACTTTCTCATCATTTCATTCTTGTCTCTAATATTCTTGCAAGCGATGATGGCAAAGAAATTTCTAAGGGAAATAGCAGAGTTGTATGTGCTCGCCTTTCTGATGCACTCTATTTTTGGCAAACAGACCAACATAATTTACCAGATATAAAATACTTAAACTCCTCTGCTAAAAAGTTTGATCTGGATTTGAACAAACCTCTTGATCAAAGAATGGCACGACTTGATCATTTGAATGTCATTTTTCATGAAAAATTAGGAACACAAGGTGCAAGAATAGAACGTATAGCTGCTTTAGCGCAAAAAATTGCACCTTTTGTACAAGCAGATCCTCTATTAGCTCGACGGGCAGCAATACTCGCAAAAGCTGATTTACAGACAAAAGTTGTTGGTGAATTTCCTGAATTACAAGGATTAATAGGGCGAAAATATGCACTTCTTCAAGGAGAAGATATTCGCGTAGCTGAAGCAATCGAGGATCATTATAAACCTCGAGGATCTACAGATAGCACCCCACAAGAGCCTATTGCTATAACAGTTGCTCTAGCTGATAAAATCGATACACTCGTTGGTTTTTGGCTCATTAATGAAAAACCAACGGGTTCAAAGGATCCCTATGCATTAAGACGGGCAGCATTAGGAGTTATTAAACTCGTGCTATTGCATGACTGGACAATCAATCTTACACCAATTTTTAACGTAGCAATAAATCTTTTTTTACAGCAAAAAATCAAACACACAACATCCTTAAAAAAAGAACAACAATTGCACAATATATTTCCTGACAAAACAGGACATATTTTATCAGATCTTTTGTGTTTTTTTCATGAACGCCTAAAAATTTACCTTAAAGAGCAAGGTGCTCGTTATGATGCGATTGAAGCAATCTTAAACAAGGATACTGATGATTTTTTATTGGCTGTACGTCGTATCGAATCACTAATCGCCTTTATTAATACAGACGATGGAAACAATTTTTTAGCTGCTATAAAACGTACAGTAAACATTCTTGAGAATGAATTCCAAAAAGGTACAACAATCACAAATGAAGTTGATCCTGAATTATTTATTGAAGCAGAAGAAAAACAACTCTATAAAAAAATTATTGAAGTAGAAGAAAAAGTTGAGAACTACATAAATACAAAAAGTTTATCACTTTTACTAAATACTCTGATACCACTTGGAGAATGCATAAATATATTTTTTGAAAAAATATTAATCAACGATAACAATTACAATGTCCGCACCAACCGGTTGGCTCTTCTTAAGCGTATCTGCAATACAACACAAGCAATCGGAGATTTTTCAAAAATTGTAATCTGAAATCTGACATTCTATCAATAATTAAGAACAATAAAAATTAAGTTTTATATTCTTTAGTTCTCTTGTCATTAATTATATCTAAGAATATTATAGAATAACCTATCCTCGTAATTTAGATAACTCCCAAACATACAACAGCAGTATTAATTATCATTACAAAACAACTAATACAAAAATCTCTATTAGTATTGAAATACAATAAAATTACCTAAAATGATCTTTTTAAACTTACCCAATAATCATTAATTAAGGTATGCTTTCATTTTATTAAGAGACTCTTCAGCAATAGATTCCTTAATGAGCTTGCAAGCTTTTTCAGAATTTAATTCTTGCGCAATAAGCGTACACGCAGCAGAAACTGCTAAATCTATCGCAGATGAAGAAACCATACGTACAGCATCAACTTCTGCCTGAGCAATTTTCTGTTCTGCCAATTTATTGCGATTCCTTACATACTCTTCTGCTTTTATACGAGATTCAGCGATAATAGATTCAACCTCATGTTTAGCTGCAGCAATAATCTCTTGTGCATCCCTTTCTGCTTCTGCATGCTTACGCTGATATTCGGCTAGCATTTCCTGTGCCTCTTCACGAAGACGAAGAGCTTCATCAAGTTCATCCTTTATACGCTTTGCCCGCGCATCAAGATGACTCACAGCCATCTTAGGAATTTTGAAATAAACCAAAAGAGTTATAAAAATAACTAACCCAACGAATGCCCAAAAAGTATCGGTCATCTTTTTAATCCTCGGCAATCTGCAGCTTTAATAGCTGAATTAACAGAATCTTTACCAACATCAACAGCAATTAATTTTTTTACAATTTCAATAGCTAACTCTTCGGCAATTAAGCCAACATTTTGCATAGCTTTATCCCGAATCTTTGTTATTTGTTTTTCAGCATCTGCTAGCTTTTTCTCTAAGCTTGCTTCAATTTCTTTTCGCTCCATTTCGGCTTTTTCTTTTATCTCTTCACTAGCAGTCTGTGCCATAACGTGAGCCTGTAAACGAGCTTCCGCTAATTTCTGCTCGTAAGTTTCAACAACAACACATGCTTCCTGCTTCATACGCATTGCCTGATCTAAATCAGACGCAATCCGGTCTTTGCGTGTTTCAATAACACCACCAATACGCGGCACAATTACACGAGAGATAAAAAGATAAAAAAGCCCAAAAGAAACTGATAACCAAAAAAGATGCGAACCAAAATGCACAAAATCAAAAGGCGGAAATACACGATCTGCACGTCCTGCCACATTAGTTATATGCCCCATAGTTGTTTCAGTGATATTTGCATAAGCGCTGGAAACAAACATCTTCTTTTATCCTTCAAATAACTTATTAAGACCCTCTATTGCCAATGACGACTTAGCTAATATTCTTGTCATCAAAAATTAAAAGGATATATTTATTTTCATGCAGAAAACAAACATACCCTTTTGAAGATGATTAAACTGCAAAAAGAAGTAACAACGCAATCAGTAATGAAAAAATACCCAAAGCTTCTGTAACAGCAAAACCAAAGACTAAACGACCAAATTGACTATCTGCTGCTGATGGATTTCGTAACGCACCAGAAAGATAGTTACCAAAAATATTTCCAAGGCCTAAAGCTGTCCCTGCCATACCAAAACAAGCAAGACCAGCGCCAATATATTTTGCTGCAAGCACCAATTCCATATTATTCTCCTTTGAAGCGAAATTGCACTATTTGGCGGAAAACCGCCAGTTTTATTAATGTCCCGGATGAACTGCATCATTAAGATACATACAAGTCAAAACTGTAAACACATAAGCCTGAAGGAATGCAACCAAAAACTCAAGAGCAGTAATCGCTACAGTCATGATAAGCGGTAAAATTGAACCACCAACGCCCATAATTCCTACTCCGATCATTGAGACAATAAAGCCAGAAAATACTTTAAGGGTAATATGACCAGCAAGCATATTAGCAAAAAGACGAAGTGAAAGACTTATAGGGCGAGAAAAAAAAGAAATAACCTCAATCATAGTAACAAGAGGTAAAATTACAACAGGCACACCACTAGGAACGAACAATTTCAAAAAACTCATCCCATGTTTATAAAAACCATAAACAATCACCGTTAAAATCACCAACATAGCCAATGCAAAAGTAATCATAATTTGAGAAGTAATCGTATAAAAATAAGGGAAAAGACCAATAAAATTAGCAAGCAAAATAAATGTAAACAGAGAAAAAACCAAAGGAAAAAATTGCATGCCCTGCACGCCAGATGATTCCCGCAAAGTTGATGCTACAAACTCATATGCCATCTCTGAAACGGATTGCATCCGTGTCGGAACTAACCCACGACTCGACGAGGAAATAAAGAGAAAGACAGAAGCTACAACAACAGTAACCACTATAAAAAACGATACGTTTGTAAACGACAAATCCATATTTCCTATAGAAATATTAATTAACCGTGAAACCTCAAACTGATGAATAGGATCTGGAGCGTGCGATGTCACTTCAACCTCATTTACCGAACCTCTTATTGGCTCTTTTGATCTTGGCGCGATGCGCCACTTTGTCTAAATTTACTGGGGGCAATGTACCCCACAGAACGAAGAATACTTAATGTGCCAGAAGCAAATCCAAGAAAAAGGAAAAATACCAATCCCCACGGCAATGAACCTACCAGCTTATCGAACCCTAATCCCAACACGACACCAACAATAATGTTCGCAAGAAACTCGCTAGACAGCTTAACAGCACGTGCCATCCCTCCTTTTAACTCTTCCTCCTTCTTTTCAAACCTCTTTTTTTCTAACGCCTCTTTGCGCATCAAAGATGAAACTAAATTCCTACTACAATACCTAAAATCCCCTGAAGAAAAACTATTTCTTTGATTTTTTCCTTCAGTCTTTTTTGGGGGTACGATGGGATCGCTATCCCTTGCCATATATAATTGATTCCTTAATTAAAAAGCAAAGTTAAAACTCATCCAAAAAACTTGCATAGCATATTGTTACAGAATTTATTCGTCAAGTCGCCAAAAGAAATTTATCGCATAAAAATCTGTACTAAAATTTTATTAACTTCAGCTATTAATACATCCAAAGTAACCACTATAACCCGCTAACGATATATTACTGCTTCAATCTTAGACCACTATATATATCTTTATGTTATAACTCTAAAAATATACTAAGAAAATATTCACAACAGCAAATCAGAATCAAGTATAAATTTAAATACCGTATTTTCTGTAATTTAAGATAATAAAAGTTTTCTCTACACAATTAATTAGCAGTAATTCGTGAAAAAGCTTACTAAAAAACTAATCCTAGAATGCAAATTTATGCATTTTTCAAATAGAAAATTCATCTTTTTTTAGAGCGTGCTACAAAAGGATTATCATCTGTTCGTAATGATATACGAATTGGTACACCCAGCATATCAAATGCATTGCGCAATTCATTAGAAAGATAACGTAAATAAGATTGGGGCATGGCTTCTGATCGTGAGCAAGAAATAACAAACCCAGGAGGACGTGTTTTAACCTGTGTCATGTATTTAATCTTAAGCCGACGCCCAGAAACCACAGGAGGTGGATTATGTGCAATCACAGTTTCGAGCCATCGATTCAATCTGCCTGTGGAAATACGACGATTCCATACACGATGCATCATTATAACATTTTCCATAAGCTTATCAATCCCTTGACCATATTGACCTGATAAAGGGACAGCTCTTAAACCACGAACCTGAGGAAGAAGGCGAGCACACTTTTCATGTAAATCAAGTAATTTTATTTGACAATTTTCAACAAGATCCCACTTATTAAAGGCGATAATAGGAACGCGTCCCTCACGAATCACAAGATCAACAATTTGTAAATCCTGCTTTTCAAAAGGTGCCATCGCATCAAAAACAATCACTACTACCTCTGCAAAACGAATTGAACGCAAAGTATCCGCAGCAGAAAGCTTTTCTAATTTTTCTTGAATTTTCGATTTTCGACGCAAACCTGCGGTATCAAAAAGTTTAATGTGACGACCGCGCCATTCCCAATCTACAGAAATGGAATCACGAGTGAGCCCAACTTCAGGCCCCGTTAATAAACGATCTTGTCCCAACATTTTATTTATAAGAGTTGATTTTCCTGTGTTTGGGCGCCCAGCAACCGCAATTTGAACAGGCTTATTTTCATCGTAGATAATTCTTCCTTCTCCCAAATCATCTACATCACCACCATTAGATACAAGCCGCTCTACAATATGTTCATCTTCATTTTTATTCTCAAAAATTCGATCTCCTCCAATAATATTCATAATTGCATCATGAAGATCTGTAAAACCTAAACCATGTTCAGCAGATATTGAGCAAGGCTCACCCAAACCTAATGACCATGCCTCATGTTCATACCCTATTGCTACTTTTGATTCTGATTTATTGGCAACAAGTACAATCGGCTTTCCTGACTTACGAATCAGCGAGGCAAAATTTAAATCACTTGGAGTTATTCCAATCTTTGCGTCAAACATAAATAAAATAATATTAGCTTCATCTATAGCAGCTTTTGTATGAAAACGCATACGACCTTCAAGCGTATTATCGCACGATTCTTCTAATCCAGCAGTATCAATTACATCAAATCGCAGATCTTGCAGCCTGGCTGTATGGACACGTCGATCACGCGTTACACCCGGTTTATTATCAACTAAAGCTAACTTCAGCCCAACCAAACGATTAAACAAAGTTGACTTGCCAACATTAGGGCGACCGACTATAGCAATGGTAAGGCTCATCCATTCATCCCTTATTTGCCTTACCCTCAGCTTGAATAAGCTCAAGCATAATTTGTGCTCGATCGGTTATCTTTGATCCTAAAATACCTTCTGCAGAAATTTTCTGAAAATAAGAAACTGCATCACCAATCTTATTTGCTTTATAAGCCGCTAACCCCAAAGCTTCTCTGGCCAACGCACGCATAGGGCTAACATCATCTGCCATATCTCCAACGCGTTTTCTGACATCTTCTAATGTCCCTTTATCAACCAAAATATAAGCTGCTCGAATTTTTGCAACTTCTCGCAAAATTTGTGGTGCCCTTTCATCAGCTGCAACAGAGTCAAATATCTCCACAGATTTAACAGCATTACCTTGTTCCATTAATAAAGTAGCCTCACGCAAACGAGCAAGGAAAGGGTATCCTCCAAAATTAGTTGCTTTAACATTCTCTAATTGCTTTATCGCTTCATCAAAATTACGTTTATCCGCAAAATTAAGACCTTTTATAAACATATCACCAACATAACCAGCTTTCTTTATTTGCTCATGATGGTAAATTTGATAAATAGCTATTACTGATACAAAAGTTATAACTGCAACAACAACAAAAAGTCCATAACGTCTCCAAAAAGCAAGAGCTTTTTCCTGACGAAACTCCGCATTAACCTCAGCAATAAAACTATCATACGACATATCATCATACCTTAAAGAAAAATCTAATTCTTATACTTTTATTCACAAATGAACAAAAATGGTAGCCCTAATTAGCTAAATATCTTTAAACTGTTAACTTACCAATTTAAAATTAATGTGTATTCACGCAATTAAATTTCTGCAACAACATCAATTAAAAATGATGCAAATACCCTATATAGCTTTTATGTATTTTGAAATTTATCTAAATAAAAATCATCACTTCCTTAATTTTTAATATGGTATAATTATTGACAATTCTGATAATGCTATCTGTAATTTTACAAAAATGTATATACACTTATACGATCGGTAAAGACTTTAAGAACAATTATTACATTGCACTTTTTTTAATTTCCTACTACCTAACCACAATAAATAAGCCAATTTTAAACAAGCTATAATAAAAAATACAGCTAAATTTTCATAACTAAAAATAACCGAAGCCAAATAAGCAATTATGACTATTATGCAAAAATTTTAGATATATTCTGTTATAATGGCCAAATCCACATGAGCATTGGGATAGCAACAATGACTACTAATAATGCTAATGGAGCACCAAAACGTGGATAATCACTAAAACGGTATCCTCCTGGTGCCATCACAAGCATATTACTTTGATGTCCAATCGGTGTAAGAAATTCACATCCAGCACCAATCGCAACAGCCATAAGAAAAGCTTCAGGCTTGTAGTGCAAAGAATGAGCAAAACTTGATGCGATTGGTGCTACCATCATCACTGTTGCTGCATTATTCAAAAATGGCGTTACCAACATCGCTGTAACTAACATGAGTGTTAATGCACCAGATGGAGGCAAAAATACTGCTAATTGACTAAGCCAGTAACCTATAAGATCTGTACATCCCGTTTTCTCTAACGCTTCGCTGACCGGAATAAGAGCTGCTAATAATACCAATATTTTTCCATCTAATGCCTGATACAAATCACGCGCTGGTAAAACCCGAAAAATAACCATAGCAGCAGCTGCAAAAAAGAAAGAAAACGCCACTGGCATAACCTGAAAAGCCGTACAAATAATGGCTACAAATAAAATAGCTAAAGATACAAGACCATGTCGTAAATTACCAAACATAATATTGCGTTTTGCTAAGGGCAGACACTTCAATTCCCGTAACAGATTCGGAATAACTGCATCCTGCCCCTGCAAGACAATTACATCTCCAAGACGGAAAATAATATCGCCAAGCCTCCCTCGTACTCTTTCATGCTGACGACTTAACGCAAGCAAATTTACATCATAACGATCAAATAACAAAAGCCCTTTTGCACTGATACCAATCAGAGGAGAATTATGCGTAATGACCGCCTCAACAATATTAACATCGCTGTCTTTATCGCCAGGAGAAATGGTGCGACCAGTAGAAAATTCTAAACGTGCTGAATTGATGACGCTATCTAGCCCAGTATGTGAACCTTCTAGCAAAATAATATCGTTTTCAGAAAAAACAAAATCTGGTAATGGAGAAATAGATACTTTACTTCTAATTATCTGAATCACCATAACCTCACCACCTGACGGCTTAACGAGATCAATAATAGTTTTTCCTATAATCGGCGAATTCGTTGGAATACGTACTTCCGAAACGTAATTACGAATATCAATAGCATCATCAAATGATACACCTGAACACACACGAACAGGTAAACGCCAAGAAAAAAATACCAAATATAATGCGCCAACAGTAGCAATTGCCGCACCAACCGGCGTAAAATCAAACATGGTAAAAGGAGTTCCTGCTAAACGTTCTTGCATAGCAGAAATAACGACATTAGGAGAAGTTCCTATCTGTGTCATGAGACCACCTAACAAAGAACTAAATGCCATTGGCATCAAAAAGACAGAAGGCGAAACTTGTGAACGACGAGCAAATTGAAAAGCTATTGGAAGCATAATAGCCAAAGCACCAATATTTTTAACAAACATTGATAAAAACATTACAGAAATAACTAAAAAAGCCAATTGAAGACGAACAGATTTCACATCTGGCCATATCCGTTGGATGATAAATTCCATTATACCAGAGCGCGATACAGCCGTACTGACAATAAACACACTCCCCACAATAATAACGATATCGTTGCTAAAACCATTAAATGCCTCTTTCGGACTAACCAGGCCAACAGCGCATGCAATCAATAATGTACAAACAGCAACAAGATCGTAACGGTATCGATCCCAAATGAAAACGATCATCATAAAACCAATGATAGAAAAAGCCATTATTTGATCTTCTGTCATAACACCTATCTCTCCCATTAGCCTGATGAAGAACAACGCACCTTTTGCTTTTTAACCGTTCCTATAAAACTCGACAAGATACAAGAGAATATGGATATATTTTAAAGGGCAGTCTATCAAAGTGATAAACAAAATCATAATTAGATCCTACTTCTCCATTTACCATAGTAATTTTTTTATAGAATATTAAAATCAAAGAAAATTGGTGACTGTTAATAAAAGCATATTGAAAAAAAAAATAAAATGACTCTACATGCAAAAGAAGATAAAAATGGATAGTTTTTGAACTTATGCATGTCATATCTGAGCCTTTGGTGTTGCTTAGAGAAATTTATCTAAACTCTCACATCGAGTTATAAAAATGAAAAAGAAAATGATGATCAAATTTAACGATATGCACCAAAGTAACCTAAAGTATTGGCTAACATATATTGTTGGATTTGTTGCTGTTTTAGGAATCATAATTGTCAGTGGTTTTTACATAGCAAAGCCTCATCTTAATAATTTTGTAAAACGAGAAATAGCCCGCCGTTCTATAAAGGCAGAGACATCTGAAGTCAGCATCGCAGGCAAAATAAACTTGACGAATGTTATTATACAAATTCCTAATAACGTATCTCTAAAAATTGGCGCAATTTCAGCTCGTCCTCCGCTTTACTTTATTCCAGGAACTTTTACACTGTATAACGTTGATTTAAAGTACAATGATACTCATGTACAGATTCCTAAAATTTCTATTAATGGCGTATCTTTAAAAGGAAAAAATAACACTGTTGCATCTAACCTTTTGCAATCAATCATGCGGTTCAGATTCTCATCAATTATTGCACCAAATGTACTGCTTTCTATAGAGAATAAGAATAAACTAACCCAAAAAGTTATAATAAAAGATTTTCATCTTTCTGGCTTTAAAAATGGCCATATTCGTTCCATCGGTTTCAAAAACATGGATCTTAGAATAAGTGCAGCAAATAATACTAAACAAATGTATGTAACAGCAAAAAGCAGTACAGTAAAAGCTTGTGATATTGATATCATGTATGCCTATTCTATCATTTCTGGAAAAAGAGGTACCACCAATAAAGGAGAAACAGTTACTGGTTCTGTTTTTCTAGAAGATGTAATGGTCAATGTTTCTAAAGGAACGGAAAAAATCTCTTTTTCTCTTGGAAAATTTAAAACATCTGGCTTGAAAATGAAGCCATTCAAACAAACACCTGAAAAACTCATTGCAGCTTATCTTAATGCAATAAAAGAAAATGATCAGACCACAAAAAAAATAGCACAAAATGCTATTATCATAAACACTCTGCTTGCCATTACCTCAGCTGATGCACAACTGAATAAAGTTTCCATTAATGCACCACAACTAAATGCAACACTCAATTCATTCCAATTTGAACCAAGGCAATGGGAGCAACTTATACCTAAAAAGATTCTTCTCTCCCTCGATGAGGTTTCAGTTTTTCCCAAAAAAATAGAAAGAAAAGAATTAGATTTTCTCAAAAACATGAACTTGGAACGACTTGATTTTTCAGGAAAACTTGATCTTTTTTACGATGAAAAAAAACGTATACTCTTTCTTAATGGAATATCCTTCAACATAAAAGGTATTGGCTCTGGAGAAATATCAGCTGAAATTATTGATGTTGATCAAAAACTCTTCTCCGGTCAAAAAGATGAGATGATTGCTACCTCTCAAAATGTTGGTATCACAAAAATTGATCTACGCTATACAGATGCTGGTTTCATCGATAAGCTTTTTTCTTATCTTGCACAAAAACTAAACGACGAAAAACATGATCTTAAAAAAGAACTGTATAACAATTTCTATCTTATAATGACACAAAGCCCAAAAATTTTATTGAAAAATCATGATAAAGCTGAAAATATTTCAAAGTCCCTCGGTGAATTTTCTAAAAATCCACAAACATTAATAATTAAAATAATAGCGAAAGATAGCAAAGGTCTTACAATGGCTGATTTCAAAACCATCTTACAAAACGATCTTTCTAATGCTCTTAACAAAGTAAATTTAACCGTCAAGAGTAACTCATCACCCTAAACAATACCTCACACTTTTTACAAAGTGATGATCCTGTCCAATAATCATAATCTTTATTCCTATTTTTTCTTTTATATACGATGTAATAAAGTATCATACGTAGAGGTTTACGTAAAAAATATTATTAGAAAAATTGTCGATACTTGGAGTTGTTTATGTCTAATTCATCCTCAAATCGCGTACCTAATCGAGCTTCTCGTGCTACCAATAAAGCACTTTCTGCTATTGAGCGGTTTCTCCATATCGAAGCTCTCAGCGGTATTATCCTTTTACTAGCAGCAGCTTCTGCACTTACTTTTGCTAATTCTCCATACTCTTCTCTTTATGAAAATTTTTGGCATACACCCCTCGGTTTCAATTTTGGTCAATTTACCCTCTCATGGGACTTACACTTCTGGGTAAATGATGCTCTCATGACCGTTTTTTTCCTTGTAGCAGGAATGGAAATTAGGAGAGAAATTCACGAAGGCGCTCTTGCCAACTTTAAACAAGCAATTTTACCAATTGTAGCCGCAATAGGTGGAGTGTGTCTTCCTGCAATTATTTATCTTAGCTTTAACTTAAATGGTGAACACGCGTATGGTTGGGCAGTACCAACGGCTACAGATATTGCATTTGCTCTAGGTATTCTTGCTCTTCTTGGAAAAAAAATTCCTTCTAACCTCCATATTATTCTCTTATCTCTAGCAATTATCGATGATATCATTGCTGTTCTAATTATTGCGTTCTTCTATTCAACAAACTTTGATCATAACGGTTTAGCTATTGCAGCATCAGGTATTGTATTAGTGTTATTCTTTCAGTGGATTGGACTGGCATCAGCGTGGCTTTACATTTTACCTGGAGCAATCATTTGGTGGGGATTAATGGTAACAGGTGCTCACCCATCACTTGCTGGTGTAATTTTGGGTATGATGACTCCAGTTTTTCCTACCCGTACTCTTGTAGCTCCACTAACAGTACTCAGTAATGCAATGCAAATTCTTCAAGAGAAGAATCCTAAAACGGATATGCATCATATCTCGACAGCATTAAAGAAAATGCGTAGAGGACAACGCGATATAATAGCACCAGTAATACGCATTCAAAAAGCATTGCACCCATGGGTTGCATATATTGTGATGCCAATTTTTGCCTTTGCAAATGCGGGAGTTAGTTTTGCAAACTTTGATCTTTCCTCTGATAAGTCATTCTGGATTGTTCTTGGTATTATTATTGGTCTATTTGTTGGTAAACCTTTAGGTATTATTACAGCTAGCTATCTAGCAGTAAAATCAGGACTATGTCGCTTACCTCCTAATACGACATGGGCAGGTGTATTGCTTATTGGACTTTTAGCGGGAATTGGCTTTACAATGTCCATTTTCGTTTCAATGCTTGCTTTTAAAGACATTATTTTACTTGACTCAGCAAAAATTGGTGTACTTGGTGGATCTGGTTTATCTGCTCTTATAGGCCTTGGATATGGGATCATATATATAAGATGCAGCAAAAGAATACATAAAAATTCCAGCCAGACCTAAAAATAAATTACTTTGACTGTGTTATTTTAACCTTTTAAGGATGATTTAATTTGTTTTATTGTCTATGGCTATTTCATAATTATAGAAATAAATATAAAAGATATTCATACATCTTCATTATTTCATTGATAGACAAATAGAAGAACCTAGCACCTTTAAAAATTTACTAAATTCTCTCTATGGATAAAGATGAACTAGAGTGCTGTATGATTCACATAAAATTCTATTGACCATTATATGCTTACATCATCCATATTTTAATTTGCTAATATAAATGGATGGTGTACATTAAAGTGATCAACAAACAAAAAATACATAGCGAGTTGTCCATAGATAATCAGTTCATCACGATTGTAAGGATGTGACTTAAGGAACCTTAATCTTATCGTGATTCAACCATGCAAATTACCGTTTTCATAACAAAAATATCCAAAATTTGGTGCATTCCCCTTAATTGAGCATATTTTCTTTACTTATAAAAGCCATATACACTCATTAAAAGTACGAAACTAAGCTATGGAACCAAAAAATTCTAAACAATCATTACACGCAAAACACCAATAGAAGACACTTCGATAAATGATACGATGCAGAATTACGCAAATAATTCAATGAAATTAAATATGTGAGACTTTAAAGCTTAGATTCTGCATTCGTAAAACTATCCCTGCGTAACAAGCAAATCTGGATCGACGTAATCAATTTTTATCTTCCCAATAAACACTTATTATGTAAAATTCTTTATTCTCTTTTATCTACTGTATCCCATATCACTTAGAGTAAAAATGCTTACCCCTTATCAAGTCCATAAACAGCGTGTAACGTTCTTACCGCAAGTTCAGTGTAAGCACTATCAATCAAAACAGAAATCTTAATCTCTGAAGTCGTTATTGCCTGAATATTAATACCCTTTTCAGCCAAAGCCTTAAATGCTGTAGCTGCAACGCCTGCGTGGCTGCGCATCCCAATACCAATAACAGAAATCTTTGCAAGACCATTTTCAAATTGAATAACATCAAAACCAATTTCTTTATGATTTTTTTTAAGAAGTGCAACAGCTTTGTCTACATCAATTGATGGTACAGTAAAAGTCATATCAGTTGTTGAACCATCTTCAGATATGTTCTGTACAATCATATCAACATTAATACGCTCTTCAGACAAAGGACCAAAAATCGCTGCTGAAATACCCGGACGATCTGAAAGTCTCCGTAACGAAATCTGCGCTTCATCTTTGGCAAAAGCAATACCAGTAACAGTCTGTTGTTCCACGATTTCATCCTCATTGCAAATAAGTGTTCCAGAAGAATTAATTTGATCATCCATACCTAAAGCATTGGGATCTTCAAAACTTGAGCGTACGAAAGTACGTACTTTATGAACCATAGCTAATTCGACAGAACGAACTTGTAAAACTTTAGCCCCAAGAGAAGCCATTTCAAGCATTTCTTCAAAAGCCACTTTTGGTAAACGGCGTGCCTTAGGTTCTATACGTGGATCAGTTGTATAAACACCATCAACATCTGTATAAATCACGCAGTAATCGGCCTGTATAGCTGCAGCTATTGCAACAGCACTTGTATCAGATCCACCTCGTCCCAAAGTAGAAATCCGATTATCTGGAGATAAACCTTGAAAACCAGCAATAACTGCTACCTGACCTTCTTGAAAACTCCGTATTAAAAAAGATCCATCAATATCTGTAATTCGCGCACCACCATGTGCATTATCAGTATAAATAGGAATTTGCCAACCAAGCCATGAACGAGCATTTACTCCTATTGATTGGAGTGTAAGTGCCAATAAGCCTGATGTAACCTGCTCACCAGAAGAAACAATCACATCATATTCGTAAGCATCCTCATGCATTGATGCAGTATCACGTGTCCACTGAATAAGCTCATTGGTTTTACCAGCCATTGCTGATACGACAACTGCAACCTCATTGCCTGCATCTACTTCCCGCTTGACATGCCGCGCAACATTATGAATACGTTCAATATTTGCCACAGATGTCCCACCAAATTTCATGACAATACGTGCCATCAAAATACTCTTACCTTTATGTTTCTTATCTCAAATGACAATGAAAATAGAACTTTGCTATCATATCAATTAGCTATCTTACCGACATACTCAATATCTATCATTTACGCAAGTCCATCATATTTATCTTAATTTATCCTTGACTTTAGAAAAAATTCGTCTGACTTGATTATTAAAAAATAAAAGGAGAGCGACATGGTAAATGAAATGGATACCACCATTGATCAAAGCGAAATTGATCGTTTTTCACGTATTGCTGCTGAATGGTGGAATCCACAAGGAAAATTTCGGACACTTCATAAATTCAATCCAACACGCATTGCCTACATTAAAGAAAAAATCTGCTTAGTATTTGGTCGCAACCCTGTATTACCCATACCTTTTGAAGGCTTAAGGATCCTAGATATCGGCTGTGGAGGTGGCTTATTATGTGAACCAATGGCGCGTCTTGGTGCTATAGTCGTAGGAGCTGATGCCGCACAAACTAACATTGAAGTTGCAAAAATTCATGCAGCCAAAAGCGGACTTTCAATTGACTACCGTACAACTACGGCAGAAATATTAGCTGACGAAGGAGAACAATTTGATGTAATTCTTAACATGGAAGTTATTGAACATGTTGCCGACGTTAACTTGTTTATATCAGCCACAGCAAAAATGCTCAAACCACAAGGAATCATGTTCGTTGCAACACTTAACCGCACGTGGAAAGCATGGGCATTAGCTATCATAGGTGCTGAGTACATCCTACATTGGCTTCCTAAAGGAACTCACAACTACAAAAAGTTTATAAAACCTCAAGAACTCAAAAACTTCCTATCAAAAAACGCTCTAACTGTCATTGATGAGACTGGTATTACCTACAGCCCATTATATGACAGCTGGAATCGTTCAAAAGACATGGATGTCAACTATCTCATTCTGGCACAACGAACTTGAATGGAATACACGATACCGCGTAACTACTGCATACCTTGTAACAAGGCATTAAGTTTACCCTCAGCATCTAAAGCGTATAGGTCATCACAACCTCCAACATGATAATCACCTATAAAAATTTGTGGAAATGTATTACGCCCATTTGCCTTCTGTACCATTTCTTGACGAAGAGAAGTTGATGCATCAATATCCGTATATTTTACGCCCTTTCTATCAAGTAAATCACGCGCTTTCGTGCAATAAGGACAATCAGGACGTGTATAAAGTGTTATTTCTTTCATAATATTACCCTCCAGTGTTTTTTAAATACAGCAAATCTTCGCATAGCAAACTTTTAATGACTTTTCAAGAATCAGAGGAAATAGGAACTTCTCCTAAAGCCCGTGAAAATGTTAACACATCAACCTGCCGCGCACCTGCATGTTTTAATGTTGCAGCCGCCGCTGTAGCTGTCGCACCTGTTGTGAAAACGTCATCAATTAATAAAATAGAACATCCCTTTAGATATTTTTTAATCTTACAAGGTACCTCAAAAGCATTCAATACATTAATTTTTCGTGCCTTAGCAGATAAACTAGCCTGTGGACATGTATGTCGACAACGTACAAGCCAGCCAGGCTTGAATTTCTTTTTCTGTGTTGCCGCAATATAACGAGAAAGTTCAGCAGATTGGTTATAACGCCGATCCAAAAAACGACGAAAATGCAAAGGAACAGGAATAATCACATCACAATCATAAATAATCTCGCGCCCAGCAAATGCCATCCAATTAGCCATAAAAGATGCACATTCTACATGATCACCATATTTCAATCGTGCTACCAAAGCTTGCGCTACCCCTTTATGAACAACAGCCGAACGAACCCGTGAAAAAGGGAGAGAAGTTTGAATAGCTTCACCACTAAGAAAACCATCTCCCATATCGCAAGCAAAAGGAATCCCCATCACAGGGCAATAAGGTTTTGTGATAAATTGAAGGCTTTTCCAACACTCAGAACACACCGTGCCATAGGCAGAAACCATTTGCTTACATCCAGGACAAACCGATGGATACAGAGCTGCTATCAAGTACTCAATAAACCTACGTAATACATTTCGCCATTTAAAGTCACATATTGAAAACATAACATAATCAATTTAAGTTTTTACAACTTTCCTTTGTAAAAAAATTCCCTTCACATTTTTAAATTTATAAAGTCTAATTCCTTTAAAAGATCTTACCTTTTATAAATCTATTTTTCTCGTCCATCATAAACTTGATATCGCTCACGCAAAAATGAACCTTTTTAAAACATACTACATCATAGATCGAAAGTATTCAACAACATGTCGTATCCTTTAATTTTTGATCATAACCGTATTGAACAATTCCGCAAACGTGCTTTCCAAAAAGCAAGAAAAGGACACGACTTTTTACTGTTCCATACGGCCGAAGATCTTTATAAACGTCTAAGTACTGTTAATCGCCTATTTACCTTAGGCTTAGATTTACACAGTCATACGGAACTTGCTACACAGGCTTTGATGAAATCTGGTAAAGTCAGTTCCATAGAACGCGTTGAAACAGATATACTTTATCAGAGTTGTGAAAAAAAATTTCATTTGCGTCATAGAGAATTTCTTGATTTTCCTCAACACTATTGTGATCTCGTTGTCTCGCTTCTTTCATTACAGCTAACAAATGATACTCCTGGTGTTCTCAGTCAAATAAAAAATATCCTACAACCAGACGGTTTATTCCTTGCAGTTATGGCCGGAGCCGGCACATTGAGAGAATTACGCGAAAGTTTAATACAAGCTGAAAGCGAAATTTATGGTGGAGTTAGTCCAAGGATTTATCCCTTTGCTGATATTCGTGATGTCGGAGCTCTTTTACAGCGCGTTGGCTTTGCTTTACCTGTCGCCGACGTCGAAGAAATCACTGTACGCTACAATACAATGTTTGACCTCATACATGACATTAGAGCTATGGGTATGCAAAACGCACTTATTAATCGTTCACGACGACCTGTATCCAAGCGCTTTTTTCTCCGTGCAGCTGAAATCTACGCAAAACGATTTAGCGACTTTGACGGACGCATTCGCGCACATTTTTCGTTTATATGGCTATCTGGGTGGGCTCCTGACTAAAATCAATAAAAATAAAGGAACTATAGTCTAAACATATAAATCATTTCTTTAAAATATTTTGATCTGTTGTACGCAACATCTGACTCGTCATAGTTCCAGCCAACATGGAATCACTTACGTTCAGAGCTGTGCGTCCCATATCAATTACAGGATCGATAGAAATGAGTACAGCAACCAAAGAAACAGGGAGCCCCATAAGTGGTAATACAAGCAATGCTGCGAAAATAGCACCACCACCAACACCAGCAACACCAATAGAACTCAATGTTACGACACCAACAAGAGTAGCAATCCAAGTAAAATCAAAAGTATTGATACCCAAAGAGGGTGCTATCATAGCAGCAAGCATCGCTGGATAAAGACCTGCACAACCATTCTGCCCAATCGTTGCCCCAAAAGAAGCTGCAAAACTTGCAATTGATTGTGGAACACCAATCCACTGCGTTTGTGCCTCAATATTCAAAGGGATACTCGCAGCACTTGAACGACTACTAAAAGCAAATGTCAGAACAGGTAAAACTTTTTTGAAAAAGCGAAATGGATTAATTCCTGATATGCTTAGTAATATGCCATGAACACAAAATATAAGAATAATACCAACATAAGAAGCAACAATAAAAATAAATAATTTAAAAATATCTTCAACTTTTGAGGTAGCTCCTACCTTCGTCATGAGCGCAAAAATGCCATAAGGTGTCAAAGCAATCACAAGACGTACTAACCGCATAATCCAAGCTTGTATAACCTGAATAAATGACAGAGCTTGATCTCCTTTATCTGGATCATCTTTCTTTAAAAGAGTAACCGCAGCCCCTAAAAATGCCGCAAAAATAACAACGCCAATAACTGATGTAGGCTTAGTCATACTTAACTCAGCAAACGGATTTTGGGGAATGAATGATAAAATTATCTTTGGAACACTCATACTCTCAAGCTGAGAAAAATGAGTTCCAAGAATAGCGGATACATCTTCTCCCTCATGCACCAAACCATTCGCTGTTAATCCAAACAAGTTAACTACTAAAACACCAATCAATGCTGAAAGAGCAGTTGTAAAGAGCAATATTGAAATTGTTATAATACTAATTTTGCCAACAGCATAAACAGAATGCAAATGAGCTACTGCTGAAACGATAGAGATAAACACCAATGGTATAACAACCATTTGCAATAAAAGTATATAGCCATCTCCAACAATGTTAAACCATTCAATGGATTTTAAAATAATGAGTTGATCCTCAGCATAAACAACCTGCAAAACGCTTCCAAAAATAAAGCCAAGAGTAAGACCCAATATAATACGCAGTGAGAGACTCAATTTCATTCTCTCACTTCGAGCAAGCCACAACAAAAAAATAACAAATAAAAATAAATTGATAAAAAAATTAAATGTCATTGTTTATACCTGTTATCGTTATGTGTGATATTTTAAAATAATGTATCATTCAAACTTGATACATAATAGCTGAAAACAAAATATGAAGTTTGCTATACTTTTTTAAAAAATCATTATTTTCTTAAATTATAGGTTAAAATAAAATTTTTTATATATTAAAAAATGTTTTTAAAACATAAACAATGAAATGAAATAATTTTTTTAACAGGAAATAAAATACAAATAACTCTTATTAAATTCAATGCAAAGTGATACAATACAAATGTATTGCAATGATGATTAAGTAGTTAGCTGTGCAGAAATAGGAAAATCTTCAACGATAATTATAATATTTGAAGATTCTGTTTCGAAAAAAATTGCCTAGAACCCTTCTTATCATGAGTATCTAATGAAACACAACTTCTCATCATTTATGAGCAGTATTTCCTTTTTATCGAAAAATTAAAGAAGAAGACTTTTTAATGCCTGAACCAACGGCTTATCAGCACCAAGCATAGGATATTTATCAAGATCACCAATAAAAACCCACTGTAATTTTTGCCCTTCTCGTCCTTGCACAATACCTTCATAATGGTAACAAAGATATAATGGCATTAAAAGATGGAATGTTTCATAAACATGACTCGCGAATGTCAAGGGTTGTAAATTACTCGGTTGCACATGAATGCCAAGTTCTTCCTCTAATTCACGAATCAATGATTCTTCCGGGGTTTCACCTTGCTCAATTTTGCCACCAGGAAATTCCCAAAAACCAGCCAATGATTTTCCTTGCGGCCGTTCAGTAAGCAAAACACTATTATCTTCATTTAACAGTGCACATGCAACGACAAGAAGAAGTGAATTTTTTGTACGCATGCTAACCTCCGAAAGGAATAAAAATCAAACGACTTACCACCACAAAAAAGGACATACAGGTGCTACAGATCAAACCTATAGTATATTGATTAACTTCTGTAATCGCCATTGATAGCAACGTACTCCTTCGTCAAATCACAAGACCAAACTGTTGCCTTACCACTTCCTAAACCGATATCAACACGAATTGTAATATGTTTACCTCGCATATAGGCGCTAATTTCTTCTTCACTATACTTGGGATCACGTTCACCATTTATGGCCAAACAATGTTCACCAAACCAAATCGTTAACAGATCACGATCAACTTCAACACCTGCTTTACCAACTGCCATAACTACCCTTCCCCAATTGGCATCTTCACCAGCAATTGCTGTTTTTACAAGCGGTGAATTCGCAATTGATAGAGCGATAGTCTTAGCATCACTGTCTGTTATAGCACCAATAACGCTAACCTCAATTAAATGACGAGCACCTTCACCATCACAAACGACCTGCAATGCAAGATCATGTAAAAGCCCATTCAATTGCTTTAAAAATACCTCATAACGTAAATCATCTTTATTCGTGAGGTATGGAAGACTACCTTTTGCTTTTCCTGTCGCAAACATCATAAGTGTATCTGATGTTGAAGTATCGCTATCCACAGTAATCGAATTGAAAGACCCCTGAACTGCTTCTGATAACATAGACTGAAGTATGTCTGAAGAAATTGCTGCATCGCTCACCACAAAAGACAGCATTGTTGCCATATCTGGTGCAATCATACCAGCACCTTTCGCAATACCGTTAATGGTAACAGTTACCCCCCCACAATCAAATTTTCGCGTAGCAAGTTTTGGAAATGTATCAGTCGTCATAATGGCCTTTGCAGCCTCCAACCAATTACCTTCTTCTGCTGTCTTCACCATATTTGGTAAAAGATTCACAATACAGGTTGCGTCCATTTGTTCACCAATAACACCTGTAGAAGCTATAAAAATCTCATTTTTTTTAGCATTTAAAATATCCGCTGCAGCGTGTACTATCGTATCTGTTGTTTGCTTTCCTTTTCGTCCTGTAAAAGCATTTGCATTCCCAGAATTAACAACAATACCTCTAGCAGACCCATGAGAAAGCGATATGCGACAATGATCCACAGGAGCAGATGGGCACTTTGAGCGTGTAAAAACACCTGCTACACTTACTAACTCATCAAATACAATTAAAAGAAGATCCGTACGATCTTTATATTTAATCCCAGCTTCAGCAGTAGCCAACCGCACACCAGATAATGGTGGAAGTTCTTGTATTGTTGATGGAAACAAAGGAAATATTTTTAAGTTCACGGTATTTTTTCTATAAAAATGAATAAAATTTATTCCAATTATAAATTACTTTTAACAGGTAATTTCTGGGCTTTTTGAATAAAACTAACATATCAAATAGCCCAGTTTCGAAAGATACTACTCTGTTTCTTCCTCATTGGATGTATCACTTGGAAGCGGCATCTCATTTTTACTCAGAGACTGCATAAGTTTTTCAACGCTAGAATCTGGATATTTTACATCTATATTGCCGCGCAAACCAACAATAAGTGTTTGGTAGCGCTCTTTTATCAGCTGTGTACGCAATATCTCTTTAATATCATCAAAGACAGGAGGTTGTTTCAAACGACGATCTTCAACCTTAATAACATGCCAACCAAAAGGACTTTCCACAGGCTTTTTAGTGTATTCTCCGACTTTCAAACCAAACGCGGCATCTTCAAATGGTTTAACCATTTGACCATGGCTAAAATAACCAAGATCACCTCCAACAGTAGCAGATCCATCTGTTGAACTCTTTTTTGCAACCTCTTCAAATTTATCGCCCTTATTTAGACGTTTAATGATATCCTCCGCCTCTTTTTTGGTTTTGACCAAAATATGACGTGCTTTAATCTCATCCTCTTTTGGTAAGGAAGACACTTCTTTATCATAAAGGGCCACCAAATCAGCATCGATAATTTTATCAACAATCATCTGCTTAAAATAAAGTTGTTGCAGAACATTATCACGCATAACTGCCATACGTTTATCATAAGCTTCTGTTTTATCTATTCCTTTACTAATTGCTGCTTTAGCAAGTACTTGCATATCCAAATAGGCTTTTAAAACCATTATACGACGTTGTTCATCAGAAAGGCGCGCCAAATTAGGATTTATTTCGATCGCTAACTCATCTAATTGCCCTGCTGTTATATCTTTCCCATCAACAATTGCCATAACATGAGAGGGCGAAATTACTTTTTCAGAATTTTTTTCTTCAGTCTTTAAATTATTCGATTCAGGCAACACAGACTTCACACTTTCTTGGCATACAGCCTCCAAACTCGTGCTCACCAATAAAGTTGATGCTAAAAACAGCGTGATAAAGTTGAATTTCATAAATACACTCCTTACAATAAATACATGTACAAGTTTAAAATAAATATATGTTCAAAATTCCAATTTTGTTTACCATAACACTTTAATCTCTAAACATAAGATAAATAATTTGGTAATTTTATTAAAAAACACAAACTTTTCCTGTAATTTTTTATCTATCTTATTTCATGATTCTAAAAAATACGGTAATAATGTTATGGTTATACCCGAGCACTCCATAATATATCAGCTAAACAGCATTACTTAAGTTGACACGACGCACTTAACTCCTTATTTTTACTTTAAAATCGAAATGAAGAATTATGCGCCAACAGGTGTAGTGGCGTCATGTGCATCTCGTTGATTATATAAAACACTCTTGGGAATGCGAAGCATAGGGATAATATATGAAGCATCCAAATGTAGTGATAGCAAATAAAAGAAAGGGCCAGGAATGGTCAATTTAGGTGTCTTTGCACGTAAATTTTTTGGTTCAGCGCATGAGCGATGCCTCAAAGCTCTTTACCGGAAAGTTGTACAAGTTAATGCTTTAGAAGAACAATTTCAAAAGTTCAGTGATGCGCAACTGCATCAAAAAACCGACGAATTTCGTAAACGAATAGCCAAAGGTGAAACGGTCGACTCTCTGCTACCAGAGGCTTTTGCAACTGTCCGTGAAGCAGCAAAGCGTGTTTATGATATGCGTCCTTTTGATGTACAGCTCATTGGTGGAATGGTGCTTCATAATCGAGGTATTGCAGAAATGCGTACCGGAGAAGGTAAAACATTAATGGCCACGCTTCCAGTTTACCTCAACGCATTGGAAGGAAAAGGCGTTCATGTTGTTACAGTAAACGACTATCTTGCTAGCCGTGATGCTGAAACGATGGGAAAAATTTATAATTTTCTAGGATTAACAACCGGTGTGATTCTACATGAGCTCGATAATGATGCTAGACGAGCAGCTTATGCATGTGACATAACTTACGCTACAAATAATGAATTGGGTTTTGATTATTTACGTGACAATATGGCTTTCGATCATAACCAAATGGTTCAGCGTGGGCATCATTACGCGATTGTTGACGAAGTTGATTCCATCCTTATCGATGAAGCGCGTACCCCCCTTATTATTTCTGGTCCGTTAGAAGATCGCACAGACTTTTATAATCTCATTGATACATTTATTCCTTCCTTAACTCCAGAAGATTATGAAATCGACGAAAAACAAAAGACAACCACCTTTACTGAAATTGGCACTGAAAAAATTGAAAAAATGCTTGAACAGGCCGAATATCTAAAAGGTGAAAGTCTTTACGACATAGAAAATGTTGCTATCGTCCATCATGTCAATAATGCACTGAAAGCTCATAAACTATTCGCTCGAGACAAAGATTACATTGTACGAAATGGTGAAATTGTTATTATTGATGAATTTACAGGTCGTATGATGCCAGGAAGACGTTATTCCGAAGGACTTCATCAAGCACTAGAAGCCAAAGAGCATGTTGCTATTCAACCAGAAAGTCAAACATTATCTTCAATCACGTTCCAAAATTATTTTCGTATGTACAACAAATTATCAGGTATGACTGGTACAGCAACAACAGAAGCTGAAGAATTTGGTAATATCTATGGTCTTGATGTTATTGAAATACCAACAAATTTACCAATACAGCGTCGTGATGAAGATGATGAAATCTATCGAACAGCAGAAGAGAAATATCGTGCCATTGTGCGTGATATTCGTCAGGCACACGAAAAAGGACAACCCATTCTTGTTGGAACAACTTCTATTGAAAAATCAGAACAATTAGCAGAACGCTTACGAAAAGAAGGTATCACTGATTTTAGAGTTCTAAATGCACGCTATCATGAACAAGAAGCGTACATTATTGCGCAAGCTGGTGTTCCTGGGTCTTTAACAATTGCAACCAACATGGCTGGTCGCGGTACAGATATACAGCTTGGCGGCAATGTCGAAATGCGTATTAGACAGGAATTACAAGATATTCCTGAAGGAGAAATACGATCTGCAAAAATTGAAGAAATTAAAAAAGATGTTAAACATCTTAAAGAAAAAGCATTAGCTGCTGGTGGTCTTTACGTTATTGCTACTGAACGCCATGAGAGTCGTCGTATTGATAACCAACTCCGTGGACGTTCTGGCCGCCAAGGCGATCCTGGTCGCTCAAAGTTCTTTCTCTCTCTTCAAGATGATCTCATGCGTATTTTTGGCTCCAATCGTATGGATGGCATACTGCAAAAGTTGGGATTGAAAGAAGATGAAGCCATCATCCATCCATGGATCAATAAAGCTATCGAAAAAGCTCAGAAAAAAGTTGAGGCACGAAATTTTGAAATTCGTAAAAATTTATTAAAATACGATGATGTGATGAATGATCAAAGAAAAGTTATTTTTGAACAGCGCATGGAAATCATGAACGCAGACGATTTAACTGAAATGATCTTTGAGATGCGTAATGAGGTAATTGAAAATCTGGTAGAAGCTTATATTCCATCTGGAACATATTCTGAAAAATGGGACGTAAAAACTCTAAAAGAAGAAATTTTCTACCTTTTTAATCTTGATCTTCCAGTAGAAGAATGGGCAAAAGAGGATGGAATTGCTGAAGAACAGATTTTGGAACGTATATCAGATGCTGTTACTGAGCTTGAAAAGGAACGAACTGAGCGTTATTCTCCAGAGATTATGGCTTACTTCCATAAAGCTGTATTACTTGAAACTATTGATGCTTTATGGCGTGAACATTTAGTAAATTTGGACCATTTACGTTCAGTTGTTGGTTTTCGTGGTTATGCACAACGGGATCCTCTTAATGAATATAAGACAGAGTCTTTTGAACTTTTTCAAGCTATGCTCAGAAATCTACGCAGAAATGTTACTTCTAAACTTATGCGTTTCGAAATCATTCAGCAACCGGCAGAGCCATTAATACCAAATCAAACTAGCATTGATCATTCTACCTTTGATGATCAAAATAGAAAAAATAAATCAACTTTGTGGATACAATCACAAGAGAATAATGTCGTGAATCATGAAAATCGTAATCCAAACGATATAAATACATGGGGAAAAGTTGGACGCAATGAACGGTGTCCTTGCGGTTCAGATAAAAAGTATAAACACTGTCATGGAGCCTTCATCTAAAAAGCAAATTAATTAAGATGAATAAAAAACAAAATTATGAGAAAGAATTGCGTATTGCAGGTTTAAGAATAACACGTCAAAGACGTGTTATTCTTGATATTTTGGCTACAACAAATGATCATCCAAACGCATTTGAGATTTTTCAGCGTGCCAACAAAGTAGATTCTAGTATTTCATTATCAACTGTTTATCGAACAATGAAGATATTAGAAGGAAATGGAGCAATTTATCGTCATACCTTTAGCGGCGGCCCATCTCGATTCGAGCAAGCATATGGACAACACCATGACCATCTCATCGACGTGGATACAGGACAAGTTATAGAATTTCAATCTGATGTCATCGAAACCCTACAAGAAGAAATTGCTGAATCTCTTGGCTATGAAATCATTCACCATCGTCTTGAAATTTATGGAAAAAAACGAAATTCTTAAAATGATATCCTTATACATGTAACGAAGAAATCGTTTACAAAAATTAAACCTTGTACAGATTTACCTCAAAATTTTATAGTTTTCATTGGCAAGAGTGCTTTTCTGCTTTATCACCTCTCTTATCACACGATGGTGTAATACCACCAATTACTAATATTATAACAAAATTAGGCCGATATAGTCATGATTTCTTTGCCACAAGATCGTATGAAAAAGCTCGAAAAGCGCTTCAAAATAATTGAAAATCAAATGGCTGGAAGCCCTAATGCTGAAACTTATGTAAAATTAGCTTCTGAATATGCAGAATTAGAAACTATCGTTACACCGATAAAAACATTAAATTCTCTATATAAAGAGAAAGAAGACCTTAAAGCCATCATTCATGATACGCAAACAGATACGGAAATGCGTCATTTTGCCCAAGAAGAATTGCTACTATTATGTCAAAAAGTTGAAAAACTTGAGCAAGAACTTCAAATTCTTCTTTTACCAAAAGATGTGGCTGATGAAAAAAGCGCTATTGTTGAAATTCGAGCGGGAACAGGTGGATCAGAAGCAGCACTTTTTGCTGGAGATCTTTTCCGCATGTACGAACGTTATGCTAATACTCGTAAATGGAAAGTTGAAATTATTTCCATCAGTGATGGTGAAGTTGGCGGATATAAAGAAATTATTGCTACAATTTCAGGAAAAGGTGTATTTTCTAAGCTGAAATTTGAATCAGGCGTTCATCGCGTACAGCGCATCCCTGAAACAGAAACAAATGGACGTATTCATACATCAGCCGCTACAGTTGCAGTTCTTCCAGAAGCAGAAGAAATTGATATTGAAATTCGTCCCGAAGATATCCGTATCGATACAATGCGTGCGTCAGGCGCAGGTGGGCAGCATGTAAATACAACGGATTCAGCTGTACGTATCACCCATATTCCAACGGGAATTATGGTCGTACAAGCAGAAAAGTCACAGCACCAAAATCGAGCACGAGCACTTCAAATTTTGCGAGCACGTTTATTCGATATAGAGCGGCAAAAAGCAGAACGCGAACGCTCAGAATCTCGAAAAACTCAAGTTGGCTCCGGTGATCGATCAGAGCGTATTCGAACTTATAACTTCCCACAAGGACGCGTCACTGACCATCGTATTAACCTTACCTTATACAAACTTGATCGTATCATGGAAGGAGATCTTGATGAACTTATCAATGCACTTGTATCTGATCACCAAACCGCGCTCCTCACTGAAATGGACAGTAATGAATGAATGATTATTCTCTCAACAATATTATTCGAAAAACGCAAGAAAAATTGTACACTCATGGAATCCTTGAAGCCAATGCCAATGCAAAAATACTTGTTGAGTGGATAACAGGTACCAATGCGTCTGACAGACTTCTACGCCCAGATATACGCTTATCTTCTGAGCAAATTGTGCAATTAAAAGAAGCTATTAAAAGGCGCATTTCCGGTGAACCCGTGTACAGAATAATAGGAAAACGGGACTTTTATGGCATATCCTTTGAGTTATCTCAAGATACCTTAGAACCGCGTCCTGATACAGAAACCCTCATAGATCTTGTTTTGCCATTTTTTATCAAACATGTAGAAAAATCTCAAAAAACAACACTGCTTGATATGGGAACAGGAAGCGGTGCAATTGCAATTACAATTTTAAAAAAAATTCCTCAATCCTATGCAGTAGCAGTTGATATTTCTGAAGATGCTCTAAAAACAGCCACAAAAAATGCGAACAATGCGAAAGTCATACATCGCTTTACACCTCTTCTCAGTAATTGGTTTGATTCTGTCACAGATAGGTTTGATTTTATTATTTCAAATCCACCCTATATTCCAGAAGAAGATATTAAATATCTTGCAAAGGAAGTACGTCTATATGATCCATTACGTGCCCTGATCGGTGGAAAAGATGGTCTTGATTTTTATAGAAAGCTTGCTAATGAAGCAGCAAATCACTTAAAAGAAGAAGGATATGTTGCTGTTGAAATAGGCCACTCTCAAGAAAAAGAAGTCCGCAAGCTGTTTGAAAAAAATCACTTTCAGTGTTTAGAAGTTCGTAAAGACCTAAGTGGTATACCTCGTGCCCTTCTTTTTACATACAATCTTTAAAATTCCCAATCATCATCTGTGGTAGCGACTGCCTTGCCAATGACATAAGAAGAACCAGCGCCCGAAAAGAAGTCATGATTCTCATCAGAATTTGGTGACAAAGCTGCTAAGATAGCTGGATTGACCCGACAAACCTCGGGCGGAAAGAGAGATTCAAAACCAAGATTCATCAAAGCCTTATTAGCATTGTAATGAAGAAAGATCTTCACATCTTCTGTCACACCAATAGCATCATAAAGATCTTCAGTATATTTGCACTCGATATTGTAAAGATCAAAGAGCAAATTGAAAGCAAAATCTTTAATTTCTTGCTTTTTTGCTTTATCAAGCTTTGAAAACCCTAATTGAAATTTATAGCCTATATAATAACCATGCACAGCTTCATCACGAATAATAAGTCGAATTAAATCAGCTGTATTGCTTAACTTAGCACGACTCGCCCAATACATGGGTAGATAAAAACCTGAATAAAATAAAAAACTTTCAAGTAAAGTAGAAGCAATTTTTTTCTTTAATGGATCATTTGCTTCATAGCGCTCGAGTATTAGTTTAGCCTTTTTTTGCAAATGAATATTTTCTTCTGACCACCTAAAAGCATCATCAACCTCTACCGTTGAACACAAAGTTGAAAAAATAGAAGAATAAGAACGTGCATGTACTGCTTCCATAAACGCAATATTGGTCAACACCGCTTCTTCATGCTCTGTTATTGCATCAGCCATAAGAGAAATCGCTCCTACAGTATTCTGAATTGTATCCAGAAGAGTTAATCCTGTAAAAACACGAATCGTTAGCTTGCGCTCTTCTTCCGTTAAACTTTCCCATGAAGGGATATCATTGGAAAGTGGAACCTTTTCCGGCAGCCAAAAATTTCCAGTTAAACGATTCCAAACTTCAAGATCTTTTTCATCATGCAATCTATTCCAATTGACAGCACAAACAACAGGATTTTTGGTCGTAATCTTTGTCATACTGGGATCTCCTATAGACTGCACGAAACACAGCCATCCACCTCTGTTCCACTCAACGCCATTTGCCGCAATCGTATATAGTAAATACTCTTTATACCCTTTTTCCAAGCATAAATTTGAGCACGATTAATATCGCGTGTAGTAGCTGTATCAGAAAAAAACAATGTTAATGAAAGACCTTGGTCAACATGTTGTGTAGCTGCGGCATAAGTGTCAATAATTTTTTCAGGACCAATCTCATAAGCATCCTGATAAAAATTTAAATTTGTGTTATTCATGTAGGGAGCGGGATAATAAACACGCCCAATTTTTCCTTCTTTACGAATCTCAATCTTTGAAACAATTGGATGAATAGACGATGTTGCGTGATTAATATAAGAGATAGACCCTGTAGGTGGCACTGCCTGAAGATTACGATTATAAAGCCCGTATTTAACAACCAATTCTTTAAGTTCTTGCCAATCCTTTTGATCAGGTATAATAATATTATTACGTGCAAAAAGCTCTTGCACAATTGAAAATTGTGGTTTCCATTCTTTTTCAATATATTTTGAAAAAAAACTGCCATCCGCGTATGTTGATTTTTCAAATCCTGCAAACATTTCTTGACGTTCGCGTGCAATCAAATTAGAGGCACGTATTGCATGATACGTTACAGTATAAAAATAAATATTTGTGAAATCAATCGCTTCTGGAGACCCATAATAGATCTGTTCGCGCGCCAAAAAGCCATGCAAATTCATTTGTCCTAAACCAATAGCATGACTTTCAGCATTGCCTTTTGCAATAGAAGGAACACAAGCAATATCGCTCATGTCGGAAACAGCAGTAAGAGCACGTACTGCAACTTCCACTGTTCGCCCAAAATTGCTATTTTCCATTGCTTTTGCAATATTCATTGAACCAAGATTACAAGATATATCACTCCCAACAGTACGATAAGTTAAATCCGTTTCTAATTCGCTTGCTTCACTAACTTGCAAAATTTCTGAACATAAATTGCTCATACTAATACGACCAGCTATTGGATTATTTCTGTTAGCGGTATCTTCAAATAAAATATATGGATAACCTGATTCAAATTGAATTTCTGCTAATGTCTGAAAAAAGACACGTGCATTTATTTTCTTTTTACGAATCTTCGCATTATCAACAAAAGATCGATAATGTTCTGTTAAAGAAATATCACTAAAAGGCTTTCCCATGACACGCTCAATATCATAAGGAGAAAACAGATACATATCCTCATTATTGCGTGCAAGCTCGAAGGTAATATCAGGAACGATCACACCAAGAGAAAGAGTTTTAATCCTAACTTTTTCATCAGCATTCTCGCGCTTTGTATCTAAAAACTTCATAATATCCAAATGATGCGCATGCAAATAAACAGCACCTGCACCTTGCCGCGCCCCAAGTTGATTTGCATAAGAAAAAGAATCTTCCAATAGCTTCATTACAGGTAAAACACCTGAGGACTGATTCTCTATTTGCTTTATCGGTGCCCCTGATTCTCGCAAATTAGTTAAACAAAGTGCAACACCTCCACCGCGTTTTGAAAGCTGTAAAGCTGAATTGATAGAACGACCTATTGACTCCATGCTATCTTCAACCCGCAATAAAAAACATGATACCAATTCACCGCGTTGCTTTTTTCCTGCATTCAAAAATGTTGGCGTTGCAGGTTGAAAACGACCTGTAATAATTTCATCTACAATGCTCTCAGCAAAATCCTCATTCCCTCGTGCTAGATACAAAGCCACAAGACAAACACGATCTTCATAACGCTCAAGGTAGCGCTTTCCATCAAAAGTTTTCAGGGTATAACTAGTATAATACTTAAATGCACCTAAAAAAGTAGGAAAGCGAAACTTAAATGCATAAGCACGTTTAAAAAGCTTTTTGATAAAAGAAAAATCATAAAGCTCAAATAAAGCTTTTTCATAATAACCCTCCTCTATCAAGTAATCTATTTTCTCCTTGAGATCATGAAAAAAAACTGTATTTTGATTAACATGCTGGAGAAAATACTGCCGTGCTGCAAGTCGATCCATATCAAACTGAATACAACCATCCTCATCATAAAGATTAAGCATTGCATTCAGCGCATGATAATCTGTAATTTGATCTGGCTTCTTCAACTGTTCTATACTGATTGCTTCCAAAATCTTTCCAATCCATTTTTGACACAGGTAACATCTTCATTGGTTCCGCGTAATTCAAAACGATAAAGGCAAGGAACTAAACATTTTTCAGCAACAATTTTACTAGCTAAATTATAATTGCGACCAAAATTACGATTGCCACCACCGATGACACCACGAATTAATTTTCGATTCTCGACTTCATTAAGAAAATGAATAACTGCTTTTGGTACAGCCATCCTACCTTCACCATCTGCATACGTGGGAATGACCAACACATAAGGCTCATTAACTAGCACAGATGGTTTTCTCTTATCAATCTTGAAAAGTTGTTGACCAAAAAGCCGAGAAACGAAATGTTCAGTATTACCCGTAACACTAGAATAATAAACAATGAGCCCCATTAACCACAAAGACCATTAATTATATCTGGCCTAAAACCAGACCAATGATTTTCACCATAAACAACTACAGGAACTTGACGATATCCAAGAGATTGAACAAAATTATACGCTTGTTCATCACGAGAAATATCAACAACATGATAATCAATACCTCTAACATCAAAGGCACGGCGAGTCGCATCGCATTGGACACAAGATGGCTTGCTATAAATAGTGATAAGCATTCTCTTCAACCTCTAGTTCAAATAACGTATAACTTCCTGAACATAATCCAAATTTTCATGTTCTCAGTTAAATCATCAAAAATCATTACGAAAATAAACAATTATCCTACAATTCATAATGGTAAATTTCCCTCATTATAAAAAATTGCCTACTCGTATTGCACCGCTTTTGCCTTTCATAAAAAAAACTAAAGACCCAAAATAACGACCCAAACAGCCGCTTTCCAATATTTCAATTTTCCGTTTTTTTTGACGAAAGAGCCACCCTCACTCATCTAAAAGAACATCCTTAGTGAGAAGGCCACTTTGCTCTGTATTCAATACAATTATTTTTTCTACTTACATAATGAAAAAAATCTAAACATCAAGCGAAACACACTGTACCCTAAACCTGTGCTTAATCTAGAATCACCAATAACCTCCCCTGATACCGTTCCAACATCTGCCAACTGCTATAGTACTACATGTAGTACTATAGCAGTTGGCAGATGTTGGATTATAGTATATACACACACTATCTCGTCAAGAAAAATTCAATTACTATTTTGAATTTTCCACGGTCTTCTTATTAAGTTTTTTATCCCGAAAACACCCACAAATATATGTAACTGTATAACATTTTATTGACATACGTAATTATATAACATAACTATTCAGAATGGAACGTAGGAGGTAATATAAGTTACATGAGTCTTCATTTTGATAAAGCAATACTAGGCTACATGAGTAAAGTAGTAATAAAGAGCTTTTCGGCAAAATTAACAACTGGCTCGTTAGTCGCAGTAACAGGTGATAATGGCTCTGGAAAATCTACGCTTCTGAAAGCCATTGCTGGCTTAATAAAACCCATTAGTGGTAAAATTATAAAACCAAAGAGGAACCGTATTGCCTATCTTGCTCAGCAATGTGAGATAGACCGCACATTTCCTATTGATGTGCAAACACTCATCAAGACAGGATTGTGGTCTTTTTGTGGATTATGGAAAAATAGGCGTCCTTATGAATACAAAATTCAAAACGCACTCGAAATGGTTGGGCTTACAACACTTGCTACCCAATCACTTGGTATGTTATCAAGCGGGCAATTGCAACGTGCCCTCTTCGCACGGATTATTGTACAAGATGCTGATATTATTTTACTTGATGAACCTTTTAATGGTTTGGATTATAATACCCAAAAAGATCTTCTTGCGTTGATCACTCACTGGCAACAGCAAGGAAAAACAATTTTGACATCATTACATGATTCTTTTATTGTACGAGAACATTTTCCCCAAATGATCCAAATTAACAAACAAAACGCCTTTTATGAAAAAACAACGTGTTTTTTTGATAAAAGTGCTCGTCACATTATGTCATCTTTTGCATACGACTCTTTTCCTGTCAATTCTCCAAACAAATATTTTTCTGTCTGTGATTCTAGCTATATTGGATCGTAATACGTGTACGCATTTTTCTTTGCACCCTTTGTCGATTTTCATTTTATGCAAAATGCTCTCATAGGCTCATTTTTTCTGTCAATTAGCGCCTGTCCCATCGGGGTATTTTTGATGCTACGCGGAATGAGTCTAACGGGAGATGCTATATCCCACGCTATTCTTCCCGGCGTTGCAGTTGCTTTCCTTTTTTACGGTTTTTCTCTCATATTTATGACGCTTGGTGGTATCTTAGCTGGCATCATCGTTGTGATAGCAACTGCCGCGATTTCACGAAATAGTATCCAAAAAGAAGATGCATCAATGACCGTATTCTACCTTATTGCACTTGCAATAGGTGTAACTATTGTTTCGCTTAAACATTCAGCTATTGATATGCTTCATTTTTTATTTGGTTCAGTACTAGCTATTGATACAGGAGCTCTTTATTTAATAACAATTATAATGGTCATCACATTAAGCAGTTTATGTATTTTTTGGCGTGCTCTTGTAGTAGAAAGCTTTGATCCTTTATTTTTTAAATCACTCTCTCCATTAAGCAAATATATTCATATATCATTGCTTAGTCTTGTAGTATTAAACCTAGTCGGCGGTTTTCAATCGTTAGGAACATTACTTTCTGTCGGCATTATGATGATTCCAGCCATTACAGCTCGTTTTTGGCTTTCACGCTTGGGTCCTATTTGCATACTATCCATCTTCTTTGGAATCATTTCTAACATATGTGGCTTACTTCTTTCTTTTCATTTATCACTTCCCTCTGGTCCTTCTATTGTTATTGTCGCAGGACTTATTTACCTTATTTCCTGTATCATAAGTCCACGCGGACTCATTGTAACATGGTTTCCACATCTTCTTTACACTCATCTCTCTATTTTGAGGAAATAATATGCTTAAATTAGTTCAAAAATTTGTTTTTCTAGGAGCTTTTTTATTACTGCCATTTTATACTTCCGCGCATAATGCACATGATAAGCTTAAAGTTATCGCAAGCTTTTCTATCCTTGCAGATTTAATAAAAAATGTAGGAGGAGAGCACATTTCTTTAACCACTCTTGTAGATTCTAATGCTAACACTCATACTTATGAGCCTACTCCACGTGATGTTAAAGATCTTAAAAATGCTCACATTATTTTTATTAACGGACTTCATTTAGAAGGATTCATTAATAGACTCATAACAGCAAGTGATACAAAAGCGCTTCTTGTTGAAGTAAGTAGAAACATTTCCCCCTTAAAATTAAAAATCATGGAAGTGATGTCCAACATTATCACCACCACAGCAATATTGATCCACATGCTTGGCTAACCATCCCTAATATCAAAATTTATGTCAAAAACATCGCTACTGCTTTATGTGAAATTGATCAACAGTCATGTATAAATTATAGTAAAAATGCTGACATTTACATCCAAAAACTCGATAAAATGCAAACAATTATTACCAAACAGATTGCTACTATTCCTCAAGATAAGCGTACGATTATCACATCTCATGATTCTTTTGGCTACTTTGCTCAAGAATATGGATTTACTATACTTGCACCTCAAAGCACTTCAACAGAATCTGAAGCAACAGCAGCCGATATTGCCAAACTTATCAAACAAATTAAAACTAAGAAAGCAGCCGCACTTTTCATTGAAAGTATCTCTAATCCCCGCCTTATAGAACAAATTTCAAAAGAAACAGGTTTAAAAATTGGTGGAACCTTGTATTCTGATTCATTATCAGACGAAACTGGACCCGCAGCAACTTACCTAGATATGATGGAACACAATGTTAACACCATCGTCGATACAATAAAAAACGCTATAGTCTATTAAGTCATTTAGGTGGAATAAAAATAATTTTCTTTAAGATTATCGTTTAAGATCACAAAATAAATCAACAAAAAACTGAACATTTCTTTAAGGAAAACCATAAATTAGAACATTATAATTTTTGCGACTGAATATATCTGCTTTTTGTGTTTTTTAGATTAATTTTTATTCTTACTATTTGAAAAATCTTAATTCTTTTATCAAAGATTTGTTACAAATTTACTAAAATATGATAGCTATCACAAAGGAAACTAACTAAATTTAAACAAATTTGTTTGACCTTTTTGTACATCATGTTTAAATGGATCAGCATACTTCTGAAATAAAACTGTCATGGTATATTTATGTGTAATACTATAAGGAAGAACTCTGCGTTCCATAACTTCAGAAAGGGTGAACCATGAATCGTCTTTACCTTTTTATAGCGATGTCTATAGTCGCTGTTATCATGACAACGCCAAGTTTGGCGCAGACAGAGATCAGCTTTTGGCATTCTATGAGCGGAGAATTAGGAAAACAAACCGTAAGTCTTATTAGTGACTTTAATGCAAGCCAATCTGAATACAAAATTGTTCCTTCGTTTCGTGGTGAATATGAAGAAGGTATGATTTCGCTTATTGCAGCATTTCGTGGCAATCAACATCCGGTTCTTGTCCAAATCTATGAAATTGGTACAGGAACTATGATGGCTGCTAAAAGTGCAGTATATCCGATTTATCAACTTATGGCTGATACAAAGCAAGAATTTGATACTGAAGATTACTTGCCTGCTATTAGTGGTTATTATTCAGATATTCATGGACGTATGTTGTCTATGCCATTTAATGCTTCAACACCAATCCTTTATTATAACAAAGATATCTTTAGAAAAGCAGGACTTGATCCAGAACAACCACCTAAAACATGGCAAGATATTGAAGATTTTTCAAAAAAAATTCTATCGTCTAAAGCAGCAAATTGCGGTTTCACAATGGCTTATGCGTCACAATGGATTGGCATAGAAAATTTTTCAGCGCTACACAATATTCCATTTGGAACAAAAGAAAATGGCTTTGTTGGTCTTGATTCCGAACTTACATTTAATGGACCTTTACAAGTGCGTATGTGGACTGATCTAAAAAAATGGTCTGACCAAGGTATTTTCCGCTATGGCGGACCTTCTGGAGCATTAGACGCAACGCCAATGTTTATGGCACAAAATTGTGCAATTTTTATGCAATCTTCAGGATCCCTAACTGGAATCGTCTCTGAAGCTAAATTTGATGTTGGATTTGGTATGTTGCCCTACTATAGTGATATAGAAGGAGCGCCTCAAAATTCAATTATAGGAGGAGCTTCTATTTGGGCATTAAGAGGTCATACTCCTAAAGAATACGCAGGTGCAGCAGCTTTCCTAAAATTTCTTTCGGAAGCAGATAACCAAGCAAAGTGGCATCAAAAAACAGGCTATCTGCCAATTACAAAATCCGCTTATAAACTGAGTAAAGAACAACATTTCTATGATAAAAATCCAGGTGCAGATATAGCTATCAAACAAATTGATCTCAATCTTCCGACAATTAACTCAAAAGGAATAAGGTTCGGTAATTTACCACAAATTCGTTCTCTTCTCGATCAAGAATTTGAGGCTGTTCTCAGTGGCTCAAAGACGCCATCAAATGGATTGGATGAAACAGTCCAACGTGGTAATAAACTTCTCCGTGAATTTGAAAAAGTGAATAATTAAACTTCCATGATTTCTATTTAAAATTAGAAAACTTAACCTAAAAATTGATTTTTTTCAATTTTTCTCCCGTTTCTTTCCCGATATTTTTTATTAAAGAATCATAAAAATGCAAGAAAAATATGCATATTTTAAAAATAGCCTGCTTCCTTATTGGCTACTTTTTCCTCAGCTTGCAGTCACTTTTCTATTTTTTCTGTTGCCTGCTATCCAAACAATAAAATTGTCTTTTGAGCGCGAAGATCCCTTTGGTTTTACAACAACATTTATCGGATTTGAAAATTATGTAGCCGTGTTTTCTGATTCTGTTTATATAAAATCGTTACTTACAACCGCAATATTTTCCGTCTCCGTTACCGTCGTTGCGATGACAATATCACTTCTTTTAGCTGTCTCTGTTGATCGTGTCATTCGTACACAAAAGTTTTATACAATGCTTTTGCTCTGGCCTTATGCTGTTGCTCCCGTACTATCAGGTATTCTGTGGTTATTTATTTTTCATCCTGCTATTGGAATTTTTCCTTTTCTCCTTGAAAAAATAGGGGTTGTTTGGAATCATCGTATTAGTGGCACTCAAGCAATGATTCTTATTGTAATTGCCGCTAGCTGGCAGCAAATCTCTTACAATTTTCTTTTTTTTCTCGCGGGTCTTCAGTCTATTCCACGCTCTCAAATAGAGGCAGCAGCAATAGATGGTGCTAGTCCTTTTAAACGGTTTTGGACTGTGATCTTCCCGCAAATTTCACCAACAACCTTTTTTCTTCTTATTACTAACATTCATTACGTTATGTTTGATACATTTGGTATTATTGACAACATAACTGCTGGCGGACCAGCGCGTGCGACAAATACACTTGTATATAAAATTTATGACGATGGCTTTAAAAATCAAATAATGGGTATGTCAGCAGCGCAATCAACAATATTAATGCTGATTGTTATTGTCTTAACATTTATCCAATTTCGCTGGATTGAACGTCGCGTACAATATTAGGAGAAAAATCATGGTGGAAAATCGACCGATTTTGAAATTTATGACCCATTTCATCCTAATTGTCGGTATTATCACTATATGTTTTCCAGTTTATGTTGCTGTTATTGCTTCAACACATAGTTCAGCTTCATTTAATGCAGCAACACTCCCTCTCCTACCAGGGAAATATGCCATCGAAAACTATACAATAATCTTTAGTGATAAGCTTGTGCAACTTGGTCTTCCACGATTGGGACCACTTTTAGTAAACTCATTTATTATGGCATTTGGTATTAGTATTGGAAAAATTATTATTTCACTCTTCTCTGCTTATGCAATTGTCTATATGCGCTTTCCTTTCCGAAAAACCGCTTTTGCCCTTATTTTTGTTACATTGATGCTTCCTGTAGAAGTCAGAATTATTCCCACATATGCTGTAGTAGCTAAATTAGGCATGATAAATACCTATAGTGGAATGATTATTCCACTTATAGCTTCAGCAACTGCTACATTTTTGTTTCGTCAATTTTTTCTAACTGTTCCAGATGAACTCTTAGAAGCTGCACGTGTTGATGGAGCAGGACCTTTTAAATTTTTTAAGGATATCCTTCTACCTCTCAGCAAAAGTAATATTGCCGCTTTATTTATTATCATGTTCATTTATGGATGGATACAATATCTCTGGCCTCTTATTGTTACAACAGATCAAAATCATCAAACTATTCTTGTTATTTTAAAACAGCTTATCGTTGAATCACTTCAGCATGATCCTCAGTGGAACATTCTAATGGCAATATCAATCGTTGCCATGATACCCCCTGTTTTAATAGTCATCTTTATGCAGCGGCTTTTTATTAAAGGCCTCATCGAAACGGAGAAATGATTGTGGCCATAATTCAATTATCAAATATAAAAAAGCAATATGAAAACGATGTTTTGATCTTTGATGATTTAAATTTAACTATAGCTGATCGTGAGCTTATTGTACTTGTTGGTCCATCAGGATGTGGAAAATCAACTATATTGCGCATCATTGCCGGACTTGAACAAGTTACCTCAGGTGATCTTTATATTGATAATGAACGCATTAATGATCGTGAACCGGCTGACCGTGATATTGCTATGGTTTTCCAAAATTATGCACTCTACCCACATATGACGGTTCGTGGAAATTTAGAATATGGCTTAAAAAACCGAAAAACTCCAAAAGAGGAAATTAAGAAAAGAGTAACACATGCCGCAAAACTTTTACAAATAGAACCATTTCTAGACCGTAAACCACGGCAATTATCAGGAGGTCAAAGACAGCGTGTTGCAATGGGTCGCGCTATTGTGCGCCAACCACGCGTCTTTCTCTTTGATGAACCACTTTCAAATCTTGATGCAAAATTGCGAGCGCAAATGTGTATTGAGATTAAAACACTACAGCGTTCTTTAGGAACGACTAGTCTCTATGTCACCCATGATCAATTAGAAGCAATGACGCTGGCTGACAGAATAATTGTCATGAATAAAGGACAGATAGAACAAATAGGAACTCCTATGGAAATTTATGATAATCCAGCAACAATCTTTGTAGCTGAATTTATTGGTTCTCCTCAGATGAATTTTATTGATCGTCAAATTCTAGAACAATCTTTGGGTAATTCATTTCCTTATAATAAAGATACTGATATTTTAGCGTTTAGACCAGAAGAAATCCTTTTAGGTGAACATCCAGACAAAGGGCATGTTTTTCATACACAAGTTGAACTTATAGAGCCTGTTGGAAAAAGATGTCATGTCTTAACACGTTGGAATGATACCATCCTTACTATTGAAATCAGAGAGCGCCTTACAGATGGCTGTGGACAAAAATTAAGCTTTACTGTTGCTGATAAGAGCTTTCATACTTTTAATAAAAAAACAGGAAAAAGAACATAGCACTACCGTAAAAGCTTGGATTCAATCAACTTATTTGACCAATGAGCTTTTTACCAATTTTTTAATTTTGTAAAAGAGTATAATCTCCCTACAAACTGGCACAACTTTCATATTTACTAATTTTAGTATTTGATATTACTCTAAAATTTAAGCTGTTTATGAAAATAACATTCTCAATCCCCTTCTCCTTTATTGATCTATCTCAAAACATTTTTTCTAATTTAAAATGAAATTATTTGAGACAAGCGAAGTGCTTCAATATCAAAGATGTACGATTCAGAAAAAAATTATAATTTATATTTAAATATAGACGTACTACCATGTAAGTGTGCAGAAAGATACTGTTACTTCTGTGATCTTAATTGTAAGGCAAGATCCGGCTGATCTGTTGTAATATAATGTACTTGTGTATTAAGCCAATGTGATAATCGAGATATTCCGTTTATTGTCCACACACCCACAGTAAATCCAGAATCAAGTGCACGTTCAATAAAATCCTGTGAAACAGCAGATCCATTTAAGCTTAGATCAGAATATCCTAAGCTCCTCCATTCAGAAAAATGGCGACATATATTATCTTCAAAGCTGTCAATACATGGACCAGATGGTATTCCTGCTTCAATGAAGGGACGGAGACTATTGGGATCAAAACTGATTGCAGAAACCCGTTTTTCTAAATTCCGACTTTTTACTAACGCAAGTGCTTTTTGAGATAAAATATATTCACGCTCAACTTCACCACATGTTTTTATTTCAAGATGCAGTGCAACATTGGTTGGTTCCAATAAATTAAGTACCTCTTCTAATAAAGGTGGAGCCTCCGCACTCCCTTTTACACAAAGTTGTTTACATGTTGTGTTATCAATATCATGAATGTATCCCTTTTTTCCAACCAATTGTTCCATATAAAAATCATGAAAGACAACTACTTCACCGCTTTTAAGAAGATGAACGTCACATTCAATCTCATCAACCCCTAATGCAATTGCATGACGAAATGCAGAAAGTGTATTTTCAGGATAAAGACTAGCCCCACCACGATGGGCAACAATTTTTTGCTTAGACATGTAAAACTTTATACTCTTAAATTATAAATGGTATTAGCCAAGATACGATTAAATAATGGCCCTTAAAAATTGTAACAGATAACAACAATTTTTTAAAAAATTCCATCCATTTAATGATTTCCTCAAAAATTAACTCTAAACTGTATAACACTCTCTAATTTTTGACATAGAATTATTCCCACTCAATAGTCCCAGGAGGCTTTGAAGTTATATCATACACAACGCGATTAATCCCTCTAACTTCATTAATAATACGTGCTGCTGTCTTTCCTAAAAATTCCATATTATACGGATAAAAATCGGCGGTCATGCCATCTACAGATGTTACAGCGCGAAGCGCACACACAAACTCATAGGTGCGTCCATCTCCCATAACACCAACAGTCTGAACAGGAAGCAAGACAACAAAAGCTTGCCAAATTTCATCATAAAGATTCGCTTTACGGATTTCATCAAGATAAATAGCATCAGCTTCACGCAAAATTTCTAATTTTTCACGTGTAACCGCGCCCGGACATCGAATTGCAAGACCTGGGCCTGGAAAAGGATGACGTTTGATAAACTGCTCAGGTAATCCTAACTCTCTTCCTAAAGAACGAACTTCATCTTTAAACAACTCACGCAGTGGCTCTACAAGTTTCATATTCATTCGTTCTGGTAACCCTCCCACATTATGATGGCTTTTGATAGTTACCGACTCACCAATAACCGACACACTCTCAATCACATCTGGATAAAGAGTCCCCTGTGCTAAAAATTCTACACCCCCCATCTTTTTAGTTTCTTCTTCAAAAACTTCAATAAAAAGACGACCTATCGTTTTACGTTTTTTTTCTGGATCTGTTTCACCTGCTAAAGCATCAATAAATATATTGGCAGCATTAACATGAATAAGTTCTATATTATAATGATCTCGGAATAATGTAATAACTTCCTCAGCTTCATTTTTGCGCATCAACCCATGATCTACCAAAATGCATGTTAGCTGATTTCCTATTGCTTCATGAAGGAGAACAGCAACAACCGATGAATCGATACCACCTGAAAGACCGCAGATAACACGATTTTTTCCAACTTTTTTCCGTATATCATCAATAGCTTTATCACGATAAGCAGCCATTGACCAATTACTTTTAAGTCCAGCAATTTTCTGAACAAAATTTTGTAATAACTTTGTACCATCTGGTGTATGTACAACTTCAGGATGAAACTGCACTGCATAAAAATGGCGCTTTTCATCAGCAATAGCAGCATAAGGAGCACCATTTGATGTTCCGATAACGTGAAAACCTTTTGGCAAAGATGTTACACGATCACCATGACTCATCCATACTTGATAACAAGATCCTTTTTCCCAAACTCCACGAAAAAGTGCACTATCCTCCTTCACTTCTAGAACAGAACGACCAAACTCACGTTCATGACCAGCCTCAACTGTTCCTCCAAGTTGAACACACATAACTTGTTCACCATAACAAATTCCAAGAATTGGAATACCAGCCTCAAAAATTTCCATCGGAACACGCGGAGATTCATCATCAAGAGTTGAATGAGGACTACCAGATAAAATAACAGCTTTAGGCTTCATTCGTTTAATACATTCTGAAGCAAATTGAAACGGAATAATTTCAGAATAAATACCCATTGCTCGCACCCGCCGCGCGATTAATTGTGTTACTTGCGAACCAAAATCAATAATAAGAACAGTGTCTAAATGTGATACGCTCATAGAAAACCAATCAGTAATTGCTAAAAATTAATAAATGAGATTTATTATTCAATCTTTCTCTTTTCACAAGCCACTTAGCATGAAAAAAATATTATTTTTATAACATGCGCAATAAAAATAAAAATTAATGCTTTTGTTGCAAAATAGACAAAAAAAATCCATCTGTTTTTGTTGCTGCCGGTGATAAAGTAAGTCCATAATTTGAAAATATGGGGTGTACAGTCGAAGAACTAAAATGTTTTTTCCAAAGTTCTCGCATATTTATTGGATAAAAATTGGAATATTTTTGAAGAAATTGAGAAATTTGCTCTTCATTCTCATTAATAAAAAGAGAACATGTAACATAAACTAAACGCCCATTCGGTTTCAAGTAATCCAATACTGAATTCAAAATAGCACTCTGCTCTGTTTGACGCCGCTTTACCTGTTCCGGTGTCAAACGCCACTTTGCATCTGGACGACGACGCCATATTCCCGTACCACTACATGGAGCATCCAACAAAACGACATCCATCTGACCTATTAAAGATTTTAATTCTTCTATATGCCCACGTATCTGTACATTACGAACACCAGCTCGTCGAAGGCGATCAAAAATAGGAGCCAAGCGAACTTTGTCTAAATCGTAAGCATAAATTTGTCCTCGATTATTCATATCAGCGGCTAACGCTAATGTTTTTCCACCAGCTCCAGCGCAATAATCTAACACCTGCATACTTGCTTTTGCTTCTACAAGGTGAGCAACAATCTGAGATCCCAAATCCTGTATTTCAAAATGTCCCTTTTGAAAAGCAGACTCAACCTGAACATTAGGATGACGACACAACCCTTCAATTGGTGCAATTCTTAAAGCTTTCCGAAACCATGGAAAAGATTGAATTTTAATTTTTGCTAGTTTCCTAAGCACCTTCTCTGGCGTTGCCTTTAAATTATTCACACGCAAATCTAAAGAAGGACGTGTTGCTAATGCAGCAGCTTCAATTACCCAATTATCAGAAAATACAGGACGCAGATAAGCTTGACACCATTGAGGAATATCACCACGAATATAGTCTGGAGCATCAACTAATTGTCGTTTTTGCCATGATTGACGCTGCTTAACTCCTAATAATTGTGGTAAAAATCTATCCCCTTCTAATGCGCCATCAACTTGTTCAAGCGTCATCTCTCCAGTATCTAATAAAGCACCGAAAACAACGTCCTGAATATCATCACTATCCATACGCCATTGTAAAGAATGACGTCGTCTTAAGACGTCATAAACTATTGTACCAATTGCCGAGCGATCACCTGCACCAGCAAAGCGATGAGAAATACCCCAATCTTTCAAAGCTTCACCTGCAGGACGATGCCGAATTTCTATCTCTTTTAAAATATCTATTGCAGCCTGCAAACGACCACCCAATCGCATTTATTTCTCCCATCGAATTTTTAAAAATTCTAAATAATCCTGACCATGCTTTTTTGCACTGTTCAATCTCTTCATCTTATAATTACTACTTTCTACCATTCTACAGCGCATAGGGTTTTATTTTGTATTACAAGGCCAGATACTATCCTCAAAATATCTCTACCATAGTGATTAATCCATAAAATCCCATAACCACCACATACAATAGCCATTCAATGGACTCATAGGATGGCATTCAACATCGAATATCTCAGATTATAAAAATACTGCCTCCCTTAAAATACAGAAAAACACGTTAATCAATGGCTACACAAATTGATCTCGTTACAAAGAAAACATAAAGTAACTTTTTAGAAAATTCTTGGAACTCCTGTTTGTCATAACCGTTTTTACCGCACTGGCTACCTATGCCAGATTATTTAAAAGGAGAAAACAATGAACACTTACAATAATGAAAAAACAATTTCATCTAAAAACCGCTATAATACAATACCCTCACACAATGGAAAGAAATCCGTCCAAGGTGATCCGACTAACACTCGCCAACGTGCGTCAAAAACAGGGCGAAAGACTGTAAAAAGTTAATCTTATTGAATTTCTAACAATTTACAGAAGGAATTGGAACATCAATTTCCAATTCTTTCCTTTTTCATTTTTAAACAATTACAAATAAATTATAAAAAGAAAAAAATGATAATTTTAATACATTTTTTTAGTTTTTGTACTTTGTTTGAAGAAGTTATAAACTTTTACAGTTTTTCATATCAAACAGGACCACGATAGTTTGGACTTTCTCGTGTAATAGCTACATCGTGAGTATGGCTTTCGTGAAGCCCAGCATTAGTAATACGAACAAACGTTGCTTTTTCACGGAATTCCGTTAGATCCTTTGCTCCAACATAACCCATCGAAGCACGTAATCCACCAGCAAGCTGATGCAAAACCGATGCTATCGGCCCCTTATAAGCAACCTGACCTTCAACACCTTCAGGAACCAATTTAAGCATATCACGAACTTCATCTTGAAAATAACGATCCGCAGACCCTCTTGCCATCGCACCAACTGATCCCATGCCACGATATGCTTTAAAAGATCGCCCTTTATACAGGTAAACTTCACCAGGACTCTCCTCTGTACCAGCTAAAAGAGAACCAATCATAGCAGCACAAGCTCCACCTGCTAAAGCTTTAGCAAAATCACCTGAAGCTTTTATGCCACCATCAGCAATCACAGGAATTCCTGCTACATCAGCAACTTCTGCAGCACTCATAATGGCAGCAAGCTGAGGTACACCAACACCTGCAACAATTCGCGTTGTACAAATAGAGCCAGGACCAATACCAACTTTTACTGCATCCGCACCACTATCAATCAAAGCCTGCGTTGCTTGAGAAGTTGCTACATTACCAGCAACAACAGCTGTAGAAGGCGCCATCTTTTTAATACACTCAACTGCTTCTAACACACGCTGAGAATGCCCATGAGCCGTATCAATAACCAACACATCAACGCCTGCCTCAATCAATCGTTCTGCACGCTCAATCCCGTCATTCCCGACACTACTTGCTGCTGCAACACGCAACCGCCCCTGAGAATCTTTAGTAGCATTTGGATTTAATTGTGCCTTTTCAATATCTTTGACCGTCACCAAGCCAACACAGCGATTTTGCTGATCCACAACCAACAATTTTTCAATACGGTGATGATGCAAAAGGTATTTTGCCTCATCTAGTTGAACATTTTCACGCACTGTGATTAAATTTTCATGCGTCATTAATTCATAAATTTTTTGTTTTGGATTTGATGCAAAACGCACATCCCTATTCGTCAAGATACCAACAAGCCGCCCAGCAATCTCACCTTCAGTACCATTTTCAACAACTGGAATACCTGAAATACCATGAGAACGCATCAAGGATTTTGCCTCTTCAAGTGTAGCATCCGGCCCAATCGTTACTGGATTAACAACCATACCAGATTCAAATTTTTTTACTTGACGTACTTCTTCAGCCTGTTCTACAGGAGACATATTACGATGAATAACCCCAAGACCACCAGCTTGAGCCATAGCAATTGCTAAACGTGACTCTGTCACAGTATCCATGGCAGCAGAAAGTAGCGGCAAATTTAGCTCAATATCGGCTGCAATACGTGTCCTGAGATCTACTTGGCTAGGCATAACAAGAGAATGACCAGGCTGCAAAAGCACATCATCAAAAGTCAGTGCTAGCGCACCCGTACTTGTTTCAACAATTTTTGCCATAGCCAAATTCCTTTAACACTAAAACACCGCTAGGCGTTCTCAAATACAACTGCGGTTTTTATAAATTACGAATTGGCGATGAATTATGCCATGCTACGAACAAAATGAAAAGGGAAATTAAGAAGTTTTTTAATTTTTAACATGTAATTCGTCGTCTCTATAATTGCGATTCAATAGGTAACCAACTTATCAATTTTGCAAACGCACGGCGCCAAAAACTGCTATCTGGTTCATGATCAGTGCTATACTGTTTTTGATTTTGGATAAAATCCCAATAGATACGGTTCTTCTCACCAATACGGAGACTATAACTCATTTCACCAGTTGTCTCCTCAGAAAACAGCAAATCCAACCGAGCAATAATCGGTGCACATTCAAAAAGTATACCCATTTCTGTATTTAATGAAGCTGATCGAGGATCAAAGTTAAAAGATCCAACAAAAGCGGTTTTACGATCAACTAAAAAAGCTTTGGTGTGCAAACTAGCCCTACTTGATCTAAATAATCGAATACCGTGAGCATCTCCATTCGATTTTAGCTCATAAAGCTTAACACCACTTTTCAACAAATCTTTACGATATGGTACATAACAACCATGCACAAGTGCCACATCAGTAGCTGATAAGGAATTAGTAAGAATTTTGACGTCAACACCCTTTGCAACCAGATCACCAAAGCCCTGCATTCCAACTTTACCAGGAATAAAGTAAGGTGATGTGATTTGAACTGTTTTTTTAGCATTCATAATAACATGTGAGAGTACTTTCGTAAGCCAGTTTTCTGCTTTTTTACGCAATGCTTTTTCTGGAGGATCAGAAAGAACAACAATCTTATCTGCTAAAAATAACCGCCTTCCTATCTGAATAAAATATTCGAAATTAATATGCGCATTGATATAATCAAGATAAACTTTTGCAGCCTCAGAATTACGAAATTCTTGTAACTTATCCTTCCAATAGAGAAGGTCACTTGCACTTCTAGGAGTAACTAACGTACGAATTGGTAAAGCTACGGCGCTATTCCAAAACTCATCAAAGACGGTTTCCACCTTTTTAACCGAAGGGCCAATTAACATCAAATCCAAATCTCGAAAATGCGATTCTTTACCTGCATCAAAGTAAGAATCTGCAAGATTTCGTCCTCCCACAAAAGCCACTCGACCATCTACAATAAAGGCCTTATTATGCATTCTGCGTGTTACAATAAATGCCCGCAATATCATCTCTAAACCACGACGAAACCCACCCTTACGTGATCGTCTTGGATTAAACATTCTTACCTCAATATTTGGATGTTTATCCAATGCAATATAAGCTGGATCATGTGCCTGAGCATTGATGTCATCCAAGAGAAGGCGCACTCGAACGCCTCGGTCAGCAGCAATAACTACTTCATTTAACAACAAACGACCCGTTAAATCATCGTTCCAAATGTAATACATCAGGTCAAGACTACGCCCAGCTTGCGCGGCTCCTATAGCACGAACACAAAACGCTTCCAGATTACTAGTAATGAGTGAAAGGGCATCTTTATCAACCCCTAATCCATATGCTTTCTTGGCTAATTGACTTACCATACGATCAAAATTGGTTTCATCTTTCTTAATAGCAAGCGCGTAAGAACACTCTCCACGAGCATTTTTAGCAAAACGACCGTATGTATAAACTGCCAACACAGATGCAATAAAAAAGAATATAATAGATACAATAACAATCTGTAACATAATCTCAGAAAATTAATTTTCTATTTTTACACAACCGTACTATCATAAATACGAATTACAATTCTAAGTAAGTTATTCCATCCAAAAAAATACAGAATACTATCATTTGCTTAATATAATACAAAAATAGCATAGCAACCTATAATTTTAGTAATAGTACTAAAAAATATAAAAACATCCCTACTAATTTTACAAAAATTTAGATAAAAGACGTCCTATGATGACTACTTTATGTTTCACTGAATTTACAAAACAACTCCCACCAACAAAGAATCATAATAAATGATACTCTTTGAAATTATTCCAATATCTCTGTTTTTCTATAAAAATCTACTATTCTTTGCCGAATAACCGCACATATCTCAAATGGAAACATGGGAGACATAGTAGATATTCTTATACTCTTAGCTATTTGTCTCCCCTCATTCCCTCCATTTTTCGATAAAGCGTTGAGCGTCCGATACGAAGACGGCGGGCTACTTCACTCATATGCCCTTTATAATGTTTAACTGCTTTCTCAATAATATCACGTTCCATATCAAAAAAAGTACGGACATGCCCATCGGCGCCCAAAAATTGTAAAGACTCTTTCTCATGACGCTCTTGAACATCACTATCTATGATATTTGGAGTACCTACTGATGAATTTCCCATTAATTGTGGAAAATCTCTAACCGTCAATAATGGCCCATTACTAAATAAAACTGCACGAAATAGACAATTCTCCAGCTCAATCCAATTACCAGGCCAATCATACTGCATAAGCAATGAAAGAGCTGATCCTGCTAAGCCATGCACATGCGATCGCCCTGTTTCAGCGATAATGTGATCAATCAAACGCTGTGCAATGTCTGAAAAATCATCCCTCAATTCTCGTAAAGCAGGCACATTAACAGATAATTGAGAAAGCTGTTCAAACAAATTATGTAAAAACAAGTCTTCTTTAACCAAATCTGCAAGCCGTGATGTTGAAATAGCAATGACTCGAAAGGAAGAAACCTTATCTTTTTGAGCATTTTCTCTCTCTTGAAGGTAACGTGAAAAACGTTTTTGCTGTATAGGCTCAAGTCTATCAACATCACACAAACAAAGTGTTCCTTTTTCAAGAGAAGAAGCCAACGGTAAAAATTCTTCAAACCACTGGCGATTTTCTTCTTCTGGATCGACAATAGCCGAACATTGAAAGCGAATAAAATTTCCTCCAGACAATGAACTTTCATGATGGATAATACGAGCTAATGTTTCACGACCAGTTCCAACTTCACCTTCTATCAAAAGATTCCGTACCGAATCTGCAGCTCTCTTCGACTGCTCCAAAACTATCTGCATTGCTTTACTTTTTACATAGAGATCAGAAAATCCTAAAATATTTTTATTTTTGCGCTGCGTATAATAGACCTCTCTCTCTAATGCAGAGATAAAAGCAAGAATATCCAAAGTGACTCTCAATCGTAACGGCGTGACTGGATAAATCCAATAATCAATAGCTCCAGCTGTTAAAGCCTTTTGGAGTAATTCTTGGTTATCTTTTTGTGCTATTAAAACAACAGGAACAGAAACACCAGCAACCCTGATCATTTTAATCAAATCACTCACATTTAAATCACTTAGAACGACATCAAGAAGTGTAAGCATGATATTTTTACGTCTGTGTAAAAGATCAATTGTACGTAATCCATTTTCTGCTTCAATAACACGATAACCAAGGACACGAAGCATAGCAGAAAGCTCTATACGCCTTCCATAGTCCTCACTTGCGACAAGAACGGGACCAACCATAACTTTAACAATCTCCTTTGAGATCATTCAGCTGCTTAATGTAAGAATTGTTGTAAACCATAAGAATATATCTCACCTCTTGTGCTTCACGTACGAGCTTCATCAAGCTGTTAATAAAATACAACATTAAGGCATTTTTTTCTATTTTTTTTGCTTTTTCATTTATTTCAGTTAAAATTCTTATATTGACTAATGAAATAATGTAACAATGTTATGAGAACTAAAAAAGAGTAATCAAAATTAGAGCAAAACGAATGAAACAAACCTACCGTGTTATATGTCTTATTATCACCGCTTTAGCATTAGTCGCTTGTGGCTTCTCACAATATTACGGGCAAAATATACCGACTGGAATTGACGGTGAATGGATCGATGAAAATGGTATTATTTCTTCTTTTCGCGATGGTGTCTTTGAAACAAGAGCAGCGGATACACAAGAAAAGCTATCAGAAGGTACGTATAATTATGTTGGTGTACAACGTGTAGAAATTGAAATACGCTCAATTTTACGTGGAACGATATCTCGGGTGAGTTGTGCAATATCATATAACTCAACGCAGCTTTTATGCACGTCATATGCAGGATCACAGTTCTTCCTTAAAAGGAGAATTTAAATAAAAATCAGATCTGCTGTAAGAGCGTGTAACGTGCATTAATGACGTGAAAAAGAGCATTGTTTGAGATGGCCTTTTTTGTGTGTACAATATCCATCTTTTTCTGGTGATCACACTAACAAATTTCTCTTACAACAAAAATTTCATTCTTAATGTTGGACTCAATATTCAACCAAATAATAAAAATTTTACGCGATAGAGTAACTAATCAGCTCAAATAGCACTCACTCAACCATATTTTCTTAAAACAATACCCATAGACTCATTCATAAACCATACTTTGCGTGATTCGAAGAATCTTATCATCAAAATTATAAATTTATAAATCTGCTGTCATAAAGCCATACGTTGCTAGAAAAAAGGGTTAACGCACCTCTCATTGCCAATTGCATATTTATCGTGTCCAGTAATAAAAATAAAATGCTCAACATCGTCTTCACATTCTTCATCTGCAACCCATCATACTACCTTCTTATAAACGACAATTATCATTTTTTAAAAGATTGTTTTTGTGACAAGAAAAAAATAAGTACAACAACCAGATACGTAAAATACTACCCCCAAAGCTTTATGCACTGTATTAACTCATCATATAACACATTTACTGCATTTATTATATATTTTCACTAAAATGTTTAAAGAGTGTGTTATCATTTTAATTGATCGCAAATATCTCCTTCAAAGCAAATAGTACATCCTAGCGTTTTTTGTGCACTTGACAACATCATAAGATAAACCAAATACAAAAATGAAACAACCACACACTACAACACTTAAACCTTAATGGAATTTTTAAAATGCAACAAATAAAATTTAGGGATTTTCTTTCTTCAAGAAAATTTATAAGTGGAAGATTCTCTATCATTAGTTTGTACACTATTTTTTCCATTTTTTTAGTGTTTTTTATACCACTTTCACACGCTGAAAATGGCTTTCAACTCTGGATTAAAGAGTTTAAAAAAACAGCTATAGCCAACAATATTTCACCATCTACATTCGATGCAGCTTTCCAAACAATCACTACCATTGATCCAGAAGTTTTAAAAAGAGCAGGACATCAACCAGAATTTGTGGATCCTTCGTGGCAATATTTCGACAATCGCATCCATAATACTGCAATTGCAGAAGGACAGCGTCAAGCTCAAAAATGGAAAACATGGCTTGATCAAATTGAAAAACGTTTTGATGTTGACCGCAATATTCTCCTTGCTATTTGGTCAATAGAAAGCAATTATGGAAGAGTTTTAACAAATAAAAACATAATGCGAGATACTATTCGCTCGCTTGCAACCCTAGCTTATGCTGATCAAAAACGTGCAAAATATGCACGCACACAGCTTATTGCTGCTATGAAAATTCTGCAGAGTGGTGAAATTGATCGTTCTCAACTTGTTGGATCTTGGGCAGGTGCACTGGGACATACACAGTTTATTCCAAGTAGTTACCTCACTTATGCTATTGACATGGATGGAGATGGACGACGTGATATCTGGACATCTGTTCCAGATGCTCTTGCTGCTGCTGCTAATCTTCTTCACATAAATGGCTGGCAATCCAATATCCCTTGGGGAGTAGAAGTAACATTACCACAGGAAAAAAATCTTCCAAATGATTGGCTTTCCTTTGAGCAATGGGAAAAATTAGGAGTAAAAAACGCAAATGGATATCCTTTTCCTTCACCATCTGAATTAGCAATGTTAAAATATCCAAGTGATTCAGAAGGACCTGTATTTTTGGTAACAAAAAACTTCTTTGTTATTAAACGCTATAATAATGCAGATCGTTATGCTTTCGCCGTTTCTATTCTAGCTAATTATATTGCTGGGCATCCGAAATTAATTCAAGATTGGAAACGACCATTTAAGCCTCTCACTCTAGCAGAATGTAAAGAACTGCAATCTCGCTTAATCGCACTTGGATATTATGAAGGAAAAGTTGATGGAAAAATCGGCACTGCCTCTAGAAAAGCAATTAAAGCTTTTCAATTGCACCACAATTTAGAAGAAAATGGATATCCAAGCTATGAAATTCTTTCTCTCCTGCGAAAACAATAATCTGGAGTAAAATTCTTGTCTCATCTTTACCAGATTTATTTTATTTTTTTTCTTTTCTCTACTTTTATTCTCATTGTAGTACCCCAAAATCCAAGCAAGGCAGCAAATTTTTTTGAATCATTTTTTAAATTTAAGAAACAAGAACAACAACCGAAAATTACAGAACAAAAAATATACAACCCTAAAAAAAAGATCACAGTACAAAAACCTGCACAACATATCAAAAAAGAAAATGCAAAACGCATTCTCGTTATAGGTGATTTTGTAGCTTACGCTGTCGCTGACGCACTCGAAAAAACTTTTATTTATAATGATAACATTATCATTATAAACGGTACTGTACCGTCTTCTGGCTTAGTTCGGACTGATCACTATTCTTGGAAAAGCAACATTTCTGAACTCATTGATAAGAATAAACCCGACTCTATTATTTTAGTGATAGGTGCCAATGACAATCAACCCATAACAATATCTAATGAAATTCTAAGTACATCTCAACCAGAATGGATAAACACCTATAAACAAAGAATTACAGAAATAACTGAAATCCTTAATAATTCTGGAACACCGTGGATATGGATGGGTCAACCTTCCTTTGAGAATAACAATTTAACACAAAAAATGCGAATCTTTAATGAACTTTACAAAAATGCAACAAAATCAGCAAAAGGATATTTTATCGATATTTGGAGTGGATTTACTGATACACAAGGTAAATTTTCTTTTTCAGGGTATGATATCAATGGAAAACTAGTAAAGCTTCGCACCAATGATGGTATTAACTTTACCTCTGAAGGAAAGAAAAAGCTTGCCTCTTATTTTAACAGTAAATTAAAAATTATGTTAAATTTTCATCTTCTTTCCCATGAAAATGTACATTCCACTAATACAGAAAATAAAAAATTTATACAAAATTTTAATAGTATTGAACGTCAACCTCCAATGAGCCTTGATGATATGGCACAACAAAATACCAGCTTAATAGACAAAGAGGATCTAAGCTTCACAAAAAAACCATGGTCACCATCAAATGGTTACCAAGTAGATCGGGCTGATAATTTTTCTATTCCATAATATTTTTCAAAATTTAGAGTACGACATCTTCGACCAATCAAGAACCAAATGAAATAGAAAATTATTTTCTATATGGCCATGATAAATTGGAAAGGCTTGTGTAAATTTCAATTATAATAACAGAGTATAATGGTATGGTAATAAACCATACCATTCTTATGTTTATAATCCACGTTTTCGAATCATTGCCTCTGGTGAAGGTAAACGTCCTCGAAAATCCTTATAAAGTTCCTCTGGATCACGACTTCCTCCAGCAGAATAAATAAAACGCTTTAGCCGATCAGCAAGCTCTAAATTAAAAACATCATCTGTTTCTTCAAAAGCCTGAAAAGCATCAGCATCAAGAACTTCAGACCACATGTAAGAATAGTAACCAGCAGCATAACCGTCACCCGAAAATATATGCGTAAAATGTGAGGGACGATGACGCATAATAATTGCGTCGGGCATTTTTAACTTTTCTAATTCTTGATGCTCAAACATTACAGGATCAGTTACTTTTTTGCCTTGATGAAAAGCCATATCCACTAAAGCTGATGAAATAAATTCAACCGTAGAAAAGCCTGCATTAAATATCTGTGCTGATATAATCTTATTTATCAATGATTGTGGCATAGGAAGACCGGTTTTAGCATGTGTAGCATAAGATTTTAAGACCTCTGGTACGGTTAACCAATGTTCATACAGTTGGGAAGGTAATTCAACAAAATCACGTGGAACTGATGTTCCAGCAACAGATGGCCATGTTATATCAGAAAGCAAACCATGCAATGCATGCCCAAATTCGTGAAAAAGCGTGCGCGCATCATCAAGTGACAAAAGAGCGATATTTCCTTTAGGAGGTTTAGCAAAATTACAAATATTATAAACGATAGGCTTTTGTTCTGTATCCAATTTATGCTGCGATCGTAAACTGCTCATCCATGCACCAGACCGTTTTGAAGAGCGTGCGAAATAATCACCTATAAAATATCCAAGCAAACTTCCATCAGATTTTTTAACTTCCCATAAACGCGCATCAGAATGCCAAAGTTTGATATCACTTTTCTCTTCAAATGAGATTCCAAAAAGTTTTTTTGCTACTGCAAAAACTGCTTCAATCATGCGCTCAAGCTGAAAATAGTGTTTAACCTCAGACTCATCGAAACAAAACTTTTCAGCTCGCAATTTTTCAGCATAATAACGCCAATCCCAAGCTTCTAGAGATTCATTGCTACCGTAATTTTTTGCAAAATTCTCCAATTCAACCTGTTCGGCAGCAGCTTTAACTCTTGCTCGTTCCCAGACAGGCATAAGCAAATCCATAACTGCATCAACACTCTTTGCCATAGTATTGTCAAGTTTTAAATCCGCGAAAGACTTGTATCCAAGCAGTTTAGATTTTTCATCTCGAAGCGCAATAATCTCTACAATAATTTCTCGATTATCATTATCGTTGTTATTTTCACCACGTTTAGACCAAGCTTTGAATACAACTTCACGCAAATCACGACGATGAGAAAATTTTAAAAAAGGTTCAACAATTGAGCGTGCCAACGTTAATGCATAAGCTTCATCATTACCTCTTTCTTGAGCAATTTCCTTCATTACAGCAATGAGGTCATCAGGCAAACCAGACAAATCTTCTTGTTTTAAAAATAAAACCCATGCAGCTTCATCTTTTAAAACATGTTGAGCAAAAGTAGCGTTTAAAAGGGCAAGCTTTTCATTAATTTCAACAAGCCGTTTTTTGCCTTTTTCATCAAGTTTTGCACCATTGTGAATAAATTTTCTCCACCATAATTCGAGTACGCGCGTTGTTTCTTTATCATACACGCCTTTCTGCGACTGTTTATAGAGAACATCTATTTTTGCAAATATCCGAGCATCCATCATAATTTTTGAATAATAACGAGAAAGCTTCACAACAAATTCTTGCTCTAACTGATGAATTAGCGCATTACTGTGAGCTCCTGAACGCAAGAAAAATATTGAACATACACAATCAAGCGCCTTACCAGCCAGTTCAAATGGTTGCAAAAAATTCTTAATTGTTGGTTGTTCTTTTACTATTGCAATTGCTTCTACTTCTTCTTCTGCTTCTTTAAGTGCTTGTTCAAAAGCGGGTTTAAAGTCGTCATCACTCATTGAAGAAAAATCAGGAAGCCCTGAATATTCTTTCCAATCCAGCATTGCTATTTTTGTCATAATATTTATACAGCTCCATTACGAATTTAAAAGGCAACAACTACCTTCATGATATCAACTGATTATACTGTATAATTATCTAATTTGCTTTAAAATAACCCTTCAAACTTGTATTTTTATAAAAGAAATATAAAAACAACTTTATCGTAGAAAAATAAACAAAAACTCCTACACGTTTAATGCAGAAATTGTTTATAGCCTACAATCTATCCTTGACTTTATTTTCGATATTAACAATTGAAAATATAATTGAGAGGGATTTTTAAGTCTTCCATAATTTTTAATTCACCTGAATTCATAATTATCCAACCCTTTAGAAGGTGCTTTATCATGACTGAAATCAAAACGACCTTCGACTTCAACAGCTTTTCTCCTGAAACTTTCGCTGAAGAATTAAAAAATCGGCATTTTGCTGACTCAATTGATATTATCAATGATCTTGATATTATGGAACGCGTAACTGTTCTTAGTCTCTTACCTCTTGATTATACTATTGAACTTTTCGATAAACCAGAGCTTGAACAACCTGCATCTATTCTTGAACTTCTTCCTGTAAATCGTTCTGTTGACATTCTTGATGGCATGTCTGCAGATGCTGCTGCAGACGTCTTTCAGGAAATGAATAAAGAAACCCGCACACGACTTTATACCTTACTCAAACCTTTAACACGAGCCGAACTTAAAAAACTTACCAGTTACCCCAATCATACAGCTGGTGCATTAATGACAACAGAATTTATTGCCGTTCCAGCAAACTGGACTGTAAAAAAAACTCTAGATCACATCCGCGAAGTCGAACGAACTCGCGAAACAGTTTATACAAGTTATGTTATTGATCCCAAAACAGGTACCCTTCTCAAAGCTGTTTCACTCCGTAACCTTATTCTTGCTTCATCTGATCAACAAATTCTTAATGTTCCTACACATGATGCACCCATCACGATATCACCCTTCACAGATCATGAAGATATTGCTCGTCTTTTCCAACGTCACGACCTTCTCTCTGTACCAGTCGTTGATGAGAGTAACCATGTTATCGGGATTGTCACCGTCGATGACGTCCTGGATGCTATGGTTGATGAAATGAGTGAAGATGCTTATAAATTTGGTGGTATGGAAGCTCTTAATAAACCATATATGCAGATCAACTTTTTTGGAATGATGAAAAAACGCGGTGGCTGGCTTTCTCTTCTCTTTATCGGCGAAATGTTAACAGCCAGCGCCATGCAATATTTTGAAACAGAGCTTGAAAAAGCCATTATTCTTACACTGTTCATCCCTCTTATTATGAGCTCAGGGGGAAATTCTGGCTCACAAGCGACATCTCTTATTATTCGTGCACTGGCTTTACGTGAGCTCACACTCAAAGACTGGTGGAAAGTTATCATTCGTGAAATCCCAACAGGGATATCTTTAGGTCTTTTACTGGGAATTATTGGAGTTATGCGCATTATTATTTGGCAACAGCTAGGCATATATAACTATGGCGAACATTGGGTTGCTGTTTCTATGACAGTAGGTATAGCTTTGGTTGGAATTGTTATATTTGGTTCTTTATCCGGATCTATGCTTCCTTTCATTCTTAAGGGTTTAAAATTTGATCCAGCAAGTGCTTCTGCTCCCCTTGTAGCAACATTAGTGGATGTCATGGGTATTGTAATTTATTTTTCTGTCGCCTCCTTTATTTTGTCTGGAATCTTACTCTAACATACAAAATGAAAACATATATCATGATGATGTAATCAGAGATATTTTCTTCACAAACAGAGATATTTTCTTCACAAAAAAGCAAATTACACTCTTTATTTTATCAATATAACCGCATAAGAAACGTCTTAACTATAAAACTTTCAGGCAATTTTTTTTAAACTAACTAAATATCAGAAACCTTACTTAGATACTTTACCATAAAAACAGCTCTTCCTCTTCCAAAATTGTAAAAAAACATGTACAAGGTTTCTTTTGGTCGGAAGGTAAAGATGAAAAGGCTTTATCTAGTATGGAATTTCGTTAAACAAAAAGAAGAGATTTTATGCAATTGCGTAACATTGCCATCATTGCTCATGTTGATCATGGGAAAACAACACTCGTAGATGAGCTTCTTAAGCAATCAGGAAATTTCCGCGACAATCAGCGTACAAGTGAACGCATGATGGATTCAAACGATATTGAAAAAGAACGCGGAATTACAATTCTAGCAAAAGTAACATCTGTTGTTTGGAAAGATACTCGGATCAATATTGTTGATACGCCAGGTCACGCCGATTTTGGTGGAGAGGTCGAACGTATTTTAAATATGGTAGATGGGGCAATTGTGCTTGTTGATGCAGCTGAAGGTCCCATGCCACAAACAAAATTTGTCGTTGGCAAAGCATTAAAAGTAGGGTTACGTCCTATTGTAGCTATTAATAAAATTGACCGACCTGATGCACGCCCCGATGAAGTCATTAACGAAGTTTTTGATCTTTTCGCTGCCCTTGATGCAACAGATGAACAACTTGATTTTCCTATTCTTTATGGATCAGGCCGCGATGGATGGATGGCCGAAACTCCCGAAGAAAAAAAAGATCAAGGATTGGGTCCTTTGTTTGATCTGGTGCTTCGCCATGTCCCTTCTCCTACCGTAGCTGAAGGACCATTCCGAATGATTGGAACTATTCTTGAAGCAGATCCGTTTCTTGGAAGAATTATTACGGGACGTATTCATTCTGGATCTATTAAACCAAATCAAAATGTCAAAATTCTTGGGCAAGACGGAAAGCTCTTGGAAACTGGACGTATTTCAAAAATTTTGGCGTTTCGTGGACTAGAACGGCAACCAATTGGAGAAAGTGTTGCCGGTGATATCATCGCAATTGCAGGTCTACAAAAAGGTACCGTTGCTGATACTTTTTGTGATCCCTCAGTCAATGAACCGCTTACTGCCCAACCAATTGACCCTCCTACTGTTACTATGAGCTTTCTAGTCAATGATAGCCCCCTTGCTGGAACTGAAGGTGATAAAGTAACAAGCCGTATTATCCGCGATCGCTTATTCAAAGAAGCAGAAGGAAATGTAGCTCTTAAAATTGAAGAATCAGCTGACAAGGATTCTTTTTATGTTTCAGGACGAGGAGAGTTGCAACTTGCAGTCCTCATCGAAAATATGCGTCGTGAGGGATTTGAACTCAGTGTTTCGCGTCCACGAGTTGTTATGCAAAAAGATGAAAATGGGATAACTCTCGAACCAATCGAAGAAGTTATGATCGATGTTGACGAAGAGTACTCAGGGATTGTTGTTCAAAAAATGTCTGAGCGTAAAGGAGAAATGGTTGAACTTCGTTCCTCTGGAGGGAATCGTGTACGCCTTGTTTTTTACACACCAACTCGAGGACTTATTGGATACCAATCTGAGCTTTTAACTGATACACGAGGTACAGCAGTTATGAATCGCCTTTTTCATGCTTACGAACCTTATAAAGGAGACATTAGTGGTCGTGTCAATGGCGTTATGATTTCAAATGATACCGGTGAATCTGTTGCTTATGCTCTTTTTAACCTTGAAGACCGTGGACCTATGATAATCGATGCTGGTGTAAAAGTCTATCAAGGTATGATAATTGGTATACATTCACGTGATAACGACTTAGAAGTAAATGTCTTAAAAGGAAAAAAGCTGACCAATATGCGTGCTTCTGGAAAAGATGAAGCCGTAAAATTAACCCCTCCTATCAAAATGACATTAGAACGCGCCTTATCATGGATACAAGATGATGAACTAGTAGAAGTAACTCCCAAAAATATTCGTTTACGCAAACTCTACCTCGATCCCAATGAACGAAAACGTTTTGAAAAAACACGCTCATCAATTTAATGCTAATTTTGTAATTTCCCCGGTAAACTGTTTCATTGTAACTTTCTTAATCATGCTCCTGAAAGGATATTTATATGAATATTAAGGAAATACCTGTTGGTAAAAATCCACCAGAAGATGTTAATGTCATCATTGAAGTGCCTATTGGTGGTCAACCAATAAAATATGAAATGGACAAAAAATCTGGGGCGCTATTTGTGGATCGTTTTCTTTATACATCGATGGTTTACCCTGGAAATTATGGTTTTGTCCCACATACTCTATCAGAAGACGGTGACCCAGTTGATGTTCTTATTTGTAATACCCGTCCACTCATTCCTGGTTGTGTTATCAATGTCTGTCCCATTGGTGTCCTGATTATGGAAGACGATGGTGGTAAAGATGAAAAAATTATTGCTATCCCTACTCCAAAATTAACGCAACGATATATCAATGTTCACAATTTTACTGATCTTCCTGAAATTACATTAAAGCAAATTGAGCATTTCTTTAAACACTATAAAGATCTTGAACTTGGAAAATGGGTCAAAATTGAAGGTTGGAATGATAAAAATTTTGCACATGAATTGATTAAGAAAGCTATTGAACGCAACAAAGGATTATAACTACTTAGCAAAATAAAGCCTGTTTTCTAAACAGGCTTCGCTCTTATGCTTATTTATGTAAATATACAACACCTATAAAGATTGTAATATATTACTCAGTCTTTCTAAACATCCGGAAAAATGAACTCGTTTGTAACGTGATGTCAAGCCGCTTTTAAGAGAAATATAAGAAGATGGAATTTTCCATTGCTTTGATAAAAATTTAATTAATGCTTTATTGGCTTTCCCATCTTCAGGAACAGTGCGAAGACGTACAATTAAATACTGCCTTCCATCATCCCTGTACTCAATTCCCACTATTTTATCAGTTGAAGACTTAGGAATCAAGTATACAGACAAAACCAAACCACTTGTATAAACTTGATGAAGCATATTAACTTAACCAATGTAATATTCCTATAAGTATATATTCACATAAGTATACCACATAAAAGTACGAATAAAATAAATCAATATGAACACTATAATAGGTGAAATATCAATTGGTCCAAGATCTGGCAAAATCTTTCGAATACGCCCCAAAACTGGCTCTGTAACACGATATAAAAAATTTCCTACCAAAACGATAAAACGATTGCGAACGTTTATAATATTAAATGTATAAAGCCAAGAAAAAACAACACTTATAACTAATACATAAATGTAAATACTGAAAATCAGATCAATTGTCTGAAATAATGCATAAACCATTCTTCTTCCCTCTTTTAAACAATGAAATAGAGGAATACATAAAAGACATTTGTCAAGATGACTATTTTTATCGAATGCTGATTTTATAACCTTACACGTTCGTGTTTTTGTACAAACAGAAAATGCAAGCATCAGATTTTATCTCTATATCGTAATAATAGATGAAATAGCCAAACTGACAAATATCAAAATAAAAAAATAACTTCAAACAAAAGACGGCCTTTTAAGGCCGTCTTTACTTTATTTAAGATCATTTCTGCAAAGCAATTAGACGGTTAAGCGCATTGCTAAAACCAGCTAACTGAACAAACAAATCATTCAAAGCTGGTTCACCTGGAGCAGCAACTGTCATAGCCAATTTCAAATGCTTTCCTGCACGTAGAGCAGCTACAAAATCCTTATCAAAAACTATTGGAACAAGACAACCTGTTGGTGCACAAGTCCGAATACCAGTTTCAATAACAGCTTTACCTTCATCCACTTGTAAACGAACTGGCTTGGAAACCAAAATACCAAAAGGAACCGTCAAACTACCAGATACAACACCATCTGCATTGAGAACAATATTCATAGCCAAAACAACGCGATCTTGGTTATTCACTTCTTGACGATGCATAAAGCAAACCCTTTTATCCTCTTGTATACCACAGTTAATGCTCCATAAACCATAGGTTTCAGTCAAAGAAGAAGCACCATTTGGTAAAGAAGCTGATGCAGACTTTGCCGCAGTCGCGGACTTTGTTGTCGCTGCAGGCTTCGTTGCAGCCAAATTTGAATCTAATGCAAATGCTGAAGAAGACATACCCAAGAGAGTAAAAATTACAATCAAACTGAATAAATTTTTCATTTTATATTCCAATTCTCTATATAGATAACGAGAGCTACCTTTATTTTAACAATCATGCATAAATATTATACACAAACATAAAACATCTTAGTAAAAAAACAGTGTTTTAAAAGTATATATACTTTATAGATTTTTCATGCTACCTCGAAATTCGCTGACAACTTTTATATAAACATTCTTTTTAAAAGAAATAACAATTGAAGGTAAAATTTCCATATCAACCCATTTCCACTGATCAAACTCTGCTGTATTACCATCTGGTGGTGGATTGATTGCAATTTCGGAAAGCTCTCCTGTAAATTGAAAAGAAAACCATTTTTGCATTTGTCCACGATATCTATTCCTCAACACACATCCAATGAGCTCCTGTGGAAAATCATAATAGAACCAATCCCGTGCTTCCTTAATCAGCTTTATTGATCGGATACCTGTCTCTTCATAAAGCTCTCGACGTGCTGCATCCAGTGGCTCTTCATTCTCATCAACTCCTCCCTGAGGGAGCTGCCAAAGAGAAGATGTTTCATTATTCGCAGAATTACACGTTACTAAGCGACGCCCAACCCAAACTTTACCCTTATCATTAAACAAAAGAATCCCTACACCTTTTCGGTAAGGAAGAGTTTCAAAATTAACAGTTGTATCCATTAAATTATTACTCAAAAATCGTAAGCTGTATATCTTTTTCTACTTTAAAATATCTTTGTTAGGATCTGGTGGAAATGCTGCATGTGCCATCTCACCTCGTAAAAGTTTATAAGCCTCATTTAACTGAATATCATCTTTGGGATCTTGTGGAATAAAAGCAGCTGAACCAGATCCTTTATTGTTTTCTCGTTTCCCTTTGATATGACCTTTTAATTCAGATTCACCAAGTTTTACATCATGACTCTTGTATTCTTCAGGTAATGGTTGCTCTACAATAATATCTGGCGTGATCCCAGTCCCTTGAATCGAAGTACCAGCCGGCGTGTAATAAAGTGCGGTTGTTAAACGTAAAGCACCATTTTCACCTAAGGGAATAATTGTCTGAACAGATCCCTTACCAAAGGACTGTGTACCTAAAATCGTAGCACGACGATGATCTTGTAATGCACCTGCAACAATCTCAGATGCACTCGCCGAACCACCATTAATTAGTACGATAAGGGGCTTTCCGTTGATGATATCTCCTGGCTTAGCATCAAATCTCATCACATCATTCTTTTTTCGTCCACGAGTCGATACAATTTCACCCTTATTAAGAAAAGCACTTGAAACACTAATAGCCTGATCTAAAAGCCCACCAGGATTAAGCCGCAAATCAAGAACATACCCCTTTAGCTTAGCCGCAGGAATTTTAGACTGAATATCCTTAATTGCAGACTGAAGATTTCCAAAAGTCTGCTCAGAAAATTGAATGAGTCTTAAATATCCAATATCACCCTCAACACGATATTTAACCGCTTTTACCTTGATGATATCACGAACAACTTTAATCTCAAACGGTTTATCAACACCAGAACGAATAATTGTCAATGTAATCGGTGTTCCAGCAGCACCTCGCATCTTATTGACAGCTTCATTCAGTGTTTGACCATTCGTCTGTACACCATCGATTTTTGAAATGAGATCCCCAGCCAAAATTCCTGCTTTTGAAGCAGGCGTATCATCCATAGGAGAAACAACTTTAATTAAGTTTTTTTCCATAGTCACCTCAATACCAAGACCTCCGAATTCTCCTTTAGTAGAATCTCGCATATCTTTAGCTTCTTCAGCATTCATGTAAGATGAATGTGGATCAAGCGATGCAAGCATACCATTGATAGCACTTTCAATGAGTTTTTTATCATCTGGAACCATCACATACTGCATACGTACCCGCTCAAAAATATCACCAAAAATAGCTAACTGTTTATAAATATTACCTTCGCTATTTGCAGCTACAGACTGCATCGCAATCATTGAACTGGCGCCGAAAAACGCCCCAGCTACCAAAAAAATAACTTTACGAATCATTTTGGTTCCTTCCCAATTTTGCAGTCCTCCACCAAAGATCTGGATTTATAGGTTTACCTTGTTTTCTAAATTCAATGTAAAGAATTGGATTACTTTTGCCTATATCGAGTGCAATACTGTTCGCAACAAATTGCATCCCCATCGTGCCAAGAGGCTCACCTGAAAGAACAAACTGCCCTTGAGTCACATTAATTTTGGACATTCCAATAAGAACAATATGATAACCACTTCCAACCTTGAGAATAATTAACTGTCCGTAAGAACGAAATGGTCCAGCAAAAGCAACAAGAGCATCAGTAGGGGCTATAACAACAGCTTCTGACTCTGTTTCAATCATTTCACCAAAACGTGCAATCTGCGAACTATTATTAAAGTGTCGAACCCTCTTTCCTGAAACAGGAAAAAGTAAAGAACCTCTTTGATTTTCAAAATTGCGCAGTTCTAACAATTGTAAACTTTTCCGTACTTGTATTGATACATCAGAACCAAACTGTGACTGACGGTCAAGTTCCAAAATTAATTCTTCCAAAGACTTAGCTTTTTTAGCGAGAGCAATATTTTTCTGTTGCTGCTCTATAAGCTCTTTTTCTGAGCGTTTTTGTAATTTTGCCTTTTTGTCTAATAAAAGCTCTAAACGCTTTCGCTGTTCCGCTTGATTCTGCATTTTAATCTTTAAAGTCGTATATTCCGTAGTAATTGAGTTGCTCAAATTGGTCAACTCCCTAAAATTAGCTGTCAAATCCTGTGTTTTTTCTTGCATTTCGAGAATGATAGCTCCTAATAAAATAGAACTGCGCACAGATGCCAACACATTCTCAGGACGCACCATAAGAGCAGGAGGCGGATTAAAACCTATACGTTCTAAGATAGCAAGAACCTTCGCAAATTCATCTCTACGTTCTTTTAAACTTTGGTGCACTTGTGCTTGCTTTTTGAGCATTTTTTCAAGATTTTCTTCCCTTTCAGCAATATTATTTGCTATAGTAAGTTCTTCTTTAGCAGCTTTTATTAATGCATCAGTTAAAATGCGTTGATCCTTCTTTAAACGCTCAACTTGATCAGCAAGAAAAGCAACGCGTTCACGCGAAACAGAGATACTTTGGCGAATTTCTGTCAATGCTTTATGTGTTATCCCGAGACCAATTGTATCTTCAGCATGAGATACAGACAAGAAAAAAAACACGCTCAACGCCAGCACAACAATCATCACGCATTTCTCATACGAGCATCGCACTTTATTCATGAAGAAGCTTCTTCATTTTTTCAACCATCAATCTCTATCACATAAATTAAAAATGCTTTAAACTATGTCATTTATCTAAAACTATATTAATAAATAGCATTAATAAAAATAAAAATTATGCAAAAATATTAAACACGATGGTAAGGATGATTACTGGCAATTGTCATAGCCCGATACAATTGCTCTATAAGCAATATACGTGCAATTTGATGTGGCCATGTCATAAAACCAAAAGATAAAACAAAATCAGCGCGGTTTCTTACTCGTTCATCGTGTCCATCAGGCCCTCCCAAAGCCATTACTACGTCACGAACACCTTCATCACGATAAGACCTTAACTTTTCAGAAAAAGCACACGATGAAATCGACTTTCCGCGCTCATCTAATACAATTAATTGACACTTTTCAGGCAAAAACTCTATAAGCCTCTTTCCTTCTTCTTCCATGCGTTTACACGCCGTTTGAGCACGACTTTCTGATATTTCTTGTAATGTTTTAAAATAAAACCCAACAACCCGAGAGCACTTAGAAAAACGATCTAAATAATGGTGAACCAACTTATGTTCAGCTCCACCCTTCATACGACCAACAGCAAAAATAGAAATTTGCATCTTAATGATCCCCAAAGAAAACAGACTTTGTATTATCTAAATCCGGAGCAAAAAACATTTTTTCTAAATTATAAAAGAAACGAATTTCTGGACGAAAAATATGAACTAAAATATCACCAGTATCAATCAATACCCAATCACTATTAGAAAGCCCTTCAACACTAACTCGACCATACCCAACATTCTTCCAAGTGGATAATAAATTATCAGCAACAGCAGATACATGACGCCGCGACTGTGCCGAAGCTATAACAATATAATCAGCTAAGGATGACTTATCCTGAATATTAATGGAAATAATATCTTCCGCTTTTGTATCTTCTAAACTTTTGAGAATAACTTTTAGACCACAAGCTACCGAAAAGACCTTTTTTTCTTCTGAAAATACAACATTATTAGAATATTTTTTTGATAAGTTTTCCAGGTTAGCATCCTTTCTTATTATTTAAAACACAAAAAATTGCTTAAAGAGATTTGCAAAATCTTATAAAATATTCAAGAAAAATTATTCCTCTTCAAACGAAGATCTGTTGAAGACTGAAAAGACAAGAGCCCATGTAAATAAGTCCAAGCCGGTGGTTTCATAAAAGGTAATCGTATACTTTCTCTCTCATCCAAACGAAAATTACGGTATCTATGTGCCATAGGAAAAGAAAACGCTGACATACCCACAGAAGGACGATCAATAACTGCAATAGGGAGCATAAGTACAATGTCACGCCACCTATACCAATGATGAATTGTAGCAAAACTATCTGCACCAATAACCCATACAAAATGCACCCCTCTACAACGCGTAAGAATATAAGAAATCGTATCCACTGATACAGTACTTCCTATAGCACATTCAAAACCCGTTACACGAATCTTTGGATGATCAATGAGTTCAGAACTCAATTGCATTCTTTCATCCAAAGACAGTAATTGTGTACAATTTTTTAAAGGATTCCCTGGAGTAACCATCCACCACAATTGATCAAGACGTAAACACCGAATTGCAATTTTTGCAACAAGAAGATGTCCTGCATGCGGCGGATTAAAAGACCCACCAAAAAGACCAACTACGCTGGACTTTTCAACATAAGGCATACGATGCTTCCATGGAAAAAATGGATTCTTCAAGGCCGAACCTGTCCACTCCCTTTAATATGGTACTGAAACGATGTCAGCTGTTCAACACCTATGGGACCACGCGCATGCATTTTTCCCGTCGCGATACCAATTTCTGCTCCAAAACCAAATTCACCTCCATCAGCAAATTGTGTAGATGCGTTATGAAGCAAAATAGCCGAATCTAAATGATTAAAAAATGTCTTCACCACTCTCATATCCTCAGCAATAATTGATTCAGTATGTCCTGATGAATAACGTTTAATATGAGCAATGGCTCCCTCAATACCGTCAACTGTTTTAACAGAAAGAATTGCATCAAGATATTCATGCGACCAGTCTTCTTCAGATGCTAATTTGACATTTTGCATAAACAAAATAACATCTTCTGTTGCACGAATTTCACACCCCTTTTTCTGTAAAGTCGTCAGTACAGGAAGAAACTTTTTTAGCGCTTGGCGGTCAATTAAAACTGTCTCAACGGCTCCACAAACACCCGTCCTCCGCAACTTTGCATTCACAACAATATTACACGCCATATCTAAATCTGCCGACTGATCAATGTAAATATGGCAAATCCCCTCTAAATGCGCAAAAGTAGGGACACGTGCATCAGACTGAACACGTGCAACAAGATTTTTTCCACCACGAGGTATAATCACATCAATCGTACCATCCAATCCCTTGAGCATCTCTCCAACAGCACCACGATCTGTAGTTTTAACCATTTGAATGGTATCTTTAGGGAAATCGGCCCGCTCTAATCCTTTTACCAATGCTGAATGGAGAGCGTGGGCAGAATGAAAGCTAGCCGAACCACCACGTAAAATTACCGCATTTCCAGCTTTCAAGCATAAGGCACTTGCATCAATTGTAACATTTGGCCGGCTTTCATAAATGACTCCAATTACACCAAGAGGTGTACGCACGCGGCTTATATGAAGCCCATTTGGACGCGTCCATTCGTCTATCACTTGTCCAACGGGATCTGGCAAATAAGAAATTTGGCGAACACTATCTATAATTGCACGCAAACGAAATTCATCTAATTTGAGCCTATCAATCATCGCTGCTCTCAAATTATTTTGAGCAGCATTCTCTAAATCTCGACGATTAGCACATAAAATCTTATCTGAATAAGATTCTAGACTCAGAGCTATCATTTCCAGTGCTTTATTCTTTTGTTCAGAAGAAACAACTGTAAGCCTCGAAGCAGCACTACGTGCCCTTTTTCCCATATCCTTCATTTGTTCTTCTAAAATCATACAACCATCCATTCCCTAAAAGCAGAAAAGAAAATACACGATAACTTTTTAAGCAGAATCGATCAAGCAGCGCAAAACCATATCATTACGATGTACCATAGAAGAACGTGCTCCATACCCAAGTATAGATTCAATTTCCTCGCTTTTACGCCCCATAATGCGTACAGCTTCATCTTTACCATAACCCACAAGTCCACGAGCAATTTCAATCCCATTTTTATCAACAATTGCAACCGTATCCCCACGATTAAAGATCCCATCAATCGCAATAACCCCTGCAGCTAACAATGACTTTCCAGACTTAAGTGCCCTAACTGCTCCCTGATCAATGGTCAAAATACCCGATGGATCTAAATGGCCAGAAATCCAAGTTTTCCAAGCGTTAACAGGCTTTTCACTGGCAGCAAAAAAGCTTCTACGTTCTCCTTTGTCAATCGCCGCAAGAGGATTCATACGCTTGCCAGACGTAATAATCATAGCTGTTCCGGCGGAGTTTGCTATTTTCCCAGCATCAAGTTTGGTCTTCATCCCTCCTCGTGAAATTTCTGAAGTAGACGCATCCGCCATTTTTTCGATATCATTCGTAATTGATGCAATAAAGGGAATAAATTGAGCCGTTGGATCACGATGAGGAGACTTCGTATAAAGACCATCAATATCTGATAAAAGTATCAAAAGATCTGATCCCATCATCGTTGCAACACGTGCTGCCAAACGATCATTATCACCATAGCGAATTTCACTGGTAGCAACAGTATCATTCTCATTAATGACAGGCACCGCTCCAAAACGCAAAAGAACATTAATCGTAGCACGTGCATTGAGATAACGTCGTCGCTCTTCTGTATCAAATAAAGTGAGCAAAATTTGACCAGTTTTTAATCCATATCGAGCAAGTGCATCACCATATGTTTTAGCTAACTCAATTTGCCCCAAAGCAGCACACGCCTGACTCTCTTCTAATTTCAATGCCCCTTTAGGAAGATTTAACAACATCCTCCCTAAAGCAATAGCTCCTGAAGACACCAATAGAACTTCAACACCCTTTTTATACAGCTCAGCAACATCTTTTATTAAACTATCAAGCCATTTATCCCGTAAACCTGTCTGATGATCAATCAAAAGTGCAGATCCAATCTTAATCACAATGCGTTTATAATGTGCAAGCTCTTTTAATCCAACTGCCATCTTAGTCAATCCTGCTCTCTATAGACATCTTCTTTGCGTGCCATTTCAATAACATGTGCACCAGCACGCAGTACATTTTCTAAACCTTCACGACTAAACGCAGAAAACATCATAACAGACTTACCGGTTACTTTTTGCAAAATATTTTGTTTGGCTTTGCGCTCTTCAATCGAGAGAACATCGATCTGACTTAAAGCGACAATTTCAGTCTTATCACTCAGATTATTTCCGTATGCTTCAAGTTCATTACGGATAGTATGGTATGCTTTTTCTACATTCTCCTCTTGAGCAGAAATTAAATGGAGTAGTACACGACAACGTTCTACATGCCCTAAAAAACGATCCCCAATCCCTACACCTTGGTGTGCACCTTCAATCAAACCAGGAATATCAGCAAAAACAAACTCACGAGCATCAATACGTGCAACCCCAAGATGAGGATGTAGAGTGGTAAAAGGATAATCTGCAATTTTTGGTTTTGCAGCTGTTACTGACGCTAAAAAGGTTGACTTTCCAGCATTAGGCAAACCAATAATGCCCCCATCAGCAATTAATTTCAAACGTAACCACAATGTACGTTCCTCCCCAGCTAAACCTGGATTTGCACGGCGGGGCGCCCGATTTGTAGATGTTGTGAAATGAAGATTTCCAAACCCCCCATTACCTCCTTTTGCAAGACGGTAACGTTGTCCAATTTCTGTTAAATCACAAATCAACGTTTCATTATCTTCTTCAAAAATCTGCGTTCCGACAGGAACTTTAAGGATGATATCATCACCCTTTTCACCTGTCATATTACGTCCTTTTCCATGCCCTCCTGTTTTTGCTCTAAAATGCTGCTGATAACGATAATCAATCAATGTATTGAGACCATCCACAACAAGAGCAAAAACATCACCACCACGTCCTCCATTACCCCCATCCGGACCTCCAAATTCTATAAATTTTTCACGACGAAATGATATTGCTCCCGCTCCTCCATTACCAGAACGAATATAGACTTTAGCTTGATCAAGAAATTTCATAAGAACACTCACTGAGGAATCAAATTCCTCTATCTTCATCTATAGATAATACATCCATTGTATTAATTTTTCATCATCTACAAAAGATAAAATAATTATCTTCCTTCTTTTTTTCCTTTAAACTCAAGGGCTAGAAGATAAAGTTCAACTGATTCTGCTCGACTTGCAGCTGGCTTAACATGATGAACTGTTTTAAAATTCTGTTTCAACGTAGTAAGAAGAGTATTTTCTGCTCCTCCTTGAAAAGCCTTTGCTAAAAAATGTCCTCCAAATTTGAGAACTGAAAGAGCAAAATCAGCAGCAGCTTCACATAAATAAATTGTTCTTAAATGATCTGTTTGACGATGACCCGTTGTCGGTGCTGCCATATCAGAAAGAATTACATCTGGTTTTTTTCCTAAAGCATCAATTAATTTCTTTGGTGCATCTATATGCAGAAAATCCATTTCTAACACAACAACTCCAGGTAATGGATCTACATGTAAATAATCAATACCAACCACACTGGGACTTTGAAGATTTGATTCTACTATATGTGAAGCTACCTGACACCATCCACCAGGTGCAGCTCCCAAATCAATAATACTTTGACCTTTTTTAAGAAATTTATAACGTTCATTAATTTCGATAAGCTTATAGGCAGAACGCGAACGATAGCCATCTACTTTTGATCGATGTACGTAAGGATCGTTCAAATGCCTTTCTAACCATCGCCGTGATGACGCTTTAATGGTTCCTGCTTTTTTCTTCACGTGTTGATATAATCTATGTGATCCAGAACCGCCAGTCGGTGTTTTTGTCATTTTTTTCATAATTATTCATTATCTCCATATTCTAGGAAAATACTAACGCTCGAAGCTTTTTCCTTTTTTATGACGAAACCACACACCATCACGCAACATAAGATCTATCAAAATTCCTTCTCTTAATCCACGATCAGCAACTCTTAATCGCTGACTAGGCCAAACTTCTCGAATAGCATCTAAAATAGCACATCCAGCCAAAACTAAATCTGCTCTATCTCGTCCAATACAAGGATTAGTTATTCGTTTTTGTATGTCCCATGATAGTAAACGCTTTGTCATGAGAGTAATGTCTGCATTATTCATCCAAATGCCATCAACCTGATTCCGATCATAACGCTCTAAATTGAGGTATATTCCTGCTAAAGTCGTAATCGTTCCAGAAGTTCCCAAAAGATGGAATCGTGACCCTTGAGCTAAAGCTCCTAGTTTATAACGATCTGAAAAGTTGTTTAAAAACCCCCGCACATAGCTTTTCATCTCTTCAAAGTCATCTAAACTAACATCGTTGCCCCCAAAACGTTCAGCAAGCGTGACAACCCCAACAGGAAGAGAAGTCCAAGCTGTAATTTGTTCTGCTAAACACAAAGAACGTTTTTGAGAAACATCAAGGAGTGCAATTTCTGATGATCCACCCCCAATATCAAACAACACAAGCGCATCAGTATCTGGTTCAATGAGCGTACCACACCCTGAAACAGCAAAACGTGCCTCCGTTTCCCGATCAACAATTTCCAATTCAAGCCCAGTCTCATCTAAAACACGCTGAATAAAATATTTGCCATTTTTAGCTGAGCGACAAGCTTCTGTAGCAACAAAACGATAGCGCCTAATTTGCCTTTGTTTTAGCTTTAAACAGCAAACTTTCAATGCTTCAATTGCTCGATCCATGGCTTGTGTATTAAGAAAACCGCTATTTACTAAACCTTCTCCTAACCGTACAATACGTGAAAAAGTATCAACGACTCGAAAATACCCAGGTTTACTAGGAGATGCAATAAGAAGACGACAGTTATTCGTTCCCAAATCAAGTGCTGCATAAAGAGGTGAAGAAACAGATATTTTGTGACCTTTTATTTTGCTACCTGCTCTTATCCTACAAGTTCTATTCGATCGCATAGGCGCTTGTTTCTTTTTCCAATTTCTTTTGCACAGCTGTTGCTTCACATCAACATGAACCGAATACCCCCCTGTCTGCAATAATGCAGAATGATCATCTTTATTATCATCATGACAATCACATAATTGTTCTATGTTAGTACCATATTCCCTCCCTTGCTTCGGCTCTTTTGAACCATAATCTAACGAAGTCATTTTTCCTTATCCTTTGAGTATTTTTTTCCTCAAATAATCCAAACACAAAAACCATTTTTTAATTATTAAAGCTACACATAACAACCCTGCGTTCAATTAACAATATCAAGAAAATATTATCTATTTTTCTATCATCAAGATTTTTTAAGATATCATCATCCAAGATTAAATTTCTAAAAAAATTTTACTGCGATAGTAGCTCTCTTAAAAGATTTTGAACTATCAATTAGTCGTTTATGGTGACATGTATTTTTATGATCTATCAGCCTTTGTTTGTATAACTTACGTTGAACAAAAATGTGAGAAACTTAATTGTATTTTATATTCACAAAATGTTCATTAAGCGAAACAAACTACTTCTATATTTGATCTCGAAGTCTCTAACCGTTTAGATTTTAAAATACAACACAACGAATTATGTAATAGTAATCTTACTAAAAATTACCTACACATTCTATCTCTGTAAAGAATAAAGTGCTTCACTCAATCCTTTAAACGAAACAACGAAAGACAATACTCCTCCCCCTTTAATCTTATAGGAAATGCGTACATTTTTGCCCTGCTCTATGTATTGGCTTAAAATTGGTTCTACAAGCGATTGCGCTAAGCAAACAGTTTGATTACATTGTGTATAGTCAATTAGAATAGTTTTGCTAACATCATCCACGACCATTTTAATAGGAACACTCGTGTCGGCTTGTGGCAATGTCCGAAAAAGCATCACGGCTTGACCGTTTTTTGTAGCAACAAGAGACCAACTAAAAATAGTATTATCCTCTTGGTCTCGAACAGTCTGCGTTACATTACATATACCTTGCTTAAGTGATTGTTGCTCATCACAAATCAAAGTCCAATTATGAAATTGTGTAATTACTCTACGTACTTCACCAGGAGCTCCACTAGGAACGGATAATCGTGGTGGATGCAATGTGTAAATATTATTTCTTTCACCCGCAAAGCTATCACCATTCCCCAAGAAGACAAGAGTAAAAAGAATCTTTATTAAAAGATTTCGATTTTTTATAATCGTATTACTTTTTTCTATCGTCATTTTAATCTTAGGGTAATTCCTGCACCGACACCTAAGTGACGTCCCGCACTGGTTATAGATAGGTTGGAGCGAAGATTCCCATCTTCAGATGTATAACCAGCACCAAGAGCAAATGCATATTGACCACGCCATAAACCACCACCAACAGAAAGACTCAAAGATCCAGGTTCATCATAATAACGCAAATTAGAAACCGCCAGACTAATTGCTGCTGCTTGTCTTGCTTCCCTCTTACTATCTTCAATACTATAACTGAACTCTTCAAACTTCATATCTGCATATGATTTAACCTCATTAACACTATTCTTAACCTGCGTATCCGTGTACTTTTGGGCATCTTGAAGAACAAAATCCATCTGTTGTTTGGTGTAATCATATAACTGACCACCATTTACTGCTTCTTTCGAACCTGAAGCAATCTGACCGTCAGAAACATTGTCAATTAACACAGGCTCACTTTCATTTCCACCAACTAAAGCGATGCTATTAATCTTATTTCCATGCTCATCTTTATCATAATTAACAACCTCATGCTTAACTGAATTTTCTATATCTTGTACCTGCTTAACAAGAATATCAATCCCGCCTGTAATTTCTTGGTAAAGGCTGGAAATAGAGCTATTCATCCCCGTAAAAGCTTCAGCAACCGTCTTATAATTCTTATCTTCGGTCTTGCCATCGGCATTAACAATTTTAAGATGAAAAGTTGGAGCTATCCATTGGCTATCTTCACCATACCCAGAACCACCACCCAAATATTGGGAAAACTTTTCCGTTAGATCATAAATCTGTGATCCATTAATCGCATCGGTAGAAATTTTACTGAGAGAACCAGCTTCAAGATATGTAATCTTACTATTGCTTTTTTCATCCCCATGACGTGCAACAAAAGCTTCATCAGAACTACTCCACAATACGCTATTCTGATTGATGCTTCCCGTAAGCTTCTTTTCTACATCGGTCAGAGATTTATCAATCCCTGAAAAGGCTGAACCAAAATCATTATATTTTTCACCATTGATTTCATAAGTTGGTGCAACTCCTGTAAGCAAATTGACACCACCACCAAAAAATTGCGATGCATTATCAGAAAGCGTTTTCACCTGATCTGTGACGCTCTTAACATTCTCATTGGTCGTAAAAAGCTGTGATCCATTAATCGCATCTGTGGAATTTTCACTGAGAGAACCAGCTTGGACATTATGCAGAGCAACCGCTCCACTATTTCCTTTACCCAACGTAATACTATTATAATTAACAGCATTACCCTTTTCCGAACTCTTATCGTAATAAACTGCTGCTTCAGTTGCAGTCGTAAGCCCACTAATACGGTTATTGAAACTACTATCAAGACTCTTTATACCAGCATCTAATTGCTGCTTATTAATTGCATCATTGTCAGATGTTGCATCTGCTACACCAGAAAGTCTCCGTGCTTGACCGGACTTATTCGCTATTGTAATTTCATCTCCATCCTGGGACACACCAATTGTGATAGAATTACCGCTAGCATCCTGTTGAATAGGAAGAGATTTAACAGTTTGGGATAGCTTGTGAATACCATCATTAAAATTCTTGGCACTATCATCAAGCTGCTTCTTATTAATAGCGTCATTATCAGATGTTGCGTCTGCTACACCAGAAAGTCTCCGATCTTGACCAGACTTATTCGCTATTGTGATTTCTGTACCTTCTTTCCTATCTCCAATTGCAATAGCTGCAGAACCATCATCAAACTGAATAAAACTACCAATACCATCCTTCGTATCTTGATAAAGATTTACGGCAGAGCTACTCGCGCCCGTAAAAGCATCGGCAACCGTCTTATAAGTCTTATCTTCAGCCTCTCCACCAGCATGAACAATTTTAAGATGGAAAGTTGGAGCTATCCATTGGCTATCTTCACCATACCCAGAACCACCACCCAAATATTGGGAAAACTTTTCCGTTAGATCATAAATCTGTGATCCATTAATCGCATCGGTAGAAATTTTACTGAGAGAACCAGCTTCAAGATATGTAATCTTACTATTGCTTTTTTCATCCCCATGACGTGCAACAAAAGCTTCATCAGAACTACTCCACAATATGCTATTCTGATTGATGCTTCCCGTAAGCTTCTTTTCTACATCGGTCAGAGATTTATCAATCCCTGAAAAGGCTGAACCAAAATCATTATATGTTATACCATTAACTTCATACGTTGGTGCAACTCCTGTAAGCAAATTGACACCACCACCAAAAAATTGCGATGCATTATCAGAAAGCGTTTTTACCTGATCTGTGACGCTCTTAACATTCTCATTGGTCGTAAAAAGCTGTGATCCATTAACAGCATCTGTAGAATTTTCACTGATATCACCAGCTTTGACATTATGCAGAGCAACCGGTCCAGAATCTTTTTTACCCAACGTAATACTATTATAATTAACAACATCACCCTTTTCTGAACTCTTATCATAATAAACTGCTGCTGCTGTGACAGTCTTAAGCTCATCAATATTGCCGCTTACACTGCTATTAAGGCTCTTAATCTGATCATCAAGCTGCTTCTTATTAACTGCATCATTGTCAGATGTTGCATCTGCTACACCAGAAAGTCTCCGTGCTTGACCGGACTTATTCGCTATTGTAATTTCATCTCCATCCTGGGACACACCAATTGTGATAGAATTACCGCTAGCATCCTGTTGAATAGGAAGAGATTTAACAGTTTGGGATAGCTTGTGAATACCATCATTAAAATTCTTGGCACTATCATCAAGCTGCTTCTTATTAATAGCGTCATTATCAGATGTTGCGTCTGCTACACCAGAAAGTCTCCGATCTTGACCAGACTTATTCGCTATTGTGATTTCTGTACCTTCTTTCCTATCTCCAATTGCAATAGCTGCAGAACCATCATCAAACTGAATAAAACTACCAATACCATCCTTCGTATCTTGATAAAGATTTACGGCAGAGCTACTCGCGCCCGTAAAAGCATCGGCAACCGTCTTATAAGTCTTATCTTCAGCCTCTCCACCAGCATGAACAATTTTAAGATGGAAAGTTGGAGCTATCCATTGGCTATCTTCACCATACCCAGAACCACCACCCAAATATTGGGAAAACTTTTCCGTTAGATCATAAATCTGTGATCCATTAATCGCATCGGTAGAAATTTTACTGAGAGAACCAGCTTCAAGATATGTAATCTTACTATTGCTTTTTTCATCCCCATGACGTGCAACAAAAGCTTCATCAGAACTACTCCACAATATGCTATTCTGATTGATGCTTCCCGTAAGCTTCTTTTCTACATCGGTCAGAGATTTATCAATCCCTGAAAAGGCTGAACCAAAATCATTATATGTTATACCATTAACTTCATACGTTGGTGCAACTCCTGTAAGCAAATTGACACCACCACCAAAAAATTGCGATGCATTATCAGAAAGCGTTTTTACCTGATCTGTGACGCTCTTAACATTCTCATTGGTCGTAAAAAGCTGTGATCCATTAATCGCATCTGTGGAATTTTCACTGAGAGAACCAGCTTGGACATTATGCAGAGCAACCGCTCCACTATTTCCTTTACCCAACGTAATACTATTATAATTAACAGCATTACCCTTTTCCGAACTCTTATCGTAATAAACTGCTGCTGCTGTGACAGTCTTAAGCCCACTAATACGGCTATTGAAACTACTATCAAGACTCTTTATACCAGCATCTAATTGCTGCTTATTAATTGCATCATTGTCAGATGTTGCATCTGCTACACCAGAAAGTCTCCGTGCTTGACCGGACTTATTCGCTATTGTAATTTCATCTCCATCCTGGGACACACCAATTGTGATAGAATTACCACTAGCATCCTGTTGAATAGGAAGAGATTTAACAGTTTGGGATAGCTTGTGAATACCATCATTAAAATTCTTGGCACTATCATCAAGCTGCTTCTTATTAATAGCGTCATTATCAGATGTTGCGTCTGCTACACCAGAAAGTCTCCGATCTTGACCAGACTTATTCGCTATTGTGATTTCTGTACCTTCTTTCCTATCTCCAATTGCAATAGCTGCAGAACCATCATCAAACTGAATAAAACTACCAATACCATCCTTCGTATCTTGATAAAGATTTACGGCAGAGCTACTCGCGCCCGTAAAAGCATCGGCAACCGTCTTATAAGTCTTATCTTCAGCCTCTCCACCAGCATGAACAATTTTAAGATGGAAAGTTGGAGCTGTCCATTGACCATCTTCACCATACCCAGAACCACCACCCAAATATTGGGAAAACTTTTCCGTTAGATCATAAATCTGTGATCCATTAATCGCATCGGTAGAAGTTTTACTGAGAGAACCAGCTTCAAGATATGTAATCTTACTATTGCTTTTTTCATCCCCATGACGTGCAACAAAAGCTTCATCAGAACTACTCCACAATATGCTATTCTGATTGATGCTTCCCGTAAGCTTCTTTTCTACATCGGTCAGAGATTTATCAATCCCTGAAAAGGCTGAACCAAAATCATTATATTTTTCACCATTGATTTCATAAGTTGGTGCAACTCCTGTAAGCAAATTGACACCACCACCAAAAAATTGCGATGCATTATCAGAAAGCGTTTTCACCTGATCTGTGACGCTCTTAACATTCTCATTGGTCGTAAAAAGCTGTGATCCATTAATCGCATCTGTGGAATTTTCACTGAGAGAACCAGCTTGGACATTATGCAGAGCAACCGCTCCACTATTTCCTTTACCCAACGTAATACTATTATAATTAACAGCATCACCCTTTTCTGAACTCTTATCGTAATAAACTGCTGCTGCTGTGACAGTCTTAAGCCCACTAATACGGCTATTGAAACTACTATCAAGACTCTTTATACCAGCATCTAATTGCTGCTTATTAATTGCATCATTGTCAGATGTTGCATCTGCTACACCAGAAAGTCTCCGTGCTTGACCGGACTTATTCGCTATTGTAATTTCATCTCCATCCTGGGACACACCAATTGTGATAGAATTACCGCTAGCATCCTGTTGAATAGGAAGAGATTTAACAGTTTGGGATAGCTTGTGAATACCATCATTAAAATTCTTGGCACTATCATCAAGCTGCTTCTTATTAATAGCGTCATTATCAGATGTTGCGTCTGCTACACCAGAAAGTCTCCGATCTTGACCAGACTTATTCGCTATTGTGATTTCTGTACCTTCTTTCCTATCTCCAATTGCAATAGCTGCAGAACCATCATCAAACTGAATAAAACTACCAATACCATCCTTCGTATCTTGATAAAGATTTACGGCAGAGCTACTCGCGCCCGTAAAAGCTTCAGCAACCGTCTTATAAGTCTTATCTTCAGCCTCTCCACCAGCATGAACAATTTTAAGATGGAAAGTTGGAGCTGTCCATTGACCATCTTCACCATACCCAGAACCACCACCCAAATATTGGGAAAACTTTTCCGTTAGATCATAAATCTGTGATCCATTAATCGCATCGGTAGAAGTTTTACTGAGAGAACCAGCTTCAAGATATGTAATCTTACTATTGCTTTTTTCATCCCCATGACGTGCAACAAAAGCTTCATCAGAACTACTCCACAATATGCTATTCTGATTGATGCTTCCCGTAAGCTTCTTTTCTACATCGGTCAGAGATTTATCAATCCCTGAAAAGGCTGAACCAAAATCATTATATGTTATACCATTAACTTCATACGTTGGTGCAACTCCTGTAAGCAAATTGACACCACCACCAAAAAATTGCGATGCATTATCAGAAAGCGTTTTTACCTGATCTGTGACGCTCTTAACATTCTCATTGGTCGTAAAAAGCTGTGATCCATTAATCGCATCTGTGGAATTTTCACTGAGAGAACCAGCTTGGACATTATGCAGAGCAACCGCTCCACTATTTCCTTTACCCAACGTAATACTATTATAATTAACAGCATTACCCTTTTCCGAACTCTTATCGTAATAAACTGCTGCTGCTGTGACAGTCTTAAGCCCACTAATACGGCTATTGAAACTACTATCAAGACTCTTTATACCAGCATCTAATTGCTGCTTATTAATTGCATCATTGTCAGATGTTGCATCTGCTACACCAGAAAGTCTCCGTGCTTGACCGGACTTATTCGCTATTGTAATTTCATCTCCATCCTGGGACACACCAATTGTGATAGAATTACCGCTAGCATCCTGTTGAATAGGAAGAGATTTAACAGTTTGGGATAGCTTGTGAATACCATCATTAAAATTCTTGGCACTATCATCAAGCTGCTTCTTATTAATAGCGTCATTATCAGATGTTGCGTCTGCTACACCAGAAAGTCTCCGATCTTGACCAGACTTATTCGCTATTGTGATTTCTGTACCTTCTTTCCTATCTCCAATTGCAATAGCTGCAGAACCATCATCAAACTGAATAAAACTACCAATACCATCCTTCGTATCTTGATAAAGATTTACGGCAGAGCTACTCGCGCCCGTAAAAGCATCGGCAACCGTCTTATAAGTCTTATCTTCAGCCTCTCCACCAGCATGAACAATTTTAAGATGGAAAGTTGGAGCTGTCCATTGACCATCTTCACCATACCCAGAACCACCACCCAAATATTGGGAAAACTTTTCCGTTAGATCATAAATCTGTGATCCATTAATCGCATCGGTAGAAGTTTTACTGAGAGAACCAGCTTCAAGATATGTAATCTTACTATTGCTTTTTTCATCCCCATGACGTGCAACAAAAGCTTCATCAGAACTACTCCACAATATGCTATTCTGATTGATGCTTCCCGTAAGCTTCTTTTCTACATCGGTCAGAGATTTATCAATCCCTGAAAAGGCTGAACCAAAATCATTATATTTTTCACCATTGATTTCATAAGTTGGTGCAACTCCTGTAAGCAAATTGACACCACCACCAAAAAATTGCGATGCATTATCAGAAAGCGTTTTCACCTGATCTGTGACGCTCTTAACATTCTCATTGGTCGTAAAAAGCTGTGATCCATTAATCGCATCTGTGGAATTTTCACTGAGAGAACCAGCTTGGACATTATGCAGAGCAACCGCTCCACTATTTCCTTTACCCAACGTAATACTATTATAATTAACAGCATTACCCTTTTCCGAACTCTTATCGTAATAAACTGCTGCTTCAGTTGCAGTCGTAAGCCCACTAATACGGTTATTGAAACTACTATCAAGACTCTTTATACCAGCATCTAATTGCTGCTTATTAATTGCATCATTGTCAGATGTTGCGTCTGCTACACCAGAAAGTCTCCGTGCTTGACCGGACTTATTCGCTATTGTAATTTCATCTCCATCCTGGGACACACCAATTGTGATAGAATTACCGCTAGCATCCTGTTGAATAGGAAGAGATTTAACAGTTTGGGATAGCTTGTGAATACCATCATTAAAATTCTTGGCACTATCATCAAGCTGCTTCTTATTAATAGCGTCATTATCAGATGTTGCGTCTGCTACACCAGAAAGTCTCCGATCTTGACCAGACTTATTCGCTATTGTGATTTCTGTACCTTCTTTCCTATCTCCAATTGCAATAGCTGCAGAACCATCATCAAACTGAATAAAACTACCAATACCATCCTTCGTATCTTGATAAAGATTTACGGCAGAGCTACTCGCGCCCGTAAAAGCTTCAGCAACCGTCTTATAAGTCTTATCTTCAGCCTTTCCACCAGCATGAACAATTTTAAGATGGAAAGTTGGAGCTGTCCATTGACCATCTTCACCATACCCAGAACCACCACCCAAATATTGGGAAAACTTTTCCGTTAGATCATAAATCTGTGATCCATTAATCGCATCGGTAGAAGTTTTACTGAGAGAACCAGCTTCAAGATATGTAATCTTACTATTGCTTTTTTCATCCCCATGACGTGCAACAAAAGCTTCATCAGAACTACTCCACAATACGCTATTCTGATTGATGCTTCCCGTAAGCTTCTTTTCTACATCGGTCAGAGATTTATCAATCCCTGAAAAGGCTGAACCAAAATCATTATATGTTATACCATTAACTTCATACGTTGGTGCAACTCCTGTAAGCAAATTGACACCACCACCAAAAAATTGCGATGCATTATCAGAAAGCGTTTTTACCTGATCTGTGACGCTCTTAACATTCTCATTGGTCGTAAAAAGCTGTGATCCATTAATCGCATCTGTGGAATTTTCACTGAGAGAACCAGCTTGGACATTATGCAGAGCAACCGCTCCACTATTTCCTTTACCCAACGTAATACTATTATAATTAACAGCATTACCCTTTTCCGAACTCTTATCGTAATAAACTGCTGCTGCTGTGACAGTCTTAAGCCCACTAATACGGCTATTGAAACTACTATCAAGACTCTTTATACCAGCATCTAATTGCTGCTTATTAATTGCATCATTGTCAGATGTTGCATCTGCTACACCAGAAAGTCTCCGTGCTTGACCGGACTTATTCGCTATTGTAATTTCATCTCCATCCTGGGACACACCAATTGTGATAGAATTACCGCTAGCATCCTGTTGAATAGGAAGAGATTTAACAGTTTGGGATAGCTTGTGAATACCATCATTAAAATTCTTGGCACTATCATCAAGCTGCTTCTTATTAATAGCGTCATTATCAGATGTTGCGTCTGCTACACCAGAAAGTCTCCGATCTTGACCAGACTTATTCGCTATTGTGATTTCTGTACCTTCTTTCCTATCTCCAATTGCAATAGCTGCAGAACCATCATCAAACTGAATAAAACTACCAATACCATCCTTCGTATCTTGATAAAGATTTACGGCAGAGCTACTCGCGCCCGTAAAAGCATCGGCAACCGTCTTATAAGTCTTATCTTCAGCCTCTCCACCAGCATGAACAATTTTAAGATGGAAAGTTGGAGCTGTCCATTGACCATCTTCACCATACCCAGAACCACCACCCAAATATTGGGAAAACTTTTCCGTTAGATCATAAATCTGTGATCCATTAATCGCATCGGTAGAAGTTTTACTGAGAGAACCAGCTTCAAGATATGTAATCTTACTATTGCTTTTTTCATCCCCATGACGTGCAACAAAAGCTTCATCAGAACTACTCCACAATATGCTATTCTGATTGATGCTTCCCGTAAGCTTCTTTTCTACATCGGTCAGAGATTTATCAATCCCTGAAAAGGCTGAACCAAAATCATTATATTTTTCACCATTGATTTCATAAGTTGGTGCAACTCCTGTAAGCAAATTGACACCACCACCAAAAAATTGCGATGCATTATCAGAAAGCGTTTTCACCTGATCTGTGACGCTCTTAACATTCTCATTGGTCGTAAAAAGCTGTGATCCATTAATCGCATCTGTGGAATTTTCACTGAGAGAACCAGCTTGGACATTATGCAGAGCAACCGCTCCACTATTTCCTTTACCCAACGTAATACTATTATAATTAACAGCATTACCCTTTTCCGAACTCTTATCGTAATAAACTGCTGCTTCAGTTGCAGTCGTAAGCCCACTAATACGGTTATTGAAACTACTATCAAGACTCTTTATACCAGCATCTAATTGCTGCTTATTAATTGCATCATTGTCAGATGTTGCGTCTGCTACACCAGAAAGTCTCCGTGCTTGACCGGACTTATTCGCTATTGTAATTTCATCTCCATCCTGGGACACACCAATTGTGATAGAATTACCACTAGCATCCTGTTGAATAGGAAGAGATTTAACAGTTTGGGATAGCTTGTGAATACCATCATTAAAATTCTTGGCACTATCATCAAGCTGCTTCTTATTAATAGCGTCATTATCAGATGTTGCGTCTGCTACACCAGAAAGTCTCCGATCTTGACCAGACTTATTCGCTATTGTGATTTCTGTACCTTCTTTCCTATCTCCAATTGCAATAGCTGCAGAACCATCATCAAACTGAATAAAACTACCAATACCATCCTTCGTATCTTGATAAAGATTTACGGCAGAGCTACTCGCGCCCGTAAAAGCTTCAGCAACCGTCTTATAAGTCTTATCTTCAGCCTTTCCACCAGCATGAACAATTTTAAGATGGAAAGTTGGAGCTGTCCATTGACCATCTTCACCATACCCAGAACCACCACCCAAATATTGGGAAAACTTTTCCGTTAGATCATAAATCTGTGATCCATTAATCGCATCGGTAGAAGTTTTACTGAGAGAACCAGCTTCAAGATATGTAATCTTACTATTGCTTTTTTCATCCCCATGACGTGCAACAAAAGCTTCATCAGAACTACTCCACAATACGCTATTCTGATTGATGCTTCCCGTAAGCTTCTTTTCTACATCGGTCAGAGATTTATCAATCCCTGAAAAGGCTGAACCAAAATCATTATATTTTTCACCATTGATTTCATAAGTTGGTGCAACTCCTGTAAGCAAATTGACACCACCACCAAAAAATTGCGATGCATTATCAGAAAGCGTTTTCACCTGATCTGTGACGCTCTTAACATTCTCATTGGTCGTAAAAAGCTGTGATCCATTAATCGCATCTGTGGAATTTTCACTGAGAGAACCAGCTTGGACATTATGCAGAGCAACCGCTCCACTATTTCCTTTACCCAACGTAATACTATTATAATTAACAGCATTACCCTTTTCCGAACTCTTATCGTAATAAACTGCTGCTTCAGTTGCAGTCGTAAGCCCACTAATACGGTTATTGAAACTACTATCAAGACTCTTTATACCAGCATCTAATTGCTGCTTATTAATTGCATCATTGTCAGATGTTGCATCTGCTACACCAGAAAGTCTCCGTGCTTGACCGGACTTATTCGCTATTGTAATTTCATCTCCATCCTGGGACACACCAATTGTGATAGAATTACCGCTAGCATCCTGTTGAATAGGAAGAGATTTAACAGTTTGGGATAGCTTGTGAATACCATCATTAAAATTCTTGGCACTATCATCAAGCTGCTTCTTATTAATAGCGTCATTATCAGATGTTGCGTCTGCTACACCAGAAAGTCTCCGATCTTGACCAGACTTATTCGCTATTGTGATTTCTGTACCTTCTTTCCTATCTCCAATTGCAATAGCTGCAGAACCATCATCAAACTGAATAAAACTACCAATACCATCCTTCGTATCTTGATAAAGATTTACGGCAGAGCTACTCGCGCCCGTAAAAGCATCGGCAACCGTCTTATAAGTCTTATCTTCAGCCTCTCCACCAGCATGAACAATTTTAAGATGGAAAGTTGGAGCTATCCATTGGCTATCTTCACCATACCCAGAACCACCACCCAAATATTGGGAAAACTTTTCCGTTAGATCATAAATCTGTGATCCATTAATCGCATCGGTAGAAATTTTACTGAGAGAACCAGCTTCAAGATATGTAATCTTACTATTGCTTTTTTCATCCCCATGACGTGCAACAAAAGCTTCATCAGAACTACTCCACAATATGCTATTCTGATTGATGCTTCCCGTAAGCTTCTTTTCTACATCGGTCAGAGATTTATCAATCCCTGAAAAGGCTGAACCAAAATCATTATATGTTATACCATTAACTTCATACGTTGGTGCAACTCCTGTAAGCAAATTGACACCACCACCAAAAAATTGCGATGCATTATCAGAAAGCGTTTTTACCTGATCTGTGACGCTCTTAACATTCTCATTGGTCGTAAAAAGCTGTGATCCATTAATCGCATCTGTGGAATTTTCACTGAGAGAACCAGCTTGGACATTATGCAGAGCAACCGCTCCACTATTTCCTTTACCCAACGTAATACTATTATAATTAACAGCATTACCCTTTTCCGAACTCTTATCGTAATAAACTGCTGCTGCTGTGACAGTCTTAAGCCCACTAATACGGCTATTGAAACTACTATCAAGACTCTTTATACCAGCATCTAATTGCTGCTTATTAATTGCATCATTGTCAGATGTTGCATCTGCTACACCAGAAAGTCTCCGTGCTTGACCGGACTTATTCGCTATTGTAATTTCATCTCCATCCTGGGACACACCAATTGTGATAGAATTACCGCTAGCATCCTGTTGAATAGGAAGAGATTTAACAGTTTGGGATAGCTTGTGAATACCATCATTAAAATTCTTGGCACTATCATCAAGCTGCTTCTTATTAATAGCGTCATTATCAGATGTTGCGTCTGCTACACCAGAAAGTCTCCGATCTTGACCAGACTTATTCGCTATTGTGATTTCTGTACCTTCTTTCCTATCTCCAATTGCAATAGCTGCAGAACCATCATCAAACTGAATAAAACTACCAATACCATCCTTCGTATCTTGATAAAGATTTACGGCAGAGCTACTCGCGCCCGTAAAAGCATCGGCAACCGTCTTATAAGTCTTATCTTCAGCCTCTCCACCAGCATGAACAATTTTAAGATGGAAAGTTGGAGCTGTCCATTGACCATCTTCACCATACCCAGAACCACCACCCAAATATTGGGAAAACTTTTCCGTTAGATCATAAATCTGTGATCCATTAATCGCATCGGTAGAAGTTTTACTGAGAGAACCAGCTTCAAGATATGTAATCTTACTATTGCTTTTTTCATCCCCATGACGTGCAACAAAAGCTTCATCAGAACTACTCCACAATATGCTATTCTGATTGATGCTTCCCGTAAGCTTCTTTTCTACATCGGTCAGAGATTTATCAATCCCTGAAAAGGCTGAACCAAAATCATTATATGTTATACCATTAACTTCATACGTTGGTGCAACTCCTGTAAGCAAATTGACACCACCACCAAAAAATTGCGATGCATTATCAGAAAGCGTTTTTACCTGATCTGTGACGCTCTTAACATTCTCATTGGTCGTAAAAAGCTGTGATCCATTAATCGCATCTGTGGAATTTTCACTGAGAGAACCAGCTTGGACATTATGCAGAGCAACCGCTCCACTATTTCCTTTACCCAACGTAATACTATTATAATTAACAGCATTACCCTTTTCCGAACTCTTATCGTAATAAACTGCTGCTTCAGTTGCAGTCGTAAGCCCACTAATACGGTTATTGAAACTACTATCAAGACTCTTTATACCAGCATCTAATTGCTGCTTATTAATTGCATCATTGTCAGATGTTGCGTCTGCTACACCAGAAAGTCTCCGTGCTTGACCGGACTTATTCGCTATTGTAATTTCATCTCCATCCTGGGACACACCAATTGTGATAGAATTACCACTAGCATCCTGTTGAATAGGAAGAGATTTAACAGTTTGGGATAGCTTGTGAATACCATCATTAAAATTCTTGGCACTATCATCAAGCTGCTTCTTATTAATAGCGTCATTATCAGATGTTGCGTCTGCTACACCAGAAAGTCTCCGATCTTGACCAGACTTATTCGCTATTGTGATTTCTGTACCTTCTTTCCTATCTCCAATTGCAATAGCTGCAGAACCATCATCAAACTGAATAAAACTACCAATACCATCCTTCGTATCTTGATAAAGATTTACGGCAGAGCTACTCGCGCCCGTAAAAGCTTCAGCAACCGTCTTATAAGTCTTATCTTCAGCCTCTCCACCAGCATGAACAATTTTAAGATGGAAAGTTGGAGCTATCCATTGGCTATCTTCACCATACCCAGAACCACCACCCAAATATTGGGAAAACTTTTCCGTTAGATCATAAATCTGTGATCCATTAATCGCATCGGTAGAAGTTTTACTGAGAGAACCAGCTTCAAGATATGTAATCTTACTATTGCTTTTTTCATCCCCATGACGTGCAACAAAAGCTTCATCAGAACTACTCCACAATATGCTATTCTGATTGATGCTTCCCGTAAGCTTCTTTTCTACATCGGTCAGAGATTTATCAATCCCTGAAAAGGCTGAACCAAAATCATTATATTTTTCACCATTGATTTCATAAGTTGGTGCAACTCCTGTAAGCAAATTGACACCACCACCAAAAAATTGCGATGCATTATCAGAAAGCGTTTTCACCTGATCTGTGACGCTCTTAACATTCTCATTGGTCGTAAAAAGCTGTGATCCATTAATCGCATCTGTGGAATTTTCACTGAGAGAACCAGCTTGGACATTATGCAGAGCAACCGCTCCACTATTTCCTTTACCCAACGTAATACTATTATAATTAACAGCATCACCCTTTTCTGAACTCTTATCGTAATAAACTGCTGCTGCTGTGACAGTCTTAAGCCCACTAATACGGCTATTGAAACTACTATCAAGACTCTTTATACCAGCATCTAATTGCTGCTTATTAATTGCATCATTGTCAGATGTTGCATCTGCTACACCAGAAAGTCTCCGTGCTTGACCGGACTTATTCGCTATTGTAATTTCATCTCCATCCTGGGACACACCAATTGTGATAGAATTACCGCTAGCATCCTGTTGAATAGGAAGAGATTTAACAGTTTGGGATAGCTTGTGAATACCATCATTAAAATTCTTGGCACTATCATCAAGCTGCTTCTTATTAATAGCGTCATTATCAGATGTTGCGTCTGCTACACCAGAAAGTCTCCGATCTTGACCAGACTTATTCGCTATTGTGATTTCTGTACCTTCTTTCCTATCTCCAATTGCAATAGCTGCAGAACCATCATCAAACTGAATAAAACTACCAATACCATCCTTCGTATCTTGATAAAGATTTACGGCAGAGCTACTCGCGCCCGTAAAAGCTTCAGCAACCGTCTTATAAGTCTTATCTTCAGCCTCTCCACCAGCATGAACAATTTTAAGATGGAAAGTTGGAGCTGTCCATTGACCATCTTCACCATACCCAGAACCACCACCCAAATATTGGGAAAACTTTTCCGTTAGATCATAAATCTGTGATCCATTAATCGCATCGGTAGAAGTTTTACTGAGAGAACCAGCTTCAAGATATGTAATCTTACTATTGCTTTTTTCATCCCCATGACGTGCAACAAAAGCTTCATCAGAACTACTCCACAATATGCTATTCTGATTGATGCTTCCCGTAAGCTTCTTTTCTACATCGGTCAGAGATTTATCAATCCCTGAAAAGGCTGAACCAAAATCATTATATGTTATACCATTAACTTCATACGTTGGTGCAACTCCTGTAAGCAAATTGACACCACCACCAAAAAATTGCGATGCATTATCAGAAAGCGTTTTTACCTGATCTGTGACGCTCTTAACATTCTCATTGGTCGTAAAAAGCTGTGATCCATTAATCGCATCTGTGGAATTTTCACTGAGAGAACCAGCTTGGACATTATGCAGAGCAACCGCTCCACTATTTCCTTTACCCAACGTAATACTATTATAATTAACAGCATTACCCTTTTCCGAACTCTTATCGTAATAAACTGCTGCTGCTGTGACAGTCTTAAGCCCACTAATACGGCTATTGAAACTACTATCAAGACTCTTTATACCAGCATCTAATTGCTGCTTATTAATTGCATCATTGTCAGATGTTGCATCTGCTACACCAGAAAGTCTCCGTGCTTGACCGGACTTATTCGCTATTGTAATTTCATCTCCATCCTGGGACACACCAATTGTGATAGAATTACCGCTAGCATCCTGTTGAATAGGAAGAGATTTAACAGTTTGGGATAGCTTGTGAATACCATCATTAAAATTCTTGGCACTATCATCAAGCTGCTTCTTATTAATAGCGTCATTATCAGATGTTGCGTCTGCTACACCAGAAAGTCTCCGATCTTGACCAGACTTATTCGCTATTGTGATTTCTGTACCTTCTTTCCTATCTCCAATTGCAATAGCTGCAGAACCATCATCAAACTGAATAAAACTACCAATACCATCCTTCGTATCTTGATAAAGATTTACGGCAGAGCTACTCGCGCCCGTAAAAGCATCGGCAACCGTCTTATAAGTCTTATCTTCAGCCTCTCCACCAGCATGAACAATTTTAAGATGGAAAGTTGGAGCTGTCCATTGACCATCTTCACCATACCCAGAACCACCACCCAAATATTGGGAAAACTTTTCCGTTAGATCATAAATCTGTGATCCATTAATCGCATCTGTGGAATTTTCACTGAGAGAACCAGCTTGGACATTATGCAGAGCAACCGCTCCACTATCTCCTTTACCCAACGTAATACTATTATAATTAACAGCATTACCCTTTTCTGAACTCTTATCGTAATAAACTGCTGCTTCAGTTGCAGTCGTAAGCTCACTAATACGGCTATTGAAACTGCTATCAAGACTCTTTATACGAGCACCTAATTGCTGCTTATTAACTGCATCACTATCACTTTGCGCATCTGCTACACCAGAAAGTCTCCGCGCTTCTCCTGATTTACTAGCGATTCTGATTTCATCGGTTTCTTTCGTATTGCCAATGACGATAACACCAGAATCATCCATTTCAACAAGGTTTTTTGCATCCATATAGCTTTTTAATGATTTTAACTGCGCAACATTGACTGCATCAGTATCTTTACTACCAGCTGCCACCCCCGTAATCTGCCGACTATATTTCTTTGAAACACCACCTACACTAACTGCAGCCAATGTACTTTTCCACACATGATCATCATCTTTTTTCTCAGTACCAGTTACAGGATCATATCCAGACACACCAGCATCAACATCAGCAACAGAGTGAGATCCTATTGCGACACTGTCTTTCTTCAGTGCTTCGGAATAAACACCAAGAGCAGTAGCATTTTCCTCAGATGCGGTTGCAATCCCACCTAAAGCAACTGCAGAATCCTTACTTGCCTCAGACCCTACACCGATGGCAATACTTACCTTACCACTTGCAAGCGCAGAAACACCAAAAGCTTGCGCCCCCCCAGCTTTTGTAGTTGCCCCCGCATTAAATGCTGTTGAATAATTACCTGATGCATAAGCACCACAACCAGTTACAAAAGAATAGATACCAAAGGCTCTAGGCTGAACATTGCTAAAACCACCTGTTTTAATCCCTATATGACCAGCGCCAAATACAGTACCACCATTATCAAACTGACTATCACTCTTATCCATAGTACCATAAGGATGATAGCGAATAATTTCCCCGTTTTCACGAAATCTCTCAACCTCCATGTTTTCAAGAAATCTCTGATATTGCTCTTGCGCAGTTATTGCCGGGTATCTTATCCGACCTCCACCAGTGTTGCGGCGCTCCAAATCATTCTCAGTACTTCCCGATCCACGACCAGCAACATAATCTACACCACAATAAAACGCATGACCATTAAAGACAATACTTCCATGACTCCCATACTCATATCCTGAATCATTTCCGCTTTCACCGATATTCACACTCCACTTTCCATCAGTGAAAACCCACCTTTCACCAATTATAGCAACATTTGCAGCAAAAATAGGAGAAACACTCGATAAGAGCGTGCCCATCACCGTCCCAAATGAAATAGCTTTAGCAAAATTTGACCTAGAAAAAAAATAACAACCCTTTAAACTGCTTCCTTTTAAAGTGTAATATAATTTTTTCATAGTGAATTTCCCCCAATTAAAATACATTTTAAACACGAAAAAGACATATTTTAACTCTAAGCTGCCTTTGTCATGGCTGATTGTGCTTTAATTTTTTTCTTAATTATAATTTTGCATTGCTTCATTGTATGATTTTACGCGGTGAATTTTTAAATCGATGATTAAGAATTAGTTTTCACAAGGACATAAAAAAGACATATTCTTCATTAAGCTGAAGTCATGGAGTTGTTTTACAAGTGGCATGATAAGGTTACTTTTTAAGGTGTTTTATTTTGAAAATGAGTCACAGAAGTTTGTAAATAAAGGCAAAATTCGGTTGTGTTTGTAATATAGAGGGCGGTTATTTAGTATAATCTTAAAATTTCGTGGCTCTCCTCCATGTTAAGGTTAGGTTATTTAATGTTCTCTTATGGTTGAAGAAATCATTTGCTTGTTTTTTAAGATTTTGTTTTCTTTTCAAGATATTTTATAACTATGGCTATTTTCTACCTATAAGGTATTCAGAAAAATAGCAAGAAATAAAAATATAATAGGCATTGTAACAACTTTATAAAAAGTGTTGTATAGAGTAGTGGTGGTTATTTCATTGGGAGTAAATTGTTGGTTGTTTTATGTAAAAAACTTCCACCTTTATTTTGTTAAACGAAGGCGGAAATTTTGTTAAAAAATGGTGCTTTTAATTAATTAATGCAGCGTTAAATTAAATCTCACTCCTGCACCCCAATGTCCTTCTGAACCTGTGACAGATAAGTTAGAACGGATATTTCCATCTTTAGATGTATAACCAACACCAAGAGCAAATGCAAATTGGATGCGGACAAACCAATTGCCGCTGCTTGTCTTGCTTCTCTCTTACTATCTTCAATATTATAACTTAATGCTTTAAATTTTGTATCATTCTCAAATAATCCAAACACAAAAACCATTTTTTAATTATTAAAGCTACACATAACAACCCTGCGTTCAATTAACAATATCAAGAAAATATTATCTATTTTTCTATCATCAAGATTTTTTAAGATATCATCATCCAAGATTAAATTTCTAAAAAAATTTTACTGCGATAGTAGCTCTCTTAAAAGATTTTGAACTATCAATTAGTCGTTTATGGTGACATGTATTTTTATGATCTATCAGCCTTTGTTTGTATAACTTACGTTGAACAAAAATGTGAGAAACTTAATTGTATTTTATATTCACAAAATGTTCATTAAGCGAAACAAACTACTTCTATATTTGATCTCGAAGTCTCTAACCGTTTAGATTTTAAAATACAACACAACGAATTATGTAATAGTAATCTTACTAAAAATTACCTACACATTCTATCTCTGTAAAGAATAAAGTGCTTCACTCAATCCTTTAAACGAAACAACGAAAGACAATACTCCTCCCCCTTAATCTTATAGGAAATGCGTACATTTTTGCCCTGCTCTATGTATTGGCTTAAAATTGGTTCTACAAGCGATTGCGCTAAGCAAACAGTTTGATTACATTGTGTATAGTCAATTAGAATAGTTTTGCTAACATCATCCACGACCATTTTAATAGGAACACTCGTGTCGGCTTGTGGCAATGTCCGAAAAAGCATCACGGCTTGACCGTTTTTTGTAGCAACAAGAGACCAACTAAAAATAGTATTATCCTCTTGGTCTCGAACAGTCTGCGTTACATTACATATACCTTGCTTAAGTGATTGTTGCTCATCACAAATCAAAGTCCAATTATGAAATTGTGTAATTACTCTACGTACTTCACCAGGAGCTCCACTAGGAACGGATAATCGTGGTGGATGCAATGTGTAAATATTATTTCTTTCACCCGCAAAGCTATCACCATTCCCCAAGAAGACAAGAGTAAAAAGAATCTTTATTAAAAGATTTCGATTTTTTATAATCGTATTACTTTTTTCTATCGTCATTTTAATCTTAGGGTAATTCCTGCACCGACACCTAAGTGACGTCCCGCACTGGTTATAGATAGGTTGGAGCGAAGATTCCCATCTTCAGATGTATAACCAGCACCAAGAGCAAATGCAGATTGACTGCGCCATAAACCGCTACCAACAGAAAGACTCAAAGATCCAGGTTCATCATAATAACGCAAATTAGATGCTGCCAAACCAATCGATGCGGCTTGCCTTGCTTCCCTCTTACTATCTTCAATACTATAACTTAACGCTTCAAACTTCATATCTGCATATGATTTAACCTCATTAACACTATTCTTAACCTGCGTATCCGTGTACTTTTGGGCATCTTGAAGAACAGAATCCATCTGTTGTTTGGTGTAATCATATAACTGACCACCATTTACTGCTTCTTTCGAACCTGAAGCAATCTGACCGTCAGAAACATTGTCAATTAACACAGGCTCACTTTCATTTCCACCAACTAAAGCGATGCTATTAATCTTATTTCCATGCTCATCTTTATCATAATTAACAACCTCATGCTTAACTGAATTTTCTATATCTTGTACCTGCTTAACAAGAATATCAATCCCGCCTGTAATTTCTTGGTAAAGACTGGAAATAGAGCTATTCATCCCCGTAAAAGCTTCAGAAACCGTCTTATAAGTCTTATCTTCGGTCTTGCCATCAGCATTAACAATTTTAATCGTGAAGTTTGGAGCTGTCCATTGACCATCTGCACCATATCCCGCACGACCATCCAAATAGTGCACAAATTGTTCAGTTAAATCATAAATCTGCGATCCATTAATCGCATCGGTAGAAGTTTTACTGATAGTACCGGACGCAAGATATGTAATCTTACTATTGCTTTTTTCATCTCCATGGCGTGCAATAAAAGCTTTATCAGCATCACTCCACAATACGCTATTCTGATTGATGCTTCCCGTAAGCTTCTTTTCTACATCGGTCAGAGATTTATCAATCCCTGAAAAGGCTGAACCAAGATCATTATATTTTTCACCATTGATTTCATAAGTTGGTAAAACTCCTGTAAGCAAATCTGCACCACCACCAAAAAATTTGGATATATTGCCAGAAAGACTACTCACATCATCTGTAACAGCCTTAACATTCTTATTGGTCGCAAAAAGCTGTGATCCATTAATCGCATCTGTAGAATTTTCACTGATATCACCAGCTTTGACATTATGCAGAGCAACCGGTCCAGAATCTTTTTTACCCAACGTAATACTATTATAATTAACAACATCACCCTTTTCTGAACTCTTATCATAATAAACTGCTGCTGCTGTGACAGTCTTAAGCTCATCAATATTGCCGCTTACACTGCTATTAAGGCTCTTAATCTGATCATCAAGCTGCTTCTTATTAACTGCATCATTGTCAGATGTTGCGTCTGCTACACCAGAAAGTCTCCGTGCTTGACCGGACTTATTCGCTATTTTGATTTCACTACCATCTTGCTCCCCTCCAATTGCAATAGAATTGCCAGAAGCATTTTGTTGAATAGGAAGAGATTTAACAGTTTGGGATAGCTGATCAAGATTATTTTCAAGTCCCTTAATATTTTCATCAAGCTGCTTCTTATTAACTGCGTCACTGTCACCTGTTGCATCTGCTAAACCAGAAAGCTTCCGTTCTTGTCCGGAATTATTCGCTATTTTGAGTTCAGTGCTATCATGCCCGCTACCAATTGCAATAACAGAAGAATCACCATCAGTCTGAATAAGACTACCAATCCCGCCTGTAATTTCTTGGTAAAGGCTGGAAATAGAGCTATTCATCCCCGTAAAAGCTTCAGCAACCGTCTTATAATTCTTATCTTCGGTCTGTCCATCAGCATGAACAATTTTAATCGTGAAGTTTGGATCTGTCCATTGGCTATCTGCACCATATCCCGCACGACCATCCAAATAGTGCACAAACTTTTCCGTTAAATCATAAATCTGTGATCCATTAATCGCATCGGTAGAAGTTTTACTGATAGTACCGGACGCAAGATATGTAATCTTACTATTGCTTTTTTCATCCCCATGGCGTGCAATAAAAGCTTTATCAGCATCACTCCACAATAAGACATTCTGATTGATGCTTCCCGTAAGCTTACTTTCTACACCAGAAATAGATTTACCAACCCCAGAGAAAGCAGAAACAAGATCATTATATTTTTCGCCATTGATTTCATAAGTTGGTGCAACTCCTGTAAGCAAATTGACACCATTACCAAAAAATTGCGATGCATTATCAGAAAGCGTTTTCACCTGATCTGTGACGCTCTGAACATTCTTATTGGTCGCAAAAAGCTGTGATCCATTAATCGCATCTGTAGAATTTTCACTGATATCACCAGCTTTGACATTATGCAGAGCAACCGGTCCAGAATCTTTTTTACCCAACGTAATACTATTATAATTAACAACATCACCCTTTTCTGAACTCTTATCATAATAAACTGCTGCTGCTGTGACAGTCTTAAGCTCATCAATATTGCCGCTTACACTGCTATTAAGGCTCTTAATCTGATCATCAAGCTGCTTCTTATTAACTGCATCATTGTCAGATGTTGCGTCTGCTACACCAGAAAGTCTCCGTGCTTGACCGGACTTATTCGCTATTTTGATTTCACTACCATCTTGCTCCCCTCCAATTGCAATAGAATTGCCAGAAGCATTTTGTTGAATAGGAAGAGATTTAACAGTTTGGGATAGCTGATCAAGATTATTTTCAAGTCCCTTAATATTTTCATCAAGCTGCTTCTTATTAACTGCGTCACTGTCACCTGTTGCATCTGCTAAACCAGAAAGCTTCCGTTCTTGTCCGGAATTATTCGCTATTTTGAGTTCAGTGCTATCATGCCCGCTACCAATTGCAATAACAGAAGAATCACCATCAGTCTGAATAAGACTACCAATCCCGCCTGTAATTTCTTGGTAAAGGCTGGAAATAGAGCTATTCATCCCCGTAAAAGCTTCAGCAACCGTCTTATAATTCTTATCTTCGGTCTGTCCATCAGCATGAACAATTTTAATCGTGAAGTTTGGATCTGTCCATTGGCTATCTTCACCATATCCCGCATCACCATCTAAATAGCGAACAAACTTTTCCGTCAAATCATAAATCTGTGATCCATTAATCGCATCGGTAGAAGTTTTACTGATAGTACCGGACGCAAGATATGTAATCTTACTATTGCTTTTTTCATCCCCATGGCGTGCAATAAAAGCTTTATCAGCATCACTCCACAATAAGACATTCTGATTGATGCTTCCCGTAAGCTTACTTTCTACACCAGAAATAGATTTACCAACCCCAGAGAAAGCAGAAACAAGATCATTATATTTTTCGCCATTGATTTCATAAGTTGGTGCAACTCCTGTAAGCAAATTGACACCATTACCAAAAAATTGCGATGCATTATCAGAAAGCGTTTTCACCTGATCTGTGACGCTCTGAACATTCTTATTGGTCGCAAAAAGCTGTGATCCATTAATCGCATCTGTAGAATTTTCACTGATATCACCAGCTTTGACATTATGCAGAGCAACCGGTCCAGAATCTTTTTTACCCAACGTAATACTATTATAATTAACAACATCACCCTTTTCTGAACTCTTATCATAATAAACTGCTGCTGCTGTGACAGTCTTAAGCTCATCAATATTGCCGCTTACACTGCTATTAAGGCTCTTAATCTGATCATCAAGCTGCTTCTTATTAACTGCATCATTGTCAGATGTTGCGTCTGCTACACCAGAAAGTCTCCGTGCTTGACCGGACTTATTCGCTATTTTGATTTCACTACCATCTTGCTCCCCTCCAATTGCAATAGAATTGCCAGAAGCATTTTGTTGAATAGGAAGAGATTTAACAGTTTGGGATAGCTGATCAAGATTATTTTCAAGTCCCTTAATATTTTCATCAAGCTGCTTCTTATTAACTGCGTCACTGTCACCTGTTGCATCTGCTAAACCAGAAAGCTTCCGTTCTTGTCCGGAATTATTCGCTATTTTGAGTTCAGTGCTATCATGCCCGCTACCAATTGCAATAACAGAAGAATCACCATCAGTCTGAATAAGACTACCAATCCCGCCTGTAATTTCTTGGTAAAGGCTGGAAATAGAGCTATTCATCCCCGTAAAAGCTTCAGCAACCGTCTTATAATTCTTATCTTCGGTCTGTCCATCAGCATGAACAATTTTAATCGTGAAGTTTGGATCTGTCCATTGGCTATCTTCACCATATCCCGCACGACCATCCAAATAGTGCACAAACTTTTCCGTTAAATCATAAATCTGTGATCCATTAATCGCATCGGTAGAAGTTTTACTGATAGTACCGGACGCAAGATATGTAATCTTACTATTGCTTTTTTCATCCCCATGGCGTGCAATAAAAGCTTTATCAGCATCACTCCACAATAAGACATTCTGATTGATGCTTCCCGTAAGCTTACTTTCTACACCAGAAATAGATTTACCAACCCCAGAGAAAGCAGAAACAAGATCATTATATTTTTCGCCATTGATTTCATAAGTTGGTGCAACTCCTGTAAGCAAATTGACACCATTACCAAAAAATTGCGATGCATTATCAGAAAGCGTTTTCACCTGATCTGTGACGCTCTGAACATTCTTATTGGTCGCAAAAAGCTGTGATCCATTAATCGCATCTGTAGAATTTTCACTGATATCACCAGCTTTGACATTATGCAGAGCAACCGGTCCAGAATCTTTTTTACCCAACGTAATACTATTATAATTAACAACATCACCCTTTTCTGAACTCTTATCATAATAAACTGCTGCTGCTGTGACAGTCTTAAGCTCATCAATATTGCCGCTTACACTGCTATTAAGGCTCTTAATCTGATCATCAAGCTGCTTCTTATTAACTGCATCATTGTCAGATGTTGCGTCTGCTACACCAGAAAGTCTCCGTGCTTGACCGGACTTATTCGCTATTTTGATTTCACTACCATCTTGCTCCCCTCCAATTGCAATAGAATTGCCAGAAGCATTTTGTTGAATAGGAAGAGATTTAACAGTTTGGGATAGCTGATCAAGATTATTTTCAAGTCCCTTAATATTTTCATCAAGCTGCTTCTTATTAACTGCGTCACTGTCACCTGTTGCATCTGCTAAACCAGAAAGCTTCCGTTCTTGTCCGGAATTATTCGCTATTTTGAGTTCAGTGCTATCATGCCCGCTACCAATTGCAATAACAGAAGAATCACCATCAGTCTGAATAAGACTACCAATCCCGCCTGTAATTTCTTGGTAAAGGCTGGAAATAGAGCTATTCATCCCCGTAAAAGCTTCAGCAACCGTCTTATAATTCTTATCTTCGGTCTGTCCATCAGCATGAACAATTTTAATCGTGAAGTTTGGATCTGTCCATTGGCTATCTTCACCATATCCCGCATCACCATCTAAATAGCGAACAAACTTTTCCGTCAAATCATAAATCTGTGATCCATTAATCGCATCGGTAGAAGTTTTACTGATAGTACCGGACGCAAGATATGTAATCTTACTATTGCTTTTTTCATCCCCATGGCGTGCAATAAAAGCTTTATCAGCATCACTCCACAATAAGACATTCTGATTGATGCTTCCCGTAAGCTTACTTTCTACACCAGAAATAGATTTACCAACCCCAGAGAAAGCAGAAACAAGATCATTATATTTTTCGCCATTGATTTCATAAGTTGGTGCAACTCCTGTAAGCAAATTGACACCATTACCAAAAAATTGCGATGCATTATCAGAAAGCGTTTTCACCTGATCTGTGACGCTCTGAACATTCTTATTGGTCGCAAAAAGCTGTGATCCATTAATCGCATCTGTAGAATTTTCACTGATATCACCAGCTTTGACATTATGCAGAGCAACCGGTCCAGAATCTTTTTTACCCAACGTAATACTATTATAATTAACAACATCACCCTTTTCTGAACTCTTATCATAATAAACTGCTGCTGCTGTGACAGTCTTAAGCTCATCAATATTGCCGCTTACACTGCTATTAAGGCTCTTAATCTGATCATCAAGCTGCTTCTTATTAACTGCATCATTGTCAGATGTTGCGTCTGCTACACCAGAAAGTCTCCGTGCTTGACCGGACTTATTCGCTATTTTGATTTCACTACCATCTTGCTCCCCTCCAATTGCAATAGAATTGCCAGAAGCATTTTGTTGAATAGGAAGAGATTTAACAGTTTGGGATAGCTGATCAAGATTATTTTCAAGTCCCTTAATATTTTCATCAAGCTGCTTCTTATTAACTGCGTCACTGTCACCTGTTGCATCTGCTAAACCAGAAAGCTTCCGTTCTTGTCCGGAATTATTCGCTATTTTGAGTTCAGTGCTATCATGCCCGCTACCAATTGCAATAACAGAAGAATCACCATCAGTCTGAATAAGACTACCAATCCCGCCTGTAATTTCTTGGTAAAGGCTGGAAATAGAGCTATTCATCCCCGTAAAAGCTTCAGCAACCGTCTTATAATTCTTATCTTCGGTCTGTCCATCAGCATGAACAATTTTAATCGTGAAGTTTGGATCTGTCCATTGGCTATCTGCACCATATCCCGCACGACCATCCAAATAGTGCACAAACTTTTCCGTTAAATCATAAATCTGTGATCCATTAATCGCATCGGTAGAAGTTTTACTGATAGTACCGGACGCAAGATATGTAATCTTACTATTGCTTTTTTCATCCCCATGGCGTGCAATAAAAGCTTTATCAGCATCACTCCACAATAAGACATTCTGATTGATGCTTCCCGTAAGCTTACTTTCTACACCAGAAATAGATTTACCAACCCCAGAGAAAGCAGAAACAAGATCATTATATTTTTCGCCATTGATTTCATAAGTTGGTGCAACTCCTGTAAGCAAATTGACACCATTACCAAAAAATTGCGATGCATTATCAGAAAGCGTTTTCACCTGATCTGTGACGCTCTGAACATTCTTATTGGTCGCAAAAAGCTGTGATCCATTAATCGCATCTGTAGAATTTTCACTGATATCACCAGCTTTGACATTATGCAGAGCAACCGGTCCAGAATCTTTTTTACCCAACGTAATACTATTATAATTAACAACATCACCCTTTTCTGAACTCTTATCATAATAAACTGCTGCTGCTGTGACAGTCTTAAGCTCATCAATATTGCCGCTTACACTGCTATTAAGGCTCTTAATCTGATCATCAAGCTGCTTCTTATTAACTGCATCATTGTCAGATGTTGCGTCTGCTACACCAGAAAGTCTCCGTGCTTGACCGGACTTATTCGCTATTTTGATTTCACTACCATCTTGCTCCCCTCCAATTGCAATAGAATTGCCAGAAGCATTTTGTTGAATAGGAAGAGATTTAACAGTTTGGGATAGCTGATCAAGATTATTTTCAAGTCCCTTAATATTTTCATCAAGCTGCTTCTTATTAACTGCGTCACTGTCACCTGTTGCATCTGCTAAACCAGAAAGCTTCCGTTCTTGTCCGGAATTATTCGCTATTTTGAGTTCAGTGCTATCATGCCCGCTACCAATTGCAATAACAGAAGAATCACCATCAGTCTGAATAAGACTACCAATCCCGCCTGTAATTTCTTGGTAAAGGCTGGAAATAGAGCTATTCATCCCCGTAAAAGCTTCAGCAACCGTCTTATAATTCTTATCTTCGGTCTGTCCATCAGCATGAACAATTTTAATCGTGAAGTTTGGATCTGTCCATTGGCTATCTGCACCATATCCCGCACGACCATCCAAATAGTGCACAAACTTTTCCGTTAAATCATAAATCTGTGATCCATTAATCGCATCGGTAGAAGTTTTACTGATAGTACCGGACGCAAGATATGTAATCTTACTATTGCTTTTTTCATCCCCATGGCGTGCAATAAAAGCTTTATCAGCATCACTCCACAATAAGACATTCTGATTGATGCTTCCCGTAAGCTTACTTTCTACACCAGAAATAGATTTACCAACCCCAGAGAAAGCAGAAACAAGATCATTATATTTTTCGCCATTGATTTCATAAGTTGGTGCAACTCCTGTAAGCAAATTGACACCATTACCAAAAAATTGCGATGCATTATCAGAAAGCGTTTTCACCTGATCTGTGACGCTCTGAACATTCTTATTGGTCGCAAAAAGCTGTGATCCATTAATCGCATCTGTAGAATTTTCACTGATATCACCAGCTTTGACATTATGCAGAGCAACCGGTCCAGAATCTTTTTTACCCAACGTAATACTATTATAATTAACAACATCACCCTTTTCTGAACTCTTATCATAATAAACTGCTGCTGCTGTGACAGTCTTAAGCTCATCAATATTGCCGCTTACACTGCTATTAAGGCTCTTAATCTGATCATCAAGCTGCTTCTTATTAACTGCATCATTGTCAGATGTTGCGTCTGCTACACCAGAAAGTCTCCGTGCTTGACCGGACTTATTCGCTATTTTGATTTCACTACCATCTTGCTCCCCTCCAATTGCAATAGAATTGCCAGAAGCATTTTGTTGAATAGGAAGAGATTTAACAGTTTGGGATAGCTTGTGAATACCATCATTAAGATTCTTGGCACTATCATCAAGCTGCTTCTTATTAATAGCGTCATTATCAGATGTTGCGTCTGCTACACCAGAAAGTCTCCGTTCTTGTCCGGAATTATTCGCTATTTTGAGTTCAGTGCTATCATGCCCGCTACCAATTGCAATAACAGAAGAATCACCATCAGTCTGAATAAGACTACCAATCCCGCCTGTAATTTCTTGGTAAAGGCTGGAAATAGAGCTATTCATCCCCGTAAAAGCTTCAGCAACCGTCTTATAATTCTTATCTTCGGTCTGTCCATCAGCATGAACAATTTTAATCGTGAAGTTTGGATCTGTCCATTGGCTATCTTCACCATATCCCGCATCACCATCTAAATAGCGAACAAACTTTTCCGTCAAATCATAAATCTGTGATCCATTAATCGCATCGGTAGAAGTTTTACTGATAGTACCGGACGCAAGATATGTAATCTTACTATTGCTTTTTTCATCCCCATGGCGTGCAATAAAAGCTTTATCAGCATCACTCCACAATAAGACATTCTGATTGATGCTTCCCGTAAGCTTACTTTCTACACCAGAAATAGATTTACCAACCCCAGAGAAAGCAGAAACAAGATCATTATATTTTTCGCCATTGATTTCATAAGTTGGTGCAACTCCTGTAAGCAAATTGACACCATTACCAAAAAATTGCGATGCATTATCAGAAAGCGTTTTCACCTGATCTGTGACGCTCTGAACATTCTTATTGGTCGCAAAAAGCTGTGATCCATTAATCGCATCTGTAGAATTTTCACTGATATCACCAGCTTTGACATTATGCAGAGCAACCGGTCCAGAATCTTTTTTACCCAACGTAATACTATTATAATTAACAACATCACCCTTTTCTGAACTCTTATCATAATAAACTGCTGCTGCTGTGACAGTCTTAAGCTCATCAATATTGCCGCTTACACTGCTATTAAGGCTCTTAATCTGATCATCAAGCTGCTTCTTATTAACTGCATCATTGTCAGATGTTGCGTCTGCTACACCAGAAAGTCTCCGTGCTTGACCGGACTTATTCGCTATTTTGATTTCACTACCATCTTGCTCCCCTCCAATTGCAATAGAATTGCCAGAAGCATTTTGTTGAATAGGAAGAGATTTAACAGTTTGGGATAGCTGATCAAGATTATTTTCAAGTCCCTTAATATTTTCATCAAGCTGCTTCTTATTAACTGCGTCACTGTCACCTGTTGCATCTGCTAAACCAGAAAGCTTCCGTTCTTGTCCGGAATTATTCGCTATTTTGAGTTCAGTGCTATCATGCCCGCTACCAATTGCAATAACAGAAGAATCACCATCAGTCTGAATAAGACTACCAATCCCGCCTGTAATTTCTTGGTAAAGGCTGGAAATAGAGCTATTCATCCCCGTAAAAGCTTCAGCAACCGTCTTATAATTCTTATCTTCGGTCTGTCCATCAGCATGAACAATTTTAATCGTGAAGTTTGGATCTGTCCATTGGCTATCTTCACCATATCCCGCATCACCATCTAAATAGCGAACAAACTTTTCCGTCAAATCATAAATCTGTGATCCATTAATCGCATCGGTAGAAGTTTTACTGATAGTACCGGACGCAAGATATGTAATCTTACTATTGCTTTTTTCATCCCCATGGCGTGCAATAAAAGCTTTATCAGCATCACTCCACAATAAGACATTCTGATTGATGCTTCCCGTAAGCTTACTTTCTACACCAGAAATAGATTTACCAACCCCAGAGAAAGCAGAAACAAGATCATTATATTTTTCGCCATTGATTTCATAAGTTGGTGCAACTCCTGTAAGCAAATTGACACCATTACCAAAAAATTGCGATGCATTATCAGAAAGCGTTTTCACCTGATCTGTGACGCTCTGAACATTCTTATTGGTCGCAAAAAGCTGTGATCCATTAATCGCATCTGTAGAATTTTCACTGATATCACCAGCTTTGACATTATGCAGAGCAACCGGTCCAGAATCTTTTTTACCCAACGTAATACTATTATAATTAACAACATCACCCTTTTCTGAACTCTTATCATAATAAACTGCTGCTGCTGTGACAGTCTTAAGCTCATCAATATTGCCGCTTACACTGCTATTAAGGCTCTTAATCTGATCATCAAGCTGCTTCTTATTAACTGCATCATTGTCAGATGTTGCGTCTGCTACACCAGAAAGTCTCCGTGCTTGACCGGACTTATTCGCTATTTTGATTTCACTACCATCTTGCTCCCCTCCAATTGCAATAGAATTGCCAGAAGCATTTTGTTGAATAGGAAGAGATTTAACAGTTTGGGATAGCTGATCAAGATTATTTTCAAGTCCCTTAATATTTTCATCAAGCTGCTTCTTATTAACTGCGTCACTGTCACCTGTTGCATCTGCTAAACCAGAAAGCTTCCGTTCTTGTCCGGAATTATTCGCTATTTTGAGTTCAGTGCTATCATGCCCGCTACCAATTGCAATAACAGAAGAATCACCATCAGTCTGAATAAGACTACCAATCCCGCCTGTAATTTCTTGGTAAAGGCTGGAAATAGAGCTATTCATCCCCGTAAAAGCTTCAGCAACCGTCTTATAATTCTTATCTTCGGTCTGTCCATCAGCATGAACAATTTTAATCGTGAAGTTTGGATCTGTCCATTGGCTATCTGCACCATATCCCGCATCACCATCTAAATAGCGAACAAACTTTTCCGTCAAATCATAAATCTGTGATCCATTAATCGCATCGGTAGAAGTTTTACTGATAGTACCGGACGCAAGATATGTAATCTTACTATTGCTTTTTTCATCCCCATGGCGTGCAATAAAAGCTTTATCAGCATCACTCCACAATAAGACATTCTGATTGATGCTTCCCGTAAGCTTACTTTCTACACCAGAAATAGATTTACCAACCCCAGAGAAAGCAGAAACAAGATCATTATATTTTTCGCCATTGATTTCATAAGTTGGTGCAACTCCTGTAAGCAAATTGACACCATTACCAAAAAATTGCGATGCATTATCAGAAAGCGTTTTCACCTGATCTGTGACGCTCTGAACATTCTTATTGGTCGCAAAAAGCTGTGATCCATTAATCGCATCTGTAGAATTTTCACTGATATCACCAGCTTTGACATTATGCAGAGCAACCGGTCCAGAATCTTTTTTACCCAACGTAATACTATTATAATTAACAACATCACCCTTTTCTGAACTCTTATCATAATAAACTGCTGCTGCTGTGACAGTCTTAAGCTCATCAATATTGCCGCTTACACTGCTATTAAGGCTCTTAATCTGATCATCAAGCTGCTTCTTATTAACTGCATCATTGTCAGATGTTGCGTCTGCTACACCAGAAAGTCTCCGTGCTTGACCGGACTTATTCGCTATTTTGATTTCACTACCATCTTGCTCCCCTCCAATTGCAATAGAATTGCCAGAAGCATTTTGTTGAATAGGAAGAGATTTAACAGTTTGGGATAGCTGATCAAGATTATTTTCAAGTCCCTTAATATTTTCATCAAGCTGCTTCTTATTAACTGCGTCACTGTCACCTGTTGCATCTGCTAAACCAGAAAGCTTCCGTTCTTGTCCGGAATTATTCGCTATTTTGAGTTCAGTGCTATCATGCCCGCTACCAATTGCAATAACAGAAGAATCACCATCAGTCTGAATAAGACTACCAATCCCGCCTGTAATTTCTTGGTAAAGGCTGGAAATAGAGCTATTCATCCCCGTAAAAGCTTCAGCAACCGTCTTATAATTCTTATCTTCGGTCTGTCCATCAGCATGAACAATTTTAATCGTGAAGTTTGGATCTGTCCATTGGCTATCTGCACCATATCCCGCACGACCATCCAAATAGTGCACAAACTTTTCCGTTAAATCATAAATCTGTGATCCATTAATCGCATCGGTAGAAGTTTTACTGATAGTACCGGACGCAAGATATGTAATCTTACTATTGCTTTTTTCATCCCCATGGCGTGCAATAAAAGCTTTATCAGCATCACTCCACAATAAGACATTCTGATTGATGCTTCCCGTAAGCTTACTTTCTACACCAGAAATAGATTTACCAACCCCAGAGAAAGCAGAAACAAGATCATTATATTTTTCGCCATTGATTTCATAAGTTGGTGCAACTCCTGTAAGCAAATTGACACCATTACCAAAAAATTGCGATGCATTATCAGAAAGCGTTTTCACCTGATCTGTGACGCTCTGAACATTCTTATTGGTCGCAAAAAGCTGTGATCCATTAATCGCATCTGTAGAATTTTCACTGATATCACCAGCTTTGACATTATGCAGAGCAACCGGTCCAGAATCTTTTTTACCCAACGTAATACTATTATAATTAACAACATCACCCTTTTCTGAACTCTTATCATAATAAACTGCTGCTGCTGTGACAGTCTTAAGCTCATCAATATTGCCGCTTACACTGCTATTAAGGCTCTTAATCTGATCATCAAGCTGCTTCTTATTAACTGCATCATTGTCAGATGTTGCGTCTGCTACACCAGAAAGTCTCCGTGCTTGACCGGACTTATTCGCTATTTTGATTTCACTACCATCTTGCTCCCCTCCAATTGCAATAGAATTGCCAGAAGCATTTTGTTGAATAGGAAGAGATTTAACAGTTTGGGATAGCTGATCAAGATTATTTTCAAGTCCCTTAATATTTTCATCAAGCTGCTTCTTATTAACTGCGTCACTGTCACCTGTTGCATCTGCTAAACCAGAAAGCTTCCGTTCTTGTCCGGAATTATTCGCTATTTTGAGTTCAGTGCTATCATGCCCGCTACCAATTGCAATAACAGAAGAATCACCATCAGTCTGAATAAGACTACCAATCCCGCCTGTAATTTCTTGGTAAAGGCTGGAAATAGAGCTATTCATCCCCGTAAAAGCTTCAGCAACCGTCTTATAATTCTTATCTTCGGTCTGTCCATCAGCATGAACAATTTTAATCGTGAAGTTTGGATCTGTCCATTGGCTATCTTCACCATATCCCGCACGACCATCCAAATAGTGCACAAACTTTTCCGTTAAATCATAAATCTGTGATCCATTAATCGCATCGGTAGAAGTTTTACTGATAGTACCGGACGCAAGATATGTAATCTTACTATTGCTTTTTTCATCCCCATGGCGTGCAATAAAAGCTTTATCAGCATCACTCCACAATAAGACATTCTGATTGATGCTTCCCGTAAGCTTACTTTCTACACCAGAAATAGATTTACCAACCCCAGAGAAAGCAGAAACAAGATCATTATATTTTTCGCCATTGATTTCATAAGTTGGTGCAACTCCTGTAAGCAAATTGACACCATTACCAAAAAATTGCGATGCATTATCAGAAAGCGTTTTCACCTGATCTGTGACGCTCTGAACATTCTTATTGGTCGCAAAAAGCTGTGATCCATTAATCGCATCTGTAGAATTTTCACTGATATCACCAGCTTTGACATTATGCAGAGCAACCGGTCCAGAATCTTTTTTACCCAACGTAATACTATTATAATTAACAACATCACCCTTTTCTGAACTCTTATCATAATAAACTGCTGCTGCTGTGACAGTCTTAAGCTCATCAATATTGCCGCTTACACTGCTATTAAGGCTCTTAATCTGATCATCAAGCTGCTTCTTATTAACTGCATCATTGTCAGATGTTGCGTCTGCTACACCAGAAAGTCTCCGTGCTTGACCGGACTTATTCGCTATTTTGATTTCACTACCATCTTGCTCCCCTCCAATTGCAATAGAATTGCCAGAAGCATTTTGTTGAATAGGAAGAGATTTAACAGTTTGGGATAGCTGATCAAGATTATTTTCAAGTCCCTTAATATTTTCATCAAGCTGCTTCTTATTAACTGCGTCACTGTCACCTGTTGCATCTGCTAAACCAGAAAGCTTCCGTTCTTGTCCGGAATTATTCGCTATTTTGAGTTCAGTGCTATCATGCCCGCTACCAATTGCAATAACAGAAGAATCACCATCAGTCTGAATAAGACTACCAATCCCGCCTGTAATTTCTTGGTAAAGGCTGGAAATAGAGCTATTCATCCCCGTAAAAGCTTCAGCAACCGTCTTATAATTCTTATCTTCGGTCTGTCCATCAGCATGAACAATTTTAATCGTGAAGTTTGGATCTGTCCATTGGCTATCTGCACCATATCCCGCACGACCATCCAAATAGTGCACAAACTTTTCCGTTAAATCATAAATCTGTGATCCATTAATCGCATCGGTAGAAGTTTTACTGATAGTACCGGACGCAAGATATGTAATCTTACTATTGCTTTTTTCATCCCCATGGCGTGCAATAAAAGCTTTATCAGCATCACTCCACAATAAGACATTCTGATTGATGCTTCCCGTAAGCTTACTTTCTACACCAGAAATAGATTTACCAACCCCAGAGAAAGCAGAAACAAGATCATTATATTTTTCGCCATTGATTTCATAAGTTGGTGCAACTCCTGTAAGCAAATTGACACCATTACCAAAAAATTGCGATGCATTATCAGAAAGCGTTTTCACCTGATCTGTGACGCTCTGAACATTCTTATTGGTCGCAAAAAGCTGTGATCCATTAATCGCATCTGTAGAATTTTCACTGATATCACCAGCTTTGACATTATGCAGAGCAACCGGTCCAGAATCTTTTTTACCCAACGTAATACTATTATAATTAACAACATCACCCTTTTCTGAACTCTTATCATAATAAACTGCTGCTGCTGTGACAGTCTTAAGCTCATCAATATTGCCGCTTACACTGCTATTAAGGCTCTTAATCTGATCATCAAGCTGCTTCTTATTAACTGCATCATTGTCAGATGTTGCGTCTGCTACACCAGAAAGTCTCCGTGCTTGACCGGACTTATTCGCTATTTTGATTTCACTACCATCTTGCTCCCCTCCAATTGCAATAGAATTGCCAGAAGCATTTTGTTGAATAGGAAGAGATTTAACAGTTTGGGATAGCTGATCAAGATTATTTTCAAGTCCCTTAATATTTTCATCAAGCTGCTTCTTATTAACTGCGTCACTGTCACCTGTTGCATCTGCTAAACCAGAAAGCTTCCGTTCTTGTCCGGAATTATTCGCTATTTTGAGTTCAGTGCTATCATGCCCGCTACCAATTGCAATAACAGAAGAATCACCATCAGTCTGAATAAGACTACCAATCCCGCCTGTAATTTCTTGGTAAAGGCTGGAAATAGAGCTATTCATCCCCGTAAAAGCTTCAGCAACCGTCTTATAATTCTTATCTTCGGTCTGTCCATCAGCATGAACAATTTTAATCGTGAAGTTTGGATCTGTCCATTGGCTATCTGCACCATATCCCGCATCACCATCTAAATAGCGAACAAACTTTTCCGTCAAATCATAAATCTGTGATCCATTAATCGCATCGGTAGAAGTTTTACTGATAGTACCAGCTTGGACATTATGCAGAGCAACCAGTCCAGAATCTTTTTTGCCCAACGTAATACTGCTATAGTCAACAGCTCCATCTTCTGAGAGTTTATCGTAAAAAACTGCAGAAACCTTTATTTTTTCAAGTTCATCAATACCGCTATCAATACGATGACTTGTACTCTCATCAAGACTCTTTATACGAGCATCTAATTGCTGCTTATTAACTGCATCACTATCACTTTGCGCATCTGCTACACCAGAAAGTCTCCGTGCTTCTCCTGATTCACTAGAGATTCTGATTTCATCGGTTTCTTTCGTATTGCCAATGACGATAATACCAGAATCATCCATTTCAACAAGGTTTTTTGCATCCATATAGCTTTTTAATGATTTTAACTGCGCAACATTGACTGCATCAGTATCTTTACTACCAGCTGCCACCCCCGTAATCTGCCGACTATATTCCTTTGAAACATCACCTACACTAACTGCAGCCAATGTACTTTTCCACACATAATTACCATCTTTTTTCTCAGTACCAGTTACAGGATCATATCCAGACACACCAGCATCAACATCAGCAACAGAGTGAGATCCTATTGCGACACTGTCTTTCTTCAGTGCTTCGGAATAAACACCAAGAGCAGTAGCATTTTCCTCAGATGCGGTTGCAAGCCCACCTAAAGCAACTGCAGAATCCTTACTTGCTTTAGACCCTACACCGATGGCAATACTTACCTTACCACTTGCAAGCGCAGAAACACCAAAAGCTTGCGCCCCCCCAGCTGTTGTAGTTGCCCCCGCACCAAATGCTGTTGAATAATTACCTGATGCATAAGCACCACAACCAGTTACAAAAGAATAGATACCAAAGGCTCTAGGCATAACATTGCTAAAACCACCTGTCAGCGGCGACATATAACCGCCATCGGGCTGTGTAGTACCATCACCAGTCTTAGATGCCTGCTTATCCATAGTACCATAAGGATTAGAGTTACCAAAACTCTTGTTTTCAAGAAATCTCTGATATTGCTCTTGCGCAGTTATTGCCTCGGGTGATGGATTCACACCTATGTCGTCTTCGGAAAGAGTACCCTTAACAATTTCAGCTCCACGACCTGCAACATAATCTACACCGCAATATTCACTATCGCCAGCAAAGACAATACTTCCATGACTCCCATTTTTATATTTTGAGGTACCCGCACCCCCGCTCTGATCCTCCCCCCCTATTATAGCAACATTTGCAGCAAAAATAGGAGAAACACTCGATAAGAGTGTAGCCATCACCGTCCCAAATGAAATAGCTTTAGCAAAATTTGACCTAGAAAAAAAATAACAACCCTTTAAACTGCTTCCTTTTAAAGTGTAATATAATTTTTTCATAATGAATTTCCCCAATTAAAATACATTTTAAACACGAAAAAGACATACTTTAACTCTAAGCTGCCTTTGTCATGGCTGATTGTGCTTTAATTTTTTTATTAATTATAATTTTGCATTGCTTCATTGTATGATTTTACGCGGTGAATTTTTAAATCGATGATTAAGAATTAGTTTTCACAAGGACATAAAAAAGACATATTCTTCATTAAGCTGAAATCATGGAGTTGTTTTACGAGTGGCATGATAAGGTTACTTTTTAAGGTGTTTTATTTTGAAAATGAGTCACAGAAGTTTGTAAATAAAGGCAAAATTCGGTTGTGTTTGTAATATAGAGGGCGGTTATTTAGTATAATCTTAAAATTTCGTGGCTCTCCTCCATGTTAAGGTTAGGTTATTTAATGTTCTCTTATGGTTGAAGAAATCATTTGCTTGTTTTTTAAGATTTTGTTTTCTTTTCAAGATATTTTATAACTATGGCTATTTTCTACCTATAAGGTATTCAGAAAAATAGCAAGAAAAATATAATAGGCATTGTAACAACTTTATAAAAAGTGTTGTATAAAGTAGTGGTGGTTATTTCATTGGGAGTAAATTGTTGGTTGTTTTACATAAAAAACTTCCACCTTTATTTTGTTAAACGAAGGCGGAAATTTTGTTAAAAAATGGTGCTTTTAATTAATTAATGCAGCGTTAAATTAAATCTCACTCCTGCACCCCAATGTCCTTCTGAACCTGTGACAGATAAGTTAGAACGGATATTTCCATCTTTAGATGTATAACCAACACCAAGAGCAAATGCAAATTGGATGCGGACAAACCAATTGCCGCTGCTTGTCTTGCTTCTCTCTTACTATCTTCAATATTATAACTTAATGCTTTAAATTTTGTATCATTCTCAAATAATCCAAACACAAAAACCATTTTTTAATTATTAAAGCTACACATAACAACCCTGCGTTCAATTAACAATATCAAGAAAATATTATCTATTTTTCTATCATCAAGATTTTTTAAGATATCATCATCCAAGATTAAATTTCTAAAAAAATTTTACTGCGATAGTAGCTCTCTTAAAAGATTTTGAACTATCAATTAGTCGTTTATGGTGACATGTATTTTTATGATCTATCAGCCTTTGTTTGTATAACTTACGTTGAACAAAAATGTGAGAAACTTAATTGTATTTTATATTCACAAAATGTTCATTAAGCGAAACAAACTACTTCTATATTTGATCTCGAAGTCTCTAACCGTTTAGATTTTAAAATACAACACAACGAATTATATAATAGTAATCTTACTAAAAATTACCTACACATTCTATCTCTGTAAAGAATAAAGTGCTTCACTCAATCCTTTAAACGAAACAACGAAAGACAATACTCCTCCCCCTTTAATCTTATAGGAAATGCGTACATTTTTGCCCTGCTCTATGTATTGGCTTAAAATTGGTTCTACAAGCGATTGCGCTAAGCAAACAGTTTGATTACATTGTGTATAGTCAATTAGAATAGTTTTGCTAACATCATCCACGACCATTTTAATAGGAACACTCGTGTCGGCTTGTGGCAATGTCCGAAAAAGCATCACGGCTTGACCGTTTTTTGTAGCAACAAGAGACCAACTAAAAATAGTATTATCCTCTTGGTCTCGAACAGTCTGCGTTACATTACATATACCTTGCTTAAGTGATTGTTGCTCATCACAAATCAAAGTCCAATTATGAAATTGTGTAATTACTCTACGTACTTCACCAGGAGCTCCACTAGGAACGGATAATCGTGGTGGATGCAATGTGTAAATATTATTTCTTTCACCCGCAAAGCTATCACCATTCCCCAAGAAGACAAGAGTAAAAAGAATCTTTATTAAAAGATTTCGATTTTTTATAATCGTATTACTTTTTTCTATCGTCATTTTAATCTTAGGGTAATTCCTGCACCGACACCTAAGTGACGTCCCGCACTGGTTATAGATAGGTTGGAGCGAAGATTCCCATCTTCAGATGTATAACCAGCACCAAGAGCAAATGCATATTGACCACGCCATAAACCACCACCAACAGAAAGACTCAAAGATCCAGGTTCATCATAATAACGCAAATTAGAAACCGCCAGACTAATTGCTGCTGCTTGTCTTGCTTCCCTCTTACTATCTTCAATACTATAACTGAACTCTTCAAACTTCATATCTGCATATGATTTAACCTCATTAACACTATTCTTAACCTGCGTATCCGTGTACTTTTGGGCATCTTGAAGAACAAAATCCATCTGTTGTTTGGTGTAATCATATAACTGACCACCATTTACTGCTTCTTTCGAACCTGAAGCAATCTGACCGTCAGAAACATTGTCAATTAACACAGGCTCACTTTCATTTCCACCAACTAAAGCGATGCTATTAATCTTATTTCCATGCTCATCTTTATCATAATTAACAACCTCATGCTTAACTGAATTTTCTATATCTTGTACCTGCTTAACAAGAATATCAATCCCGCCTGTAATTTCTTGGTAAAGGCTGGAAATAGAGCTATTCATCCCCGTAAAAGCTTCAGCAACCGTCTTATAATTCTTATCTTCGGTCTTGCCATCGGCATTAACAATTTTAAGATGAAAAGTTGGAGCTATCCATTGGCTATCTTCACCATACCCAGAACCACCACCCAAATATTGGGAAAACTTTTCCGTTAGATCATAAATCTGTGATCCATTAATCGCATCGGTAGAAATTTTACTGAGAGAACCAGCTTCAAGATATGTAATCTTACTATTGCTTTTTTCATCCCCATGACGTGCAACAAAAGCTTCATCAGAACTACTCCACAATATGCTATTCTGATTGATGCTTCCCGTAAGCTTCTTTTTTACATCGGTCAGAGATTTATCAATCCCTGAAAAGGCTGAACCAAGATCATTATATTTTTCACCATTGATTTCATAAGTTGGTAAAACTCCTGTAAGCAAATCTGCACCACCACCAAAAAATTTGGATATATTGCCAGAAAGACTACTCACATCATCTGTAACAGCCTTAACATTCTCATTGGTCGCAAAAAGCTGTGATCCATTAACAGCATCTGTAGAATTTTCACTGATATCACCAGCTTTGACATTATGCAGAGCAACCGGTCCAGAATCTTTTTTACCCAACGTAATACTATTATAATTAACAACATCACCCTTTTCTGAACTCTTATCATAATAAACTGCTGCTGCTGTGACAGTCTTAAGCTCATCAATATTGCCGCTTACACTGCTATTAAGGCTCTTAATCTGATCATCAAGCTGCTTCTTATTAACTGCATCATTGTCAGATGTTGCATCTGCTACACCAGAAAGTCTCCGTGCTTGACCGGACTTATTCGCTATTGTAATTTCATCTCCATCCTGGGACACACCAATTGTGATAGAATTACCGCTAGCATCCTGTTGAATAGGAAGAGATTTAACAGTTTGGGATAGCTTGTGAATACCATCATTAAAATTCTTGGCACTATCATCAAGCTGCTTCTTATTAATAGCGTCATTATCAGATGTTGCGTCTGCTACACCAGAAAGTCTCCGATCTTGACCAGACTTATTCGCTATTGTGATTTCTGTACCTTCTTTCCTATCTCCAATTGCAATAGCTGCAGAACCATCATCAAACTGAATAAAACTACCAATACCATCCTTCGTATCTTGATAAAGATTTACGGCAGAGCTACTCGCGCCCGTAAAAGCATCGGCAACCGTCTTATAAGTCTTATCTTCAGCCTCTCCACCAGCATGAACAATTTTAAGATGGAAAGTTGGAGCTATCCATTGGCTATCTTCACCATACCCAGAACCACCACCCAAATATTGGGAAAACTTTTCCGTTAGATCATAAATCTGTGATCCATTAATCGCATCGGTAGAAATTTTACTGAGAGAACCAGCTTCAAGATATGTAATCTTACTATTGCTTTTTTCATCCCCATGACGTGCAACAAAAGCTTCATCAGAACTACTCCACAATATGCTATTCTGATTGATGCTTCCCGTAAGCTTCTTTTCTACATCGGTCAGAGATTTATCAATCCCTGAAAAGGCTGAACCAAAATCATTATATGTTATACCATTAACTTCATACGTTGGTGCAACTCCTGTAAGCAAATTGACACCACCACCAAAAAATTGCGATGCATTATCAGAAAGCGTTTTTACCTGATCTGTGACGCTCTTAACATTCTCATTGGTCGTAAAAAGCTGTGATCCATTAATCGCATCTGTGGAATTTTCACTGAGAGAACCAGCTTGGACATTATGCAGAGCAACCGCTCCACTATTTCCTTTACCCAACGTAATACTATTATAATTAACAGCATTACCCTTTTCCGAACTCTTATCGTAATAAACTGCTGCTGCTGTGACAGTCTTAAGCCCACTAATACGGCTATTGAAACTACTATCAAGACTCTTTATACCAGCATCTAATTGCTGCTTATTAATTGCATCATTGTCAGATGTTGCATCTGCTACACCAGAAAGTCTCCGTGCTTGACCGGACTTATTCGCTATTGTAATTTCATCTCCATCCTGGGACACACCAATTGTGATAGAATTACCGCTAGCATCCTGTTGAATAGGAAGAGATTTAACAGTTTGGGATAGCTTGTGAATACCATCATTAAAATTCTTGGCACTATCATCAAGCTGCTTCTTATTAATAGCGTCATTATCAGATGTTGCGTCTGCTACACCAGAAAGTCTCCGATCTTGACCAGACTTATTCGCTATTGTGATTTCTGTACCTTCTTTCCTATCTCCAATTGCAATAGCTGCAGAACCATCATCAAACTGAATAAAACTACCAATACCATCCTTCGTATCTTGATAAAGATTTACGGCAGAGCTACTCGCGCCCGTAAAAGCATCGGCAACCGTCTTATAAGTCTTATCTTCAGCCTCTCCACCAGCATGAACAATTTTAAGATGGAAAGTTGGAGCTGTCCATTGACCATCTTCACCATACCCAGAACCACCACCCAAATATTGGGAAAACTTTTCCGTTAGATCATAAATCTGTGATCCATTAATCGCATCGGTAGAAGTTTTACTGAGAGAACCAGCTTCAAGATATGTAATCTTACTATTGCTTTTTTCATCCCCATGACGTGCAACAAAAGCTTCATCAGAACTACTCCACAATATGCTATTCTGATTGATGCTTCCCGTAAGCTTCTTTTCTACATCGGTCAGAGATTTATCAATCCCTGAAAAGGCTGAACCAAAATCATTATATGTTATACCATTAACTTCATACGTTGGTGCAACTCCTGTAAGCAAATTGACACCACCACCAAAAAATTGCGATGCATTATCAGAAAGCGTTTTTACCTGATCTGTGACGCTCTTAACATTCTCATTGGTCGTAAAAAGCTGTGATCCATTAATCGCATCTGTGGAATTTTCACTGAGAGAACCAGCTTGGACATTATGCAGAGCAACCGCTCCACTATTTCCTTTACCCAACGTAATACTATTATAATTAACAGCATTACCCTTTTCCGAACTCTTATCGTAATAAACTGCTGCTTCAGTTGCAGTCGTAAGCCCACTAATACGGTTATTGAAACTACTATCAAGACTCTTTATACCAGCATCTAATTGCTGCTTATTAATTGCATCATTGTCAGATGTTGCGTCTGCTACACCAGAAAGTCTCCGTGCTTGACCGGACTTATTCGCTATTGTAATTTCATCTCCATCCTGGGACACACCAATTGTGATAGAATTACCACTAGCATCCTGTTGAATAGGAAGAGATTTAACAGTTTGGGATAGCTTGTGAATACCATCATTAAAATTCTTGGCACTATCATCAAGCTGCTTCTTATTAATAGCGTCATTATCAGATGTTGCGTCTGCTACACCAGAAAGTCTCCGATCTTGACCAGACTTATTCGCTATTGTGATTTCTGTACCTTCTTTCCTATCTCCAATTGCAATAGCTGCAGAACCATCATCAAACTGAATAAAACTACCAATACCATCCTTCGTATCTTGATAAAGATTTACGGCAGAGCTACTCGCGCCCGTAAAAGCTTCAGCAACCGTCTTATAAGTCTTATCTTCAGCCTCTCCACCAGCATGAACAATTTTAAGATGGAAAGTTGGAGCTATCCATTGGCTATCTTCACCATACCCAGAACCACCACCCAAATATTGGGAAAACTTTTCCGTTAGATCATAAATCTGTGATCCATTAATCGCATCGGTAGAAGTTTTACTGAGAGAACCAGCTTCAAGATATGTAATCTTACTATTGCTTTTTTCATCCCCATGACGTGCAACAAAAGCTTCATCAGAACTACTCCACAATATGCTATTCTGATTGATGCTTCCCGTAAGCTTCTTTTCTACATCGGTCAGAGATTTATCAATCCCTGAAAAGGCTGAACCAAAATCATTATATTTTTCACCATTGATTTCATAAGTTGGTGCAACTCCTGTAAGCAAATTGACACCACCACCAAAAAATTGCGATGCATTATCAGAAAGCGTTTTCACCTGATCTGTGACGCTCTTAACATTCTCATTGGTCGTAAAAAGCTGTGATCCATTAATCGCATCTGTGGAATTTTCACTGAGAGAACCAGCTTGGACATTATGCAGAGCAACCGCTCCACTATTTCCTTTACCCAACGTAATACTATTATAATTAACAGCATCACCCTTTTCTGAACTCTTATCGTAATAAACTGCTGCTGCTGTGACAGTCTTAAGCCCACTAATACGGCTATTGAAACTACTATCAAGACTCTTTATACCAGCATCTAATTGCTGCTTATTAATTGCATCATTGTCAGATGTTGCATCTGCTACACCAGAAAGTCTCCGTGCTTGACCGGACTTATTCGCTATTGTAATTTCATCTCCATCCTGGGACACACCAATTGTGATAGAATTACCGCTAGCATCCTGTTGAATAGGAAGAGATTTAACAGTTTGGGATAGCTTGTGAATACCATCATTAAAATTCTTGGCACTATCATCAAGCTGCTTCTTATTAATAGCGTCATTATCAGATGTTGCGTCTGCTACACCAGAAAGTCTCCGATCTTGACCAGACTTATTCGCTATTGTGATTTCTGTACCTTCTTTCCTATCTCCAATTGCAATAGCTGCAGAACCATCATCAAACTGAATAAAACTACCAATACCATCCTTCGTATCTTGATAAAGATTTACGGCAGAGCTACTCGCGCCCGTAAAAGCTTCAGCAACCGTCTTATAAGTCTTATCTTCAGCCTCTCCACCAGCATGAACAATTTTAAGATGGAAAGTTGGAGCTGTCCATTGACCATCTTCACCATACCCAGAACCACCACCCAAATATTGGGAAAACTTTTCCGTTAGATCATAAATCTGTGATCCATTAATCGCATCGGTAGAAGTTTTACTGAGAGAACCAGCTTCAAGATATGTAATCTTACTATTGCTTTTTTCATCCCCATGACGTGCAACAAAAGCTTCATCAGAACTACTCCACAATATGCTATTCTGATTGATGCTTCCCGTAAGCTTCTTTTCTACATCGGTCAGAGATTTATCAATCCCTGAAAAGGCTGAACCAAAATCATTATATGTTATACCATTAACTTCATACGTTGGTGCAACTCCTGTAAGCAAATTGACACCACCACCAAAAAATTGCGATGCATTATCAGAAAGCGTTTTTACCTGATCTGTGACGCTCTTAACATTCTCATTGGTCGTAAAAAGCTGTGATCCATTAATCGCATCTGTGGAATTTTCACTGAGAGAACCAGCTTGGACATTATGCAGAGCAACCGCTCCACTATTTCCTTTACCCAACGTAATACTATTATAATTAACAGCATTACCCTTTTCCGAACTCTTATCGTAATAAACTGCTGCTGCTGTGACAGTCTTAAGCCCACTAATACGGCTATTGAAACTACTATCAAGACTCTTTATACCAGCATCTAATTGCTGCTTATTAATTGCATCATTGTCAGATGTTGCATCTGCTACACCAGAAAGTCTCCGTGCTTGACCGGACTTATTCGCTATTGTAATTTCATCTCCATCCTGGGACACACCAATTGTGATAGAATTACCGCTAGCATCCTGTTGAATAGGAAGAGATTTAACAGTTTGGGATAGCTTGTGAATACCATCATTAAAATTCTTGGCACTATCATCAAGCTGCTTCTTATTAATAGCGTCATTATCAGATGTTGCGTCTGCTACACCAGAAAGTCTCCGATCTTGACCAGACTTATTCGCTATTGTGATTTCTGTACCTTCTTTCCTATCTCCAATTGCAATAGCTGCAGAACCATCATCAAACTGAATAAAACTACCAATACCATCCTTCGTATCTTGATAAAGATTTACGGCAGAGCTACTCGCGCCCGTAAAAGCATCGGCAACCGTCTTATAAGTCTTATCTTCAGCCTCTCCACCAGCATGAACAATTTTAAGATGGAAAGTTGGAGCTGTCCATTGACCATCTTCACCATACCCAGAACCACCACCCAAATATTGGGAAAACTTTTCCGTTAGATCATAAATCTGTGATCCATTAATCGCATCGGTAGAAGTTTTACTGAGAGAACCAGCTTCAAGATATGTAATCTTACTATTGCTTTTTTCATCCCCATGACGTGCAACAAAAGCTTCATCAGAACTACTCCACAATATGCTATTCTGATTGATGCTTCCCGTAAGCTTCTTTTCTACATCGGTCAGAGATTTATCAATCCCTGAAAAGGCTGAACCAAAATCATTATATTTTTCACCATTGATTTCATAAGTTGGTGCAACTCCTGTAAGCAAATTGACACCACCACCAAAAAATTGCGATGCATTATCAGAAAGCGTTTTCACCTGATCTGTGACGCTCTTAACATTCTCATTGGTCGTAAAAAGCTGTGATCCATTAATCGCATCTGTGGAATTTTCACTGAGAGAACCAGCTTGGACATTATGCAGAGCAACCGCTCCACTATTTCCTTTACCCAACGTAATACTATTATAATTAACAGCATTACCCTTTTCCGAACTCTTATCGTAATAAACTGCTGCTTCAGTTGCAGTCGTAAGCCCACTAATACGGTTATTGAAACTACTATCAAGACTCTTTATACCAGCATCTAATTGCTGCTTATTAATTGCATCATTGTCAGATGTTGCGTCTGCTACACCAGAAAGTCTCCGTGCTTGACCGGACTTATTCGCTATTGTAATTTCATCTCCATCCTGGGACACACCAATTGTGATAGAATTACCACTAGCATCCTGTTGAATAGGAAGAGATTTAACAGTTTGGGATAGCTTGTGAATACCATCATTAAAATTCTTGGCACTATCATCAAGCTGCTTCTTATTAATAGCGTCATTATCAGATGTTGCGTCTGCTACACCAGAAAGTCTCCGATCTTGACCAGACTTATTCGCTATTGTGATTTCTGTACCTTCTTTCCTATCTCCAATTGCAATAGCTGCAGAACCATCATCAAACTGAATAAAACTACCAATACCATCCTTCGTATCTTGATAAAGATTTACGGCAGAGCTACTCGCGCCCGTAAAAGCTTCAGCAACCGTCTTATAAGTCTTATCTTCAGCCTTTCCACCAGCATGAACAATTTTAAGATGGAAAGTTGGAGCTGTCCATTGACCATCTTCACCATACCCAGAACCACCACCCAAATATTGGGAAAACTTTTCCGTTAGATCATAAATCTGTGATCCATTAATCGCATCGGTAGAAGTTTTACTGAGAGAACCAGCTTCAAGATATGTAATCTTACTATTGCTTTTTTCATCCCCATGACGTGCAACAAAAGCTTCATCAGAACTACTCCACAATACGCTATTCTGATTGATGCTTCCCGTAAGCTTCTTTTCTACATCGGTCAGAGATTTATCAATCCCTGAAAAGGCTGAACCAAAATCATTATATGTTATACCATTAACTTCATACGTTGGTGCAACTCCTGTAAGCAAATTGACACCACCACCAAAAAATTGCGATGCATTATCAGAAAGCGTTTTTACCTGATCTGTGACGCTCTTAACATTCTCATTGGTCGTAAAAAGCTGTGATCCATTAATCGCATCTGTGGAATTTTCACTGAGAGAACCAGCTTGGACATTATGCAGAGCAACCGCTCCACTATTTCCTTTACCCAACGTAATACTATTATAATTAACAGCATTACCCTTTTCCGAACTCTTATCGTAATAAACTGCTGCTGCTGTGACAGTCTTAAGCCCACTAATACGGCTATTGAAACTACTATCAAGACTCTTTATACCAGCATCTAATTGCTGCTTATTAATTGCATCATTGTCAGATGTTGCATCTGCTACACCAGAAAGTCTCCGTGCTTGACCGGACTTATTCGCTATTGTAATTTCATCTCCATCCTGGGACACACCAATTGTGATAGAATTACCGCTAGCATCCTGTTGAATAGGAAGAGATTTAACAGTTTGGGATAGCTTGTGAATACCATCATTAAAATTCTTGGCACTATCATCAAGCTGCTTCTTATTAATAGCGTCATTATCAGATGTTGCGTCTGCTACACCAGAAAGTCTCCGATCTTGACCAGACTTATTCGCTATTGTGATTTCTGTACCTTCTTTCCTATCTCCAATTGCAATAGCTGCAGAACCATCATCAAACTGAATAAAACTACCAATACCATCCTTCGTATCTTGATAAAGATTTACGGCAGAGCTACTCGCGCCCGTAAAAGCATCGGCAACCGTCTTATAAGTCTTATCTTCAGCCTCTCCACCAGCATGAACAATTTTAAGATGGAAAGTTGGAGCTGTCCATTGACCATCTTCACCATACCCAGAACCACCACCCAAATATTGGGAAAACTTTTCCGTTAGATCATAAATCTGTGATCCATTAATCGCATCGGTAGAAGTTTTACTGAGAGAACCAGCTTCAAGATATGTAATCTTACTATTGCTTTTTTCATCCCCATGACGTGCAACAAAAGCTTCATCAGAACTACTCCACAATATGCTATTCTGATTGATGCTTCCCGTAAGCTTCTTTTCTACATCGGTCAGAGATTTATCAATCCCTGAAAAGGCTGAACCAAAATCATTATATTTTTCACCATTGATTTCATAAGTTGGTGCAACTCCTGTAAGCAAATTGACACCACCACCAAAAAATTGCGATGCATTATCAGAAAGCGTTTTCACCTGATCTGTGACGCTCTTAACATTCTCATTGGTCGTAAAAAGCTGTGATCCATTAATCGCATCTGTGGAATTTTCACTGAGAGAACCAGCTTGGACATTATGCAGAGCAACCGCTCCACTATTTCCTTTACCCAACGTAATACTATTATAATTAACAGCATTACCCTTTTCCGAACTCTTATCGTAATAAACTGCTGCTTCAGTTGCAGTCGTAAGCCCACTAATACGGTTATTGAAACTACTATCAAGACTCTTTATACCAGCATCTAATTGCTGCTTATTAATTGCATCATTGTCAGATGTTGCGTCTGCTACACCAGAAAGTCTCCGTGCTTGACCGGACTTATTCGCTATTGTAATTTCATCTCCATCCTGGGACACACCAATTGTGATAGAATTACCACTAGCATCCTGTTGAATAGGAAGAGATTTAACAGTTTGGGATAGCTTGTGAATACCATCATTAAAATTCTTGGCACTATCATCAAGCTGCTTCTTATTAATAGCGTCATTATCAGATGTTGCGTCTGCTACACCAGAAAGTCTCCGATCTTGACCAGACTTATTCGCTATTGTGATTTCTGTACCTTCTTTCCTATCTCCAATTGCAATAGCTGCAGAACCATCATCAAACTGAATAAAACTACCAATACCATCCTTCGTATCTTGATAAAGATTTACGGCAGAGCTACTCGCGCCCGTAAAAGCTTCAGCAACCGTCTTATAAGTCTTATCTTCAGCCTTTCCACCAGCATGAACAATTTTAAGATGGAAAGTTGGAGCTGTCCATTGACCATCTTCACCATACCCAGAACCACCACCCAAATATTGGGAAAACTTTTCCGTTAGATCATAAATCTGTGATCCATTAATCGCATCGGTAGAAGTTTTACTGAGAGAACCAGCTTCAAGATATGTAATCTTACTATTGCTTTTTTCATCCCCATGACGTGCAACAAAAGCTTCATCAGAACTACTCCACAATACGCTATTCTGATTGATGCTTCCCGTAAGCTTCTTTTCTACATCGGTCAGAGATTTATCAATCCCTGAAAAGGCTGAACCAAAATCATTATATTTTTCACCATTGATTTCATAAGTTGGTGCAACTCCTGTAAGCAAATTGACACCACCACCAAAAAATTGCGATGCATTATCAGAAAGCGTTTTCACCTGATCTGTGACGCTCTTAACATTCTCATTGGTCGTAAAAAGCTGTGATCCATTAATCGCATCTGTGGAATTTTCACTGAGAGAACCAGCTTGGACATTATGCAGAGCAACCGCTCCACTATTTCCTTTACCCAACGTAATACTATTATAATTAACAGCATTACCCTTTTCCGAACTCTTATCGTAATAAACTGCTGCTGCTGTGACAGTCTTAAGCCCACTAATACGGCTATTGAAACTACTATCAAGACTCTTTATACCAGCATCTAATTGCTGCTTATTAATTGCATCATTGTCAGATGTTGCATCTGCTACACCAGAAAGTCTCCGTGCTTGACCGGACTTATTCGCTATTGTAATTTCATCTCCATCCTGGGACACACCAATTGTGATAGAATTACCGCTAGCATCCTGTTGAATAGGAAGAGATTTAACAGTTTGGGATAGCTTGTGAATACCATCATTAAAATTCTTGGCACTATCATCAAGCTGCTTCTTATTAATAGCGTCATTATCAGATGTTGCGTCTGCTACACCAGAAAGTCTCCGATCTTGACCAGACTTATTCGCTATTGTGATTTCTGTACCTTCTTTCCTATCTCCAATTGCAATAGCTGCAGAACCATCATCAAACTGAATAAAACTACCAATACCATCCTTCGTATCTTGATAAAGATTTACGGCAGAGCTACTCGCGCCCGTAAAAGCATCGGCAACCGTCTTATAAGTCTTATCTTCAGCCTCTCCACCAGCATGAACAATTTTAAGATGGAAAGTTGGAGCTGTCCATTGACCATCTTCACCATACCCAGAACCACCACCCAAATATTGGGAAAACTTTTCCGTTAGATCATAAATCTGTGATCCATTAATCGCATCGGTAGAAGTTTTACTGAGAGAACCAGCTTCAAGATATGTAATCTTACTATTGCTTTTTTCATCCCCATGACGTGCAACAAAAGCTTCATCAGAACTACTCCACAATATGCTATTCTGATTGATGCTTCCCGTAAGCTTCTTTTCTACATCGGTCAGAGATTTATCAATCCCTGAAAAGGCTGAACCAAAATCATTATATTTTTCACCATTGATTTCATAAGTTGGTGCAACTCCTGTAAGCAAATTGACACCACCACCAAAAAATTGCGATGCATTATCAGAAAGCGTTTTCACCTGATCTGTGACGCTCTTAACATTCTCATTGGTCGTAAAAAGCTGTGATCCATTAATCGCATCTGTGGAATTTTCACTGAGAGAACCAGCTTGGACATTATGCAGAGCAACCGCTCCACTATTTCCTTTACCCAACGTAATACTATTATAATTAACAGCATTACCCTTTTCCGAACTCTTATCGTAATAAACTGCTGCTTCAGTTGCAGTCGTAAGCCCACTAATACGGTTATTGAAACTACTATCAAGACTCTTTATACCAGCATCTAATTGCTGCTTATTAATTGCATCATTGTCAGATGTTGCGTCTGCTACACCAGAAAGTCTCCGTGCTTGACCGGACTTATTCGCTATTGTAATTTCATCTCCATCCTGGGACACACCAATTGTGATAGAATTACCGCTAGCATCCTGTTGAATAGGAAGAGATTTAACAGTTTGGGATAGCTTGTGAATACCATCATTAAAATTCTTGGCACTATCATCAAGCTGCTTCTTATTAATAGCGTCATTATCAGATGTTGCGTCTGCTACACCAGAAAGTCTCCGATCTTGACCAGACTTATTCGCTATTGTGATTTCTGTACCTTCTTTCCTATCTCCAATTGCAATAGCTGCAGAACCATCATCAAACTGAATAAAACTACCAATACCATCCTTCGTATCTTGATAAAGATTTACGGCAGAGCTACTCGCGCCCGTAAAAGCATCGGCAACCGTCTTATAAGTCTTATCTTCAGCCTCTCCACCAGCATGAACAATTTTAAGATGGAAAGTTGGAGCTGTCCATTGACCATCTTCACCATACCCAGAACCACCACCCAAATATTGGGAAAACTTTTCCGTTAGATCATAAATCTGTGATCCATTAATCGCATCGGTAGAAGTTTTACTGAGAGAACCAGCTTCAAGATATGTAATCTTACTATTGCTTTTTTCATCCCCATGACGTGCAACAAAAGCTTCATCAGAACTACTCCACAATATGCTATTCTGATTGATGCTTCCCGTAAGCTTCTTTTCTACATCGGTCAGAGATTTATCAATCCCTGAAAAGGCTGAACCAAAATCATTATATGTTATACCATTAACTTCATACGTTGGTGCAACTCCTGTAAGCAAATTGACACCACCACCAAAAAATTGCGATGCATTATCAGAAAGCGTTTTTACCTGATCTGTGACGCTCTTAACATTCTCATTGGTCGTAAAAAGCTGTGATCCATTAATCGCATCTGTGGAATTTTCACTGAGAGAACCAGCTTGGACATTATGCAGAGCAACCGCTCCACTATTTCCTTTACCCAACGTAATACTATTATAATTAACAGCATTACCCTTTTCCGAACTCTTATCGTAATAAACTGCTGCTGCTGTGACAGTCTTAAGCCCACTAATACGGCTATTGAAACTACTATCAAGACTCTTTATACCAGCATCTAATTGCTGCTTATTAATTGCATCATTGTCAGATGTTGCATCTGCTACACCAGAAAGTCTCCGTGCTTGACCGGACTTATTCGCTATTGTAATTTCATCTCCATCCTGGGACACACCAATTGTGATAGAATTACCGCTAGCATCCTGTTGAATAGGAAGAGATTTAACAGTTTGGGATAGCTTGTGAATACCATCATTAAAATTCTTGGCACTATCATCAAGCTGCTTCTTATTAATAGCGTCATTATCAGATGTTGCGTCTGCTACACCAGAAAGTCTCCGATCTTGACCAGACTTATTCGCTATTGTGATTTCTGTACCTTCTTTCCTATCTCCAATTGCAATAGCTGCAGAACCATCATCAAACTGAATAAAACTACCAATACCATCCTTCGTATCTTGATAAAGATTTACGGCAGAGCTACTCGCGCCCGTAAAAGCTTCAGCAACCGTCTTATAAGTCTTATCTTCAGCCTCTCCACCAGCATGAACAATTTTAAGATGGAAAGTTGGAGCTATCCATTGGCTATCTTCACCATACCCAGAACCACCACCCAAATATTGGGAAAACTTTTCCGTTAGATCATAAATCTGTGATCCATTAATCGCATCGGTAGAAGTTTTACTGAGAGAACCAGCTTCAAGATATGTAATCTTACTATTGCTTTTTTCATCCCCATGACGTGCAACAAAAGCTTCATCAGAACTACTCCACAATATGCTATTCTGATTGATGCTTCCCGTAAGCTTCTTTTCTACATCGGTCAGAGATTTATCAATCCCTGAAAAGGCTGAACCAAAATCATTATATTTTTCACCATTGATTTCATAAGTTGGTGCAACTCCTGTAAGCAAATTGACACCACCACCAAAAAATTGCGATGCATTATCAGAAAGCGTTTTCACCTGATCTGTGACGCTCTTAACATTCTCATTGGTCGTAAAAAGCTGTGATCCATTAATCGCATCTGTGGAATTTTCACTGAGAGAACCAGCTTGGACATTATGCAGAGCAACCGCTCCACTATTTCCTTTACCCAACGTAATACTATTATAATTAACAGCATCACCCTTTTCTGAACTCTTATCGTAATAAACTGCTGCTGCTGTGACAGTCTTAAGCCCACTAATACGGCTATTGAAACTACTATCAAGACTCTTTATACCAGCATCTAATTGCTGCTTATTAATTGCATCATTGTCAGATGTTGCATCTGCTACACCAGAAAGTCTCCGTGCTTGACCGGACTTATTCGCTATTGTAATTTCATCTCCATCCTGGGACACACCAATTGTGATAGAATTACCGCTAGCATCCTGTTGAATAGGAAGAGATTTAACAGTTTGGGATAGCTTGTGAATACCATCATTAAAATTCTTGGCACTATCATCAAGCTGCTTCTTATTAATAGCGTCATTATCAGATGTTGCGTCTGCTACACCAGAAAGTCTCCGATCTTGACCAGACTTATTCGCTATTGTGATTTCTGTACCTTCTTTCCTATCTCCAATTGCAATAGCTGCAGAACCATCATCAAACTGAATAAAACTACCAATACCATCCTTCGTATCTTGATAAAGATTTACGGCAGAGCTACTCGCGCCCGTAAAAGCTTCAGCAACCGTCTTATAAGTCTTATCTTCAGCCTCTCCACCAGCATGAACAATTTTAAGATGGAAAGTTGGAGCTGTCCATTGACCATCTTCACCATACCCAGAACCACCACCCAAATATTGGGAAAACTTTTCCGTTAGATCATAAATCTGTGATCCATTAATCGCATCGGTAGAAGTTTTACTGAGAGAACCAGCTTCAAGATATGTAATCTTACTATTGCTTTTTTCATCCCCATGACGTGCAACAAAAGCTTCATCAGAACTACTCCACAATATGCTATTCTGATTGATGCTTCCCGTAAGCTTCTTTTCTACATCGGTCAGAGATTTATCAATCCCTGAAAAGGCTGAACCAAAATCATTATATGTTATACCATTAACTTCATACGTTGGTGCAACTCCTGTAAGCAAATTGACACCACCACCAAAAAATTGCGATGCATTATCAGAAAGCGTTTTTACCTGATCTGTGACGCTCTTAACATTCTCATTGGTCGTAAAAAGCTGTGATCCATTAATCGCATCTGTGGAATTTTCACTGAGAGAACCAGCTTGGACATTATGCAGAGCAACCGCTCCACTATTTCCTTTACCCAACGTAATACTATTATAATTAACAGCATTACCCTTTTCTGAACTCTTATCGTAATAAACTGCTGCTGCTGTGACAGTCTTAAGCCCACTAATACGGCTATTGAAACTACTATCAAGACTCTTTATACCAGCATCTAATTGCTGCTTATTAATTGCATCATTGTCAGATGTTGCATCTGCTACACCAGAAAGTCTCCGTGCTTGACCGGACTTATTCGCTATTGTAATTTCATCTCCATCCTGGGACACACCAATTGTGATAGAATTACCGCTAGCATCCTGTTGAATAGGAAGAGATTTAACAGTTTGGGATAGCTTGTGAATACCATCATTAAAATTCTTGGCACTATCATCAAGCTGCTTCTTATTAATAGCGTCATTATCAGATGTTGCGTCTGCTACACCAGAAAGTCTCCGATCTTGACCAGACTTATTCGCTATTGTGATTTCTGTACCTTCTTTCCTATCTCCAATTGCAATAGCTGCAGAACCATCATCAAACTGAATAAAACTACCAATACCATCCTTCGTATCTTGATAAAGATTTACGGCAGAGCTACTCGCGCCCGTAAAAGCTTCAGCAACCGTCTTATAAGTCTTATCTTCAGCCTCTCCACCAGCATGAACAATTTTAAGATGGAAAGTTGGAGCTGTCCATTGACCATCTTCACCATACCCAGAACCACCACCCAAATATTGGGAAAACTTTTCCGTTAGATCATAAATCTGTGATCCATTAATCGCATCTGTGGAATTTTCACTGAGAGAACCAGCTTGGACATTATGCAGAGCAACCGCTCCACTATCTCCTTTACCCAACGTAATACTATTATAATTAACAGCATTACCCTTTTCTGAACTCTTATCGTAATAAACTGCTGCTTCAGTTGCAGTCGTAAGCTCACTAATACGGCTATTGAAACTGCTATCAAGACTCTTTATACGAGCACCTAATTGCTGCTTATTAACTGCATCACTATCACTTTGCGCATCTGCTACACCAGAAAGTCTCCGCGCTTCTCCTGATTTACTAGCGATTCTGATTTCATCGGTTTCTTTCGTATTGCCAATGACGATAACACCAGAATCATCCATTTCAACAAGGTTTTTTGCATCCATATAGCTTTTTAATGATTTTAACTGCGCAACATTGACTGCATCAGTATCTTTACTACCAGCTGCCACCCCCGTAATCTGCCGACTATATTTCTTTGAAACACCACCTACACTAACTGCAGCCAATGTACTTTTCCACACATGATCATCATCTTTTTTCTCAGTACCAGTTACAGGATCATATCCAGACACACCAGCATCAACATCAGCAACAGAGTGAGATCCTATTGCGACACTGTCTTTCTTCAGTGCTTCGGAATAAACACCAAGAGCAGTAGCATTTTCCTCAGATGCGGTTGCAATCCCACCTAAAGCAACTGCAGAATCCTTACTTGCCTCAGACCCTACACCGATGGCAATACTTACCTTACCACTTGCAAGCGCAGAAACACCAAAAGCTTGCGCCCCCCCAGCTTTTGTAGTTGCCCCCGCACCAGATGCTGTTGAATAATTACCTGATGCATAAGCACCACAACCAGTTACAAAAGAATAGATACCAAAGGCTCTAGGCTGAACATTGCTAAAACCACCTGTTGCATACCCAATATGACCAGCGCCAAATATAGTACCACCATTACTAGACTGACGATCACTCTTATCCATAGTACCATAAGGATGATAGCTGATAAACCTCCTGTTTTCAAGAAATCTCTGATATTGCTCTTGCGCAGTTATTGCCGATTGTCTTATCGGACCTCCACCAGTTTTGCCGCGGTCAAGATCATTCTCAGTACTTCCCGATCCACGACCAGCAACATAATCTACACCACAATAATACGCATGACCATTAAAGACAATACTTCCATGACTCCCATACTCATATCCTGAATCATTTCCGCTTTCACTGATATTCACACTCCACTTTCCATCAGCGAAAACCCACCTTTCACCAATTATAGCAACATTTGCAGCAAAAATAGGAGAAACACTCGATAAGAGCGTGCCCATCACCGTCCCAAATGAAATAGCTTTAGCAAAATTTGACCTAGAAAAAAAATAACAACCCTTTAAACTGTTTCCTTTTAAAGTGTAATATAATTTTTTCATAGTGAATTTCCCCAATTAAAATACATTTTAAACACGAAAAAGACATACTTTAACTCTAAGCTGCCTTTGTCATGGCTGATTGTGCTTTAATTTTTTTCTTAATTATAATTTCGTATTGCTTCATTGTATGATTTTGCGCAGTGAATTTTTAAATCGATGATTAAGAATTAGTTTTCACAAGGACATAAAAAAGACATATTCTTCATTAAGCTGAAATCATGGAGTTGTTTTACGAGTGGCATGATAAGGTTACTTTTTAAGGTGTTTTATTTTGAAAATGAGTCACAGAAGTTTGTAAATAAAGGCAAAATTCGGTTGTGTTTGTAATATAGAGGGCGGTTATTTAGTATAATCTTAAAATTTTGTGGCTCTCCTCCATGTTAAGGTTAGGTTATTTAATGTTCTCTTATGGTTGAAGAAATCGTTTGCTTGTTTTTTAAGATTTTGTTTTCTTTTCAAGATATTTTATAACTATGGCTATTTTCTACCTATAAGGTATTCAGAAAAATAGCAAGAAATAAAAATATAATAGGCATTGTAACAACTTTATAAAAAGTGTTGTATAAAGTAGTGGTGGTTATTTCATTGGGAGTAAATTGTTGGTTGTTTTATGTAAAAAACTTCCACCTTTATTTTGTTAAACGAAGGCGGAAGTTTTATTAAAAAATAGCGCTTTTAATTAATTAATGCAGCGTTAAATTAAATCTCACTCCTGCACCCCAATGTCCTTCTGAACCTGTGACAGATAAGTTAGAACGGATATTTCCATCTTTAGATGTATAACCAACACCAAGAGCAAATGCAAATTGACTGCGCCATAAACCGCTACCAAATGCAATACTTAATTTTCCAGGCGTGTCATTATAATGCAAATTGGATGCGGCCAAACCAATTGCCGCTGCTTGTTTAGCTTCTTTTCGTATACTTTCTAAACCATAATTTAAAGCGTTAAACTTCATATCTGCATATGATTTAACCTCATTAACACTATTCTTAACCTGCGTATCCGTGTACTTTTGGGCATCTTGAAGAACAGAATCCATCTGTTGTTTGGTGTAATCATATAACTGACCACCATTTACTGCTTCTTTCGAACCTGAAGCAATCTGACCGTCAGAAACATTGTCAATTAACACAGGCTCACTTTCATTTCCACCAACTAAAGCGATGCTATTAATCTTATTTCCATGCTCATCTTTATCATAATTAACAACCTCATGCTTAACTGAATTTTCTATATCTTGTACCTGCTTAACAAGAATATCAATCCCGCCTGTAATTTCTTGGTAAAGACTGGAAATAGAGCTATTCATCCCCGTAAAAGCTTCAGAAACCGTCTTATAAGTCTTATCTTCGGTCTTGCCATCGGCATTAACAATTTTAATCGTGAAGTTTGGAGCTGTCCATTGGCCATCTGCACCATATCCCGCACGACCATCCAAATAGTGCACAAATTGTTCAGTTAAATCATAAATCTGCGATCCATTAATCGCATCGGTAGAAGTTTTACTGATAGTACCGGACGCAAGATATGTAATCTTACTATTGCTTTTTTCATCTCCATGGCGTGCAATAAAAGCTTTATCAGCATCACTCCACAATACGCTATTCTGATTGATGCTTCCCGTAAGCTTCTTTTCTACATCGGTCAGAGATTTATCAATCCCTGAAAAGGCTGAACCAAGATCATTATATTTTTCACCATTGATTTCATAAGTTGGTAAAACTCCTGTAAGCAAATCTGCACCACCACCAAAAAATTTGGATATATTGCCAGAAAGACTACTCACATCATCTGTAACAGCCTTAACATTCTCATTGGTCGCAAAAAGCTGTGATCCATTAATCGCATCTGTAGAATTTTCACTGATATCACCAGCTTTGACATTATGCAGAGCAACCAGTACAGAATCTCCTTTACCCAACGTAACACTGCTATAGTCAACAGCTCCATCTTCTGAGAGTTTATCGTAAAAAACTGCAGAAGCATTTATTTTTTTAAGTTCATCAATACCGCTATTAATACGATGACTCGTACTCTCATCAAGACTCTTTATACGAGCATCTAATTGCTGCTTATTAACTGCATCACTATCACTTTGCGCATCTGCTACACCAGAAAGTCTCCGCGCTTCTCCTGATTCACTAGAGATTCTGATTTCATCGGTTTCTTTCGTATTACCAATGACGATAACACCAGAATCATCCATTTCAACAAGGTTTTTTGCGTCCATATAGCTTTTTAATGATTTTAACTGCGCAACATTGACTGCATCAGTATCTTTACTACCAGCTGCCACCCCCGTAATCTGCCGACTATATTCCTTTGAAACATCACCTACACTAACTGCAGCCAATGTACTTTTCCACACATGATCATCATCTTTTTTCTCAGTACCAGTTACAGGATCATATCCAGACACACCAGCATCAACATCAGCAACAGAGTGAGATCCTATTGCGACACTGTCTTTCTTCAGTGCTTCGGAATAAAAACCAAGAGCAGTAGCATTTTCCTCAGATGCGGTTGCAAGCCCACCTAAAGCAACTGCAGAATCCTTACTTGCCTCAGACCCTACACCGATGGCAATACTTACCCTACCACTTGCAAGCGCAGAAACACCAAAAGCTTGCGCCCCCCAGCTTTTGTAGTTGCCCCCGCATTAAATGCTGTTGAATAATTACCTGATGCATAAGCACCACAACCAGTTACAAAAGAATAGATACCAAAGGCTCTAGGCTGAACATTGCTAAAACCACCTGTTGCATACCCAATATGACCAGCGCCAAATACAGTACCACCATTACTAGACTGACTATCACTCTTATCCATAGTACCATAAGGATGATTGCGAAGAACTTCCCTGTTTTCAAGAAATCCCTCAACCTTCATGTTTTCAAGAAATCTCTGATATTGCTCTTGCGCAGTTATTGCCGGGTGTATTATCGGACCTCCACCAGTTTTGCGGCGGTCCAAATCATTCTCAGTACTTCCCGATCCACGACCAACAACATAATCTACACCACAATAATACGCATGACCATTAAAGACAATACTTCCATGACTCCCATACTCATATCCTGAATCATTTCCGCTTTCACTGATATTCATAATCCACTTTCCATCAGTGAAAACCCACCTTTCACCAATTATAGCAACATTTGCAGCAAAAATAGGAGAAACACTCGATAAGAGCGTGCCCATCACCGTCCCAAATGAAATAGCTTTAGCAAAATTTGACTTAGAAAAAAAATAACAACCCTTTAAACTGCTTCCTTTTAAAGTGTAATATAATTTTTTCATAATGAATTTCCCCAATTAAAATACATTTTAAACACGAAAAAGACATATTTTAACTCTAAGCTGCCTTTGTCATGGCTGATTGTGCTTTAATTTTTTTCTTAATTATAATTTTGCATTGCTTCATTGTATGATTTTACGCGGTGAATTTTTAAATCGATGATTAAGAATTAGTTTTCACAAGGACATAAAAAAGACATATTCTTCATTAAGCTGAAATCATGGAGTTGTTTTACAAGTGGCATGATAAGGTTACTTTTTAAGGTGTTTTATTTTGAAAATGAGTCACAGAAGTTTGTAAATAAAGGCAAAGTTCGGTTGTGTTTGTAATATAGAGGGCGGTTATTTAGTATAATCTTAAAATTTCGTGGCTCTCCTCCATGTTAAGGTTAGGTTATTTAATGTTCTCTTATGGTTGAAGAAATCATTTGCTTGTTTTTTAAGATTTTGTTTTCTTTTCAAGATATTTTATAACTATGGCTATTTTCTACCTATAAGGTATTCAGAAAAATAGCAAGAAAAATATAATAGGCATTGTAACAACTTTATAAAAAGTGTTGTATAAAGTAGTGGTGGTTATTTCATTGGGAGTAAATTGTTGGTTGTTTTATGTAAAAAACTTCCACCTTTATTTTGTTAAACGAAGGCGGAAGTTTTATTAAAAAATAGCGCTTTCAATTAATTAATTCAGTGTTAAATTAAATCCCGCTCCTGCACCCCAATGTCCTTCTGAACCTGTGACAGATAAGTTGGAACGGATATTCCCATCTTCAGATGTATAACCAACACCAAGAGCAAATGCAAATTGACTGCGCCATAAACCGCTACCAAATGCAATACTTAATTTTCCAGGCGTGTCATTATAATGCAAATTGGATGCGGCCAAACCAATTGCCGCTGCTTGTTTAGCTTCTTTTCGTATACTTTCTAAACCATAATTTAAAGCGTTAAACTTCATATCTGTATATGATTTAACCTCACTAACACTATTCTTAACCTGCGTATCCGTGTACTTTTGGGCATCTTGAAGAACAGAATCCATCTGTTGTTTGGTGTAATCATATAACTGACCACCATTTACTGCTTCTTTCGAACCTGAAGCAATCTGACCGTCAGAAACATTGTCAATTAACACAGGCTCACTTTCATTTCCACCAACTAAAGCGATGCTATTAATCTTATTTCCATGCTCATCTTTATCATAATTAACAACCTCATGCTTAACTGAATTTTCTATATCTTGTACCTGCTTAACAAGAATATCAATCCCGCCTGTAATTTCTTGGTAAAGACTGGAAATAGAGCTATTCATCCCCGTAAAAGCTTCAGAAACCGTCTTATAAGTCTTATCTTCGGTCTTGCCATCAGCATTAACAATTTTAATCGTGAAGTTTGGAGCTGTCCATTGACCATCTGCACCATATCCCGCACGACCATCCAAATAGTGCACAAATTGTTCAGTTAAATCATAAATCTGCGATCCATTAATCGCATCGGTAGAAGTTTTACTGATAGTACCGGACGCAAGATATGTAATCTTACTATTGCTTTTTTCATCTCCATGGCGTGCAATAAAAGCTTTATCAGCATCACTCCACAATACGCTATTCTGATTGATGCTTCCCGTAAGCTTCTTTTCTACATCGGTCAGAGATTTATCAATCCCTGAAAAGGCTGAACCAAGATCATTATATTTTTCACCATTGATTTCATAAGTTGGTAAAACTCCTGTAAGCAAATCTGCACCACCACCAAAAAATTTGGATATATTGCCAGAAAGACTACTCACATCATCTGTAACAGCCTTAACATTCTTATTGGTCGCAAAAAGCTGTGATCCATTAATCGCATCTGTAGAATTTTCACTGATATCACCAGCTTTGACATTATGCAGAGCAACCGGTCCAGAATCTCCTTTACCCAACGTAACACTGCTATAGTCAACAGCTCCATCTTCTGAGAGTTTATCGTAAAAAACTACAGAAGCATTTATTTTTTTAAGTTCATCAATACCGCTATTAATACGACTATCAATACGATGACTTGTACTCTCATCAAGACTCTTTATACGAGCATCTAATTGCTGCTTATTAACTGCATCACTATCACTTTGCGCATCTGCTACACCAGAAAGTCTCCGCGCTTCTCCTGATTCACTAGAGATTCTGATTTCATCGGTTTCTTTCGTATTACCAATGACGATAACACCAGAATCATCCATTTCAACAAGGTTTTTTGCGTCCATATAGCTTTTTAATGATTTTAACTGCGCAACATTGACTGCATCAGTATCTTTACTACCAGCTGCCACCCCCGTAATCTGCCGACTATATTCCTTTGAAACACCACCTACACTAACTGCAGCCAATGTACTTTTCCACACATAATCACCATCTTTTTTCTCAGTACCAGTTACAGGATCATATCCAGACACACCAGCATCAACATCAGCAACAGAGTGAGATCCTATTGCGACACTGTCTTTCTTCAGTGCTTCGGAATAAACACCAAGAGCAGTAGCATTTTCCTCAGATGCGGTTGCAAGCCCACCTAAAGCAACTGCAGAATCCTTACTTGCTTTAGACCCTACACCGATGGCAATACTTACCTTACCACTTGCAAGCGCAGAAACACCAAAAGCTTGCGCCCCCCCAGCTGTTGTAGTTGCCCCCGCACCAAATGCTGTTGAATAATTACCTGATGCATAAGCACCACAACCAGTTACAAAAGAATAGATACCAAAGGCTCTAGGCATAACATTGCTAAAACCACCTGTCAGCGGCGACATATAACCGCCATCGGGCTGTGTAGTACCATCACCAGTCTTAGATGCCTGCTTATCCATAGTACCATAAGGATTAGAGTTACCAAAACTCTTGTTTTCAAGAAATCTCTGATATTGCTCTTGCGCAGTTATTGCCTCGGGTGATGGATTCACACCTATGTCGTCTTCGGAAAGAGTACCCTTAACAATTTCAGCTCCACGACCTGCAACATAATCTACACCGCAATATTCACTATCGCCAGCAAAGACAATACTTCCATGACTCCCATTTTTATATTTTGAGGTACCCAAACCCATACTCTGATCCTCCCCCCCTGTTAGAGCAACATTTGCAGCAAAAATAGGAGAAACACTCGATAAGAGTGTAGCCATCACCGTCCCAAATGAAATAGCTTTAGCAAAATTTGACCTAGAAAAAAAATAACAACCCTTTAAACTGCTTCCTTTGAAAGTGTAATATAATTTTTTCATAATGAATTTCCCCAATTAAAATACATTTTAAACATTAAAAAAACACATTTTAACTCTAAGTTATGTTTATTATAGTGAATTGTGCTTTGATTTTTTACAGTATGGTTTTGTGCGGTGATTTTTTAAAATTGATGATAAGGAATTATTTTTTACAAAGACATATTCTGCGTTAAATTCACGCTATGGTAGTATCTTAAGAATGGCATGGTAAGGCAAATCATGGTTAGGGTGTTTTGTTTCGGAAATAAGTTACACAGCTTGACAAACAAGGTAAGATTTGATCACTTTCGTAGTGTATAAGGTGATTATTTCATAGTTTTTAGTATAATTATTTAAGATCCCACGGTCCTTATCCGTGTTAAGACTAGCTTATTGAGCTTCTTTGTGCAATGCAGAATAAAAGAAGTTGTGTTCTTGCAAACAATGATTTTCTTTTAAAGATACTTCGCAACCACAGTTATTTTCTACGTACAAAATATTTAGTGAAATAGCAAGAAAAATAATAGTGTTCTAGTTTTGAAAAATATACAGATGTTGAAATAACCTCATAAAAAGTGTTGCAAATAACGATGTTACAATGATGGTTATTCTTGTGTATTGAGGTAAATTACCTATTGTTTTACATAAAAAACTTCCACCTTTATTTTTTTAAACAAAGGCGGAAGTTTTATTAAAAAATAGCGTTTTTAATTAATTAATTCAGCGTTAAATTAAATCCTACTCCTGCACCCCAATGTCCCCCTGACGTTGTAACAGATAAGTTAGAACGAATGTTTCCACTTTCAGATGTATAACCAGCACCAAGAGCAAATGCAGATTGACTACGCCATAAACCGCTACCAAATGCAATACTCAATTTTCCAGGTGTGTCGTTATAACGCAAATTAGATGCGGCAAGACCAATCGCTGCTGCTTGTTTAGCTTCTTTTCGTATATTTTCTACACCATAATTTAAAGAATTAAACCTCATGTCTGTATATCTTTTAGACTGATCAACAGCATCATCTATAGCATCAACAACAATATTATTTACACGCCGATCCGTATAATTCTTTGAATTATCAAGAATTATTTGCATCTGCTGTTCAGTATAATCATGTAATTGACCACCATTTACCGCTTCTTTCGAATCTGAAGCAATCTTACCGTCAGCAACATTGTCAATTAATACAGGCTCACCTTCATCACCACCTTTTAAAGTGACTTTATTAGTTTTTTCGCCATCCTCACTTTTGTCGTAGACAACCACCCCATCAACAATACCATTGTATTTATTTTCAATATTATCAACTCTATTACTAATATTAGTAACCGTCGTACCAATATCATGGATCGCGTTTGAAAAAACATCAACTTTTTTGTCAATGTGATTAACCCGCTGTTCAACATTTGTAACACGCTCATTCGTTTTCCAAAGTTGTCCACCATTGACTGCATCCGTAGAATCTCGTTGCACTTTACCATCAGCTACATTGATAATCTTCTTCGCTCTACCGTTACGATTAGCATCGTAGGCTCCTTTGCTCTGATTCCAAAGTAAAACGTCTTCATTATTAACTTTGTTTTTAATCTCAGCAATACGATTATTTACGTGCAATATACTGTTGTTAACACCCTCAAATGCTTCAGCTACGTTAGAATAATTTATCTTCCCACCAACAGCACCACCAACATCAACTTGAACAACCTTAAAATTAGGATTTGTCCATTGTCCATTTTCATATTTGGCACCACCACCAAAATACTGAGCAATCTGATCACCCATAAGATAAAGCTGATTTCCTGTAATAGCATCCATTGAACCAAAAGAAATTTCTCCATCCGAAAGGTATGTAATCTTACTTTTTTTCCTCTCTTCTCTTGTTCCATGAAGCGCGACAAACGCACCACTGTCCTCGTTCCACAATAAAGCATTGTTAGAAAGATGATCAATTTTATCAGTCAAATTATCGTTTACATATTTGGCATAACTGTAAACACTCTTAACACTCAAATCAAGTGTTACCAAAGAATCAGAAACATTATTAATAATCTTCGGAACCATCGTACCATCCGTAGAAATGCTGGTTACATTATATTGCGGATTAAAAAACTTACCCTGCCTAAATTCTGCACCTCCACCAAAATATTGCGCAACATCTTGGAATATTGCATGCATCTGACCACCGTTGATTGCATCATTTGATCGTGCCTCAATCATACCATCTTTTACATTATGGAGAGCAACTGGTTGTACATGATTATTAAGACCTAAAGTTACACTTTCATAATCAACAACACCACCCGCCTTTTTGTCGTATAAAACCGCAAAAGCATTAACACCTTGGATATCTGTAATAATCTCAGTAATATTTGCAATTTCTTCATCAAGTTGTTCTTTATTAACAGCTTCATCATTGTTTTTAGCAGCTTTCACGCCAGAAATTGTACGAGCCTCACTTGAAGAATTTTTGATATTAATTTCAGTTCCATCTGTTGCACTTCCGATTGTAATAGGAGCCGTCTCATCTTTCTGCTCAACAAGTATCAATTTTCTCATAGCTTTCAATTGTGCAACATTTACTGCATCAGTATCCTTACTTCCCGCTGCTACTCCTGTAAGCTGTCGCGTTATATCAAGATCAGCATCACCAATACTAAAAGCACCCGCAGTACTCTTCCACACAATATCAGCATCACCAGCTATTTGTTTTGTATCATTCCTTATAGGATCATAACCCAAAACGCCATGTTCAGTGGTAGAGCGAGATCCCCCTCCCACAGCAACACCATCTTTAGCTGATACCTGAGCACCTGCACCAATCGCAATTGAATTAAATGTTTCAGCATAACTATGAGCACCTATAGCAATTGCATATTCATCCTTTGCTGTTGCTTGTCCACCTCGTTGTCCATTATCTTCGTCGTCTAAAGGAGCAGCACTACCTATTGCAATAGCCCCCTTAGCTTTGGCTGAAGCCTGCAAACCTACAGCAATTGCATAATCCACAGTTGCTGTTGCTTTAGTACCTAAAGCAATACTGCTTTCACCCCTAGCAACCGCAAGCCCTCCGATAGCAACTGTAGAATCTCCTGATGCTTCCGATCCAACACCCATAGCAATACCTGCCTTACCACTTGCAAGGGCAGAAACTCCAAAAGCTTGTGCCCCCCCAGCCTTTGTCGTAGCACCTGCGCCAAACGCGGTAGAATAATTACCCGATGCATAAGCTCCACAACCGGTTACAAAAGAATAAATACCATAAGCTTCTGGCAAAACATCACTTGAACCACTAGTCAGACTTCCCATATAACCACCATTATTAGTCGTTACACCATCACTTTGCCAAGTAGCCTTCTGCATCATCGTTCCATAAGGATTACGTCCACTAAACTCTTTGTTTTCAATAAATCTATTATATTGCTCCTCTGCAGTTATTGGGCTAGCTGTATTCGATGAACCGCCACGATCCACAACTTTATCCACACCACAATAATTATCATCACCGGCAAAAACAATACTTCCATGACTTCCATAAAGATAAACCACATCGGTACCATTTGTACTTTGAGTATTTCCTCCTGTTATAGCAAGATTTGCAGCAAAAATAGGAGAAACATTTGACAAAATAATCGCCATCGCTGTTCCAAAATACATAGCTTTAGTTAAATTTTGTGTTGAATATAATTTTTTCATAAGAACCTCCTCCAACAGAGCTCAACATCATCAAAACGCGCAAAAACACCCGCAGCAAAACTTCATTGTTTGCGCACAAAAAAAACCAATAAATAAAGATAAAACTCATCCCTTACGGATACCGATGCTCACTACGGTATCATCCTAAAATCTCTGTAAAACATTGAATCTAGAAAAGGCCCCAATCCTTTTAACCAAAGGAATCTAAACTAAAAAAACAGACCACTTCAAAAATACTATATAACCCTCATTCAAAAACATCGCTCTTTATTATCCTAACAAGAGCAACTCCTATTACAGGACAATTTGATATTTCAGATAAAGCGCATAAGCAAAAGGGCAAGGGTACAAAAAATAATTTTTTATTAATTCAAAAAATACATCCCAAGAATACTTAAATATGAGTGATATCCTACAGCATCTTACCATAAAGTTTATGGATACTACACGGATCTCTTTATTACTAGATCTGCCCTTACCCACATACCACAGCTCTCAACATTATTTTAATAAGATAATCAGAAACACATAAACCATAACCACGCCTCATCGAACGCATAACAATCCGTGTTGATAAAATATCAATTATCGATTGACGTAAATCATCAATATAAATGACTTCGAAAGTTAAAATGGCTCCATGAAGCGCAAAAACACCATTATCACCAAAGGCCATCGCAATATTCTTTAGCCCACAACTCTCAACCCTATTGTTTAAAGTGGGATTGGCGTGGAAAATTTCTTCAACTTCCCATGCTAAGTGATCAACACAGCGCGCACCACCTTTCTCTGTTGCATAACATTCAACATCAACTGTTAAAATACGCCGCCGCAATCCATGAGCATGCCCATCTTCCAGTGTTTCATTTTGCGTAGACACGTTAATGGCAGGCATGATCTCAATGGAAAAATTAAAATCCCGCATATTGAAAACACGCTCACCAGCTGCCGTCTTCGCTGCCTTTATCAACGCAACAAATATCTCTCTTATCGTCTCTCTCGGCTGCATAAACGCTCCTGTTATTCAACATTTATCCTTTTTTTGAAGTTGGTATCATATTACGATACCAAAAGAACGAATAAAGGTGTTTTGGTGATTGAATCCTTTGCTGATAAGCGGTGTAAAGATCTTTTGAAAGGCAATCCACCAAAAGGCTTTCCCACGAATCTATTGCGGATAGCCCAAAGGAAATTATTTATGCTTGATAAAGCGGTTGATCTCAGAGATTTACGTAGCCCTCCTGGCAATCATCTCGAAGCATCGAAAGGTAGTCGACAAGGACAATATTCTATCCGTATTAATGATCAGTTTCGTATTTGTTTTGAATGGCGTTCTAATGGCGCTTATGAAGTTGAAATCGTAGATTATCATTGATCTATAGGGGATCGAGATGAAAAATTATATAGCTATTCATCCCGGAGAAATTTTACGAGAGGAATATTTAAAAGAATATTCCCTTTCTGCTTATGCTCTTGCAAAAGCATTAAATATTCCACGGACTCGGATAGAACGTATTGTTGCAGAAAATAGTCCAATAACCCCTGATACAGCACTAAGATTAGCCTATTTTTTTGATACAACAGCTGAATTCTGGCTTAATATGCAAGCTGCTTACGACGTCAATGTTTTGCAATCAGAAAAAGCAGAAGAATTTTCTAAAATAGATAAGTTTAAATGTGTGCTTTAATTATCCTCCCGCCTTAATGACGGGAAGATATAAGCTTCGTGATAAGGTTAAGCCACTTTCTTAATCAGACTTTCTAAATTTTGGTTATATGCTTTCAAAAAAGAATCCATACCTCGAGGAAACTCTGAATCTCCAAAGTCTGTGAGAACCACTAAAAGCTTAACAATATGCGCATCTTTCTTGATCTTTGAAACCAGAGCTTTTTCTACTACGTTCATGGTATTGACTATAGCAGTACACTCCTCATCTTCAACACTACCACGATTGCAAAGCTTAAATAACACCAACCACAGATCACATAAAGAGTCGATATCAGTATTCATTGTATATCTCCGTGGATTTGTTCTCTTAAATACGCCAAGCCTTTTGCGGTAATCTTGGTTGAAGGCAGGATCTTTTCTGTTCCATCAGATTTTTGAATCGTGATCGTAGGGCAATCCATGAGGCCTTTCTTGATCTTATCCTGATAAGGCAGTAACGGAGATCCCGGAGCACGACGATAAACCCAATCATTCCCACGCAAATAATTCGTTAGATCTTTTGGTCGTACCTCCAGTACCTTGGCTGCTTCTGTAAGACCAAACAGACCATCAGAGCGGGTTAAACCTTCAAGTGCTTCTGCTTTTGGTTTGAGTGCAGCGATGATTGTATCTTTACGCTCATTTTCATCTTTTAAATGCGTTAAAACACCGAGCATTACTTCAGGACTGGAGTAGTCGATCGATTGGATATGAGATTGCTTTATCTCGCCTCTACGCCATGCAACAAATAGCTTAATAAGCATATAACGGACTTGAGAAGATTTTTCTGTATTCGATTGAGAAGATTTTTCTGTATTCGATAATGTCGCAATCAATAATGCTTGCTCTTCGTTAAGCCAATATTCTGTTACGTTATTGCCTTTTATTACGTGCGCCACGGTGGCGCACGTCCCAAACCTTTCTATTTCTTTCATATTTCTTGCGATTAATTTTCTAACGTCACGTGTACGAACAAACTCTAATTTTTCTGCTAAATCCACATCGCGAACACGGGGCTCGTTTTCGATTTCTCTTAATTTGATTAATTTGTCTTTATTGATAGATAAGTATGTGCTATTGTCTATGGTGATTAACCTCTTTCAGGTTGATTAAATGTGAAGCGTTAGAGCAGGTTTTTGCGGACTTATGCTCTAGCGCTTTTTCTTTTTTGAGAATGTTAATTATTTCAGATGAAAGAGAGCGATCATTCTCTGTCGCCCTATCAAACAACCACTCCTTTAATGTATGTGGCATATTTATTTTATATTGGATCGTTTTCATTTTACCTCCTATGCACATATTTAGTACCAAAAAAGTACCTTGTGTCAAGTGCATTTTAGGTATATTTTAGGTGCATGACAAAAAAAGATCGTGTGCAATTTAAATTTCTCATTCCAGTTGAACTAAAAAATCAATTGGAAGAGTTTGCTGAAGCAAACCACCGTAGCCTTACGGGCGAAATTCTTTCTCGTTTAGAGGAGTCTGTCCGCACTACCCATCTACGGGCAATGGACTCAAAAGATCTCCCAACGCGCATGAGACAATCACGTTGTGAATAAAAAATAATAAAGCTTGATGCCACACATTCCCATCAGAGCGTGTTAAACCTTCAAGCGCTTCTGCTTTTGGTTTGAGTTCAGCGATGATCGTATCTTTACGCTCATTTTCATCTTTTAAATGGTTTAAAACACCAAGCATTACTTCAGGACTGGAGTAGTCTATTGGTACTGATGATACTTGCTTTGCGCGCCGTTCGCATTCAATAAAGTACTGCCGTGCTTGCTTGCCTTTTTCATTACGCTCAACCATGGAAAGCTCTTTCGCCATGTCGAGTGAAAGATGGTATTCTATCGCTCTTCCACCGTTTTCTAAAATTTTAGAAAACGCCATAAAATCCCGATTTTTTCGAAAACCATATTCTTTGATGCGATTTTTAATCCAGTCTGCAAATTTTGATGTAACTTCCAAAAACGCATGCAATTCACGCGCATTCACTGTTTGGACAGTTTCCTGTCCAACCGTTTGTTCTGTGATTTCTATGAGATCGTTCATGATGAACTCCTTGTTGTAAATTGTTTTTGATTGACACTCTAAAGAGAGTGCCGGGTGCTCAAAAACACGGCAACAAGCCCGTCGTTACACTTTTCCCTGAAAAGGGTATTGTATAGCGTAACCACACCCGACAAAGCCATTGTACACGTGCAGTGTATAATGAGTCAAAGCTTTTAATGTGCGAGAAAAGATTGTTTCGGCAACCCATCCGCTTGTTGTTTTAAGGCGTTTTTGAAGCACCTGATTCGAGAATAGACATACTTTTTCTATATTGTCAACAAATAAAGTAAGATTTTTAAGATAGAGATATATTATTATTTTCCCTCCCGCAAAATCAGCTTATACATTCCGGATTCTGAAGCTTTCACATCTGCCACAATGAAATGCTCTTGAAGGGTATTTCCAGTGTTTTCAGAAGACATAACAATGACACTATCCTCAAGCTTTGGCGGCAATCCGCCAATGTCATTGATATAAACATCAAGTTCTTTTCTTGGGATTGTCGTGAATGTTCTACCGCCAGCTTCCGATTCTGAATGCTTGATGCCATAAATCGCTGTAATACGGAAAGATCGCCCTGTTTCCTTTCGTGTATAAATGATGGGCTGCCCAAAGGTATTGCGTACATCTTTCACCATTTGCTTGAGCAGCCCATGCCATAACATCTTATTTTTCCCCTATAACGGCCTTAAAGAGCATTTCAGGACGTGTGCAAATATAAAGAGGATAGCTGTACACTTCAGGCTTGACCCATGCGTTACGATCGTGATCAACTATCAACATAGTGTAAAGAGGCTTCCCAACCGTATTAACAAAGTCTAGACTTTCCCCTGGAGCAAAGGTTTTCTGGAACACACCAGGTGCATCAACGGGAAAGAACTGACATTCATCAGGCTTAATCCCTATTGCACGTTTTGTCCCAGCTTTAGCGCTAACGTTGTAATTGTGAATGCTTCGATAATTAATAAAAGTTACCCCAGCAAAATCAAAACTTCCAAAGCTGCCTGATCCAATAGCATTTGGTGTTGCAACACCCCCTGCACTATTCAATGTCTGTGCCAAGGCTGTATTTAAATAGGTTTCACGAATAGTTTTGTGGTTTTTTAATTTGGAAAAGAATTCATTTCCGCAAAGACCAACAATTCGTGAACGATCCGTAAACGCACCCTTTGAAGCCTCAATCATTTTCATAATGACTTGATCAACGTGGTCAGCAACATTTGTCTCATCTTTGTTCAATTTAAAATCAAGTGGCTTTGGTGGTGTAATCTCCCATTCCTTATACCAATCAACAATCACTGATCCATCAGCATCGAGAACAACACCTTGAATAGCCCCAAGCTGCATATTTTCCCATGTCAATTCAATTTCAGAAATAAGCTTTTTTTGTTTTTTAGCGATATATTTCATCGCACTCTCAAGTTGATCCTCTGTTCCAAATTCTCGACGATTTTGGATTTCTTCTGCTTTCACCGTGTCACTTTTGGCAATACGGGTTGTCCGAAAAAACCGCAGATTGCGGCCACTTCTGTCAGCTTCTGCCAAAGGTGCACCACGTTCACTTGTTTGGATCAACGACAACGTATTGTCGCGTCTCTCAATCCCAACCACGGTTGTGCTTGTTTCAACGTCCTCAAAAAGATTAAGAGAGCTAATGAGACTGGGCTTAAACTCGTAGTTTTCAATCGCTTTCATCATTGTTGTCGCTGAGAAAGCGTCGTGTTTAAAGAAATTCATATCCATGTACGCATTCTCCTATCGCAATATAATTTTATTTTTTTCTTCCAAAGAGTGAATAGCCGCTCGCTTTTGCTCGTCTGTAATTGCATTCGGCCATATCAACTCAGAAGCTTTCACAGTACATAAACGCGCCGTAATCACTGCACGCCGATCTGTTTTTGTCGCATCAACATTGGCATAAGCAATGCCTGCTGGCACTCCACTACCATCTGAAGCTGAGGGACGAAGTGGTACATATTTGCCCGTTGCAGTTACCATACCCATGACAGTTCCTGCCGTAATTTCCGCACCTGATGCAAAGATGACCTCTTCCTGTGATAAATCGGAATCATAACGCCCGAGATAAGCGCTATCACGCACACCTTCACAAAAAATATTACTCATTTTATTTCCTTCCACCCACTGCTTTCCAAGCTGTTTCCCATTTTGCATTCATTTTTGCCTTGCTATTCCCACCATCATTCGGGGCATAAGCTGACACTTTCAAAGAAGCGCTTTTGTTAGAAGCATCTGTCAAAATGATATGACGTGCTTTATCTAAGCTCATACCGTTTTTAATAGCTTTTACTGCATCAAAAGAAACGCCTAAGCGCCCTGCTTGTTTTTCAAGATTCATTAAGGCGCGTGCGCGTTTTCTTTCTTGTTCACGCACGGCTTGAATGTTTTTACGCGTATCTTCCTCATCTGCATCCTCGTCTTCTTCGTCCTCTTCATCAAAATCTTCGACGTTAATGTCGATGTCGTCTTCCTCTGTGAGATCGATGGTCTCTTCTTCGTTATCTTCTTTGATAGTGTCTTCTTCGGCGCGATATTTTGTGCGTGCCATGTCTTCGTTCCTTCTTCTGTTGGTGTTGAGGGTAATTTTATGGAATCCATCAAGGCTTCCAAAGTCTGCGCAAATGTGCCCTGCGCATCTGCTAAGCCAAGCTCTACAGCTTGAGTTCCTATGAAAGTTTCTGCCTTAGTCTCTCGAATTGCAGCAGCACTCATTGGTCTGCTTTGTGCAACTAAATCGACAAACATGTCGTAAAGCAGCGCACAGTCTGCTTGCATTTTTTCAAGTGCCCTATCGCTCAAGGGTTCATGAGAGTTGCCATGAACTTTGTGGTCTCCTTCAAAGACAAAAGTCCATTTATGACTATTTTTTTCATCTGCACGGGATTGATCAAGATGCGCACAAACAACACCAATCGAACCAACAACACCCGTACGTGCAACCCAAATTTGCGACGCAGCACAGGCAAGAGCGTAAGCCGCAGAGCACGCAAACTCATTGGCATGAGCCCAAATGGGTTTGTTATATGCCTGTGAAAGCGTGCGGAACTCTTCAACCAAATCGAATACACCGCCCGCTTCACCACCGCCACTGTCAATATCCAACAAAACAGCGTGAACATCAGGCTGATCAATAGCTTCACGAAAAGAAGCCGCCAAACCTTCATAGGAAGTCAGTCCTGATAGAGCACCAAGCCACGCCCCACGGCGCACAAGCGTGCCATGAACGGGGATAATAGCGACATTGTTTTGTACAACATAAGCTTCAGGGGGTCTGAAAGCCGCTGCATTACTTCCCGAAAAAGCTCCAATCGCAAACTTCTCTCCTTCAAAAAGACGGGGAGCAAGAGCATTGAGAATAATATCAAGCTTTGTAGGAGCAAGCATATGCGGAACGCCGAAAAGCCGTGATGCCAAAAACGGCAAATCAAGGTTACTCGCCATGTGTATGTCCATCGCTGCCTTGATTACTCTCGTAGTCACCGTTAGAATCTTCGGCATCAACTACTCTATGAGCAGCAGAAGGATCGACTATATCAGTGTCAAAGGATAACCCACGTGCTAAAGCATCTTTGCGCTCTTCCTCAAGCTCAGAATGAATGCTGTCAATATCAAAACCACGTTCAGCAAGCGCCATACGTCGTGTTTTTAACCCTGCTCGAATTTCTTCTTTTTCTGCCGAAATATCCTTGAGTGGATCAATCATTTCGAGTGGTGGTGCAAAGCTTTCACATTGTATCCATGGCAAATAATTGTCTTCCCAGCCTGGCAGATCAACACATCCACCAAGCACCGCCATTTCAACAAAACGTTCCCAAACAATGCGATTAAATTGAAAGGCAATAATATGCTCGCGCCATTGTTTGACGTGGCGTCTAAATTGAATGATCGATGTACGCACATTGGAAAAGTTTCCCCGCGTTACATCACCTGTCACAACAGCATAGGGCATGTTGAGAGCTGCACAAATTTTTAAAGTATTGTGAAATTGGAAAGGCTCATAAGATCCTCCAACCTCTACGGGGTTGGAAAATTTGATGTCTGTGCCCTCTGCCATTTCTTGGATTACACCTGACTCAATGATAATAGAAGGGGCTGTTTGCTTTCCTTCCTCACTTTCTTCATGATTATCAGCCGCATACGCGTTACTAGCATTAGAATTAGAGCACGTAATAAACCCCGCGAAAAGAGCAGCCGTTCTTTTTCTATCAATCTCGGCATCATCATAAGCCTCAAGCTGAAAAATCTTGACTAAACTGCGCGTGACTTTTGGAGAACCACGCAATTGACCAGCAATACGCCTTTCTTTAACGTGGATCACCATTTCAGCAGGAATTCTTACACGCTCTTAATTTCCAAATACTCCATTTTGTGGATTGCTATCATAAGGATGATGCCTCCAAAAATGGTACGCAACACGCTTCCCACTAGCATTAAACTCAATCCCCATGCGAATATAGTTGCCTTCAATTTCCGCAACCCCATTATAGGCTAAATCAAGCATTTCTGCGGGATAAATTTGCAACTGAAGAGGCACACCGGAACGCCCATAAAGGTCAACGTAGTGCAACCTCACAAAACATTCGCCCGTTAAAAAAACTTCCCGAGCAATCGTTGCTTGAAGACCATAAAAGTTTGCATCTTCATCATAATCAGCCTCATCAACCCATTGCCACCAAAGATCAAGAAGCTGCTTCTTTTCTTTCTGAAAACCTGCAATTTTCGGATAAGGCTTAATTCCATCACTAACCGCTGCCGAAACCCATTCTTCTGTTGCAGAACCATAAAGGGCTTCATTATCATAGAGCCATCTTGACCGGGCAATAACGGTATCACCTGCTTCTTCAATTGCTTTATTGATATGTTTTTTTTCAGGATTTAACCCTCTCATTCGACGACTGCGACTTGCAGCTTCAAAAGGCGGATTATGATTGCCAGAAAGACTAAAAAAATCCGTTATTTTACTTAATAATCCAGCCATTAATAACCTCGCCTCGCATCAATATAGAAAGCACGAGAGCTGCCACGCCCTTCAAACTCTGCTATTTGCTTATCCAGAATTGCAAGTGCTTTGCGTAACTCTTCAACAGAGCGGTTTCCAACTTGTTTGTCACCGTGACGCACAAACTGTGCCCCTGAATAAAGAGTCTCCTCAAGTTGCTCTCGCTTTCTTTTTAATTCTGCAATTTTTTCGCCTTTGCTCTTCAATGGATTTAAATTCTCACTCATAAAATATCCCACTCTCTTTGCATGTAAGGATTGACTGATCTCCTTAGTTGTTTCCTTTGAGGCTGTGTTGGCTGAAGCTGTCCTGAAAAAGACGTCGCACTCTCTGAAAATGCCTCAACAGTTTGAAGACTTGCCAAGCGCTTTTCTAAGATATCGACTTCTTCACTAAGGTTCAGACCCGCTGAAATCAGACCTTGTAAAGCCGCGTAAGCATAGACGCGGCAATCCAAAGCCTCGTTTCTGGCTTTTTCACTTTTTTGCCATTCTATTCGCTTAAAGCCTTTGAAATATTGGATGACTTTTCTTTCAGCAGTCAATTGCTCGAAATATTCTTGATCAAGATTTATATGAAAGTGCGTTGCACCAGCACCTGACGCTTCAGAACCCGATTTTCTAAAACGTGCCGTAATAATATCTTTGGCAGCATCAACCCCTATCATATAAAGATTAATCTGCCCCTTATTATTTTTGCTAGGACGACGTGGCCAGACCGCACGCCATCCCGCCTGACCTTTCACCCCCCATATGCGCCTTCCCTCACGAGGACGCACATAATTATAAACAGCCTGTGTGTGACTGCCTCCTGTATCAATACAAGCAGCCGTGATCCTTATGCCATTTTTGTAACCTTGATGTGGCCAGCGTTTGGCAAGATATCCATCTAACTGATCCCAAACCTCAAAGGAGGACGGATCACCGAGGATGACTTGATAATCAATATTCCAGCTTTCTTCACCCCGTCCCCAACCGACAACTTCCAATTCTAACCGATCATTTTGCACATCGATACCCGCTGTTAACAACACAGCTTGCGACGGTGCAATGGGGTAATCTTCACGCCGTGCATAGAGGCTCTCAGGATCAATAACTTCACCCGTTTTATCTTCCCAAGGTTCTCCAAGAACAGTATTGATAAAAGGCTGCAAAAGCGCAGGATCCTCTTTCGCATTTAAAAATTCTCGTGCACACTCTCCCCACGTCAACCATGGAGAGTAAAGTGCTGAAATGTGATAAGAACGCAAATTCGGTCGGCTTGACTCACTCGTAGGAACCCAGCACGCGCCTCTCTCTTCAGACATCAAATCTGCTTTTCGATGCTCGGCATGTTCATGGCCACAATGGGCACAAACAAAAACAGCCTTTTCTGGAGACCCTTTTGGCCACTTAATTTGCGACCAAACAATCGGCTGTAACACACCGCACTCATCACAAGGCACATTGTAATATCTCTGATCACCAAGCACAAAATCCTTGGCTATACGGCTTGTATCACGGTGTGTTGGTGTGGACAATTTAAAAATCTTTCTTTGGACAAAAGTCGATGTGCGCTTTTCAGCAATCACGACTGGATCACCTTCATTATCCACGCTCAAAGGATAAGCATCGACCTCATCCAAAATCAAATAACGAATAGGCATCGAGCGAAGCCCAGCAGCACTGTTGGCTCCCGTAAGCATAAACGCACCGCCGGCAAACTCTTTCGAAAACATCGTATTTCCACTATCGCGCGCGCGGGCGGGAGCGATGCGTTCACTTAAAGCAGGACTTGCTGTAATCATCGGATCAAGACGAGTCTTCGATAGTTTCTTCGCTGTCTCAACAGTCGGCATCACGTAAAGTGCAGGCCCCGGACTATAATGAATAGCATAGCCGCAAAAATTCAGTCCCGCTTCCGACATGCCAACCTGCGCACCTTTCATTACAATGGTTGTTTCAATCGGCACGTAAGAAGAAAGATTATCCATGATTTCGCGCAAATAGGGGGTACGCTTCGTTCTCCAAAGCCCAGGCTCAGCACTTGCTACCGTGCTCAGATATCTATTTTTATCCGCCCATTCTGAAACCGTGTAAGGTGGATCGGGTTTTCGAGCTTCATTGGCATGTGAAAAAAACTCTCTGACCGCGCGATCATCCATGCTTCACTCTTCATTATTCAGGAGCGCTAGGATCATGAAAAGGAACCGGGATATGAATTGCCTCAAGCAAAGCTTTTCTCATGTAATAATCAATGGCACCGACAAGGCTAGCTGCATCACATCCTACTTGAGCAGCGATGCTGGCTCCGAAACGATGAGGAAAATTCAGCATCGCATCACGATGCGCTTTTCCGAATTCACGTGCTGCCTTTTTCATTTCCTCTCGATCAACTGTTGTTTCACGCAGCCGCTCCAACGCAATCTGTTCGCTTTCAAGCGCAACTTGCATTCTCTTCAGCTTGATTTCGTATTCACTCGCTCCATCTGCAGAGTCTTTTTTAATTTTTGCACAAGGCTGACCAGCAGATGCTAAAAATGATTGAGATCGCTTTGTGGGATTCTTGCCCCATATGGCTCTTGCAACAGCTTCATTAACTGAACCATCCGCAAAAATCGCCTCATCAAATTTGCCAGTTTTAAAGCGAGAAACAACCGCATTCGCAGACACACCCATTTTCTTGGCAAACGAACGAACAGATATCCCTTGCCGACCTTTCTTATTCATTGAATATTTACCCGTTCTGAATAACTTATAGGAATTATTGTACAGCCTGTGCATTAAAATCAGTTGTTTTCAATGACTTATGTGTACAATGCACAGTCATTTTTAAAATTCTGTCGCTAGCGATAGGTCGCGCTGTCCTGCCCCGCAACAGACCCACTCCGCTGAGAAGTACCTTTTGCATTGATTTTATTGATTTTTTTCTGAAAAAAGCGAAACATCATCGATAATCTTGTCTTTAAAATTACGATCACAGCATACAGCATATAAATATCACTTAAGAGTGTGCTTTAGCCTTATTCTTGGCAGCATATTCCTGACGAGCAAGTTGTATCTGTATATTTTTGGTTAATCTTTCATTGGCATGTTGTACAATAAAATGTGCAATCTCTGGCTTAGACATGACTTCTGCAATGGAGACCCCTTCCTGTTTTACAATGGGGAATTGATCTCCTCCAGCTCTTTGGAACACATTTCCCCCTCCTCTCCTTAAATTAACACGCTTGGGAAATTTTCCACCTTTTATAAAGCCATGAGGTAAAATCTTTCTTGCTCCAAACATTGTGTAAATCACACCGCGCTTTGTTTCTTTTGCCTTAAAAAACTTAAGCGGTAATGATGTGCCTGAACCAATAATATCTGCTTCAGGAAATTTTGCCGTTGCCTTTGTTTTAACGTAAACACCTTGCTTCACGCGTTTTGATTTTGCTGATGAAACTTCAGAAACTTTTCTTTCTATAAAACGCTCAACCTGCTTTGCTGCAGTGTTTACAGCATTACGAAGTGCCCAATTAAGACGTGGTGCTTGAAGACTGGTGAAACTATCCTCAACCTGCTGAAGATACCATTTTTGATGAATTGTGAACTTCAAATGCTAAGCTTTCTTTTTAGAATCCGTTGATGGCTTAGAGGCTTTAACCGTTTTAAATTTTTCGGAAACGATTGTTTCTGCGGATTCTTGCTTGCTTACCTTTGTATCCTCTTTTTGCTCATCAAGCTGTTGTCCTGTACTAGCAGCAACACATTCCTCCTCCTGATAAAGCTTTGCAGCATTAGCCCGTTTAAGACGAGCATAAACTTGATGAGAAACCTCAACGAATGGATTATCTGAAGTTGAAGACTCAAAACGAACGACGTCTTTGTTATCACCTAAAACGCACATTGGTTTAGTGATTACTATTTTCATAGTCACTCCTTTTGTAGGATTATTTAATGACAGAATTAATGACACGACAGGTCAATTATTGGATTTTATTATTTGAAAAAAGAAACAGCCAGTTTTCCTAAGAAAACCAAGCTATACAGCCACATTAAAGGCTTAATATTTTATCAATTTTTGGGGATACTTTTTGAATTTTGGACGCAATAAAACCAATGCAGCGATGTTATTAAATACGATTTTTTATACTATGTCAACACAAAAATATAGATCTTGTGTTCATTTGTTTTTTATTCCTAAATTTAGTGTTTAAAAAACCAAAAATAGAGAAAAATTTATGTAAGAAATGTTGATAATTTGGCAAGCACTTCATTGATAATCGTGGGAGAAACCGTTTCCATTTTCTTTCCTTTACGCGCTCTTATATCAAGGGCACGTGGTTGGTCACAGCGTACCACACCTGTTGTGCACAATCCCGATCCCATCAATGAGACAGCAAAACCTGCTGTTCTGGCAAAACTTCCTCCACTTGTAATGGGTAAAACAATGGGTGTTTCCGTTACACGATTAAATGCCTCTGGTGATACAATCAGCACTGGACGCATCCCTTTTTGCTCACAGCCTAAAGCCGGATCAAGTGACACTAACCAGATTTCACCCCGCTTCATCACAAGAGCTCTCGACCAACAGGCTGAACATCAAGCCACTCTTTGTCCTCATAAGAAAAATCAGCCAAAGGATCACATTGAGCTAATAATTCATCAAGAGTGTAACTGGGAAATGCTTGTGGCTTTACCACCAAAAGTCCATTATCAATAGCTAATCCAACTTCGGTATTTTCAGAAAAATTAAGGACATCGAGCAATGCAGGTGGTATAGAGAGCATAACCGACCCTCCAACTTTACGTAATCTTGTTGTGTGCATAAGATGTTCTCCTTAAAATGTTATATAAAAATATAACACTTACTCTCCTATTATTCAATGGCCTGTCATGCTTTTACGAAAAATAGCAGCGAAAAATTCACTTTTTACCGTCTTCATCAAAATATTTATGGAGAGCATTAAGAACAATACGCAATGAATTAACAAGATACTGTAGTGCAGCATAAAGATTATGCTGTCTATAGAGGACCTGTGTCTCTTTTACGATTTCTTGTATATTTAAAAACTGTTTTTCCGCAAATTTAACCCATTTTTCCCTTGCCTCACCATCAGAAGTTGTAGGCACTTCATCATAAATAGCACTCGGCAAACCTTTTGCGCATAAATAATCGTTTCTAACTTCAAGATATTTCTGTGCAGCATCATACTGATCTTGGCTAATGCCTGATGGGTCTTGTCCATATCCGAGCAAACAAAGTCGCCCAATATATGTGCTAGAAAGGGGATTTTTTGCTTCTTCCACAGTCAAGCCAAAGTGCTTAGCACGCATTTCAATTATTAATTTATTAACTGGTTCACGAGGCATTTTCGCACGTAAAATACGACCATTTGGTTCTCTCAGACATCCCTTAATCCGTGGTCGTCCACGTTTTGCATGTTTTTTCTTTTTTGCCATATTTTTTTAATCAAAATGGAATGTCATCATTAACAGGTGGTTTATAATCAGCAGCGCCTGAAGCAACAGCATAACTTTGAGCAATGACAGAGGAAGATTGATCTTTTTTCGTATCAAGCAAATACAACTCACCTTTAAACTGTGGCAAAATCACTTCTGTCGTATGGCGATCAATACCTTTGTTATCTTGCCATTTACGTGTCTGTAAGCGCCCTTCAACATATACCTTGCTGCCTTTTTTAAGATATTGAAGGGCAACTTTTGCAAGATGAGGATTGAAAACTACAACGGAATGCCATTCTATTTTTTCTATTTTCTGATTGGTGTTTTTGTCTTTATAGCTCTCTGAAGTTGCCATACTAAAATTAACCACCTCAGCTCCAGAAACCATTGTTCTGCTTTCGGGATCAGCACCAAGACGTCCGATTAGCATGACTTTATTGACCATATTCTCATTCCATTCAATTTGCGATTTTAATGATCAATATTGTAACATAAATTACTTTCTTTTCAAAGAGATATCATTATTTATTAACTTATAACATTATGTTTTTCTGCTTGTGATAATTTTTCAATATTTTTGTTAATCTCATCGATGAGAGGTTCAAGATTCAGAACTGTGCTGGGAACTTTACCTCCATGGATCCATGCTTTCACTTGTGCTTTGGTACTAAAATCTGTTTTCTCTGGCACATCATAGTACTGATAACCTTCAAACTCTTCATATTCTCTGGTACCATCTTCATGTTGGTAAAGGTTATAAAAATACTCAGCACACCCAAGCCCCCAAGGCACATGCCCAACAGCTGTTGCCACAAACTTTTTTTGTATTGGCTGTTTACGTTTTGTTAAGAACAGATGTTTTAAAAATTGCATCGATTAATCCTTAATTTAATCATATTGTTTATTTGCCTCAAATTTGACCATACAAAGCGATTTATTAATTTCGTAGTATTTAAAAAAAAATTGTAAATCGCTCTGTAAGGTGCCATTTTGTCGATTTAAACGCATGTCTATCCCAAAAGCAATCTCAACTTTCATTGTTTTTCTATCTATTCAACGCTCTTTAAAGCCCCTCTAAGCTCTTTTCTAAACTCTTCCATACGTTCTATCGTCACCGGCGTGCCCTGTTCTTTGATCTCTTCTTCAAGCATTCCAAGAGAAGTCATGACAGAATCACAATTCGATCTGACATCTCTTTCAAGCTTTTCACAGTAAAGACGAAAATCAGCGCTCGATGGCATAAACGTCGTGCTTAAACTTTCCGCTTTCTCTTTCAAAACATCCTTGGTAGCTTTTTGAAGTGCCCAACTACTAATCCCATCAAGAGAATAAAAATACGCAAGTGCTGTCGACTTTTCATCCGCGCCAAACTGACTCTTCAGCCCACCAGAAAGAACCGAAAATGCCGTTTTAATCTCGTTTTCACCGGCTGTCTGCCTAAGCACCAATAACGCATCATTGATGAGAGATGTAGCCATTTTCATTTCCGTTGCAGAGGGTTTTTGTCCCTTCTTCCAATGCAGCGGGAAGGTATTCGTCTTTCGCGAATAAAAATTCGTACGCACTACCGCTATCCTTGATATTGGACATGTGCTGTGCAACGCGATAACCCCATCCACGTTGCTGCTCTGCTGGAGAATCGCTTTGTTTTGCATAATTGTTTCCTATTTTTCTGTTGCCATAATTTTTTGAGTTTCTAATCCAATTACGCCACGTTGCTGGCCAATCACGCTTGGTAGCGTCTTTTCCTGTCTTGGCACGCCAATAATCTCGGAATTTTTCCATCTCGACTTTCACGCACTCTGGAGATAATCCCTCCTGAATGGCAAAAGCGTAATCAGGCTCGAAATCATCAGGCAATCGACAACCACGATCAGTTTTAAATCGTTTGACTTTTTGAAAAACGTTCCCTTGCTCGTGAATGAAAGATGATTTCACAGCGCTTGTGATTTCTGAAACATTGCTGCTTGCATCCAGTGAAATTTCATCGTGAGCTGAAAGCCTATTGAATGCATCACTGCCTTTTGGCCCGTGAATGGGAAGATCAGTTTCTGAATTCTCAGCTCCCATTTCTTTTTCTTTTTTTGCTAACACGATAGTGTTAGTTTTTTTATTTTTATTTATATTTTTATTTTCTTTTAGGGGGGTGTGGGGGGATCTTTTCTTTTCTTTTTGTTCACCATCATGCTTAATACCGTAAGCATCATGCTTAGCATCATTAAGCATACCGTAAGCATCATGCTTAGTATCATCAAGCATACCGCAAGCATCATGCTTAGCATCAATTTTATGTTGTGCCCATCTTGCTTGCGCTGCTTTCTGTGCTCTTTCTGATAATCTCTTTGACCGAGATGTCTTTGATACCTTCTCTAAACTCTCATTAGAATTGTTAAGTTCTTCTTCAACTTGTGCACTCCATAACTTTCCATTTTCTAATTGAAGAATTAATTTTTTTCGAATGAGTTTTTCTAATGATTTTTTAAAAGTTTTCACTGAGCAGCCAACAAAGCGTGCTAAAATAGAAGTGTCATCATAAATCGGTTCACAGGCACGATACATGAGAGCTGTGAGTGTACTATAAGTAGCTTTCTCTGCTGCGTCAGTGCCGGCAAAATCCATAATCCATTCTTGATAAAAATTACGTACCCAGGGTAATTTACTGGACATCTGTCCCCCCTTCTTTCTTTAAATATAAAATTGCTAAAGCATCTGCTTCATTATCATCTTGCGGTGCGTGCCCTTTGTCACACATCGCCTTTATCATTTCTTCTTTTGAAGCGTTCCCCTTCCCTGTTGTCGCTTTCTTAATTGTGCCAACAGGAATGCCTTCATAAGGAATTGTGTGATGCTCACACCACGCTGTTAAGGTCGCTAACAAGCCACCATAAATATGAGCAGCATCAGTGCCCACATGACGGCGTACCTCTTCAAAATACACCGCATCAATTTGACCTGCTGCCATCGTGATTTCTGAAAGCCACTGCTTAAACCGCAAATAACGCATTCCCCCACCTTCAAAACGGCGTGATTGAAAATTGGCTATTCCACTCGTTATGTGACCATAAGTGCCACAGATCGCCCAACCTGTCTTGGTACCTAGATCAAGGCAAAAAATAGTTTGTGAAGAACTCATAATCCCCCCCTAAGGCTGTTACATATTTACATGAACACTATGACAGAGCATGTCATGATTGGCCCTCTTGCAAAAATGTTTTTGAAAAAATACCCTTTCGCTGATTCTAAAAAAGCGAGGGGAAGCACAATGCATGATTGGATGGGTACACTTTTTACTGGTTTTGTATCATTTGTTGTATCGCTTTCAGTGACACTTGTATCACTTGTAGTAACACTTATTGTGAGGAACAAAGACCGCAAAGAGGCAGCCAAAATCCGCACAAATGATTTAGCAAGAGCTGCAAAAAATAGAGAAGAAGATCGAGAGTGGGTAGCAAAACAATTTACAGAAAGCCAAAAACAAACAGAAGCTCTTAAAGAACAGGCTGAATCGACAAAGAGTCTTGCTGAATTGTCACAGCAACATGTTAAACTTTTATTAGATAACAAAAAAGTACAGGACTTGGGTTTACCACTGGTCGCATATATAGAAAAAGTGTATTTCCCAACAGTGGACAATTGGAAAGTCCTTCGCTTGAAGATAGAGAATAAAGCAGATGCTGCAATCCAGCTTTTAAGTATAAAGCTAAAAGATGATTCTCGCTTTATTCTTGGATATGAAATATACCGGCACGAGCCTAAAAGACCCCTTAGAACAATCCGATCACCATATATGGATCCTATAGATATTTGTGCTTCTGATGCTGTTCCTCTTTTTGCTGTTGATAAAACGCAAAAGAGAGAATTCATACCCCCCGCCACTTGGAAAAAAACAAAGAATTTTCGAACAGGACAAGAAATTAATTTTGATTTTTCCATACATCCCCACAAAAACGTAAGCCTCTTTATTTCGCTAGCTGCGCGCGAAGAAGATATACAAGACAGAGTTACTTTACTCATTACTCATACATCCCCACTGCAACCAGAAATAACAATGACTGTAACTGTAAAAACCAACCTCATAGACTTTAAGAAAGTGGATGAACTCATTTAGTAAACATGTTGAATGTACGATTTATGAATTTGATTTCTTTTTTTCTTTTTTCGATGAGCTGATCCCTTAGGCTATTAAGCTCATTTTTGACTATAACCATAAAAAAGACCAGCTCACTTAAGCGATCAAAAGATAACAAATCTCTAGAAAAATAATTGTCAAACCAAGCAGTAAAAGCTTGCGTAAACACAGATAAAAACCATTGGTTAAAATCATCATACGGATATAATGTAAAATAACTTCTATCATCATTCTCAAAGATACTGTGCAGCGTATAGAGAATAAAACTGGTTGATGGAAAATATGACATTACTTGACAAGATGGTTCATTAAGCGAATGAGCATTATAACACATATCGCTCTGTTCAATCTTATTAATAAGGTCGATCAGCTGGGCTTTACTTATAGTGATCTGATGCTGATTATTTTCCATCTCTACTCTTTCTAGTGCAGTTTATTCAAGTGTGTGAATTGTGTTGTTTTGACGTGCTACGCTGTTGGCATGTCTTCACATGAACAGGGGAACCGTTAACAAAAGAGGTCCTTGGAGGTAACTTCCCTATCTCCATCAAACCTTGCAAACGCTCAGGATAAAAGAAATCCTCAGGGCGCAAGTCAATGTTGTGTTGACGAGCATAGTTTAAAAGCTTCACCTGATATTTAGCCGGAATGATCCCACCCTTACCTTCTCGTTTTTCAAAAGGATAAGCCCATTTTCTAACCACAATAACATTGCGATTAATGATATTCGCAACCTTATGATATCCACCAAGATATGTAATTATAAGTTTTGCTGTTTCTGTATAAGTTTTTATCATAGTCATCAAAATACGATATAAGGAACATTTAGTTAATACGATAAACGTATTTTTATGTTTTTTAATATTGTAAGATTTTTAAAAATGATAAATAACTCAAGTATGGTTAAACAAAGAGAGCTAAAAATTTGGATAAAGCGAGAACTCGATAAAATGGGCCGTGGCAGCCAAGCAAAACTCGCAGCCCATCTTGGAGTACGCAGACCAGCTATATCTAATATTGTCAATCTTGACCCTAATAAAGAAATGAGAGACGTTAAGGCTGATGAGCTTGTTAAAATTATGGAGTTTTTTAAGGATTCTTCGCCTGTCTCCGGATTTTGTTCTGATGATTTTCTTTATTTGTATTCTCAGGCAAATGATTCTGAAAAAAAAATTGTCGAGGATCTTTTAAAATCTTTGCTCGCAGCACGAAATCTATAAAAGCTATTTTTTCACTTTCAGTTAATTTATTTAACATTACAGATAGTTGTTCATTTCTTTCACGGTCCAACATAAATTCCCCATTTAAACTTTAAGATAATAAATAATTATGTGGATTATAAATATAAAAAATATGTTTATCGTATTTTTTTCTTGACATTTAATTACGAAAAACGTATTTTATTTTTATAAACTAAACAGAATTAATTGCTAAGAGGCGTAATGGAGGGGAAATTATGAAAAAGCCACTATTTATAAACTAAGATGAAATTCTGCTCGTGATGGGTCGCGATGAGCTAGACAGTATGGCGCAATCAGGACCATTCTACGAAGAAAACGATATTATCGACTTTATTAATAACGTTGATAACGCTGTTCAAATTTTCCGCATTGAACCAGCAACCAACCGTTGTGAAGATATCTCAGAAGAGGTTGCCGAATTTCATATTAAAAATCATGAAAATCTATGCTTTGAAAATGAAATATTTCACGACTTTATTCTAAACAGCGAAGCATATCATAATTTGTTAGATGAAGTCGCTAGACAAGAATATGAAGATGCGATGTATGGCACTTACGAAGTGCAACACCGCTTACGCCTTTCTGACGTAATCTAACAGCGTTTGAGAAAACGCCCTTTCCAATTCAATCAATATAAAACCCTCAATGACAAGCTTCTTGCTATTCAGCGCAATGAATACTGGAATTTATAATGCATAATCTTATAACCATCACAAAAAACACTGTTGATAATAAAACTGTTCAAACGGTAAACGCGCGTGAATTGCACGCGTTTTTGGAAGTAGGAAAAGATTTTTCAAATTGGATCAAAGATCGTATCAATAAATACAGCTTTATAGAAAACCAAGACTTTATAAAAACAAAAAATTTGCGATCGCCAAATCTGGCGAGCACAAAATCTAGAGCTGTTATTGCAATAGATTATCACCTTACCTTAAACATGGCAAAAGAACTTTCCATGGTAGAGCGGAATAATAAAGGCAAACAAGCACGACAATATTTTATAGAGTGTGAACGGCGTGCAAAACAAATAGCAGCACCTCAGATCGATTACTCGAGTCCTAAAGCAATGATTGGTTTTTTGAAACATCTACAAGGACAGATAGAACAGAAAGACACGACCATTGCTGAACTCAAATCAAAAGCAACGGCATTAGAAAGCTTAACCCGCTCTGATGGTTTATTGGGTCTTACAGAGGCAGCAAAAGTTTTGGAAGTGAGGCCAAAGGATCTCATCGATTATTCGCGTGAAAATGATTGGATTTACCGGCGTGCTTCGGGATCTCCATTGTTGCCTTATCAGGACAAGATCAAGAAAGGTTTGATGGATTGCCCTACGATTACGATTCAAAGATCCGATGGAACAGAAAAGGTTTTACCGTCAACCAAAATCACTACAAAAGGCATCGGCATTCTTTCTCAAGAGATAAAAAGACAAAACATACATTAAAAGGATCTTAAATGACCAATTCCCCATTAACAATTATGGCGCAAAAATATGGTTTCTCCTATGATGAGTTCCGAAAAACAATTATCAAAACTTACATCAATCATAACTTTTCTGACGAAGAGTTTGCTGCCTTTATCTCTGTGGCCAACTGTTACGATCTTAATCCGCTAACAAAAGAAATCTACGCACTTCCCAAAAGAGGTGGAGGAATTATACCTGTTGTTTCTATTGATGGGTGGATTAAAATTATTAAATCGAATCCAAACTTTGATGGCATGACCTTCCAAGATCAACTCGACAATAGTGGCAATTTGGTTGCTATCAAATGTGCAATACGTTTAAAAAACATTCAAGACCCTATAGAGGTCACCGAATATTTATCAGAATGCAAACAAAAAACGGATACTTAGCAAAAATACCCTGCACGAATGTTACGCCATAAAGATACCATACAATGCGCACGGTATGCTTTTGGGTTTTCCGGCATTTATGAGGAAGACGAAGCCGCACGCATTAACGGCACAAACAATAGCGCACACAGCCAGCTTATTTCAAATGAACTTCTTATACAAATTCAAAACTTGATGAATCAAACAGAAACACCAGAAGAAAATGTGCTGTCTTTTGCAAAAGTACAAAACCTAATGGATATGTCTGATTTGCAAGCGCAAACTGTTTTAGAAGGTTTGAAGAGAAAACTATATTTGCAAATAAGCAAAGCACAACAATCCTTACCATCACAAGAACAGCAAGACGCTTTTATACAAGATGTCGAATATGATCCAATCCAGCAAGAACAATCAGCGACGGTGTGATATGGAACAAAGAACAGCAGAATGGTTTCAAGCACGGTTAGGCAAAGTTACAGCTTCAAACATTTACAGTGTTATCAGTAGAACAGCAAAAAACTTACCGACGAGCAAGTATGATGATTACAAAATCAAACTCATGACGGAACGCTTAACAGGAGAAATCAGCTCACATTACGAAACTGAAGACATACGGTGGGGCATTGAACATGAGAATGCTGCCATCGAAGAATATAGCTTCATTTATGATACCAATGTAACAAGATGCGGGTTTATTCAACATCCAACAATTGAAATGGCAGGTGCAAGCCCTGATGGTCTTATTGATGAGCACGGATTAGTGGAAGTCAAATGCCCAAGATCAGCAACCCATCTACGCTTCTTTATCGATGATAAAATCAAGCCTGAATATCTTGCGCAAATACAATTTCAAATGGCTTGTACAGAACGAAAATGGTGTGATTTTGTAAGCTATGATCCACGCTTCACTGGCCAATCATCATATTTACGTCTCAAAATACGCCGTATCCACCGCGATGAAGAACAGATTGCACACATCAATAAAGCTGTTGAAGCTTTTTTAGCAGAGATAGAACAAAACATGACGCAGATATTGACACAAGCCGCTTAACACTATGGGGGTGCTTCTTCCCCCTCCTTTAGCACCCCCGCCCCCTTGTATAACAACTTTTTATTAAATGCGTGATCCACGCCACAGACAAAGTGCATTCAAAATTAGGAGATAAAACATAGCTTATCGCCTACCCACCATAACACAGCCAGCAATTGCTCGTGCCCTAAGAGAAGCGAAAAAACAAGGCTGCGAACTAATAGAAATCAAGCCTACGGGAGAATTATTCATTCATCTCAATAAAACCATCCCACACAAAACGACAAGGAATACTTATAGTATTGACGATTTTCCCCCACTTGAAAATGAACAAGAAGAATATAGTACCAACCAATCCTGTCCCTCTGTTGATGGTATAAAGTTTTAGTCATGCCAAAACGTCGTCCACCGCACCTTGTGCGTGAATGTACCCGTCATGGTAAGGTCATATGGTATGTACGTATTGGTCATGGATCACGGTTTCGAATTGACGGAACCTATGGAACACAAGAATTTGTTGATAATTACACACTTCCCATCAAAGAAGCACAAAACGGTTCCTCAAAAATCGTAAAGCGCTCTAGACTTACAGAAGAGTCTTTCGATTGGTTGTTACATCAGTATTTGCAAAGTATGCAATGGCATAATCAATCAGAATCTACCAAAAAAGTGAAATACAGAATCCTGAGTAATGTTTCTAAACACATTGGTGATCGCGCATATAAAAGCATAGAGAAGAAACATATCCTTGACGCTGTAGATAGAAGACGCGACACCCCCGCAGCCGCAAAACACTTTTTGACTTCTTTAAACGGTCTCTTTAATTGGGCAGTTGATAATGCTCTTTTAAATAGAAATCCTGCATTTAATATAAAAGCACCAAAATCTCTTAACAACGAGGGATTGTTACCATGGCTAGAAGAGGACATAGACAAATATTATAATAGATGGGTACATGGTACACATGAGCGGGTCTGGGTTGATGTTCTTCTTTATACGGGACTGCGCCGTGGTGACGCCGTTCGTATCGGATGGAAAGATGTTAAAGATAATATTATTCACTTAAAAACAGAAAAGAGCCAATTCAAAACAGATGTTTTTCTTCCAATTTTGCCTGAACTCGCAGAGACTCTTAAAATTGGTCCCGTAGGTGATGAAACATTCATTTGTGGCAAAAACGGAAATAAACTCGTCAAAAAAAGTTTTGGTAATCTGTTTCGTGAAGCATGTAACGCAGCGGGTATTAAAAAATCAGCGCACGGATTGAGAAAATTAGCAGCAACGCGTGCTGCTAATGCAGGCGCCACAGTTTCTCAAATGAAAGCACTTTTCGGCTGGACTGAAGATAAAATGGCATCGCTTTATACGAAAAGTGCTGACCGCAAAAAGCTTGCTCTAGAGGCAATCAAAAAACTTCAAAAAGGTTCGGGATAGGCAACAAAATAAGTTAAAAGAATCAATGGAATCAAAATTCCCTAACTTTTATGTAACTTATTGATTTTACTTATATCTGGCGGAGAGAGAGGGATTCGAACCCTCGATATGGTTTCCCATATACACGCGTTCCAGGCGTGCGCCTTCAACCACTCGGCCACCTCTCCTAGAGATCCGCACTATACTCAGAAAGAAATAACGTGCAAGCTTAAACTGTATACTCAAAATTAAAAAATGAATTAATTTACCCAAAATAACATATGATGCCTATCGAACAATAACGTATCCCCTATTTTCAAGAAGCAGCTTTTTCCTTGGATAAATACCAAGAGTAAAATAACTAGATTGTCAGAAAGTCAATAACTTAACATCCATCTGTACTGCTCCTTTTACATTTGTTGAAGAATCGAGAAATCAAGTGCTACTAACAACCAAGTTTGCTGAATTACCTAATATAATCAGTAAAATGGGTTGTTGTATTGATATCTTGTTCCCAATACTGAAATACACTTCACGAAAATCATAAATTTCATTCCAGCTCACTGAATCTGAATGCAATTGTTTCATCTAATTGAAAAATTGCCTAGAATTTCAACCCACTAAAATTTCCTGTTCCCTTAAATCACTACCAAGGGCACGTACAGCTTGCGCAGTTTCACACTGTAACGCTTTTTTTGCTAAAACTCTCATATCTTCAAAACTATGCGCCTGCAAACACGATTTTACTGATGCTATATCACAGGATATCATAGAAAGTTCATTAATCCCCAATCCAGTTAAAATCATTGCTGCAAAAGGATCTCCAGCCATACTGCCACATACACTAACCCAACACTCATGTTTTTCTGCCCCTTTAATGGTTTGATAAATCATGCGCAAAACTGCTGGATTCAAGCTATCAGCTTCAGATGTAAGATAAGGATTTTTCCTATCAACTGCCATTGTATACTGAGTTAAGTCATTTGTTCCAATAGAAAAAAAATCAACATAAGCACTTAAAACATCCGCCATAATAGCCGCTGCTGGAACTTCAATCATAATACCAAATTTTAATTTTGGTGCACCTATATCACTCTGAATTTCTTCCGCAATCTTTTTCATAACGATAATCTCTGAAACAGACATAACCATTGGAAATAGAATCCATAGATTTCCCCCCTCTTTTGCAGCCTTATATAGAGCGCGTAACTGCGGAACTAAAAGATCACGCCGACACAGTAAAAGCCTTGTCCCCCTAACTCCTAAAAAAGGATTGTCTTCTTTAAATAAATTCAAATGTGTAACTTGTTTATCTCCACCAATATCAAGTACACGAATAATCAATGGCTTATCTCCAACAGCTGCAATCATCTCCCTATATGCATGAAATTGTGCCTCTTCATCTGGGGTATTAAGACTATCTAAAAACAAAAATTCTGTACGCATTAATCCAATGCCTTCAGCCCCAAAATCTAGTGCAATAGGAACCTGATGTGCATAATTAACATTGGCCATAATACGAATCCTTTGACCATCCGTCGTTTGCGCTGGCAATTTACACATACGTACTTCACTGCTACGCCTTTGCATAGCAATACTCATCTGTTTTTTAGCATCTTCGATATCTTCAAGAACAGGATCAAGATAAATGAATCCATTATCGCCATCAATAATAGCTTGAATATTACACTCAACTGTTAAAACATCAGTGCCTAAAGCCACAACCATCGGAATACCAAGAGTACGTGCTAAAATAGCTGTATGAGACATGGGACCTCCCCATGCAGTTGCCAATCCCAGCACTTTCGTACAATCTAGCTGAGCGGCATCAGATGGAGATAAATCATCTGTAACAAGAATAATGCCACACGGAATATCACTTAAGAAAAATGATCTATAAGATGGATTAATTTCACCTAAAACACGACGACCAACATCAACTAAATTAACAGCACGCGCCTCTAATAAAGGATCATCTGCTTTAGAAAACATATCTGCAAGCTGTCGAACTGCTCTATCCCAAGACCAATCCACACCATGACCTTCAGATATGAAACGATAAGCCTGATCTGTCAAAATTTCATCTTCAAGCAAAACCATTTGCGCAGAAAAAATCGCAGCAGAATCCGGCCCCATGCGATTTGTAATATCATCAACGACCAATGCCATTTTATGCTTTGTTCTTTTAAGAGCATTGTCAAGACACGCAACACCAGTTGCAAAATTAACTGGTCGATCCATTATAGCAAAATCATCCTGCCTTAAAACAAAAATCTTGCCAGTAGATAATCCTGGGCTTGCTCCAACACCAAGAATACCTTTTTTTTCAGAACGCGGATACCAACCATGAAAAGCTTTTGTTTGAGCTTCTATTCCTCTCATTACATATTTTTCACTGATGCTAACTTTCTTAACAACAGAAATTACATCCTGAAGTAATTGAATACCTTCTGCAGCATCCGTTGAAAAGATCAGAACATCACCATTTTTTGCTCCCAACTGCAATAACCCAACTAAATTTTTCATTTCAACGGCATATCGACCATGTCGAACTCTAATAGGACTCTGAGCTTTTTTTGCAAAATCAACCCAAAGAGAAGCTGGTCGTGCATGAAGACCGCTTGGATAATCTAAAATCCATTCTTGACACACCGAAAGATCACCAGTAAGAGTTTTCCCCATCTTCGCATCTTTACTAAAAATAGTTGCAGTAATTTAATTTATCTATGGTCGTTAAAAAGATTTCAATCTGTACTTTAGTCAAATAAAGGATATTTTTTTTTCAAATCTAAACGCAGCAATCTTAATGGACTGCCATTTTTGTAGTTAAACATAACTTATCTTCATCCTACCTCCAGCATTATTTGAAATACATGTAATAGAAAAAGCGTTGACTATAATAAAATTGCGGCTACACAACTATATCCATCTGCATACCCATAAATATATATACAAAAAAACAATAACCTCGACAACCAAAACCAATAATAGCTCCGCAAACAACTTTGATCTCTCAATTTCTTAGAAGAAAATACAAATAAGGCAATAAAATGAAACACATGCTGTTGACTTAAATTTACTCTCTATCGTCATATAAGCAAGATTTATTTTTAAAATGCGCAAAAGTGAATAAACCAGGAAAGCATCCACACTGTAGCTAACCGCACCCAGACTGTTTCAATATCTTTGAATTAGCCTTCCTTAATATATAATTTTGTAAGTTTATTTTTTCCCTAGCACCCAGCATTCTATGAGCTGTCTTAATAAATGTTCCCAAACTTTAATTACGATATACCTCTCTATTATTAAAACGGTTAATTTAATGAATCCATCACCATCAACTAAAAAATGTTGTAACTGTTACGACAACTGTAAAAAACAACAAACTAACTTACTTTTATTAAAATGATCACACAAATTTCTTCATAAAATTTTTTACAATTCTTAAAAAATAAATTGCCTAGAATATTTTTATAGAAAATCCTCTTATTGTGATCACACAGCAATTTACTTGCAAACCAAAGCATGACATCAATGTCTTTTAAATAAATAAAATATAAAATCGATTTTTAGCTACTTAAGGGAAATATCTTCTCCAGATTCTGTTCTGTTAATTTCATGTACATTTCCTCCATATTCATTATACAGTGGATTGTAAAAAAAAAGAAAGGTAGCTCTCTACCTTCCTTCCAATACTAAATAAAGGTTAAAAACCAAAATTCAATGTAGCAGCTTGCTTACTGAAAATAATTAAACTACTTTGCCACATCCGCTACAGGGATAACGGAGACATACGAGCGATTGCTAGCCTTCTTACGAAAAGAAACTGTTCCATTTGATAATGCAAAAAGGGTATGATCCTTCCCAATACCAACATTGTCACCAGGGTGCCAGCGTGTACCGCGCTGACGAACAATAATATTTCCAGCAACCACAGCCTCACCACCAAATTTCTTAACACCAAGACGTTTTGATTCTGAATCTCGACCATTGCGCGAGGAACCACCAGCTTTCTTATGTGCCATGGATATTCTCCTTTAATCTTTTTTACTATTCTATGCTACATCCGATGCATTCTGAGACACCACCTCTTCTGTTTTCATTTTTTTGGTAGTATTCTTAGTAGAAGCAGCAGATTTCATTGCCTTTTTTGTTTCTTTTAGCGCAGCATCATCATTTTTAATTGACTTCGTATTTATTTTTTTTGGTTTTAAACCATCAGTTAAAATTTCTAAAATACGAATGGTAGTCAATTCTTGGCGGTGACCACGAGTACGTTTTGAATTCTGGCGACGGCGTTTCTTAAACGCGATAACCTTACGCGCACGTCCCTGCTCTACAATCTCAGCTGTAACTAAAGAACCAGAGACAACGGGTGAACCAACAACCACATTGTCCTCTTCTCCAATAATCAATACATCATTGAACTCAACAACGTCACCGGTATTACCAATAATTTTTTCAACTTTCACTAGTTGGTTAGCACAAACACGATATTGCTTACCACCAGTTTTAATGACTGCGAACATTTTTGATCCTTTCGTTCAATCCAGCTCTTATCTTACTTCTACCTTAATAATTAAGAGAAAATAGGCTGCTTTTTATCAGTCGTAATAGGCTAAAAAAAAGAGGTTAGAAAAATTCTCAAAATACAAAAACGCACAAACCTACCTGCGTTTGCATTCTATAAAATATATGACGGAATTTCCATTCTCTGTCAATAAAGTCCCACAAAAAAGCAAAAAATGGTTGTAATAAAAATAATAGAAAGCTATTGATCTTTTATAGATTTAGTATGGTAGATTTCCATTTTATTTAATGTGGAGAGATGGCTGAGTGGTTGAAAGCATCGCACTCGAAATGCGACATAGGGGCAACCCTATCGGGGGTTCAAATCCCTCTCTCTCCGCCAGATTATCCGTTCGTTTCGTTAAAGTGATATTTGTAAAAATGTATCTATTTTGTACATTGCATCTAAACATGAACCAGTCCACAGACGTACAACTTAGGCATTTTCCATTGTTTAAAATATGATAAAATTTTATAGGCAATGACAAACAACATTTCTTCAGAAACACGTCTCCCAGCAATTTCTTAACACACACCAGGGCAACAGCGATACTATCCCAAAGCAGTAACGCACTAAGCGCCACACTACTTTTACAAACTCAAAATAGCATGTTTTTTTAAACTTGAAAAAGCTATCTTAAAGGCTTTTTTATTTCAAATCAATATGACATTTTGAATTATTATTGATAATGAAACTCACACTACTGAAAACCGTAGAATTACGGCACAATCAAGCAATATAGCACAATAGCCACCGTATAAATACCGAACAATTCCATTTTTAGCAATCTCACATATCTATCTCTGCTCCATAATCAATACACAAACTGGTTTAAAGTGCTTTAACAAAAATACTGATATATTATACGGACAATTAGTTACAGATAGTACATCGTTATCTCTATTACAAATTAATGTACCCCGAATATATCTTGATTGCCTTGCGCAAATCAAATCGTGTGATTAATTATTACTAATATTATTTTTATTGTTAAATCAATAAGTTAACCATATGGTTTATATAAAAGCATTATACTTGATAAAATATCATCATAGTTTTTAAACATATTTCAAACAGAAATGTGTGATTTTCCAATAGGTAAAATTTCTATTTTAGCAAGTTTTACTTGCAATTCACCAACGAAACGATTAGGAATTCCCATGTCTTAAAAAATAAAATATGGGGATATGCACCCGTAGCTCAGCTGGATAGAGCACCAGACTACGAATCTGGGGGTCAGGAGTTCGAATCTCTTCGGGTGCGCCATTTCATTAAGGCAATAACCAATGTGTTAGCTGTTTTTTTAAATTCACCTGATAATTTTCCTTTTGCCATACTACTAGAAATCATGTGTCCGAAGGAGTTTATTACGCAGCAATGTGGAAAATGTGCTCCTCAAGAATCTTAAAACAAACAGTAATTTGTGATAAAATTGAATAAAAAATTGTTAAAAGTACTTAATTAGAAATTTTCAAGATTCTTATTTTTAAACACCTTTAAAGATTCTAGAAATCATTTTGTTCAGAATCACTCCCATTCATCTTTTTAGGGAATCTATTTCATAATAAAAGGTCTATTTAATTGCGATCATCTGCCGATTCTATCAGGATTATTTAAGGCAATAAAATTTAAAAATCAGAAAACCTTAACATCATGGGACAATAACTGAAAACACTAACATCCAAAAAATAATATGAACTAAGTGTTTAGCACTCTGTTTTATCATTCACCTTCTATTCATTACATAAAATTCTCTTTGGATCTACTCCATATTTGTTATCCATACGCTTTCCATTTTTTAAGATAAGATAAAGAGACAAAACAATTCTAAAACATATAACCAATATCAAAAAAAGATCAAAAAAGATACTTCTCATTAAATAAGCCAAAGATCCATCCATTTCTGTTGGATCACCTAAAAACCCCATTACCAACCAAGGCACATAAATAGGGATCAACCAAAAACCTGAATGACCCAAATCATGCAATCGTCTTGCTGAAACAGAAAGCTCTGGTATCAGTAATACATGATAAATCACATACAACAAAACTGTGAAACCAATATTCGGTTCAGGAAGTATAAACGCAAATATTTTAGGCTGTTTTGCAAAAAACCATACAGGTGATGCAATAATATGCGATGCAAACAAAACCCAAACATACTCAGAACGTATTGCACGTCCTCTCCAGTTAAATGAACGTTTTAACCCATAATAAATCCACCAAAATCCACTGTACCATTTCAATCTTTGCATCTTATTCAACGTCTTTTCACTTAATTAAGCTTTTAACTTTCCTTGACAAATTAGGTATTTTCCACAATTCATGCATTGATGTAGTGACAAAACTAATACCCCCTTCCTACAGCCGCCTCTTACTCCCTTTAAAATATCTCTAAAGTTAACGATAAAGAAGATATTCCCTTGTATAATCTGATTTAATGGATTTTTTTTGTCCAAGTAATTTCTTACAATTCAATAGCTTTCTAAACCCACCGAATTAACTCACAAAAACAGTTCAAATGGATAACACCCATTGCTAAAAACCTCAGCACACCAATCATTCACAGTTTGCAATCATGCAATCTGTCTTGTTTTAACAAACAACGGACACACTCTTGAACTGCAATCAAACGATTCTCCATAATATACTACGTATAATATACAAAATGATAAATACTTCAAGATCAAAAGATCTTAAGGCAGTATGATAAATTGACAATAAATTAGTTCATTTTTTAGCACACCATTTAGCCTCCAACTTAATTATCTATCTGCACTAATGATGAATATTCATATTATCAATCCTCGCCTTTTTCCTGTGGTACACCACACCACAATACGTGCAATCAATATATTTATGTGATATGAAGCGCTATATTATATTTTTATACCATGTTTTACTGTTTGATCCCAACAGCATACGATCTGTTCGTTCTCAAAACAAAGTTTGAAAGATTACCATCATGATTAAGACAGACATTGATATTGCACGTAATGCTCAGAAACGTCCTATCACTGAAATTGCACAAAAAATTGGTATATTACATAAAGATCTCATTCCTTATGGACATGACAAAGCAAAAATTTCTTCCGAATACATAAAATCGCTTCATAAAAATCCAAACGGTAAACTTATCCTAGTCACGGCCATCAATCCTACACCAGCAGGAGAAGGAAAAACAACAACAACTATTGGATTAAATGATGCACTCAATCTCATTGGTAAAAAAACAATAGCAACTCTACGAGAACCATCTTTAGGACCCTGCTTTGGTATAAAAGGTGGTGCTGCTGGAGGTGGTTATGCCCAAATTATACCAATGGATGATCTTAATTTACATTTTACTGGCGATTTTCATGCAATTACAGCAGCCCACAATCTTCTTGCAGCGATGATAGATAATCATATTTACTGGGGAAATAGTCTAAATATTGATCCACGTTGCATTGTTTGGAAGCGTGTTATGGATATGAATGACCGCACATTGCGTGATATCGTTATTTCATTGGGAGGAATTACCAATGGTTTCCCACGTCAAACGGGATTTGATATTACCGTTGCGTCAGAAGTTATGGCTATTTTTTGTCTCTCTGAAAATCTTGAAGATCTCACACAAAGACTAAAGAAAATTATCGTTGCCTATCGTTATGATAAAACACCTGTTACCGCTGCTGATCTTAATGCAGAAGGCGCCATGACTGCTCTTCTCAAAGATGCAATACAACCAAATCTCGTACAAACAATTGAAAACAACCCCGTTCTTGTCCATGGAGGACCCTTTGCCAATATTGCTCATGGCTGCAATTCAGTTATTGCAACAAAAACAGCCTTAAAACTTGCAGATTATGTTGTTACTGAAGCGGGATTTGGATCCGATCTTGGTGCTGAAAAATTTTTCAACATTAAATGCCGTCAAGCTAATATTATACCAGATGTTGCAGTCATTGTTGTCACAATTCGCGCGTTAAAAATGAACGGTGGTATTGCTAAAGATGATTTAGCAATCGAAAATGTTTCTGCTTTAAAAAAAGGGACAGCCAATCTTTTACGACATATAAAAAACATGGAATACTACAATATACCTTGTGTCATTGCTATCAACCATTTTGAAACTGATACCGACGCTGAAATAAGCACATTACAAAAAATAATTGCAACAACTGGACACGATGCTGTTCTCTGTACACATTGGAAACAAGGTGGAAAAGGTGCCATAGAACTTGCACAAACACTGGTTACTCTCATCGAAGAAAAAAAAGGACACTTCAAAGTACTTTACTCAGATAATCTTCCGCTTATTCAAAAAATCAACTATATTGTAACAAATTTATATGGTGGACGTGGAGCAATCATTCCGGATCATATTGTAAAGCAACTTGAGAAGTGGGAAAAAGAAGGCTATCGTGAATACCCAGTCTGTATAGCAAAAACACCCTATTCTTTTTCTGCTGATCCTAAAAAACACGGTGCTCCCGTTGATTTTGAGATTCCCGTACGAGAAGTTCGTCTTTCCGCAGGAGCAGGTTTTATCGTTGCTATTTGTGGAGACGTCATGACCATGCCTGGCCTACCACATACACCCATCGCTGAAAAAATTTATCTTGATAAAAATAATGAAATTCAAGGGCTATCATAACCTTATAACCAGTAAATACATCATCAATTATAAAAAGCTATTTACTATAAAAAGAATATAGTTTTTTAAAAGCAATATAGACAAACACCATATATATGTGATATGTATCTCACAAGTGTTACTATGTTATATTAACTAATTTAGGTGTTGATGTCCATTTTGAATATTTTTTAAAATGTGCATCTGAGAAAAAGTGGGGTTTCACTCGCTGTTTGTGAAATCAAAGCAAAGCAGGATAGATCGTGCAAGTACTCGTTCGTGATAATAATGTGGATCAAGCGTTGCGTGCGCTTAAGAAAAAGATGCAGCGTGAAGGCATTTTCCGTGAAATGAAAATGCGTGGGTATTATGAAAAACCATCAGAAAAGCGTGCCCGTGAAAAAGCTGAGGCTGTTCGTCGTACACGTAAGCTTGCTCGTAAGCGTGCGCAGAGAGAAGGTCTTATCGGCAATGGTCGAACTGTTGCTAGTAGATAATCTATTGTTATGATGCATCATTAAGCAACATGAGTAGCAATGTAGGTGTGCTATTAGTGTGTTTTTATGCTTGTGGGATGATAGCAGAAGTAATATTTTTTGTATATTTTTCAGTTTTTTGAGAAAAGCAAGGTAATTGCAAATTGAGTTTTGCTCTTATTTTTTTAGATGGTATTTGAGCATTGAGAGATCGTCTTGTCAATTAAGGTTGCATCCTTTGTAGAAAACGCTAAGAGTTAGGTAAGGATGATTTTTTTATTTGTTTTGAAAATTTGAATTTAGGAATGTATCTAAGATAAGACAGCATCCACTTATACAGTGAGTATTAACTACGAGAGCAAGATGGTCATTGTATCAATAAGAAAGTTATATGCAAATACTAAATACTTAAAATGTCGAAAAATAGAGCTTTGCATAAATAGATGAATATTTCAAGAATGGGTTAAAGGATTCATTGTGTAAGAGCATATGCTTATTTTCAAAGGTCGTTTATTCTATTAAGAAGTGAACTTTTCTTTCTTCAAAGATCCTAATCTTAATAAGCATATTCTATAAATATTGGTTCTACGGATTTATTCCAAATAGAGTGGTAAAAAGATAAAAATTTCTCAGCATCTGTTTGCCCTATTGCAATAACTTCTTCCAAGGGAGCCAAAAAATTTGTCTCATCAACACCATTTTTGTCATATTTTCTACGATTTTTTAAACCTTTGTGTGAAATAGCAACAGCTTGACGCGCCAATTCTAAAATTATAGTCTGACGAAAAGGCGTTCTCAATCCCTCTTTAGGGACACGATTGCGCATATCCAAAACCTCTTCAAAACACCAATCTTTTGTCAAAGCTTCTGCCTCGTTAAGTGCTTCACTATCATATAGAAGTCCAACCCAAAAAGCTGATAATGCACAGATACGCTTCCAAGAACCACCGTCGGCACCTCTCATTTCTAAAAACCGTTTTAAACGTACTTCAGGGAACAAAGTCGATAAATGATTAACCCAATCTCCTATATTAGGCATTGAATTTTCAATCTTCCCTCTTAATGCTCCATTCATAAACTGTCGGAAAGTTATAGCTGTGCAATCATAATAGTGCCCATCGCGCACAACAAAATACATTGGCACATCAAGTGCCCATTCAACATAATCTAAAAAGCCAAAATTCTTAGAAAAGACAAAAGGAAGAACTCCAGACCTCTGATTATCTGTATCACACCAAATTTTAGAGCGCCAAGACAAAAAGCCATTGGGACGTCCCTCAGTAAAAGGTGAACTAGCAAACAATGCTGTAGCAATAGACTGCAGCTTCATTGATACTTGCATTTTTCGCCGCATATCAGTTTCAGATGAAAAATCAAGGTTAACTTGAATAGTCGATGTTCGGTACATCATATCAAGACCACTTTGACCAACTTTTGGCATATAATTGGACATAATCTGATAACGTGACTTAGGCATTCGCGGAGTTTCAGCTAATGTCCACTTTGGACTAGCACCAATGCCTAGAAAACTTATGCCCAACGGCTCTGAAACTTTCTTAAGCAAAGATAAATGCTTCATCACCTCACGGTAAGTGTGGACAATCGTTTTCACTGGTGCACCAGATAATTCGAATTGTCCTCCAGGTTCCAAAGAAATAGCACCTTGATCAACTGGCCCTATGAGCCCGATAATGTTCTCTTTATCAAAAATAGGTTTCCATCCCAAAACTCTTTGCATACCCTCTAAAAGTGCACGAATTCCCCTCTCACCTTCATATGGAACAGGATAAAAACTATCTATATAGAACGGAAATTTTTCATGCTCTGTACCAACCCGCCATTCATTTTCTACTTTGCACCCCCCTTGGAAGTAGCTGACCAAGGAATCTAAGTCATAAATTTCACTTTCATCAGTTATATCAAGTGCCATAAATTGTTTTATCCTATCATTAATTTTATCACTTCACCTAAATGGTTTATAATAACTTTTCAAACTTCTCAATCAATTGACCAATCCCCTACAGTAGCATTAAGAAGAGCTAAAGCAGCAACAGCTGCAGTATCAGCACGTAAAATACGTGAACCTAATGAGATAGGAACCACAAAAGAATGTTTTTTTAAAAATTTTCTCTCTTCTTCACTAAACCCACCTTCTGGACCAATGAGAACGCCAAATGCTGTAATTGCGTATTTTTTTAAACAAGATAATGAATGACGCGATTTGTGCGCTTCGTCACAAAAGAACAAAGGCTGCGTCTCATTCCATCCTGCTAAAAGTTCTGTTAATGACACAGCCGGTACACATTCAGGAAGAGATAAAATGCCACACTGTTCAGATGCTTCTATAACATTAGCATTCATGCGCACCATATTAACACGAGTAACTTGTGTGTGATGTGTTACGACAGGCTGCAGAACAGATACCCCCATTTCTACAGCTTTTTGTACCATGTAATCCAGACGAGCGCTTTTGAGTGGAGCGAAACAGTAAGTAAGACTTGAAGGAGCTGTTTGTAATCTTTCTTGATGTGTAAGCTGAACAACAACAAATTTTTTCTTAACAGCAATAAGTTTAGCAAGCCACTCGCCATCTTGTCCATTAAAAAGCAAAATCTCTGCTCCTTCTTGCATACGTAACACATGTACAAGATAAGAAGCTTGCGCACCCTCTATTTTTATTTCTTCATTCAAAAAAAGTGGCTGTCGAATAAATAATCTTTTAAGTTTATAATTTATGCGCATAAAAAAATTCTGCCAGAGATAACTACGATCGTCAAGAAAATGAAAAAGATACATAATAACAAAATCGTACCTATGGGACTATAGAATTTTTTTAGCTTTATGAGATAATAATGGAACAAATGGAATGTTAAGTGATTCTGTTCCCAAATAAATGAATTTATAATGATATATCATGCACAACCATATTCAGTAAATATTGTATAATTGGAGAGAAAACATGTCTGCTAAAAAAGCTGCAGTTATCACTGTCACCACTATCCTAGCTTTTATTGTTCTTACTATAGGAATCGGCTCTGTTGGAGCAGATGGAAAGCACACAATCTCCGAAGATGGTTATGGAATTTCTTCTCAAATTCAATAAATGCATGTGCTACCATACTTTATAGCATTTTATATTCGTAAAATGCTCGCCGAATAATATAAATTGATGTTTTTTAGATGCATTCAAAATATGGAACGTTCTCGTGTAAAATATATAAGGCTTCCACTCACCGCTATACACATTAAACAATTGTAATCCCATCGTAATGTCATCTTAAAACCTCATTTAAATATCCCTTGGATGTATTATAAGGCATCATTATTCATTAAACATGTTTTTTTAATCTTGTATATATCATTCAAATCCCCATAAATCTGGATAGAAGACATCTCAATGCTGTTTCATACAGTGATAAAGGAGCTCTGACTGACCAAGAGTCTATAAATGCCTATCTAGCCTGCAGTAGGATTTCATTTAGCCTTCATCAATAGTGTGATATTATCAATTTATGATGCTAATATAACATTTTAAGAAAAATATTTTAGAATGAGAAAAAAGAATCAATTATGTGAATCATGTAATTAATTGCACATGATAACTCATACATGTGCTCTAATCCTGCTTCTGCTAAACAAACACCAACTGTATCCCTTGATAAAAACAGTAAAATGAAAATACCAAATCTAGCAAACTAATCAAAATTATTATTCTAGCCACAAACGCCCCTTTATGCTTGCACCTTTAGAACAAACAAATTAAGGACGAAACATTATAAAAAACTTTTGATAATCTTAAAATCTGTAATATATCGATCCAATATATTATTTTTGCCCTTATACAAAATTTATTGGAATAGCAGCGTTGCCGCTTCCTAACGAGGAGGTTATTGTAAATTATTCCGAAGAATAAAAAATATACAGTACTATAGAAATATCCTTACCATTTTCAAACCAACATTATTACAAAGTTTTATTGAATTGTCAGTAAATACTTTAAAAAAAAACAAACCGCCCTACTAAAAGGATCTCTCCCATGGACAACATTATAGATGGTACAAAACTCGCTGAAGAGATTATTGTAAAAGTTAAGGATGAAACAAAAAAACTTTTCAACAACTATAATATACAACCTGGTATCGCCGTTATCATTGTTGGAGATGACCCCGCAAGCCATGTATATGTCTCATCAAAAAGTAAAAAAGCTGAAGAATGTGGTTTTTTTTCAAAAAAGCATATCCTTTCCAAAGAAATACAAGAAAAAGAACTCCTTAAACTCATTGAAACCTTAAATTCTGATCCTAAAATCCACGGTATTTTGGTTCAACTTCCTTTACCTGCTCACATTAATACAAACAGCATAACGCAAGCTATAGATTTTCAAAAAGATGTCGACGGTTTTCATTACGTAAATGTAGGAAAACTTGCAACAAATGCACTTGAAAATGCGATTATTCCCTGCACACCAGCTGGCGCCATGATGATGATTGAACGACTATGCGGAAAAGACTTATCGGGTCTTGACGCTGTTGTTGTTGGGCGCTCAAATATTGTAGGAAAGCCTATGGCTGCCCTCTTAACAGCAGCTAATGCTACTGTAACTATTGCGCATAGTCGTACTCATGACCTTGATGATGTATGTCGCAGTGCTGATATTCTAGTAGCTGCCGTAGGCCACCCACAAATGATTAAAAAAGACTGGGTTAAAAATGGTGCCATTGTTATTGATGTTGGCATTAACCGCATTGAGTCACCAGAAAAAGGTGCAAAAAAGACACGTCTTGTTGGTGATGTCGATTTTGAAGAAATAAAAGGAAAAGCTGCCGCCATCACACCCGTTCCAGGAGGAGTTGGACCTATGACGATCGCCATGCTAATGGTTAACACACTTAAAGCTACCGCTCTATCTCATAATCTGCCCATACCAAAATTCTGAAGGTAATACACATTTTTATCACATTCATATCACTCTTTTATATTTGTGCCATCGTAACAGATAGACTTTGATCTACGCAATTAATTAATGGACACAAAAAGGTTATACCAAACATTGCATTTATTATTTTAAAGATCTAGCTAACAAACAATTTAGATAAATTTATACTAAAAATTGATACAAAACGATCGTAAACTCTTTGCATAACTAGCAGCAATTTCTTTTAAAAATGTGATGATCACTCCTTATTTATGTGCATATCTTGTTACCAAAAGAGATTACGCATCTTCTGTACCCATATCATGTTTTGTTTCACTTATTTCATTTTCTGAAGGAGACCAATAGATCTGGACAAGACTATGAGCATGACGCAAAACCGCTCTAACAGGCATTTCTATTTCAGATCCATCCTGACAAACTTCTTCAAAAAAATCACGCTTCCTAAAACCTTCAAAATGAAGAATAATAGAGCGAGATTGTATTATAACTGGCAAAGTCAATGTCAGTCTTGGTTCAAGAACACTTTTTGAATGAATAGGTAAAACGAGCGCCTGCGTTTGAATATCGATCGCTTGCTTTAAACGATCAGCATCAGGAAAAAAGGAAGCAGTATGTCCATCAATACCCATTCCCAAAACAACAACATCAAATGGTTTAGGCAAAGTATTTATGCGATTAGCTGCTGAAAAAGCAGAAAGCTCAACAGTAATTGCTTTATGATAAAGCCCCACAAAACGCGCTTTTGCTGCAAAATTTTGCAATAAGTAACGCCGAACGATATGTTCATTTGAATGCTCATGATTAACAGGTACAAAACATTCATCAACCAAGGTTATGATAATATTTTTCCAATCAATATCTGCTTTAGATAAATAATGAAAAAACAGTTCTGGCGTTTTTCCACCAGAAACTGCTAGAATTGCTTGTTTACGCTCTAGGACAGATATACTAAGCTCTGCTGCAACTCGATCAGCCAATGCCAAAGCTAAGGTAGTAGGAGTTTCAAAATTTAAACGGTCAATACTCATTTTGTGCATCATAATCGCTCTAAACTAAGTGGTTCTACATACACCTATCACATTTTATTAAAATGTCTGAGGTAGAAAACTTCTACGAACCATACGCTATATCTATGAAGCCTCTTTACTGCAACCAATCCTTCAAGAATTGAATCAATTAAACACCAACCAATTTCAATTTCATCACGATGTACAAATAGTATTTTATCTTCACAAATAACACTTATAAACAAGTGTTTATAAGCATCAAAACTACACTACTCACAGACAATGAAATATTATGAAACTACATATCGCTAGAATTTTGATCATTAACAACTACTGAACATCTTCATTAGAGTGGACATAAACAATCAGATAATTAGACAAATTTTATTAACCATAGACATATTTATTTTTCTACTCGAGTATGAAAATTCAATTAAAAACGATCCATTAAGGAAAACCAGTGCATTGCTAAAAGTATAAGCGGATAACGCAAAAATCTTCCTCCTGGGAAAGATGAAATTTTTAAATCTCGAAAACATTCAAAACGCTCATGCTTTCCTGTCAACCACTCAGCGTATAATTTTCCCATAAAGGGAGCAAGCATGACTCCATGCCCAGAGTAACCGCCGCAATAAGTGATACCAGAAGAAAGTTGGCGGACATAAGGCATCCGTTCAACTGTGATCGCAACCGTTGCTCCCCAACAATGAGTCAAATTTATAGATTGTAAATGAGGATAAATTTCAACAATCTGCCGTCGTATACGCTCGTCTAAATTCGTAGGGTGTTTATTATCATAGCTTTCTACTCCACCAAATAATAAGCGATTATCAATGCTTTTGCGAAAATAACGAACCATAAAACGGGAATCATCTACTGATTCGTTTCCTAAAAGAATCGTATTATGCTTTGATAATGGTTCAGTTGCGCCGATATAAGAGCGGATAGAAACAATATTTCTCTTAACAAAAGGCTGAAGCCCAAGCTGATACGCATTGGTCGCCAATAAGACATGCTCAACTGTTACATTGCCGTGTTCTGTTCGCACTACACGGTATCTACCATTGCTCTCTATCGCAGTTACGTGTGTTTTCTCATAAAGTTTAGCGCCAGCATTTTTTGCTTGTTGTGCCAACCAAACAACCAATTTTAAAGGATTTATATGACCAGTGTCCGCATCATAAATACCGCCATGATAAAAAGATGAACCAAGCCGTTTAGATACTTCATCCCTATCCATAAAAGTGAGTCCATAGTATCCATAACGCTGCATCGTCTCAACATGCCTTTGATAAAATATTACCTCACGCTTTTTATGGATAACAGAAAGCTGTCCCGCCATAAAATCGCTATGACAATCAGGATTAGCACACCAAGATAAAATATCCTTTTTGGCTTCTTCAGCTAAATCAAACAGCGCTTTACTTCGTTCAAACCCATATTTTTTCTCCAGCGTTTCTACCCATTGTCGCTGACCTGTTCCTAATTGACCGCCATTGCGCCCCGAAGCACCATCACCAAAACGTGAAGCTTCAAACAAAACAACATTAACTCCAGCTTTAGCTAAATGATAAGCAGCCGAAAGGCCTGTAAATCCCCCTCCAACAATAACTACATCACATTGTATCTGTTCACAAAAAGATGGATAATTGGGACGCTCTTCTAAAGTATCTTCATACCAAGAAATTCCTGGAGAAATGGGATTATAATCAATCATATTGATAAAACTTAAACGTTAAGTAAGAGATATTCACGTTCCCACGAGCTAATAACTTCCATAAAAGTCTCAAACTCTTGTCGTTTAATTGCAGCGTAAGTACTTACAAACATATCTCCTAAAATAGCACGTATATCTGTATCTTGCTCAAATAAATTAACAGCCTCAATGAGTCCACGAGGTAATTCAATGTTATCAGAATTTACACTATTTGTTGTGGGTGCATCTGGCTCAATCTTTTGCTGCAAACCAATGAGACCACAAGCTAAGGAAGCCGCAAGCGCTAAATAAGGATTAGCATCCGATGATGGAAGCCTATTCTCAACGCGCCGTCCCTGTGGAGCAGAACGTGGCACACGAAAAGCTGTGGTACGATTATCATACCCCCATCGTAAATTAACAGGAGCAGAAACATTAGGCATAAGACGCCGATAAGAATTTACATAAGGAGCAAGCATCACAAGCACTCCAGCCATATGTCTTTGCAATCCACCAATAAAGTGATAAAAATAAACACTTTCTTTACCATCCTTATCAGTAAAAATATTACTATTCGTTTTTTTATCAATAATCGATTGATGAATATGCATCGCGGATCCAGGTTGACCTTGAATAGGTTTGGCCATAAAAGTTGCATACATATTATGCTTAAGTGCTGCTTCACGAATTGTTCGTTTAAACATAAAAACCTGATCAGCCAATTCAATCGGGTCGCCATGACGTAAATTAATTTCAAATTGACTAGCTCCTTCCTCATGAATGAGTGTGTCAATTTCTAACCCTTGTTCTTCCGAAAAATGATAAATATCATCAATCAGATCATCAAATTCATTTACACCAGCAATCGAATACCCCTGCCCACCACCAATTGAACGCCCAGAACGGCCAACTGGAGGAACTAAAGGATAATCTGGATCAGGATTTTTTTGAACCAAATAAAACTCAATTTCTGGAGAAACGACCGGCTTTAAATCCATTTGAGTATAAAAATTCACCACTTTTCGTAAAACATTTCGCGGCGTATAATCAACAATCTGCCCATTTTGATACACAAGATCACAAATTACTTGTGCGGTAGGAGCATCTTCCCATGGAACAATACTCAATGTTGAAAGATCAGGTTCAAGACGTAGATCACCATCTGTTTTTGGATACTCAAAACCATGGCCATCTTCAGGATAATTTCCTGAAATTGTCGTCATAAAAACTGCTGAAGGCAATGCTAATGATGTCTCTGATATAAATTTTTTAGAAAGCATCATCTTGCCACGCGCCACACCTGCTTGATCAGGTGTAATACACTCAATATCTTCTACACCTCGAAAGGAGAGCCACTGCGAAACTTGCTCCCAATTATTTACGCCACGTAAATTTTTAAGAAAACCAGAAACGGGCTCCAAGCCTTTGCTTTTCATATGTTCACCATTTTTAACAGCCATAGTATACCAACTCACAAAAACAACAAAGCCCCATACACATCATGTATGAATGCTACTCAAAAATTTTATCAGCTTAATTTTAAAAATAGCACAGCCCTTATCAAGGTAAATACACCCTGCAATCACTATACGCTGCTTATTATATTCAACATAGTGAAAAATTGGTACGGTTGGTGGGATTTGAACCTACGACCTCTGGTGCCACAAACCAGCGCTCTAACCAACTGAGCTACAACCGCATAAAAGTCAGTGCCTAACAATTATCTACCATTTGGTAAATCTTCAACCCTCTACCATTGTGACATAAGGAAGATCAGAAGAGTTTGCAAGCCCCTTAAAAAGAATCCTGTATTTTTTGTTAAAAAAATCGTTTTATCATAAAGGAAGGGCGCGTTTTGCCCAATAATCAACAGTATGATCACGATAAGCTTGTATATTATCCACACCATCTTGCTGCATAAGTCGCAAAATCTCCTCTAGAATAGTTACAATAAGATTCGGACCTTCATAAATCATGCCACTGTACAGTTGAACTAAATCTGCACCAGCTTTAATTTTCTCCAAAGTTGTTTGTGCATCTTTTACGCCACCAACACCAATGATTGCAATCTCTTTACCTAATTTTTGACGCATTTTTGCAAGAGCAATAGTAGAGCTCTCGAAAAGTGGACGTCCAGAAAGCCCTCCTTCTTCGTTACAAGATGTATTATCCATCAATCCTTTGCGTGAAACAGTAGTATTAGAAATAATTAAACCATCAAAATCAGAAAATTTTATCTCTTCAGCAACATCATCCAGTTCCTTATCTGATAAATCAGGAGAAATTTTTAAAAAAATTGGAATGGAGAATCCATGCTTTTTCTTTTGTTCACTGCGTGCTTGTGAAATTGCATTAATCAAGATGTGTAAACTTTCCCTAGCTTGTAGAGCGCGTAAACCCGGCGTATTGGGTGAAGAAATATTAACTGTAAAATAATCAGCAACATCATAAAAACAGGCAATACCAGCAGTGTAATCATCAATTTTGTCAATCGTATCTTTATTGGCACCAATATTAATACCTATAATGCCGAGACGTTTACACGCACGAATCCTGTTGTAAATGATTTTATGGCCATCATTATTGAAGCCCATTCTGTTAATAATCGCTTCATCTTCTCTTAAGCGAAAAAGCCGTGGCTTAGGATTTCCAACCTGAAATTTTGGCGTAACTGTACCAATCTCAGTAAAACCAAATCCTAAACGAAAAACAGAATCAACAACCTCCGCATTTTTATCGAAACCTGCTGCAAGACCTATAACATTTTCAAATTTAAGACCAGCAACAGTCACACATAAACGCCCATCAACAACCTTTTGACAACGGTTTAATCCACTATTCAGCCCAATAATCGCTAAACGATGCGCATGCTCTGGATCTAACATAAATAAAGCGGGACGACCAATACAACGAAAAAAAACCATTAATCTCTCTCCACAACATAAAACGATCCATTACACTTTACTTCAACTTTTTAACACAAATCACCAATATTAAAGATAACATACTATCCAAATAAAAACGTAAAAATACTATACGTGCATGGTATAATCGCTAATCATGCCTACCCATAGAGTTATTGACCCCCCCTATGGAGAGGAAAAAAATATTAAAACATCTCCTTTCTACTGTTTATAATAACTGCTCAGAAAAAGATCTTTCCACTCTTTAAAAGACTTTCTTTTCTTTCTTAATTGTTCAAACATTAAAACTTAAAATAATCCATTAACACAGTTAACAAATAATCTGTAAAGTATGTACCATTTTTAAAAGAATATTATCCTAACAGTCTCGAAATGATTTTATAAACTAAGCATAATTTTTGATTTTTAGTTAAGAAATAGAACAGATACTATTCTTTATGAATTTTATTCGATTCTGAAATATCAAGTCTATATATAAACTCTTAAACGTATTATAATACTTCTAGAAAAGAATTTTAATATTTGTACTATAACGCCAGCAAGAAAATAAAAACTGCCCTTTCCCTTTCTATTAAAAGCGATAATTAGAATTACCATATATCGAATACATAGACAGGAAAAAGTAATGCTTAAAGAGTTTAAAGAATTTGCCTTAAAAGGAAATATGATTGATCTTGCGATTGGTGTTATTATAGGAGGTGCTTTCGGAGGACTAGTCAATTCAATTGTTAATGATATTTTTATGCCAATCATTGGCCTGATCACAGGCGGAATTGATTTTTCTAATATGTTTATTCAGCTTGCTGGTGAAAAACAAGCTACATTAAGCGCGGCCAAAGCAGCCGGTGCAACCATTAGCTATGGTAATTTTATAACTTTACTCATCAATTTTCTTATTATTGCGTGGGTTCTTTTTCTATTTGTTAAAGGCATGAATAAAGTACGCAGAAAACAAGAAGAACAGGAAAGTCCAAAAGAAATGTCTCTAGAAGAAAAACTGCTATCAGAAATCAGGGATTTATTAGCCAAGAAACAGTAAATTTATATTTGGTATTACCCATGGAATACGGGAAAAAACATTTCAACAGTTGTCCCATAATTAGGTTTTGAAAATAATAAAAATTGACCACCACTCTCTTCTACCATAGCTTTACATATTGGAAGCTCTAAACCGCTTTTGATAAAAATTCTATCACTGAATCGGCCGTCTTTGCACTCTACTTGACCATAGGGCTGCATCACCTGTATAATCTCTTTGTTGCTCATGCCTGTACCGTTATCACTCACCGAAATCTTCACTCTCTCTTTTTTTCCGTAAGAAACATGGACAATAATTCGCCCACCCGACGGTGTAAAACGAATAGCATTGGAAAGAAGATTCCACATAATTTGCCGCAATATCTGTTGCGATACACAAATGAATGGCACATGAACCGGCGCAACAATACGCATGATAATACCGTTATGATTAGCCCGTGTCTCAAGAAAATCCATGCTAGCACGCAAACAAGATATTACATTACATGCTTCAGCCATGAGGGATGAATTTACCCCGATATCTGAATTAGAATGATTTGTTTTTGAGCACTCGAGTAATCGATTAACCAATGATAACATATATTTTCCTGATGATATAATATCACGTAAATACCCACGATGACGCTCATTCTCTATCAAACCACAATGCCTATCCCTCATAATTTCTGCAAAATCAATGAGAGCATTCAGAGGTGTCCGCATTTCATGTACAACCCCAACCATTTTATTCTCTTCTACTTTTTTATCTAAAAGAACTCCTTCCGTCATATCGTGCAGCATAACAGCATAACTGCCTTGTTGTGCCAAAGGCACAATCATTACAGAAATCGCTACCTTTTTATGACTTTTCGTTACTAAATAAACCACCTTGCTACGATTAAAAACATTACTTTTTCCTTGTACACGGATTGAGTGAAAATATTTTTCAACCAAAAATCGACTTTGCAAAGTAAATAATGATGATAATGGCTGAGCCAACAATTCATTGATTTCATAGCCAGTTAATACTAAGGCAGCACTACTAGCTGATTGAATGAACCCTTGTTCATCTAGCCACAAAACACCATCAATAGACGCATCCAATAATGATAAAACTACTGCTGGCTCTTTTATGAGAGCTTGTTCTATAACACTTATGGGCAATGCCTGTGCACATGGCAGATTAACTGCTGTTTCTTCAATAAAATGCTCGTCCCCTGAAACTGAATGTAAATCACCACGTAACCGCTCTGCAATTTCACGAAAAGCTAAACGCTCTGCTTCTGAAAGACTCAACGTTTTTGTATCTGAGGTTCTATCTTTTTCTTCTTGTATTTTTTCCTGCATTTTCAAAACACCAAAGCCACGACCACCACAAGATACTGTTTGACAACAAAAATTTGCAAAGAAGAAAGTTTAATATAAAGCTAATTTGAACAACTAGCAGAATTTATCGAACAATCCGTTCATTCTAAGGCAAAGCTTCTTCAATGCAACTACTAAATACCTGATACTATCTATCGTGAGCTTGACCAGAAAATTCATGAAAATTAAATCCTAAAATATAAAAAATATAAGCTGAACACTTAACTTACTCTTTCGAAACATTACAAAATCAGCTATTCTTAGTCCATATTTTAAGTAAAGTGGTGCGAAAAAACCACCACAAACTGAGAAAATTTTTGTCTACCATTCAGCTTATTTTCGTTTCAATAGCGTACATACAATCGAGAAATTTGCCAATTGTGACTTCAATCAAAAAATGCAAATAGCATCCTACCTAACTTAATAATATCGTTAAAATTTATAAAAAATAAAGCTTTGAACACTTCTCAATCAATGAACAAAAAATTACAACAATTCTTATAAAATAAATCAAGCATTAACCTTTCACTAACTACAGTGACGCATCCTTGAAATCATACTGCTTATTATTGTCCTCATGGAGCAAAATTTCACGTTTACCAACATGATTAGCAGCTCCAACAATACCTTCTTCTTCCATTCGCTCAACAAGGGAAGCAGCCTTATTATAACCAATAGAAAGACGCCGCTGAATATAAGACACTGAACATTTTTTATCACGCATGACAATTTTAACAGCTTGCATATAAAGTTCATCACCATCACCGTTAAGATTTTCTTCTACAGCATTTCCGACAACCGAATTAACAGATTCTATATCTTTATTATCATCTTCACTATTCGTCACTGTTGCTAAATAATCAGGTTTTCCTTGTATTTTAAGATGCGCAACTACAGACTCAACTTCTTCATCAGAAACAAAAGGCCCATGAACACGAATGATGCGCCCACCACCAGCCATATGAAGCATGTCTCCCTGACCCAAAAGTGTTTCAGCACCTTGTTCTCCTAAAATTGTACGGCTGTCAATTTTTGATGTTACCTGAAAAGAAATACGGGTAGGAAAATTCGCTTTAATCGTACCCGTAATAACATCAACAGAAGGCCGCTGTGTTGCCATAATAAGATGAATACCCGCAGCACGCGCCATTTGCGCTAGACGCTGAATAGCATTTTCAATTTCTTTACCAGCTACCATCATAAGATCAGCCATTTCATCAACAATAACCACAATATAAGGAAGCTGTGTCAAATCCATCGCTTCTTCATGATAAAGAATTTCTCCACTTTCCTTATCAAAACCCGATTGCACGGTACACACGATTGTTTCGCCTTTTTCTGCTGCAAGCGAAACCCGTGCATTAAAACCATCAATATTACGCACGCCTAATTTAGCCATTTTACGGTAACGCTCTTCCATTTCACGCACCGCCCATTTTAAAGCTGTAACAGCTTTCTTGGGATCAGTCACAACAGGCGTTAAAAGATGTGGAATACCATCATAAACAGAAAGTTCTAACATTTTAGGATCAACCATAATCAAACGACATTGCTTTGGGGTCATTCGATAAAGAATTGATAAGATCATCGTATTAATCGCTACAGATTTTCCTGATCCTGTTGTCCCTGCAACCAATAAATGTGGCATTTTAGCTAATTCTACAATTACAGGCTGACCATTAATCCCCTTCCCCAAAGCAAGAGCTAATTTAAATTGACTTTCTCGAAAAGAGCTGGATTGGATTAATTCACGTAAATAAACTGTTTCACGGACTGTGTTTGGCAACTCAATCCCGATAACATTGCGTCCAGGAATTACAGCAACACGTGTAGAAATAGCAGACATAGAACGAGCAATATCATCAGAAAGACCGATAATACGAGATGATTTTACCCCAGCTGCAGGCTTAAATTCATACATTGTCACCACTGGCCCTGGATGAACGTGAATAATTTCACCCTTAATGCCAAAATCTTCCAAAACCTTTTCCAAAAGCTCGGCATTACGCTCCAATATTTCGCGTGTAATAATCGTTCCGCCATGAAACACAGGCTCCTGCAACAAATTGATCGGAGGAAATTCATAAGTACTGTAATCAAAGGATTGAAAATTTGACATAAGAGAAGAATTACAATTTCCTACTCCCAATGGTACACTAGTAGCTTGCAATGCTTTGCTCGCTACTTTCATAACTGAAAAATCTGCTGATTTTTTTTTCACATCTCTTGTTGTATAACTTTCAATATTACAGGACTTATTGGTTACTGTAGTAGCTCCTACATCACCTAAAGTATCAGAAGAATCTCCAACAACACGCTCAGAATTACATATTTGAATTTCTTGAGCGGCATCACTTTTTTCATACCCTGAATCAGAAATTTGTTTTGTTCCTCGAATACCATTGGTTGAAGATTCTGATGCAATTGAATCGTAAAATTTGGGAAAACGGTATTCAAGAATACGGTAAAGAGTAGTAATTGATTCATTAAAGGTAGAAGTTGTATCTAATATAACCTCATCACTCTCGGAACCAAGAAACGTCGCATTTTTTTTTGAAATTTTAGTAGCAACCTGTTCTAATATAAAAGGTTCACACTCAAAAAACGCATCATCAGATAGATGAAAAGTAGATTTTGTTTTTTGCTCTACGTTTTTTATCGATAACTTATGCTTCCCCTTATCTTCCTCAATCAGAGTGCTATCTTTCTCACTCATAGTTCTAACAGTCTTCCGTGATAACTGTCTTAGAACTGTTGAATCGCAAAACGACTCTTTTTTATTCTCATTATTCTTAACCGATCTAGAATTAATTTCTCTTTCTGTTGATTTTGAGTTTGTTGTTTTTTTATTCAAGTGTTTAATGTTTGTAAGCTTTTTCCGCTCTTCCTCTGAAAAAATTTTAAACTTTTTTGCAAAAATTGGATCAGTTTCTATGCGACGCCGCAAAATTTCAACTTCTGGTGTTCGCGTAAAACGCACATTTTGTCCAAGAGTGAAAGCCTTTTTCCATACTTCCGGATAGGAAAAGATCTCTGTAACCTTAGTAGATGAATTTTCTCTTGATTTATCCTCCGCACCCTCATCAGAAAGAAAAAACGTAGAAATGGATGTTTTTTTCAAATTATGCATGATACCCAACAAAATTATAGCAACGAGAACAATCGCTTCTTTCAAAAGAATGCATAAAGATTATAGTATGAAGGTTAATAACCTTTTGCTGGAAACAACTTTTTAATGAAAAAAATTGCCTATAAGCGCTGCTTTCTCCCAATACTTCCTACGTAAATTGTAAAATGCATAATACCGTATAGTTACACTCCATCACAAAAATGACAGAAACATCACCGATCATCCTCTTTTTTCCTATGTTATACAAATAATTTTCCTACAACTTTCCATTATCCACCACTGAAAAATGGTTCACTTTCATCACCCTTTATGAGATTGTTCTTGTTATTATCGTTATAAAAGGTGTAAATGATATACAGAATTTATAGCAAAAAATGGGAAATAGGCGGAGATAGGCTATGTTGAATAAAAGGAAATTTTATATCAATGGTCTATGGGATGATCCAAATATCCCTCATGATCTTCATGTTATTGATCCATCAACAGAAGAAGCCTGTGCCGTCATTAGCCTTGGTAACACAAGAGATGTAGATAAAGCAATTAGTGCTGCTAAAAAAGCTTTTCAAAACTGGAAAATGACCCGACCAAGCGAACGTCTTAGCTTCGTTGAAAAAATTTTAGAGATCTACGAAAAACGCTCTGAAGATATAGCTAAAACCATTTCCATGGAAATGGGAGCGCCTATTGATATAGCGCGCAATGCACAAACTGCCGCTGGTAGTTATCATATTCTTAACTTTATAAAGGCTTTCAAAAAATTTTCATTCCAAGATGTTTTAATAGAAGGCAACACGCAAGCAATTCTTCACTATGATCCTATCGGTGTCGTTGGATTGATTACTCCATGGAATTGGCCAATGAACCAAATAACTCTTAAAGTTATCCCTGCTCTATTGACTGGCTGTACTATGGTATTAAAACCCTCTGAAATTGCTCCTCTTTCTGCTATACTTTTTGCAGAGATTTTAGATGAAGCGGCTCTACCTGCAGGCGTTTTTAATTTAATAAATGGAGATGGTGTTAATGTCGGCTCTTACCTATCTACTCATCCAGATGTACAAATGATAAGTTTTACTGGATCAACCAAAGCAGGAAAAGCTATTTCTAAGAACGCTAGCGACACTTTAAAACGAGTATGTCTCGAACTTGGAGGCAAAGGAGCTAATATCATCTTTGCTGATGCCGATGTAGATGCTATTAAACGTGGTGTACAACATTGCTTTCATAATAGTGGACAAAGCTGTAATGCCCCAACACGCATGCTTGTAGAACAAGCCATTTATGACAAAGCTATAAGAAAAGCCAAAGATATTGCCGAAAAAATAAAAGTTAACTCAAGCCATCAAGTAGGAGATCATATTGGTCCCGTAGTATCAAAACAACAGTATGATAAAATTCAAGCGCTTATACAATCCGGAATTGATGAAGGAGCAACTCTTGTTGCAGGTGGGACCGGTTTACCGAAGGGAATGGAACGTGGTTACTATGTCCGTCCAACAGTATTTGCAGATGTAAAACCTAATATGCGCATTTTTCGAGAAGAAATATTTGGTCCAGTCCTATCAATTATTCCTTTTAGTACAGAAAATGAAGCTGTAGCCTTGACCAATGCAACAGAGTATGGTCTCACAAACTATATACAATCACAAGATCAAAGCAAATGTCGTCGTATCGCCGCGCAAGTACGATCTGGTATGGTAGAAGTTAATGGACATAACTTACCCGATGGCAGTTACTTTGGAGGAGTAGGATCTTCTGGACGTGCTCGTGAAGGTGGGCTATGGGGAATTAAAGAATTTTTAGACACCAAAGCAATTTCATATTGGTAAAAAAAATCTTATTAAAAACTTAATAGGAATCCTGAAGTGACACAATGGATAACAGGTGAAGATTCTCTTGGGCAAAGACTTGATCAGTGGCTTACTAAACAATACCATAATGAGATGTCACGTTCGCGTTTGCAAACCCTTATCCGTGAAGGATACCTCAAAATTGATGATCAATTAATAAAAGAACCAAAAACAAAATTAAAACCCAATCAAATGATTAAATTGACAATGCCTGCACTTAATGATGCAGAACTTAGCGGTGAAGATATTGCATTGGATGTTCTATTTGAAGATGATCATATCATTGTTATTAATAAGCCAGCAGGTCTCGTTGTTCATCCTGGCAATGGTAATTGGGCTGGAACATTAGTCAATGCCCTTATCTATCACTGTAGTGGTAGTTTATCTGGTATCGGAGGCGTTAAGCGCCCAGGCATTGTTCATCGTCTCGATAAAAATACAAGCGGTGTCATGGTTATCGCAAAAAATGATCCTGCTCATAAAAACCTTAGCACTCAATTTGCGGATCATGGGCGCACTGGAGCTTTGGATCGACGCTATCATGCCTTGATTTGGGGATCTCCCAGCCGTAATATCTCAACAATCAATGCACCTCTTGGACGCTCTCCCCATAATCGAACAAAACAAGCTGTTGTCCATAACAAAAATATTCATGCTCGTAACGCTATTACACATTTTACTGTACTTGAAAAATATGGCACCTGTGCAGACACAACATCTTGCGCTAGTCTTATAGAATGTCGTCTAGAAACTGGACGAACACATCAAATTCGTGTTCATATGGCTTATATCGGACACCCACTTATAGGTGATACTGTTTATGGCAATGCTTTTAAAACAAAATTAAATACACTAAATCCCAAAATTCGAAGCATAGTTGATCAATTCAATCGACAGGCACTTCATGCAACGTGTCTTACCTTTGAACATCCTGCTACATGTGAAATCATGTCTTTCTCCTCACCACTTCCCCAAGATATGGCTGAACTCATAGATTATTTTAAAGAAATGAATTGAAACTTTTGCCTTTTTCATAACTTCATAATAAAATTATATTTATACAATATCTCTTTTTGAACAAAATTAAAAATTATGATAACATGCAGCATTGCAAAAGATAGTCATGTAATGTCTGGAAATAGAATTCGCCTTATCAGGGAATTCATGCAAAAGGAGGGTGCTATATGGCCCATATGAATTTACTATCAGTAACAATAGGTGATGGAGGACTGAATCGTTATTTAGAGGAAATTCATCGTTTTCCGATACTTCAACCAAGCGAAGAGTATATGTTAGCCAAGCGTTACCGCGAACATCATGATCTGAAGGCTGCGCATAAATTGGTCACTAGTCATTTGCGCTTAGTATCTAAGATTGCGATGGGATATCGGGGTTATGGATTACCCATCGGAGAAGTTATTTCAGAGGGAAATATCGGGCTTATGCAGGCTGTTAAACGTTTTGAACCAGAGCGCGGATTTCGCCTTGCAACTTATGCGATATGGTGGATTAAGGCATCAATTCAAGAGTATGTGTTACGATCTTGGAGTTTGGTAAAAATGGGAACAACCGCAAATCAAAAGCGATTGTTTTTCAATCTTCGTAAGTTAAAAAGCAAACTTCAGGCACTTGACAATGGTGATCTTAACGCAGAACAGGTTAAAGAGATCGCGACTAGATTAAATGTTACTGAGAGTGAAGTAGTGTCAATGAATCGTCGGCTAAGTGGTGATACTTCACTCAATGCGCCTCTACACACAAAAGAAGGTGAAAATAGCGAGTGGCAGAATTGGTTAGTTGATGATTCCGATAACCAAGAGCAGATTTTGATAGAACAAGATGAATTAGAGAATCGTCGTTCTATGTTGGTGCACGCTATGAATAATTTAAATGAGCGCGAAAAGCGTATATTTAAAGCTCGTCGTCTGAGCGATGAGCCGCTTACCCTAGAGGAACTCTCAAGTGAATTCAACATAAGTCGGGAACGCGTAAGACAAATCGAAATGCGCGCATTTGAAAAAGTGCAGCAATCCGTTAAAGCTTCTGCTTTATCCAAAAAACAGATTGTGTCTGCACACTTGTGACATCAATTGAGTAAGACAACACATATATCAATTTCATATTTTCGATGTGGTCTTGTGAGTTCCTGTGTGGGGGGGGGTGTAGTTTTTTATCTAACCTTGCATTATTACTCTTTCTTTTCATCAATAACCGTTAGTTTATCTTGTTGTGCAAGCCATTGTTCAAGCACTTCGTTAAAGATAGTTTCACCTGTTGATCCTTTTGTAAAGGTTAGTTCGTTTGTGCGCCCATTTTCATCAGTTAACACCACGTGTATCCAATTTAATTCTTGCATAAGTTGTAAATTTTGATTCAGAAATGGATTATTACCACTTAGCGCAATCAGAAAAAAATTATCGTTAATCTTTGCTACAACAGTATTTTTTAAAGCTTGTCCAATTGATTGTTCACTTAACTTAAAAGTCAGTTCCTTAATATTACTTATAGCGTGACCAGAAAACTTATCAGAAAGAGTAAAAATAAGATCTATAATATACGCAGCAGGAAAAGATCTATCAGTATTACGACGTAAAGTTAACTGTAATGATAACCCTTTATCTGGAATTGTTATATCACCCCGTATAATTGATTCTTCTAGAGCACCATTAATATTGGACTCCTTCACAAGTGACCACCGTACACTACCCGTTGCCACTTTTTCTGCATCATAACTCGTACGTTCTTGATATAAAACAGCTTCACCTAATTGTTTAATTGATTGAAAATTAGTAGTAACAGCTGTTGCTTTTCCTTCTCCATTCGAAGAACTTGCCATTTTCTCTAAACCGACATCGACCTCACTTCCATCCTCTAATAAGCGTTGTGTTAATTTTTGGTTAACAGAAAATGGTCTTGATAACACACTAGAAACTTGAGATTTTTCCTTTGATAATTGACCACCGTTTAACACAAGTATATATTTACAAATAAGATAAATACCGATGATCAAGATCATAAAACTGATTAAAATAGCAGCACCCATCGCGATACGCTTCTGCATTGACGGCCGATTTGCACGCCGCAAAGCCTGAGAAAAAATATGCGAAACAATGTGAAAATTATCAATTTGCGCAATAGCCGCTGAAGTAGAATCTTTTAAGATATCTGAACCAACATGTTGAGAAGCTAAATGATGAAAATTCATATTGACAGGCTCCGCATCTGGAACACCTAATGCAGAAAGTTCATTAGATGTCGCACTATCCTTTAAATTTGTAACGGAGAACTCTTGTTTTTTTTCTGTTACCAAAACTGAAACACTATCATCTCGTGACAATGCAGCGTTTTTTGTATTTTTGTCATTTACTTCAAAAACATCTGTAAATTGCCACCCAACTGCTGAAGAAAATAACTTTTTTTCACCTTCCCGATATTCTGTTTCAACATTTGTAATAGCATCTCGCAAAATCTGTCTTTGTTCATTTGCTATCGTCGGTGGTATTGCTGCTTCTACAAATTGATATTCTAGTGTTTCGATAGCTCGTTTATAAATTCGCTCACGCACTTGTGGTGTAATATTACTTTGTGCATTAATTGTTTTTTTTAAAATTCCAACGAAATCTACCATATCTTATATAATCTTTCTTAAACTAAGGAAAACCCTAGTTTCAAGGCAAAAACATATTCATTGTAACCTTTTAAATTGATTATTATGTATATTGATATAACTGTCGCCACATTCTAAGATGAATGTAGAAAATAAACAATATTATTTTCTATTTCACTTTCATTAGCTTCCAAAGCTCTATTCGTGTAAAAATATAGAAAAGATAAAGACAATCTTTAATCTAAAAAGGGATTAGTAACAAGGATTGTATCGTTACGCTCAGGGCTGGTGGATAATAAAGCTACTCTTGCATTAGTTAATTCTTCAATATAGCGTATATATTTGATTGCCTGATCCGGTAACTCTTCCCATTTAGATGTGTGTGCTGTTGTTTTTCTCCAACCTTCCATTGTCTCATAAACTGGCTTCACACGGGCTTGATCTCTCATAGAAGAAGGTAAATAATCGATTCTTTTACCATCCAGTTCATAACCAACACAAATTTTAATTTCATCCAACTCATCTAAAACATCAAGCTTTGTTAGTGCTATACCCTTAACACCGCAAATGACTACCATTTGGCGGACTAAAACAGCATCAAACCAACCACATCGGCGCTTTCGACCAGTTACAACGCCAAATTCATTCCCACGCGTTCCTAAAAATTCACCAATCTCATTAATCTGCTCTGTTGGGAAAGGCCCTTCTCCAACACGTGTTGTATAAGCCTTTGCAATACCCAAAACATAATGAATTGAGCCAAGCCCCATACCTGAACCAGTGAAAGCTTGCCCAGAAACTGTATTAGACGACGTTACATAAGGATAAGTTCCAAAATCATTATCAAGCAACGCACCTTGCGCACCTTCAAAAAGAATGCGCTTCTTCATCAGATAACTTTTATTTAAAAGACGCCATGTACAATCCATAAAAGGTAGAATCTCATCTGCTACTTGCATTAATTCATCATAAAGCGCTTTAGAGTCAATCTCTGCAACACCCATTCCACGACGTAAAGCATTATGATGTCCCAAAAAACGTCCAATTTTTTCCATAAGTGTATCAGATTCTGCTAAGTCCATAACTCTGATGGAGCGACGACCCACCTTGTCTTCGTAAGCAGGACCAATGCCACGCTTTGTCGTACCAATTTTTAAGCCTGAAAAACCACTTTCCCGTATTACATCAAGATCACGATGCACAGACAGAATCAAAGGAGCATTCTCAGCGATACGTAAAATTTCTGGTGTAATCTTCACACCCTGTTCACGCAGTTTTCTTAATTCCGAAACAAAATGATGAGGATCGACTAAAACACCATTACCGATAATTGACAACTTCCCACGAACTACACCAGATGGTAAAAGAGACAATTTATAACTAATTCCATCAATAACCAATGTGTGACCTGCGTTGTGCCCGCCCTGATATCTCACAACTATGTCCGCCTGCTCTGATAACCAATCTACAATTTTACCTTTGCCTTCATCACCCCATTGTGTGCCGACAACTACTACATTGGCCATAATTTTCTCCGCCATATTTGGTCAAATAAAACCAACATTCAAAAATAAGTGCTTCCTTATAACGAAACCTTATAGCAAGTGCGACTCCTCATTTAAACTTTTTTCCAATCCTAATGTTATTAAATTTACATCTTCATAATAACTAAAGATAAATAACCAAAACATAAAATGTGTTTGCATTCTAGATTAGAGACTTTTGATACAGATAAGATCGTGGTTATTGTTTTTGCCAAAATTAAATAAACAATGAAATGATATCATCATTTTCCATATTACAAAAATCTGCGTTATAAAAATTATCTAGAGCTGAGCTTTTTCAACCTGAAATGCCCACTCGAGCCATCCCGTTAACAATTCAAGATCAGAAGCCTCAATTGTTACACCAGTCCAAATTCGAAATCCCAGAGGAGCATCTCGATAAGAACCAATATCATAAGCAATACCTATATCATCAAGGCGATTCACTATCGCTTTTACAAATGATACCTGCATTTCTCTATCCAAAGCAGCGATAACCGGATCCACAATTATTAAACAAACAGAAGTATTAGAACGTATTTCAGGATCTTTTGCCAAATATTCCAACCAGGGTGTTCTGCGGACAAAAGAATCAATTACAGAAAAGTTTTTATCAACTCGCGCCCTTAATGCCTGCAAACCACCTAGTGATTTCGCCCACTTCAATGCATCAAGATAATCTTCAACACAAAGAAGAGAAGGTGTATTAATTACCTCTCCCTTAAAAATATTTTCGTTCAATTTTCCATTTTTTGTCATACGGAAAATTTGAGGTATAGGCCAAACAGGAACATAATTCTCAAGCCGCTCAACAGCATGAGGACTTAAAATCAATATACCATGTGCTGCCTCACCTCCTAAGACCTTTTGCCATGAAAAAGTAACAACATCTAATTTTGAAAAATTCAAATTTTGTGCAAAAGCGGCTGATGTTGCATCACAAATTGTCAAACCTGCTCGCTTATTTGGAATAAAATCTGCATTAGGAATACGCACACCTGAAGTCGTTCCATTCCATGTAAAAACAACATCACGATCAAAATCAATTTGTGTTAAGTCTGGCAATTCACCATAAGGAGCTTCAAATAGACGTACATCAGAAAGCCTTAATTGCTCAACAACATCAGCAATCCAACCTGATCCAAATTTTTCCCAAGCTACCATATCAACACCACGTTCACCTAATAACGACCACAGAGACATCTCAACAGCGCCAGTATCTGAAGCAGGAACAATACCTATACGATAATCAGAAGGTACTTCAAGGACTTCTCGAGTTAGATTAATGGTTTCGGCCAGTCTCGATTGGGCTATTTTAGATCTATGTGAACGACCACATAATGCATTTTTTAGAACTTCAACAGTCCATCCTGGTCTCTTGCTGCAAGGACCTGAAGAAAAATTCGGATTATTTGGACGACAACTTGGTTCTTTTAACATTATCATTACCGTTACTCTCCCCTTTATAGATGACTTGATAAATGATTTGCATTTCCTTCAAGAAGGATACATTATTGTAGATAATTATAAAAACCGTCTTTCATACAAATATCATGGATATTTTCTGTTGCTCTGGTAAGATAAAAATCCGTGAATCCCCTGTAAAAATATTCTAATGCGTCAAATTTCTTGATTAATTTTTTAAAATGAATTGCACATACTATCACAACGCTAGAGAACAGCATAAAAATCATAATAGCATTAACGCATAGCGCTATGTGCTATCAAGTTGATTTTATAGAAAAAGCGATTATCGTACATAAAATGCAAAGATAAACTTATAAAAAATCGATTATTTTTTTATTGAAGGCTAGACAGAGAAAATTTTAATGTTATAACCGCACACGCTTCACGTGTTATGTGAAAGATGCCCAGATAGCTCAGTTGGTAGAGCAGCGGACTGAAAATCCGCGTGTCCGTGGTTCGAATCCGCGTCTGGGCACCACCTATTTACCCATTGTATTAATGTGTATGTGTTTTGTATTTGCCTTTTTATTTTTAGACCGTTTTGAATTTGTAATTTATAATTTACATAGTTTTATCTAATTTGATGTACATTATTTTAAGCATATACTGGTAAGCTTTTTCTTCCATATAATTGCTTTACCTAACTGATAAAGATTTGAAGTTTTGTGAACTGCACTCTTCATAAAAGTAGAGAGTTTAAAAATCTTTTATTGATTTCATATACCTTTTTAAAGATTAAAAAATATAATTTTTCATACCACTTCTATAACATATTATAAATGAGATTTTTTTTAAACTGTCTTAATATTTCAAATTTTCTTCATTACCAAGGAGCAAAGCATCAAAAATCGCGGCTTTATCACAATCATTAAAACTTAACACAAAATAATCTCAGATATCTTTGAGGATGCATATAACATTGACAAAACCATCTGTATTGTAATTACATGTAAAACGGTAACTCTTCTGGAGATAATACAGTAAATTCAAATAAAATCTTTGAATCAAACAAATTTAGTTACATATACTAAAAAATTATACAAAAAAGACCAGATTGTATATACACACCATATATTGATGCATATACAATCTGAAATTTTATACAAATAGTAGGATAGTAAAATCTTAAAGTTATTCTTAAAAATTTAAATACACCTTAAGACACACTTAACATTCTTACTGCATTAAACATAAGATAAAAACAATATACGCCACTTTACCAATTAAATATGGATAATACAGAAGCATATAAATACTGTCCTAATTTAGCGTACACAAGTCTTGCCTTCAAAAACATAAATTTTACATTTCTCCAAAATACACCATGATCACTCGGATGAGTGGATATAACAACTTTACTTAATAAAGAATTAACCTGTTTATAAAAAAATGAATCTGGCGTAGAAACAGAAGGAGACATTAACATAGATGTTTCTTCGTGGATGATAACACGATCAGATGCTTTCACACCAGAACAAAAACCTAAAATGATAGCACATACAACAAAAAAATATCTTATACTCATAGCCTTACTTCTATAATTTATCTTCTCAATAACAATACATAATGTATGTATACATAAAACCATTATGTATGTCTATAGAATAAATAACATATTTATAAGAAATATTCTTATTATATTAGAATATTACTATGAATATAAAAAATATTATAGACCAATTATTCACCATCATTCAAAATCTAAAGAAAATGTCACGCAAGCCTATCATTTTCTGATGTTAAAGAATAATACTGATTGAATTATAAAAGAACAACACTCTGTACAACTTTAATTTAACATATCGCCTAAATTTTCATCCTTGAAATTATTTTCAATGAAGCATAACAAAATTACCCACACAGCTTATCAATAATATTTTGTTTATTAATATCTATATAGCTCAATAAAACAATTACACAGACGTCATTATACTCCTTTCTTGTGTAATCATTCAGATAACGCAAATATTGTCACCTGACATATTCCTTCTTATTAAAAGACCAATAAATTAAGGTGAAGAACTTCATTATGCTATCATTGTTATCTTTAAATGTATCGTAATTATAAAACCTCATTCAAATTTAAAATTACCCTTTTCTTGATACAATAAGAGGAATAGATTTTTTAATTGCAAGCGCAATAGAGGACGCAATAAACACTTTCAAACAATCACCAATTATAAAACCTAATGAACTCATAAAAGCTGTTAACAAAGAAACTTTAGAGATGTAAGCCATCCACGGAACTCCGAAAAGGTATACCACCCCTATACCACCTACGGCATTTATTATAAGCAATGTAATAAAATTTAATTTCCGCCAAAATAACTCAACCATAAATCCGATAAAAAACGCAGCAAATGGATAACCAATCATATATCCACCACCAACACCTAAAAAAACACCAATACCTCCACGTCCACCGGACAATAGAGGAAATCCAATAGCAACAAGCACAAGAAAAAGAATTGAGGCTAAAGCTCCTCTTTTTGCCCCGAGTATAGATCCTGCTAACATTGGCCCCATAGACTGAGCTGTGATGGGAATCCCAAGAAAAATAGGAAGATAAATAGGAGGAAAAAGGCCTAAAACTGCGTAAATAGCTGCAAACAAAGCAATGTAAGTTAGATCTTTTGTGTTCATTCAACTACCCCTTCACTGTGAATGTTTTTATTACCATTAAACTTTAGTATCCGTATCACTATCATAAGATCGTGCATCTAAAGCTTCAGCTACCTCTGAAGCCATATTTATGGTGCGTATAATAAGAGGCATCGCAAGAGCAAAAATATTGGTCTCAAATCCACGTGCCCGCTGTGCTTCTCGCACTTCATTAAACTTATCACTAATGACAGGTATAAACCTTATCGCCATAGATAAAGTTGTACTTAACCTCGACGGATTTAAACCAAAACACCTAAAAGGCTTAAATCCCGCTTCAATTGTACTTACCATATCTGAAACTTTTGTCGTTAGAGAAACAAGTGAGGCTAACAAAATAAGAATGATAAAGCGTAATACAACCTCAACCCCTGCAAACCAACTGTTAAAAATAACCTGAAAGGTCAATATAACTATTAAAAATAAAATCATCGACTTAAACTGCTTTAACACATTACTGAAAGGAATACTAGCAACTCCATACAATAAAGCCACAAAAAATAAAAATATTGAAAGAATAATTATCGATGAAACTACAAATACAACGGTTGCACATACAATAAACAGCAACAACTTAATTTCTGGCCTAAGCCTATGGACAAAAGTATCTCTTGGAAGATATAAACTTATCATAACATTTTTCTTACATATTCTTTTATTGCAACAAAAGGTACATCATCAACAGCTATCTCTCCTTTATCAAAGACAAGCACCCTATCAAAATTTCTAAGAAATTCCAAATCATGTGATACAACAATCACTGTTTGTGGTAATTCCTCTATAACCTGCGTAACACGATGCTTGTTTCGCAAATCAAGTAATGTTGTCGGCTCATCAAAAATAATATAATCTGGTTTCATTGCCACAACACCCGAAATAGCAACTAATTGTTTTTGTCCGCCACTTAACAAGTGAACTGCATAATTCCTAAAAGCTTGGAGATCGTAGAGCTGTAAAATTTCATCTACACGCTCCTTAATTTCATCTTTACTAAGTTTTAAATTTTTGAGACCAAAAGATAAATCTTCTTCTACTAATGGTAAAACAATTTGATTATCGGGATTTTGAAAAACAAATCCTACTTTGCGCTTTACTGCTTTTGCATCATTCTTTGTATCAAGCCCATCAACGCTTACAAAACCATTTGATGGTAATTGTAGCCCATTGATAAGACGAACAAATGTACTTTTCCCTGAACCATTTGCACCAATAATCGCAATTCGTCTTTCAGTCAGCTTTACAGTGATATTCCTTAAAACGCACAAATCATCAAAGACTTGCGTCACCTTATCAAATTTTATAAGCCCCAAGATTTATTCCAATCAATACTTTAATTATCTCTTCCAGCATTATCCCTTAAGTCTATAACCTAAAAGCAAAAGCAAATACCATAGAGGCATAATAATAACTACCAAACTCATATCAGGCATCTGTACAGGGATGTATGACTCAATAAATGTTGTCTTTATTCCTATAATATCAAAGAGTTGAGTCATTAATCCATTTTGTCCAAAACCACTTATAAACATAACAAAAAATAGCAAAGCAAGAAAACCAAGGCAAAGATAGTTAGCATAAGGATATAAACCAAATTCATATGTAAACGCTTCTTTTCTACCCTTATAGGCTTTTCGAAACTTTAAATGAACAATCACAATAATATTCCAAGTAATAACCGCCGCTGCAGTTGCAAGAGCCATGACTCGCATGAAACTATTATCCGGAATAAAAACATTAACAACGATAATCATCGCAGTACAAACAGATGAAAAAAGGATAGCAACATAAGGAACACGAGCAGTACTAAGTCTACTAAAAATACGTGGTGCATTTTTTTGTATAGCTAAACTGTAAAGCATACGACCATTGGCATAAATACCACTATTGTAGACTGAAATAGCAGCCATAATAACCACAAAATTCAAAATATGACCAGCCGCCGGAACTCCTATGGTCTCAAAAATTGTAACAAAAGGACTGCTATTTTTCTCAATCATATTCCACGGACTCATCATCATAATAATGCTAATAGAACCAATATAAAAAACTATGATCCTCCACATAACCTTATTAATAGCAGATGGGATTGTTTTTTCTGGATTTAGTACCTCGCCAGCAGTAATACCAATAAGTTCTGTTCCGCCAAAAGAGAACATGACCATGCAAGTAGCAAAAACAACACCCATTGCACCATAAGGAAAAAAACCACCATGATCCCAAAGATTGTAAATACTCACTTGATTTCCATACCTCCCTGTAACGATGATAAAAAAACCAAAGATAATCATACCAACAACAGCAGCTACCTTAATTAAAGAAAAACAAAATTCAAATTCTCCATAAAAACGAACATTAAGCAAGTTGATTAATGTAACCAACAAAAAAATAACAAAAGATGACTTCCAATGGTCGACGAAAACCCAATGATCAAGATAAAATCCGATAACTGTAAGTTCAGTCATACTGACTAGAATATAAAGAAACCAGTAATTCCATCCTGTTACAAAACCAGCTAAACTTCCCCAGTATTTATAAGCGAAAAAACTAAAAGTGCCGGAAACTGGTTCTTCTACTGACATCTCACCAAGCATTCGCATGATGAAATAAACGATAAGTCCTCCAAAAAGGTAAGCTATAATGGTGGAAGGACCAGCTAATTGTATAGATTCGGTTGATCCATAAAAAAGACCCGTTCCAATAACACCTCCCAAAGCGATCATTTGAACGTGGCGATTTTGAAGGTTACGCTTTAATGTATTGTGCTGTTCTTCAAACATTATCCCCTCTTTCTTTTTATTATTCTTGTTGCGTTTAATCAAAATTTTTACTGAAAAAACAATTATAATCTTTATACATCTTTTTCAAAATAAATTATAAAAACGAACGTAACTTTATTTTTTTGTCATAATGCAACTACTGGCTTCTTTATATGTTATGCAAATACTCCGTTAAATTGATAGAAAAAATATGCTCCGTCTTTTACTTAAATTAATGGCTTTTATTTTTATTACGCTAACAATTATAGCATTAGCCATCGACAGTACGCACTCTGTGAGAGCATCACATTGGACGATAACGCCTCTCAACAAAATATTAGTAACCCTCTTACAGACAGATATCTACAGTCTTAACCAGTTTATACATAAAACAATTCCGCCCATTTTATCTTCGACTTTTATAACTTTTACTTGTTTGCCAGTATGGTCCATACTTGGTGCCTTAGCAACAATACTTTGGATCTTGAGTTGCGAAAAACAAAAGCCTTTTCATAAAATTTCTTACGGACAAGAAAAATATGTTTGATATTTATAAGATACTTATAAGATCCATTATACCATACATACTGACATTCTTAGAGAACCTTGTCTTATTAAAATAACTACAAAAACATTTCGTTTATCAGAAAAATCAAGAGTACCTCATGATCGCTGCTAAAGAAATACACAACGAGATCATTTTTCTTAATTAAAAGTATGCAGCCTCCAATATTTAATATGATCATAAAGATATTTTATCGGTACTTTATAGTATCAAGCTTATCCATCTTAGCTTTCGTCAACCACTCTCATTGCTTTAATGATTGCCTTATCTGATATATTTATCGAACAAAATGTATACTTGCTTTTGGGTATTCTTTTGGCTATTACCATCAGACTGACTTCTATTTAATTAATGTAAAAGCTTATAGCCGCATTAGCTCAGTTGGTAGAGCACATCATTCGTAATGATGGGGTCGCTGGTTCGAAACCGGCATGCGGCACCATTTTGTTTTTTCAAAGTACTTTTAATAGGCTCTAAAGGAATCTTCAAAGAGCCTTAAAATCCTCTTAAATGAATATTGTTTTCTTTTCCTAAAAAGTATTATTTAGACAGCCTTCTCCCCACAAGCTATAATGATGATGCAAACGCTGCGTGGGACCCTCAAAACCCGTTCAGTAATTAACCTGTCGTTGTTGCCCTTGAGCGCAATCAAAGTAAAAAGCTTTAATGGTTGCCGTATTGGGTGCTATGTACCTTCGGAAAGCTCTCATAGCGCAACCAAATGTCTTATTTTGCGTACTCTCTTCCGTGTTTTGATAAACACCAATCCCACCTTACTGCATCAGTAAAACTGCCCGCGCCCACTCTGGCAATAAAGAGATGTGAATTTCGACAATAGAGCGAAAAGTTCCTTTAACATTACGTATTAATTCGCTTTTATGGATCCATGTAGTCGCTAAAATTTTACGCACCCCCCCCATCACATACTCTTCAGCAACTCTGGCAGGGCTCATGCAGCTAATTCTGCAATGCTAAACCATTCTTTCATAGCTGCCCCCACCTAATCTGCACAGGTGTAGCACGCATGGCTTTTAACTGCGTAGCAATCTACCGTTGCTCTTGCTGGAGCCTCGCAAGCTCTGCTAACCGTGCTTCACCCCCTTGCAACAACAATAAACCATCTTCACTCACAACAAACCTCATCCCACAGCCAAAACGCTCCCGTAGCCCGCATAAAGGCTTTAAAACGCAGCAAAAAAATATCCACCTGCTTACTTTCAGCTACATAAGCATCCAAACTCGCCTTACTTAAATAGCCAATTCCCAAATACTGCGCCATGCATTCAGCAATCACACTCCGTTCAAATGAGCATTCACGCAAAGCTTTAGCCATGAAACGTTTCATATGTGAGCGAAATCACTCTAAATCAATCTGAGCAACCGGCTCCCAACAAGGGAAAATAGGCTTTTGGAAAAAATCAAGCTATTGCGGTTTGGGCACTTTCATGCGTGCACCTCTACCGACTGCCCATCAAGATAATCACAAAAACATGCACGTGTCTTGACATCCGCTCTTTGCAAAACACCCAACAATTGAACAAAAATCCGTTCCTGTTCATTGATGTGAGGTGGCGTATAATGCCATTGACCAAATCAACAACCCGCCGTAAATTCCCCTCAACCTGTAGCAAAGCAATCATCACCCGCCGCTGTGCAATCAGCTCTATCTTCGCTAGCTGCAACAATTGTGCTTGATTATCTGCCAATTCCGTATCACGCAGAGCTGTACGCAATTCTGGCTGTAAATGCTAAGCAATTTTCATTAAATAATGCACTGCACGTTTGGATAGACCAATGCGATCCGCTACATGTTTAGCAAAAGGGTAAACGTTACCCAGTTACTCACCATCATACAATTGTGCAAACATTGCACTATTTCTCATCAGCAAATCCAAATGCAATATTTGCACTATCACCGATCAAAGGGGCAGCTTGCTCCAATTGCTCTTTTTTGGCTTTATATTGATTACTACCATCCCCTCCCCGCTGCATTTTCCATGCTTTTTCTTCCATAAATCGCGATAAGTTTGCACAAAAAGCGCACGATTTATCACCGATAATTCATTGCGAAAAAGACTTTCTGCTACCTCTAAAAGTGCGGTATTCTCTTTATAAGACTGCATCACAATGGCGTTAATTTGATCGTAATCCAAAATCTCAGCAGCGCGTAAACGATGCGCACCAGCAATAAGGGTATAATTGCCCCCTTTAGCATTGGAGGGTGTGACATACAGTAATCGAATTCACCAACCCCTCTCGCGCCATAGATTGCGCAATAGCCTTGGCATGCTCATCATCTACAGGGCGAATGCGCTCAGGCACAACAATAAGATCAAGATTAAGTGTTTGAAACTGTGCCATCACGCTGCCGCCTTTCTGATCTCTTGTAAAAACAAATCCTGCACACGCTTTGCCCATTTGTGATAAGCTTTGGCAAAAACAGGCTCTGCTAAACGGCGATTAATCACTTGGAGAGATAAAGAAAAGAAGTCTGTTGCCGCTCTCGCATAGCGACAATACGTCATCGTAGCACCCCAAACTGATAATGAAAAAAATGAATGGCAATCTGCCACGCTAACATCGCATCAAATAAATGATGCGGCGGGTCGATAATATATCGTACAGGTAAATGGCAAAAACTGCTTTGTACAACCTTATAACAACAAGCAAGCATCGTTTCTAATCGCTCAACTTCTGAGTAAGGTTGGCAATAGCACGTTCAGCTTTTTCATTAGGCCATATCCAAGTGTTTTTAACGCTGGATAACGGTATTTTATAGGCTTTCGTAAGCAAGAAATATCCAAACATAGAATGATCTAAGATGAAGAGTTTTAAAAATTTAACAGTTCATGATTATTTAGGTGATGACATTAGAAGTACTTTATTTTTCTCTTTTGCAAAGATATTCGATGGAATAAGCCTGCTTTAACTTTGCTATGTAATCCTATGCAAAATCAAACTGACCTGTGTCATCCAGATAAGATTAGACCTTTTAGTGTACGAAAAAATAAACACACCAGTCAATTAAAATAAACGCATTATTTGAGAAATTATAATTTAAGTTTCATAAAGGATATTGACTTATTTAATCATGCTAAAGAAACTATTTAAGAATATAGATTTAGAATTAATATTGCTAAATTTTATACAAACCTTCCCGATCCAATTGAAACTCACTTTTGATACAAAAGTGTATAGAAAAAGCATTAAGGAAGTAATAAAAATTGAATCAACATGTCAAATGGACAAAACAAACAACAATAATATTGGCCATTATTCAACAAAATATCCTCCAGATACCTTTGTAACAAAGATTATGACAAACGTACATATTTCTCATAAACATATTAAAAATGGCACACAAATACTTTTTATGAGTAATACTCTCTTTTCCGAAAAGAAGGCATAGGAGCAATTCTTTATCCAAAAAAAGCATTTGGACGTGCTAAATTCTCGTGAGTGATTTCTTTAATTGCGCGTACACCAGTTAATGTCATAGCTACCCGCATTTCATTAGCAAAAAGATCAAGGAGGTGTGCAACACCTTTCTCACCCGCGGCTGCAAGCGCATAAACAAAAGCACGGCCAATCATAACAGCATCAGCACCTTGTGCTATCATGCGTATAACATCAAGGCCAGAACGAACACCAGAATCAACTAAAATAGTTAAATCACCCTTTACAGCCTCTGCAATCACTGGCAATGCTCGCGCAGTGGACAATACACCATCAAGCTGACGCCCACCATGATTGGAAACAACAATACCATCAGCACCAAATTGTACCGCTTCTCGCGCATCTTGTGGATCAAGAATACCTTTCAAAATCATTTTTCCTTTCCAAAAATCCCGAATCCATTGTAGATCAGACCAACCAATTGATGGATCAAAATTTGCACCAAGCCAACCGATATAGTCTTCCAATACGATCTTTTTTTGGAGGTAGGTAGAAACATTTCCAAGATCATGTGGACGCCCCATGACACCAACATTCCAAGCCCAATGTGGATGAAAAATAGCCTGTAAAATACGACGTAATCCAGCATACGGTCCAGACATACCTGAGTGGGCATCACGATAACGTGCACCGGGAACAGGCATATCAACTGTAAAAACCAATGTACGTACACCAGCTAACCAAGACCGCTCTAGAACATCACGCATAAATCCACGATCTTTGAGAACATAAAGTTGAAACCAAAATGCGCTTCCAACCTCTGCTTGTATTTCTGCAATAGGGCAAACTGAAACAGAAGATAGTGTAAAAGGAATGCCTTTTGCTACCGCCGCACGTGCAGCTTTTACCTCACCACGACGCGCATACATGCCAGTTAGCCCAACGGGTGCAAGAATAATCGGTAGATTGAGTGTTTGATCAAAAAGCTTAATTGAAAGATCAACCTCACCAACCTTTTGCAAAATTCTTTGACGAAGTGCAAGTCCCTGAAGATCCGTACAATTACGTCGCATAGTTTCCTCAGCATAAGCCCCGCCATCAATATAGTGAAAAAGAAAAGGGGGAAGCCGACGCTTTGCTGCTCTGCGGTAATCAAATGTTGAGGAAATAATCATGACGGTACCATTGTTCCTGAATGAAAAACGAAAATATCATAAAACCAATAAGCCCTAATCTACACGCCTCTTATTGGATGCTCCAAGAGAAGCCTCCATTCAGTAGATTCAAGTAAAAGAGATTGCAACTAAAAAATTAACCCGTGAAAACAATGTCTTTATTTCTCTTTTTCAGATTAAAAACCTTGTAGCACTTGGCCTCACATTATTAATGCACAAATGCATACGTTGTTCATATGTATTCAAGAGAATTGAGGCATTACAGCCTTTGTGATTAAGCTCTATCTAGGATAAGATTACTTGTTCACTTTTAATTTCAAAGTAATGCCCTCTGCAAAATATATTGTTAGTTATTGAATATAACCCTCATCAAAATAAAAAAGGCAGTTTTGATGAAAGCTAATTTATTGAAACATACATTTACGATTCATGTAGGGTAGTCTAAATAACTTTAAATATCAGAACATATTACATATAAAATTTCTACTTTAATTAAACAATTTTATAGTCATAATTGCAAATTAATTGTACCCAAATGGTGCTGCTTAGTAGAGTTGTCCAAGTAGTAATTGGAATAAATATTCTATATATTAATAATGACAAATTAAAAAGATGTTTGTTTTTTTAACTGTTACTGCACTGTAGTAAAAAAACTCTTTGTCTGCACTTAAATAACACCCTATGCAAGACAAAATCACGATCTTTTCATTGAAATTTTCAAAGTAGAGTGAGTGATAGCAACTAACCTAGCATATTCAGTTCAAGAAATAAATAAACCACTATAATATCATATCCGTAGGAGATTGAAGTATTCCCTTCGCCGGAAATATTTTTTGCAATATCAAGGCTAATGTTTTCAAATTTACTTAAAATGCTTAGACAACTTTAATCCCTGTGCTTGATAATGCGATCCCGCATCATGCCCATAAAGTACCGACGGTCGATTAAGCATATGCTCATACACTAAACGACCAATGATCTGACCATGCTCCAAGATAAATGGAACTTCATGGCTGCGAACTTCCAAAACTGCTCTCGATCCTTTTCCACCTGCCTCCATATGCCCGAATCCTGGATCAAAAAAACCTGCATAATGCACCCTAAACTCACCAACTAAGGGATCAAAGGGTATCATTTCAGCTGCATAAAGCGGAGGAACATGGATAGCCTCTTGCGAGGATAAAATATAAAACTCATCAGGATCAAGGACTAATTCCCTTTGACCACGATCCAAAATAGGTTCCCAAAAGTCTAAAACATGCGCAACGGCTCGTTGATCAATATCAATAACACTTGTGTGGTGCTTGCCACGATAACCCACAAGCCCATTCTCATCCCCCTTTAAATTAATAGAGAGCCCAATACCACCATCATTAATATGAGGCATATCACCCGATATAAGTTTTTCGTTTTTGTGTAAAATGTACAGTTCCCTTTCATTTAAATAACTTTTCCCTTTACGAAACCGAAGCTGAGATAAACGCGAGCCAGTACGCACCAAAACCGGAAATGTACGGGGACTAATTTCAAGATAAAGTGGGCCATGATAACCTGCACAAATTTTGTCAAACTCCTGAGCATTATCTGTAATCACACGTGTAAAAATATCCAATCGCCCTGTGGAACTTTTGGGATTGGCTACTGCAGATAAAATTTTTGGTAAAGCTAGACCTTCTAAAAGGGGAACAATATAAACGCAACCCGTTTCTAATACCGCTCCATCCTGTAAATCAAATTCATGCAACTTTAAACGTTCGAGTTTGTCCAAAACCTTTGTATTAAGTCCCGGCATAAAAGAAGCACGGACACGATAGGCTTTGTTCCCTAAACGGAGATCAAGACTTGCCGGTTGTATCTGTGATGCATCAAACGGAAACAGCGCCTTAAGAACACCATTATCAATTAAATCCTGTATATCACTATCTGCCAAAATACCGCTCATGCGCACCATATATCCTACTTTCCATCTTTAATGTGCTTCTTTTACCTAGACAATTGATTTATGAAAACTGTTTTCAACAGATAAAAATCACCCCCTATCAAACACACTAATCAATATGCTATCATAATCAACAGTAGGATACTACAAACAATGAAATTACGTTCGATAAAATATCTTTGAAAATCAATACAACCATTTTAAGGATAATACCCTTTTCACTCTCATTCTCCTTGAATGTTGAGTAAATAGTGTTATCATCATCTAAATTTTAATGCCTACAAAGATCCTGCCAGGATTTATTATGATAATACACCATCTCAGCGAAAATATTATTAATCAAATTGCTGCTGGAGAAGTTATTGAACGTCCAGCAAATGTTGTCAAAGAACTAGTTGAGAATGCTATTGATGCTGGGGCAACCCGAATCGAAATTGTTACAGCAAATGGCGGAAAAAATTTTATAAAAGTAAGTGATAATGGCTGCGGTATTCCTGCAGATCAATTAACGTTAGCAGTTTCTCGCCATTGTACCTCAAAAATTACCGATGATGTGCATAACATATGCTTCCTTGGTTTTCGAGGAGAAGCTCTACCTTCTATCGGTTCTGTTGCTAAACTTAAGCTAACTTCACGAACACAGAATGCTGACAGTGCCTCTGAAATTATTGTAACAGCAGGGAAAATTGTAGGACCAAAACCAGCGGCCTCCAATCCTGGAACTATCGTTGAAGTTCGCGATCTCTTTTTTATCACTCCAGCGCGGTTAAAGTTTATGAAAACTGATCGAGCTGAAATGAATGCTATCACCGACATGATTAAACGAATTGCTATTGCATTTCCACATATCCGCTTTTCTCTGTCGGGTTCAGATAGAAGTTCCATAGAACTGCCCGCTACAGGAAATAATACACAAGGACAATTACAGCGTATCACGCAAATTATGGGAAAAGAGTTCGCTCCCAATAGCATAGAGCTTAATGCTGAGCGTGAAACCATCCGTTTAACTGGGTTTACTTGCCTACCATCCTTCAACCGTAGTAATAGCCTTCATCAATTTGCTTATGTTAACGGCCGCCCAGTCCGTGATAAATTTCTCTGGGCAGCAATCCGAGGAGCCTATGCCGATGTCATGGCTCGAGATCGTTATCCTGTATCTATTATTTTTATTGATCTACCACCTGCTGATGTAGACGTTAACGTGCACCCAACCAAAGCCGATATACGATTCCGTGATCCAGGGTTAATTCGTAGCTTAATCATTCGAACAATTCATGAAGCATTGCATAAAACTGGTATCCGTCCCACTTTAAAAAACTCTGAAGCAATGCTGGCTGCATTTCAGACATCGCAGCTGTTGGAAACTTTTAAGAGCACTCACAAACCTTTTTCTAATAACCTACAGAACCATCATTTTGCAGCAACAGATACATCAATGGTTCACAAACCTCTAAACATTACGAGCCATCTTGATTTAAGAGAGAATAACAAACCTATTATGGAGCATTTAAACACACCAAGCAGTGATATTTGTACTACAGATATGGTACCATCGTCAGAGGAACTCCATTATCCACTGGGAGCTGCTAGAGCACAAATCCATAAAAACTATATTATCTCCCAAACCCAAGATAGTTTGATAATTGTTGATCAGCATGCTGCGCATGAAAGATTGATCTACGAAGCACTCAAAAATGCACTTTATTCCAAACCTATTTCATCACAGCTGTTGCTTATCCCTGAAATTGTAGAACTGGCTGAAGAAGATGCAGTATGCCTTTTAAATCACAAAGATACTTTACAAAAATTTGGCTTGAGAATAGAATCATTTGGGCCTGGTGCAATCGTTGTGCGCGAAATACCCGCTATGTTAGGCAACATCAACGTACAAGCCCTCATTAAGGATCTTGCAGATGAAGCAGCTGAATATGATACTACGAATAATTTAAAAGCAATGCTTGACTATATTGCAGCAACTATGGCTTGTCATGGCTCAATAAGGTCGGGGCGCATTTTGCATCACGAAGAAATGAACGCACTATTACGACAAATAGAAGAAACCCCAAACACCAGCACATGTAATCATGGACGTCCGACTTACATTGAACTTAAACTAGCTGACATAGAACGTCTTTTCGGCAGAAAATAATCTTTCACTAACTATTTGATAAAAAATATTTTTTTAAATTCATTATAAACTTTATGAAATATCTCGTGGCGTTTTGTTTGAATCATCTCTTATAAAAATAGAAAAGGAGTATAAAGAATGTTTTCCAATAATGAACGCGAAGCAAAAATTCATTATTCCAATAATGGATATAAAATTATAGAATATGGAACCTATACACTGTGTGCTGTTAGTGGACAAAAAATTCCCATAGATGATCTGAAATATTGGAATCATCACCGTCAAGAAGCATATGCCAGCTGTGAAATCTCCTATAATCGCGAACTTGAATGTAATGCATATCTAAGAAATTTGTTACAAGCACAGAAAAATAACTAACCAAAACCATCAAGACTAATGTTTGCCTTAAAATTAAAAATTGTAAATCAAGTAAAACGTTTTCGTTTTGCAAAACGAACCATAACTTCTTCAAGCAACATGCGACAAAAATCTGCTTGAGCAAAATCGACCTTAACGTCAAATACAACAAGATTTTTTAAGTCTGTTTGCACGCGACTGGCTTGTATGCGTGTATAGTCCTTAGCAGTTGTAGCTAACCATAGGTTTTGAGTTTTAGCTTTTTGCGCAAGATTTTTTAAATCAGAATCCGTAAAAAAATAATGATCTGGATAAGAATGAGCTTGCACAATATGACCAGATAGTTCTTTAATTGACGTAAAAAATTTATCTGGATTTCCAATACCAGCGAATGCTAAAAATAATTTTCCTGCAACCTCATCAGATACTAATGATTTTAAATGAGCACGATGCAAAGGCTTTCCAGTACAAGTGACAAGATAGGTAACTTTATCATAAACGTCTGAATGACCAATCAACAAAACACTATCCATAAACAAAAATTGTGTTTTTAACGGTGCACGCAAAGGCCCTGCTGGGAAAACAGCTTCATTACCAAAACCACGCATTGCATCTACGACAAGTAACGCATAATCCATATAAAGACGACGACTTTGAAACCCATCATCCATTAAGATGAGATTACATCCTTCTTCTTTAAGTCGTTTCGCAGCTGCATAACGATCATGTGATATGGCAACAACAGCATGTCGTGCAAGTAAAAGAGGCTCATCACCAACATCGCGTGCATTATCACATTTTTCATTTACGAGATGCACCCCTTTCACTTTTCCACCGTAACCACGTGATACAACACCAGGTACTAACCCCAACTCTTTAGCTACTTGAGCAAAAGCAATAACAACAGGTGTTTTACCCGCACCACCTAATGTAAAATTACCAACACATAAAACTGGAAGATCAATAACAGGTGGCTTTTTTGCCATACCACAATGTGCAAAATAACCATATAACCAAGAAACTGGCTCTAATAAAAAACGAAAAAAACTTTTATCTTTCCACCAAAAATGAGAAGCGCTATGCATATCAGCTCCTATGCTGAATTAAGCTTGTTTGTATCACAAGCGGTTGCAAAAATGGATCAAGAAACTTTAATGTGCGCTCTAGTGCACTTGCCATGCCTGTTGCTACTTCATAAGCCTTATCAACCATTTCTAGCCGTAATGCTTCATTTGTTAAAAGCCTATAAACCTGAATAGCAAGCTGTTTTGTATCTTGAACCATGCATGCAGCATTACACTGTAAAAATTGTTCAAACATTTCTTGAAAATTCGAGACGTGAGGCCCCGTTAAAATAGCTGAACCCAGCAAAGCGAATTCTAATGGATTGTATCCACCATATCCACACAACGATTTACCAACAAAAACAATTTTTGATAAGCGTAAGAAAAGTCCTATTTCTCCTACCGTATCTCCCCACAAAATATCTGTATTTATATCTGGAATAGAGTTATTGCTTCTACGAATAAAACGAAAACCCCTATCACCACAAATCTTTATAAAATCTTCTGAACAATCAGGATGACGAGGTACAATAATTGTCAATAAATCCGGTAAATAATTTTTAAGAATTTTATGAACTTCACAAGCAACCTGCTCTTCTCCTTCATGAGTTAAAACAGCTGCCCAAACTGGACGATTACCAATAGCATTACGATAACGTTCGAGTAATGCTTTATCTTCAACTAAAAAAACATCACTTTTTAGATTGCCAGAAAACGCAACAGACTTTACCCCAAGGGTATGATAATAAGCGACATCTCTTTCATTTTGACCAATAGCCATGTCGATATGCTTAAAAATATGTCTAGCAAAAACGTTACGTTTTTGCCAAGCCTTAAAAGAGTATTCAGACATATGAGCATTAATCAGAATCTGTGGAATGCACATTTTTGCAAGTTCTTTAATACGTAGAGGACAAATTTCTGATCCACAAGTCAGTGCTAAATCAGGCTTCCAATGATCAATAAAACGACACACTGCTGCATCTAAATCCAATGGAGCATATTGATGAATTAACTGATTCCCAAAATACTTTTTTACAAAAGAAGAAGATATCATAGTATCAGTTGTCAATAATATATTGATTTTCAATGATAAAATATAATTAATAAGTGAAACAAGAGCAAGCGTTTCACTCACACCAGCCGCATGCAACCAAATTAATGGACCTTGTGGGCGCATTTGCCGACTTTGACCTAAACGCTCTTTTTGGCGACCACGCTCTTCTTTTCCACGTACAGCACGAAATAATAAATAAAAAGGTATCACAGGACGTAAAAAAAAACCAATCATTCGATAAACTGAAAAAGCTGCGCGCACCTTTAATTCCATAATTTAAAATTACCTCATTCACATACTTTGAGACTTCTGTAAGCGTTTTTTATTAAATGATTCATCTATATCTATTTGTTGCATACACTTTCTTCTAGGAAACACCATTCCGTAGTCGAGAAGAACCAAATCTCAAAAAGGACAAAAAAATTGTAGTTCTATCTCATGCTGTTTTTTAAATTTTTTCCCAGTAAAAAACATTTATACAAAATACAATAGAGCAAGCAGATAATTTGGATAACACCTTTCCTAAATTTACGTGCTTTTCCATACAAGATATCCATAATCATAGCTATATTTTTACCAAATTTAAGAGTACTTCCGAGTGCGAATAGCACTCACAATTGTACGTCCTAAATTCTTCTCAAATTGTGTATTATTAACTTCTGTGTCAAAAAAAAAATAAAAAAACACAATAACAATTCCTTCACTCGAGAATAAAGAAACGATTTAGCAACATGTTCACCATGAAAAAAATTGACAATCAATGAATCACAAACACTATATACCTTTGTAGTATTATTTAGACTGTGTAACTGCGGATTTATTCAATATATCCCATGAATAAAATATAAATAATCTGCTACTACCAACACGATAGAAACCTATACAAAACAACATTCTTAATTAGTGAATAAAATTCCTCTTACCAAAAACATTGTAAAGTACTTTCCTTTTTGTTCTGAATTATTTTCACCCGCCTAGATATCAAACTAAGCATACTTTATCTTCGCTACACTATACATAACCACAGAAACAATGCTTAAATTCATGATATATTCCCTGTTTCAGGATCGAAAAACCTATGTAAATCTACGACATAATAACGTTTTAGTGCATTATCTACACTGCTTTGCGCTTTTGCATGCCATGCTTCTTGAGCTAATTGATAATTTGGAAAGATACCAACTACATCTAAATCATCAAGATTCTTAAACTGGTGACTGCTAAGATTTTTTAACTCCCCACCAAACACAAGATATAAATACTGTTTTTTATCTTTAACTTCAGTCATATACGCCTCATTACCATTAGAAATCATAGTGCATTTTTATGTGATTAAACTAACTTTGCCTGACGAACAACATCTATCATATTTTGACAGCAACTATTTTTACCAGCAATTAAAAATCCATATTGATGAGATTCACCCCCGTAAGAAATAAAAGATGAATCCATAGATAGAAAACATCCTCCACATTCCTGTAAAATAAGATCAGCAGCAGCAATATCCCATCCATGACAATTAGGACGAACCAATACAAGATCGATTTCATTCTGAGCAACAAGAACAATGCGATATGCAAGAGAAGGGATGTAATGGTAAAAACTGACTTGATCACAAAAATCACTTGGCAATTTTTTAGCTACTGATCTATCGAGTGAGATTTTATACTTACGATTAATTTGCGATGCTAAAATAGGAAGTTCTATTCCATTTAATGTCGCCCCTCTTCCAGCAACAGCCGCATAAACATCGCCTTGGGCAGGACATTGTAAAACACCCACAATAGGACGCCCATTCTCAACAATAGCAATCGAAACACACCAACAAGCATTTCCAGAAAGAAAGCCACGAGTCCCATCGATAGGATCAACCACAAAATAACGCTCATAAACACGTTGTTCTCGATTATCCTTTGTCTCTTCTGAAATCCATCCGTAGTCTGGGCGTGCCCCAAGAAGTCTCTCTTTCAAAAATTGATCAACTGCAAAATCTGCCTCACTAACCGGCGAATTACCATCTTTGATCCAAACATCCAGCTCACATCCAAAATACTTCATCGCCAAATTTCCAGCTTCTTGACCAATGTTAAGCAAAAGACTTAGATCAGAAGAATGATGCGCTTTACTTTCCTGCAAGTGTCATCCCTTCAATTAATAATGTTGGAGCAGATATACCATAACGCCGATCAATATCATTCGCAGGTGTTAAGTGTGCTAACATATGGAGCAAATTAGAACCGAGCGTCACTTCACTAACGGGATAAGCAATTTCACCGTTTTCAATCCAAAAACCAGAAGCACCACGACTATATTGACCTGTAACAAAATCAATACCATGCCCAAATAATTCAGTTACATAAAAACCACTCCGCAAATCTTTTATCATGTCTGAAGGTGATACTAAACCAGGTTCAATAAAAAAATTAGTATTCGCTGGTTGAACAAGTGATGACGAACGCATACCATGACCATTAGTTTCTAAACCCAATTCGCGAGCTGAAGATGAAGAAAGAAGCCAATGTTTTAAAATACCATTTTCAATTATATTCAATGTTTTTCCTTCTACCCCTTCTCCATCAAAAGGACGAGAAAAATTTCCACGTAATCGTAAAGGTTGATCTGTTACATTAACATCAGGCTTCATAACTGTTTTGCCTAAAAAATTTTGTAGAAGACTGGTTTTACGAGCAACCGAAGCTCCATTAACCATACATGCAATATGCCCAGCAATTCCACGAGCTGTACGCGGATCAAAAACAATATCAGCAACCCCTGTAGCAGCACGAACTGCTCCTAAACGCCGGACAGCACCCAATCCCGCATTTCTACCTACAATTTCTGCTGCTTCTAAATCAGAAAAATGTAAGGCAGTTGTATAATCATAATCCCGCTCCATTTCTGTACCTTCACCAGCCAGTGCACTGCAAGAACGTGAAAAATAACTGGATCGGTAAGCTCCACAAAATCCATCGCTTGTTACAAGAATAAACCCACTACGACCATAACTTGTTGAAGCTCCACCAGAATTACTCACCCCTTTAACACCAAGGGCTGCTGCTTCCATCTTTAAAGCATCCTCTGTTAAAAAATGACTGTTTGGAACAAAATTATCAAAAAGATCAAGATCCTTAGGATGCGTAACTAAACACTCTTTATCTGCTAGACCTTCAAATAAACTGTCAGGAGAAGCTTTAGCCATCGCGATAGCACGTTCTACCAGTTCCTGCGGAGAATCTGCTAAATTAGCAGAAACACTGGCTACTTTCTTGCCAACAAAAACTCTTAATGTAAAATCATCGCTCTCTGAAGCTTCTGTTGACTCCACTTTTCCTAAGCGAACCGATATACGAGTAGAATGCGTACTAATAACAACAGCATCAGCGGCATCTGCTCCAGAACACCTTGCTGATTCAACCAACGACGCGGCTTTATCAATCCGGCTTTTATCAGTCATTATAGGCTCCCTTTTACGATGCATATAAGATAAGAAATCTGGTAAATTTATACAAAAACATAACGCTTATACACCTATCAACAAAAAATATTTCTTAATACCGTACAAACAAATTTCTAATATCTCCATACTTGCTTATTTTCTACATCTTCTTAACACACATACCTCGTAAGATATTCTATAAATTCAAAAAACGATCATCAAAATATCATCTCTATAGTCAACATTAACAAAAATAACCAAATCGTCCTATTACTATTCAACACCAATGAAAACAATTTCCTCCTGATATTACTAGGTGCCTTACTCATAAAAAATATATAAAATAATCCATACTCCTCTACTAGATATAAAAAAATCTCCCTTGAATGGAAAAATTATAATCGAAGCCTATAAATACGTATTACCGTATCACCATAAAAACGTTCATCATCTATGTAAAATGCATCAGGTAAACGAATAATAGCATTTTTCTTTTCCTCAAGCACGAAGAGTGTATCGGTTTTTGCCCACCCTCCCTTCAAAGCTTCTACGAAAGCACGCTCACCTAAACAATACCCATATGGAGGATCTGCGCAAATAACGTCAAACGGGATCATTGTTCCAATATTTCCAAGTTTTGTTGCATCACGACGCAAAATTCGTCCAATTGACTGTAATTCAAGAGCTTCAAGATTTTTCTGAATCAACCCACGCCCCCTAACTGAATTTTCAACAAAAACAGCAGCCTTTGCACCCCGTGAGAGTGCCTCAATGCCTAAAGCACCAGTACCAGCAAAAAGGTCAAGAATACGCTTGTTAACCCAAAATTGTTCTTTTCTGCTAGCAAGAATATTAAAAAGACTCTCACGAGTACGATCACTCGTTGGACGAATCGACTGATCAATAGGCGCAAACAAAACACGCCCCGCAAATTTACCGCCGATGATCCGCAAATAACCCTCTCATTATAACCTTTATGTTTTTACGCCACCACTATAAGGCTTATACCGTTTTATAGAATTATCATATAATCCCGCCTCTCGTAATCCCGCCTCTCGCTTATTCTCAAAAGAACTATCGTTACTACTATATTTCGCAGACTTACATTCTTTCTTTAAAAAATGATCCTTCTTGCTATAAGCACGAACTTCACTAAAAGATGGCGCTTTTCTTCGTCTTTTATCAAAACTAGTTCCTTTGTCTCTTTGTAGCTTACCTTCCAGTGGCTGTTCCTTACCTTTACGAAAAAAGGATTGCTTTTCAAATAAATCATCCTTACAAGCATGGTGATTGTCTTTACTATGGAACGATTTCTTATGCACACTCTTTGGACGTGCACCAGGAGCCATCCAAACATTAGAACGACGAAAGTGCGACGAAAAACGCTCAGCTCCTTCATCTTCTTTTTTACTTTTACGTATCAATTTCTCATCTAGTTTCGTGCTTAATCGTGCTTTACCACGATCAATAAAGACACCGTGCCGTTTATGCTTTACACCTCCCCCACTCGAAGAAATCCAACAATCCTTTGTAATCGGAAGAGTTTGATTATTTTGTCTTTCTAAAACAGCTGTAGAATTTGAAAATGGCTTAAGAATAGGAGCATCAAAATCTGCATTAGCTTGCGTAATCAGACGCTCACCCAATTGATCACGCAACATCCTACCCTTTATCTCACGAATTTCTCCTACTTCCAAGTTAGATAAATGAAATGGACCGTAAGACACACGAATTAAACGATTAACCAATAATCCTAATGCACCTAAAACATTCTTTATTTCACGATTTTTTCCTTCACGCAAAGCCAAAGAAAGCCATACATTCGCTCCTTGTTCACGCTCAATAGATGCATCAATCGAACCATAAAAAACACCGTTAATTGCAATACCATTTTTCAGGTTATCAAGCGCACTTTGCTTTATCCTTCCATGAGCACGAACCCGATATTTACGCACCCATCCCGTCACAGGAAGCTCCAATATACGTGCTAAACCACCATCATTCGTTAATAGCAAAAGCCCTTCTGTATTAATATCAAGCCTGCCAACAGAAAGAACACGAGGCATACCTTTCGGCAAACTACTAAATACTGTTGGCCTACCCTCAGGATCACGGTTAGTTGTGACAAGTCCTACTGGCTTATAATAAAGCCATAACCGAGTTCTTTCCATAGGAGACAAAGGTTTACCATCAACTGTAATAATATCAGAGCGAGTAACATTAAAAGCAGGCGTCGTTACAATTGTCCCATTAACAACAACACGACCTGCGATAATCATCATCTCTGCATCACGACGTGACGCAACACCGGCACGCGCCAATCTTTTAGCAATCCGCTCATTCTCACTGTTTTCATTCATTTATTATTTACACCAGCCTCTTTCCAAAATTTTGTAAATTATTCACACATACCACACCGCTTATCCCCAAAAATGGGAGTAACACAATCATTGAGCATTTTCTATCCTTTGGCAGCAATAATACACCTGTTTACTTGCAAGTTGGTTTTAAACACTTTAAAAAGCCGTAATATTATCTTTGTTATAAAATGGTGATAGCTCACTAACTTTATGGCATCTTTTTTATGAAAGATGCTACCGTAAAAAGAACACTACATGACTTTGACCCCCATGGAAATAGCCCTTTTGGAAGCGCAATGGGCAGCAAAAAAAGATGAAATCCCCGTAGGAGCCGTCATTACACGCAGAAAAACAATCATTGCACGTGCTAGTAACTGCATAAAAGCTGCATACGATCCTACAGGACATGCGGAAATTCGTGTTATCCGTATGGCTTGTGAAACGTTACACAGCGAAAGACTTCATGATTGCGATCTTTACGTAACACTTGAGCCTTGTGCTATGTGTGCTGCTGCCATTTCATTTGCGCGCATACGGCGCCTTTACTATGCAGCAAACGACCCCAAAGGTGGTGCTATCGAACATGGACCACGCTTTTATCAACAACCAACCTGTCATCATAGGCCTGAAGTCTATTCCGGTTTTAAGGAACAAGAAGCCTCTAAACTACTTAAAGATTTTTTTATACAAAAGCGATGTTAAAGACAATCCTTGTGCCTATATACCACCCTTTCGAACCAAATACCCCTCTCTAAAAACCTACTAATTCTTTTAACTACATCCTACTTTTAAAGAAGTTTTTTTGTTACACTCTTTTAATACTATGTTCTTACCTTATTGGCTAATATAAGGGTAACTCTTGCAGATTGATGATAACTTAAAGTATCCCAAAAAAGGTGAAGCTATAGACCTTTTACATTATTCCCTTTTACAATGGGAAATATTGCTATTGTTGTTTTATATCTCACTGCAAAATACCTTCTGAACTATTCATATCTGTGTACTCATTAGCTGATAATTCTTAAAAAAATTGCACTACAACCCATATCTCGCTTCAATATTGCCATTCCACTCAAAAAACATCTTTTTAGGATGATCATAAATCGTGTTAAGATCAAAATCAGAACACAAGTTTTTAATAAGATTATTATCATTATGTATCAACATTAACAAAATAAAGCTAAAAATATCTTCAAAAGAATAAGACCACCTTACCTGTATACCGCCGATAAAAAAAGACAAATCATTCTCGGCTAAAGCACACAGTTAGAGTACGTATTCAAACTATTTTTACTTTACTTTTTTCGCTGCTTTTTCACTTTTTTCAAAATACAGTTGATTAACCTTTCCATAATTTACTGCCATCGCAGAAAACCAGACTCATTAACGACAAAATTAACATAGTAATATGGACACATATGTTGTTTATAATTCTACATCTTTCTGCCTGATCTAGAACGCTTAAATTTTACCAAGCACCTGTAATTCCCGCAAAGCAGCTGCATCGCGAGCAGATACATCAGGATAATCTGGATCATTCCCAACATCTTGTGTATAACGCCATGATCGAGCACATTTTGTACCAAAAGCCTTACTTGAACATACGCCAACACCTTCAACATCGTTTAAAACAAAGGCATCAGAAGGAGGTACGTCTTGAATAATTGTCAGAGCACTCGTGATACAAATTTCTGCCATATCCAAATTTTCTAGCGCTTCCAGCAAAACCGGATTAGAGATAAATACAATAGGCGCCGCCTCCAAAGATGACCCAATATTCTTACTAGCTCTCTCAAGCTCTAAAGCGCCAGTCACAACTTTACGCACCTGCCTAACTTTTTTCCAGCGCTCAGCCAAAGACTTGTTTTGCCATTCTTGCCGCACGGATCGAAACTGCTCTAAATGCACAGAGCAGCTTTCTGGATAACGCTCCAACCAAGCTTCTTCCATTGTAAAAGGCAACATCGGAGCTAACCATGTTACCATTCTCTCAAAAACCTCACGAACAACCTGTAAAGAAGCTTTACGTTTTTTTGACGAAGGTGCATCACAATAAAGAGAATCTTTACGAATATCAAAATAAAACGCCGATAATTCAATGATTGAAAAATCAAGCAACGCACGCATAACCTTTTTAAAATCAAAATCATTATAAGCTTGATTAATCAACTGATCCAATTCAAAAAGCCTATGCAATATAAATTTTTCAAGATCAGGTAATACACGATAAGGTATTTCTTCTCTTTCATCATGCGCTAGAGTTCCAAGCATCCAGCGAATTGCATTACGCAGTTTACGATACGAATCTACATTAGTTTGAAGAATTTTTTGACCTAAACGCTGGTCCTCCCAATAATCTGTCGTCATAACCCAAAGACGAAAAATATCTGCACCGGATTTTTTAATAATATCCTGCGGAACAACAGTGTTCCCTAAGGATTTAGACATTTTCTTACCATTCTCATCCAAAGTAAAGCCATGCGTAATCACCGTTTTATAGGGTGCACAAACGCGCGTACCACAGCTTTCCAAAAGAGAAGACTGAAACCATCCACGATGCTGATCAGATCCTTCAAAACAAACATCAGCAGGCCATTTTAAGTCAGCTCTATCTTCTAGTACAAAACTATGGCTTGCTCCAGAATCAAACCAAACATCAAGAATATCGCGAACCTGAACCCAAGATTCATGCATACGTTCACCTAAAAAACGTTCACGAGCCCCTTCTGCGAACCATGCATCTGCCCCTTCAGATTTAAAAGCCCTTAAAATACGCTCATTTACTCGCTCATCTTTAAGAATAATACCATCTTCATTCACAAAAATACAAATTGGAACTCCCCAAGCACGCTGACGAGAAAGAACCCAATCAGGACGATCTTCTATCATAGAAGACAAACGATTTTGACCAGAAGGTGGTACAAAACGTGTCATTGAAACAGCTTTCAAAGCCCGACTGCGTAAAGTTGAACCATCTCCAAGATCTTTATCCATTGAAACGAACCATTGCGGCGTATTACGAAAAATGATCGGTTTTTTTGAACGCCAACTGTGAGGATAGGAATGTTTTAAACGACCGCGTGCAAATAAGCGATCTGATTTAATTAAAGCGTTAATAACCTCTTTATTAGCATCACCCATTTTACCATTATCATCAATAACGCGCGCAGCTCCCCCTTGACGATCGGGCCCGAAACCAGGAGCATCTTTCGTATAAAAACCAGCATCATCAACAGGAAATGGTATAGAAAAATCAATACCTGCCTGTTCCAATATAAGCTTAGAGGCATTCCAAATTTCAAAATCTTCACGACCATGACTAGGTGCTGTATGAACAAAACCCGTACCAGCATTATCTGTCACATGCGCACCATCAAGCATTGCAATCTTATAATTATAACCTCCTGCTAAACCTTTAAGTGGATGCGAAAGAACAAGAGCTTTCAGCTCGTTGGCAAGAACAGCACGCAAACGCTTTAAAACAAGCTTCGCTTTTTTTGCACAACTCACGGCTAAAGCATCAGCAAAAAGAAGTCTTTCTCCAACTTGAGGACCAAAATCATTTTCTGTGCTTTCAACTTCATAAATACCGTAAGAAATCTGCGAAGAGTAACTAACCGCACGGTTCCCAGGAATTGTCCATGGAGTTGTTGTCCAAATTACAACATAAGCACCATATAAATCACTAGAATTTGCTTCAAAAACAGGAAATTTAACCCAGATAACCTCCGATTCATGATCATGATACTCAATCTCTGCCTCAGCCAAAGCTGTACGTTCAACAACAGACCACATCACAGGCTTTGAACCACAATAAATTTGATCTGACATAGCAAATTTTATCAGTTCACCCGCAATGCATGCTTCTGCATGAAAAGCCATTGTTGTATAGGGAGTGCTAAAATCCCCAATAACACCAAGGCGTTTAAATTCTTCACTTTGAACAGTTATCCAATACTGTGCAAATTCACGACATTCTTGACGAAATTCATTAAGAGGCACATCATTCTTATTTTTGCCCTGTGCACGATATTTTTCTTCAATTTTCCATTCAATCGGAAGTCCATGGCAGTCCCAACCAGGTACATAATTGGCATTAAAACCACGCATCTGAAATGAACGAACAATCACATCCTTTAAAACTTTGTTAAGAGCATGCCCAATATGAATATTACCATTTGCATACGGAGGACCATCATGGAGAATATAAAGCGGACGATCTTTTGCTTGCTGACGTAATTGAGCATAAAGATTCATATCTTCCCACCGTGCTATCAGCTCAAGTTCCTTTTGTGGTAACCCCGCTCGCATAGGAAAATTTGTTTGTGGTAAATAAAGAGTTTTTGAATAATCCATTGTTTCATTTTTCATAGTCATTATGAAATATTCCCGTCCACTTTCATGACTTCATTGTTTGCATAACTTCCTTAAACCCTGCAATTTTGGTTTTTTGATCCATGGGAAAAACTGAAATGATCATTGGTATTAAGCAGAGATTAAGAAGATATATTATAACGTTGCATACGCTTTATCATGAAACTATTAAGAAAGAAAACCCTCAAATAATCCTATCAAAAATAAAGGCTCTACCTAAGGTAGAGCCTCTTAGCAATCTAATCTTACCAAAAATCAGAATTTATAAGCTACACCAACACGGAAATCATTGGTTTTGTACCTAATTTCAAACTTTTCTTTTGCAAACTTCTTTTTACCAAAGTCTGAATAACGATATTCTGCACGCACTGTAATATTATCAAGTACTGCGAAATCAACACCACCACCAACGGTATAACCAACCATCATTTTTGTTTCATCCACCACATCCTTGGCAGAAACCTTATCCGCATCCAATTTTTCAGATGCCATCAATGATGGTATCGACAAAGTATCCTGAAATTGTGTATAAGCAATACCACCTGCAACATAAGGCATAATGCGATCAGCAGCAAAACCAACACGTACCCGTGTAGCTCCAGCCCAATTTTGTTTTAAAGTATGATTTAAAGTTCTAAATTCATCATTATCCAAACCAAAAGCAGTAGCCATCTCTGGAATTTGCTTTGCTGCATACACTCCATTTTTTCCTACATCAGACACATTTTGTACATTACTTCCAGTTACATTTCGTGCGCTATATTGATGACCGCTGTGCCCAGCTCCACTGGACGCACCATACGAATGACCATGGGGAGAACCACTCTGTCCGCCACTCGGAGTGCCAGAACTACTACCACCACTATGCCCAGCATGCAAATGTCCTTGAGAAAGAGCATGCGGCTTTTCATTCGCACTACCTTGACCAGCTCCATGATGTCCACTATGCGAATAACTGGAACCCCTAGTTGTACTTATTCCACTGACAATCCGCTCTGCTGATCTACGAGCTCTTGCTACTGCATTGTCTTTTATAGCGTTACCGGATATAGAATCACTTGTCAAAATAGTCTTTGTGTGCTTTTTATCAGACCAAATGAAATCTGTATCAACACCAAGAACAAAACTATCACCGAGATCAACATTACAACCTGTGTAAAGTCCACCTACAAAACCTGAAAGGCTAGGTAACAAGTCCTTACTCAGTGGGATAGGTTTATCTTTATAGATAAAACTCATATCAATCTTACTTGAAAAACCACCAGCTTGGCCACCAATATAAAAGCCTGTCCATGTAAAATCAGGTACTACAATAGCTGGTTGAGAAGCGGTCACTGGACGATGAGAAACCACAACATCAGCAGCCTGAGCCGCGGAAGCCGTAATCAAAGAAAAAACAGATGCTGCTATTAAACGTTTCGTATTCATAAATTATCTCCAAATATCCAAAACGGACTATATATAAGGCATCCTATTTTAAATATCTGTAGTAAAAATGATACAACTATAAAAAAAATAAAGCCCTGCTCTTAGCAGGGCCTCTTAACAACTTATTTTATACTCAATTAGAATTTATAAGCTACACCAACACGGACATCATTGGTTCTATATTGAAATTCAACTGGATACTTTTTGAATTTCTTTTTACCAAAATCTGAATAACGATATTCTGCACGCAACAAAATATTGTCAGTCATTGCGAAATCAACACCACCACCAACGGTGTAACCAACCATCGTAGCTCTATCATCAGATTCCTTAACAGAGACCGGCTTACTATTCCCTTCTTTTTTCTTTCCTAAAGATAAATAAGAACCTTGCATCTGTGCATAAGCAACACCACCAGAAACATAAGGCATAAAGCTGTTGATAACTGCAAAACCAACACGTGCACGCGTTGCACCAGACCATCTTTCTTTATAAGCAAACTCTTTGGACAATATATCGCCCTCAGCAAATTCATCAGCCTTCGCTAATGTAATACCTGCTCTTCGAACTTGTGCATTCCAATCCCTAACATCATCACCAGCAGCAAGAGATCTGGAAGAATCTATCTTTTTGTCTTCTCTACCAGCCCAAACTGCATCTGTTTCCACACCGAAAACAAAGTTACTTCCCAATTCTACGTTGAAACCTCCATAAACTCCACCCATAAAACCAGAAGGACGAGGTGTCTTGTCTTTACTCAAAACTGCAGGATCTTTTGCAGTAACCTTACTTGAAAAATTACCTACCTGACCACCAACATAAAAACCTGCCAAAGACAATGCAGATACATCAATAGCAGGTGCCGTAACAACTGGAGATGCCGCCTCACGAGGGGCCATAACATCTGCAGCATGCACCACAGAAGCCGAAATTAAAGAGATGAAAGATGTCATCATTAAATATTTTATATTCATAAGTTTTGCTCCTAATTAATCCGCGTATAATTACACGGCTATATAAAAAAATCTGTAGTAAAAATGATACAATCATAAAAAAAACAAAACTCTGTTGCCAACAGAAATACTTAACAATTGAATTTTGCAGCAAATTAAAATTTATAAGCCATACCAACACGGAAATCATTGGTCTTATATTGGAACTCAGCATTATCATTTTTGAATTTCTTTTTACCAAAATCTGAATAACGATATTCTGCACGCAACAAAATATTGTCAGTCATCGCGAAATCAACACCACCACCAACGGTGTAACCAACCATTGTGGTTGTATCATTTAATACCTGAGCAGATCTTGTTGCAGTTACAGGATCATCAGCATGTTTCCTTACTCCCATAAGCGTAAAGATACTATTCATCCGCGCATAAGAAATACCGCTAGAGACATAAGGCATAATATGACCAGCAGTTGCAAAACCAACACGCAGCCGCGCAGCACCAGACCATTTCTCTTTATAAGATAAAAAACCAACCTCTGAATCTTCCTGTGTAAATTCATCATCATAAATCAAGCAAACGCCAGCTTTTCTAAATCGTGCATTAAAATCCTGAGCCGCAGGATCGTTGTCAAGATCTCTTGTAAAAACCGTTTTTATACTTTCCTGATTAGCCAAAATTGCATCAGTTTCAATCCCAAAAACGACATTACGTCCAAGTCCTATATTGTAACCTGCATAAAAGCCACCTATAACGCCTGAAGGAAAAGGTGTCTTGTCTTTACTCAACAACCCAACTTCTTTATTAAAATTATTGATCTTAACCTTACTTGAAAAATTACCTACCTGACCACCCATATAAAAACCCAACCAAGAAAATGCAGGTACAATAACAGATGGAGCCGTAGAAAAATCCGCAGACTGTACGATAGAGACTGAAGTCAAAGAAATAATAAAAATCATAAGTAAACATCTTACATTCATATTTTTTCTCCTAGCCAATTTATAAATATTACAACTATGCAACTATTTACAAAAAAATATGTAGCAAAAATAACACAATTATAAAAAAAATAGAGCTCCGCAAAAAACGAAGCTCCCTAGGAATTTGATTTTACAGCAAAACTTATAAATTTAATCTTGTCACAAATCAGAATTTGTAAGCTACACCAACACGAAAATCATTAGTCTTGTAGCTAATTTCATGTGTATCATGTGCAAATTTCTTTTTACCAAAGTCTGAGTAACGGTATTCCGCACGCATAATAACATTATCAGCCATTGCTAAATCAACACCAGCTCCCAAAGAATAACCAACAAGCGCCTTTGTTTCATCTGACAACTTACCAGAAGCAATTACATGATCCTTATCTTTTTGTGTTACCGATATCGACAGGATATCTTGAAGACGTGCATAAGCAATACCACCAGCAATATAAGGCATAATACGATCGGCAGCAAAACCAACGCGTACTCGTGTAGCACCAGCCCACTTACCTTTAATAGTCAAACTGCTAGCTCGTTTATCACCATCTTTAATTGCGTCTTTGATAACATTAATTCCTGCATCTTTTAATATCTTCTCAACATATCCCACATTATTTTGAGAAATTGTATATGCTTTCCCCACCTTAGTATCGTCTTTATCAGACCAAACGATATCTGTATCAACACCTAGAATAAGGCCGTTTCCAAGATCAACATTAGAACCTGCATAAAAACCGCCTATAAAACCTGATAATTTAGGAAGAAGATCTTCGCTAATCATCATGCTACTGTCTTTGTTGAGAATATCCATGCCAACTTTGCTGGAAAAACCACCAATCTGACCACCAAAGTAAAAACCTGTCCACGAAAAAGTAGGGGCGACAATAACTGGCGCAACTGGTGATGGCTCTCGTTGAAGCATAATATCCGCAGCATTTGCCACAGACGCTGAAATAAAAGCAAAAGCAGAAGCTGTCATTAACCATTTTCTATTCATCATTTTTCTCCAATAGCTGATATTTGAACATACAGCCTCATATAGCGCTCAAGTTACAGATATCTGTAGCAAAAATAACACACTCATAAAAAAATGGAAAATCCGCTTTAAATATAAACAACTACCAAAATCATATAAGATCGCAACATGACCTTCAAAAACGAACACACACCCGAACTATCTTAACTCATTTTTGAAATGTAATATACAGTCCTGTGTTAATCATTTTTTAATACAATTTAATATTTTCCATACGCCTCCTAATTCTCAAAATAGTTTTTACACTGTGAAATAAATGAAAAAGCTGCTTTTTGCATTCTGTAGCTAAACCAATTTACTCAAACTACCACAAACACACATCATCTCCTAAAACAAGAAGCACGGTAAAAACAAATCCGCTCCTCTGGACCCTACCAACTATCACGAGTAGAATAATGCTCCTTGGAGCGGACTCTCCATTTGTTAAAAGATAATTTAATATTTATTAAAAAATCATAGGAACTCGTGTAGATAACTTAGGTCGCCCTATTTTTTGTTTAGATTTTTTAGAGCTTTTTTTAGAAGAATACGCTACAGGAGTCAGATCAGAAGATACCTGTGAATTTTTACCAGCAATATTGAAAAAATTCTTCTGAAAACTTTCAGAAGAGACAGTAGAAACTGCACCAAGCATCAATCCTTTAGCTGCCACAAGACTGGTTCCTTGAGCAACATAAATCATAGCAACAACAGAAACTGTAATAAGATATCTCATATTCATAGACTTACCTTTCTATTTAATATCCATAATGTATTTAAGATAGCGCTCAATTTGAAATTTCCATAAAAAATTGCAATTATTATAGATAAAAAAATTAAAGGCCCTTGCTAAAATAGAGCTCTGTAATACTTTGATTCAAAATCGATGAAATTTTTTAGATGCGCTAACACAAAAAGTACTGATTTGCTCAATTAATGAAGACACGACGCACATTTGTGTGTAAATCAAACTACACGTGGATATCCAACTCATTTCTCTAGCAAAAGCACTTTATACTGCAATACCTCATCTCAATTCTAGTCGCATAACACATACTTTACATTAAATGTAGGATCTACCATCTGCATTCCATAAGCATGCCAAGATATCCATAACGTGCATATATTCTATCCTATTATCAACAATCTTCCTAATCCTCATTTAAAAAGCAAACTTATAAATTCAGCTATGCGCAAAAATATCAACATCTGGCCATCCCAAAAGATCAAGCTTTGCCCTCATAGGCAAAAATTGAAAACATGTCTTCGCAATATCTTCTCGTTCTTCACGCTTTAAACGTTCCTCAAATACGCTTTTTAAACGATGTAAATACAAAACATCCGACGCGGCATATTCAATTTGCGCGCGCGACAACGTTTCTGCTGCCCAATCAGATGATTGCTGCTGTTTAGAAATATTAATATTCAATAACTCACCGCAAATTTCCTTCAATCCATGACGATCCGTGTAAGTACGGGTAAGTTTTGAAGCAATCTTTGTACAAAAAACGACATCTGACATAACACCAAATGTATGCGCTAAAATAGCAAGATCAAAACGTCCAAAATGGAATATCTTAGTAATCTCATTATCTTGAAGCAATTTAACCAAATTAGGAGCACTTTTTTGCCCTTTAGCAATCTGAATAATATCAGCAGTACCATCTCCAGGAGACAGCTGAACAACACATAAACGATCACGATATGGTTGCAACCCTAAAGTTTCAGTATCAACTGCAACAGCATCAATTTTATAATGATCCAAATTTGGTAAATCACCTTGATGAACACGAATCTCTGCCATCTATACTCCTATTTTTGCTAAAGTTGTAAGGATACGCGCCCAAGATCGCTGCCCCTTATGAAATGATTTTAAATTATACTTCTCATTAGGTGAATGAATACGATCATCAGCTAATGCAAATCCAATTAACACAGTTTCCATATTAAGAATTGATCGAAAATTCCCCACAATTGGAATAGAACCACCCATAGCAGTTAATAAAGCTGGAGTTTCCCACTCTTGTGATAACGCATCTTTTGCTGCTTCAATAAAAGGCGAATTATAGGGAAGTTGAATAGCTGAAGAAGCACCATGTTCTTTAAATGTAACTGTACAATCAGTAGGAACAATGCGACGTACATAATCACGAAAAATCTGGCGTATTTTTTCTGGATCTTGTTTATGCACCAAACGAAAAGAAATCTTTGCACTCGCTTTAGACGGAATAACTGTCTTGATCCCCTCACCTTCATAGCCACCACTTATACCATTAACTTCTGCTGTAGGACGAGCCCATATTTGTTCTAAAATACTCCTTCCCTTTTCACCAGAAGAAATAGAAAGACCTACAGGGCCTAAAAACGTCCCAGCATTGCAATCAAGCTCATTCCATGATTGTAAAATATCTGAAGGTGTTTCTTCTACACCATCATAAAATCCAGGAATAGTTACACGCCCCTCTTCATCATGAAGTCCACCCAAAATTTTAGCTAAAATACGAATAGGATTAGCAGCAGCACCTCCGAAATAACCGGAATGTAAATCACAATTTGCCGCTGTAATAATAACCTCTTCTCCTACAATACCTCGAAGGCCAACAGCAATTGCTGGTGTGTCCGCATCCCACATTGATGTATCACAAACTAATGCACAATCAGCTTTCAATTCATCAACATTTTCGTTTAAAAAAGGAACAAGTGAAGAAGAACCACTTTCCTCCTCACCTTCTAATAAAATGGTAACTTTTAAAGGAAGCTGGCCTGTCTCATTCTTAAATGCGCGACATGCTTCAATAAAAGTCATGAACTGTCCTTTGTCATCTGAAGCACCACGAGCGCAAATGACTTTTTCGCCATTTCGCACTTTTAAAGCAGGTTCAAATGGATCATCTTCCCATAAATGCAATGGATCGACAGGTTGAACGTCATAATGCCCATAAAAAAGTACATGCAAACAATTATCTGAAGGACCTGGATGATGTCCAACAACCATTGGGTGACCAAGTGTATCACGACGTGAAACATCAAAGCCTATACTTTTTAAATCTTCTACTAGCCAATCAGCTGTTTTACTGCATTCGTCATTATAAGCTGAATCCGTAGAAATTGATTGAAAACGTAAAAGAGAAAAAAGACGATCCAGGCTCTTTTCTATATTCTTATCGATATGTACTAGCACTTTATTTAACATTAAGAACCTCTTAATCTTCAGAAAACTGTACCCGTGACTTTAAGCCCGTTATAAGATTTTACAAGATACCTTATTCATTTTATTTACTTTTGACACTGTGGACAGTAAAAACTTGAACGTCCAGATTGTAAAATACGCATAATAGGCACCCCACATCGCAAACATTCCTTACCTTCTCTTCCATAAACAGAAAAAGAGTGTTGAAAATAACCAAGAGAACCATCTGCATGCACGTAATCACGCAAAGAAGATCCTCCAGAAAAAATTGCTTCAGCAATCACATCGCGTATATTTTGCACTAGACGCTCCACACACTCGCATGAACGCATATTTTTTAGCGCTAATGTAAATGCACTGCGCCGTGGTGATAGGTGGCTACGCCAAAGTGCTTCACATACATAAATATTTCCAAGACCAGCAATAATAGACTGATCAAGTAAAGCTGTTTTAAGAGATGCTTTTTTATTGGCAAAAGCCTTTTGTAAATAAGTAGCAGAAAATACATTACTCGTAGGCTCGAGTCCTAACTTCTTTAAAAACGGATGCTCATATAGTTTCACTGTATCAGTTAAATGCATAAATCCAAAACGACGAGGATCGTTGTAAACCAAACAATAAGCTTGACCATTCCTTGCTTGAACATTCATGATAAGATGATCATGTATAGCCAATTTTCCTGCCGAAAAAGATTCTTTTCTTAAAACATAATCCTCTATACGCCAAGATCCTGACATGCCTAAATGACTCAAAATTGTTTCATTCTGTGAAAGATGAAACAATAAATATTTCGCACGTCTGCCAAGTCCTAAAATAACTCTCCCTACAAGACGCTCAGAAAACGCTTCTGGAAAAGGAAACCTTAAATCCTGACGATTAAGTGTTACAGATAAAATTTTCGCATCAGTCAGAACCGGATCAAGCCCACGACGTACTGTCTCTACTTCAGGAAGCTCAGGCATCCATAGTCCCAATGATTAAATATTTGTAAACAAAATTTCGTTGAAAATACAACAATTCTTAAGCCCACTCACCCTTGCGAAATACGGGAACTTTTGTACCATTTGGCATTATACCATCTATGTCAATTTCACATGATCCAATCATCCAATCAATATGGATCATACTTTTATTACCACCACGAGCAGCAATCTCCTCTGCTGTCAACGATGCACCATCTAAAAAACACTTGGAATAACACTGCCCTAGAGCAATATGACATGCAGCATTTTCATCAAATAATGTATTATAAAAAAGGAGATCACTCTGAGAAATTGGAGAAGAATGTGGAACAAGAGCAACCTCACCTAATCGGCTCGCCCCCTCATCACTTTGCAAAACCTGTCGCAAAACTTCTTGCCCCATCGAAGCACGTGCATCAATAATACGCCCTGCCTCAAAACGCATCTCAATATTATCAATCAGCGATCCTTGATAAGAAAGGGGCTTTGTTGAACGAACAAAACCATCAACCTTGTAAGCATGAGGAGTGGTAAAAACTTCTTCCGTTGGAATATTAGGATTGCACACAATACCATTTTGAGCAACTGATGCACCCCCATGCCACTCATGATCATCTGCAAGACCAACCATGAGATCAGTACCTGGACCCATAAAATGCAAAGCAGAAAAACGTTGTTCATTAAGCCAAGATGATCGTTGCCTTAAAGTCGCATTATGAACAGCCCATACATGGACTGGATCACCCTCTATAACACGTGAAGCAGAAAAAATTGCATCAGCTAATTTTTTAATCGCCTCATTAAGCGGTAAAGAAGGAAACATTGCTGCAGCCCATCCTGCTGTTGGATAAGCAACAATCGACCAATTCATAACAAAATTAGATATTTTTTTAAGAGCAGGCTGATAAGCTACAGAAGTAGCCTTATTCAAACGTGCAACCTTTTGCATATCTTGATTAGAAAGCAAAAAAGGATCATCACCAACAACAGCCAAACGCGCAGCTCCACCTTCAAAAGCTTTGGCTATTCCATCATAAAGCCAGGAAGGTGCACAATCAAAACTGCTAGTATGTGCATTTTCAAAGCGTGTAAGTGATAACACATCATCACTAAAAAGTGGTGTAACTACACCAGCACCAATTTTATAAGCATGATGCGCAATGCGCCGAACCAATGGTAATGCTGTAACCGGAGAAGTCAAAACAAGATCCTGCCCTTCTTGTAAATTGATCCCTACTTTTACCGTAAGTTCTGCAAGACGATCAAGCATCTCAGGCGAAATTGCTTCATGGGCTTCGAGATACATCACCAATATCCTTTTTTAGTTATGAAAAATTACCGACTTTTATGCTTTTCTTCTAACATTGCAATAATCAAATTTAACTGATTTTGTGAAGGCACAGCATATGCTATAAATGTTTTGGTTTCATTTCTCTTATCTGCACGATGAGGTGCACGCGTAGGGATAGGAATTTTTTCAAGTTGCGCAACAATAAAAGGCATATTATGCGCGTTTTGTATTTTCTTTTCTTTTGTTTCTATATTTACTACGCTTAAACCCATAGAATCCAGCGCGTTACCAGAACGTTCTTGAGCAAAAGCATAAGCAACATCATAGGGACGATTATTAGCGGGGACTTGAAGCGATCCGTCATGCGCTCGTTTTTCATAAAATGCATTACCCCCTGCGATACGCACATAATGCATGTTTTTATAAGGGAAAGATAAACCTGCAGTATGAAAAAACATAGCATTTTTAACCTTTTTATCCCTTTCTCCGCGCAAAACAGCATCCGCTGCTTCTTTAACACGAGCAACAGATGCAGACTCAGTCATAGGACGTATCAACACACCGGGAGCAAACTGTTTATATTGACCAACAACACCACAAATCGTTTTTGGATAAGCAGTTGAATTAACGCGATTCATAACAACTGTTCCAACTGCAATCATTCCTTCACGACTTGTACGATTTGATTCAAAATACATCGCTCGCATAAGACATTGACGCTCTGTTAATGGATATGCCACTGTTTCCATTTTATCGTTATTATTTACTTTTTTGATACGGAAGTGATCTGAAGTACAACTCACAACAACTAACGGTGCCACACAACATATAATAAAAACAGTCCAAAAATCTTTCTTCATCTTATACAATACGTTTTATACAACACATTCCTATAATTCCAAAATCTTCAAGATTTAAATGAATTCTAAATACATTTTAAAAGAAAATACACGATTAACTGTTACCACTTAGTAAATTTTTGATACAGGCAGCGATTAAAAAGCACTTATGCAAAATGAAAAACTAAAATTCTTCATCCAAAGCCTTTATTATTTCATAAATCGCACAAATTCAATCAATCTTGCTATTATTAATAAATCCTCTACGAAATATTACGCTTTTAAACATCATCCAATAACTTGTGTGCACAAAACCAAGAATTAAAAAATTTTAATGCTACACTTCAAAGATCTACTCGTTTCTTTATCATTGCTCATAACATACACACCATGCCTCTGCTTCAGTTATAGTATAAAAAAATCATCAATATTTCTTATCTTTCATAACAAAAGCATTTTATATATGTTTTAAAGCCATAGCTTTAATCTGTTTTCTTGTCATCTACTACAACTTTATACGTAAGATCATCACGAGGACGCTCAGACACCATATGATAACCTGTTATAATATAATGTAGCGTTTCAGCGATATTGGTAACATGATCACCAATTCGCTCAATATTTTTTAGACAAAAGAGTAAATGCGTACAAGCCGTGATATTACGCGTATCTTCCATCATATAAGTTAGAAGCTCACGGAAAAGAGATGTATATAAAGCATCAATTTTCTCATCACGTTCACGTACTGCATCAACACGATTCAATAAATGGTCAGTGTAAGCGCTTAATACTTCCTTTAACTGATCGAGAGCTAAAGCTGTGATTGTTTCAAGACTACGATAAAAAGCTGCAGATTGACGTATTTCTGAAATAACAACCGCACGCTTAGCAATATTTTTAGCCATATCCCCAATTCTCTCAAGATCAGAAGAAATTCGGATAGCCCCAACAATTTCACGTAAATCAACAGCCATAGGTTGGCGTTTACAAATAATAGTGATCGCTTTCTCATCAATATCGCGTTCTGCTTCGTCCAAAAATAAATCATCAGTAATAACTGCAGAAGCAAGTTGAGAATCATTGCACACTATCGATGCCACAGAACGTTCAATCATTCCTTCTGCATGGTCTCCCATTGCAGTAATCTTTGCTTTCAAATATTCTAATTCTGCGTCATAAGAACGGACAGTATGGTTCATAGACATATCCTATACTCCTAAATTTGCCTATCCAAAACGCCCAGTAATATAATCTTGCGTATATTTCTCTTGCGGTGATGTAAATATCATTTCAGTTGCACCAACTTCTACTAAATTCCCTAAATGAAACATAGCAGTATACTGAGAAACACGTGCCGCCTGCTGCATTGAATGTGTAACAATGACGATTGTATAATTTTTCCGTAACGCATCAATAAGCTCTTCAATACGTGCTGTTGCAATTGGATCAAGAGCGGAACAAGGCTCATCCATCAAAATAACTTCAGGACTTACTGCAATAGCACGCGCGATACATAAGCGCTGTTGTTGTCCCCCTGATAAACTTGTTCCTGCCTCATGAAGACGATCTTTTACTTCTTCAAATAAACCCGCCTGCCTTAAGCTTTTTTCAACCACATCATGCAATTCAGCACGCGATTTTACTAAACCATGAATGCGTGGACCATAAGCAACATTCTCAAAAATAGATTTCGGAAAAGGACTAGGCTTTTGAAAAACCATCCCTACACGCGCACGCAATTCTACGACATCAATCCGCGAATCATAAATATTTTCTCCATCTAAGGTAATAAGACCTGTTATTTTAGCTCCTTCAATCGTATCATTCATGCGATTAAAACAACGCAAAAAAGTTGATTTTCCACAACCTGAAGGACCAATCAAAGCAGTGACTTGATGCTCAGGGATATCAAGAGTAATTCCATGAAGTGCTGCTTTGTCTCCATAAAAAACCTTCACATCCTGACCACGCATTTTAATCTTCATTGTAGAACTCATCTTACTTTAAGATACAAACCTTATAGAAGTTACCATCGCCGTTCAAATCGTCGACGTAAAAAAATAGCAAAAACATTCATAACAGCGAGAAAAAACATTAGTACTATAATAGCACCTGACGTCTTTTCAACAAAAGCGCGCTCTGCTTCCCCAGCCCACATGAAAATTTGTACAGGCAAAGCTGTTGCTGGATCCATTGGTGTAGTAGGAATATTCGCAACAAAAGCAACCATTCCAATCAAAAGCAAAGGCGCCGTTTCACCCAATGCCTGAGCAACACCAATAATTGTACCAGTTAAAATACCAGGCGCAGCCAAAGGAACAACATGATGAAAAATTACTTGTGTTTTTGATGCTCCCAATCCTAAAGCCGCCTCACGAAGAGAAAGAGGAACAGCTCGTAAAGCAGAACGTGTCGCAATAATAATTGTTGGTAGAGTCATAAGAACTAATACAAGACCACCAACCAAAGATGCTGAACGCGGCAACCCAAAAAAATTAATAAAAACAGCTAGCCCTAAAAGACCAAAAACAATCGAAGGAACAGCAGCAAGGTTATTGATATTCACCTCAATAAAATCTGTAAATTTATTTTTGCTTGAATATTCTTCAAGATAAAGAGCTGTTGCTATCCCAATGGGGAGTGCAATAATCAAAACTATAGCGATCATGTAGAAAGAACCAATTATCGCAACACCTAATCCCGAAGTCTCAGCACGACTTGAAGCACCAAATGTAAAAAAACCAAAATTGAATGTTTGATAAAATGTACCATCATGAGACAAGCGTTGCATCCATTCTATCTGGCGATTGGAGACCTTGCGTTTTTTTTCTGATACATGCAGATTTATGTGCCCTTTATACGCAGAATCAATGTCTGCTGCTGCTAAGACTTTTATATTTTGTGTTGTTCCAATCAGCTTTGGATTTTTTGCTATGATATTACGCAGCTGAACGCGTACACTGCTCGAAAACATTCGGCTAACATCCCGCAATGATGCTTCATCGTTTTTATCTATATCAAGCTTTTTTACTAAAGCATTACGAACAAGAAGTGGATAATTTGCAGTTATTAACACCTGTGGATTTATCTCACGTTGACCACTTGGATCAATAATTTTTTCATCCAAATAAACCGGTAATATCATTTCACTGTGAAAAAAAGCTGTATATCCTTGACTAATAATAGACAATAAAAGAGTAGATAAAAAAAACAGACCAATAAAAATGGAAATAAAACCATATATGCGAAAACGACGTTCAGCCCAATATCGACGTTTAATACAAATATTGCGACGATGCGAAAAAAAAACCTCGTTCATTCATATTGTTCCCGATATCTACGCACAATGTAAAGAGCAAAAATATTTATAAAAAGAGTTATAATGAATAATGTCATCCCTAACGCAAAAGCTACGAGAGTTTGTGGAGAATTAAACTCAAAATCACCCGTTAATTGATTAACAATTTTAACTGTCATTGTAGTCATTGATTCAAATGGATTAAGGGTTAAATTTGCTGCAACACCTGCTGCTAAAACTACAATCATCGTCTCCCCAATCGCACGTGATGCTGTTAATAAAATTGCTCCAATAATCCCTGGAAGTGCTGCTGGTATAACCACTTTTTTAATCGTTTCAGATTGTGTTGCTCCTAAACCATAAGACCCTTCACGTAAAAAACGTGGGACGGCTGTAATAACATCATCTGATAAAGAAGAAACAAAAGGAATCAACATAATTCCCATTACTAAACCAGCTGTTAAAACACTTTGCGCCATGATAAAACCAACACCACCAGAAAGAGCAACAGAGAGATCTCGTAAAAATGGTCCTACAATTTTTAAGGCAAAAAAACCATAAACAATTGTTGGAATACCAGCGAGAATCTCCAACAAAGGTTTTACAACTGACCGAAATCGAGTAGACGCGTATTCAGCCATATAAATAGCAGAAAATAATCCAATAGGAACAGCAAACAGCATTGCTACGAATGCAATATAAATCGTACCTGCAAGAAGCGGTATTAAACCAAATTCTCCCATATCATTGCCTGAACCACTCACTGAAAAACGCGGATTCCAAACTGTTCCAAAAAAGAAATTTGAAAAAGATACAGACTGGAAAAAACTTATCGTTTGAAAAAACATGGAGAGTGCTATGCCTACCGTTGTCAAAATAGCAACTATGGATGCGCAAATTAACCCTATAACAATGAAACCCTCAACTTTATTACGCGCACGCTGACTAGGAGTAATTTGCATAATACCACAAACAAAACCACACAACGCAATTATAAATTGTAAACCATAGCCAACAAAGTGCAATTTTTTAGAAGAAACGTGCCATGAATGTGCTATCCCTAATACATAAGCTGGTGCTTCACTAGATAAAAAAAACCCCTTTGCAAGTAATTGTTCCCGTACTTCTTCATATGAAGAAGCAAAAAGGTCGCCTTCAAAATGATGAATAATTTTAGCTAGACCGCAAACAGTTCTCCAAACAAAGTCATGATTACTAACATCTGTCACTTGTGTATTATGCGTCCTAACCTCTTGTGAAGCGCTGTACTCCAAATAAGTTGCACTTCCATAATCCCAAAAAATTAAGAAAATAAGGACTGGAATAACAGTTATCAAAAATGTCCACCAGCCATGATAATACGCACGAGAATGCATCCTGTATTGTGCATATTCAAGGTATCGTGCCCGCATATAAGAGATATAAAAGCCAACGAAACCAAAAATTAACAACAGAAAAATAATGAAGAAAATGCGCATGTCATCTTTCAATTTTTACAAAACAGCAATCCAGAAAACTATCGTACTACAAATTTAGAAAATTATTTCAAATTTATAACTGTCCCAGCAGAAAAAGCAGAGCGCTGCGCCTGTCGTTTTTTTTCAGAAGCAACAACTAAACCATATTCAGCTAATGGGCTATCAGGACCAATCATCTCATCTGAAAGAAAAAAGTTAACATACTCTCGCAAACTTGGAATAATACTTAAATGTGCTTTTTTAACATAGAAAAACAGTGGACGAAAAACAGGATATTCACCGCTAGAGATTGTTTCAAAGGTTGGCGAAAAACCATCAATATCCGCAACTTTTAGCTTATCAGCATTATTTTCATAAAAATACAAACCAAAAACACCAACCCCTGTTTTATTAGAATTTAGACGAGCAAATGTTTCAGAATAATCGCCATCAATATCTATGACCTTTCCATCTCTACGTACAGAAACACAAGCAGAATGTATTGCCTTGTCATCCATCCCTAAAGACTTCATTGCATCAACTGCTCCACTAGCCTTACAGCCAGCAGCAAGCAATTTTTCCTCAAAAACTTCACGCGTTCCATGTTTTTCTCCTGGAATATAAGCTGCTATCGTCCAATTAGGAAGAGTATTATTAACAGAATTCCATTTTGAAACTCTATTTGATTGCAATTTACCATTTATAATAACCTGAGCAGCTAGTGCCCTATAAATATCGACTGACTGTAATTTCCAATGAGGACCATTAACATCCGTTGCCACAACAACACCATCATACCCAATGAATATTTCCTCAACATCTTTTACACCGGCATCAAAGCAAGATTGCAACTCACTTGGTCTCATTGCTCGAGAAGCATTAACGATATCAATAGTACGCTCCCCAATACCTTGACAGAACTCCTTAATACCAGCGCCTGAGCCACCTGACTCAATAACTGGAACCTTAAAATGAGGGTAAATTTCTCCAAATATCTCCGCAACAATTTTTTGATAAGGTAAAACTGTAGATGAACCAACAATCTGAATCTGGTCACGTGCATTACCAATATTCACTGACAGCACAGCCACGAAAACCAATCCCACTCCAATAGATAACAATCTGCTCATCCATAAACTCCCTAAAATGTGAGATAATGTACTATATGATGACATAAATTTTAATTCACATTTACAGTATGATAAAATATAAAAAGCGACATTAGTAACTTTTTTAGAAAAACCATATGTGGCTCGTGGTTTAAACAAATTTAATTTGAACGTTTCAATTCAATGATGTCCCAGAAAAGATTGGCAATATCTGCTCCACCAAAGTGTTTAATTTCACGAATTCCTGTAGGAGATGTAACATTAATCTCTGTTATATAATCTCCAATAACATCAATGCCTACAAGAAGGAGACCCCTTTCCCGCAAAATTGGACCAATACGTTCGCAAATCTCATAATCACGTTTTGTTAAATCAGTATTTTCTGCACGCCCCCCAGCATGCATATTAGAACGAACATCCATTTCTGCCGCAATCCGATTAATTGCTCCAACAGGCGTACCATCAAGCAAAATAATCCGCTTATCTCCTTTTCGTACTGAATCCAAATAACGCTGAACAATAAAAGGCTCACGATAACTTTGTGTAAACATTTCTAAAAGCGATGCAAAATTGCGATCATCCTTTTTCAAATGAAACACCCCCATCCCTCCATTACCATAAAGTGGCTTAATAATAATATCGCCAAACATAGCTCTAAAATCTGTTATTTCCTCAATATCTTTCGTAATTAACGTTTCTGGCATTAAATCAGAAAATTCAGTCACAAAAATTTTTTCTGGACTATTGCGTACCCATATCGGATCATTCACGACAAGCGTTTTAGGATGAATGCGTTCTAATAAATGAGTTGTAGTAATATAATTAAGATCAAAAGGTGGATCTTGGCGTAAAAGAACTACATCCATATCCGTCAATTCTGTACGTACAGACTTACCTAATTGATAATGGTCTCCCTCTTCATCACGCACTGTTAATGATTCTAGTCGTGCAATCACACAACCATCACGCATAGATAAACAGTTTGGTGTATAATGGAAAAGAGAATATCCACGTTCTTGTGCTGCCAAAGCAAGTGAAAATGTTGTATCTCCTTGAATTTTAAGTGTCGAAACATGATCCATTTGAATGGCAATTTTCATAAATAAAACCTCCATATAGCTGACGGTAGACTAGCTGATACGCTAAAATTTAGTAAATAATAAAGGAACTATGGCAGTAGAAAACTCATGATACAAGACAACGCAAGCTCAAGGCAGCACGTATTCTTATTGTTTTACTAATAATTTCGGTATTTTTGTTCAAACCTATCTGACTACTATAAGCCTTAATATCCTTAGAATCACTGATTAGAATATTTTTGGAAGCGCTCATACCTTACAAAGGTAAGAATTATTACCATCATTGTCTATTCTTAAATTTGTTAACTTTAAGAACTACTCTAACATGTGCTGCAAACAAAATCACTCCCATAAACTACTCATTTTACAACATTAAACTGTAAATTCTTTGCAACTAATCTATTGTAGATAATTGATAATATTTTTTATACCCCCTAAGAATAAATTAAACGATTATAGGTAATAAATGCTGTAATTAAAATACCAATGAGTACCAAAATAATCAGTAAAATATTCCAGAGAATATAGGATACTGTTTTTATTGTATCTTCTAATATAATCTGACTCCGTCAATCTTAAATTAAGCCATTCTGATAATTTTGTAAAAAACAAATTATAATAAAAAACTCATAACCCATCGTACTTCTTATTAATGTAGATACTTTTGATATAAGTTAATTTGATTCATGATCTTTATTATCCCCTGGCAGAGGAACAGGATTATCAGATAAACTACGTAAATAAAGCAAAAGATCAGCCCGATCTTGATCATTTTTTATCCCACGAAAAGACATAATTGTTCCCGGAAATGCTCCACGCGGTGATTGCAGATAACGATCCAAAGTCATAAAATCCCATTTTTTATCAGAATTTGCACGTAATGCCCGTGAATAAGTAAACCCCTCTTCTGCCAAAAAAGGACGATTAACTATCTCCCAAAGCGCTGGACCAACGCGACCAGATTCATCACGCCCAGAGGTATGGCATATAGCACATTGACGAAAAATCTTACGTCCATTCTCAAAACTTCCTTGTTGAAGGCGGTCATTCAACGACAAAAAAGGATCAGATATTTTCTGTTCCTCCTTAAGAGTATCGTTTTCTTCAATTTTATGAAGATATTGGATAGACGAAGAACCATCGTAGCCCTTATCACTGAGTATAAAGATTCCAACCAAAACAATCAGCAAAAATAGACAAATGCAGATAAAATAAAAAACTGTCAAGCGTTTCATAAAAATCAAAAAATTAGCATTTTCATTATATTTTTTAATCTAATCTCTTTTTTATAATACACAACATTATAAATGCATCACACACAGCATTTGGAACTTTACGATTATTTTTGAACCGATTATTTTCTACCTATATAGGCTCCAGCCATTCATCCTCCAAAGCACTTACTTAAAATCTCTGTCGAATCAATAACTATTCATGATGCTGAATAAACGAAAAGCTAACTGAGCCATACTATTGTCACACTGGCTCATAACAATATAGATAAAATCGTTACAGCTTATATACACAAATACATCATAAACACATAGCAATCATAAATCTGGATCTTATCGCATTTATAAAGTTTAATCCACATTAGCCCTAAACGACATTATAATACAATTTTGAATGCGCAAAATAATCTGCCAGAGATAACTCATCATAAAATGGTTAGTACCTTACAATTAAAATTATCTAGTGCTCGTAACAAATCTGCATTTTGTACTCTGATTCATTCAAACTCACTTCATCTGTAAATTTTTTCATGGTAATTTAGCGGCATCTAAATAAGACAATTCTCCCATTTCTAAATCCATAAACGAATCTCAGAAATTAGCATATTCTAAGAAAAGTGATAAAATCTAAAAACATTTACAATCCTCTGGATAAGAACTAAGAAACAATGTTCTCTCATTCTTCCTATATTTTTTATTTCTTAACTTGATTTTTCATTCTAAATTGACAATATGGTTTTGGGAGGTTGGTGATGGACGAACCGCTCGCCAACTGGGTCAGGTCTGGAAAGAAGCAGCCCCAACGAGTTTTGGTGCGGGTCATTGTACCATCCTCCTACCTTACCCGCTTGCTAAACGGATCATATTTTTGTTATTATTGAATGTAACATGCCAAATTATGGCAGCATCTGTGTATAATTGAGTAAAAGAACTTATTGTGTTTAGATATGATCTTATTCTTTATTAGAGAACAAATTTATTGAGAAAAAATCCTTTTACATTAGAGTACAATGAAAGGCCTGCCTTTGTATCATTAAAATGTACTCAAAAGAGATTCAAAATTGAAATCGTTAATGGAAAATATGTTGGTAGAAACAACCTATCGCGTTCTTGCTCGAAAATACCGCCCTCAAAATTTCTCTGACCTTATCGGTCAAGAAGCTATGGTACGCACCCTCACTAATGCTTTTGAAACAGGACGCATTGCACAAGCATGGATGCTAACAGGAATTCGCGGAATAGGTAAAACCACAACAGCGCGTATTTTAGCACGTGCATTAAATTACAAAACAAAAGATATAGACCAACCAACTACCGTATTAAATACACTTGGTGAACATTGCACACAAATCATAGAAGGACGCCATATTGATGTTATTGAAATGGATGCAGCTTCACATACGGGCATTGATGATATTCGTGAAATCATTGAGCAAATATGTTATCGTCCTGTTTCTGCACGTTATAAGGTTTATATTATTGATGAAGTACACATGCTATCAACACAAGCATTCAATAGCTTATTGAAAACACTTGAGGAACCACCACAGCATGTGAAATTTATTTTTGCAACGACAGAAATTCGCAAGGTTCCCATTACTATTCTTTCGCGTTGCCAGCGTTTTGATCTACGGCGTATCGAATCTGAAATGTTGATAAAACATTTACACCAAATCGCTAAATACGAAAAAGTAGAAGTAGACAATGAAGCACTCGCTCTGATTGCCCGTGCTGCAGAAGGATCTGTACGCGATGCATTATCTCTCTTTGATCAAGCAATTTCTTATAGCAATAGCAATATAAGTGCTGTTACAGTACGTGCAATGCTAGGATTAGCTGATCAAGCACGTATTATTGACCTTTTTGAATTTATCATGAAAGGCAATATTGTAGATGCATTGCATGAATTACACTATCAATATAACGCTGGTGCTGACCTCCTTGCTATATTGACAGAATTAGCCAATTTTAACCATCTAGTTACACGTTTACGCCTTACACCAAATATAGCAGAGGATTTCTCTCTTACTGAAGATGAGCGTTTAAGAAGCTTAAATTTTTCACAAAAACTTTCCATTCCTATTTTATCCCGAAATTGGCAAATATTGCTGAAAGGTATACAGGAAGTTAGTCAGACTACGCTTCCGCTTCAAGCAACCGAAATGTTATTGATTCGTCTTGCTCACACAGCCGATTTACCAACTCTTAATGAAGCTTTAAAAAGGCTGCATCAAGATAGCATACCGCTTACAATCATCCCACATTCTTCTCATCAAAAATCCACAAAAGCTAGTAATACGACAAAGGTAGTAGATGCATATTCCCATTCTTCTTCACAAATTTCAAACACACCACAAAATCAGACAGATTTAGAAGCATCCTTTAGAAACCAATTAGATGGCTCTTTACAAACAGAGGATTCATCAAAGATTCGAACTCTTAAAGATACAGAATCTTCTGAAATGATAAAGACACTTGAAATGTCTTATTCTATTGACTCTTCTAAAAATATTACAGATTTCCCAGATTTTTCTAAGCAAATAACAGAGGATATAACTGAACAAAAAACCATAACTATTGATTCTTTGCACGATATCATTGAATTAGCTGAACGGTGTAATGATATTCCTTTGAAATTATTTGTGAAAGAATTTGTGCATCCTGTTGCTTTTGAACCAAATCATATCACCATAAGACTTGCTGAAAATTCTCCACATTCACTTGTACGTGATATAGAAAAGATGTTGTCCCAATATACCGGACAACGCTGGACTATAACCCTTGTCAATGAAGGAGGAGGACCAACACTGCATGAAGAGGATGAAGCGGTTCGAAAAATTCTTTTTTCCAATGCGCAAGCAAATCCTGATATTATAAAAATACTCAATCATTTTCCAAAATCAAAAATTGTTGATATTCGCTTGAAGACACAAGCAAATGATCTTGATTTACTCCCTGATACCTTTAAAAATGAAGTCTATATTAATGATGAATAAGGATTCTTTCCTATGCTTGACATGATGAAAAAAGCTAAAGAAATGCAAGAAAAGATGCAACGGATTCAAGAAGAGATGGCTGAGATACAAGCGACTGGAACCGCTGGTGGTGGGCTTGTTAGCATCACTTTAAACGGTAAAAATACCATAACAGCGATCAAAATTGATTCTTCATTAATTAAACCTGAAGAAGCTGAAATTCTAGAAGATCTCATTATGGCAGCTTATAATGAAGCAAAAACAAAAATTGAAATGGCTATTACAGAAAAAACCCAAAGCATAACAGCAGGATTACCACTCCCATCAGGTTTTAAATTCCCGTTCTAATAAATCGGATTTTATTTAATCTTTTGGAATAATAGTATGTCTAAACACATTGTCGGACCTGAAATTGAACGCCTTATTCAGCTGTTAGCACGAATACCAGGTCTTGGTCCGCGTTCAGCACGCCGTGCTGCACTCTACCTAATCAAGAAAAAAGAAATATTACTAGAACCGTTGGGAACTGCCATACAAGTGGCTGCAGATAAAGTTGGTTTTTGTTCTGTTTGTGGAAATGTCGATACAGATGATCCTTGTTCAATTTGTAAAGATCCTCGACGTGATGATACAACAATTATTGTTGTTGAAGATGTTGCTGATCTTTGGGCTCTTGAACGTGCAAGAATTTTAGCAGCACGTTATCATGTATTAGGTGGAAGACTTTCTCCATTAGATGGAATAGGTCCTGATGAGCTTAACATTTCTTCTTTAATACAGCGTGTTGTAAATAATCCAATAACAGAGATTATTTTAGCTGTTAATGCTACTATCGAAGGACAAACAACGGCCCATTATATCACTGATCAACTATCTAAGTTTTCTATTAAAATCACCAGACTTGCTCATGGAGTGCCAGTAGGAGGTGAACTAGATTACCTTGATGATGGAACTTTGGCTGCAGCTTTGCAAGCAAGAACAAGTTTTTAGAATTATTTTCTACTTATCTAGTATCTCTTCTTTTTTATCATAGTTCTTTTATATGAGAAAAAAATTTAAAATGATGCTTAAGAAAAACCTATCCTTTGTAAAAGAAATGTTTCAATTATCCATAAATTTAGCAAGACTGATCTATTTGTGTTGATATAATCAATGCTCATGCACCTACATATTACAACTACAATTTTTAATTTATACAAAGCATTGACATATTTCCGTGTCAGTTGCTTTATATCTGTTTTAGACCTCTCTTTATTTTGCTTTTGCCATTTTTATACTCAATTATGAATTTATTTTACTGTCATGATGCCTATCCACCTTAGTGAATTTATTCATGCAAATAAAAATAGTAAAAAAATACAGTAGGGCTTTTATTCATCATATTATTCCATTAGAATATTCTTATGCTTATCCTTGCCATAGACACTGCTTCGATTTATTGTGCTGTTGCACTTGTTCATAATAAATCTACTGTTGCATGTATTAAAGAACGCATGGATAGAGGACATGCCGAGAAACTTATTGGGTACATTGCACAAATTACTGACAAAGCCAATATAACTTTTAATCAAATTGATCGTATTGCTGTTAACGTTGGTCCTGGATCTTTCACAGGTATACGTGTGGGTGTTGCAACAGCAAGAGCTTTAGCACTAGCACTAAAAATACCATCCATTGGGGTAAGCGCACTTGAAGCATTAGCAGCACAAATAACCAATAAAACCGCCACATCGGCAATTTCTGTTGTAATTGAGGCAGGTCGATCTATGTTCTACCATCAAAATTTTAATGCAGACCTCATACCTTTGGATTACCCTAGCTTAAAAACAATTGAAAATATTATAGAAAATTTACCACAGCCAACTAGACTAACTGGTCCAGCAGCTGATATCATTGCTCTACACATTAAAAACAATAAGATAAACAGAAAAATCATCCTAGACAAAATTGCATGTGAGGCAGCTGATATTATAAATTATGCCTATCTGGCAGCAAGCAAACAACCACACGATCCACCCTGTCCACTCTACTTACGCAGTGCTGATGCAAAAAAACAAACTACCTTTGCTTTACCACGAAAAAAATAATGGCCAAGTTTTTATTAAGAGAAAAGAATTTTAGAATTTCTCCACTCAAGACCAGTGATAGTAGTCTTCTCCACCAAATTCATCAACAGTGTTTTATCTTTTCTTGGGATAAACAGGCGTTTGATGATTTTTTAAAAGATCCCTATATTTTTGGATACAAAGCTTATTTCACTGGTAAACATGATCAAATTTTAGGCTTTTGTCTGTGCCGTCTCATTCTTGATGAAGCAGAAATAATAACAATCACTGTCCATCCTCATTTCCGCAGACAAGGAATTGGTAGTTTACTCATCAATAGTACATTTCGCCATCTTCATAATGAACGTGCTGTAAAATTATTCCTAGAAGTAGAAGAAGCTAATCTTTCTGCCTTAAGACTCTATAAACGTTTTGAATTTCAAAAAATTTCTAAACGCCCTGCCTACTATCAATCCCAAAATGGATACATAGATGCAATTGTCATGCAAAAAACTTTTGAGCAAATAGATTGAGATTTGAGTAAAAAATGTTTAAATGTGCACTATGAAACAAGTTAATTCTAAAAATGCTCTCCCTGTTACTCCTAAAAAGGTTTTTATAAAAACCTATGGATGTCAAATGAATGTTTATGATAGCCAACGAATGAGTGATAGTCTTAGTTCACAGGGTTATGTTGCTACACAAACACCACATGACGCTGACCTTATTCTTGTTAATACTTGCCATATTCGTGAAAAAGCAGCAGAAAAGCTGTACTCTGATCTTGGTCGCTTGCGAATTATGCGTCAAGAACGTACACCTGATAAACCTTTAATGATCGGTGTTACCGGTTGTGTTGCACAAGCTGAAGGAAATGAAATTTTACGCCGTGCACCAACCGTAGATCTTGTCATTGGTCCACAAATGTATCATCGTTTGCCAGACTTATTAAAACAGGCTAAAGAAGGAAAGAAAATCGTCCAAACAGATTACGCTGTTGAGGATAAATTTGCCCATTTGCCGCCTCATAATAAACATGCTGTAAAAAAGCGTGGTGTTAGTGCGTTTTTAACAGTACAAGAGGGCTGCGATAAATTTTGTACCTTTTGCGTTGTTCCTTATACACGGGGTGCAGAAATATCACGTCCTGTTGAACAAATTAGTGACGAAGCCCGTCAACTCATTGACGCTGGTGTTAAAGAAATTACGCTACTCGGACAAAATGTAAATGGTTGGCACGGACAAAATGCTAATGGACAAACTTGGCGCCTTGGAGATCTTCTTTATCATCTCGCTAAACTTAATGGTTTAGAGCGTCTGCGCTACACAACTAGCCATCCACGCGATATGGATGATAGTCTTATTGCTGCACACCGCGATCTTGATATACTAATGCCTTACCTGCATCTTCCCGTTCAATCAGGTTCTGATCGTATTCTAAAAGCTATGAACCGCCAACACAAGAGTATTCATTATCTTAATCTCATAGAAAAAATTCGTGCTGCACGACCTGATATTGCTTTTTCAGGTGATTTTATTGTAGGATTTCCGGGAGAAACAGACGAGGATTTTGAAGAAACCATCAAACTTGTTAAGCAGGTGGAGTATAGTTCAGCCTATTCTTTCAAATATTCACCTCGACCTGGAACAGTTGGTGCAACCATGAAGAATCATATTGATGAGCCTGTAAAAAATACCCGCCTTCAATGTTTACAAGCTCTTCTTCTTGATCAACAAAATGCCTTTTTACGCTCTAAAGTTGGTCAGACAACCAATGTTCTCATTGAAAAATCCGGCCGTCACTCTGGACAAATGGTAGGACGCTCACCTTGGTTGCTACCTGTTGTGGTCGATACAGAAGCCCCTATTGGTACTGTTATGACAGTTCATATTAAAGATGCAAGTTCAAATAGTTTTATCGGTGAAACAGTAAACATGTAAACACACCTTTGATACCTTTCTAATGTCTTGTACACAATATAGATTTTAGAAAATTATCTAAGTTTAAAAGGAAGTGATCGCACCTAAAATTTATACTTTATGAAACAAATATTACTTTTATGAAGTTTACCCCTGAAAATATTTAAGACTCAATCAATATGGGAGAACAGGTTGAAAGCTTCAACCGAAAAACTAAGACGCATTAAAGAAAAAGTAAGTACGTCAGACATTAACCACGTTGTTTTCATTTTTGAAAATAACAAATATGCGAAAGCAGTTTTTGGTAAACTTGATGAGAATCTTTCTTATCTTGAGAAAAAGCTTAATCTTAGTATTTATCCACGCGGCAATGAAATTTCAATCTATGGAAAAACTGCTGACACAAAGCATGCACAATATATATTACAACAGCTTTATGAACTTGCAAAAACACGTAAAGAGCTCACTTTATCAGATATAAAAGAAGCGGCTACCATGATAAATCTGTCACAAGAACAGCAAGAATCGCAAACAACAATTAAACCTGTAACAAAACGTATACATGCACAATTGAGTACCCGTAAAAAGATAATCCACGCTAAAACACCTGCGCAAGACGCATACATACGTGCAATGGAGCATAATGAACTTGTTTTTGGTGTAGGACCCGCAGGAACAGGAAAAACGTATCTTGCTGTTGCATACGCTGCAATGCTACTAGAACAAGGTATCATTGAACGAATTATCTTATCACGTCCTGCCGTTGAAGCTGGAGAACATCTTGGATTTCTTCCCGGAGACCTCAAAGAAAAAGTTGATCCATATTTAAGACCGCTTTATGATGCTCTCTATGATATGATGCCAATCGAAAAGGTCGAACGTATTTTGGCTTCTGGTGTCATAGAGATTGCTCCTCTTGCTTTCATGCGTGGACGAACACTTTCTCATGCAGTTGTCATTCTTGATGAAGCACAAAATACTACACGTATGCAGATGAAAATGTTCCTTACACGCCTTGGAGAAGGAACACGAATGGTTGTCACTGGCGATATAAGCCAAATTGATTTGCCCACAGGACAAAAATCAGGTTTAATGGAAGCAATACGCCTTCTCTCCAATATAGAAAATATTGCAATAATTCATTTTGATGAAAAAGATGTTGTACGACATCCCCTTGTCGCCTCTATTGTTCGCGCTTACGATAGTGATTCTTGTGTGCAAAACAAAGAAATACCACTTTCATACCCATTATAAAAAAAGTGAATTTTATTTATCATGATTGCTATTGATATAACCATTAAAAGTCCTCAGTGGAATGATAAAAAAATGCTTTATAATATCACCGAAAAAGCATTAACAGCTACGATGCATCATATTGCATTAGAAAATATTGTAAGTGAAGTAAGCTTGCTTTTTACAGATAACAAACATATAGCACAAATTAATGCTCAATGGCGCAATCAAGATAAACCAACCAATGTGTTATCTTTTCCTGCTTTTCCTGTTAAAGCTGGACAACCTCCAGGGCCGATGCTCGGCGATATCGTTATTGCACAAGAAACTGTTGCGCTTGAAGCAAAAGCAGAAGGAAAATCATTTCAGGATCACCTAACACATATGATTGTTCATGGTACCCTCCACCTCCTTGGCTATAATCATGAAACAAGTGATGAAGCTCATAAAATGGAAAGGCTTGAAAGAGAAATTCTTCAAAAGCTTTCCATAAAAGATCCCTATACTGAGTTGTCATAAAATGATAAAATTTAAAGCATCTCGTATATCTGTTATAAAAAGGAAATTTAGAATATTTTAGAATCATGGCAGACAAAGTTAATGTACAAAGTAATAGTCAAACACCTTCTGGTATTGAAGAACATCCTCCTAAACAAACAAATAATACGGAAAAATATTCCCTGATAAATCATTTATTCTCGTTTTTACGTAGTCGTAATTATACATCGCTGCGTGATGATCTTACCGTTGCGCTAGCAACAGATAATAAAAAAGATGCAGATCTATTTTCACCTGAAGAACGTATTATGCTTCATAATATCTTACGCTTGCGCGAAGCGCGCATTGATGATGTCATGATTCCACGTTCTGAAATTAAGGCATTGGAAATAAACACCTCTCTTGGAGAAGCTCTTAAATATTTTGCAAGGATTGGTCATTCTCGCATACCTGTCTATGCGGAAACATTAGATGACCCATGGGGCATGATTCACATTCGCGATATCCTTAATTATATAACTCGATTTATTACTAAATCAGCGAAAACTACACAAACATCTGATTTGCTTAAATTAAACCATACAGATTTGCATATTCCAATTGGTAAATTAGATTTAATTCGAAAGGTTCTCTTCGTTCCCAGTTCTATGCTAGCAAGCAAATTATTAACACGTATGCAAGCTACACGAACACAAATGGCTTTGGTTATAGATGAACACGGTGGTACAGACGGTTTAGTTTCTATGGAGGATATTGTCGAATTAGTTGTTGGTGACATAGAAGATGAACATGATAATGTTGATAATGCTATTGTGCGCGAACTCAATGATAAATGGCTTGTTGATGCGAGAACTGAATTAGAAGATGTGGAAAAAGCTCTTGGCCCTGATTTTATCGTAGGAGAATATGGTGATGAAGTTGATACTATTGGTGGCCTAATTGTTTCCATTCTGGATCGCATTCCTGCAAAAGATGAAGTTATTGACGCCATACCTGGTTATCGATTTCGCATTTTAGAAGCGGATAAACGCCGGATTAAGCTATTGCACATTTTTCGCATTCCAGAAAATGAAAATTTTAAGAAAAATGCTACTGTTGAAGAATAGCCAAGCGTTTTTTAGTAACTTCATACTACTTTTACTTTCTGTTACGGACTGGAAACGGCAGGTATTTGTTTTTGTATGTGGTGCATTTACATCTTTTGCGCTTCCACCTTTTTATTTAACACCTATCTGCTTTTTAACTTTTCCTATTTTTGTTATTTTGCTCGATGGAATAAGTACTATTCAGAACAATAAGAAACGCCTTCTAACCTATACTCTAAGCTGTGGAATTTTTGGCTTTGGTTATTTTATTTGCAGCCTTTGGTGGTTGAGTAATGCTCTGTTAACAGACCCTGTTACTTTCGGTTGGATGATACCATTTGCTATTTTTGGTCCTCCTATCTACCTTTCTCTTTATTGGCTTGTTGCTGGCTTTATTGTTGGTTTATTATGGACAAAGGGAATATCACGCTTCTTTGTTTTAGCTTTTGCGCTAGGATTAGTAGAATGGTTACGTGCCATTCTCTTCACTGGATTTCCATGGAATGCTCTTGGTTATACAGCAATGCCAACCCCTATGCTCATGCAATCTAATGCAATCATAGGGCTGTATGGAATGAACATTCTTGTTGTTTTAGTTTACAGTTTACCTACTGTTTTATTAACCGATGAAAAAAAACTATCAGCACTTTCTATTTGCTTATCACTTATATTATTCCACAGTGGTTTTGGATTTTATCGCCTCAATACCGCACCTGATATAACTGACTATAAAAAAAGTAATTATTGGGTACGCATCATACAGCCTTCTATCCAACAAGACTCAAAACTGAGCAATACTACACCAGAAGATATATTTTCTACCCATATAAACCTGAGTGTAATGCCAACAAATGATCAAGATCCACAACCTGACTTTATCATATGGCCAGAAGCATCTATTCCTTATATCTTCAATAATTCACCTGCTCTCACAGAACGCATTTCATCCTTTCTCAAACCTGAACAGTGGGCTATTGTTGGTGCCGTGCGCATGAGCAATGATTCTTCCAATACTAAAGCTCAGTATTTTAATACCATTGTAGTTATTAATGCCAATGGTGATATTCTTAATACTTCAGATAAATTGCACCTAGTTCCTTTTGGTGAGTATCTTCCTTATCAAAACTTGTTTAATAAAATTGGATTACGTGCTCTTTCTGATAATATTGGTGGATATAGCGCTGCTAGCGTACGCAAAACTGTCATAATACCAAACGGTTTTTCTTACCTTCCATTGATTTGTTATGAAGCAATATTCCCAAATGAAATGACTTTTAAAGGTCCCTCTCCTCAAGCAATGATTAACGTAACAAATGATGCGTGGTTTGGAGCGACACCTGGACCATATCAACATTTTCAACAAACACAGCTTCGTGCAGTTGAATTGGGAATTCCCCTTATACGAGCAGCCAATAATGGAATATCGGCTGTCATTGATTCTTATGGACGAATCGTTGTAGCTCTTAAGCAGAATGCTGTTGGTGTTATTGATTCGCCGATTCCACCACCGATTACCCCTTTATGGAGCAACGAATACAGAATATTCTTCACTTTTATCTTATTCATTCTTATGCTACTGTGTCGCGTCAGTTTTGGTTTTACAAAACGATTTAAATAATCGGGTGCCCGTGTACGATGTTATGCGTACCAGTAACATTGGGAAGAAATATTACATATTATCTAGTTGTATGATAGATCGGCTTCACATAAATCTGATATTGGTTTGGAAGTAAGGTGCTGAAAATAAAGAGTTATATTATGACCGAAACAAAAAAAAAACCTGATCCTATAGATATCTACGTCGGAACCCGTATTCGTTTGCGTCGTAATATTTTAGGACTAACCCAAGAAAAATTGGGGGAAAAACTTGGTGTCACTTTTCAACAAATCCAAAAATATGAAAAAGGTATAAACCGTATTGGCGCCAGTCGCCTTCAGGCAATTGCAGAAATTATGGATGTACCTGTCTCTTATTTTTTTGACAAAGGAATCGGTACCCAGCATGTTGAAGGCTTTGCCGAAAATGATAGCAATTTTATAGATTTTTGCTCAAGTAGTGAAGGAATCCAGCTCATGCGAGCCTTTACTAATATATCTGATGTTAAAGTGCGTCGAAAAATCATTGACTTGGCAAAAGCACTTTCTGAAGAAGACCTGACAAACAAGCTATAAAACAATAATATATCTTTTCTCTCTATCACCTCATAAATTAACATTGACGATTTACCATAATATTTGCAAATAGAGGTAACTTTCACAAACAACTAATCCAGAGTGTTGGTTTTTTTTTTTGAAGGAGCTCCTATGCTGTATCAAGATTATCTTTTTACCAGTGAATCAGTATCGGAGGGACACCCTGATAAGATTTGTGATCGTATTTCTGATGAAATCGTTGATATGGTCTATAAAGAAGCTAAAAAAACTGGTACCGATCCGTGGTTGGTACGCATCGCTTGCGAAACTTTAGTAAGTGTAAACCGCGTTGTTATTGCGGGTGAAGTGCGTGTCCCCGATACACTTTTAAAAAGAAATAAGAATAGGGAGTTTATCTATGACGAAACTGGATTCCCACTCATTAATCCCACTCGATTTCGTGCGGTAGCGCGCCGTGCTATTCGTGCAATTGGTTACGAACAAGCAGGTTTTCACTGGAAAACCGTTAAGATTGATGTCCTTTTGCGCCCTCAATCAGCTGATATTGCAAGAGCTGTTGATAATGCCGCGGATCGGTTTGGAGAAGAAGGAGCAGGTGATCAAGGAATTATGTTCGGATATGCTTGCCGTGAAACACCAGATTTTATGCCCGCACCCATTTATTATGCACATAAGATTCTAAAATTGCTATCTGCAGCCCGTCATAAAAAGGAAGGAGAAGCTAGAAAATTAGGACCAGACGCAAAAAGCCAAATAACAATACGGTATAAAAATGGAAAACCAATTGAAGTAACATCTATCGTTCTTTCAACACAGCATTTAGATGAAAGTTGGGATTCAAATAAAGTACGCACAGTAGTTGAACCTTATATTCGTCAGGCCTTGCATGATATTCCCATTTCTAATAAATGCAGTTGGTATATTAACCCAACAGGAAAGTTTGTTATCGGTGGTCCAAGAAGTGATGCAGGATTAACGGGACGTAAAATCATCGTTGATACTTATGGAGGAGCTGCTCCCCATGGTGGAGGAGCTTTTTCAGGAAAAGATACAACAAAAGTTGATCGTTCTGCAGCTTATGCTGCACGCTATCTAGCTAAAAATATTGTTGCAGCTGATTTAGCGGAGCGATGTACCATTCAACTGTCTTACGCAATCGGCATTGCACAACCTTTATCTATTTACATTAATCTTCATGGGACAGGAAAAGTCGATGAAAGTGTTCTTGAAGCTGCAATCCGTAAAATAATGGATCTTTCACCTACAGGTATTCGCAAACATCTTGGCCTTAATAAACCTATTTATACAAAAACAGCTGCTTACGGTCATTTTGGACGCAAACCAAAACGTGATGGTTCATTTTCATGGGAAAAAACTGATCTTATTCAAGCACTTAAAACAACGATTAAAACATTATGATTGTACATAACGCACGTGCATGTAAATCTTTTTTTGGTCGCAGACAAGGCAAACGGCTAAGGGATCATCAACTTGCACGTATAAAAACGCTTCTTCCAACCTTTAACATTGATTTAAATAACCCTCCCCCTTCAGATTTAACATCCTTATTTTTTAGCAAAGTAAAAGAAGTTCGTCTAGAAATTGGTTTTGGTGGAGGTGAGCATTTACTCCATGAAATGGAATATTTTCCACAAACCGGATTTATTGGTATAGAACCCTTTGTCAATGGAATAGCAAAAATATTAATGTCCATTGAACAGCATAAACAGCACCAAGCTCGTCTTCGCCTTTATAATGATGATGCCGTACATCTTCTTGATTGGCTTCCAGATGCATCACTTGATGGAATAGATCTCTTTTACCCTGATCCATGGACAAAAAAAAGGCATTGGAAACGGCGCTTCGTTAATACAAAAAATCTTAACCGTTTTGCTCGAGTTCTCAAGACAGGAAAAAAATTTCGCTTTACTAGCGACATAGAAGATTACGTAAACTGGACTATATACCATTGTACACAACATCACAGCTTTGAATGGGCAGCAACAACCCCTAAGGACTGGAAAAATCCTTATCCTCTATGGCTAAGCACTCGCTATGAAGCAAAAGCTTTACGCGAAGGACGCACTCCCACTTATCTTACTTTTATTAGAAAATAAACAATAAAGCGCTTTTATTATAAACAGCTTGAAAAATTTTAAATTTAAGGGTATCAACAGGTAAGTTCTCGGTTGTGTGATGAGGAGTGGGTTGTTGGGATCCGCTCTTTTTTAATGTCATAAAATCAACGAGACAAATTTGGATAAGATATATGAACAAAACTGAAATAATAAGCGATATCGATGAACCACGTCTGTTTGAAGAAAATGGCGTTGAAGCACACGTTGCTGCTCTTATTATACCATTGCTTAAGCCCTTAGGTTTTCGTTTGGTTCGTGTAAAACTCCTTGGCTTAAATGGCGTGACACTTCAAATCATGGCTGAACGCGTTGATGGCTCCATGACAATAGAGGACTGTGAAACTGTTAGTCGAACTATTTCACCCCTCCTTGATGTACAGAATATTATTGAACGTCAATATCATTTAGAAATATCATCTCCTGGAATTGATCGCCCGTTGGTAAGAAAATCTGATTTTTTACATTGGCAAAATCATATTGTGAAAATTGAAACAAAGATGACAATTGAGGGGCGCCGCAAATTTCGTGGAATACTTGCAAATATTACACAAGATGGCTTTACCCTAAATTATGATAAAGCTACTCATAGTGAAGCAATGTGTGTTTCTATTTCTTTTGACAACATCATCGATGCGCATTTGGTACTCACCGATGATCTTATTAACGAAACATTGAGAAAAAATAAAAATTTAAGTCAACAATTAATTTCCGAAAATAATTCTAACGTCTCAAAACAGGCGCCAAATTAAAAGAATTAATATCACTGGGATCAATGCCAATTATATGGCGCAAAAAAGGAGAAAATTGATGGCTATAAGCGCTAACAAGCTTGAAATTCTGCAAATTGCGGATGCTGTTGCACGTGAAAAGTCAATTGACCGTGAAATTGTCATTTCTGCAATGGCCGATGCCATTCAGAAAGCAGCACGTTCTCGTTATGGTCAAGAGACCAATATTCGTGCTGAAATTAATTCCAAAACAGGTGAAATTAAATTACAACGTCTGCTTAAAATTGTAGATATTGTTGAAGATTATACAACTGAAATTTCTTTGTCCGATGCTCTTAAACGCCAATCGGATGCAAAGATTGGTGATTTTTTTTCTGATCTCTTACCTCCCATGGATTTTGGGCGTATTGCAGCACAGTCTGCTAAACAGGTAATTGTACAAAAAGTACGTGATGCAGAACGTGATCAACAATATGAAGAATTCAAAAATAAAATTGGTGAAATTGTTTCTGGTACGGTAAAACGTGTAGAATATGGCAATGTTATCGTTGATTTGGGGCGTGGTGAAGCTATCGTACGGCGTGATGAATTAATTCCGCGTGAATCTTTTCGCTATGGAGATCGTATTCGTGCTTTTGTTAGTGATGTGCACCGTGAACCACGGGGGCCTCAAATTTTCCTTTCACGTACGCATCCCCAATTTATGGTGAAACTTTTTACCATGGAAGTCCCAGAAATTTACGATGGTATCATAGAAATTAAATCCGTTGCCCGTGATCCAGGTTCACGTGCTAAAATTGCTGTTGTTTCACGCGATGGTTCAATTGATCCTGTTGGAGCTTGTGTAGGAATGCGCGGAAGTCGTGTTCAAGCCGTTGTTGCAGAGTTACAAGGCGAAAAAATTGATATTATTCCTTGGTCACCAGATGCTGCAGTATTTATTGTTAATGCGCTACAACCTTCCGAAGTTTCCAAGGTTGTCCTCGATGAAGATGCAGAGCGTATTGAAGTCGTCGTACCCGATGATCAACTCAGCCTTGCTATTGGTAGACGTGGACAAAATGTTCGTTTAGCTTCACAGCTCACAGGATGGAATATCGATATCCTAACGGAACAGGAAGAATCTGAAAATCGTCAAAAAGAGTTTACTGAGCGCAGTAAATTATTCATGGAATCTTTAGATGTCGATGAAATGATCGGTCAGGTTATGGCATCAGAAGGATTTTCTTCTATTGAAGAAATTGCTTATATCAATATTGAAGAAATCGCTTCTATCGATGGTTTTGATCATGAAACTGCAGTAGAAATCCAGAGCCGTGCACGTGAATATCTAGAACACAAAGAAAAAGAGCTTGATGAAAAACGCAAAAAACTTGGTGTTTCCGACGAATTAAGAACACTTCCTGGAATGACAAGTGCTATGTTGGTTGCAATTGGTGAAGATGGTGTAAAAACAATGGAAGATTTTGCAGGATATGCAGTCGATGATTTAGCCGGATGGAGAGAGCGTAAAGAAGGTCAAGTACAAAGCTTTTCTGGTATTCTTACCCCTTTTGATATTACACGTTCCGATGCAGAAGCTATGGTTTTAGCTGCACGTGTACAAGCAGGATGGATAGACAAAGATGATCTCGTTAAAGAAAGTCTTGCAGAAAATCAAGAAATCGATAATTTGAATGTGGATCATTGCTAAATGAATGAACGAACCTGCATTGTCACAAAAAAAAATGCCCCAGCAAAAGCGATGATTCGTTTTGTTGTTGATCCAAACAATCGAATTATACCTGATCTAAAATGCAATTTGCCTGGACGTGGCGTATGGATCTCTGCTCACCATTCGATTATTGAGAAAGCGATAAAACAGAAATCCTTTAACAAGAGTTTTAAAACAGATGTTGAGGTTGCATCGAATCTTGCGCAAATTGTAGATTTACTTTTGCTAAAGTCTGCGCTTGGAAGCTTTTCTATGGCGCGAAAAGCAGGTGCCGTTGTTACAGGAATGGTGAAAGTTAGTGAAGCTATTCGCTCTGATCAAGTCATTCTTGTGCTACACGCTAAAGAAGCTACGGAAGATGGAAAACGAAAAATTTTACAAGCAATTCATACAATACAACAACAAAAAAATCGGAATATAAAAATACTGTCTTTGTTTACAAGTAGTGAAATGAGTGTGGCTTTTGGAGCAAATCCTGTAATGCATGCAGCCTTATTGAACAAGAATGCTGCAGAAGGATTTCTCAAAACGATATACAAACTCATTTCTTATCGTGACGACAAGCACAATCATCCCGATGAGATGACGGCACAATCCGTGAAGGAAATACAATGAGTGAAAATAATAGTGATAAAACAACGATAAAGAGGACACTGACTTTAAAACGGTCAATCTTGGAAACAAGCGCAGTTAAACAAAATTTAAGCCATGGCCGCACGAAAGCTGTGGTTGTCGAAACCAAAAGGCGTAAAATTACACGCTCTGATGAAAAATCTGAAATAGCACAGCCAATTACTAAACCGCACGTGGCTCCTCAACGCTCTAAACCAAGATTCAAAGAGGCAAAGCTGAGTGAATCTGTGACAAAAAATAACCTCTCATCAGCTGAAATGGAAGCGAGGTTTCGTGCACTAGAAGAAGCACATATCCAAGAAAAAATAATACGTGAACAAGCTGAAGAACAAGAAAGACAGGATAGAGAACGAGAAGAAAGCTTACAGCAAACAGTTGAAGAAACAAAAGTAGATCTAGAAAATGAAAGTCCAGAAATACATGATCTGCCCATTTCTTCTCCTATTTCTTTAATAGAAGCTATAGATATTCCTATAGATATCCCTGTTACGCCTAAAAATCCAACTATGATTGAAAAGCGTAAAATAGATGACAATAAGGATGATGACAAACCTAGCCGACGTGCTAACCCTGCTAAATCAGAAATGCGTGCACCTAAAGTTATGAAAAGTTCTGATGAGCGGCGTCGTGGAAAAATTACCCTCAATAGCGCATTAGATGAGGAAGGTAGTGCACGTGGGCGATCTATGGCTGCTATGCGTCGCAGACAGGAAAAATTTAAACGTGCACAAAATCAAGAACCAAGAGAAAAAATTTCTCGTGAAGTTATTCTGCCTGAAACTATTACTATTCAAGAACTTGCACAGCGTATGGCTGAACGTTCTGTTGATGTGATTAAATTTTTAATGAAACAGGGACAAATGATGAAACCCGGCGATGTTATTGATGCAGATGTCGCGGAGCTCATTGCCGTAGAATTCGGCCATACCGTTAAACGTGTTTTAGAATCTGACATAGAAGAAGGCATCTTTAATATAACTGATAATCCTCAAAAGATGCAACAACGCCCACCGGTCGTAACAATTATGGGTCATGTTGACCACGGAAAAACCTCCCTTCTTGATGCAATTCGAAAAGCAAATGTTGTTTCTGGTGAAGCGGGTGGTATTACACAGCATATTGGTGCTTATCAAGTAGAGCAAAATGGTCAAAAAATTACTTTTATTGATACACCTGGGCATGCTGCCTTTACGGCAATGCGTGCTCGTGGAGCTCGTGTTACAGATATTGCTGTTCTTGTCGTAGCAGCTGATGATAGTGTCATGCCGCAAACAATTGAATCAATCAATCATGCAAAAGCAGCTGGTGTGCCAATTATTGTAGCCATCAACAAAATTGATAAACCAGCCGCTGATGCACAAAAAGTGCGCACAGAACTTCTGCAACATGAAGTATTTGTTGAGTCTATGGGTGGAGAAACTTTAGAAGTTGAAGTTTCTGCCAAGACTGGTCAAAATCTTGATAAACTTCTTGAAGCTATTCTCCTGCAAGCTGAGATTCTTGACTTAAAAGCAGATCCTAAACGAACAGCAGAAGGTGTTGTCATTGAAGCAAAATTAGATAGAGGTCGTGGATCTGTTGCAACAGTTCTTGTTCAAAAAGGCACATTGCATCCCTCCGATATTATTGTTGCTGGTAATGAATGGGGTCGTGTACGTGCCTTGATTGATGATCACGGACGCCATATCAAAGAGGCCGTCCCGTCTACGCCTATAGAGATTTTAGGTATGCAAGGAACACCTCAAGCTGGTGACCGATTTGCAGTTGTTTCTCATGAAACAAAAGCACGAGAAATCGCTGAATATCGTCAAAGATTAGCACGAGACAAAGCTGTAGCACGGCAAACTGGTTCTCGTGGTTCTCTTGAACAGATGATGACTAAACTACAAACCACTGGTGTTAAAGAATTTCCTCTTATTGTTAAAGGAGATGTGCAAGGGTCAATTGAAGCAATCTCTTCAGCATTAGAAAAACTAGGAAATGAGGAAGTGCGTGCACGAATTGTGCATTCTGGTGCTGGAGGTATCACTGAAAGTGATATTTCTCTTGCTGAAGCTTCAAATTCTGCTGTGATTGGCTTTAATGTTCGAGCTAATAAACAAGCGCGTGCTTTAGCCAAAACACAAGGAATTGAGATCCGCTATTATAACATCATCTATGATCTTGTAGATGATATAAAAGCAGCAATGTCAGGATTACTTTCACCAGAGCAACGTGAAACATTCCTTGGGAATGCTGAAATTTTAGAAGTATTTAGCATTACAAAAACTGGAAAAGTTGCTGGATGTCGCGTTACAGAAGGTAAAATAGAACGAGGAGCAGGTGTTCGCCTTATTCGTGATAACATTGTTATTCATGAAGGAAAACTCAAAACACTCAAACGCTTTAAAGAAGAAGTTAATGAAGTACAAAGTGGTCAAGAATGTGGCATAGCATTCGAAAATTATGAAGACATGTGTGTAGGAGACATCATTGAAACCTTCCGTATCGAACATATCAACCGCACATTATAAAATAATTTAGTAACTTTATCCTATATAGAATGAGAAAAGTTATTGAATTTCACATGCAGTATCTCTGTTCTTTCTTATTCCTTAAGATTGTGAAAAAAGAGCACCTGTAATAAAGGCAAGATTTTATGAAAAATGCAGAGCCATCACACAGACAATTAAGGGTAGGAGAACAAGTTCGCCATGCATTGGCTTATATACTACAGAAAGGTATTTTACTTGATGACATTTTAAAGGATGTGATAATTTCTATCTCTGAAGTACGCATGTCACCGGATCTAAAAATTGCTACCTGCTTTGTTTTTCCTCTGAGCACTCTGAAGAATAATTCTCATACCGATATCATTAATATTTTAAATAAACATAGCCGTTTTATTCGTGGAGAAATAAGTCATTCATTGAGGCAGATGAAATATATGCCTGAATTACGTTTTCGATTGGACAGCAGTTTTGACAATTTTGCAAAAATTGATGATCTTCTTCGCTTACCTGAAGTAGCGCGTGATCTTCGCCATAATGATGAATTTGAGGATTAAACACATGACACGGCAACGTAAAAGAAAAGGCCGTCCCGTTTCTGGGTGGGTAATATTTGATAAACCCAAAGGAATGAGATCAACAGAAGCTGTTTCACAAATTAAGTCGCTGTTTAATGCACAAAAAGCTGGACATGCTGGTACACTGGATCCGCTGGCGTCTGGTCTACTACCAATTGCATTAGGTGAAGCAACTCAAACTGTTCCCTATGTTATGAGAGGCATAAAAACTTACCGTTTTCACGTTTCTTGGGGAGAAGAGCGTACAACAGATGATTTGGAAGGTGAAATTACTAAAACATCTACCAAACATCCAACACAAGAAGAAATACTTGCCCTTCTTCCTAAATACACGGGTGTTATTTTTCAAATCCCCCCACAATTTTCCGCAATCAAAATCAGCGGCAATCGCGCCTATGATCTGGCACGTAAAGGTCAAGTCGTTGAAATTTTACCACGCAAAATAGAAATCAAAACTTTTAAATTAATAGAAACCTCTACAAAGAAATATTCTGTCTTTGAAGTAACATGTGGAAAAGGAACCTATGTGCGATCCTTAGCGCGCGATATGGGACGTGATCTCAATTGCTATGGATATATTTCTGATTTAAGACGAACTGCAGTAGCACCCTTTTGTGAAAATGATCTTGTCACATGGGATGATTTAAAAGCAGTATCAACCGATACAAGCATCATCAATGAAGATGATTCTATTCCAAAAAAAAACTTTGCAACACTTGATAAACTATTAATTAAAACAGGCGCTGCACTAGATTGTCTCTCTCACTATACCCTTAACACACACCAAGCAAAACAAGTAATAAAAGGCAACCCAGTATTTCTTAATGATTATAATGAACTGATCGATGAAGATGAAGTTTGTGTCATTTATGAAAACCAACTTCTTGCTATAGGTTCTCTTGATAAAAAGCAATTTAAACCAAAGCGGATTTTTACACTTTAACAAATAACTTCTAACAACAATGTCTTATACAAGAAGAGATTATTACATTGACCAATAAAGTAATTTTATTTCTACTATCTTATACATCTGATTTTTATAATCAAAGTAAGTGATCGCTAGAAGACTTTAAATGCATTTCATTGATCTGCGGGATCGTTTGCCGTTCAATCATACGGTGTACTCTTATACCGTTAGGTGCATAATTCAAGTTCTGTAAATGCCTATTTACCTCTGCATCCGCTTTTGTGCGACGGTGGTTATGGCGCAAATAATCTACCCACGTTGGCATATGATAAGCTTCTGTCCAACATTCAGGCTTTTCAAGGTCACGTAAAAGAACCCATTGGCGAGCACCATCACGTAAACGAATATGACGACGACGTGTCATAACTTTAAGAAATTCTTCCAGATCATTTTCGTGAATTTGATAATCAATCATAATCATGATTGGACCACTTCGTGCTTTTAAATCAAGCAAAAGCTCTGGTTCTCTAAAATGGTCAAGCGGATCAAGATCTATCTGTGGAATTTCATGAACTTTAAGTTTTATCCCTATAAGAGCTCCAAAAACCAAAAATACAGCACAAACACTCAACGCAATAGTCGGAGAATAACCATCAGCTAATATACCCCAAATTGCACTTCCAATGGCCATGCCACCATAAGATGCAGTTTGATAAAGCGCTAAAGCACGTGCAACAACCCAGCGTGGTGTAGAAAGCTGTACAGATGTATTAAATAAAGATAACGCTAAAACCCAACATAATCCAGCAGGAAACAAGACAAGATGGCTTATAATCAATGAACGACTTATTGCTAAAAAAAAGCAAGAACAAGCAAAACCAATAAATGCGCCTGAAATAACCATTTCTGAACTAAAATAATGACGTACATATGCATTAATAAAACCAGCTGTAATTGCGCCTAAACCAAAACAACCAAGCAATGTGCCGTAAAGAATGGCGCTTCCTCCAAGGATTTTATGCACAATAACCGGCAATAGCGCTAAAATAGAAATCGCTCCAATACCAAATAGGAACGCTCTAACCATAATATTGAGAAGGTTAGGTGACATTATAACATAACGCAAACCATCTGCAACCGCCCCAAAGAGTCTTTCCCGTGGCAATATATTGTGTTTATAGCTAGGCTTCCAAAGAAATAAAGCAACAATTAAAGGAATATAACTTATCACATTAAACAAAAAAGCTGCTGTTATACCAAAAACAGCAATTACAATACCACCGATAGCAGGACCTATACTGCGCATCAAATTAAAGCCAACACTGTTTAAATTAACAGCAGCAGGAATATTCTCTCTGCTTACAATATCACCTATTGTTGCTTGCCAAGAAGGGTTATAAAAAGCGTTTCCACATCCAATCAAAAACGCCAAGAACAACAAAATCAAGGGTGTTAGAAATTCCATATAGGATAAAATAACTAAATTAATTGATACAATCATCGTCATAATCTGTGCATACAACATAATTTGACGCCGGTTAAAATTATCAGCTAATGCCCCTGCCATCAAAGACAATATCACAAGCGGTAAAGTTGTAGCACTTTGAACAAACCCGACCATAGAATGAGAAGAACTAATCAACGCCATCAACCAACCTACTCCGATTGCCTGTATAAGCCCCCCTAAATTAGACACAAGCGTGGCCGACCACAAATTTCGAAATGTTGAATTATGAAAAAGTTTTAATATTGAAATGCTCTGCATCTTTTGCTCCAAACCGGTATTCTATAAATTTTGTTACCATACATACGCTATGCAAAGCAGCAATCTTTGTATAATCAAGGAATGCACAATTTTTTGGAAAGCTCTCATAAAATAGCTTAAAAATCAATATTTCAAAATTAAACCACTCATAAAAGAAGATTCTCAAGGTGCTTTCAAGGACTAGCATTTTAATCTTCTTTCCTATATAAACACCAAAGCAAGTGAGAGTATTCAGCTCTTCTTGTTTTTTCGTTAACCCCTGCTGAACGACATCTTGGCTGTGGGGATTTTTGTGTTTCTTTGTTTTTTGAAAGGATAATATGATGTCGATTACAGCCGAACGCAAAAAAGCTCTTATCGCAGAATACGCAAACAATGCCAGTGATACCGGATCACCAGAGGTGCAAGTCGCTGTGCTCTCTGAACGTATTTCTAATTTAACTAATCATTTTAAATCTCACAAAAAGGATAACCATTCTCGCCGTGGTCTTTTAAAGATGGTATCTCAACGCCGCCGTCTTCTTGATTACCTCAAAGACAGTGACCAAAATCGTTATCAGATACTTATCGAAAAGTTAGGTTTACGTCGCTAAAAGGAAAGTGGATGGATTGATATTTTTATAAAAATCTTCTCATTTATCTCAGTTTGCTGCTTTTAGTTAAAATTGATAATAACCGTCATGGGACAAAATTGTTGGTTGTTTCGCATTTGAATTACAATGTATTTCCTCTTTTTTCAAAAAACAAAAATGTTTTGTTATTTTGCCCATGACTTTAAAATATGCCGCATACAACTGGAATATGAACACTGGCTATTAAGGATAAAAAATGTTCAAAACACACAAGGTAGAAATTGAATGGGCCGGCCGGCCTCTTACCCTCGAAACAGGGAAAATAGCGCGTCAAGCTGATGGTGCAGTAATTGCTACCTACGGTGAAACCATTGTTTTAGCAACCGTTGTGTCAGCAAAAAGCCCAAAACCAGATCAAGATTTTTTCCCACTCACTGTCAATTATCAAGAAAAATCTTATGCTGTTGGTAGAATACCCGGTGGCTACTTCAAACGTGAAAGCCGACCAACTGAAAGTGAAACACTAATTTCACGTTTAATTGATCGCCCAATTCGTCCTCTCTTCGCTGATGGTTATAAAAATGATACGCAAGTCATAGTTTCTGTTATACAGCATGATCTAGAAAATAATCCTGATATCCTTGCGATTATTGCGTCTTCTGCTGCATTAACTCTATCAGGTGTCCCTTTTATGGGTCCCATTGCTGGTGCTCGTGTCGGTTACTGCAATGGACAGTATATTCTCAATCCTCATATAGATGAAATGCCTGAATCAAAACTTGATCTTGTCGTTGCTGGAACAGAAAGTGCTGTATTGATGGTTGAATCAGAAGCACAGGAATTGCCAGAAGATATAATGTTGGGCGCTGTTATGTTTGGCCATAAAAGCTTTCAACCTGTTCTTGACGCCATAATAAAACTTGCTGAAGTTGCTGCAAAAGATCCACGTGATTTTATTCCAGAAGATCTATCCGATCTTGAAAAAGCTATGCTAGAAATGGCAGAACAAGACATACGAAAAGCTTATACAATCACTGATAAACAGGAACGTTATGCTGCGATTGATGCTATTAAAACAGAAGTTATCAGTAAATTTGCACCAGAAATGGAAGAAGACTGTAAATTTAGCGTAGATCAGGTTGCAACTGTCTTTAAACAGTTGCAAGCAAAAATTGTTCGTTGGAATATTCTTAATACAGGAAAACGTATTGACGGGCGGGATCTTTCGACAGTACGTCCAATTCAATCAGAAGTTGGAATTTTACCTAGAACACATGGATCAGCACTCTTTACACGTGGAGAAACACAGGCAATTGTTATTGCCACATTAGGAACTGGTGAAGACGAACAATATATTGATTCCTTAACAGGAATGTATAAAGAAACATTCCTACTACATTATAACTTTCCGCCATTTTCCGTTGGTGAAACAGGACGTATTGGTTCTCCAGGTCGCCGCGAAATTGGGCATGGAAAATTGGCATGGCGTGCCATTCATCCTATATTACCAACGAAAGAATCTTTTCCTTATACTATTCGAGCTGTTTCAGAAATTACTGAATCAAATGGCTCTTCTTCAATGGCAACTGTTTGCGGAACTTCACTAGCACTGATGGATGCCGGTGTTCCTTTAACATCTCCCGTCGCAGGTATTGCTATGGGCTTAATTAAAGAAGGTGATCATGTTGCTGTTTTATCCGACATTCTAGGAGATGAAGATCATCTAGGTGACATGGATTTTAAAGTAGCGGGTACAAAAAATGGTATTACTGCTTTACAAATGGATATAAAAATTGATGGTATTACCGAAGAGATTATGAGGACCTCGCTTGAGCAAGCAAAATGCGGGAGAATCCATATTCTTAACGAAATGGCCAAGGCTTTAACCAGCGCACGCAATGAACTCAGTGAATTTTCACCACGCATAGAAATTATGAATATTTCTGTTGATAAAATCCGTGATGTTATCGGCTCCGGAGGGAAAGTAATACGAGAAATTGTAGAACAAACCGGAGCTAAAATTAATATTGAAGACAATGGAACAATTAAAATTGCATCTACCGATGTTAAGACCATCGAAGCAGCTAAACGCTGGATCCATTCAATTGTTGATGAGCCTGAAATCGGTGTTATATATCAAGGAACAGTTGTAAAAATTGCAGAATTTGGAGCGTTTGTGAATTTTTTTGGATCACGAGACGGGCTTGTCCATATATCCCAACTTGCATCAGAACGTGTTGCAAAAACAACTGATGTTGTTAAAGAAGGTGATAAAGTTTGGGTAAAATTAATGGGATTTGATGAACGCGGTAAAGTTCGATTATCGATGAAAGTTGTCAATCAACAAACTGGTAAAGAAATTACTGGCAATGATCCAATAAAAATAGAGCAAGAAAATAGCACTGATGAAAAGGATCAATCTGAAAAAAGGCGCCGCCGTAAGAAAAAAGAAGAGTGATCTTTCTATCTTTTGATAAAATAACAATGCCATTCCGATGTGGATATGGCATTTTTCTTTGAAAGAACCATGAGTGTTGTTATTTTTACCTTTTAAAAACCATGAACTTCCACATCCAAATCTAAACCAACATTGGTTGAGTTTTGGTTTAACTGAAATCCCTGCGACAGAATGGATACAAAACTTAGAAATTATAGCACCCTGGCGACCAGATTTTTTAAAATTTACTGACGCTCAATTTCGCTGTTCTACTAAAATAAACCAAGCTTTAACTTATGATGGTGCACTTTTACAACTAAGCAAATACCGTGGTTTTAACCAAAATTGTTTTCTTGATTTATTAGAATGCATCAAACCAGGTGGATGGATTGTCATTGGTGGAAGTAAAACTTCCGGAGCTGTTTCAATGATGAAATGGGTTCAATCAATTGTTCCCATCACTGATAAATTATCCAAAAGTCATGGACTTGTATTCTGGCTTCAAGTCCCACAACAAGTAGATAGACAAAATATCGCATGTTTGCGCTCACCACCGCTTAATTTTGAAAATAAATTTCAAACTATGTCTGGAATGTTTTCACACGGTCGCATAGATCCAGGATCCGCAGCACTTGCGTTACATATACCCAAAATCGTTTTTGGGAAAACAGCAGATTTTGGTGCTGGCTGGGGTTTCCTTGCTTACACCGCACTAGAAAAAAGTGAAAAACTCACCGCCCTAGATCTCTATGAAGCTGACTATAACGCCTTAGAAGCCGCCAAGACACATATAAAATGTATAAAATCTCCTCTTCCAATTAATTTTTATTGGCTTGACCTTGTACATGAACCAATCACCCAACTGTATGATACTATCATTTCAAACCCACCGTTTCACATGCAACAAACTACCGACGTTTCACTGGGTAAGAATTTTATCATAAAAGCCGCAAAACACTTAAAGCCAGGTGGAAATCTTCTGCTTGTTGCTAATCGTCACCTTCCTTATGAGGCATTATTAAAAAATACCTTCCGCACAATATTGATACACGAAGAAACTTATAGTTTTAAAGTTATTGAAGCACGCTGATATGTGAAAACATAAGCAATCACTCTAGAGAATGAAACGTGAAAGATCGATATCAGCAGCAAGATCTCCTATCGATTGTCTCACATAAGCAGCATCAACTTTAAATGATGTCCCAGCTTTATCAGGTGCAGTAAAAGAAATCTCATCCAAAACGCGCTCCATTACAGTTTGTAAACGACGTGCTCCTATATTTTCAATCCTTGCGTTTAAATCCACAGCGATATCCGCTAAAGCATCAATCGCATCATCGGTAATTTCTAAATGAACTTCTTCCGTCGCCATTAAAGCAATATATTGCTTAATTAAACTTGCTTCAGGTTCGGTAAGAATACGCCGTAAATCCTCTCTTGTTAAAGCATTTAACTCCACACGGATAGGTAAACGCCCCTGAAGCTCTGGCAATAAATCAGATGGCTTAGCTACATGAAACGCACCTGAAGCGATAAAAAGGATATGATCTGTTTTAATTTGCCCATATTTTGTAGCAATCGTTGTTCCTTCAACCAAAGGTAAAAGATCTCGCTGAACCCCCTCACGTGAAACAGTAGCGCCAGCTCCACCATCTCGAGTTGCGATTTTATCAATCTCATCAATAAAAACAATTCCGTCATTTTCAGTAACACGTAATGCTTCTTGAATAATTTGATCATTATCAAGAAGTTTTTCAGATTCGTCATCAATTAGTGGCTTAAAAGCATCCTTCACTGTTGTTTTGCGGATCTTGGTACGACTACCCATTTTGCCAAAAATATCTGACAAATTCATGATCCCCATTTGTGCACCAGGAATACCAGGAATCTCAAAGGTAGAAGCGCTGCTGGTATTATTGTCAGTTACTTCAATTTCAATTTCTTTGTTATCCAACTCACCTTCACGTAATTTTTTGCGAAAACTATCACGGGTAGCAGAGCTTGCTGTTTTACCAACAAGAGCATCTAAAACGCGCTCTTCAGCATTAATGTGAGCCTTTGCTTGTACCTCACCCCGTTTCTTTTCGCGCACGAGGGAAATGGCAATCTCAACAAGATCACGAATAATTTGTTCAACGTCACGCCCAACATAACCAACTTCAGTAAACTTGGTAGCTTCTACTTTCACGAAAGGTGCTCCAGCAAGTTTTGCCAATCGACGAGCTATACCCGTTTTACCGACACCTGTCGGCCCTATCATTAAGATATTTTTTGGCATAACTTCTTCACGCATTGGACCATCCAGCTGCTGTCTACGCCACCGATTACGCAATGCAATAGCAACAGAACGTTTTGCATCATTTTGACCAATGATAAAACGATCAAGTTCAGAAACAGTTTCACGAGGGGAAAATACAACACACATTCAAATAGCTTTCTCTAAAGAAGATAACTCCGTATCCAATGTTTCAATTACGAAATTATCATTTGTATAAACACAAATTTTAGCGGCAATATCTATAGCTTTACGAGCAATAGTTTCTGCATCCATATCCATATCCATAAGTGCCAACGCTGCTGAAAGAGCAAAATTTCCTCCAGAACCAATTGCCATAACCCCATCTTCGGGTTCTAATACATCACCAAGTCCCGTTAGAGCTAAAGTTACTTTCTTATCAGCTACAAGCATCATTGCTTCCAGACGACGCAAATAGCGATCTGTTCGCCAATCTTTTGCAAGTTCTACACATGCACGCATAAGCTGATCAGGGTATTGCTCAAGCTTTGTTTCTAATCTTTCTAATAATGTAAAAGCATCTGCCGTAGCACCTGCAAAACCAGCAACAACGGCCCCACCTTTTCCAAGGCGACGCACTTTGCGGGCATTTCCTTTCATAATTGTTTGACCAAGTGAAACTTGACCATCACCAGCCATCACTACCTTGCCATTTTTTCGTACAGTAATAATAGTCGTACCATACATTATGTCAGGCTTATGTTCTGTCATAAGGAAGCTCCTTAATATTGATTTCTTTTCATAAAACGTAAAATCCCAATTACTACCGCCTTTATATTTAAGAATATATACAGCAAAACACAACGATTAAGCACAACTCAATTTGTTGAAATAAAAAAATGATATTATTGTTGTCAATGCAAATTGTTGTTAAATAACTTATTGTAAATAGTTTTCATCTCTAAAGGAAAAATTATGAAAAGAATAGCCATAGGAACATTAGGAGGGACAATTGCAATGGCTGCTGACAATTTTGGTCAAATGCAACCGACTTTAACTGCAGATTTACTAATAAAAAGTGTTCCTAGCTTAAATAAAGTAGCAGATATTTATACGCAAACATTAACACAATTACCCAGTGGATCTTTATCTTTTAAAATTCTATTTGAAGTAATAGAATGGGCAATACAACAAATAAAAGCTGGCGCACAAGGTATTGTTTTAACCCAAGGAACTGACACATTAGAAGAAACAGCTTTTTTTCTTTCCCTTTACTGGAATAAAGTTGAACCACTTATTGTAACTGGCGCTATGCGTTTACCATGCGAAGCAGGTGCTGACGGGCCCGCGAACATTCTCGCGGCAACTCGCGTTGCTGCTCATCCACAAAGTCAAAACAGAGGCGTTTTAGTTGTGATAAACGACACAATTCATTCACCTTACTGGATTCAAAAAAGTCATGCCACAAAAATTGAAACATTTCAATCAGGTCTAGCAGGTGCCATAGGAACCATTTTAGAGAAAAAATTGATTTATTTCAATGATAAAAATTTCTTCCCTAAGATTTTTAAACTCCCCCAAAACTATAATCATCAGGTTGCCCTTCTGTATTCTTCCTTATCCTCTGATACAGAATTAGTAAAATTTTGCCTTGAAAGTGGATATTATGCAGGCTTAGTCATTGCTGGCTTCGGTACAGGTCACTGCAGCTTCCAAACAGCAGACATCGTGCGACAATACGCACAAAAATTCCCCATTATCATTGCTAGTCGTTGTTGTAACGGCTCAACAACCCGTGTAACTTACGGATATAAAGGCTCAGAAACTGATATGATTGCTTCTGGTGTTCTTATGTCTGGTTATTTATCAGCCGTAAAAGCACGTTTACTTTTATGGGCTTTTTTGGCACAAGGCTTGTCATTGGAGCAAATTAGTGCATGCTGGAATACTTGGACTATTAGCTAACTAAGAATTATCTACTATTGTAAAGAAAAAATATGCAAAAATAACTTACCCCATCTGTCCATTACTTATTGTATTGCTAAAATTAACAAACTCTCAATCGCTAAAAATGACCGATATGACTATATCAAAAATTGATCAAGAAAGTGATCTGATAAAGCCCATTTTTGATCGATATTCACCCTACAGTGTTTTTACTGCGCAAGAGTGGTCTCAATTTCGTGCGGATACACCACTCACTTTGACCTTTGATGAAGTTAAACGTTTACGCTCAATCGATGATCCAATTGATCTTGAAGAAGTACAACGTATTTATCTTTCCCTATCGCGCCTATTGTCGTGCCATGTTGAAGCAGTGCAAGAACTTTTTCAAAAACGTCAGCAATTTTTACATAAAGAAGGTGCAAGAAAAACTCCCTTTATCATTGGAATTGCCGGCTCTGTCGCAGTAGGTAAATCAACCACTGCTCGCATTCTTCAAGAACTTTTGAAACGTTGGACATCTAGTTTTAAAGTTGACTTGATTACAACCGATGGTTTTCTCTACCCTAACGCTGTATTACAAAAAAAAAATCGTATGGATCGTAAAGGATTTCCTGATTCTTATGACATCAAAAAATTGCTTAACTTCCTTTCCGCTATAAAAGCCGGTGTCGGCAATGTTAGTGCTCCACTTTATTCTCATATAACCTATGATGTTTTGGAAAATCAAAAAATTATTATTGATCGCCCTGATATTTTGATTGTTGAAGGTATTAATGTACTACAAGTTAGTGATCTTCCTAAAGATGGAAAAGTTATTCCTTTCGTTTCAGACTTTTTTGATTTTTCAATCTATGTAGATGCAGAAACAGAAGTGATTCGTCGGTGGTATTTGGAGCGTTTTAAACGTTTTCGTAAAACATCTTTTCAAAATCCTGAATCTTATTTTCACCGTTATTCTCTAATCAATGAAGAGGAAGCTTCTAAAATTGCCGATAATCTTTGGCAAACAATCAATCTAAAAAATTTACAAGAAAATATACTACCAACAAGACCGCGATCTAATCTCATTCTACGAAAGGGAAAAAACCATTTGGTAGAATATGTTGCACTTCGAAGGCTATGAGGATCATAATATGCATTTACACCAAGTTAATTTTACGTCAACACGCACAGACGACAGTTATCCCATCTTTTTGGTAAACCCTAAAATTATTGCTGATTTATCGCTTGATGCATCAACAAAAACATGGATGAAAATTAATGATTTCACAGGTAAAGCAGGGCAAATATTATTCATTCCTCATCAAAATGGACAATTAAAAAAAATTTTATTTGGAATCGGCAATGGTGATGAACCCTTTATCACTGGACTCCTTGCCAAACAACTTCCTCCTGGAAATTGGCATCTGGAAGGACCAGCCGCAAATGAAATAAATTCTTATCTTGGACTAGCACTTGGAAGCTATCAATTTAATCGCTATCGCCGCAACCCTTCTCCAAAAGCATTATCAATCTACGTGCGTAATACAATTGATATCAATGAACTTCAACGAATTTACGAAACTGTTTTTTTGGTTCGTGACCTCATTAACACTCCAGCCAATGATATGAATCCTGATACTCTTGAAAAAATCGTATATCAACTTGGAGAAACTTATAACGCCCATACTACAAGTATTCGTGGAGATGAACTTTTAACACAAAATTTTCCAATAATTCACGCTGTAGGCAGAGCCAGCAATATTGCACCACGTCTAATTGAACTGCACTGGGGGCAAGAAAGTCATCCTAAAATAACATTAGTTGGTAAAGGCGTAACCTTCGATACTGGAGGGTTAGATATTAAATCAGCCAGTAATATGTTATTAATGAAAAAAGACATGGGAGGAAGTGCACATGTTTTAGGACTAGCTAAACTTATTATGGATGCTAAATTGCCTTTCCGTTTACGTGTTCTGATTCCAGCTATTGAAAATGCAATTTCTGCGAATTCCTACCGACCGGGCGATATTCTACAAAGCCGTAAAGGATTGAGCATTGAAGTTGGCAATACGGATGCTGAGGGGCGACTTATCCTTGCCGATGCACTTACCTATGGTGATGAAGAAAGCCCTCAATTCATGCTTTGTATGGCTACTTTAACAGGAGCTGCTCATATAGCATTAGGACCAGATCTTCCTGCATTTTATTGCAATGACCCGATATGGGCTCAACAAATTTCTGAATCCGCCCACTCTGTTTCCGATCCTCTCTGGCAAATGCCACTCTGGAAACCTTATAAAGAAATGATGTCCTCACAAATCGCTGACCTTAATAATATAACTGGAAATAATTTCGCTGGATCCATAATTGCAGCTTTATTTCTTAGCTGCTTTGTTGAAAAATCCGAATATTTTGCTCACTTTGATCTGTATGGATGGGTTCCAAAAGAAAAACCAGGACACCCTGTTGGTGGCTCTGCACAAATTATTCGTGCCCTTTATAACTTTTTTAAAAATAAAACATAACACAAAATACCCACAAAGATAGACAATTTTGAGCGTTTAGAAATAATTGCTGAGCACCTTAAATTTTGACCTTATATTTTGATTTAAGGATAAAAGAACCCTGCTAATGCAGTTGTTATTGTCCTATTCCTATATAAAAGGTAAAAAAGATGATTGATAAAGACTCAAAATTGTATGCACTCAGAGACAATCTACCAGATCAACATCTTGAAACAAAAATTACAACCCAACGCTTTGTTCCAGGTGAAAAAAAACGCGTTAATACAGCTGTTGCTGGATTGTTTAAAGAAAACAATAAAAAAAGCCAAAGACAAACAGAATGCTTATTAGGAGAAGAACTCTTAATCTTTGAACAAGGAGAAACCATGTCATGGGTTCAATCGCTTAAAGATGGTTGTGTAGGTTATATTGATACAATGATTCTCTGCTCATCAACAATAAAACAAACCCATATTGTTTCAGTACCACGCACATTTCAATATTTACAAGCTGATTTACACGGACCAATGGAGTGTCCCTTATCCATGGGAAGCAAAGTCAGTGTTGTGAATGAAACTGAAGTCCGTGGTACAATGTATTCTATCCTTGAAAATGGAAAAGCTATTATTACCCATCACCTTAGTCCTATCGGGCAAGTATTCAAAGATTATGTTACAGTTGCAGAGACTTTTATTCACACCCCTTACCTTTGGGGTGGTGTCAGTGGTTTTGGAATTGATTGTTCTGGGCTAGTACAACTCTCCATGATGATGACTGGGAAAATGGTCTTACGCAACACTGCACAACAAAAAACTATAGGTATAGCACTCACAGATAGTGACAAACTTCAACGAGGCGACTTAATTTTTTGGAAAGGCCACGTTGCCATTATGATTGATCATGAAAACATTATCCATGCAAATGGCTTCTCTATGAATGTTATGATTGAACCACTGGAAGAAGCAGTTACTCGTATAGCTAAAAAGAACCAATATCCTGTAGCAAAACGTCGACCAACACAAGAAACATGATCCACACCACGAATATGGTGTACCTAACCAACATTCTTCGATGTTTTTACATCAATATCTATTTGAACTACTGGCAATAATACAAAGCATAAATATTACTGATCTCATATACAATGAAAAGATCCCTTCAACTGTATAGATTGATTCATATCAAATGGAATAAATTAATTAGCTTATTTTTAGACCTTTTTCAAAAATCATTCAAAAATTTTTACACATTTTGTGATACAATAAATGAACTCTATAACTCACTACTTAACTTTTATTAAGGCATCTCATAATTATATGCGAACTACATAAATAAGCCAAATAAACATCAAAAAGTTCAAATTTTTTTTCCTTACTTATTCCATTATTATTGCAATAATTCCTCCGTTGTTTAGATCTCTTTAACTAGCGGTGTGTTATAGCTTGAGCAAGTATAAATCCTCTCCTCCCAATCTTAGATTATCAATATACAGAAACAAAGAGATAAGAGGTTTAAGTGTGCAATATTTTAAATGGTTTCAATTTTTAAGATCTGCGTCATGTATTTTAATAGCGAGTGTATTTGTATTTGGTTACCCTCATTTTTTGCATTCACAAACACTCAATAAAAATTTAGGATCCAGCGGTTTACCGCTCCCACGATTTGCTTCGATTAAGCCTGTGCGCGTTAATGTTCGTGCTGGGCCAGGTAGCAATTATTCTATCGTTTTTACTTACCAAAAACAGGGTTTACCTGTTGAAATTATTCAAGAATACGATCAATGGCGTAAAATACGTGATGCCGAAGGAGATGAAGGGTGGGTGTACCAATCTCTTTTATCTGGTAAGCGAACCGCCATAACTATTCCGTGGCAAAAAGACAAAACAAAAAGGCTAATACTGCGTAAAAATCCAACAGACAACGCAGAATTTGTAGCAGAAGTAGAACCCAATGTCATCGGTGATATTCGTCAATGTGATAGACACTGGTGCGAAATAAATATCCGTAATACTCGTGGATGGCTCCATCAACCCCAATTATGGGGGGTCTATCCCGATGAAAAAATTAACAAATCATGAATTTTCAACCCAATATACTCGATTGCTATTCTTTACCGAATTTCCTAATTTCTATAGTTTAGGTTTGGGTTACATTTTTGGCTTTAACCGAATTATCAAATCAACGTGCGAAATTTCCATACCATCTGGTGGTTGAGGCAAATTTTTAATAATAGGGGAATCTTCTAAATCACAAGGAATATCCATAATACGATTTTCACCTTCAATATAAAAATGATAGTGATCAGAGGTATTTGTATCAAACCAAGTTTTTGAACCCTCTACGGCAATAATTCGTAACAATCCTGCTTCTGTAAATTGGTGGAGTGTATTGTAGACTGTTGCTAAAGATACAGGAACCCCCGACTTAACTGCCTCTTCATACAGATCTTCAGCAGCAATATGACGGTTACCTTGAGAAAAAATCATATGAGCAAGCTCTAGTCGCTGGCGCGTCGGCCGTAAACCATTTTGACGTAAACGTTTTTCTAACACAGACATGGAATGATAATTTATAACCTTCCCACATTCTTTCACGAAAAACTCCTCTTCATTAAATCCTAAATCGTCTGTCCTAACCGACATGCCGCAGACTTCATTACATTTTCACTCAAATAAGGTCAAAATTTTACAAAATAAGAATAATATACGATACAATCTTTGTATTCTATTTTAAATAGCTTCTTGCATAAAATACATAAAAAAGGGGGCTTTATCATTAAAATTATATAAAATCATTTCCCTCTCCTTCAAATTTGCTCTAAAAGTAGTTTATGGGAGAAGCACAGAAGTAAAAATATACGCAAATAGATGGAATGACAATGGTTGAACAAAAATCTTGCTACACTTATGAAGAACTTCTAAGCTGTGCTCGCGGCGAAATGTTTGGTAAGGGTAACGCACAATTGCCTGCACCACCGATGTTAATGATTCATAGAATCACTCAAATCAGTGAAACTGGTGGTGAATATAATAAGGGGATGGTTCGCGCTGAATTTGACATTACTTCAAACCTATGGTTCTTTGACTGTCACTTTATGGGCGATCCTGTCATGCCAGGGTGTCTCGGTCTAGATGGTATGTGGCAGTTAACAGGTTTTTTTCTTGGTTGGTTAGGAGAACCAGGAAAAGGAAGGGCTATATCAACAGGCGAAGTTAAATTATCAGGTATGGTAACTCCACAAACAAAACTTCTTAAATATGGAATAGATTTTAAGCGGATACGACGTGGAAATTTGGTCTTAGGAATAGCTGATGGATGGGTGCAAGCAGACGGAGAAATCATCTATAAAGCCAGCGATTTGCGCGTTGCATTATTCAAAGAAGACTAAACATTATTTCCACTAAATTAAAGACATTTTGTTATTCTATAAGAAACAAGGAGGTATGGATGCGTCGAGTTGTTGTAACCGGAATGGGAATTATCTCCGCGATTGGAAATAATCCCCAGGACGTTTTAACTAGTTTGTATGAAGCAAAATCTGGGATTTCTTACGCGCCCCAATACGCTGAATTAGGCTTCCGTAGTAGAGTTTATGGCAAACCTGATGTTAATATAGAAGAATTGATAGATAGACGAGCTCTGCGTTTTCATGGACGTGGAACTGCTTGGAATCACATTGCTATGGATCAAGCGATTGCGGATGCAGGTTTAGAACCTCATGAAATATCAAATGAACGCACAGGTATCATTATGGGCTCCGGAGGAGCTTCAACGCAATCAATCGTTGAAGCTGCTGACATTACACGACAAAAAGGTCCAAAGCGCATTGGCCCTTTTGTTGTACCTAAAGCAATGAGTTCTACTGCATCTGCAACGCTTGCAACTTTTTTTAAAATTAAGGGAATTAACTATTCAATTTCTTCAGCGTGTGCTACGTCTAATCATTGCATCGGAAATGCCTATGAAACGATACAATATGGTAAGCAAGATCGTGTCTTTGCAGGTGGCTGTGAAGATCTAGACTGGACATTGTCTGTTTTATTCGATGCTATGGGCGCTATGTCTAGCAAATATAATGATGTACCAGAAAAAGCTTCACGCGCCTACGATGTAAATCGTGATGGATTTGTGATTGCTGGTGGGGCTGGTGTTCTGGTTCTTGAAGAACTAGAACTCGCCCAAGCACGCGGTGCAAAAATTTATGGAGAAATTATTGGTTATGGCGCTACATCCGATGGACACGATATGGTTGCTCCATCTGGTGAAGGAGCAGAACGTTGCATGCGTATGGCACTTTCAACTGTTCATAATAAAATTGATTATATTAATCCCCATGCAACAGCAACACCTGTTGGAGATCCCCCCGAGATAGAAGCGATCCGTCGTATTTTTGGTACAGGTGATCAATGCCCGCCAATTTCTGCTACGAAATCTCTCACTGGTCATTCTTTGGGTGCAGCAGGAGTTCAAGAAGCAATTTATACACTGTTAATGATGAATCATAATTTTATTTGCGAAAGTGCCCATATTGAAGAACTTGATCCGGCTTTTGTTGATATGCCAATTGTTCGTAAACGCCGTGATTGTCAACAACTTAATACTGTATTGTCAAATACATTTGGCTTTGGAGGTACTAATGCAACACTCGTTTTCCAACGATATCCATAAACAAAAGTTCTTGGCTGGTTAAAATAAAGCACGGTCTACGGAGAATAATATGAAAGGTTTGATGGAGGGCAAACGCGGCCTTATTATGGGGGTTGCAAATGACCATTCAATTGCTTGGGGTATTGCATGCCAACTAGCAAAAGCAGGAGCTGAATTAGCATTTACCTATCAGGGAGATGCTTTCGGAAAACGTGTTCAACCATTAACAGAAAAACTAGGCTGCAAATTACTACTAGAGTGTGATGTTGAAAAAATTGGAAGTATCGATCATGTCTTTGAATGTCTTGAAAAAGAATGGAAAACTATTGATTTTATTGTTCATGCCATTGGTTTTTCAGATAAAGCTCAACTCAAAGGACGGTATGTTGATGTGACGACACGCGAAAATTTTAATCGCACGATGATTATTTCAGCTTATTCCTTTACAGAAATTGCACAACGTGCTGGTAAACTTATGCCCAATGGAGGAGCACTTTTAACACTAACTTACGGAGCTTCACAGAAAGTTGTACCTAATTACAATGTTATGGGTGTTGCTAAAGCTGCGTTAGAAGCCATGGTGCGCTATTTAGCAGCGGATTTTGGTTCCCAAAATATCCGAGTTAATGCAATTTCAGCTGGTCCTGTTAGAACTTTAGCTGGAAATGGAATTGCATCTGCGCGTGCAATTTTTTCTTATCAACGCCGTAATTCACCTCTACGCCGTACTGTAAACATTAATGAAATAGGAAAATCTGCTCTTTACCTACTCTCTGATTTATCATCAGGTGTTACTGGTGAGATTCACTACGTTGACTCTGGCTACAATATTATGTCTATGCCAATACTTGAAGAATTAAAACAAAGCGAAAAAATTCATGGAGAATAATTATATACCAAATACAAAAAAGTTAATTGGTATGTCATCTAGAAATATCTTGCATACTTTCTGAAATATAAATGTCGTAACTGATTAAGAATATAGCCCATTTAAAAATATACAATGTAGCTGATGACCAAAATTTAAGCCATATGATGTAAAAAACTAGCTTATATGCATTTGTCAATCCGTAAAAGAAATAATATTTTACCTAATGATAAATATATTCTGTTTTGTAAATCTATTATACCAGTGTCTCTCACGCATTTGAATAGCTTAAAAGCGTATTGGATTGTGCTCCTCATCTTTGGGATCACGACTAAGTAATGTATTAGATGCTTCAAATACACTTTTACCACAATATAAGACTTGATAAATTTGCTCTGTAATTGGCATTTCTACCCCGATACGCCGTGCTAATCTACGCACTTCCTTAGTATTTAAATAACCTTCAACAACTTGACCAACCTGTTTCTCTGCTGCTTCTTTATCTATTCCTTGGCCAAGTAATATTCCAAAACGGCGGTTACGAGACTTGTTATCAGTACATGTCAAAACAAGATCACCTAAACCTGTCATTCCCATAAACGTAGCAAGATCAGCACCCATAGCAATGCCTAAACGACTAATTTCAGCTAATCCTCGTGTGATTAAAGCTATTCGAGCATTCGCACCAAATTCCATACCATCTGATATTCCTGCACCTATAGCAATGACATTTTTAACTGCTCCACCTAATTGAACACCTATCATATCTTCATTTTTATAAACTCTAAAATTTTTATCACTATGGAAAAGTTGTTGTAGTTCTTTACTAAATTCAGCATTAGAAGCTGCTACTGTAATTGCGGTCGGCAAACCGATAGCAAGTTCTTGAGCAAAAGTTGGCCCAGAAAAAACAGCCAAAGGAATTTGTTCACCTAGAATCTCACGAGCAACTTCATGTAAAAGACGTCCTGTTCCATGTTCTAGACCTTTTGTTGTCCAGATAATACGTGAGTGTTTACTCAAATAAGGTGTAATATTGCACAACACCTGACGAAATGCATGGCTTGGAACAGAGATTAATATATTACGACTAGTTGTTATAGCAGCTTCAAGAGAAACTTCAGGTAATACATTGTCAGGAAATTTAATATCAGGCAAAAATGCCTGATTACAGCGATATTCCTGTAATTCTCTGATATGTTGAGGATTATATCCCCACAATAAAACACGATAACCATTACGAGCAAGAGCAATAGACAATGCAGTACCATAAGAACCTGCACCAATAATTGTCATTGAAACGGTATTCATTAAGCTTCCTGACAGTTATAATTGTATATCATCGTTACAAACATCTTCAAGAAAAGATATATTTCATATAAACTCACAGAATCTAAAACATCACCTACCGTCACTTCATTTTATACAACGCAAGTGGATCTCTTTAAGATCTTTATGATTATTTGCACACTATATAAATGGCTGTTAACCATGAACTAAAATTAAAACTTCACCAAGTTACCCATGATTTCCCTTAATTTAGTACAAAAATACACCAGAAATCAGGTACCATCTAAACAATTTGCCTATCAGCACTCTTTATCTGAAAATTACTGTACAGGCATTTCTGTATCTGATAACGCCTCTGAAGGAGCTTGTATATCAGAGAACTTTTCTACAGGTATTTCTGTATCCGATAATTCTCTCTCTGATACAGAGCCATCTATTTCTAATATTTCTGATTCAATAATACGCCCTGAACCACCCATCATATTGTAATTCAAACGCCACATAGCCCACCACGTGCCTCCAATAATGATGAAAACACACATAGCTGTAAACAACAAGGCGCTTAGATTCCATTTTGCATCTGGACCATCATTCACATGCAAAAAGAAAATAATCTGCACTATAATTTGAATAAGCGCCATTCCAATAAGATACATAACCTTTGTACTAATTAACCAGCTTTCCATCATTCCATACATCACAGGAATAAAAGAGCCTAACGTAAAAAATACAGCTAGAATAAAACCAATTAAATAGGAACTAATACTGGAGCTATGTGTCTCATTATGCGTATTCATTATAGGAATCCTAACAGATAAACCATGGTAAAAACACCAATCCAAACAATATCAAGAAAGTGCCAAAAAATCGAAAGACATGTCAAGCGTGTCTTATTATCACGATCCAAGCCATTGCGATGCAGATGCAAAAACATAACAATCATCCACAATAAACCAACTGTCACATGAATTCCATGAGTTCCAACCAAAGCAAAAAATGCTGACCAATAAGCAGATAAAACTTCTTTCCCAAAAGACTGTACTCCTGTTGCAGGATCAATACCAGCATAAGCACTTGGATCGTAATAAAATACCTCACCCAAAAGCTCATGGAATTCATATACTTCCATCCCAATAAAACAAAGACCAAGAGCAAAAGTAAACGCCATCCACGAACGCACACCAACGAGATTACCCCTATGTGCTTGTATCATAGCAATTCCATAAGTAATTGAAGAAAATAATAAAATGATAGTTTCAACTAAAACAAAATTGAGATTAATAAACTCATTACCAGCCTTACCTCCACCATAAGAAGCAGAAAAGACAGAAAAACTTGAAAAAAGTGTAGAAAACAGTATCAAATCTGAAAGGATGTAGATCCAAAAACCAAATATCATTATAGAACTGCTATCGTGGTGATGCTCATTTACATGAGCATTACCTGTTATCGTCGCACTCATACTCTTACTCCTTGTTCTTTAAGAACAGCTGTAAAATTATCCTCTGTCTTCTGTACCTCTTCAGCTGAAATATAATAACCGTGATGATCCCCTGTTAACGAATGATACACAAGTATTGCAACAAACCCAATTGATCCAATCGCAACTAACCACCAAATATGCCAAACAAGCGCAAAACCAACAATTAACGAGAAAAATCCTGCAATAATTCCAGCTGATGTGTTTGATGGCATATGAATCTTTGAAAATCCACTTATTGGACGTTGATAACCTTTCTTCTTCATATCCCAATAAGCATCTTCAGCCTGCACCTCTGGAAGTATTGCAAAATTGTAAGAAGGAGGTGGTGAAGAAATAGACCATTCAAGCGTACGCGTATCACCCCAAGGATCATTCAACGTTACTGGTAATTGCCCCTTATGCTTAATACCGTACCAAATTGCCAAAATAATTTGCAGCATAAAACAAAGAATACCAAGCAAGATAATAAAAGCACCTAGTGCAGCAATGATAAACATGGGCTGCCAACTAGGCTCCATGTAGTGTTGAAGACGGCGCGTTGCTCCCATCAAGCCAACCATATAAATCGGGAAAAAAGCAAGGTAAAAACCAACAAACCAACACCAAAAAGACGCGATACCCAGTAAGCGATTCGGTTTATAACCAAAAGCCTTTGGAAACCAAAAAGCTAGCCCAGCTAAATAGGCAAAAACAACACCTCCAATAATTGTATGGTGAAAATGAGCTACCAAAAATAGCGAATTATGGAACTGCCAATCAGCAGGTACAATAGACAATAAAACACCTGTTAACCCCCCACCAACAAACGTAAAGACCATCCCCATACACCAAAGCATTGGAGGTTCAAAACGAATTCGACCTTTATACATAGTCAGCAACCAATTAAAAACTTTTACGCCTGTTGGAATCGAAATAATCATTGTAGCAATACTAAAAGCAGTATTCACAGCTTCACCCCCACCCATTGTAAAGAAATGATGCCCCCAAACAAGAAGTGAAAGAATTGAAATAACCAGTATTGCCCATATCATTGAATTATAACCAAAAAGACGCTTTGAAGAAAAAGCCGGTACAATTTCAGAAACAATTCCAAAAGCAGGAACAACTAAAACGTAAACTTCTGGATGACCAAAAACCCAAACATAGTTAATCCATACCATTGGATTTCCACCAGCAACATTAGTAAAAAAATTCATGTTCAAATAACGATCGCACGCCAACAACGCAAGTGTTACAGACAATACAGGATAAATGACTAAAATGAGAATATTGCTGACAAAAGCGCTCCAACAAAATATAGGCATCCTCATCATTGTCATCCCAGGAGCACGCATTTTAATGATAGTTGCAACAAAATTAACTGAACCCATCGTTGTCGCAATACCAGAAAGCTGAAGTGACCACAGATAATAATCTACACCTGTATCTGGACTATTTTGCAATCCTGAAAACGGTGGATACATTAACCAACCGCCACGACCAAAATTACCAATACCAAGAGAAATATTAAGTAACATTGCTCCTGCAACAGTAATCCAAAACCCCAAATTATTTGCAAATGGAAACGCAACATCACGAGCACCAATCTGCAGTGGTACTAAATAATTAAAAAGACCAAATAAAATCGGCGTAGCCATAAAGAAAATCATAATGGTGCCGTGAGCTGAAAAAATCTGATCAAAATGATCAGGTGGTAAATAACCTGCCGCTTCACTCCCGAGAGCAAAAGCTTGATGTGTCCGCATCATAATTGCATCAGCAAAGCCACGAACAAGCATTATAATTCCCAGAATGATATACATAATGCCTATGCGTTTATGATCGACTGTTGTAATCCAATTGCGCCACAAAACTCCCCACCATCCAAGTGCTGTCAAAGCAACAACAGTAACTAAGCCAACCAAAACAATCGCGATACACGTATATAAAACAATTGGCTCATGTGAAAGTGCATGAAAAGCACCCGCTGTAGGATCTGTAAGTCTTCCAAACATTTCTCAACCCATATAAAACGAATTCCAGTTTAAACGAAACCTTATTTAAAAAAAGGATTTTTTCTTGATCAATGCTCTAAATAACACCAGGATCAAAAACAGAACAAAGTTCACCCCAAAGTGTTTGGGCTGCAGCACGCTTCATTAAATCTTCATTACAAACCGTATTTTCATCAACACATCGATTGACAATGCGATAGTAAAGTCGTTTCTCAACAGGTGCAAAATAACGAACTTCAGCATCTTTTTCCTTTGCAGCAATATCACCCATACGAGGCGCCACAGAAAGCTGACGATATGACTTTCGATCAAGTACTTGACCACCAGCACGAGCTTTAACAACCCAATCTTTAAAATCTTGCAAAGACACAGAATGCCATTGAAATCGCATGCCTGCAAAACCATCACCACTATAATTCGCTGAACTCCCCTGAAATACTCCTTTTTCATCAGCTAGTAAGTGTAATTTTGCACTCATCTGGGGCATAGCATAAAGAACTGTACCCAGTTTTGGTACCCAAAAGGCATTTAAAGAACTCTCTGATGTCAACTGCAACAAAACTTGGCGACCTTCGGGTGCGTAAATCTCATTAATCGATGCAATATTGTATTCAGGATAAATGAATAACCATTTCCAATCAAGAGCGACAGCATCCACCTGTAGCGGTTTTCCTTCACCAGCTATTTCTACCGGAAGAGAATTTGCAGGGTTCAGTTTATAAGTATAATAAGCTGTCAATGAACCTAAAACCATTATGATGGCGATTGGAACACCCCACATAAAAGCTTCAATTTTATTTGAATGCCCCCAATCAGGCAAATAATCCGATGTTGTATTCGATGCGCGATATTTGATGGCAAAAAACACCACACTAACCATTACTGGAATAACAACACAAAGCATAATAAAAATACAAACAACAATCAAAATGAGCTGTTGACGCGCAACATACCCTGCTGGCTGAAAAACATCAACTTTACAACTGGATAAAAGCAATAACATACCCAAAATCATGAGCATTCTTATTGGCTTAACAAAATTTCTCATTCTGATTTATCCCATAATACATACCAAAATTGTCATCAATATACCCGACAATACCTTCACATAAGCTACCTGCTCAAAAATAACTATAAAGTCAACTCAAATACTTCAATCAACATTATACAATCTTTCCCTTTCTATATCAAATTTAAGTTGCTTAGCAATATATTCAAGCGCAAAATAATACCCCCTACTGCCACACCCAACAATAACTGCATCCACACCGGCAGAAACATAAGATTGATGACGAAAACTCTCACGCTTATAAATATTGGATAAATGAACTTCTACTATGGGTCCAGAAAACATTTTTAAAGCATCAAGAATTGCAACAGATGTGTGACTATAAGCAGCTGGATTAATAATTAATCCAGCACTCACTCCAATTGCTGCCTGTATCCATTCTACCAATTGACCTTCACAGTTACTTTGATAAAAATGTAATGTCATACCAAATCTTGTTACACATTCTCTGCAAAATTGTTCAATATCTTCTAGAGTTTCAGTGCCGTAAATTTCCGGTTCACGTCTACCAAGAAAATTTAAATTAGGGCCATTTAAAACTGTTATAATTTTAGACATAGGTGTACATCTCTTTCTCGATCTTACCTTAGTAGTAAAAAAATTCTAAACATATTTATGGCTGTGATAAAACTCCATCTTTAATCTCAAAAAATTCTGCCCGTCCTTTTAAAGCATTAAACAAAGTGCGATCTGTTCCTGTCATAAATGTTTGCCCACCTAAATCATCAAGAATATCAAATAAAGCAGCACGCCGATAAGAATCAAGATGTGCAGCCATTTCATCAAGAAGAAGAATGGGCGCCTTATCTGACATCATACCTGTTAAACGCGCATGGCATAAAACCAAACCTATCAATAAAGCTTTTTGCTCACCTGTTGAGCAAGATGTCGCAGCCATGTTTTTATCAGCATAAAAAACTTGAAAATCTGTGCGATGAGGGCCTTCTAATGTTCGCCCAGCAGCGCGATCTATAGCACGATTTTTCTGTAAACGATCATAAAATTGCTCTTCAACCTCAACTGCTGATACTTTGCCAAGCGCTGTTTCTAAAAAACCATCAATTTGCAAAAAAGCCCGTGGAAACGGTGTATAAATTGACGTTTTTGCAAACATATCATTCAAAAGCCGAATAACATCTATACGCGCTGCAGCAATAGCTGTTGCTAGTTCTGCCATCTGGGTTTCTAGAGCATCAAACCAAGCACAATCTTTATTTCCGTCTAAAAACAAACGATTACGCGCACGCATAACCTTATCATAATCTACTATACGGCGACCATGTAACGGATCAATAGCTACAACCATACGATCCAAAAAACGGCGACGCTCAAGAGAAGAACCTGTAAAAAGACCATCCATAGAAGGAGTCAAAACACTAATGTGGCAATAATCCGTTAAGCAATCACTTATCTTATTCACACCATTAATATGTACTTTTCGACTGTTATCATTCATCTCCAAAGCTGTACCAATATTCACTTCGCCATAAAGAGTACATTGAAGACGAGCAAATATAACAAATCCTTTCCCCGCACCATCTGCAAAACTAATATCGGAATAAGCCGCACGCCGCAAACCACGACCAGGAGAAAGAAAAGACAGCGCTTCTAAAATATTAGTCTTGCCAGCACCATTATGACCAGTAAAAACCACATGCTGACCTGAAAAATAAATATTAAAAGAATAATAATTGCGATAACGTGATAGTTTTAGCTGCCTTACTGACACTTTGTGCACATGGCCAGCCATGCACTGCAAAACAATTGCTCCTAAACGCGAATAGGCATCAGCACGTAAAGCGCATCTGCATTATCATTATCACGAATCAAAGCTGGAGACCCAGCCCCACCAAACATAAAAACAACATCATCACTCAAAAGTTGTCCAGTAATATCCAAAAGATAACGCGAATTAAATCCTATCTCAAGCGGATCAGATGTATAAGTTGCGGCTAATTGATCTTCTGCACTCCCTGAACTAGGATTATTAACGATGAGTCTCAATTGTCCATGCTCCATTACTAACTTCACAGCACGTCCACGATCACTTAAAATAGTTGAAACACGATCAACTGCAGAAGAAAAATCCTGCCTGTTTACAATTAACTTTTTATCATTCCCAATAGGGATAACACGTTGGTATTCTGGAAATGTTCCATCAATTAACTTTGATGTAAAAACGACAGATCCCACAGAAAAACGAATCTTTACTTCTGAAAGCTCTATACACACATCACTCTCAACTTCTTCCGAAAGTAGCCTCTGCAATTCTCCTACAGCTTTACGAGGAATAATTATACCAGGCATACCATCAATCTCCGAAGGAGCTTCCATATCAACCTGTGCTAAACGATGACCGTCAGTAGCAACTAAACGAAGCTTTAAAACACCATCCTCAACAACATGAAAATAGACACCATTAAGATAATAACGAGTCTCATCAGTAGAAATTGCAAATTGTGTACACTCAAATAAACGCCTTAAACTCGATGCTGGTATAGAAAAACAGTAACCAAACTTACCTGGAAGAGATTCTGGAAAATCTGTCTTAGGAAGGCACTGAAGCTGAAAATTAGAGCAACCAGAAATAACAGACATTGTACCTGCTTGACTCATATCAACCGATAATACAACCTCACTTCCACCAGAAAGCTTCCTAACTATATCGTACAATAAATGCGCTGGAACGGTTGTTGCTCCCGCTTGTTCAATATTCGCCTTAAAAGATTCTGTAATCTCTAAATCAAGATCCGTTGCTTTCAACTGCACACTACCATTATCTGCATCAATCAACACATTTGATAGAATGGGAACAGTATTACGCCGCTCAACCACGCGATGAACACGACTAAGAGACTTGAAAAGCTGATTACGATCAACTGTAATACGCATAAAAATCCTCGTTATAATTTACTAGGAACTATAGGAATTATAGCAATTAAAAACAACAGATCATTAAAAAAATCGTCTACCAAACTGTATTTAATCTCTGCTCAAATAGCAAGTAACTACTGCATAAACAAAACAGACATCTTTATTCATTATTCACGATACTCTCCACAAATAAGAGGACAAACCAAAAACACTATGCAGCTTGCTCTCCAATCAACCGCTTAAGCAATTCAAGCTCTTTAGCCAGTGTCTGATCATCACAAACCAAATCTTCAATTTTACGAACAGCATGCAAAACTGTTGTGTGATCACGCCCTCCAAAACGACGCCCTATCTCTGGCAATGAGCGAGGTGTTAATATTTTTGCCAAGTACATAGCAACTTGCCGTGGCTTTACGACCGTACGAGTTCGACGATTAGACAACAAATCCTGCTTAGAAACATTATAATGACGCGCGACCGCACGCTGAATTTCTTCGATCCGAATACGCTTAGGCTCCCCTGAACGTGTTAAGTGACCCAATAATTCATCAATCCTCTCTAAAGATAAATCAGATTCGAACGACTGACGGAATAGTAACTGATTAAATGCCCCCTCAATATCGCGCCCAGATCCCAAAACTGTTTTAGCAATATACTCCAAAACATCATCAGGGATTGTAACCATACTATCATCTTGTTGCGCTACCTGTAATCGTTGACGCAGCATCTTCAAACGCATTTCATAATCTGGCGTTTCAATTTCAAGAGCTACTCCTCCTTGAAGACGGGAGCGAACACGAAGATCAAGAGATTCTAATTCTGCTGGTTGACGATCAGCAGCTACAACAACTTGCTTTGCACTATCTAGTAACATATTAAGCAAATGACAAAATTCATGCTGTATCGACTTCCCTTGTAAAAATTGCATATCATCAATAATCAAAAGATCAATATCGCGAAGTTGTTCTTTAAAGGAAAGAGCATTATTATCACGGATAGCCGTTGCAAAACGCCACATAAAATACTCAGCCGTCAGATAAATAACTCGCGTAGGAATTAAACGCTTTAGCGCAGCAGAAGCAATAGCTTGAAGCAAATGTGTTTTTCCTAAACCAACCGATGCATGAATAAAAAGAGGATTAAACCGCAAAGCACTTTTATGCCCTTCTGCAATCGAACGTGCAGCAGCTAAAGCTACACGATTAGAAGAACCCTCAACAAAACTTTCAAAAGTATAGCGAGAATCAAGCGGTGAACCAAAAACCCCTGTTTGAGCATCTTTAACTGAATTCTCAGCATAACTCTTAACAAAAGATGAAGGTGTTAACTCTTCTACAACAACAGAATCTGCACTAGATCCGCATATTGCACTTTTTGAAACGCGATTCATGCTGCGAACTATAACTTCAACACGAAGAATCGATGAATTTTCCTGTTTCCACAAACTGGTCAAAAGAGAACCATAATGATTGTTAATCCACGAACGTAAAAATGCTGTAGGCACAGAAAGCTTCACGAGATTACGGTTATACTCCGCAAGCTTTAAACGACCGAACCAACTCGTATAAGCTTCGATTCCAACCTGAGCCTTTAGTTGCGCCATCACACGCGCAAAAGCTGCGGAACCTTCCTCCTCTGAGACAATTGGATGCTCAACAGAAGCATTATTTCCAACTAACTCACTTATATCTGTCGTCATTTTATTGTTTATTATTCCCTCTGTCGACAGAACATCTACTGAAACCCTTTTAAAGGAACTAGCTTTAGAGTTCAATTTATCCACCATCTTTCATCCCGATAAAAAACCAAAATCTTGTCCCACCAAAAAGCTAAAATTAACTTAGCACAAGCAAGAACACCCTACCCCAAAAGATCATTAATCCCCCCCTAGGATACCTCATTACAACCCCACCAACAAAGATGGCCAATAACATTTACCTGTACTAACGGCATGATATCTAGAAGAAAAAACATACCAACCAGGAAAACCGAAAAACGCATTAGAAAACCTATACAACACGAGGTTTTATACAACCCACAAGCTAAAGCAACTTATACCCAACACAGAACAATCAACTGAGAAGCCTTATGTATTTAGTTTCCATTAGAGAGCATACAAAACAGCAGAGGTAAAATGCAAGAGGTCAAAATAAAATCAAAAGCCAATAAAAAACTGCTATAAATCTTCCAATGTAAAAAAAAATGAGAAAAATAATTGATTCAATTCATTTTTTTTTTACAAATTTACCAATAATAAATAATTTATTCATATTGAAAAAAAAAATAAAAAAAGCTTGACAAAAAAGACTCGGTAAAAATCCACAGAGCTTGTGGATAACCGTCAAAATTCTATGCATTAGCCCTATCTTTTACCAAAAAAATTGCCAGATTATTTCTTCTCTCAGGAGATTTGAGTGCTATTTAAAATAACAGAAAAAAGCCAGTACCCAAAAGGATACCAGCGTGATTCTTAAATAAAATAAAAAAGCTTAATTGCTAAGAGCCTTCAAACGCTTCGCTAAACGTGACACTTTACGCGCCGCAGCATTTTTATGAAAAACACCTTTAGAAACCGCACGCATAATCTCAGGTTCAAAATCCTTAAATGCAACTTCCGCAGATGCTCTATCGCCACCTGCTAAAGCATCATCCAATTTACGCATAAAAGTACGAACGCGCGAACGGCGAGCCCTATTAATCTGCGTACGCACAGCAACTTTACGCACAGCTTTTTGAGCAGAAGATGTATTCGCCATAAATATCTCTCTCTTTCAATTTATTGATAGAAACAACATGAATAGCATCTCTATCAACAAAAAAATCTAAGCAAAACTGAAAAACTCCTAATAAATTAGGATTTATAACGCAATCATAAAGCCAACGTCAATTGAATTCTCAGAGATGAGCATAAAAAACTTTGATCAATTCTTGGATATCCAACCTCATAGTGAACAAACACACCCAAACGGACAAACATAATTCACCAATAATTTATATTGCCAAATTACGCAAAACATACTGCAAAATGCCACCATGATGTAAATAATCTAGCTCGTCTTCAGTATCAACACGACACAATAATGGAATAGCTTTTACCGTTCCATCAGCAAAAGCAACTGTTGCTACTGTCTTTTGACGAGGTTTTAAATCATGAATCCCTTCAATCGTTACCTTTTCATCTCCTTTTAAACCAAAAGATCGCCAGCTTTCTCCCGACTCAAACACAAAAGGCACAATCCCCATACCGACAAGATTAGAGCGATGAATTCGTTCAAAAGACTGAGCAATCACCGCTTTTATACCAAGAAGATTAGCACCCTTAGCAGCCCAATCTCGGGAGGATCCATTTCCATACTCAATACCAGCAAAAACAACGAGCGGAACTCCTTCCCGCTTGTATGCCATCGCTGCATCATAAATAGCTTGTTCCTCTCCTGATGGATAATGAACTGTATAGCCTCCTTCACGACCATTCTCTCCTAGCATAAAGTTCCGAATACGAATATTGGCAAAAGTCCCACGCATCATAACTTCATGATTCCCACGACGAGTTCCATATTGATTAAAATCAGCTGCTTTAACACCATGCTCAATCAAATATTTTCCAGCAGGAGAATCAATTTTAATAGAACCAGCAGGAGAAATATGATCTGTTGTTATTTTATCACCAAATAAACCCAAAATCCTCGCATCCTTAATATCTGATAACACATTAGGAATTTTCTGCATATCATCAAAATAAGGCGGATTACGAACATATGTTGATTGCTCATCCCAAGAATACGTAACACCCGTGGGAGCCTGAACTTTTTGCCAATTTTCATCCCCCTTAAATACATTTGCATATTTTTCAACGAAAATCTTCCGTGTAACATTCTTTTCAATAACTTCTTGTATTTCTCTAGAAGTTGGCCAAATATCTCTTAAGTAAACTGGCTTACCATCTGAGTCTTCACCAATAGGATCCGTAGCTAAATTTTTACGCACTGTCCCTGCCAAAGCGTGCGCAACAACTAACGGTGGAGAAGCTAAATAATTTGCCTGCACATCAGGTGATACACGTCCTTCAAAGTTGCGGTTTCCTGAAAGAACAGCAGAAGTAATTAAACCATTATCATTAATCGTCTTAGAAATAGCTGGTAATAAAGGACCAGAATTTCCAATACATGTTGTACACCCAAAACCTACTAAATTAAATCCTAGTGCATCTAGATCTTTTTGAAGACCTGAATTGAGAAGATAAGCTTCAACCACTTGAGAACCAGGAGCAAGAGAAGTTTTAACCCATGGCTTACTCTTAAGACCTTTCGCCACAGCATTACGTGCTAAAAGACCTGCAGCAATGAGAACGCTTGGATTTGATGTATTTGTACAAGAAGTAATAGCCGCAATCACTACATCACCATGACCAAGTTCATACTCTTCACCCTCAACTCTATAACGACTATCTTTTCCAACAGTCTTTTTATAGTCATTGGCCAATGCAGCATCAAAACCCTGCCCAACACTTTCTAATGCAACACGTCCTTCAGGGCGCTTAGGACCAGCCATAGAAGGTACGACACTCCCCATATCTAATTCAATTATATCACTAAAAACAGGATCGACTATCATTTCGTCATGCCACATCCCTTGTGCTTTAGAATAAGCCTCAACCAAAGCGATTCTATGTTCATCGCGCCCTGTCATATTAAGATAACGAACAGTTTCCTTATCAATTGGAAAAAAACCACATGTCGCACCATATTCAGGCGCCATATTCGCAATTGTTGCCCGATCAGCCAATGTCATATGCTCCAAACCAGGACCAAAAAACTCAACAAATTTACCAACCACACCTTTTTTTCGCAAAATTTGTGTAACCATCAACACTAAATCAGTAGCAGTCACACCTTCCTTAAGCATTCCTGTCAAACGAAAACCAATCACTTCAGGTAATAACATAGAAACAGGTTGCCCTAACATTGCTGCCTCGGCTTCAATACCACCTACACCCCAGCCTAAAACTCCCAAACCATTCACCATAGTTGTATGTGAATCAGTTCCCACACACGTATCAGGATAAACCGTCGGCTTCTCCCCCTCATCCTTAATCCACACACATTGTGCTAAATATTCCAAATTAACCTGATGACAGATTCCTGTTCCTGGAGGAACAACACGAAAATTTCGAAACGCTTGCTGTCCCCACTTAAGGAAACGATAACGTTCACCGTTGCGCTCATATTCACGTTCAACATTTTCATTAAAAGCCATAGGATTACCAAAATTATCAACGATAATCGAATGGTCAATGACTAGATCAACAGGAATTAAGGGGTTTATTTTCTCAGCATTATCTCCGAGTTTGACCATAGCGTCACGCATCGCAGATAAATCAACAACTGCAGGAACACCTGTGAAATCTTGCATAAGAACACGCGCAGGGCGATAGGCAATTTCTGCACCCGCACTGCCTTTATCATCTAACCACTTAGCTACGTTTAAAATGTCCTCTTTCTTAACTGTGCGACCATCTTCAAACCGTAATAAATTTTCAAGAATAATTTTCATCGAAAATGGTAAACGCGAAACACCTTTTAGCCCATTTTTTTCCGCTTCTATCAAGCTGTAATAAGTATATTTTTTGCCACCAACATCTAAAATTCTGCAACAATTAAAGCTATCAACTCGAGACATAACTATCCACCCTCACACTACAAACCATCCAATTTCCCAGAATGAATATACAAACCGTGATTCAAGGTCACAGCCCGAACGTGGATGAAGTCACCTCCACCATCCATTTTCCCCTTTACCTTTATTATCAGTAAATTTAGAAATCGGCGCTAAAAATTGTTCTACACCGGAATATGTGTAACATATGATTTATAAAACTATTCCTAGAACTATTCTAGATACAATTACATAAAAAATGTATTTTTTTGTCTTATAATGAGATAAATATCATAAAAAAGGTGAAACAGGAAATCATATGGTGTTATCTGGTAAAGATTTGGCAGCACATAGAAACGAAGAAATTCTGTTTCAAGATCTTTCTTTCTGTTTATTCCCACATCAACTTATGACAATAACAGGTTCGAATGGTATTGGAAAATCTACATTATTGCGAATCATCGCTGGTCTTCGTGAAGCTGCAGAAGGTCACGTAATACTTAAGAACAACGACAAATTATACCCTGTAGCAACTGCATGCCATTATTTAGGCACACAAAATGCTATGAAATCTTCTTTATCTGTCATTGATAATTTACAATTTTGGGCATCATTCTATGGACAACCTCTACGTCACCCACATGAGGCTCTTGCAGACATTGGTCTTTCTGATCTTGAACATTTACCCTTCAATGTCCTATCAACTGGGCAAAAGAGACGTGTAGCCATTGCCCGCCTTTTGCTATCTTACCGTCCCATTTGGATTTTGGATGAACCAACATCTGGACTTGATCACCCCTCTCAAACTACCCTGACCAATCTTCTCCAGACTCATCTCAACTACGGCGGAATGATTATTGCGGCAACCCATAATCCCCTTGGAATTCCAGAAAACAACAAAATTGCTTTAGAAAATTTTTTACCTCCTAGGAGAGAATAAAATGAAAGCACTATTTTGGCGTGATTTTAGATTGACTTTAATACCACAAGCTTCTTCATTAACAGGCCTTTTATTTTTTATCGCTGTGATTGTGATAACTCCCTTTTCTATCGGATCAGATCCAGAAATTCTTGCACGAATAGGTCCAGGAATATTATGGTTTGGAGCCCTTCTAGCAGGACTTCTAAATCTTAACAAACTGTTTCAAGTGGATCGTGATGATGGAAATCTTGACCAATTCATCCTCTTTGGGCAACGACAGAGCTTAACACTTATTGTATTAATAAAGTGCCTTGCGCATTGGGCAGGAACTATGCTTCCTCTCATTTTTGTAACCCCTATTTTGGCGTTGATGCTCAATTTAGATGCAACGATAACCTTTACAACAATACTTACCCTCTTATGCGGAACACCCGCTCTCATTTTTATAGGTGCTATTGGAGCTGCATTAGCAATATCATTACTGCATAGCACTCTTCTTATTTTCATCATTATCTTGCCGTGGGTTATTCCAATCATAATTTTTGGCGTTGCAGCTGCAACATCCCCAACAAATCCAAATGCTTCTTTTCTAACTTCCTTGGCTCTTCTAGCTGCTTTTTCTCTCATCTTAAGTCTTTTTAGCTCTTTTATTACAGCTGTCATACTCAAATATTTATGCGAATAATAAAAGATGATTGCCACACAACAAAAGTCCGCTTATTGTAAATTCATGAACAGAATGTCTCATAAGCATAAAATTGAACCGTTCCCTACAAGCCTAACTTGGTTCATGAAAATAAGCAGGATTGTTTTACCGTGGTTAACTGGAATGACATTGTGCTTTCTTATCATGGGGCTTGTTTTAGTGATGTACTCCCCTGATGATTATCAACAAGGAATCACTGTTAGGATTATGTACATTCATGTACCATTTGCATGGTTATCAACATTCTGTTATACAATAATAAGTGTCGCTGCGCTAGAAAGTCTGATTTGGAAACATCGTCTTGCTGATGTAGCACTAAAATGTGGGGCACCTATTGGTGCAATCTTTACGGCTTTAGCTTTGGTAACAGGGGCGCTTTGGGGAAAGCCTACATGGGGAACATGGTGGGTATGGGATGCACGACTAACATCAGTTTTGATCCTATTTTTTGTTTACCTTTCCATTGTCACTCTTTCTCGCTCTTTCGATAACAAAGTAACAGCTGCGCGTGCCACAGCAATTCTGACGCTCATTGGATTCGTCAATATTCCCATTATAAAATTTTCTGTTAATTGGTGGAATACACTCCATCAACCAGCATCTCTTTTACGTTCAGGAGGCATAACAATTGACTATGCCATGTTATGCCCACTCATAACGATGATATTGTGTTTTACTCTTATGTTTATTGTTTTATACCTAATGTCCATGCAGAATGAAATCACAGCTCGTCATATTCAAATTCTTCAAATCAAAGAAACTCATTGTGCACAACACGCAGATTCTTCATCATGTTCAGATTAAATAACATACAAAGTAGCATTTTAGGGAATTTATCTCAGAAAATCGATCTTTTTCTTACTACCCTTTGCCATGAGCAAATTGTTATTTTAAGCTATATAATTTCCGCAATTTCTCTTGTTTGTCTTATAGGATACATCCTTCGCAAAAATATGCACCAAAAAAAAATTTTGCGACAGTTGAAAGAAAAAGAACAACTCTGGAAAAAAAAATATAATGAAAAACACCCCTACCGTACTTAAAAAATATGCCTTTTTCTATTTTATTGGGAATTTTTAAACTATTTTTTCTTTTTCTTCTTAATTGTATTTTTTTCAATTTTGTAGAGAAACAATATCTCAACAATGCTTATCTTATCTTCAATCTATTCACTGAAAGATCCATCCTATAAATTAATCTTCCTTTGCCTTAACACAAAAACAATTAAAATTACCATGCAATATTAATTAATTTTTAGGAACTGGGCTTTTACCTTATAGCGAAAGCACAACCTTGGTCTTACTGAAATTGATTGCACAGATAACAGAGGGGATACCTAAAACTTTCTGACCATTTTTAATAATCTTCTCGATTCAACGCTATAGGTCACACAGAAACCAACTTAGGAGCACACAAATCACCGAAAACTTAATCTTCATTCTAAATATCTTATCTCCCCAAACATAGCAAATTTATCAAAAAGCTTCTTGACTGACTAAATGTACGTCCTAGCAAAATGTCCTTCTAATAGCGGATTATATACTCAAACTGAAATCTAATGACAAAGTAAAAAATCTCACACAGACTAGAGAGAATACTATACTCTTACCCGCTTTCTCTCAGATATTGGCTGAAAGGCTACTTTGGCATGAAAATCACAATAAGGACCATTTTCACCTGAATCGGCGCCACAAAAATGAAAATCCGGTAACAAGGGATCTCCAACAGGCCACCTACACGTATTTTCACTCAACTGCAAAAGATTAAGATGGCGTGACATAGGTACAACAACATTTGATTTTTCAGATATATCAGTTTCTGTCACATCCTCAGCTACAAATTCCATCTTTAAAGCGGTTGCCCCAACACTACAAGACGCAGTACTCGATGGCAATGCAACAGACGCTGTACGACGCACCTTTGCAGTAGATGTATTCACATCTGCAAGCGTCTTTTGTGCACGTGACACTACCTGCGCCACCTTGCCTCGACCCTGTAATTTTAGCCGGTGTACCTTACCAATTACTGCATTCCTACTTACCCCACCCAATCGAGCTGCAATTTGACTTGCACTTAAACCCTCACTCCAAAACTTCTTCAAAAGTTCAACACGTTCACATGTCCAACCCATAACCAGCACTCCATTCCGATCATCTTTTTGAGATCCGCCCTACACACTTTCAAACATCCCAATCATATTCTTAATTGAGCCAAACTAAAGGGTGTTTATACATTAATTTGAGCGCAAAAATTCCACTCAATTTCCGAAATTTACAAACTGAAACACAACCTCTCTTGCTAGTTTAAACTACAATATGTATTGTCTCCATGACAAGAGTCTTTCACTGCTTGAAGAGTCTATTTAAAATGTTTTCCCCAACTTGCAAACTAATTACAGGTCAAACTGCCATTTATACTTGAGATTTTTTATACAAATATATCCTACGTAAAACCTTAATTGACTTTTAGTCAATTAATGCACTAGTTTGTTATGATGAGATGTATATTATCTCTACCTCTATAGATTCAGCAGCATTTTGTTTATTGTATTGCAGAACTTAAAACATGAAGGAAATAATGATGAACTCCACTGCTATACAGCCACTTTACAAATGCTTTACTCGACGAGATCTACATTTCAAACAAGGTGAGGGTGTATGGCTGATTTCTGATAAAGGAGAACGTTATCTTGATTTAACATCTGGTATTGCCGTAAATGTCTTAGGACATGCTCACCCAAAACTAGTCGATGCTCTTAAAACACAAGCAGAAAAACTGTGGCATGTTTCCAATCTTTTTCAATCACCAGAACAAGAAAAACTCGCGGAACGTCTTTGTGCAAATAGTTTTGCTGATAAGGTTTTTTTCTGCAATTCTGGTGCTGAAGCATTGGAATGTGCCTTTAAAACGGCTCGACGCTATCACTATACATCTGGTCATCCAGAACGTATTGAAATTATTACATTTGAAGGTGCATTTCATGGACGCACACTCGCAACACTTTCTGCTACAGGAAAAGAAAAATATCTTGAGGGTTTTGGACCAAAGGCTAGCGGATTTATTCAAATTCCTTTTTTTGATGAAGTTGCTTTGCATAATGCCATTAATCAAAATACCGCAGCTATCCTTATCGAACCCATCCAAGGAGAAGGAGGGCTGCGAACGGTATCTAATGAAACTTTGAAACTTTTACGTAAAGTATGTGATGATAATAATCTCTTACTGATTTTAGACGAAGTTCAAACTGGCATCGGACGTACAGGAAAACTTTTTGCTTATGAATGGAGTGATATCACGCCTGATATCTTAACTCTTGCAAAAGGTATTGGGGGAGGATTTCCACTAGGAGCTTGTCTTGCAACAAACCGAGTTGCCCGAAGTATGACACCTGGAACCCATGGCTCAACTTTTGGAGGAAACCTGCTTGGTATGGCTGTCAGCAACAGTATCTTTGATGTTGTCTTAGACACGAATTTCCTTCATCATGTTCAACACATGGGACATAAACTAAGAGAAGGCCTTTTAGCTATTCTTGACGTTTATCCTGATATTATTTGTGCCATTCGAGGCATCGGTTTAATGATAGGAATTCAATGTGTGATCCCTCAAGATGAAGTCATTCATGAACTTGAAAATGAATATGTTTTAAGTGTCGGTTCTAGCAATAATACTGTACGCTTATTACCCCCTCTTATCATCACTGAAAAAGAAGTATGTGAAGCATTATATCGTATCGAAAAAGCAATTACCCGTCTATCACACATAAACAAAAAAAGACCAATATCATAAACATGACACATTCTCTTCATCACTTCACCGACTTATCCGTATTAACTCCACACATGGCACGGGTTATTGTCGATTATGCAAAAACTCTCAAAGCAACTTTCAAAGAAGGAAAAGGTTTAAAACCCTTTGTTGGCAAAACATTAGCAATGATTTTTGAAAAACCATCTACACGAACCCGTGTTTCATTTGATGTTGGTATGCACCAGCTAGGTGGACACACGATAATGCTAACAGGTTCAGAAATGCAGCTTGGTCATAGTGAAACCATAGCCGACACAGCGCGCGTTCTATCACGTTTTGTAGACGTCATTACACTGCGAACAACAAAACATAATAGGATGCTTGAATTAGCACAATACGCACAAATTCCCGTCATTAATGCACTTACCGATGATACACACCCTTGCCAAATTTTAGCAGATATCCTAACTTACGAAGAACATCGCGGACCAATTTATGGAAAAGTATTCGCGTGGATGGGAGATGGCAATAATGTGCTTCACTCCTTAATAGAAGCTGCAGCTCTTTTTGGCTTCCATCTTCACATTGCTACTCCAAAAGGCAGTGAACCGCAAGAAAAATTTGTCCTATGGGCACGTGAACGAGGAGCGAACATTATGCTCACCCATAATCCACAAAATGCTGCAGAAAATGCTGACTGCATTATAACCGACACATGGATTTCTATGGGACAAGAATTTCGTGCCCGTAATCATACTATTTTTCAACCTTATCAAGTTAATGAAGCTTTAATGAAATTAGCAAAGCCCAATGCTCTTTTCATGCATTGTCTTCCTGCTCATCGGGGTGAAGAAGTTGTTGATACCGTTATAGATGGGCCAAATTCTGTTGTTTTTGATGAAGCAGAAAACCGCCTTCATACTCAAAAAGCAATTCTTTCCTGGTGTTTACAAGATACATTTTTATCAAAACAATAGTTTGTAAAATAAATCAGAAACAAAAAAATATGAATGGAAAATATGAAAAAAATAAAGAAGAAACCATTTGCAATCAATCTTTTTTTAATGAAGATGATGTCGTTATTCCTTTTCAGGTCGAAGAGCTTAATATTCGTGGACGAGCTGTACAACTTGGAGAAACTTTAAATTCTATTCTCACAAGACACCAATATCCTGAACCTGTTTCTTACCTTCTAGCAGAAGCTTTAGTTTTAACTGTTTTGCTTGGAACTTCCATAAAACTTGAGGGAAAATTTATTTTACAAACTCATTCTAATGGTCCGGTTAACATGTTGGTGTGTGATTTTTCTCCTCCCTCTAGTTTGCGTGGTTATGCTCGTTTTGATGAAGAAAAGCTCAAACAAGCGATAGCCAAAAATCAAACATCCTCAGAAATACTTCTTGGAACAGGAACTTTAGCCTTCACTATCGATCAAGTCCCTTATACGCAACGCTATCAGGGAATAGTTGAATTAAATGGATCAAATTTACAAGAAATTTCCCGTACCTATTTTGATCAATCAGAACAAATCCCTACTGATATCCGTCTAGCAGTTGCTGTTTTGATCAATCGCGACTCACAAGGAAAATCACAGACAACTTGGCGAGCAGGAGGTATTTTGACCCAATTTTTACCTCAATCATCACATCATAATCAGACATATAGCTTCCTCCAAAAAACAGAACAAATTAAAACCCATTCCCAACTTGAAAATCAATGGCAAGAAGCAACAGCATTGACTGCAACTATTGAAAATTCGGAACTAACAGATCCACAAATCAGTAGCAAGCAGCTGCTATTTCGCCTTTTTCATGAACAAGGCGTCAAGGTTTTCAATCCTATTTTTATCGTAGATCGGTGCTCGTGTTCACACGAAAAAATTAAAGAAATATTGGAAAAATTTCCCGCTAATGAACGTTCCCAACTAATAGAAAATCAATACATTTCAGTTACATGTGAGTTTTGCTCAACAATCTATCGTTTTAAACCACAAGAACTTTCAAGCGAAAAAACATGACGAGCACTCTTTATAGAAAACAATACTAATTGTATCTAACATCCATTTTACCACGCTATTGATGTCTAACAGTGAACTTACACCAACAACAGAATATTTTGCTTATCTTTCTCCTCAGAATTCACAAACACCCAACTACCCGCAACAACAGCAACTTTTTACAAAATTGCTATAGTTGAGTCATTATCTATAAAAATTACATATAACCACGCAAAGTATCACAAAAAACTTCTTATTCTTATACATTTTCTGAAAAAATATCGCTTACACAATACCGATCTGCGACTCGACCAACATTGGAATTGATACAACTAAACAGCATAATACTCCTTTCCCTTACATAACACGACGCAATCGAACATAAAGTGCACCACCACCACCATGATGGCAAGCAGCTTTCTCAAAAGCATGAACATAATATCGAAAAGCCGGCGTTGATAACCAACGAGGTATAAACTTAGCTAGAGCACCATCACTCCCATACGATTGACCTTTGCCTGTTATCACAAGCACATAACGAAACCCTTTGTTCTGAGATGACTGTAAAAATTCTTTCAAGAAAAAATACGCCTCCTCTTGCGTATAACCATGAAGATCAAGACAAGCTTCTATAGGATAGTGGCCTTTGGCCATTTTACGACGTGTAACACGATCGAAAAAATAAATTTCGTGACATTTTACAGCCATCTCCTTTTTTCTTTTAACCGTTATTAACCTTTGTTGATTTTCCTGAGAATAAGGAAAGGACTGTGTTACATTCTGTTTTTTACTAATATTTGCTGTATTTTCTGAAATAGAAGAATGCAACTTACCATGAAGAGGTATTGTAGTACGACAAACCATCTCCCACAAAAGACGATCCTGAGAAATTAACGAATCTCTCTTTTGTCTCCATTCGCCATTGGCCATTTAAATCATAAATCTCTAATAAATTTCCTTGATATGATTCTATGACAACATGCTCTAGCTTTCATCTTCTGTTGCAAAAAGTCTCCAATTTGGATCCGGAGATAAGCTATTGCGAACAAAGGTCCAAACATCTTTAACTTCTACAATTGTATTAGGATCGCCATCTATACATTCTTCCTGTTTATTGTAACTCACAGAAATCATTTCACTAACAATACGAACAGTTAAAAATGCTTCCTTTTCTTGCATTGCTGCTGAAATAAACTCAACTTTATTAATCCCAACAAAAGTAAATTGAACTCTTTCATTATTTTCTTCACGTTGCTCAATAACTGCACAAAAATTCTCAAAAACATCTGGAGAAAGCAATTTCCTCAGTTGATCACGATCACCTTTAGCGAAAGCTGTTACAATCATTTCATAAGCAACTTGAACACCCTTTATGAAAAATTGAGGAGAAAAACTAGAATCACTCCGGCGAATAGCCCGTAAACCTTCATTCAGCGCACTCCCTGCTGACGCAATCGCATCAATTTCACTAAAATCACTCTTGTGCGAATTGACTTTATGAGGGAACGAAACAACATTATCTGTCGTTTCTGCATCAATATGTTTTTTAGAATTACCGGAATAAGGATCAAAGGGAGGTTTTTCAAAACCAATCCGTTTTCCTAACACATTACGGAGTTGCACAAAAACAACAACCATAATAACGAGAGCTACGACAAGTACAACATCAAATTCCATAGGCACTGTCAATCTCCAAACTCAAAATGATCTATAATAAACATTGCAGTCAATATCATTTATCAATAAACATGTAAAATAAGGAATCTATTATTCAAATTATTTTTATAAACCCTTAATTGTAATTCACAAAGGATAGCTCTTATAATTTTCTATAATAAGCTTTAAGAAGGGAATCTTCATGTGATAAAATCTTATCCTATAAATCTACGCTTTTTTGTCATTATTGCTCTCGGTGTTCTCTTAGTTGAAATTGCTGGTTTTATTTTTGTTGGAGAAGAAATTGGAATTTTAGCAACTTTGAGCTTGGTTGTTTTAACAGCAATAATAGGAATTATTTTGTTGCGAATTAAAGGACTCAACCTTCTAAGCAATATACAAAATAATTTTCTCCAAGGATATCCAATAGAAAATTATGTCATCAATGATATTTTAATCATTATTGGTGCGATTTTACTTATTTTTCCTGGCTTTGTAAGTGATATTTTAGGAATATCACTTCTTATAAAACCAATCCATACTATTGTTTGGTATTTCTTTTCATCATTTAGCAACAAAAACAATACCTACACAAGAAACGATGCCCACACTAAAAATGAATCTACAGAAATAATTGAGCTTAAAACAGAAGATAACAAAATCTATGGTTTTAAAGAGTCACCTTGGAATAAAAAATAATACAGGTAAGAAGAGCATTTCTTGCAACCATTTGCAGGACGTGATAACCGATCTATTTTTACGATTTAAAATAGAAATACATATCATTTGATGAGAGGTTTGTAGTATGGCTGCAAGTGAAATTAACAACAATAGCGAAGAACCAATCTTCGCTGTATTAACTCAATATTTAAAGGATTTCTCGTTTGAGAACCCAAATGCTCCTAGTTCATTGCGTCCACGCGAAAAGGCACCTCAAATCGACATTAGCATTAACGTTAACGCTAACCCCATTGAAGATGACAATTATGATGTTGTCTTATCTCTCTCAGTCAAAGCTAACGATAACACTGAAACGTTGTTTCATGTAGAACTGATCTACGGTGGTGTTTTCCATATTAAAAATATCCCACAAGAACATATAATGCCACTGATTTTTATTGAATGTCCACGTCTTTTGTTTCCATTTACGCGACAAATTATATCCGATGCTACCCAAAACGGTGGTTTTCCACCTTTGTGGATTGATCCAATTGATTTTGCAGCTCTGTTCCAAAAACGCATTGCTGAAGAACAAAAAAATAATCAAAAGCAACCGTCTTAAGAATTTGTTTTTTATTATCAAAAAGGCCATGAAACATCCGTGGCCTTTGTTTATTTAAATTTTTTTTGTATAGTCAGCAGTTAATATAGCAATACTGATAACATCTGTTGTTGTTTCTACTAAATAGCACAATTTAGAAAAATAGCTTTAATCCAATTAAAACATGGCTGACAGTAGTTTTTTCAGCAAACTTTTGCAAAATTTATTAATTACAAAATATACATGATACCTAAGTACTATTAATAATATTCATGGATGCTGTTAATCCTAGAAATAGATATTGCTACATAAGCACTTACTACTCCAAATTTTTATAAACATAAAAGACGGATGCTTACATCACTTATTCTTCTTCACTTGTTGCAAAAACAATTTGTTTTGATTTTTATCGAATATAATTATGAGCACCATGCATTGCAGAAGAAACGATATCAAATCTAGCGTTTAAATCACGTCCATAAGCCTCTAAATCATCAATATGCTTTCGTGCTACACCGCTTTGCATTGCAGCTTTTGCTACCGCAACGGAAACAACAGAAAGCAAACGAGGATCAAATGGAACAGGAATGATATAATTTGGACCAAATTTAAACTGTTTTCCACTATAAGCTTCCACAACACTATTAGGTACTTCTTCATGCGCTAAAGCTGCAAGAGCTCTTGCAGCAGAAATTTTCATGTCTTCATTGATAACAGATGCACGTACATCAAGCGCACCTCGAAATATATAAGGAAAACAAAGAACATTATTAATCTGATTCGGATAATCTGAACGACCTGTCGCAACAATGGCATCATTACGCACTCTCATAACTTCTTCTGGTGTAATTTCTGGATCAGGATTAGCCATAGCAAAAATAATTGGATTAGATGCCATAGAATCTACCATTTCAGGAGTAATCACACCTTTTGCAGAAACACCAAAAAATATATCAGCACCTTCCATAGCTTCGGAGAGAGTGCGCTTATCCGTTCGAACAGCATGAGCAGATTTCCACTGGTTCATCCCATCTTCACGACCTTCATAAACAACGCCTTTCGTATCACATAATATGATATTTTCAGAGCAAAATCCCATCGCCTTAATAAGTTCAATACAAGCAATTCCTGCAGAACCAGCACCATTACAGACTAACCTTGTATTTTCCATATTTCGCCCAGTTAAATATAAAGCATTTATTACACCAGCCGCTGCAATAATTGCTGTACCATGTTGATCATCATGAAATACAGGAATATTCATTATCTCACGTAAACGACTTTCAATTATAAAACACTCAGGCGCTTTAATGTCTTCAAGATTAATACCACCAAAAGAAGGCTCTAAATGACGTACTAGATTGATAAAACTTTCTGTATCATTCGTATCAATTTCTAAATCAATAGAATCAATATCTGCAAAGCGCTTAAAAAGCACTGCTTTCCCTTCCATTACCGGCTTAGATGCCAACGCACCTAAATTACCTAATCCCAAGATAGCGGTTCCATTTGATATAACAGCTACAAGATTGCCCTTTGCTGTATAATCGTAAGCCAGCTCAGGATTCTGAGCGATTGCCTTAACCGGAACAGCAACACCTGGTGAATAAGCAAGTGCTAAATCATGTTGCGTCGCCATAGGCTTTGTTGCAACAATTTCAAGTTTTCCAGGTCGACCACGACTATGAAAATCCAGAGCTTCCCACTCACTGTCGCTGTAAACCATTTGATGCATTTTATGATCCTGCTCACGGTTTTTCATCTTACTTAATTTTCTCCAAAATAGTGTAAATTCTGCTCGATAATGCGTGTCCATGACCTGATTTTAAAATTTGATTCATCCACATGAAATCGTTATGCTCACTTTACTAGACCTGATCATGCGTCTTAAGTTCAGAGATAATGAAGATAAGCACTGAAGTAAACAAAAAATGGCACGAAAGCCTCTATTAAAAGGGAAAAGCGCGCAAAAATGGATAATAAAATTAACCACAAAAATAATCTAACCCTACCACCTACGACTTTCTCCCCTCCCCATCCAGAACGCCTTACACCTATGATGGAGCAATATATAGAAATAAAAGCCGTTAATAATGATTCGCTGTTATTTTACCGTATGGGTGATTTTTACGAATTATTTTTTAATGATGCCATTGAAGCTGCTCAAGCCTTAGGAATCACACTCACAACACGCGGTAAACATTTAGGTGAAGAGATTCCTATGTGTGGTGTCCCCGTCCATGCTGCAGATGATTATTTACAAAAACTAATTTCCTTTGGATATCGTGTTGCTGTTTGTGAACAAATAGAAGATCCAGCAGAAGCTAAAAAACGCGGAGCAAAGTCTGTTGTACAACGCAATGTCGTTCGACTTGTTACACCTGGAACAATAACAGAAGAAAAACTCTTAGATCCAACGCGTGCAAATTATCTCATGACTCTTTCCCGCATTAAAACCAGCGATGGAGAAGAATTTTCACTTGCATGGATCGACATCTCAACAGGTATATTTCGTGTAACGGAAAGCCATCATGAAAAACTTCTAACAGACATTATGCGTATAGATCCACAAGAAATTATTGTATCTGACTCCTTTTTTCATGATGAATCCTACAAATCACTTTTTAATGCTCTCGGTCGTATCGTCACACCTCAACCAGCTAGTCTTTTTGACACAATGACAGCTGAACGCGATATTTGTAGTTATTTTAAACTTTCAACCCTTGAAGGTATCGCTGATTATTCACGTCTAGAGCTTTCTGCAATTACTGCTGCCATCCGTTATATCGAAAAAACACAAATTACTCATCGTCCTCCACTCATGCACCCCGAACGACAAAATGAAAATGCTACTCTTTTCATTGACGCTGCAACTAGGCTAAGTCTTGAACTTGTTCGAACTACATCAGGACAGCGCGATGGCAGCTTACTAAAAGCTATCGATCGCACCGTAACAGGAGGTGGATCACGCCTTCTCATTGATCGCTTAATTGCTCCCCTAACCACACCTGCAGCTATTGATAAGAGATTAGATTCAATAGAGTTTTTTCTTCGAAATACGTCCATTACGGAAGCTATACAGCTTATTTTAAAAGGGGGGCCAGATATGCCCCGTGCAGTTTCACGTTTAGCTCTTAATCGAGGAGGACCACGTGATATGGCAGTAATTCAGCGTGGCTTTGAAATTATTCATGAACTTAATCAAGTTTTTAACAATGAACTACTTCCTCAAGAAATAAGTGACATACAACAAGTTTTTTTAAGTTTACCTACTGCTTTGCATTATCATTTAGAACAAGCTTTAGCCGATGACCTCCCACTGCTTAAACGTGATGGTGGTTTTATTCGCCCTCATTATAATAAAGAGCTAGATGAAATACGTGCTCTACGTGATGAATCCCGCCGTGTTATTGCGGAACTTCAAGCACAATATGCCAAGGAAACAAATATTAAAACACTTAAAATAAAGCACAACAACATTCTTGGTTACTTCATTGAAGTGACCAATTTGCAAGCGTCTGCTCTCACAGATACCCCACAAGCAAAAGCACGTTTTATTCACCGACAAACAATGGCAAATGCAATGCGCTTTACCACCACAGAACTTGCAGAACTAGAAAGTCGTATTGCCCATGCAGCTAATCACGCAATGACACTTGAATTAGAAATCTTCGAAACTCTTGTTAATGAAATTACCGCACAGGTTGATTTCATTCGCAAAGCTGCTGAAGCACTTGCTATTTTAGATGTATCCGTTGCTTTAGCTAAATTAGCTGAAGAACAAGGATATTGTCGTCCAAAAATTGATCATTCGCTTACCTTTCATATCACCGCAGGACGCCATCCTGTTGTAGAACAAGCTTTACGGAAGCAAGCAGCAGAACCATTTGTTGCTAATAACTGCGACCTCTCTGTGCAAAAAAATCATCAATACGCAGCTATTTGGTTATTAACAGGTCCAAACATGGGAGGAAAATCAACTTTTTTACGACAAAATGCTCTTATTGCTATTATGGCACAAATGGGTTCCTTCGTCCCAGCATCTTCAGCTCATATCGGTGTTGTTGATCGCTTATTTAGCCGCGTTGGCGCTTCTGATGACCTTGCTCGTGGACGCTCAACTTTTATGACGGAAATGGTTGAAACTGCAACAATTCTTAATCACGCCAGTAGTCATTCTCTTGTTATTCTTGATGAAATCGGGCGCGGTACATCAACCTTTGATGGACTTTCAATTGCTTGGGCAGCGGTTGAATATCTTCATGAAGTCAATCGCTGTCGCGCTATTCTAGCTACGCATTTTCATGAAATGACAGCACTTACAGATAAGCTTGATCGCCTCCATAATGTAACGATGGAGGTTAAAAATTGGAATGGAGATATAATTTTTCTCCATGAAGTCATAAAAGGAGCAGCTGATCGATCCTACGGCGTACAGGTCGCAAAGCTTGCTGGACTTCCTGCAGAAGTTATTACCCGCGCTACAGATGTTCTACACCAATTAGAGAAAAGTGAAATGGCGTACAACGGACATAAATTAATTGATGATTTACCACTCTTTTCCCTTAAAGCAACATCCTCCATAAATAAAGAAACAAACAAATGCTGTGTGCTTCACGAAGCTTTAAAAAACATTCATCCCGATGAACTTTCCCCTAAAGAAGCTTTAGAAAAACTTTATTGCCTCAAACAACTCGAAAAGAAATAATTTCTCTATAATAAATCAAAGACTATACTCTCTACCTTCGCCCTTTTTTATAAAATTTTACCAGTAATGATTCGGGCATACCATTCTCAACTAACAGAAATCAGTTCAGGATATTGTAAAAAAGACACACAAAACCCCTGTTAATCTGTTACAAAAATTCTTTTATTTCAATCAAGCATTACGCACTGCACCCTTTGCAGCAGAAGTCGTTGTTGCAGCATATGCTCTTAGAGCCTTGGAAATTTTGCGCTTACGCTCCTCAACTGGTTGCCAAGCTGCTTTTCCTTTCTCTTCCATTTTGGTACGACGACGAATAATCTCAACGTCATCAACCAACATATGAATGGTGCGATTAGGAATATCAATTTCTATTATATCCCCCTCTTCCACTAAAGCAATTTCTCCTCCCTCAGCTGCCTCTGGTGAAATATGACCTATAGAAAGCCCTGAAGTTCCCCCTGAAAAACGACCATCTGTCACAAGTGCACAAACCTCTCCCAACCCTTTAGATTTAAGATAACTCGTTGGATAGAGCATCTCTTGCATACCTGGTCCACCACGTGGACCTTCATAACGAATTAAAATAATATCACCTGATTTAATTTTATCCGTCAAAATCGCTGACACAGCTGAATCTTGGCTTTCAAAAATTCTTGCTGGACCTTGAAAGGTTAAAATTGACTGATCAACACCTGCTGTTTTCACAATACAACCATCTTTTGCAAGATTTCCATAAAGAACAGCCAACCCTCCATCTTGCGAATAAGCATGCTTAACATCGCGGATTACACCTATTTCACGATCAAGATCAAGAGTATCATAGCGGCAAAATTGGCTAAAAGCCGTCTGTGTAGGAATACCACCTGGTGCTGCACGATAAAATTCATGAATTATTGGCTCATTGGTTTGTTTTACATCCCAACGATAAAGAGCCTCTTTCATTGTTTTTGCATGAACTGTGTGAACAGATGTATCAATGAGTCCTGCTGCATCCAATTCACCTAAAAGTCCCATAATACCACCGGCACGATGAACATCCTCCATATGTACATTAGCAACAGAAGGTGCAACTTTGCACAAAACAGGAACATGACGCGAAAGACGATCAATATCATTCATGGTAAAATCCACTTCTCCTTCTTGTGCAGCCGCTAAAAGATGCAAAACAGTATTAGTTGATCCTCCCATAGCAATATCAACGGTCATTGCATTTTCAAATGCTTTACGCGATGCAATAGAACGTGGTAAGGTAGTCTCATCTCCTTTCTCATAATAACGCTTCGCTAATACAACAATCTGTTGTCCAGCTTCTTCAAACAGCATTTTACGATCTGCATGTGTTGCCAGCATTGACCCATTTCCGGGAAGGGAAAGCCCTAATGCCTCAGTCAAACAATTCATAGAATTAGCTGTGAACATTCCCGAACAAGATCCACATGTAGGACACGCAGCACGCTCTATTTCAGCGACTTCTTCTTCTGAATTATACTCGGAAGCCGCAGCAATTATTGCGTCAACTAAATCCACAGTAAGATTCTGACCTTTCCATTTAATCTTTCCTGCTTCCATAGGACCACCTGAAACAAAAATTGTTGGAATATTCAATCGCAAAGCAGCCATTAACATACCAGGTGTAATTTTGTCACAATTAGAAATACAGACAAGTGCATCAGCACAATGAGCATTAACCATATATTCAACAGAATCAGCAATAATTTCACGTGAAGGCAAAGAATAGAGCATGCCATCATGACCCATAGCGATTCCATCATCTACAGCAATCGTATTAAATTCCTTTGCAACACCACCGGCAGCAACTATTTTTTGTGCCACTAATTGTCCAAGATCTTTTAAATGGACATGCCCAGGTACAAATTGTGTAAAAGAATTCGCAACAGCAATTATAGGTTTACCAAAATCCGTTTCTTTCATCCCTGTTGCACGCCAAAGACCACGAGCACCCGCCATATTGCGTCCATGAGTTGAGATTCTTGAACGATAAGAAGGCATTATTTTCTTCCTCAAAATAATTTTATCTTTCCTGTTGTGCTGTAACCAAATCCTAAAAGCAAGAACTCTAACATTAAAATAAAGAAAAATGCCTCTTAATTAAAATATTTCAAATCACAAAACTTCGGACAGTATATCATTGCCTATATTAAACAAAGGTTTTTATTAAATTGTTTATGATATTACTTTTCTCTATTCACTGTAGCTATAAGTAGAAAACTGCTTATTTATTTTTTACAAAATACAGTGAGCGAAAATACACGATATTATGAAATTTTTAGATCTGCAAGGAAAAAAATATCGCAGCCCCCTATCATCTTTTGACCGTCACAGAAATCTTACTTAACTACTAACATCTTTAAACATAAACGTGCTAGCCAAACAAAATATTCTGATCTTTTTGGTGGAGCTAAGCGGGATCGAACCGCTGACCTCTTGCATGCCATGCAAGCGCTCTCCCAGCTGAGCTATAGCCCCACAAAAACAGAAATGTAATCTGAGAGAAATTTTGTAAAACAGGAAAAATTGAAGATCAAGAAAAATTTATCTTCTTGCTTTTCTTAAACATCGTCATCGTCAGAAACATTACCTACAAAAATATCAGTGACATCATCATCCTCATCATCTTCATCGTGAGATAAAAACGTATCATCATCATCACCAAGATCCACATCACTATCTCCCAAATCAGGAAGATCATCATCTTTAGAATCATCAACATCTTCTTCAAGTAGCATAAAAGCTGACTTTTCAAGCGCTGTATCAAGCTCTTCAGCATCAACTTCTTCTTCATTACTCGCTTCAGCTGCAGCAACCTCGAAATAAGAACGTGGATAAGAAATTCCTGTATAAGGCGACACAATAGGATCGCGATTAAGATCATAAAATTTCTTTCCCGTTTCTGGATCAACACGTTTAGTTCCAAGCTCTTGTTTTGCCATGAATTGTGCCTCTTTGGTTAATTATATTCCATTAAAAGACGAACTTTACGGTGCTTAATCAAAAGATAATGCTTTTGTCAAAGATAAATACATAATTCCACATGGATTTCTTCATGACGCGTTCCAAAGCATGTGCTAAAGAAAAAGTTAAATTCAATAAAATTTTAACAAAATTAAATAAAATTTCTATGCAAAAAGCAATACCTATAACCGCTTATAAATCTAAAAACCTTTCTGGAAAAATTAAAATACCGGGAGACAAATCTATTTCCCACCGATCTCTTATATTAGGAGGATTAGCAAGTGGCGAAACATCTGTTTACGGATTACTTGAAAGCGATGATGTTTTAAATACAGCTGCTGCTATGCAAGCTATGGGAGCCTGTATTCATAAGAAAAATGATCTCTGGATTATTCGTGGAACTGGTAATGGCTGTCTCTTAGCTGCGCAAAAACCCTTAAATTTTGGTAATTCTGGAACTGGTGCCCGCTTAATTATGGGAATGGTTGGCCCTTATCATATGAAAACAACTTTTATTGGTGATACCTCTTTATCCAAACGCCCTATGGGACGTATTCTAGACCCATTGCGTTTAATGGGTGTCGAAATTGAAGCAACCCATAACAATCATCTCCCTTTAACGCTTTATGGTCCCAAAATGGCAAATCCAATTTGCTACCGTATTCCAATGGCTTCTGCACAAGTTAAATCAGCAATCCTACTTGCTGGACTCAATACTGCTGGCACTACAACTGTTATTGAATCAGTTCTTACCAGAGATCATACAGAAAAAATGTTAAAGGCGTTTGGTGCTGAACTTGAGATAGAGATAGATGCAAAAGGCACACGTTTCATCCATCTCAATGGCCAGCCACACCTTACTGGACAAACTATTAATGTTCCAGGCGATTTTTCTTCTGCAGCTTTTCCACTTATTGCATCTCTTCTCGTAGAAAATTCTGATGTTATCATTGAAAATGTGCTTATAAACAACTCTCGAGCAGGTCTTCTCGAAACATTGTGGGAAATGGGAGCTAAAATTGAATTATTGAATCAACGCAAAACAGGTGGAGAAAATGTTGCTGATCTACGAGCTCAATCATCCGTGTTAAAAGGCGTCACTGTACCTAAAGCACGAGTGCCATCGATGATTGATGAATATCCAGCTTTAGCTGTGGCAGCAGCTTTTGCTGAAGGCAAAACAGTTATGCTAGGACTTGAAGAATTGCGCGTTAAAGAATCAGACCGATTATCCTCTATTGCTCAAGGATTAAAAATTAATAACGTTCATTGTGAAGAGGGGCTAGATTTTCTTATTGTTCATGGAAAAAGTTTAAAAAAGGAACTGGGAGGTGGACATGTCATAACCCATTGCGATCATCGAATTGCTATGTGCTTTCTTATTTTTGGGTTAGCATCAGAAAAACCTGTTACTATTGATGATAAACGTATGATAGCTACCAGCTTTCCAGAATTTATTCCTTTCATGCAGAAACTTGGAGGAAAAATCTATTGAAACCCTTTATCATTGCAATTGATGGACCAGCTGCATCAGGCAAAGGAACGTTAGCACGCAGAATCGCTGCTCATTATCATCTTCGCCATTTAGATACCGGTCTCACCTATCGCGGCGTTGCCCACGCACTCTTACGGCAAAAATTATCTCTCGATGACAAAAAAAATGCCATCGCTTATGCCATGGAACTCGATTTTAATACTTTAAATCCAGACATTCTTTCTTCTAATGAACTTGGTGAAGCAGCTTCAAAAATAGCAACCGTACCAGCTGTACGCAAAATTCTTGTCGAAAAACAGCGTAATTTTGCTAAAACTTTACCAGGAAGTGTACTCGATGGACGTGATATTGGAACCGTCGTTTGTCCAGATGCAGATGTCAAACTTTACCTCTTAGCCAATGCTCAAACACGCGCAAAACGTCGCCATCAGGAAATTTTAAAAAAAGGAATCCAAGCAAATTATAATGAAATCCTTGCCAATATTGAGCGCCGAGACAATCGCGATATAACCCGTAAACAGAGCCCGCTAAAACCAGCAAAAAACGCCTACTTGCTTGATACGTCAGAATTGAGTATAGAAGCAACATTCATGGCTGCATGCACTTTAATTGACCCTGTCATAAATAATCATGCAGCGAAGTGAATTCATCAAGGTAATTTTTAGCCTAGCGCTAATTTTTCTTTATTATGTTTAAGAAAAAAGGCAAAAAGTTAACTAATATCAACACTAACCCAGCGCTTATACCTTTTACAATGAAGGTGTGTATCAGGAGTTCTTATGTCACAATATAATCCTACAACAGCGGATTTTGAAACCCTTTTAATGGAATCTTTTCGAACCAATGATCTCAATGAAGGATCCGTTGTCAAAGGTCGTGTCATCGCAATCGAAAAAGACATGGCTATTATCGATGCTGGCCTTAAAGTCGAAGGACGTATCCCACTTAAAGAGTTTGGCACTAAAGGAAAAGATGGGTCCCTGCAAGTCGGTGATGAAGTTGAAGTTTATATTGAACGTATTGAAAATGCTATGGGTGAAGCCGTTCTATCCCGTGAAAAAGCACGTCGCGAAGAAAGCTGGATCCGTCTGGAAGAAAAATTTAATGCTGGTGCACGCGTTGACGGGGTTATCTTTAGTCAAGTAAAAGGAGGCTTTACTGTTGATCTTGATGGTTCTATTGCTTTCTTACCTCGCAGCCAAGTTGATATTCGTCCCATTCGTGATGTTTCACCATTAATGCATAATATACAATCTTTTGAAATTTTGAAAATGGATCGTCGCCGCGGTAATATTGTTGTCTCACGTCGTACTGTATTAGAAGAAAGCCGAGCCGAGCAACGTTCAGAAATCGTGCAAAATCTTGAAGAAAACCAAATTGTTGAAGGTGTTGTAAAAAATATAACTGATTACGGCGCTTTTGTTGATCTTGGTGGCATTGATGGTCTTTTACATGTCACAGATATGGCGTGGCGGCGTGTTAATCATCCATCTGAGATTCTCACTATTGGACAGACTATTAAAGTTCAAATTATTCGAATTAATCAAGATACGCACCGTATTTCTCTTGGAATGAAACAGCTTGAAAGTGATCCTTGGGAAAGCATCAGTGCCAAGTATCCTGTTGGTAAAAAAATTACTGGTGCTGTTACCAATATCACAGATTATGGTGGTTTTGTTGAAATTGAGCCAGGAATTGAAGGGCTAATCCATATTTCTGAGATGAGTTGGACAAAGAAAAATATTCATCCTGGAAAACTTTTATCCACATCACAAGAAGTAGAAGTGGTTGTTCTTGAAATTGATCCTTCTAAACGGCGTATATCTCTTGGCTTAAAGCAAACATTTGAAAATCCATGGGTAGCTTTTGCTAATAAATTTCCTGTAAATTCACAAATCGAAGGAGAAGTGAAAAACAAGACAGAGTTTGGTCTTTTTATTGGTCTTGAAGGTGACGTTGATGGTATGGTTCATCTTTCTGATCTTGATTGGAATCGTCCTGGTGAACAAGTTATTGATACTTACAACAAGGGTGATATCGTTAAAGCTGTGGTGCTTGATGTTGACATCGAAAAAGAGCGCATCTCTCTTGGAATAAAACAGCTTTCCAGCGATAAAGTTGGAGAAGCAGCGGCATCTGGTGAGCTACGTAAAGGTGCTATCGTGACGTGTGAAGTGACCTCAGTTAATGATAATGGCATTGACGTAAGATTGATTGATCACAATCTTGAAACAATTATCCGTCGTGCTGATTTGGCTCGTGATCGTGATGAACAACGCCCTGAGCGTTTTGTAATTGGTCAAAGAGTTGACGCTCGGATTACAGCATTTGATAAAAAAACGCGTAAAATTTCAGTATCTATTAAAGCTTTAGAAATTGCAGAAGAAAAAGAAGCCGTTGCTCAATATGGGTCAACAGATTCGGGAGCTTCTCTTGGTGATATTCTCGGTGCAGCTTTGAAAAAGCAAGAACAAGATTAATAATTTTATAATATCGAACTCAGGTCGCTTATTATTTAGCGGCCTTTTTTGTTCTTCAAAAAAACTAAATGATTTACGTTGAATAACATCCAAAATATTTTTATGAGGTATCTTTCTCTCCAATAAACAGCTGTTCATTAAAATTATAAATCACAGAATATAACTCATAATTAAAATGTAACCTCTATAGAAAAATCTTATTTCCTACATATGAATGAGGAAAAGAGAGGTGTGGTGCAATGCTATTGAAGCAATCACATAAAATTTATTCCCAACACCACTGATGCCAGCAATCTCACTGTCAAAAATGATAAAAATATTTTTTACTATTGCTCAAAGCTATAGAGTTGTTATAGTTCCTGCATTCCTTACGATGATCACATTGATGCATCGCAATTTAAAATTTTACTTAACTGAAAGAGAAAGGGTTATGAATCATACGGATATAGCGAAACGAGTTTACAATCATACTTGGAAACTTGATCCAATTGTCCGTTCACTTCTTGATACGGATTTTTATAAGCTTCTTATGGTACAAATGATTTGGGGACTTTATCCGAATGTAAATGTTAACTTCTCTCTCATAAACCGTACAAAAACAATACGTCTTGCTGATGATATTGATGAAAGTGAATTGCGTGCTCAACTCGATCATGCGCTTAGTTTGCGCTTTACTAAAAAAGAAATGATATGGCTTGCTGGTAACGCATTTTATGGACGCAAACAAATTTTCGAACCCGATTTCCTTCATTGGCTCGAGCATTTTCAATTACCTGAATATGAGCTAACCCATAAGAATGGCCAATACATCCTTCATTTTTATGGTCCGTGGACTCACAGTTCCATGTGGGAAATCCCTGCCCTTACTATCATAAGTGAATTACGTTCACGTGCTGCTATGAAAAATTTGGGGCGTTTTGCGCTTGATGTACTTTATGCTCGTGCTAAAGCAAAAGTGTGGCATAAAATTGAGCGTCTCAAAAAATTACCTGATATAAAAATATCTGACTTTGGAACAAGACGTCGTCACTCTTTTTTATGGCAGCGCTGGTGTATTGAGGCATTAAAAGAAGGTATTGGTAATTCTTTTATGGGGACTTCTAACGTCCTTCTTGCTATGGATACAGATTTAGAAGCTCTTGGTACAAATGCACATGAATTGCCCATGGTAATTGCTGCACTTACAGATAACGATAATGAATTGCGTCAAGCACCTTACAAAGTTCTACAAGATTGGAATCGTTATTATGGCGGAAATCTTTTAATCGTTTTACCTGATACCTTTGGTACAGAAGCATTTTTACGAAATGCACCAAATTGGGTAGCTGATTGGACAGGTTTTAGGCCTGACAGTGCTCCCCCCATTGATGGTGGTGAACGTATTATAAAGTGGTGGAAAAAAAATGGAAAAGATCCACGCGAAAAATTGCTAATTTTTTCTGATGCACTTGATGTAGATACAATCGAAAAAACCTATCACCACTTCCATGGTAAAGTACGCATGAGTTTTGGATGGGGCACAGATCTTACCAATGACTTTGCAGGCTGTGCACCTAAAGAAATTGCAACCCTTGATGCTCTTTCTCTTGTTTGTAAAGTCACCCATGCCAATGGCCGGCCAGCTGTAAAACTTTCGGATAACCCTGAAAAAACTATCGGCGATCCACAAGAAGTACAACGTTATGTTAACTTTTTCGGTAATGGGTAACAGATTCCTAGACTCCAAAAAGCCTAATTATTAAATTATATTGCACAAAATAGAAATCAAGAACTACAAAACTGGTGACTTCTCTATAAGTAAGACACTGCTGTTCTTATCATTCTTAACACATGAAAATCCCATCCCCATATAAATGACTTTTCATTACTCATAATAAACAGTGTCACGAATGTTCTATTCACTTGTTTGTGATATATTTTTTTCTAATTAAATCGCTTCATAAGCATACTATTTCATCTAATGAATATACGATTCACCTATGCCATAAAATAATGTACCAGAATAATATGCGTCCAAATATATAAACATTACCTCTAAAGCTTTATAACGAAACTTCTCTATTATCATGAAGATGGACGTGTTATAATATAGATAGCCATTGATAGTAGTATAGCTGCAACAAATAGAACAAGCCATAAAACAGGATGTGCTATCACCAAAAATGATACAAAGCCACAAGCCATACTCACTATAATAAAAACTTTCATAAGTGGTAGGATGGCTCTTTTTTCCTCCCATGTTTTAATAAGCGGACCAAAAATTCGGTGATTACATAACCAACCATGAAAACGCGGTGATGAACGAGAAAAACACCATGATGCAGCTAATAAAAATGGCACAGTTGGCATAATAGGTAATATAAAACCTATAACCCCCAATACAACCATTGCCCAACCAATTATAGAATAACCAATACGCAAAGAGTGAGATACCTGAAAATATTTTTTCATCCTTTAGTGCCATTTCTATTTACGCAGAATTATTATACATCCCCCTATTTTTCATAAACTTTAATACACATCCACCACCCCAACAGTACCTCATCAGCAAAAGCATTGCTGATGACTGTTTTTTTAAAGCATAGAATAACCTAGTAATGTGACAATCATCCAAAATTTTTCAAGCAATCAAGACAAATTTTTAGGAAATCCCCCAAAAAGGCTGCAGAATAAATCAATGCAGCCTCTTAATCATGAATGCAGCATTGTGGGGGGGGAGAAAACAAAAAAACTGCACCCATTTGCCAGACACCTGGAGGAAAATAATCTAGCATTCTGTTGTTTAGTTAAAATACGCATGATAGACAATACATAAAAATGCATGTCTGATATGCATAAATATTGCACTTAAATTTCTTGAATCGTAATGCGCCTTAAGAAAATAAACATAAAAATAGCAATAAATATTAGCGTTAAAATCAACACAATTGTGGAAGCAGAATCAGATCCTATAAATAAACTTAAATAAATCCCTAAAAAACCAGAAATAGCTGCAGCAATCATGGCAACCACCAACATAAAAGAAAATCGCTTAGTAATAAGATAAGCAATCGTTCCCGGTGCTATCAATAAAGAAATAACTAAAACAATTCCAACAGCTTTCAAGGCTGCAACAATAGTAAGCGAAATCATTGTTAAAAGAATATAGTGGAGTAGTGATATTCGTAATCCCATTGCACGACCTTGAACTGGGTCAAAAATATATAACATAAAATCACGCCACTTTGCTCCTAAAATAAAGGTCACAGCAGCAGAAATTATTGCTGTTTGTGTAATATCAAGCCAGTTGATACCTAAGAGATTACCAAATAAAATATGATTCAAATCCACGCTGCTATAAATAGCTGTTGCCAAAACAAGTCCCAAACCAAACATAGACGAAAAAACAATACCCATAACCGTATCTTGCTTTATACGACTATTACTTCCCAAAAAACCCGTAACAATTGCACAAAACATACCTGCAACGAAAGCGCCGCAAGCAATCAAGGTCATCGTAACATTGGCTGGTACCAAATTCTGAAACCAAGTAAATGGCAAAGAAGATAAAAATGTTATTGCCCATGGTGTTGCCATATAACCAAGAACCACACCAGGAAAAACTGCATGGGAAATTGCATCCCCCAAAAGCGCCCACCCCTTTAAAATAAGAAAACAAGAAAGCATTGCCATTGGAACAGCAAGGATAATAACAATAATTATACCCTTAACTATAAAAGAAAACTGAAAAGGAAGAAGTAATTGATCCATCACGATATCATGACACCTTTTCTAGCTGCTTTTATACGTAAACGCACAGCAATGAAACCGTATTTAGGAGCAAAAATAAAAGCTAACATAAATATAAATGCCTGAAGAAGCACCACAACACCACCAGTTTGTGCATTCAAAAAATAGCTAACATAAACACCAAATATACTTGTGAATGTTCCAATCATAACAGCAATAATCAAAATATTTGAAAAACGATCACTTAAAAGATAGGCTGTTGCCCCTGGAGTCACAACGAGACAGATAACCAAAAACGCTCCAACTGTTTGCATAGCGGCAATAGTACAAGCTGCAAGTAATGTAAAAAAAAGGATCTTTAAGAACTTTACATTCAACCCAATAGCACACGCATGCGTCTCATCAAATAAAGAAATTAATAAATCTTTCCATTTCAAAAATAATACAAGCAAAGAAAAAAAACTAATAAAAGCCAACTGTAGAATATCTGATGAACTTACTGATAAAATGTTCCCAAGAACGATCGTATCAATATTAACAGCCATTGGTTTTAAAGATTTAAGAAATAATCCAAAAGCAAAAAATGAAGAAAAAATTAAACCAATAATAGCATCTTCTTTCAGTTTTGTTCGATGATTTAAAAAAAGCATCACTGCCGCTGCAAGCCCACCAGAAAAAAAAGCTCCAAGAGAGAAAGGTAAACCTAAAAGGTAAGCTCCTGCCACTCCCGGCACAATAGAATGGGAAAGTGCATCGCCAATCAGCGACCAACCTTTCAACATTAAAAAAGCAGAAAGAAAAGCACAAACACATCCAACTAATCCTGAAACCCACATCGCATTAACCATATATTGATAGCTCATGGGTTCAAGCAACCAAGAAATCATGTAACATGCTCCATATTTTTAGTATGATCAGGAACCAAAAGCTTTTCTCTTTTTATGAAAACATCACTTTTTTTTGTATCGTGAAGCTCAAAAATATGGTGATGTAAAGCACCACCAAAAGTCTTCTCAAGATTTTTTTGTGTAAAAACTATTTCTGTTAATCCAGCCGCTAAAATAGTTTCTTTTATTAAGATAGTATGATCACAAAATTCACGAACAGAGCTTAAATTGTGAGTAGAAACCAATATAATAGTGTCCTCTTTACGCAAATCTTGCAACAAAGAAATGATCTTATTTTCTGTTGTAATATCAACTCCTGTAAATGGCTCATCTAATAAGATAGCTTTCGCTTGCTGCGCAAGAGCGCGAGCAAGAAAAACACGCTTCTTTTGTCCACCAGAAAGTTCACCAATTTGGCGCTTAGCAAATGCCAGCATATCGACACGTTCTAATGCAAAATGAACAGCTTTGTAATCCTGCTTCCGTGCATAACGAAAGAAATTCATGTAACCATACCGACCCATTAGAACAACATCTTCAACAAGAACAGGAAAATTCCAATCAACATCTTCGCTCTGAGGCACATAAGCAACAAGATTTTGTTTCAAAGCCGCTTCAACTGGCAAACCAAAAATGCAAATTCTTCCCTTAGAAGGTCGTACAAATCCCATAATAGACTTAAATAATGTAGATTTGCCCGAACCATTAATGCCAATCAACGCCGTAATAGAGCCCGTCGGAATTTTAAAACTGACTTCACGTAAAGCTGTATGTCCATTACGATACGTTACAGTTACCCCTTGAGCAAATATTCCAGTTTCAATCATTAATTTTTTATTCCATCTGACAGAGCATTCGCAATCCGTGTACTTGTGACTCGTAATAAATCAATGTAGGTTGGTACCTCACCATTTTCCTCACTCAAAGAATCAACGTAAAGAACACCACCGTATTTAGCTCCTGTTTCCTTCGCAATCTGCTTAGCAGGCGCCGCAGAAACCGTACTTTCAGAAAAAACTGCTTGAATATGGTATTTTCTCACCATATCAATAACATGCTTAACTTGTTGTGGTGTTCCCTGCTGATCAGCATTAATTGGCCAAAGATAGAGTTCTTTTAGATCAAAATCACGAGCGAGATAACTGAATGCACCTTCACTAGTCACAAGCCAGCGCTTTTCTTCTGGCAATACTCCCAATTTAGCCCTTATTGGATCAATCATTGATCGAATTTTTTGCTTATAGATTTCAGCATTTTCTCTATAAGTAGCAGAATGCTCAGGATCATATTTTATAAAAGCATCACGAATATTATCAATATAAACCAAAGCTGAAACGGGAGACATCCAAGCATGAGGATTTGGTTCACCACTAAAAGGACCCTCACCAATTTTAATCGGCATAATACCTTCTGAAACAACGACGCTTGGAACATCCCTTATGTTTTGAAAAAATTTTTCAAACCAAAGCTCTAACCCCAACCCATTCCATAATATAAGATTTGCTCCCTGCGCACGCATAAGATCACGAGGCGTTGGCTGATATTCATGAATTTCAGCACCTGGTTTGGTGATTGATTCAACCTCAGCAACATTACCTGCAATATTCCGTGCCATATCAGCAATGACAGTAAAAGTCGTAACAGCCTTAAATTTGCTAGAACATAAAGCTAAATCAGATACAAAAAAAATAATACTCCCAAAAACTGCCGCAAAAAACATCTTTATATTCATATGTTCCCTCTTTATTGCTAATGATTTGCATTACCATTTAGAGATAGCAACTATCTTTTATTTTTGCAATAAAGGATTTTGACTAAAAGAATAATTTTTTAAGTTATTTTGAAATATATTTTTGCGCCTTAAAAAAGCTTTTAAAAAAATAACCTAATTTTAGAAACAACTTTTGCAAAAAACTTTATAAATTTTGAATATTTAAAAATTAAGGGAGTATTTAAGAATACTCCCTACTTCATAAAATAATTTAAGTATAATATACTCAACAGCGTAAACGCGCACCCGTCATTTTTGTAACACTTTTTACCACTTTCAAAGTAAGCTCTTCTAGATCCTCATCGGTTAAAGTCCGCTCAACAGGTTGAATAGAAATCTCAATTGCAATAGATTTTTTATCTTCGCCAAGCGCTGAATCTTCAAAAATATCAAAAACCTGTACTGAATGAATAAGCTTTTTATCCGCTCCACTCGCAGCACGGATAATCAAAGAGGATGCTATCGTTTTATCAACGACAAACGCGAAATCACGTCGCACCATTTGAAAAGGTAATAATTTCAAAGGAGAACGACTTTTTATTGTCTTTTTCTTTGATTCTGGAATCCGATCAAGAAAAATTTCAAATCCACATAAAGGACCGCCAACATCTAATTCCTCTAATGTTGCAGGATGAAAAGCACCAAAAAAACCAAGAATCACCTTTGATCCAAGCTTCATAACACCCGAACGACCTGGATGATACCAATTAGGTGCCCCAGTTTCAATTTGCACCTTGCCAATATCTACACCGCACGCTTCTAAAACAGCCAATGCATCTGCTTTAGCATCAAAGACATCAACAGCTACAACATTACCATTCCAAAAGCGTCCTGCTCCCTCAAATCGTTCTGTTCCACGACGAACACCACCAACAACACGTTGCTGTTTATCGGGTGTATCATCTTCATAGATACTGGAAACTTCAAACAAAGCAATATCTGGAAAACCACGATCAGCATTCCTCTGTGCTGCCATAAGCAAACCAGGCAAAAGAGAAGGACGCATTACTGACATATCCGCAGTAATAGGATTTACCAATTTCAGCTGTGCCTGACCTCCTCCAAAAGCAAATGCCTGATTTTCAGAAATAAAGGACCACATTACAACTTCCTTCATACCACGACACACTAAAGCTAAACGAGCAGTACGTGAACGAATTTGCGCACATGTTAAAACTTGACTCCTTCTTTCTGCACTATTTTTTAATGGGATAGGTTTAATTTTATCCAATCCATAAACCCTCATAACCTCTTCCACTAAATCAGCTTTACCAGCAATATCATGACGCCATGTTGGTACTTTAACTGTAGCTACATCTCCTTCATCTTCAACGCAAAATCCAAGCTGTGTCAAAATAGTAATTGCTTGTTCACGTTCTATTTCTAAATGTGTTAAACGTTTAATTTCAGAAAAAGGAAAGGTAATCTGTTTGATTGCTGGCTTCTGATAACCAACGATCTTCGTCTTTGATACCTTACCACCACAAAAACGTAAGACAAACTCTTTTGCAATCTTAAGCCCTGTTTCCATAAAATCAGGGTCAACACCCCGTTCAAATCGATAACGTGCATCACTAATAATTCCTAATACACGACCTGTCTGTGCAATGCTTTGTGCATCCCAAAGTGCTGATTCAATAATAACGCGACGTGTCGTCTCATCACAGCTTGTTCTTTCACCACCAATAATACCAGCAATCGCAACGATCCCCTCTTCATCTGCAATAATGCAATCTTTGCTCCCCAAATTATAGATTTTTCCATTAAGTGCCTGAAGGCATTCACCTTCACGACCACGACGTACAATTAAACTCCCCCTAATCTTATCTGCATCAAAAACATGAAGTGGGCGACCAAGGTCAAAAGTTATATAATTGGTTATATCAACCAAAGCGTTCACTGGTCTCAAACCAATTGCACTTAAACGCTGTTGCATCCACTGTGGCGACGCGCCATTTTTCACATCACGAATCTCACACCAAGCAAACCCTGTGCATAAGGATCTATCTCGTGAAAAATCCAGAGAAACTTGAACCGTAGGTTCAAAAAAAATAGCAAACTGTGGTAACGATAATTCCTTTAATTGCCCAATTCCAGTAGCAGCCAAATCACGAGCAATTCCACGAACACCTGCACAATCAGAACGATTAGGTGTCAAACCAATATCAATTACAGGATCATTTAAACCCGCGTAAGCTGCAAATTCAACTCCAATAGGTGCATCTTTTGGTAATTCTATAATCCCGTGATGCTCGTCTGATAACTCAAGCTCCGCTTGTGAACACATCATCCCAAAACTTTCAACACCACGAATTTTGCCTACAGATAATGTTACATCAAGTCCGGGCACATAAGTACCTGGCAACGCAAGAACACCAACAAGCCCAACACATGCATTTTGTGCCCCACATACAACTTGTACAGGTGTGCCAGATCCCATATCAACCGATAAAACTTGTAATTTATCTGCATTAGGATGTTTAATTGCTGTTAAAATCTTTGCTATAATAAAACCTTTTAAAGAAGAACGGTCATCAACATGCTCAACCTCAAGGCCAATAGCTGTTAGTTTATCGCAAATCTCATTCAAAGATGCATCTGTTTCTAAGTGATCTTTCAACCAAGATAGTGTAAATTTCATTCTAAAACCTCACATAAAGACTGTGATAAGATCACACATTGCTTAAACCAGAAAAAAAAGCAGGCATATCAAAGTAACGAAAACCATAATGATCTAACCAACGCAAATCAGCATCAAAAAAAGCACGCAAATCAGGCATGCCGTATTTTAACATGGCAATACGATCAATGCCCATTCCCCATGCAAAACCCTGATATTCATCAGGATCTAAACCAACATTTTTCAATACATTAGGATGTACCATTCCACATCCCAAGATTTCTAGCCAATCACATCCTTCCCCAAACCTGACTTCTGAACCAGAACGATCACACTGGATATCTACTTCCATAGACGGCTCAGTAAAAGGAAAAAAAGATGGACGAAAACGCATATTCACAGAAGGAACTTCAAAAAAATCTTTACAAAAAGTTTCATGAACCCACATCATGTGTGCAATGGTGGAAACCTTATCAATAACAAGACCTTCTATTTGATGAAACATTGGCGAATGGGTAGCATCCGAATCCATACGATAAGTTTTTCCAGGTATGATAATGCGTATGGGTGCCTGTTTCTTTTCCATCGTACGAATTTGTACGGGTGATGTATGGGTACGCAATAATTTTCGCTCTCCCATTTTATCAGTATCAAAAAAAAAGGTATCATGCATTTCGCGAGCTGGATGATCTTTAGGAAAATTCAATGCAGTGAAATTATAATAATCTGTTTCAATATCTGGTCCCTCAGCAAGAGAAAACCCCATATTCATATAAATAGCTGTAATTTCTTCAATCACCTGTGAGATAGGATGAATACGGCCTCGTTCTATAGGTGAAGAACGAACAGGCAAAGTTACATCTACAGTCTCTCTAGAAAGGCGCTCATCTATTGCCTGACGCTTGAGAATATCACGCTTTTGCGCCCATAATTCTAAAACACGATTTTTTAGTCCATTAAGAGCCGAGCCAACCTTATGACGCTCTTCAGCATTCATCTTTCCTAATGCTTTTAATTTTTCAGAAATACTACCCTTTTTTCCCAAAGCTGCAACACGCACTGCTTCAAGTGCCTGTTCGTCACTGGCAGCTTCTAAAGCTAAACAAATATCCTGTTCTAAACGCTCAATATCGCTCATATTTTCTGCCTATTTTTGAATAAAAAAAAACCCGCACTAGAAATAACCAGTACGGGATCCCGAATAAATAAATGCTTTAAGAGAACACAACTGGCTTACTTGACAGCGCCTTCAAAAGCATTAGGCGTTGTATCTTTCAAATACTCCAAAGCCTTCTTTGCAGAAGCAACCAAAGCAGAAAATGTTGCAGACTCGTGAACTGCTATATCGGAAAGAATTTTACGATCAACCTCAATACCGGCTTTCGATAAGCCATCAATAAAACGCCCATAAGTCAAGCCTTCTGCGCGAACAGCTGCATTAATCCTCTGAATCCACAAAGCACGAAAAGTGCGTTTCCTATTTTTACGATCACGATAAGCATACTGCTTTGAACGATCAACAGCCGCTTTAGCTGCACGGATAGTGTTTTTACGCCTACCGTAAAAACCCTCAGCCTGTTTAAGGACTTTTTTGTGCTTAGCATGAGCCGTAACACCTCTTTTTACACGCGCCATGTCACTATCTCCTAAAAATCAAAATGCAAAACTTAAAGGCTATTAGGTAAATAACACTGAACAACTTTTTTAGCATCTTGCTCAGCCAAAATCATCATCCCACGCGCATCACGAATAAATTTATTCGAACGTTTAATCATGCCGTGACGTTTGCCTGCAGCTGCTGCCTTTACCATACCTGACGCAGTAATTTTGAACCGCTTTTTAGCGGATGATTTGGTCTTCATCTTGGGCATTTTGCTACTCCATATCTCTAGATTCAATCAAGCTGACCAAAGCCTGAACAAGCACCTGAACAGCCACGGCATGCCCTGCCGGACGGTTCCAACAATGTTTTCATAAGCTAGTATACACAAAATAGCAAGACTGTATCAAAAAAAAATCGGTGCTCCATTGCCTTGGATTTCTACCAAAGGTGCTGGAATTGCATTTGTTTTGATGGATGCTTTACATAAATCAGCAATAATGCACTGTACGCATTGTGCTTTACGTGCTTGACAAACATAGCGACCATGTAAAACAAGCCAATGATGAACGTGACGAAGATAATGGGATGGTACAATCTTGAGCAAATTTTCTTCAACCATCTCTGGTGTTTTGCCAGGTGCTAAACCAAGACGATTTCCAAGGCGAAAAATATGCGTATCTACTGCAATAGTAGGCTTGCCAAAAGCAATATTCAAAACAACATTAGCAGTTTTTCGCCCCACACCAGGAAGTGACATAAGCGCCTCAAGATCATTAGGTACTTTACTACCATAATGATCAATTAAAAATCTGCAAAGCGCGTAAATATTGCGAGATTTCGCACGCCAAAGACCAATTGTACGAATATGACGTGCAATTTCTTCTTCTCCCAATTTAACCATTTTTGCCGGTTTATCCGCAAGGCGAAATAATTCTTTTGTAGCTTTATTAACGCTAACATCTGTAGCTTGGGCTGAAAGAACAACCGCAACTAAAAGAGTAAAAGTATTTGTATAAATGAGATCACTTTTGGGAGTGGGACGTTGAATAGAAAAACGGCGAAATATCTCTGCAATTTCATCTTCTCTATATAATATTTCAGAAACTCTTTGTGCATTTAATAATTTTATTGTTTTCTGAATCATTTAACTCTCCCATCTTCTCCCTTGAAGTTCCCACTAATGCTCGCCATATTGAGAAAAACACAGCAAACGCTTTTTCGAGATTTGATCAAATAGCCGCTTTGAAGAGGATACGCACTAATGACATATGTGACGCCTTTCTCCAATCCCCTTCTTTTAGGATTTGAAGCAGTAGAGAAAATATTGCAACGTATTGGTAAAGCTGATGAAGCATATCCAAGCTATAACATTGAACGTTTACATAAAAATGATGACGCAAACCATATTCGTATAACCTTGGCCGTTGCTGGATTTAAGGTCAATAACCTCAGCATCTTACTAAACGATAATCAACTTATCATTCATGGTAAACAAACAGATAGCCAAAATCACCAATATTTATATCGTGGGATAGCTGCACGCCAATTTCAACGCACCTTTGTTCTTGCTGAAGGAATGCACGTAACAAATGCCGAGTTGAAAAATGGTCTCTTATCGATTAACCTATACAAACCCAAATCAAAGAAACAAATGAAGCAGATTCCTATCAAAGTCAAGACATAAAGGAACAATGAAATGGAAGAGTATAAACAAAACTTGTTATTGCAGGACATGACTTACTCTGATGCAGGAAAGGTTGCCTATTTAAAGAAAGTTTGCACAGATGACCTAGCTAAAAACTTTCCAGATCTTCCACCAATGACCCCAGGTATTACAATATGGGCACTTTTTGGTGAAACAGGTTATCCAATTATTTTATCCGATGAGCGCTCTATTGCTCTTGCTGGAGCTGACGATCATGAATTACAAATTGTAACTTTACACTAGACCACCTAACAAAAAATAATCAGAATATCGTCATAAACTCTGCTGGCTGTGCTTAATAGAACATAACAGTAAATATCTTCCTATATGGATAAATCGAAGAAAATTTAGGCGTCAGGGTGTTGTGACTGTTTTCAATCGAAAAGGTGCAGCTATTCTTTGACTTAAGATATATCTATATACCATAAACCTTTTGAAGTAATAGCGTTTATTCTTTTTACTTTTTTATACAAAGAATATTCGTTGATTCCTGTTATTTTATGTATGCTCATTATCAATTTTCCATACTATCGGTTCCGTATTTTGTTTTCTACAAAAGCTTCTATATTCCTACATACATAGAAAAAATCTTTATAGTCTAGATTTACCCAATCTGCATAACCCCAAAAACTACACCCACAAATTCAAATTGTAAAAAATTATACCATAAAGCTAATTCCACGATATATCTTATCCAATTTAGATTATATGTGTTCATCATTATTCTTAACGACGCCCACATGTCTTTAATTGCTGTTCATAGCGTTTAGACATTACTGCCATACGCTGTGCTGCTTTTGTAATGGATATTGTTGCATGACCCCTGTTACGCGCATAAGCGCTATGACCCATATGATAGTTTAAATAAAGGCTATAGGCATCATCAAACCTAACACCATTACGTTGAACACTTTGACGATGATACCAAGCAACAAAATCAGCAGCATCTGCAAAATTGGTACGCTTTGCAAAAGATTTTCCTGTAGAGCGAAGATACATCGCCCATGTACTGTCCAGTGCTTGAGAATAACCATACGCTGTCGACCTATGCTTCCATGGAATAAAACCAAGCAATTTTGTACGTGGAGGACGTGCATCACGACGAAAACTTGATTCCATATTAATGGTTGCAAGAATGATAGGCATAGGAATTCCATGACGCATTTCTGCGCTTTTGGAAGCCTTCTCCCAATTATCAAAAAAACCATCTTTTTGAGCCAAAACAGCACAAGCATTATCTGTGTACATGGGAGGAGTTGTCGCGCATCCTCCTAAAAAAAACACCAATGCTCCCAAAAACAAAAGGTGTCGCATATTTTCTATTCCTTTCATTGGGAAATACACAAGCCATAGGTACTAAAAAATTATTACCAATCAATAAAAGATTGGCTTAAACTTATTGCACAGAGAGGCTTACTTATTCCTCATCATCAACAAAACACACTGTTTGTGACTGAGTTTGTGGTTAGACAGAATCCTCCATCTGCGTTGAGATAGAATCGTTTAATTCGAAGGCCTCAATACGACTGGCACGTTTCATAATTTTAGAGGATGATACTAAAATTGCTTCAATATCTTCACCCACTTTGTAAAAATGCTTCTGCAAAGCACGAATACGTGCATCCATTCGTTCAAAATCTTCCATAAATTTTGCTATTTCCAACTGAATTAAATGCGCTTGTTCGCGCATACGAGCGTCCTTAATAATTGTTTGTACAACTTGGACAGACAACATCAATAAAGATGGCGATACAATAATTACGTGCGCTCGGTTAGCTTTTTGCACAACCGACTCAAAATTTTCATAGATGGTTGCAAAAATCGACTCTGATGGCACAAAAAGGAAAGCTATATCATGTGTTTCCCCAGGAATCAAATATTTTTGTACAATATCACGAATATGGATCTCCATATCTGTACGAAATTGTCGTTCTGCCTCTTGACGTTCTTGAGATGATGATGCTTTACGTATCATATTCCAAGCTTCAAGAGGAAATTTCGCATCAACAACAAGAGAGGGTGCTTTATTAGGCATATGAATGAGACAATCTGGTCGCTTTCCATTTGAAAGAGTTGCTTGAAAAACGTAAGAATTAGCTGGCAAAGCATCAGCAATAATTGCTTCCATACGTCCCTGACCAAAAATACCTCGGGTTTGCTTATTACTAAGAATGTCCTGTAGCTGAACCACTTGTCCTGTAAGAGACTGAATATTATTTTGCGCTGCATCAATCACCGCTAACCGTTCTTGTAAACGAGTCAAATTTTCATAAGTAGATTTAGTTTGCACTTGGAGAGTTTGATTCACATTGCTTGTCATCACATTAAGCTGCTCACGAATAGACTGGTTTAATTCAGCTTGCCTTTGACCAAAAATCTCTACTATTGCTTGCATACGCCCTTGCATTTCGGCTTGCGTTTTCAATAATGTTGCCATCTGCGTTTGCGCTTCACAAGCACGTTCAGCTATTTCATTTTCTAAAAGTGCCTTTTTTCGATTAAACTGAATCAGTATAAAAAATACTAAACCAACCAGTAAAAGCAAAACTATCAGTTTAGCAAAAGAATCGCCCAAAAGTATGTCAACTTTTTGCAAAGATGATAAAGGATCTATTCTTTGTTTTTCTAACCAATCATCCATTATTGCTCATCCAAATAAAGAAAAAACGAATCAAAAATGCAAATAATATAATGATCTTATCGTAAAAAAGCGCGAGAATCTGTTATTCAATGTTGACCCATAACAAACCATTGATTAGTCTGCACTTATGTCAATTAAAACGTTAATTACATTACCTGATCAAATTTTACGACAAGTGTCTAAACCAGTAGAGCAGATTGATTCAACTATTCAAAAGCTCGCTGATGATATGTTGGATACGATGTATAGTGCTCAAGGAATTGGCTTAGCCGCCATTCAAATTGGCGTACCAGTACGTATGCTGGTCATTGATATTGCTGAAAAAAATACTCCTAAAGATCCACTTATTGTTATTAATCCGGAAATTTTATGGCTCTCGGATGAACGCAGTATTTTTAACGAAGGCTGCCTTTCCATTCCTGAGTATTACGCAGAAGTTGAGCGTCCTAAATGCCTACGCGTTCGCTATAGAAATCACGAAGGACAACAAACAGAAATGGAAGCAGATAATCTCTTGGCAACTTGTTTACAACACGAAATTGATCATTTAAATGGCCAACTTTTTATTGATCATATTTCAAAAATTAAGCGCGATATGGTGATACGAAAATTTAAAAAACGTGCAAAAGAAAAAACCGTGAAGGAAGCAATTTTATAATGGCATTACGGTTAAGCTTCATGGGAACTCCTGATTTTTCTGTGCCTATTTTACAGGCTTTGTTGGACGCAGGACATGATATTGTAGCAGTTTATAGTCAACCTCCTCGCCCAGCAGGGCGCCGTGGTCTTAAACTTATCCCTTCACCTGTTCACAATGCAGCAAAAGAAAAATCAATTCCTGTTTTTACTCCTCAAACTCTCAAAACAGCTGAAGAACAAGCCCACTTTACAGCACTCTCCATTGACGTTGCTATTGTCGTAGCCTACGGATTACTTTTACCGAAAACCATTCTTGCAACACCTCGCTTTGGTTGTTTTAATGTGCATGCATCATTATTGCCACGCTGGCGCGGTGCCGCACCTATACAGCGTGCGATAATGGCTGGTGATCAAGAAACAGGCATAATGATAATAAAAATGGATGAAGGGCTAGATACAGGACCAATTGCTCTATCCCAATCTACCCGCATAACCGATAATACTACAACCGCCGAACTTGCAGATACACTTTCACATATGGGAGCAAAACTTATCGTGAAAGCTTTATCAGCTCTTGAAAAAGGCCAGCTTAAGCTCACTCCGCAACCACTAGAAGGAATTACCTACGCCTCAAAAATCAAAAAAGAAGAAACTCAAATTGATTGGACACAATCAGCGACATGTATTCATAGGAACATCCGTGCTCTCTCTCCTTTTCCTGGTTGCTGGTGTGAAATGATTATAGGAGGAAAACAACAGAGAGTAAAAATTCTTGGAAGTCGTTTAGCAACAGGGCGCTCGCTAGAAATTGGTCGAATAGAACCAGATAGTATGATTATCCATTGTGGACAGGGACGCCTTGAAATAACCCATCTTCAAAGGTCTGGTGGAAAAATTCTTGATAGCTCAACATTTTTACACGGATCTAATATTTCTGCTGTCTTTTGATATGCCACGTTTTAAACTCACTATTGAATATGATGGTTCAAATTACGCGGGATGGCAACGTCAAGAAAATCTTCATACTATACAAGGTGCCATTGAACAGGCTATTTTTCGCTTTAGCGGCCAAAAACTAACCGTTATGACTGCCGGCAGAACTGATGCGGGTGTGCATGCCACAGGACAAGTCGCTCACATTGATTTTGAAAAAAACTGGCATACCCATACTATACGCGATGCGATCAATGCCCATTTACAACAGCAAGGTGAAAACATTTCTATCTTAAATGTACAAAATGTTCCCGAGAGCTTTCACGCACGTTTCTGTGCAACTAAGCGCCATTATCTTTTTAAAATTCTCAATCGCCGCTCACCACCAGCTCTAAATATCAAACGTGTATGGTGGCTACCAAAACCCCTCAATGCCGAAGCTATGCACGAAGCTGCGCAAAAACTCGTAGGACGGCATGATTTTACCACTTTCCGATCGATTCACTGCCAAGCTAAAAGCCCCATTCGTACTCTTGAACGCTTAGATGTACAAAAAAAAGGTGAAGAAATTCTCCTTTATGCACAAGCTCGTTCTTTTCTTCATCATCAGATCCGTTCATTTGTAGGAAGTCTCATGGAAGTTGGTATTGGGCGCTGGACAGTACAAGATCTTGAAGCAGCTCTCCATGCCAAAGATCGTATACGCTGTGGTATGGTCGCCCCCCCCTCAGGACTATACTTAACAAAAGTTGATTACTAACTGTGTCCGATAAAAGTTGCTTCCTAAAAAGTTATTGAGCGAGTCTATAGAAGGAACGAATGTTCTCAAAAGCTTCCGCAGCTGTGTTAACAAATATCATAAGAGAAAGATCAGAAGGAGAAATTGTACCTTGCGCGGATAAATATTCAAAATTGATCACTTTGCTCCAAAATTCCTCGCCAAACATGAAAATCGGAACACGCTTCATACGCCCCGTTTGAATTAAAGTTAATGCCTCAAACAACTCATCTAGAGTACCAAACCCTCCAGGAAAAATAGCTAATGCTTTTGCTCGCATTAAAAAATGCATTTTTCGCATCCCCAAATAATGAAAATTAAAACACAAATGTGGAGTCACATAAGGATTAGGCGCTTGCTCATGAGGTAAAACAACATTCAAACCAATCGTTGGTGCACCAACATCAACAGCACCGCGATTTCCGGCTTCCATTACTCCAGGACCTCCCCCAGTGACAACCACAAATTCGCGATACTCAGTTGTAGCAGAATAGCATGAGCACAAACGCGCAAATTCTCTTGCTTCACTGTAATAATGCGACATAGCATGCAAATTTTTCTTTTGGGTTTCATTTTTTGCTGCCCATGCTTCTTTACCAGGTTCAGGAATACGCGCACCACCAAATAAAACGACTGTCGATTGAATACCATTTTCTTTAAGTATTATTTCCGGTTTTAAAAATTCTAGACCAATGCGTTGTGAGCGTAATTCAGAACGCATCATAAAATCCTGATCAATATAAGCTAAACGGTAAGTAGGTGAGTGCACCTGTGATACATTGGAAACTTTATATACCTGCTGTATTGCTTCACTTTTATGAAAACATGAGCCCTCACTCTTTTTTTCTTTTTTCATTTTTCTTATACCCTTTCCTATACGCTTCCTGTATGCTAATCGTTTTATTGACTGAAAACATTTCTTCACGTAAGTTGTGATAGAATAAATCTTGAAGCTTTCAACCTGTTTAACAGAATTTTAAATATGACCGATCTTGCGCAACTTGAAATAATTATTGAAAAAGCCTTCAATAACCACGATTCCATCAATACCACGACAAAAGGCGAAATCCGTGACAGTGTTGAACATGTATTAAACCTTCTCGATCAAGGTAAAGTGCGCGTTGCTACACGGAAAAAAGACGGGCAATGGTATGTACACCAATGGTTGAAAAAGGCTGTTCTTCTCTCCTTTCGCCTTAATTCTATGCATATTATTCCAGGTGGAGCAAACAAAACATATTGGTGGGATAAAATACCTTCAAAATTTTCAGGTTGGCAAGAAGATGATTTTAAAAACGCTGATTTCCGTTCGGTTCCTGGAGCAATTGTGCGCCATTCTGCCTATATCGCGCCAAATGTTATATTAATGCCCTCCTTTGTAAATCTTGGAGCTTTTATTGATGAAGGAACAATGGTTGATGCATGGGCTACCGTTGGTTCATGTGCACAAATTGGTAAACATGTGCATCTTTCTGGTGGTGTCGGAATTGGAGGCGTTTTAGAACCACTACAAGCAAATCCAACAATTATTGAAGATCATTGTTTTATAGGTGCACGCTCTGAAATCGTTGAAGGTTGTATTATCCGTGAAGGTGCCGTTTTAAGCATGGGAGTTTTTATTGGAAAATCAACAAAAATTATCGACCGGACAACAGGAGAAATTTTTATAGGTGAAGTACCAGCATACTCTGTTGTTGTACCAGGATCACTTCCTGGAAAGCAATTACCAAATGGCGAACAAGGTCCTAGTCTTTATTGTGCCGTTATTGTCAAACGAGTCGACCAAAAAACACGAGAAAAAACATCAATTAATGATCTGTTGAGAAACTAAAAAGTATTTTTTAAGAATCTTAATTGATAAACAAAATGTACAAAGTAGGTTGACTAGTAAAAAACATCTCTCTTTTCTTGTTATTTGCTCATTTTGAGCGCCTGAATAAAAGCAGATTGCGGAATTTCTACCTTTCCAAATTGCCGCATTCTTTTTTTGCCCTCTTTTTGTTTTTCTAAAAGTTTGCGCTTACGCGTAACATCGCCTCCGTAACATTTAGCTGTTACATCTTTACGCAAAGCACGAATTGTCTCACGAGCAATAATTTTACCACCAATCGCTGCCTGAACCGGAATCTGAAACATATGTTGAGGAATAAGATCTTTTAATTTTTCACACATAGAGCGCCCACGCCTTTCTGCTATGCTGCGATGCACAAGAATTGACAAAGCATCAATACATTCTCCATTAACTAAAATAGACATTTTAACTAAATCACCCTCAGAATATTCAGTCATTTGATAATCAAAGGAAGCATATCCCTTAGAAATTGACTTTAAACGGTCATAAAAATCGAAAATAACTTCATTTAAAGGCAAATTATATGTCACCATAGCACGTGTCCCAACATAGGACAAACTAACCTGCACTCCGCGCCGTTCTTGACAAAGCTCTAGGATAGCTCCAAGATAATTATCAGGTGTCATAATTGTTGCCCGAATCCATGGTTCTTCAATGGAAGAAATTTTTACAACATCTGGCATATCTGATGGGTTGTGCAACTCCTTAACAGAACCATCATTCATATTCACACGATAAACAACAGAAGGTGCTGTTGCAATTAAATCTAAATTAAATTCACGCTCTAACCGTTCCTGAATAATTTCAAGATGAAGAAGCCCTAAAAAACCACAACGAAAACCAAAACCTAAGGCAGCTGATGTTTCCATTTCAAAGGAAAAGCTAGCATCATTCAAACGCAATTTTCCCATAGCTGCGCGTAAATCTTCAAAATTGGCTGCATCAACTGGGAACAGTCCACAAAAAACAACTGGTTGAGCAGGTTTAAAACCAGACAACGCATCTTCACAAGAGCGGCGTTCTTCAGTAATAGTATCCCCAACCCGTGTATCAGCAACTTCTTTGATAGAAGCTGTTATAAAACCTATTTCCCCTGGTCCTAACTCATCAACCTGAATCATTTTTGGGGTAAATACCCCAACTCGCTCCACTGGATATTTCGCTCCTGTACCCATCATACGGATGGTTTGGCCTTTTTTTAATACACCATCAATTACGCGCACCAAAACAATAACACCAAGATAAGCATCATACCAACTGTCAACTAACATTGCCTTTAATGGCTTGGTAATATCACCAGTGTGCGGAGGTGGCAATTGTGTTACAATCGCTTCCAAAACATCAGAAACTCCCAAACCTGTTTTCGCTGATATTTCTACTGCCTGAGATGTATCAATACCAATTACATCTTCAATTTGTTCTTTAACACGCTCAGGTTCCGATGCTGGAAGATCAATTTTATTGAGTACAACAACTAACTCATGAGAGTTATCAATAGCTTGATAAACATTTGCTAATGTTTGCGCTTCCACACCTTGGCTCGCATCTACTACCAGCAATGAACCTTCACAAGCTGCCAATGAACGCGACACTTCATAAGCAAAATCAACATGACCCGGTGTATCAATAAGATTTAAGATATAGGTCTCACCATCATTTGCTTTATAGCACAAACGGACTGTTTGTGCTTTAATTGTAATCCCACGTTCACGCTCAATATCCATAGAATCCAGAACTTGTTCTTTCATCTCCCGTGTCTCAAGGCCACCAGTTATCTGGATGAGGCGATCAGCCAGAGTTGACTTCCCGTGATCTATGTGAGCTACAATAGAAAAATTACGTATGTTATTGCGATCTACAGTCATACAGCGCGATTTAGCAAAGAATAACACAAAACGCAAAGACCAATTATACACTTTTGACAATCTGTAACAGAATAAAGGTCGGTTATTCCCGAAGAAATCGCTTCTCATAACCTATAAAAAAATGAAAATTATATATCATCAACCAAGCAAAATACTTTATAAAGTGATTAAATATTCTCTTATTTTTCTCATCTCAGCTTAAATTATCACCAACGCCCTTATTTTCTATAATATCAAAAATTGCATACAGCTTAATCTCTTAGACCTACACTCTGTGCTTCCTTTTCACTTGTATACCACAACCTACTCTACCAACTTAAAAAAAAACATTAATTGACTACCTTGAAGATTAAAATCTTTAAAGCATATCTTATCCTCTCTAAAAAGAATCATAAATATGGATAACCCCAACAAACAGCTCCCATTTCAGAAGAACTATCATTAAAATTATTGTTGCTGAGGAAGTAAATTAGTCGCGTCTTTGAATAAATTTATCTTTCTTACGCCATTGTGAAGGCTGCAATTCAGACACGATAATCCCAATCAAAATAAACAAACCACCTAATAACGCTAAAGGAGATAAATACTCTCCAGCCACACGCCCAACAATACCAGCCCATACAGGCTCACCCGCGTAAATGATTGCTGCACGAGTAGGTGAAACGGATTTTTGTGCCCAATTCATAGTCCATTGGATCACTGCGCTCATAAACGCCAATCCCATACCAATATTCAACCATACCCATGAAAATGCAGGCATACTTTCCCCGACCAAAGGCATACAACAAAATGAAAAAAGGCCAGCAAAAAATAACTGTACAATCGTAATGCGACGACTATCAACCTTATTAGCAAAAAGCCCAATTAAAATAATCTCTCCAGCAATAGCCAAAGCACCTAACAAAGTAAGAATTTCACCTTTTGAGAAATCAATACCTTTTCCTCCTCCTCCGGAAACAAACATAAGTCCAGTAAAAGCAAAAATAATACCAATCCAACTAGTAAAACGAGATGGCTTTTTAAAAATAATCCACTGCAATATTGGAACCATTGGTACATACAGTGCCGTAATAAAAGCCGATTGACTACTAATGATAGTCTGAAGTCCTGATGCTTGCAAAGCATTACCAAGAAACATGCCAATACCAATAGCCATACCAGCAAAAATTTCATAAACAGTTAGACCTTTCATAGAGCGCCAAAAAATTGCTCCACACAAAAATGATGCAACGATAAAACGAAATCCTACAAAAAAGAAAGGACCACTATAACGTACCGCGATATGGATTACTAAAAATGTAATTCCCCAAAGTATTGTCACAGAAAATAACGCAAATTCCTGTTTGCTGAATAAAGGGCGCTTCAACTGTGTGATTCCAGCCATAAAAGTTTTATCCTTTAATTGATCTTATATATTTTTAGGAAACAATAAGTGTCCCAACTCCATGTTCAGTAAATAATTCAAGCAAAACAGAATGGGGAGTTTTCCCATTCAAAATAACCACACCTTCTACACCATTTCGAAGAGCATTAATGCATGTTTCTACCTTTGGAATCATACCTGCTGAAATCGTTCCATTCTTGATGAGGCTTTCAGCTTCAGAAATTGTTAATTCCTTTAAAACTTTACCATCTTTATCCAAAACCCCAGGAACATCAGTTAAAAACAAAAGGCGTTTGGCTTCTAAAGCACCAGCAATAGCTCCAGCAAAAATATCAGCATTAATATTATAGGTTTTTCCGTCGCGACCAGGCGCAACAGGAGCAATAACTGGAATCATCTCAGAACAAGCCAGAAGATCCAGTAATGTACGATCAATTTCCACAGGCTCACCAACAAATCCTAAATCTAAAACACGCTCAATATTTGAATCAGGATCAATTACAGTCTTATAAGCTTTTTCAGCAAAAACCATATTGCCATCTTTTCCGCACAATCCTATTGCCCACTCACCTTCAGCATTAATAAGAGCAACAATTTCCTTATTTATGGATCCTGCCAAAACCATTTCAACAACTTCAACAATTCGCTCATCAGTTACACGCAAACCATTTTCAAATCGCGACTCAATCCCCATTTTCATTAAAATATCAGCAATTTGAGGACCACCACCATGTACCACGATGGGATTAATACCTGATTGTTTTAACAGAGCAATATCACGCGCAAATGCACGACCTAAAGTAGGATCTCCCATAGCGTGACCGCCATATTTTACGACAACTGTTTCATTTTCATATTTTTGCATATAAGGCAGAGCAGATGATAAAAATGCTGCTTGTTTCTCAAAAACACCTGCAGCCGCTTTCCCAATATCATCCATAAAAAGAGCCTCCTCATTACTTTTCATCATCTCTTAATGAAATTTAGGAAAAGTGAAAAAATTCTACTCTATCCATTCTCTAGTAAAATCTCCAATAAAATATCGTGTATATACAAAATATTGAAATTCGTTAATGCTCTCTATAAACAGCATCAAACGCAATTTACCAAACAAAATATCTTAAAGCATTGAACAAAAATCCTGCTCAACACTACGAAAAATACTTTTATACTCATCCATTTTTGTATTTAATAAAGCAACATTAAATCAATCAAGTCAAAACTTAAACAGCAAATTAATTACAACGTTTGATGCAGGATAAATTTGTAATTGATAGTAAAAACGCACAAAACTCCAGAGATAAAAAATACAATAGCTAGTCATATCAAACTATAATACAAATGTTATGAAGAAATTCAAAATAGACATTTTAAAGTAAAATTTACCTGTATAGCCATAAAAAGAAGAATGCGAACTAATCAACACACCTATTAACGGAAAGGTGAATTAAAATTAGACTAAAGCGAATAGGAACTCTCATTTTTAAAACGTTAACCATTTCAATGCTTTTGATAAAATAGAAAATTTAATTAAATAATATGTTAAGCGTTCCATCTTCGTACTTGTCCATTAATTTTGACCAGAAATATTTTCAAAAAACTCTTTCATACGCGCAAAAAAGCCATGTGATTGTGGTGAATTTTCATGATTTGAAAGCTTCTCAAACTCTTGTAACAACTCACGCTGCTCTTTTGTTAATTTTTGCGGTGTTTCAATAGTGATATGGATATAAAGATCACCCCTATCTTGTTTACGCAACATAGGCATTCCTTTGCCCTTAAGGCGAAATTGGCACCCATTTTGGGTACCTTCTGGCACTCTAACACGTGCCTTAACACCATCAAGGTCAGAAACCTCAAACTCACCTCCTAAAGCCGCAGTAACCATTGAAATAGGAACATGACAATGAAGATCTGCCCCTTCTCGCTGAAAAAATTCATGTGGTTTGATGGAAAGAAAAATATAAAGGTCACCACTAGGGCCACCACGAATACCCGCATCACCTTCACCAGAAAGACGAACACGTGTACCATCTTCAATACCAGCTGGAATATTAACACTTAACGAACGAATTTTTTCTACTCGTCTTGTTCCATTACACTTCGGGCATGGATCTTTAATTATTTCACCGCGCCCATGACATATAGGACAGGTTCGCTCAATAGAAAAGAATCCTTGTGCAGCACGCACACGACCAGATCCATGGCAGGTTCCACAAGCTTGTGGCTTAGATCCTTTTTTTGCACCAGATCCCTCACAAGAATCACAAACAACAGAACTTGGAATATTAATTTCCGCGGTTTTTCCTGAAAATGCTTCTTCTAAAGACACTTCCATATTATAACTTAAATCTGCACCACGCTCACGACCATCACTACGCTTGCGATGCCCACCGCCCATAATTTCACCAAAAAAATCTTCAAAAATATCAGCAAAACCACCACCAGTGGCAAAATTACCAAATGGATTTGCTCCTTCTCGGCCATTATTTTCAAAAGCTGCATGGCCAAAGCGATCGTAAGCTGCCCGCTTTTGAGGGTCTTTGAGAATTTCATAAGCTTCGCCAATTTCTTTGAATTTCCGCTCCGCCTCTTTATCACCTGCATTACGATCAGGATGATATTGCATCGCCAACTTACGAAAAGCAGATTTCAGCTTTTTATCATCACATTCACGTGTTACGCCAAGAATTTCATAATAATCAACCTTCATCATGTATTCCTGATAATTTTTTGCTATCCATCTCAAAATAGCGTCTATTTCCAATTTAGGTTCTTAGCAACAGAATTACAATTGCTCTCAAACAACAAACCCCAGCCTTATATTTCAAAGGCTAGGCTTATCAAATGGTCAACACATTTGCTTACACTATTTATTCTTATCATTAATTTCTTCGAAATCAGCATCAACAACATTATCACTCTTTACATCTGTTTCGGTGTCAGTTGCCGCTTTCGAAGCTTCATACATGGCTTGTCCAAGCTTCATGCTAACTTCCGCTAATTTTTGCATTTTTGCCGTTATATCTTCAATATCGATACCATCAAGTGAAGACTTTAAATCAGATATCGCAGTTTCAATTTGGCCTTTATCTTCAGTTGATACTTTATCACCATATTCATTTAGCGACTTTTCTGTTGAATGAACAAGAGCCTCTGCCTGATTTCTAATCTCAACACCTTCACGGCGCTTTTTGTCCTCGGCTGCATGCTTTTCTGCATCTTCTACCATTTTTTCGATATCAGCGTCACTTAAACCACCTGATGCTTGAATACGAATCTGATGTTCTTTACCTGTTCCTTTATCCTTAGCGGAAACATTTACAATACCATTCGCATCAATATCAAAAGTAACTTCAATCTGTGGTATACCACGCGGCGCAGGCGGAATGCCAACAAGATCGAATTGAGCAAGCAACTTGTTATCATTAGCCATTTCACGCTCACCTTGGAAAACACGAATAGTTACAGCATTCTGATTATCATCAGCTGTTGAAAAAACTTGTGATTTTTTAGTAGGGATAGTTGTATTACGCTCAATGAGGCGAGTAAAGACACCACCTAAAGTTTCAATACCCAAAGACAAAGGCGTTACATCTAAAAGCAAAACATCTTTCACATCGCCCTGTAATACCCCCCCTTGGATAGCGGCGCCCATCGCCACAACTTCATCGGGATTAACACCTTTGTGCGGATCTTTGCCAAAGAAACTTTGCACAACTTCTTGGATCTTAGGCATACGAGTCATACCCCCGACCAAAACAACTTCATCAATCTCGCCAGCACTTAACCCCGCATCTTTTAATGCTGCTTTACAAGGTTTGATAGTACGCTGAACCAAATCATCAACTAAAGACTCAAACTTTGCCCGAGTTAATTTCATCGTTAAATGCTTAGGACCAGATTGATCTGCTGTGATAAATGGCAAATTAACCTCTGTCTGTTGTGAAGAAGAAAGCTCTATCTTTGCTTTTTCCGCTGCTTCCTTCAAACGCTGCAGCGCCAGTTTGTCATTTTTCAGATCGATACCTTGCTCTTTCTTAAATTCATCTGCAAAATAACTGACCAAGCGCATATCAAAGTCTTCACCACCTAAAAAGGTATCTCCATTGGTTGACTTCACTTCAAAAACGCCATCTCCAATTTCCAGTACAGAAATATCAAACGTACCACCCCCAAGATCGTAAACAGCTATAGTTTTGCCACCTTTTTTATCCAAACCATAAGCTAAAGCAGCAGCTGTTGGCTCATTGATGATCCGCAAAACCTCAAGCCCAGCAATTTTACCAGCATCTTTAGTAGCTTGACGTTGTGCATCGTTAAAATAAGCAGGAACAGTGATAACTGCTTGCTCAACCTTCTCACCAAGATAAGACTCAGCGGTTTCTTTCATTTTTTGTAAAATCATAGCTGAAATTTGTGATGGAGAATATTTCTTACCAGCTTCTTCAACCCACGCATCGCCATTATCACCTTTAACAATTTTATAAGGAACAAGGGCTTTATCTTTTTCAACCATGGGATCATCAAATCGGCGCCCAATTAAACGCTTAACTGCAAAAACCGTTCCCTCAGGATTAGTAACTGCTTGCCGCTTAGCAGGCTGCCCCACAAGCCGCTCACCTCCATCAGTAAAGGCAACAACAGAAGGTGTTGTGCGTGCTCCTTCTGAATTTTCAATAACCTTTGCATTAGCGCCATCCATGACAGCTATACAAGAATTTGTTGTCCCCAAATCAATACCAATTACTTTTGCCATATTATAATCTCCATCCAGCAAACTGTCTCAACCTTTATAAAGCATCTTTCTAAGACAGCTCCTTATCACACTAAAAGCCTGCATTTAATTTCAAATTATACAACATAATAAACTGAGAATCGCCACAAGCTTTATTGCTTGGTATATAAGAACAGGCTCTTATACCTACAAGAGAATAATGAGAGAAACATTTCTAAAATAAAATTTTTCTTTACAATTAATGATTACACTTGTGCACTAACATCACTTTATACTGAGGTACAAACACTATACCATATCTTTTTTTGTGATTTTCATAAACATAAAAATATTATTTCATGTGAAAATTAAAACAAACAAAGATAACAACAATGAATCTTTCTTGATTCCTTTATTGCCAATAATTCTATATAATATTTGCAAAATAACTTTAAGAATTCATTTAGGCATAAAAAAACTTATCTCATAAATATTGAAACCATCATTAGTATCAAAATTGACCATAATAATCATAATGTAATTAATAAATTTATACGTTCCTAGCTATACACTAAAATGAATATAATTCGAATGGTTCTTTCTTTTATTTTGAATAAAAATTCTGCTAAACATAAATTAGATAAGGGATGTTTATAAAAAATATCTAGTTCAGGAGGATCAATCAATGACAACATTTTTTATAAAGAGAATTAAAATTTTTATATATAAAAGTCTTGCTTACACACAATATCTACTCAAAAAAGCGACTACAAATACTGTGTTAGCTTGTATCTTTGCTTTCATATCTCAACCTGCAATTGCGCATCAGTACCAACTTGGTAATATCGAAATCATTCATCCTTGGATACGTGCAATACCCAACGGTATAAAAGTTGGCAGTGGTTATCTCCATATCATTAATCATGGCAATACTCCAGACCGTTTAATTTCAATTTCAACGAAAGGAGTGCAAGCAACAGAAATTCATTCCATGACTGTCGTTAACGATATTATGAAAATGGAAAAAATACACAATGGCATTGAAATTCCAGGTAATGGCGAAATCAAACTTAAGCCTGGTGGTGACCACATCATGTTCACGGGACTTTCACAGCCATTCAAACCAGGTGACAAAATCAGCGCAAAACTCACATTCGAGAAAGCTGGCACTATTGATATTGATTTTTACGTAAATGCTACAATAGAAGGATCAAATCCTAAATCAGTCCCTTCTCAATAAATTCTGTAATCAATATCCTAACACTGGAAGCGTGAAAAAACTGCACGCTTCTTGATTTTTCTAACATTGTAGAACATAACATAAACAAATAAAAAGATTTATTCCCTCTCTAGATTATGCTCAAGCAATTTCAGGAATACGTAAAATTTGTCCAGGATAAATTTTATCAGGTGATTTTAACATCGGCTTATTGGCTTCAAAAATAAATGTATTCTTATCACCAAACCCTTTACCATAAACTTCTTCAGCAATTTTCCAAAGATTATCACCAGATTTCACTTCATAAAAACGAGAAGCTTTTGTAGACGCAGTATCTTCAATATTTAACTGAGCAACATCAACAGAAGAAATACCTTGCGAATTACTAACAATCAAAATTGCTTTTTCAAATGTTTCCCTATCTTTAACTTCACCACTTAGAAAAGCTTTACCATTTTCAACTCGAATATTCACTTTTTCTGCACCAAGCTGAAACTTATCAAATGCAGCTTTAAAATCTTTTTCCTCTAAATCATTATCTCCAATACCAATCCTTTCACCAACTGTTTTAACAAAATTAAAAAATCCCATTATGGTTTCCTTTCGTACAGTTTATACTCATACATCACCATGCTATCTTCTTTGCTCTTAAAACAGATAAGCGTATTTTCTAAACTTCAACGATCAAAAATAAATTTGTGCATTTCTTGGGCATAAACAACAGTAAGCGTTGATAAAACACCTTTAATAAAAATTTTGTTTAAACGGAGGGATCTTAATGCACACAAAAGCATTATAAAATTACAAAAACAAGATAGCTTTTACTATGAAGGCGAAAGGTTTTTTACTCTGTAATAATTTGTATCATATTTGTTTTGCAAAAAAAATGTGAACTCCCATATAAATAGCGTAGGCGATTTGCTGCCATAGCAATAGAAAGGTCTAAGTAACCATGAAGGATAATTCAACAATCACCCAAACGATTGTACTTGTTGATGATGACCGCAATATTTTAACATCCTTATCTTTTGCTCTTGAAACAGAAGGATATCGGGTTGAAAGCTATACAGACGGAGCATCTGCACTCAAAGGTTTAACATTGCATCCCCCACATTTAGCTATTTTTGATATTAAAATGCCTCGAATGGATGGTATGGAACTTTTACGCCGACTGCGTCAAAAATCAGATGTTCCAGTTATTTTTCTTACCTCTAAGGATGATGAAATTGATGAGCTGTTTGGTCTCAAAATGGGAGCTGACGATTTTATTACCAAACCTTTCTCTCAACGTCTTCTCATTGAGAGAGTAAAAGCTATTTTGCGTCGTTCAAATGCTCGTAACCAACCACTTGCAACAGGAGCATCACCTGCTTCCTCCCTTAAACGTGGAGATCTTGTGATAGATCAAGAACGTCATACCTGTACATGGAAAGATAAACCTGTTATCCTTACCGTCACGGAGTTTTTGATTCTTCAAACTTTAGCACAGCGACCAGGAGTTGTGAAAAGTCGTGATGCTTTGATGGATGCTGCTTATAGTGATCAAGTTTATGTAGATGATCGCACCATTGATAGTCACATTAAACGTCTACGTAAGAAATTTAAACAGGTGGATGATGATTTTGCAATGATTGAAACGCTTTACGGTGTAGGTTACCGTTTCCACGAAGTGTAAGTCATTTTATCGCAAAAATCTAAACGGTGATCAAACTAGTAATGAAAAACATTTAACTTAAAGATCTGCTGGAAAAAGCACCAAGTACTATATCTTAAATATGGTTTTCTATGCTTGCTAATTTGCATTTTCGGGCGCAACGCCTACTAAGACAATTGTTTTTTTCCAGTCTTACGCGCCGTATTGTCATTTTAAATCTTGCTGCTCTTGGCATTTTGGTTACAGGTATTTTGTATCTTAATCAGTTTCGTGATGGTTTAATTGAAGCAAAAATAGAAAGTCTTCGCACACAAGGAAAGATTATTGCTGGAGCCATCGCCGCCTCTGCAACAATTGATACAGACTCTATTCTCGTGGATCCTCAAAAACTTTTAGAATTACAAGCTGGAGAAAGCATTACACCCGCGCCCCAATCAACTGATTCTTGGGATTTTCCTATTAATCCAGAACAAATTGCTCCACTCCTGCGGCGTCTTATTACACCAAAAACAACAAGAGCACGTATATATGATCGTGATGCTACTTTACTTCTTGATTCGCGTGTTCTTTATTCCAGTGGTGAAGTTTTCATCTATGATCTACCCCCCATTAAAGCTGAACAAAGCCTCTGGGAACGTCTCTATTGGTGGTTTTCAAATGCACTCTACAAAAATAGCATTGCCCCTAATAAAAAGAAAGCAAAAAGCAACGATATTGCTCATCCAGAAGTTTACCGAGCATTAAATGGATATCTTACAACCGCCAAACGACGCAATCGGCAAGGTCAATTAATAGTTTCTGTTGCTGTACCTGTTCAACGCTATCGTGCAGTGGTGGGTGCTCTTCTTTTGACAACCATTGGTTCAGACATTGACAACATTGTGAAGGGTGAAAGATTGGTCATTTTCAAGGCCTTTGTCGTTGTCGGTAGCGTGCTTCTGGTACTTTCCCTATTTTTAGCTCACACAATTGCTCATCCACTGAGCAAATTATCTGCATCGGCTAACCGTGTTCGCCATGGCAACAATAAGCGTGTAGAAATTCCTGATTTTTCTACACGCGAAGATGAAATTGGCCATCTTTCAACTTCTATCCGTGATATGACCAATGCACTTTATATGCGCATAGAAGCCATTGAACGCTTCGCTGCTGATGTAAGTCACGAATTAAAAAATCCGCTTACTTCACTACGCAGTGCAGTTGAAACACTCCCATTGACTAAAAATGAAAAAGCGCAGACACAATTATTTAAAATTATTCAACATGATGTACATCGTCTTGACCGTTTGATTACTGATATTGCTGATGCCTCACGACTAGATGCAGAACTTGCTCGCGAAACTGCACAACTTGTTGATATGCAATTACTTCTAGAAAATCTTGTTCATGCTATGCGTGAAGTATACCGTAATACAAAAAACGCTAATATAAACCTTAATATTATTCCACGCCCACATGAAAAAAACTATCTTGTGTTGGGGCATGAATTACGTTTAGGTCAAGTGATTTCCAATATTATTGAATTCCAATATTATTGAAAATGCACGCTCTTTCATTTCCAATGATAGTGGTGAAATTTGCATAACTATGAAAAGCGATGATTCGACCCTTATCTTAATCATTGAAGACAATGGACCTGGTATTCGTTCAGAAAATATTGAGCGTATTTTTGAACGTTTCTATACAGATCGACCAAACGAAGATGCATTTGGACAAAATTCAGGACTCGGACTGTCTATCAGTAAACAAATCATAGAAGCTCACAATGGAACGATTACAGCTGAAAATATTGTTGATACCGTAATTAAAAATGGTCAAACTGGTGCACGATTTATTATCATTCTCCCCTTCGCTAACTAACCTCTTAATCCAAAGCAAAAAGCATGACAACAAAACACGAAATGCTTCATGCAAATTGCCTCAAACTTGGAGGCAAAGGACTGTTAATTTTAGGTCCATCAGGATCAGGAAAATCAACTCTGACCCTTTCTTTGCTAGACCGTGCTGAATGGTCGCGACGTGAAGCAAAACTTATAAGTGATGACTATACAATGCTTTGTGTAGAAAATGAAAAACTTTATGGCTACACTCCAGAAGGTTTGCAGGGCGGTATTGAGATTCGCGGTGTTGGCCTGTACACAATAGAATGTGAAAAACGAACAACTATCGACTGCGTTATTTTGCTTGGTCCTGAATATGACCGCTTTCCCACAAATCAAACTTTTAAATTTGCGAATTTGCATATTCCCCTTTTAAAACTACCAAGTCTTCTGGAAGCAGATTGTACAGCCATTTGTCAAGCAATTGAAGCATTCTTTTTTAGAAAAATATGGCTCAAATCTGTCTAATTTTTTCAAAATAGAAAAAAATCATTATTTTTGCCTTTTTTTTGAAAATTTTCCTTGGCAGTACAGTAAAGCCTTGTAGAATAATCTTTCTGCTATATGATCAAATTCTTATTAACTTATTAATGGGAGTATTTGTAAAATGATTGGAATCGTGCTTGTAACGCACGGTAGGTTGGCTGTTGAGTTTTTACATGCTGTAGAACATGTTGTTGGAACGCAAGAAAAATTCGCAACAATATGCATTTATCCTGATGATGACATAGATCAGCGCCGAGGTGATATTATAGCTGCAGTTTCATCCACAAATACAAACCATGGCGTAATCATATTAACAGATGTGTTCGGTGGAACACCATCAAATATGGCGATTTCTGTTATTAAAAAAGGGCATATTGAAATGATTGCAGGCGTTAATCTGCCCATGCTTATTAAATTGATTTCCATCCGAAAGTGCCCTGATATCTCGCTATCAGAAGCCTTAAAAATAGCACAAGAAGCAGGACGAAAATATATTAATGTTACAAGTATGCTTTTAGCAGATAGTTAATACCGATGCTTTCTCAAAAAACTATCCCGAATGTATTGAGTCGACATCTAAATATCTGTAATAAACGTGGATTGCATGCACGTGCTTCTGCAAAATTTGTACAAATTGTTGACAGTTTTAATGCCATTGTTGAAGTCGAGAGAAATGGAAAAATCGTTGGTGGCTCATCAATAATGGGACTTATGATGTTAGCTGCTTCATCCGGTTGCAATGTCACTATCCATGTTTCAGGACCAGAAGCAATCGATGCTCTCAATGCCCTTGAGGAACTCATAAATAATAAATTTGGAGAGGAAAATTAAGGAATCTTGCCCCAAAAGGCTATCATTCACCCTTACGAAATAAAGAGAAAACTCTTCTTACAATCATTTTAATTGGTTTTTTTATTTTTTCTTAGCAAGATCAGGCTAATATTCATTATTAATGCAAATATTTGCATCATTATTACTACCACACAGATATAAAGGTTTACAATAGCAGTAATAATATATGCATTAGTCTCATTTTTACACGATTCAACCAATTTGAATACTTTTTAATCACGATAATTATTATCACACTCAATATCAATGATTCAATATTTGTAAATCTCATTTAAGAGAATATAAAATTATGCTTATAATCAAAAATCTATTAATTTTCTTATTATAGACTATTAATGATTTTAATAACTGGGAAAACAAGTGATCAATATTGTTATGGTAAAATTTTCACGTAAATATAGCGCTTTTTGCATGTATACGACCACCTAGTCTTAAATAGCTCAGTTTTGTAGATTAAGTTTATAGCTTTTGTAAATATTAATAGCTACTTTTTAGCCATTCTTTGTCCGTATTACTGCCTTCTCTCTAGTAAATCGGTTCCGTTTACTAATTAATCCACCAATGCAACTATGGAACCACCTTTCAACCATAAGGAGGTATCATGCCACGTTTGTTTAGTGCTCTTCAAATTCCCCAAAACATAACGAAAAAACTCGTGTCGTTGCAAAACGGCTTGCCAAAAGCACAATGGATCAACCCACGAAATTTTCACATTACTTTGTCTTTTTTTGGTGAAATTGAAGATTCTACAGCAAGGAAGCTTATGCATGCTTTTGACACAATAAAGCTTCCCCCTTTTACATTACATACTCACGACTTTGAAATTTTTGGTTCAAAAGATGCTCCTCATTCTCTCATTATTCGCATTAAATTTTGTGAAATCCTTAACCTTTTACAAAAACAGATGCAATATATTCAGAACTACTTAAGATTGACTCCGGATAAAAGACCATTCACTCCACATATAACTATCGCACGATTACTTGATATCAAACCTAATGATCTATCTACTTATCTATCTTCTCGGAGTAATTTTTTACTTCCCCCTTTTGAAATCAACCATTTTGTGTTATTTTTATCACCATCCCCTATGAACGATAATCCTTATATTGTAAAAGGAAGTTGGGCACTAAAAGCATAAAAGAGAATTTTAATACCATTTGTAGCATTTCCCTAAGAAGATACTTCAAAACATGAGATTACGCGCAATGCCTTGTTTTTGCACTGAGCGTATTATTACTGATGTGTTTGTGATGTATCAGACTCGATAGAAGCTTCCTTCGCTCCTCCTTTAGCTACACCAACTATCGCAGGACGTAAAACACGTTCACCGATAATATAACCTGCCTGAACAACTTGCTGGACAGTATTATCCGGAACATCAGCATTAGGAATTTCAAACATAGCTTGATGAAAGTGAGGATCAAATTTTTGCCCTTCTGGATGAATTTTTTTTACGCCATGACGCTCTAACGCTGCTATCATTGCACGCTCGGTCATTTCAACACCTTCAGCTAATGTTTTTAAACCAGCATCGCTTTCTCGAGCACCTTCTGGAATAGCCTCCAAAGCACGATTTAGGTTATCAGAAACAGATAACATATCGCGTGCAAAATTGGCAATAGAATAAGCTTTTGCGTCAGCCACATCACGCGCAGTACGACGCCGCAAATTTTCCATATCTGCAGCAAGGCGTAAAATCTGATCTCTCAGTTCTTTATTTTCATCTTGTAAAGTAACCAATGAATCAGTAGCGCTCTCTTCCTCTTTAACATCTGCATGAGCTTCTTCTTTATGCATTTTTAAAAATTCATCTGCATCTTGTATAAAAGCATCACGATCAGCAGAATCCTCTAAATCGCAATTTTCAAATGAAGTATCAGTAAATTTGTTTTTTTCATCAGACATAAAAACTCCATTCCTTCATAAGATTTGTTATCATCGATATCGAAATTTTACAGACAAAAATCAAGAGATATTTTCATATCTTAACACAATGTGCATTTGCAATAAAAGTACTCTATTGTTATGAATTATTTTGGCGCAATCTATCGCAACAGCTGCGATACGAGTTGAGCCGTATAATCAACCATAGGAACAATCCTTGCATAATTAAGCCGTTTTGGACCAATAACCCCTAAAGCACCAATGACTCTTTGCTGTGAATCACAATAAGGAGCCACAACCAAAGAAGAACCAGAAAGCGAGAACAATTTATTTTCTGAACCAATAAAAATACGAACCCCTGAACCTGAATCTGCTAAATCAAGCAACTGCGCCATACTTTCACGAGTTTCAAGATCATCGAACAAATGCCTTAAACGTTCTAAATCTTCTTCTGCCTTTACATCTTCAAGCAGATTACTCCGACCACGAACAATAAGGTGTATTTTATGATTAGCATCTTCTCCTCCCCAAAGAGCTAATCCAGTCTCAACAAGACGATGAGATAAATGATCAAGAGCAGCCCGCGTTTCTGAGCACAAACGTGCAATTTCTTCTTTAGCTTCACTTAATGTACGTCCCTGAATATGGGCATTAAGAAAATTTGTCGCCTCTGCTAATTGTGCATGGGTAACACCTTCCGGTAAACGAACAATACGATTTTCAACTTCACCCTGTTGTGTTACTAAAACTGCAAGAGCATGCTCTCCATCAAGTCGTACAAACTCAATATGTTTTAAAGTTCCTTCATGTTTCGTTGCTAAAACTAACCCTGCTCCACGCGAAAGATCTGAAAGAACTTGACTAGCTTGAACAAGAAAATGTTCAATTGATTGTGCATGACCTGCTTCTTTAACTTGAGTTTCAATACTTTCGCGCTCCTCAATTGGCAAATCACCTGCTTCCATAAATGCATCAACAAAAAACCGTAAACCTGATTGCGTCGGCATTCTCCCTGCAGATACATGAGGTGCATAAATTAAACCAAGATGTTCGAGATCACTCATAACATTACGAACCGTTGCAGGTGATAATGCTTTTTGCAAAAGTCGCGAAAGATTTCTTGAGCCCACAGGCTCACCATCATTAAGGTAAGCTTCAACGATATGACGAAAAACATCACGTGAACGTTCATCAAGGCATTTTAGTTCATCATCAATAGACTTATGCTTCATCACAATTGTTTCACTACTTAAAAACACTTTCTTCTTATATAAGTTTTGCTAAGGATCTGGTCAAATAGTATAAAGCAATACAGAAGAATATCACATACTGATTATAAAAAATACTATCATCAAAAAAAGGCATTTCTATGCATTTTTCAATTATTATCCTCGTTGAATACAAGAAAGCTCATTTAAATAAACTATCAACGAATAAACGGGAAGATAATACCTTGTAAAATATAGCAAGACTCATATCATGTGATCATTTAATCCAGTTTTAAACACAGTAAATAGCTATCCCCTTCATTTCTGGAGAGATATATATGAGAAGTATAGCAATTAAAAAACTTATAATTGCCACACATAATGCTAATAAATTGCATGAAATTACCACATTGATCGCTCCCTTTGGTTTAATAATACAATCAGCACAAGAACTTGGTTTGTGTGAACCTGAGGAAACAGGAACAACATTTGAAGAAAATGCTTATATTAAAGCTTTTGCAGCTGCAAAAAATGCAGGACTTCCTGCTCTCTCTGATGATTCTGGAATGGAAATAGATGCTTTAGGCGGCGCACCAGGTGTTTATACAGCTGATTGGGCGACTCAATCTGATGGAACACGTGATTTCATAAAAGCTATGCAAAAAATAGAAGATGAACTTCAAAAAATCGGAGCCCATGAAAAAAAACAACGAAAAATGCGATTTATATCAGTCATCTGCATCGCGTGGCCAGATGGTTATGCTGATTATTTCCATGGCAGTGTTGAAGGTACTTTCGTTTGGCCTCCACGTGGAAATAAAGGTTTTGGCTTTGATCCGATTTTTTTACCAGATGGATATGAAAATACCTTTGGTGAAATGTCAACAGAGCAAAAACACGGATGGAAACTCAATGATAAAACACCCCTCTCGCATCGTGCGCGTGCCTTCAAGCTTTTATCAGAAAACCTGTTGGCTCTCTCATGAATAAACCCTTTGGCGTTTACATTCATTGGCCATTTTGTACTGCAAAATGTCCCTATTGCGACTTTAATTCACATGTTCGCGCTAATGGAATTGATCAACAACGTTTTGCTGCTGCCTTTGAACGCGAAATAGAAACACAGTACCACAAAATAGGCCCACGTCATATTACGAGTATTTTTATTGGCGGCGGAACTCCTTCCCTTATGACACCTAAAACGGTTGATGCCTTGCTGCAAACGATTGCAAGAAAGTGGACAGTTGATGATAAAGCTGAAATCACACTAGAAGCAAACCCATCCAGTGTGGAAGCTGACCGTTTTCGCGGATACCGTGCAGCAGGAGTTAATCGCTTATCTTTAGGTGTGCAAGCGCTCAATGATAAAGCACTGCGACAACTTGGCCGTCTCCATGATGTAAAACAGGCTCTTCATGCCATTGCTTTAGCGCGGAAAATCTTTCCACGTTTGTCCTTTGATTTAATTTATGCCCGCCCCGAACAAACACTCAAACAATGGGAATGTGAACTTTCTCAAGCTATTGATTTAGCAGCAGACCATCTTTCTCTTTACCAACTAACTATCGAAGAAGGTACTGCTTTTCAACGACTGCATAACGCAGGAAGGCTTGTTCTTCCTACATCAGATCTCGCAGCAGATCTTTATCATCTCACTCAAGAAATAACCACCATAAACGGGCTTCCAGCATATGAGATATCAAACCATGCAGCTCTTGGTGCCGAATCAGCTCATAATCTTCTTTACTGGCGTTATCATGAATATGCAGGTTTTGGCCCAGGAGCACATGGACGCTTTATCAGACAATCACCGAATGATTTTTCTCACTTTTCAAAAGCATCTTCATCTCAAATTGAGAACAGTGAACGCTTTGTCACAATAAATGAAAAATACCCTGAAAAGTGGCTCGAGTTGGTAGAAACTACAGGACATGGTTGTATCGAAATAGAACAATTAACCAAAGTGCAACAAGCAAATGAAATGCTGCTTATGGGGCTACGCCTTTCAGAAGGTTTGGATATTGCACGCTATGAAACTTTAAGCCCCAGCTTACCAATAGAAAAACTAATCAATTTACAACAACAAGGATTGATAGAAATGGCAGGAAACCAGCGCTTAAAAATCACGACAACAGGACGTATCCTTCTTGACTACATCATCAGCCAATTAGCAAACTAAAACCTCCATAACCGTAACTTGCTATCAAAATGCAATTCCTTTTCTATGCAAAAAAGTCAAGAATAAACCGCTCATAAATAGAAGTGAGAATTTCCATTGCATCAAGAGCCACACACTCATCAACCATGTGCATAGTTTGCCCCGGTAAACCAAATTCAACTACGGGGCAATAATCCTTAATAAACCGTGCATCTGAAGTACCACCTGAAGTTGAGCACTCAGGTATATTTCCTGTTACACTTTTAATAGCATTTGACAAAGTTTTAATGAGCTTGTCATTTTTAGTTATAAAAACGTTCCCTAAACTTTGTAGCCATTCAAGCTGATAGTATGGTAATTGAGTGCAATTATTGTCTGATTGCACTGCAGCAAGCCGTTTCTCAATTTCTACAATGAGTGTTTCTTTTGTCCAAAGATCATTGTAGCGTATATTAAAATGGATTTTTGTCTGCTCCGGAATAACATTCACCGTAGGATTACCTGTATCAATGGCCGTTAATTCCAAATTGCTTGGCTGAAAGTTCTTTGTTCCATTATCCAAAGGAGTTTGTATCAATGCTTGGATAAGCTTGCTTGCTAAAGGTAATGGATTAGCAGCACGTTCAGGAAAAGCGACATGACCTTGGCAACCTTTAACCGTAATGATACCAGAAAGTGATCCTCGACGACCAATCTTTATTACATCACCAACAGTTTTTACACTTGTTGGTTCTCCCACAAGAGCTGCAGTCCATTTTTCACCTTTCTGCTCTGCCCATTTCAAAAGTTTTATTGTACCATTGACAGCCGGACCTTCTTCATCACCAGTAATCAAAAAACTTATCATTCCTTTAATGGTTTGTCTCTCAAGGATTCTAGCTAGGGCTGCAATAAAACACGCGATCCCGCCCTTCATATCAACGGCACCTCGCCCGTATAATTTTCCTTGATCTATCACACCTGCAAAGGGAGGATATTTCCAATTTTTTAGCTCACCTGGTGGAACCACATCAATATGACCAGCAAACATAAGATGCGGACCCTTTTTCCCCATTTTTGCGTAAAGATTCTCAACATCTTTTGTATTTTTATCCCTAAAAACTGGACGCTCAACACTCAATTCCATCTTTCTTAGAAAGTGTTCCAAAGCTGATAAAGCACCCGCTTCATGGGGTGTAATAGAAGGACAACGAATAAGCGCCTGTAATAAATGAACAGGATCTGTAAGATCAGGCATAAAAGCACTTCCAATTTAAACTAAAAATTATCGAAAGTTATTACGCTGAATTACAAAAAAGATAAAGAAAAAACATTGAAGACACTCAGCAACAAAGTAGGGGAAGACAATCGTGCTGAGGCTTCAATGGCTTCCCTACTACGTAAAAAAGCAAAGGTATAACAAAATACTAAGTAAAAAGTTCCATAGAATATTGCATCTATTCGAGTTTTTTCATACCTTTAATTTATATGAATGAAAATTAATCGCATGAAGCATATGGCCATTTTCCTTCAACCAAGCACGATAAATTTTACTGTTAAAACACAATTTTTCACAAATAGCCCAAAATTGTGGTCCATGATTCATTTCAATAAGATGAGATACCTCATGCGCGACAACATACTCAATAATCTCTTTTGGTGCCATAACAAGGCGCCAAGAGAAGGAAAGCCGTCCATCTATTGAACAAGATCCCCAGATACTTTTGGTATCTTTATAGTAAATTGATTTTACTTTACGCTCTACTTTATCTGCATAATACGCCACCAACGGCGCTATAATAAATGCAGCATGTTTTTTTAAAACATCAGCAACACGCCTTGGTAAATATTCTAATTGACCATAAACGATAATTTCAGGCTCCTGTCCCGTATTACCTGTAATAATTTTAGACACCCCACGCCCTTCTCGATGCCTGATAGTATGCGCAATACCTAATATGGGAATCGTTGTACCCTCTTTAATATAAACATTTTGGGAAGAAGATTGTATACGTGCAAGGCGTGCCTCAATCCATGATCGGTGTTTTTCTATAAAATTATGGACTAAACAGATATTTATAGCCGGTGGTGTTGTTAAACAAATTCCCTGACCTCCTGCATCAATACGTAATATCAAACGACGTGCACGCCTATTTTCTCGCACTTGTATAGGCACAACCTTATCAGAAAAACTGAAGTACTGTTCATAAAGAGTCATGCATTATAATCTTCATTACTAATGGCTTTGATCCTTTTCTGCATTAATCCGATCAATTAATGACCTCAACACTGTTTCAATACAATCTAAATCTTGCGGACGTGAAAACCGGTGATCTGCATCACGAACCAGCGTTAATGTCACATCATTTAAGGGTAAATGATCAAGTAAAGTTAACGTATGTTGATAGGGTATATCTTTATCTTCCATCCCTTGAAGAATATGAATCGGGCACTTAACATCAATACATCCTTTCATAACGCAGTTATCCCGTCCATCTTCAATCAATGCCTTTGTAAAGGGCATTGGCTTCACATCACCAACCTTAGACCGTTCAATGTATCCTTTTTCTTCCAAAATTTTCCATTCTGCAGAGCTTAATGTTGATTCTACTAATGTTTTTGTAAAATCAGGAGCCGGTGCAATTAAAACCATGCCAGCAAGAATTTTACTTTTTTGTGCTAACATCATAGCAAGCTTCAAAGCAATCCACCCACCCATAGAAGAACCAATCAAAATTTGTGGTCCTTCACAATAAGTTTCAAAAACTGCTAAACTTTCCTTAACCCAACGTGAAATCGTTCCTTGAAAAAAATCACCTCCTGACTCTCCATGACCAGAATAATCAAAACGTAAACAGGATAAGCCATTTTTTTGGGCAAAAATATCAACCATCATTGCCTTGCTACCTAACATATCGGATCGATAACCAGAAAGCCACACCAAACCAAGAGAGCCATTACCTTTGCGATGACGTACTGCAAGAGCTATATCTTTATACGAAAAAAATTGACAAGAAATGTTTTGATCCACTGCTATTGTCCTTTCACAGAGCATTTATACCTATATACCTAACGTGATGTATAAAGAAAAATTTCTATCCTCCAAATTAAACTTAAAAGTAATAAATCAAATCATGAAAAAAGCATGAATTTTAGTTGTTTTTTTGTGTATAATTGTATATTAAGGACATTATAGATGAATCAAATTGAGGAGCATAAACCATTCGCAGACCTTTTAAAATGACACCTACCCAGAAAGATGGGCCACGTTCAAATCATGATATTCGAGTTCCTTGTATTCAGCTTATCAATGATGAGGGACAGCATCAGGGGATTGTTGCGACGCAAGAAGCACTTGCTATGGCTGCGAATGTTGGTCTTGATTTGGTTGAGATTGTACCAAATGCAGAGCCGCCTGTATGTAAAATTATCGATTTAGGTAAGCTGAAATATCAAACTCAAAAAAAAGCTGCTGAAACGCGCAAAAAGCAAAAAGTTATCGAAATCAAAGAGATTAAGATGCGCCCAAATGTTGATGTTCATGATTATGAAGTCAAACTTAAAGCCATCCATCGCTTTATTGATAATGGTGATAAAGTGAAGGTCACTTTACGTTTTCGTGGTCGTGAGATGGCACATCAAGATCTTGGATTAAAGCTTCTTCAGCGAGTTAAAGAAGACACAAGTGGTATTGCTAAAATTGAATCTGAGCCAAAATTCGAAGGTCGTCAGGTAATGATGGTGATAGCTCCTAAATAAGTCTTTATGTGGAGTTCTTTATTGAACGCAATGTACAGGGCCGTACAGCTTATCCGAAGTGGCGTGGAGATATGATTTGGAAGCATTATATGTAATCTGCATGGTGCTTTTAGAAGCGGTAATCGGTTTGTGCAAACTTCTCTATAAAAAAACATTCTCTTATAAAAGATGTCTTTGATAATGGATATTTCAATCTTGCATAAACAATGATAAAGTGTAAGCACGTTTCATGGGCAAAAAACAAATTTCCTCTTTTGATAAACATCTTATCATTCGTCTTTTGCGAGAAAATTTTTATAAACATGTGCATTGGTACAGTGCAGCTATTTTCTCAATGATCATAATTTCCTGCACGACCGCAGCCAGCGCATGGATTATACGCGACGTCGTCAATTATATCATTGATGCAAAAAATTTTAGTATGATTGTTTTAGTTTCTAGCATCATCGCTTTCATGTTTATTCTTAAAGGAATTTCAACTTTTGCCCAAACTTATTTTCTAAGCAAAGCAGGCAACAGTATTGTTGCTGAACAACAGCGTAAAATTTATGCGCGCCTTATGGAACAAGGAGTATCCTTTTACCAAAATAACGCCTCGTCTGATCTTCTTGTCCGCGTAACCCATAATGCCACCGCAGCTCGCAATATTATTGATACTATTATCACAACTTTTGTACGTGATTTACTCTCTGTTAGTGGTCTGTTGCTTGTCATGTTCATTCAAAATTTTGTACTAATTACTATTACTTTAATAATCGGTCCACTGGCTTTTTTAGGAGTTCAAATGGCTTTAAAACGCGTGCGCAGCCTTGTAGAAAAAGAACTTCTGTCACTCGGTGAAATTATCAAAATTGTACAGGAAAGTACTGTTGGTATTTTAGTTATCAAAGCTTTTTCATTAGAAAAATTGATGAAACAACGCATGAATAAAGCTATTTCTGACGTTGAACAAAAAGCAAACAGCATTGCAACACTTGAGGCCATCACAAGTCCGATTATGGAAACACTTGCTGGCATTACCATTGCAGGTATTATATGCTTTTCCGGTTATCTTGCAAACCAACGATCAGGTGTTCAGGGAGAATTGATGTCCTTTATTGTCGCCTTGCTTCTGGTTTATGAACCCGCAAAAAGACTTGCAAATGTACGCGTCAAAATTGAATCTGGCTTGGTTAACATCCGAACGATGTTCGAAATACTCGATCGTCCCCTTACAGTTATAGAACATGAAAATGCTAAAGATTTGAATAAAACTAAAGGACCAATTCGTTTCGAAAATGTTTCTTTCGCATATACAGATGACAAAATGGTGTTGAAGGACATAAATTTCGAAATAGAGCCAGGAAAGATGACAGCTCTGGTCGGTCCATCAGGTTCTGGGAAATCAACAATTATCAACCTTATTATGCGCCTTTACGACCCTACACAGGGACGCATATTGATTAATAATCAAGATATCCGTTACATTACATTCAGCTCTCTTCGAAACCTTATGGCTTATGTAGGACAAGATACTTTTCTCTTTCAAGGAACCATAAAATATAATATCGGACTTGGTAAAGAAGGTGCCAGCGATGAAGAAATTATAGAAGCAGCAAAAACAGCAAATGTTCATAATTTCATTATGGGTTTGCCAAACGGTTACGATACACAAATAGGTGACAATGGCAATAATCTCTCAGGTGGACAAAAACAACGGATTGCTATTGCCAGAGCAATACTTCATGACAGCGAAATATTAATTCTTGATGAAGCAACAAGCGCTTTGGATTCACAAACCGAAACACAAATTAGTGAAGCGCTCCACCACCTCACTAAAGGGAGAACAACTATCACAATCGCCCATCGCTTTTCAACAATTGCTCACGCTCATAAAATCATTGTAATACAAGACGGACAATTCATTGAACAAGGTACCCAAGAAGAATTGCTCACAAGAAAAAATAGCGTTTACAAAAATCTGCATAATATCCAATTCAAAAACAAAAATCCTAAGCATCTTGATATTAAAAACTGAAATTCTCAGTAATCTTTTTCATAAAATAAACCAAGACTGAAATTCTTTTCATTCCCTATAGCGCCTTTCGCTTTTAAATCACGTGAAATATCTAAGTTAATTGTTCCCTTTGTTGTTCCATCTGATCCTGCTTCAAATCCTAAATAAATGTTATTGTGTATATATCTTCCAATACGTAATCCTGTATTACCTTTTTCATCAAAGATAACATCAAGATCATCAAGACCGATTTTGGTTCGCAAAGTATTCAACAAAGATGTATTAGAAGCTCCTGCAAGATCAGCAGCAACTGCTGCAAGCTGAGCAATCTGAAATGGTGATAATTCGTTAAGAGAGCGATTAAAAACCAAGCGCGCCAAAACTTCATCCTGCGGCAAACTAGGTTGTGAAGAAAAATTAATATCAAGGTTATCAATAGTTCCACTTACAGTTACAGTAATACGAATATCACCACTATTTTTGTTAGATATAAAATAAACAGTTGGATTAAGATTACCGCTAAAACTCGCTTGTCCCTGATCAAAATTAAGACGCTGTGAAAGAATATCAAAACGTCCACGAATCATCTGAAACTCACCAACCGGATGTACATCATTCAATGACCCTGTCAGGTTAATGCGCCCTCCCAACTCAGTATCTAGACCTCTTCCACGCACAAAAAATTGATTGCGCGCAGTAATCATCATATTTAACTGTACAACAGATGAAGATTTTTGGGAAATTTCACTTTGTTGATTGTTATTTTTAACATCAGCCCGTTCAAGCGTTTTTTGGATTGATTTTGTTAAATTTCTATTTTTGATATTAAGAAATTCCGTATTTTGAAAATGGTCTGAGACAAAAACTTCAGCTTTTTCAACTGTTACATCACCACCGATAACAAGATCACCTAAGAGATAACCAGTCACCGTCATTTTGCCTGACAACGTTGTAAAAATCATAGAGCCATCATTATAATTAGCATGATCAAGCTCCATAACTAAATCTGTCTGTAGATTATTTTTAATATAACCTGAAGCAACAATAGATCCTTTACCAGATGAAGCAGCAGAAGCATTCTCTACAAGAATACGATCGCCATCCAACTTGCCTTCAACAGCTATATTGTATAATGAAAAATTTGTCTTTGAATCGAAAAAATTGCCATTAATAATAGAAAAATGTCCGACCAACTGTGGTTGAGATAATGCACCATTTAAAGAAGCATCAACTCTTGCTATACCCGTTACGTGCGCACCACGCTCAGCTAAAAATGGATCAAGAAAAGCAAGGGGTATTGTCCCTTTAATATTTAATTTAGCTCCTGAATCACTTAAAGAAATAGGCCCACTTATGGATAGATCCAATTCCTTAGATCCAATTGCTCCAATACGCTCGATATGAAATGTCGATTTTTCATAAGAACCGCGAGCATTTATATTTATTGGCGTAAATCCTTTATGCGTTGTAACAGTCAAGTTTTGACTAGAAAGATCAAAATGAATAGAAGGATCTTTTAATGTTCCCCCAATATCAACCTTGCCCATCACCATTCCTTCAAGTGCTTGTTTCTCTATAAAACTGTTGGCTAGATACGCAGGTAAATTTTGTAAATTTATATGCAAATCTAGCTTATTTTTATCCAAAGACACTGTTCCCTGTGCTTGCGCTTGTATCCCCTCTCCCGTTAAATCTGCATTCAAAGCAAGAATATTATCTACTGTTTTACCTTTAGAAGAAAGCATAAGAGGCATTATTTTTTTATCTTGAAGAGAAACAGTTGTCAGCCCCTCACCTTTTATATCATAGATTATATTAGGCTTTTTAAAATTCCCATGAATCATAACCTGCCCTGTTAAAGTACCAGAAGCTCCTAGAGTTGGTTTCAACAGATTTGCTAAAGCAACAGGAAAAGCATTCATTGCAATATGCAAATTCATATCATCATAAAAATTACCAGAAAGAACAATATCGCCTCCATTAACTGCAACCCCTAATTCATTGACCACCACACCATCGTTATCAAAAACAATCGTTGTTGGTTTAAGTAATGCTGCATGAAAAGTCGATTGTGTCACATCTATGGTTTCAATTTGCATTTCTCGTTTTATGTTTGCTGGAAGCCCCATCGTTATCACACGTCCAGAAAACTGTGCATTTATATTATTATGCAACATCGTTTGAGCAGTAAAAACTGTTTGCCCATTGTTACAATTGGCATCAACATTCAAATGATTAACTGTTATAAAAGGGGTTTGAATACTCTCTGCATCAATAGAACCTTCAAATTGTGTCATGCCGAAAGGATCAAATATATCAGCTTCTACTATCAACTTTTTAATTTTATTTTTTGCAATACTTAAATGATCAACATGCGCTTTCAGATTTGCTTTTTGTCTGCCATTTTGTTCATCAAAAATGAAATCTCCTTTTATTTTTCCACTACCTTCATGCAAAAATAATGCAGCAAGCACTGCAATATCATCAGAATCAATATGCAAAGCTCCTTTAACAAAACCTTCAAATGTTTGAGAAAGATCACCAGTTATTCTTGCATTTCCTCCTATAACATTAATATCTTTAAGCTCTCGAATTTGATTGGAATCTCTAAAAGAAGCAGCTAAATATAATGGTTTCTGAGCAAAAATTCCTTCCCCTTTTATAGAACCAGTTAAATAAGTAGAGACAGGCGATGTATTATCCATGAGTGTATTAATAGTAAATCTTGCGTTCTGAAGTTTCTTTCCCACCAGAAATGCTTCAACAACATGAGCCCGCGTATTAAATGTTATACGATTATTGTATCCTCTAGCTACACTCTGGACTGTAAGCGCACCACTCATCTTAGGATCTAATATAGCTAAGTTAGATATTTGAGCAGACAAATCCATCTTAGCACTCTCATTTGAAAAATATCCCTCAGCCTTTATACTTGCATATTGATTTTTCAAATCTAAACGGCGCAAAATTAAGCCCTTTGTGTTCCAAGCGACACCGCCTGAAAGAATAAAATGTCCTTTAAATAAAGGATCAAAAGATTTCACACCCGTTTTTATATTGTCGGACATACCTGATATGTCTAAATCAAAACTATTCTTAACTAAATCAATAGTTCCTCTAGTTTTTATATCAGCGCTACCGGAAAATAATTGTCCACTCAACAAACTCAAAGGAGCTAATGTTTGTGCTTTTAAACCAAGATTACCCTGAAAAACAAAACGGTTCATTTTTCCTTTTAACCAAGCAGAAAAACCCTTAGCCGTAATACTAAAATCATGAATTAAAATTGGTTTTTTAGAAACAATATCCGTATCTAAATGTACATGAATTGTTTGGTTTACATCTTCTGTCAACGCATCTTGAATTTTTGTAGTTCCCCGAAGCGTTCCATTAACCTGTATACCGACATGACGAGAAGATACATTATCAAGATTTTCGCTTATTCCCCCCATATCAAAAATTACATCGCGAATATGAGCATGTTCATTACGCAAATTATTTATAACAAGCTGCCCTTTCCAGAATTTTTGTCCTTTACGACCATAATCAATAATCAAAGCAAGATTATCCATATATATTGGTGCTTTTAATGTAGATAAGTGAACAGACTCTTTATTAAAAGCTATTTTTCCATCAACAAAAAGCCGCCGTAAAAATCCATCTTCTGCTATTTCAGCATTGGTTACGATATTCATCGCTTTATTCTGAATAGCCATGTTATCTAGGTAAATAACGCCTTCTTTTGTTATCCTAGCCTCTGCTTCCAATGTTACATCAGATTCAAAAAGGCTATAATATTGAGGAGACATCAAAACACCAAGTGTGCCCACCAATCTAGTAGAAAGACTGTATCCTTCTGAAATATTTAAAAGAGTAACATCGCCGTTTAAAACAACATGCTGATCAGCCGTCAAATAAATCTTGACAAGCAAATCATCAAAAATCCCATCACCGTTAATAGCAAGATTTAATGCAGGACGTTTTTCGATGTTTAGAATATTAGCTAAAATGCCATTTTGTGGTTCATTAACAGAAACATTAATTTTTGCTGTACGGCTTCTATTAGATATCTGCGTTAATATAGAAAAATGACCCGATGCGTCTAAACGATGAGCCTCTATATCAGCTTCAAAATTGCCATTGGCTAATACTATGGATCCTTTTAAAGATACATCAGCAGAAAAACCGAAAAAATCCTGTTCAAGGACTACATGCTTAGCTATAATTGTGTTGATAGAAACAGCTACAGGCAATTTTGGCAAAGAAAATTTTTTCTCTTCAAGAGAAGCAATAAGAGAACAGCTATGCGGTTTACGTAAAAACGTAATCTGTTCAGCGACGAGTCTATCAATCTCTAAATGCCCCCTAAATAACATTAAGCGATTCCAGTCCATTTTAGCATTGGTAATTTTAAGCCAAACACCTTTTTTGTCGCTAACAGTAATAGCACCAATTGACATTTGAGAAGACAATGTTCCCTGCATATTATGCAACCGAACTTGATGATTAGGAGCTGAAAGCCTGCGTTCAATGAAAGATACAAACCACGAATTATCATCCATTGCTGCTTCTATAGAAGATGAAACACCTTTCTGTACAACAAAAGGAGTGCTAACCAGAAAAAGAAAAAATCCAAATAAAAAAATACACAAATATACTGTTTTTTTCATTAGAATGCCTGCCCTATACCCACGTAAAAACCAATGCGAGGATCTCCTTGCTCTGGCTTAAGGGGAAACGCTAAGTCAATACGCAGAGGACCAAGACCTGTCATATAACGACCTCCAATACCAGCTCCCCATTTCATTTGTTGTGAAAAATCAAAATGCGCTTTTTTTCCGACAAGACCTCCATCAATAAAGCTTACGAAACCTAGCTTATCATTCAAAGAAAAACGTAACTCTGCCGATCCTTCAACAAGCAAATGCCCACCAATAACAGCATCATTTTCTGTTTTTATACCAATGTTACGATAAGAATAACCACGAACAGATCCACCACCACCAGCAAAAAAAAGTATATCCGAAGGCACTCGATCTGCATTGCTTCCAACAATTGCACCAAGCTTTGCTCGTGCAGCAAAAACAAAACGATTTTCTTTATCTAATACCCAATAGGAACGGCCTTCCACAGCCATCTTTGCCAAGAAATTGTTAAAGCGCATTTCATAAAAAGGTTCAAAAATAGCTTCACCATATAAACCTTTTGTTGCATCGAACTTATTATCACGGGAATCATAAATTAAACCACTAGGCAACCCAATTGTCGTGAAATTACGGCTGCCAAAATAGACATCACGTGAATAACCATTAGAAATTTCTACAGCAAGCTGTCCCGACAAATCACCATTGAAGATATGTGTAATACCTAATTTCCCTTTTATGGCTTTTGTCATGTAATTATCTAAAACATCTTGCTGCACTTTTAGCTCTGCTCTAAAATCTGTATCTGGAGTAAATATACCAGGTTTTATAAATGTACTTCCGAAAAGATAATCAAAATTTTTGAAATTATACGGCTGCTCCCTATTGCTACCAACACCGCTTATCTTGGTCTCAATTTTAAGACGTTCTGCGTGACCAAAAAGATTTTTATGTATCCAATAAGCTTCAAAACCTGCACCATCCAATGTTGAATAACTGCCACCAGCACCAAAACGCCGCGGTTGACGCTCTTCTAAAACAAGCGTAAGTGGTAAATTGTCATCAGAGTTAATTATATCAGCTTCACGCAAATTCACAGCGCGAAAAACATCAAGTCGTGCGAGTCTTTCGTTAGCCTTAACTAATGCGTCAGAATCGTATTTCTGCCCTAGCTTCAACCCTGTCATCCATCTAACATAGGATGAATCCATCCGTGGTTTCTTACTTACATTATGCACATTCAAAGGACCGTAGTAAGCTTTTTTCCCAAGATCGATCATAATTTGTGCATTAACGAGGCGCGCGGCATGATCAGCGATTACTTCACGCTTAATAATTTTGGCTTTGGCATAACCTTGTTTACGCCACCCTTCAATAGCCCATCTTTCTGCTTTCAAAATTGTTTCAGATTTAGCAACAGCCCCTACCTTATAACCCAAATCTTCTATTGAAGGCATTTTATTCATTTTACATTTTGCGAATGGAGCAACTTTATTTATATGTGCAACTCCAAAAACATACTGAGGGCCAGCGTCAACTGTAATGACAATACTGGATCGAGATGGCAACTGTGTTACGGGACTCAAATCAGCAACTTCTAAACCATTAATTTGAATACTAACAACACCACCGTATCGCCCATCAGCATAAAGGGCGGCAAGAATTGCTCGATAATCTGAACGCGCTCTAGCCAATAAACCAGAAGCACTTGATAATGCTTTACTTTGATCAGAGACAAGAGAAGATACAGACTTAACTATCTTAACACCATCCGACGGTGCTCCCGGTGGTGCAACAACCTCAACTTTATAAAACTTTTCTGTGCTATTAACACTATCTGAAGAATAGGTTCTCTTTTGTCCAAAAATGGGAATACCAAAAAGCTCAAAAGCAGCAAGCGGCTGTGAAACAACAAAAACCAGGCATAAACCTACAAACACACTCCGCATGATCCCTGATTTTAATAAAACTCCTGTCTGAAATGCCATAAAATCAGATACCTTTAGTACACTTTACACAACTTTTTTATCAATAACATCAAACAAGAATAATAAATATACCGACTCTAGATATTTCACATGTTTAACCACATCAAATAACATTCTCTGCTTAGCATTTATAACGCCGCATTCATTCTTGTATTTCACGAATTTTTGCGCTTTAATACCATACGAACAGCCATAGTTATTTTTCTTTTAATCATATGCATTTGGCTCACCTGTTCGTAGCTACTACAATGGTAAATTTATGCAGATTACCATTGATAATCACATTGCAAAACTTTACACACGTATATAGATCTCTCTAGCTAAAATACCATATAGACACTTCTTGATTTTTATGTGCAAATATGATTGTTTCTCCGCAGTAACAAGATGGGGGAAGAGTGTATAATGATCGCGCATGTTACAACTGTTGCTTTTCGCGGTCTAGAGGCAGTTCCTGTCGATGTACAAGTTATGATTTCCTCTGGTAAAATGGGAATGGCCATTGTTGGATTAGCAGATAAAGCCATCGCAGAAAGTCGTGAGCGCGTCCAAGCATCTTTTCATGCCTGTGGGCTTTCTATGCCCAATAAACGAGTAACCATTAATCTTGCTCCAGCGGACTTACCTAAAGAAGGATCGCATTACGATTTGCCAATTGCAGTAGGTCTAATGTGTGCTATGGGAATTCTTCCTCTTGAAGCAGCACAAGACTATATTATTTTAGGTGAATTATCATTGGATGGATCTATTACAGCCGTAAATGGTGTTTTACCAACTGCAATGACAGCTTTATCACTCAATAAAGGACTTATTTGTCCCTATCAATGTGGATCTGAGGCAGCATGGATAAATAAAGAAATGGATATCCTCGCACCCGAAACTCTTCTCACTATGGTTAATCATTTGAAAGGAATCCAAATCCAAAAACGCCCTGAGCCACGTCAATACACGATCCAAACTGAGCTTCCAGACCTTTCCGAAATTAAAGGACAAAAAACCGCAAAACGTGCATTAGAAGTTTGCGCAGCTGGACGACATAATCTTTTGTTTGTAGGTCCTCCCGGCGCAGGTAAATCTATGTTAGCTCAACGCTTACCTTCTATTTTACCTCCTCTTGATAACCGCGAACTTTTAGATGTTTCTCTTATTGCTTCTATAACAGGAGAAACAATGCATAATACCATTTCACTCCATTGCCCTTTTCGTGCTCCACATCATTCTGCCTCCATGGCAGCAATGATCGGTGGTGGTCTTAAAGGACAACCAGGAGAAGTATCACTTGCACATAATGGTGTTTTATTTCTTGATGAATTACCAGAATTTTCACCACAGGTTCTCGATTCCCTTCGCCAACCTTTAGAAAGCGGAGAATGTATTATTGCTCGTGCTAACTACCATATTAGTTATCCTGCCCGCATCCAACTCATCGCTGCAATGAACCCTTGTCGATGCGGTATGGCAGGTGAAAAAAACCATGTTTGCGCTAAAGGAATACGCTGTCAAATTGATTATCAATCTCGTATCTCGGGCCCTCTGCTTGACAGAATCGATTTACGAATTGATGTCCCTGCTTTAACAGCTATGGATCTTATGCAACCAGAACAATCAGAAAAAAGCTGTCATGTTGCAGAACGCGTTGCACGATGCCGTGCTATACAAGCTAAGCGTTTTACTGAACTAGGTTTTCACCATATCCGCACCAACGGTGATTGTCCTGCAAAAATAATCGAACAAATTGCTATTCCAGATAAAGACGGAGCCATACTCTTACGAAAAATAAGTGAAAAGATGCACATTTCCGCACGCGCCTATCACCGTATTCTCAAAGTTGCGCGTACCATCGCTGATCTTGATGAAACAGATCATCTTTCATGCCATCATCTTGCAGAAGCTATTTCTTATCGTCTGAGTAGTGAAAGGTTAACGAATATTAACTAAAGAAAGTGTACGTCAATAAAAACTTACCGGAAAATAGCGTAAATAAAGCTCTACAAGTTTACCATCAGCTTCCAGCGTTTTTAAAGCATAATTGAGTGTATCAGCTAATTTTACATTCTTTTTTGAAACAGCAAGCCGCATTCCTTCTCCCAAAAGCTGTGGAGCTATATATGCCCCCCCAACAAAATGGCAACAATCACCAGAGTTTGGATTATTTAACCAAGAGGATAAAGCAAATCCATCATCGAAAACAAGATCAATTTTATTATCTTGTAGCGCTTTATAAAGCTCTTCTCTATTCTTAAATCCTTGCCCTTTAGCTTTAGAAAAATAACTATGAAACAGCTTTTCGTGAGCACTTTTAAGCAAAAACCCACTGTTTAAATGTGTCAGTTTATAGCTTATTGGTTCATCAAGAATCATAGATCGATGGGCAATAAATCGAGCAGGAAAACGAAGATATGATCGAGTAAACACAAGATCTTGCCTTGTTTTTAAGGTTTCTTTTAAACCAGCGATGATTACGTCTGCATCATCATTTTTAACACTGTCTACGAGTTCTTCCCAAGGTACAACTTCTACCTCACAGAATTTATCCAAGTTTAACTTGGAGCAAATAGCACGCAACAAATCAATATTATAACCTACAAGATGTCCCGTTTTATCAATGAAGTTAAAAGGGGGGAAATCAAAAGTTGTCACAAAACGTAAACGGACTATACCTGTTATATCCGGTTGTACCAAACGTGAATGTGAATCAAAAAAAAAGGGCAATCTTCCAGCTGTTTCAGCCTTTGCAAAAGGTGTGAAGAGCAGTATGTGTATTATAAATAGGGCAAATAGTGTCTTGATAAAAATATTGCATATGTCTACAAGTATATTTATTTTCAAAACCTTCTTCTCCGATTTTTTAAAGCTAAAACGACACTATTTTTATCTATAATATCTTATGTGTTTAACTCAAATATACGGTACTTTGATAAAGTCAAATATTTTATGTTCTCTAAAGCTGTCAAAAACTTTATAATTTTCGTGTATTCTCCAAACATATTAAAGGATGTTAGAATTTAAGAATCAATATCAAAAAGACAGTATTTTTTTTTGTGGCTTTATCTCTCAGCAAATACAAAATTTATTTCTGAGAAAATACATTTTTTCTGCTCATATAAATTATCAAACATATATACTTTGATCATACTGCAAAAATATACCATCAATTTTTTAAATATCATAAATGATATGCTTTAAAATATCTTTTTTCACATGATCGAAAAACCTAAGCAACGACTCTATAGCCATCCTAAATTACTACTTTGTAGAATTTACTAAACTATTTATGAATACTTTTCGACAAACAATTGATATTATCGAATGAAGTGTAAACGTGAAGTTTGTGAATGTAACGTAACAATACAACATCATTCACATCTATAAAAATCATTCTACTATTATCTTCTTACAGCTGTTGAATATGAATCTGATATACGTTAAATGTTGAATATGATGATCCCATAAATAACTTAGCGGACAGTCAAGTTAAAAAAGCTGATAAAATATAGCAAATTGAATATAAAATGGATTAACTTATGAGTGATGAAATAACCTCACCGGCATGTAATGACGACTATGATGCCGCCTCCATAAAAGTCCTAAAAGGTCTTGATGCTGTACGCAAACGTCCCGGTATGTATATCGGTGACACTGATGATGGATCAGGCCTGCATCATATGGTATATGAGGTCGTAGATAATGCTATTGATGAAGCTTTAGCCGGTCATGCCACCCTGATAAATGTCACACTTTATGCTGATGGTTCCTGTTCTGTTCGTGATAACGGACGTGGGATCCCAACAGATATTCATCCAACAGAAGGTGTTTCAGCAGCAGAAGTCATCATGACTCAGCTTCACGCTGGTGGAAAGTTTGACCAAAATTCTTATAAAGTTTCTGGAGGATTACACGGTGTTGGCGTCTCTGTTGTTAATGCATTATCGGTTTGGTTGCAGCTTAAAATTAGGCGTAATGGTAAAATACATGAAATGTCATTTACTAATGGAGTTACTGATTCCCCGCTAAAAATTGTCGGTGATTGCAGTACAGAAAGTGGAACAGAAATAAGGTTTTTACCAAGTTCCGAAACCTTTACTATGGTTGAATTTGATTTTGAGACTTTAGAGCGTCGTTTACGAGAATTAGCCTTTTTAAATTCTGGTGTGCATATTCTTCTTGTTGACCAACGCCACGCCGATGTGCAATCAGTCGAGTTGCACTATGAGGGTGGGTTAATTGAATTTGTCAAATACATTGACCAATCAAAAAAAGCACTTCTTGATAATCCCATTTACATTACAAATGAAAAAGATGGGATGAGTGTCGAAGTTGCTTTGTGGTGGAATGATTCTTATCACGAAAAAGTATTGTGTTTTACCAACAATATTCCTCAGCGTGACGGTGGGAGCCATTTGGTTGGCTTTCGCAGTGCTCTAACACGCCAAATTAATGGCTATGCCGAATCCTCAGGTATTGTAAAAAAGGAAAAAGTTAACCTAACCGGTGATGATTGTCGCGAGGGATTAACAGCTGTTCTCTCAGTCAAAGTTCCTGATCCAAAATTTTCTTCGCAAACAAAAGATAAATTAGTTTCTTCTGAGGTACGACCTGTTGTGGAAAATTTAGTGAATGAAGGTCTTTCCACATGGTTAGAAGAACATCCTAATGAAGCAAAAATTCTCACAAGTAAAGTAGTAGAAGCTGCAGCAGCTCGTGAAGCTGCACGCAAAGCACGTGAACTTACAAGACGAAAGGGTGTTCTTGACATTACATCTCTTCCAGGAAAGCTAGCTGACTGTCAGGAACGGGATCCAGCAAAATCAGAACTCTTCATTGTTGAAGGAGATTCTGCTGGTGGCTCAGCAAAAAGTGGACGTTCACGCCAAAATCAAGCAATTTTACCCCTGCGTGGTAAAATTCTTAATGTTGAACGGGCGCGCTTCGATCGGATGCTCTCATCTGATATGATAGGAACGCTTATCACCGCTCTTGGAACTTCCATCGGTAAAGATGAATTTTCTCCAGATAAATTGCGCTATCACAAAATCATCATTATGACAGATGCAGACGTTGATGGCGCACATATTCGCACCCTACTCCTCACATTCTTTTTTAGGCAAATGCCTGAATTAATCGAACGTGGACATCTCTATATTGCTCAACCACCCCTCTATAAAGTAGCACGTGGAAAATCCTTTCAGTATATAAAAAATGAATCAGCATTCGAAGAATTTTTGATTGATGCTGGTCTAGAAAACACAACGTTAGAATTGTCAACAGGAGAGGTTCGTGCAGGCGCTGATCTGCGCCAACTTGCTGAAGATGCTCGTATATTACGCAAACTTTTAAATGGTCTTCATACTCGATACAATCACAATATTGTTGAGCAAGCAGCAATTGTTGGAGCTTTTAACCTTGAATCTTTTGCAACACCAGAAAAAGCTCAAGAAACAGCCAACAACGTAGCACATCGCCTTAATTTGATTGCGGACGATATGGAACGCAGTTGGAGTGGACAGTACACATCAAATGGAAGTTTATATTTTGAACGTATTTTACGTGGAGTTAAAGATGTTATTACTCTCGATGCAGGACTTATAAATTCAGCTGATGCACGTCAAATTGATCATGTTTCCCAAAATCTTACTGAAGTATACAGCCCTCTCCCTCTTTTACATCGAAAAGATAAATCAGAGCATATTTTTGGACCTATTGATCTATTAGAAAGTATTTTTAAAAATGGTAAAAAAGGCATAACCTTACAGCGTTATAAAGGCCTTGGAGAAATGAATGCTGACCAGCTTTGGGAAACAACTCTTAATCCCGATGCACGCACTCTTTTACAAGTTAAAATCAATGATGCAACCGATGCAGATGCACTTTTTTCTCGTTTAATGGGTGATGAAGTCGAACCTCGGCGAGCTTTTATCCAAGATAATGCTTTAAGCGTTGCTAATCTTGATATCTAACGATACTCTTTTGTTTTTGGTTGTATAAATATCATGGTTTTATACATTTTATTTTCGTATTTGAACATTCCCTCTATACTTCATTTACGATAAAAGGAGAATAAGGAGAGTTACACATATGACCACTGAAACAGAGCGCATAGGAGTCAAAGGTGGCCTGGAGTACTCTTTTGGCTTTACAAGAGTGGATGAAGCGCGAAAACAATCTATGGTTGATGATGTATTTCACTCTGTTGCCGAAAATTATGACAAGATGAATGATATTCTATCACTCGGACTACATCGTGTATGGAAAAATTCTATGGTTGCGTGGCTTTCTCCGCCTGCTATTCCCAATTGGAAAGTTCTTGATGTAGCTGGTGGTACTGGTGATATTGCCTTTCGTATTCTTAATGCTTCACAAAAACAAGCCCATGCTACCATACTCGATATTAATGGCTCGATGCTCAGTGTCGGCAAACAGCGTGCACAAAAAAATGGTCTTTTCCCTCTGATAGATTTTGTTGAAGCCAATGCAGAACATTTACCTTTTGAAGATCAAAGCTTTGATGCTTACACTATTGCCTTTGGAATCCGCAATGTACCCCATATTGATCAAGCTCTTAGAGAAGCTTTTCGTGTTTTAAAACCTGGTGGGCGGTTTCTTTGTTTAGAATTTTCAAATGTTGAAATGCCTCTTCTTGACGAGATTTATGATCTTTGGTCTTTTTATGCTATTCCCAAACTTGGTCAATTTATTGCAAATGATGGTAATTCTTATCGTTATTTGGTTGAATCTATTCGTAAATTTCCAAAGCAAGACGATTTTGTCCAGATGATAAATAATGTAGGTTTTTCACGGGTATCATACCGCAATCTCACTGGCGCAATCGCAGCATTGCATTCAGGCTGGAAAATCTGAAAATGATGCAAATCTCCACTTATTTTCAATTGATACGTGTAGGATGGGTTTTAGCACGAGAAGGTGTCTTGAGTGCTCTTCCCAGTGATGATCTTCAAGGATTTCCTGCACTATTTCATCGTGTAGCAAGTGTGCTAGCACGACGCAAAACAAAAAAAAAGCGACGATCTGAAAATATTTCATACGCCATTAATAAGCTTGGCCCCTCTTATGTAAAGCTTGGTCAATTTCTTGCTACCAGACCGGATATTGTTGGCCGTGATATTGCACAAGATTTGGTACAATTACAAGATCGTGTTCAAACATTTTCCTGCGCCGCAGCTACTACTCAAATCGAAAATTCACTAGGCAAATCTATTAATGATTTATTCGTAAACTTTTATCCCCCTATTGCCGGAGCTTCTATTGCCCAAGTGCATCCAGCTGAATATTATGATGCGAAAGGCTATATAAAAAAATGTGCTGTTAAAGTTATCCGCCCCAATATTAGAGCCCGTTTTGCCAAAGATCTGAGAGGTTTCTATCTCATTGCTAATTTGCAAGAACGTTATGTTCCTGCCTCTCGACGCTTACGTCCTGTTTGTGTTGTTGATACCTTAGCACAAACTACCCGTATTGAAATGGATTTACGGTTAGAAGCAGCAGCAATATCAGAAATGGCCGAAAATATCCAACAGGATGAAGGCTTTCGAGTTCCACAAATTGATTGGGAACGAACAGGACGTAATGTTTTAACAATGGAATGGATCGATGGTATAAGAATATCTGAAATTTCCGCACTCAAAGAAGCCGGTTTTGATCTACAAAATCTAGCAACTACGCTTATTCAATCCTTTCTTCGCCATACATTACGCGATGGTTTTTTTCATGCCGATATGCATCCTGGTAATTTATTTGTAGACCCAACAGGATGTATTGTTGCTGTTGATTTGGGAATTACAGGACGACTTGGCAAAAAAGAAAAACATTTCCTTGCTGAAATCCTCTATGGTTTTATTATCCGAGACTATAATAGAGTCGCACGTGCTCACTTTGAAGCAGGGTATGTGCCTCCACACCATAACATTGAAAGCTTTGCTCAAGCCAACCGCGCCATAGGTGAGCCAATTCACGGACAATCTGCACAAAGCATTTCCATGGCCAAGTTGCTCACTCTATTGTTTGAAGTCACTGAATTATTTGATATGCAAACACGACCTGAGCTTTTATTACTACAAAAAACCATGGTTGTTGTTGAAGGTGTAGCCCGCACATTGGATCCAAATTTTAATATGTGGAAAGCCTCTGAACCAGTTGTGAAAGAATGGATTAGCAAAAATTTAGGCCCTGTAGGAATTGCAAAAGACTTTAGTGAGGGAGCGCAAGTCCTCTTTTCGTTAGCGCGTAAAGCACCCCAATTGGTCCAAAATTTCCAACGCATGGAAGAAGACCTTAATCACGTGATAAAAACAGGATTTAATCTTTCTCCCACCACCCTTAAGCAGCTTGCTGCAGAACAAAGTCGCACCAACCGTTATGGACGTTATAGTCTATTCATCATTGCTCTTTGTTGTATTTGTCTAATTTTTTATCTTTTCTAAGCTATTAAATATGCTAAAAGGTACTGGTTATGAAATCATTGCAATCATTTTGTTTATCGGATATATTTTATGGCAAGTATTACTATTCGTAATCTCTCACTTGAAGCTAAAGAATCTTTGCGTGTACGTGCCGCACAAAACGGTGTTTCTATGGAAGAAGAAGCTCGTCGCCTTTTAAGTAATCCCACTTCTCCAATCATACAATCATCTTCAGCAAGTATTGTTGAATTGCAATCATTGAAATCAAAATCTATCCTCCTTATTATTGGTGGTAGTATTGCAGCCTATAAAGCACTTGATCTGATTCGACGTTTGCAAGAACGTGGAGCACACTTAAATATCGTTATGACAAAATCTGCTCAAAAATTCATTACTCCTTTAGCAGCTGAAGCTCTAAGTGGTGGTAATGTATATAGCGATTTGTTTTCACGCGAAGAGGAACACGATATTGGCCATATCCGATTAGCGCGTGATACTGATTTGATCATTTTAGCACCAGCTACAGCCAGTCGCATTGCAAAAATAACCAGCGGCATAGGAGATGATCTAGCCAGCTGCATACTTTTAGCAGCACGATGTCCACTTTTGATTGCACCAGCAATGAATCCAGCCATGTGGACACACCCTGCAACGATTCGCAATATCGCTCAACTGCACGCAGATGGGGTTCATATAGTGGGACCAGAAATCGGAAAAATGGCTGAACGCGATGAGATCGGTTGTGGACGTATGAGTGAACCTTTAACTATCGTGTCCTCAGTAGAAACTCTTTTGGGTGTGCAAGAAAAGCCACTTTCTGGCCGTCATTTTATCGTTACTTCCGGACCAACTCATGAACCAATTGATCCAGTGCGTTATCTTGCTAACCGCTCTTCGGGTAAACAAGGACATGCCATTGCAGAAGCTCTCGCGCATTTGGGTGCCAAGGTAACGCTTATTTGTGGACCAGTTGATATTGCTGATCCACAAAAGGTAAAAACCATTCATGTTGAAACAGCATGTCAGATGCTACAAGCCGTTCAAGACGCATTACCTGCTGATGGAGCTATTTTTGTTGCTGCTGTTTGCGATTGGCGCAGCCAGACACAATCTCTACATAAAATCAAAAAGAGTATCAATAAAACACCACCATCCTTACAAATGGTCGAAAATCCTGATATTTTAGCAACAATTGGACATGCTTCAAATCGCCCCTTACTTGTGATTGGCTTTGCTGCTGAAACGTCTAATATGATTGCCAATGCGCAAAAAAAATGTATAGAAAAAGGAGCCGATTTTATTCTTGCTAATGATGTTTCTCTTCGCATCGATGGAACAAGAACTATGGGTTCTGATATAAATCAGGTTTATCTCGTGAGCAAAGAAAATGTCGAACCGTGGCCACAAATGAGTAAGCAACAGGTAGCTCAAAAATTAGCAAGCGTTATTGTATCATTTTTTTACTCTTTTTCTCCTTCTCATGAAAGAGAATGAAATGGAACTCTCTCTCAAGGAGGGACTGCACGTATAACTAAAAAAATGAAGGATATAGATAATCCTTATCTTCATAGAATCTGCAATCCGTTCATGACGTAAATTGAAAAAATTGCCTATCTAAGCAACTTCTATCGTACAACATTTTTTAGCAATGCATGATACAAAATAAGTAACTCCCATTCTGCTTTTTAATGATACATAAAAATGATAAATTCATCTAATTCGCACAAGAATATTTATAATTTTAAATCTTGGCTTAGCTTGTGAATTTTTTTATTGCATCAACCGCAACCATAATCGGTAGCTCTTTATATGCCTATCACAAAGCGATTTTTGTTTCTATTCCTATTCTTAATTTAACATTACCATATCTATTATTTTATAAATTACGATAACCTTATTTATGTTTACAGTTATGAAGGTTTTTCTCTTTAATGTTACCTCATTAACGTTAATGGTTTACTGGATGCTGGCCTTTTATAATAAATAAATAAAAAATTTACCAGTTAACGTAGATAATAAATTGGTATCAAGGAAAAAAACAAATGATGTAAGTTATTTAAATAACTAATAAATTTGTTGTAATTAGTACTTTTATTCAGACTACTGCTATAATTTGGAAATACAAAAAATAAAATAATAACGAAGTTAGAGCTGTACGTACATTAGTAAAAGTATTAAGCAAAATCCTTGAGTTAGCAGGTCAAGTGAGTTTGGCCACTCAGTCCTATATTCCCTCGACTCACACAAAAAATGTATAATATTTTAAAGAGAGGTTACAAAGATGAACTGGATTACAAATTATGTTCGACCTAAAATCAACTCTATATTAGGACGCCGTGAAATTCCAGAAAACCTGTGGGTCAAAGATCCCACTAGTGGTGAAATGGTGTTTCATAAAGATTTAGAAATTAACCAATATGTTATCCCCAATTCTGGCTATCACATGCGTATCAGTGCTAAAAATCGTCTGAAACATTTTTTTGATGATGGTGTGTATACGCCTATTGAAAATCCAAAAGTTGTAATGGATCCTTTAAAATTTCGTGATGAAAAACGCTACATTGACAGGTTAAAAGATTATCGCTCCAAACTTGGAGTCGATGATAATATTTTAAGTGCACGAGGTACTATTGAGGATTTACCAATTGTTGCAATTGTACAAGATTTTGCCTTTATGGGTGGATCACTCGGCATCGCTTCAGGAGAAGCTATCATAAAAGCTTTTCACACTGCCATTTCTGATAAATGCCCTTTAGTCCTTTTTGTTGCGTCCGGTGGAGCACGTATGCAAGAGGGAACATTGTCATTGATGCAAATGCCCCGTACAACTGTAGCTGTTGAAATGATGAAAGAAGCAAAACTTCCTTATATAGTGGTTCTTACTAACCCAACTACCGGTGGTGTAACTGCTTCTTATGCTATGCTTGGCGATATACACATTGCCGAACCTGGTGCTATGATTGGTTTCGCTGGACCACGTGTCATTCAACAAACCATACGAGAAACTTTACCAGAAGGCTTTCAAAGCAGTGAATATTTACTTGAACATGGCATGATTGACATGGTTGTATCGCGTTTAGAAATGAAAGCTACCATCGCACAACTTCTACGCCTGATGATGAAACATCCTGCAGCTCTTAATCCTTCAAATCCATCCCCAACAAATTCGCAAGCATCGCTTTTCAAAACAGAAGCTGCTTAAACTATGAAAAAAAATAAAGTGCAAAATGTGATAGATAGTTTACTAAAAATCTATCCGAAAAAACTTGATCTTTCTTTAGAGCGTATTTTTCGCCTTTTGGAGCGTCTTGGGAATCCACACTTAAAGCTTGCACCTGTTATTCACGTAGCTGGAACAAATGGCAAAGGATCTGCGTCAGCTATTTGTCGTTCTCTTTTAGAAAGTGCAGGTTACTGCGTTCATGTGTACAGCTCACCTCATTTAGTCAACTGGAATGAACGCTGTCGACTCGGTCACACAGGAAATGGCCAGCTTGTTACAGAAAGCCAATTAATTGAAACAATTCATCACGTTATAAAAGTAAATCGTCAAGAACCAATTACTATTTTTGAAATTTTTACAGCAACTGCCTTTATGCTATTCAGCATACACCCAGCAGATGCAGTAATTTTAGAAGTTGGATTAGGAGGATGTTTTGATGCTACAAATGTAATTAATAAACCAGCAGTATCCCTTATTATGCCAATTGATTACGATCATGAAACTTTTCTCGGAAATAAAATTACACAAATTGCTTTTCAAAAAGGAGGCATTATAAAATCAGCAGTTCCAGTTGTTATCAGTAAACAAGACCATAATGAAACCATTTCCATTTTAACGACCCTAGCTGATAAAAATAAAGCACCTTATTTTCTGTTTGGTCAAGATTATCAAAGCTATACAGAACACGGACGCCTAATATTTCAAAACAGCCAAGGTTTAATGGATCTTCCACTACCTAAACTCGTAGGAGATCATCAAATTACCAACACGGGAGCCGCTATTGAAGCAATTCATCACGCAGGTTTCCGACCTTCACAAAAAGAAATAAGCCATGCTCTAAAAAATATTTATTGGCCAGCACGCATGCAGCACCTTACCCATGGATATCTTGTCGATCAACTTTCTCCTCATATTGATCTATGGCTAGATGGTGGACATAATCCTGCTGCGGGAAAAATTATTGCAGAAGAACTTACTAAATGGAAAAAAAGATCAAATCGTTCTATTATTATGATCGTCGGAATGCTTAATACCAAAGATACTATTGGTTATTTTCGTCCTCTAAAACAGCTCGTAGATAAAGTATATACTATCCCTTTGACTAATAACAACATGGGCATTTGTCCAAAAATTTTAGCTAGATCCGCCCGAGAAGTAGGGCTCTGTGCCACACCACAAATTAATCTACAAAATACCTTACATAAAATTAATTTAGAGCATAAAGAAGCGATTGTCCTAATTAGCGGTTCTCTTCACCTTATGGGCGATATTTTACGTGACAATAAAACACCGCCATGCTAGAAATCGACTATTCGTGTAGCTTAACAAGGTAGACATTTCAACCATGCAGCTTGATTGTGCACTTTATCAGCATCCTAAACTTATTACTGTTTTTGGTGGGTCTGGTTTCGTGGGACGGCATATCGTCGAAACTTTAACAAAGCGAGGTTATCGCGTTCGCATTGCTGTTCGTCGTCCTCAAAAAGCTTATTACATGCTTCAAATAGGAGAAGTAGGGCAAACCCAAATGCTCATAACTGACGTCAGGCATCGCTCCTCTGTTGCACGTGCACTGGTTGGAGCAGATGGTGCAATATTTCTTCCTTGCAGCTTAGCACAAGCAAATAAATCGAATTTTCAAGATACCCAGATCGAGGGTACGCAAAATGTTTCCGAATTAACAGCTGAAGCTGGTATTCCTCTAATCTATATGTCAGATCTTGTAGCCAATCAAAATGCTTCATTTCTCTACGCACAAGTCAAATTTATAAGTGAACAAATCGTCCGTAGCAAACATCCTAAAGCAATTATTATGCGTCCATCAGTGATTTTTGGAGCAGAAGATTGTTTTTTTAATACCTTAGCAAATTTGTCGCGTTTTTTGCCGATTATGCCACTTTTCGGAGGGGGACAAAGCAAATTACAACCTGTGTATGTTGGTGATATAGCTGAATTTGTTGTACATGCTTTAGAAGAACGTACTATCTTTGGAAAGAGCTATGATCTTGGCGGCCCTCAGGTTGTTACATTCCAAAGTATCATTGAGAATATATTAAAAATCATTCATCGCAAAAAAATAATTCTATCTATGCCTCTTTCTACTGGGCTTTTGATTGGAGGTCTGTTAGGGTTTATCGGCAAAGTTCCTCTCATACCGACACTAGTGACAGCTAATCAGATACGCTTTCTGCAAGTAGATAATGTTGTGTCTCAAGAAGCTGTAAAAAGCAGATACACTCTCGAGGGTGTGGGAATTACTCCTAGATCTATGACCGCTATCTTACCAAATTATTTATGGCGATTCCGTCCACAGGGTCAATTTTCCAAAAATTTACCAGCGTAGCGTATATTCTCTTTATTATCGAATTAAATTGATTTCGCCCAATTAAGCTTACTTTAACTAAGAAATAATTTCTATACTGGTAAAAAAGTATACATGTCTAGCTTTTTTCAAAAAAACAATTCAAAATAATCTTCTTTACTATCCCACCATCATAACATTAAAAAAATCAATCAATGCTAATAAATCTTACTCACGTATTAAAGCTTTTTATACGTTCCTTTACACCCTATCAATAGATGTCATTATACTGCAAAATGCTGCAAACCCACATAAATCGAAGCAATAAAATTTACTTCCTATTTATAAAGAACTATTTCTGAAATTATTGGTGGTTTAATTTTTTAAGCAAGAAGTGATAATATATAAACTCTTGTATGTATCAATGACTAATTCTAGTAGTGCTACAGGTGCAGCGACAAAAATTACAATCCCAAAAATGACCGGTGGCAAGCAATGCAATCAGAGGAACTGACAACATAATCAAAACTTCTAAAATGATAGAAAATAAATTTAAAGATAGTGGTACTAAACCTTAATATTATTCTAAAAATTCACGCACAACGTTTGGTATTTATTCACTTAGAACTAATAAATTGAATGCAAAATCTCTTTCTTAAAACACAAGAAATATTACTAAAAATTTGATTACAAATAACGGAAATTTTCAGCGCTTATTCTGTACTTATCATAAAAGATTTCTATAATATGAATTAAGAAAGAGACTATTGCCCCTTTCTTAACTGTTTATTAAAATCCTTGGACACTATCTGTAGAGGTTACTTCTTCATCATTCGTAGAAGTCACTTCTTCATCATTCGCAGAAGTCACTTCTTCATCAAAAGACTCTTGCATTTTCTCTTCTTGTTGTACTTCTTGCTTTTTTTCTTCGTTTTTATCGCAAGCAACAACAAAAAAACCTGCAGTTAACATGACCATACACAATAAAATCAACTTTTTCATTTTACCCCTCTCTAAACATCCCCGAAAAGGGATTTTACTTCCTATCCTAACATCAAGATACAGCTTCAGTTATCATCACTTTCTTATTTTATCAATAAGTGTTATTATCGACACTCACGACAAATGCCTCATGAGGACGTAATAGAATCATGCTAGCTAAAACTAATTACAGAGATTGCGGTTGTAACATACACTCATTCCTTTGTACAACCGCTAATTTATCGTGATACGATAGATCCTTCACGAACAGATCATCATTATTATACTTCTTAGCATCATTCTTAATGCATAACACAACCATCAATTAATACGTAAATACATGTCTTCTAAACAATTTGATAAAACCTTAAAAAGGATTTTCATATAAGAAATCCTTTCTATTTGCTTGCATTTTTCTTTAATTTCTCCTACCGTCTCGGAAAAGATAACTCAAAGGAATACAAAATGGCAGCTCAAGATTATGTTGTCAAAGATATTACGCTTGCTGCCTATGGTCGTCAAGAACTTGATATTGCCGAAACAGAAATGCCTGGTTTGATGGCTTGCCGTGAAGAGTTTTTCTCTAGTCAACCTTTGCGCGGAGCACGTATTTCTGGATCATTGCACATGACGATTCAGACGGCTGTTTTGATTGAAACACTAAAAGCAATTGGTGCCGATGTGAGGTGGTGTTCTAGTAATATTTTTTCTACACAAGATCACGCAGCAGCAGCCATTGCAGCTACTGGTACTGCTATTTTTGCAGTCAAAGGCGAAACACTTGAAGAATATTGGACTTATATAGATGCAATCTTCCAATGGCCTGATGGCAATCCATCTAATCTCATATTGGATGATGGAGCTGATGCTACAAACTATATTTTAACAGGATACAAAGCGGAAACAAAGGAAGACATCCTGTCTCATCCCAAAACAAAAGAAGAGGAATTTTTTTTCAAGCAAATTCAGAAACGTATGAACGCAACACCAGGTTTTTTTACACGCCAACGTGCAGCAATCAAAGGTATAAGTGAAGAAACCACAACAGGTGTAAACCGCCTTTATCAATTACAAAAAGCGGGACTTCTTCCTTTTCCTGCCATTAATGTCAATGATAGTGTTACCAAATCGAAATTTGATAATAAGTATGGATGTAGAGAATCGTTAGTGGATGGTATCCGACGTGGAACAGATGTAATGATAGCTGGCAAAACAGCCATTGTTTGCGGTTATGGCGATGTAGGAAAAGGTTCAGCGGCATCTCTTTCAAGTGCTGGTGCTCGTGTCAAAGTAACAGAAATTGACCCAATCTGTGCTCTTCAAGCAGCTATGGATGGCTACGAAGTAGTTACTTTAGACGATGCGGCCTCCAGTGCTGATATCATCATAACAACAACCGGAAATAAAGATGTTGTGCGCTTAGACCATATACAACAAGTTAAAGACATGTGTATTCTTGGAAATATTGGTCACTTTGATAATGAAATCCAAGTATCCGCTCTTAGAAATTTGCTATGGACGAATATTAAGCCACAGGTCGATATGATTACCTTTCCTGATGGTAAACGCATAATTTTATTGTCTGAAGGTCGTTTATTAAACCTTGGTAATGCAACAGGTCATCCCTCTTTTGTTATGTCAGCCTCATTTACCAATCAAGTTTTAGCGCAAATTGAACTTTTCACTCATGCAGAAAACTATGCAAATAAAGTCACTGTTTTGCCCAAACACCTTGATGAAAAAGTTGCACGTCTTCATCTCGATAGGCTGGGAATAAAATTAAGCATTCTATCAGAAGAACAAGCTGCCTATATCGGAGTTACACCACAAGGACCTTATAAACCAAATCATTACCGTTACTAAAACATTTCCTTGGGGTATCAAAAAAAGGAAAATGCATCGTGCTCAACTTTGGTGACTATTCCTCCAAAGAAAAGGCTCAAAAAATGATCCGGATCTGTGCTGATGTTTTTTGCCTTTTTTTCTTTTTTTCTCCAACATATGCTCTTGCTCAGTCATTTACGACGTATCTACCATCTGACTTCAATTTTCCAGATGGTCTGTGGCTTATTTTAACACTCTGTGGAGGTATTTCTTGTGCCTCATTTCTTGCATGCATAATAATTATCATGGATGCCAAAAAATCCATATGGAAGCCTTTAAAGACTATTCAATCAGATTTTTCCGAAAAACTTAAACTATACGAATGGCTTCTAGAAGAAACTGGACAATATCTCCTTATTTGGGAAAACCCAACAGCCTTACCAATCACAGTTGGTAATATTCCTGAATTAAAAAAAATGGGAATTAGTCAGCAAAACTTCCAACATTTCGAGCTTTGGCTCGAAGAACCTTCTCTACAAGATCTTAATCATGCATTAACCCAATTGCGCTGTAAATGTCATCCTTTTGAACTTTCGATTATCACCGCAAACAATATACCATTACAAGTTACAGGTATTATTACAAGAACAGCAGCTATTGCACGTTTTCAAGATATCTCAATACAACAGATTGAAAATTCACGTTTACAAAAAGATATTACACGACTTCTTGTAGAGATAAGAATGCAGCGTAATCTTCTTGACCGTATTCAAGAGCCTGTATGGATACGAGATCATGAAGGAAAAATCTATTTTATTAATCGTGCCTTCAGAGAAATAGCAAATATTCGAGAAAACAGCAATGAGGTAGCTGATCTTTTCAACGAAACAACACTATGCAAAACAGATGAAATAGAAACAGTTTTTCAAGATCATGTTCATACCGTAATTAATGGAGAACGACATCATTTTTATCTAACGCGTATTACAACAAACGAAGGAATGGCAGCTTTTGCTCGTGATGACAGTGCATATGAAAACCTTTCTCGTGAAATGGAACGAATTCTTCAAAACCATTATGAAACACTTGACCAAATCTCAACAGCTGTGGCAATTTTCGATGCTAATCAAAAATTAAAATTCTGCAACCATGCTTTTAAAGTTTTGTGGCCATTAGAAAGCTCTTTTCTAGAAAGTGAACCGAGTCATACATTATTTCTTGAACGTTTGCGCGAAGAAGGGCTCATCGGAGATCATCCTGATTGGCGTGCATGGAAAGAAGAACTGTTTAAAGCTTACCGACAAACAGAATCAAATCAACAAATTTGGAATCTTCCAGATGGTCGCACAGTACGTGTTCTTTCCAATTTTCATCCACAAGGAGGCGTTACTTGGCTTTATGAAAACCTTACCGAAAAAATTGATCTTGAGCGACGCTATAATACATTAATAAAAATACAAGGTGAAACACTTGAAAAACTTTCTGAAGGAGTCGTTGTTTTTGGTACCGATGGGCGTCTTCGTTTATCAAATCCAGCCTTATCAAAATTGTGGTCTTTGCCCTATAATTTACAAGTAGAAGGTACCCACATTACGCAATTACAAGTCTATTGCTCATCTTTAATAGTAGGAGAAGAATGGAATCAATTCACTAAAATCATTACTGGTTTTGCTGAAAAGCGCGAGACATACGCTGGTCGTATGAACCTGAAAAATGGAGTAATTATTGACTACACAGTGGTACCACTACCAGATGGACAAACAATGCTAACATTTGTGAATGTTACTGACACCATCCATGTTGCGCGTGCTCTGCAAGAAAAAAATGAAGCTTTAGAAAAAGCTGAGCATTTGCGCAATGAATTTGTCAAACATGTTTCCTATGAATTACGCACACCTCTCACCAATATTATTGGATTTTCTGATATTCTACGTGACCAACTTTTTGGCTCTATCAATGAACGCCAACATGAATACCTTAGACATATTCATTCAGAATCAAGCGCTCTTTTAAACATTGTCAACGACATTCTTGACCTTGCAACACTTGATGCAGGTATCATGGAATTAGATATAAAACCTGTCAACATTGCTGATGCTATGATGCAAGCAGTAATGCGCGTAGAAGAACGTCTTAATGGGCGCCATATTACACTTTTACAACAAATTTCTCCTTTCTTAAATTTCATTTCAGCCGATGCAACACGTCTGCATCAAATTTTTGTTAATGTACTCAGTAATGCTATTAATTTTGCAACAGAAGCAAGCACAATTGAATTTTGTGCCGATGAACAAGATAATCAGATTATCTTTAGTGTTCACAACGATGGATCTGATATTCCCAAAGATATCCTTGACAGAGTTTTCAAACGCTTTTCTTCCCATTCACATCACGGTGTGCGTGCAGGAGCCGGTCTTGGTCTTTCTCTTGTCAAAAGCTTTGTTGAACTCCATGGTGGACATGTTGAAATTATGACTGGCACAGGACAAGGAACAACAGTTAAATGTTTTTTTCCAGTTTCCAAAATAGATAAATTTTTTTAAGCTGATGTTTTGTTATTACAAAATTTCTTCTCATACATTTCACGGAAATGAAAATGAATTTTAGTTTTTTTCTTGAAAATGAAGAAGCAACCAAGCTTTTTGCACAAAATTTGGCTCTTGCTTTAAAACCTGGCGATCTTGTGACATTACAGGGTGATATTGGAACAGGAAAATCAACCATAGCACGCGCACTTATCCATACACTTGCCAACGACAATACCATGGATATTCCAAGTCCTACTTTTACTATTGTTCAAAATTATCAACTTCCACAATTTGAAATTATTCATGCTGATCTTTATCGCATCTCGATAGCAGAAGAAATCGATGAACTAGGGTTTCATGAGGCACGTAAACAAAGCATTTTACTCATTGAATGGCCAGAAAAAAGCGAAAATCGTCTGGGACCTGTTACCTTCGCTATCACTCTCCAGTATGAAGGTCGCGGACGTCACATAACTCTAACATCAGAAGAACACTCCATTAAACGTCTACAGCAGTCTTTTATAAACAGATTTCAAAAACTCTAAAGATTTGTGTATACTTCTATTTTCTAAAGCTTGAATCAAGAAATGAACCTCTTTTGAAAAGCACAATAGATACTTCACTATTTATCTTTTGCGAACCATTTTCACTAGAAAACTTAGTTTTCAATTCAAAAATCGAAGAATGAGCACGCACCTATTTACAAACCTTTGATTAAAATTAACAGAATTATCTGCTAAGATACTGCTTTACTTAAATAAAAAAATCTACCTTACAAATATAGCATTTTAGTTTTTACATAAATGAAAATTGTATACAGTAGACACAGTACAACTAATCAATAACGTGAAATATTTTTCACACATACCAAACGAGATCACATGACTCATAATCCACGTGTCTTTTCTATTTCTCTGGGAACTGCTTTTTTACCAACTTTTGTTGATGCATTGCTATCAGGTACTCTCATTGACAACTTCTCACAAAATGAAGATACTCAAACTGCTCTTGCTGATACCATCATTTATGTACCGACACGCCGTGCTGCTCGTGCTTTACGCACAGCCTTTGTTGAGAAAAGCGAAACACGATCAACTTTCTTACCAACCATTCGTCCTTTAGGAGATGTGAACGAAGATAGCTTCCTTTTTTTTGAACACCATACGAATGCACTGAATCCTCCTATTGGAGAAAGTGAACGTATTCTGCTTTTGGCACATCTCATTCGCTCTTGGCGTGAAAATTTGCCTATTCATCTTCGTACCATAATTGGTACAGAAGATGTATTTATTCCTACTAATACTGCCGATGCCATTTGGCTTGCTCAAGATTTAGCACGCTTAATGGATGAAGTTGAAACAGAATCAGCAGATTGGTCAAAACTGAAAGAAATTGCACCTGATATGGTAGCCGAATGGTGGCAAATAACACTCAATTTCCTTACCATTGTTACACAAAATTGGCCACAAATCTTGCAAGAGAGGCAACGAAGCAATCCAGCTGAATGGCGCAATCAAGCACTTAAAATGCATGCAGAAATTTTATACCATACGAAACCTAATAAACCTATCATTGCAGCAGGTGCAACAGGCTCTATCCCCGCAGTTGCACATCTTTTAAAGGTAATATCCCACCTACCAAAAGGAGCTGTTGTTCTTCCAGGCCTCGATCTTTATATGGACGAAGAGCAATGGAACGCATTAGGCACAACACAAGAAACAACTTTCGATTTTTTTAATCATACATCTGACGCTTTTAGCCATCCCCAATATCATTTCAAAAAACTTTTATCTCTCATGCAATGTAAACGCATTCATGTTCGCGAAATTGGCTCCAAAAGCGTAACAAAAGAAAAACGTGCAGCTCTTCTATCAGAAGCACTTCGTTTATCCTCAACAACAGATCTGTGGACAAAAATTGTACGTGATGATTATGAAAGCCTTTGTGCAGATTGGTCACTAATTGAAGCCATAAATGAACGTGAAGAAGCTCTTGCTATTGCTGTTACATTGCGAAATGCAATTGAAGAGCCTGAAAAAACTACAGCTCTAATTACAAATGATCGTAATTTAGCACGTCGTGTTGTCGTCGAGTTACAGAGGTTTGGAATTGAGGCTAATGATTCAGGAGAAATACCGCTTGCACAAACATTGCCTTCAACCCTGTTGCGACTTCTTTTAGAAAATATATTTCAACCCGGTGATCCAATTGCTTTCCTTTCTCTTCTTAAACATCCACTCACAACATTAGAGCAAAACCGTCATCGCTTGCGTGAGATGGCAGAAAATTTTGAATTACTTATTCTTCGCGGAAGTACTGGACGAATCAATCTTTGCGAATGTGACCAATTTTTTGAAAAATGGGTAAAAACACGTTCCCATAATACCGACTATACTTTTGATCCACAAAAAAATGAAGAAGCACGTCTGCTTTGTCACCTTTTAGTTAAAGCTGTTGAGCCTTTATCATCTCTCATGAAACAGGAGAGGGAATACACAATTAATGAAGCTGCAATAGCAACAGTTGAAGTTTTTGAAAATTTTGGACGTGATGAAAACCACCTTCTTACACATCTTTACCAAAATGAAGCAGGACAAGCCTTATCAACTTTTTTGCGTGAATTAATTAGTGATAAATCAGGATTAAAATTTCGTCTTTGTGAGTGGCCTGCTATGTTTTCAGCCCTGATAGCAACCCACTCTGTGACTCCTTCCCCTGGAGGGCATCCACGCTTATTCATCTGGGGTACTTTGGAATCACGTTTACAAACGGTTGATACGGTAGTCATTGGCGGCCTTAATGAAAAATCATGGCCTATCACTGCCCGTAATGACGCTTTTTTATCACGACCAATGAAAATGATGTTAACTCTAGAACCGCCAGAAAAGCATATTGGACTTTCAGCACATGATTTTCAATGGGCTATGGGAATGAATAAAGTGGTAATGAGCAGAGCTATAAGGGTTAATCATACTCCTTCTATTCCCTCACGCTGGTTACAACGCTTAGAAACGGTTGTAGGAAAGCAGGTTTGGAAACAAATTCGCACACGAGGTGAAATATTGCTCCATTGGGCAAGAATGCTTGACAATACGAATATAACTACCTGTATCAAACGTCCTTGCCCTGTACCACCACTTGACGTGCGTCCACGCCATTTTTCAATTACTGAAATAGAAACATTGCGGTATGATCCTTATGCTATTTATGCAAAAAAAATCTTGCGACTCAAACCACTGAAAGCACTTATCCATGACCCTTGTGCTACCGAACGTGGAACACTTTATCATACTATTCTTGCCAATTTTTGTGTACAAATAAACAATCCAAATGCGGCAAATGCATTAAATGAACTCCTTACCATTGGGCGTAAAGAATTTGATAAATTGAATTTACCCCCTGATATTGAAGTAATCTGGTGGACTACTTTTGAAAAATTTGCCCCGTTTATCATTCAATGGGAAAGAAGCCTTGGATTTCGAGAACGACATGCTGAAGTAATATCCCAAAAAATACCTATAGGTACAACAGGCGTAACCCTTTCAGGACGCGCCGACCGCATTGATGTTTTGCCAGAAAAAATGGTCGAAATTATTGATTTTAAAACCAGCACTCCCCCTTCATCAAAACAAGTTTGTGATTTATTACATCCACAATTAGCATTAGAAGCAGCCTTGTTAATGCAAGGGGCTTTTACAGATTTTCAAAACCTTACCCCTGTAAATTTATTTTACATCCCACTCAACGGAAAAGATGAAATTAAACCCCAATCAATTCTCTTTAATAAAAAGACAAAAGATAATAAAAATGCAATAAATCTCGGTAAAAAAGCATGGGAATATCTTATCGCATTAATAAACTATTATAAAAATCCACAACAAGGATATCTTTCACATGCCGTCCCCTTAAAAAAACAATATGAAAGCGACTATGATCATCTGGCACGATTATCAGAATGGTCAAATAATTTTTATACTGCAGATCAATCATGACTCTTTTTTCTATTCCCGAAGCTGCTCTTGATGCACAAGCAACAGCAACACATCCCAAAACAAATGTATGGGTTTCTGCAAATGCAGGATCTGGAAAAACTCATGTTTTAAGCGAACGTGTCATACGTTTGCTTTTAAACGATACCCCTCCAGCACGCATTTTATGCCTTACTTACACAAACGCAGCTGCTGCTGTTATGCAATCGCGAATCTTTCGTACACTTTCCAGCTGGAATGAACTTGATGATACACAACTTCAAAAAATCTTATCACAACTCGAAAATAAACCTGCCAATGCACAAAAACTAACCCATGCACGCCAACTCTTCGCTCGCGCCCTTGAAACACCTGGTGGACTAAAAATCCAAACTATTCATGCATTTTGTGAATCTTTATTGCATCAGTTTATGTTAGAAGCAAATATTGTAGGGCATTTCGAACTACTCGATGATATCAATCGAAAAAAATTATTATTAGAAGCCCGCCGTCAACTTTTAGTGCATAATGACACACAACCAGCTTTGAAACAGCTGCTTAAAGTTATTAGCGAAAGCACTTTTAATAAATTTCTATACGAAGCAACCGAAAAGCAACATAAATTATCTAATTTTTTGTCTTCCATTTTATCTAAAGGAGGAGAAAAACAGTTACGTATGCTCTTTAACTTAGAACCTGATGAAACAGGCCAACTACTGTTGAAAAAAATTCAACAAACCGCTTTGCTTCCCCCTTATATTCTTAAACATTTTCAAACATATAACAATAAAAACACCGATGATATGATTGCAAAATTTTCTCAATTAGCGGTTGTTGTTGATGAAAAAAGTATTATTAACATTATCTCAAATATTTATTTTACAACTAAAGGCCAACCCCGTAATTTTTTACGTTTATCTTCAAAAAAATCAGATACAATTTGGCCTTTTATCCAACAAGAGATTGAAGATAAACAAAATAAACTTTCTATTCTTTTAGATAAATATCAGTGCGTAAAAGCTGTTCAACTCAATATGGTTGCTTTTCAGCTTTGTGATATTTATCTCAAAATCTATGCAAATCTAAAAAAGATCAATGGCCTCTTAGATTTTGATGATCTCATTGAGCGTACACTACAACTGTTGCAGCGTAAAGGTGCAAGCCAATGGGTGCAATATAAACTTGATCGCGGTCTTGATCATATTCTTCTTGATGAAGCACAAGATACTAACCCTGAACAATGGCAAATTATTCAACTTTTAGCGCAAGAATTTTTTACAGGCCATAGTCAACGTACAAACATACGCACTCTTTTTGCCGTTGGAGATGAAAAGCAATCTATTTACTCTTTTCAAGGCGCTGCCCCAGAAAACTTTTCCGCAAATGGGAGAATAATTCAAAAAAAAGCACAGCAGGCAAAACAGAAATTTGAAAAAGTACAACTTAATTATTCTTTTCGCTCTACAGCTGATGTCCTTAAAAGTATTGATATCGTTTTTGAAACACCAGAAAATTACAAAGGACTTTCAGCAGAAAATGAAAAAACAGTACACGAAGCTATTCGTAATAATAGTCCAGGTGATGTAATTATATGGGATACAATTTTCAAAGAAAAAAGTGAATTTCCTGATGATTGGCATTTAACCGTTGAACATTTGGACACACCTGAAGTACGTTTGGCAGAAAAAATTGCTGAAACCATCGCCGACTGGCTCCACAAAGGAGAGATGCTTCCAGCCAAGGGACGTTTATTGCGACCTAGTGATATTATGATTTTGGTTCGTAAACGTGACCAATTTGTCTCTGCGCTCTCTCGTGCGCTTAAAATACGCAATATTCCTGTAGCTGGTGCTGATCGTTTACAGCTAACCAATCACATTAGTATACGTGATTTAATGGCTCTTGCGTGCTTTGTCTTGCAACCACAAGATGATCTGTCTCTTGCTTGTGTTTTAAAAAGTCCACTTTTTTCTCTTACAGAAGATGAACTTTATCAACTTGCTGCTTACCGTAAAGGATCACTTTGGCAAAGCCTTTGTGTACACTCACAATCACATGCATCTTTTAAATATGCCTTCGAACATTTGAGCAACTACCGAAATTTAGTGGACAACATACCGGTTTTTGAATTTTATAGCCATATCCTTAACAATGATAAGGGGCGGCAAAAAATTCTATCTCGCTTAGGATCTGAAGCAAATGACGTTCTTGATGCTTTCATGGATTACACGCTGACTGTTCAAAAAACTGGTTTACCAGGATTACAAGCTTTTTTAGAAATATTAAATACCAGTAAACCAGAAATTAAGCGTGAATTTGATCAAAACCATGAAGAAGTTCGTATTATGACTGTTCATGCAGCTAAAGGACTAGAAGCAGCAATTGTTTTTCTAGTAGACTCTGGTAGCGCAATCTGGCATCCTCAGCATGCTCCACACTTGCTTCAAGTGCCCCCATCTAACAAAACATTACACAATCAACCGGTTTTTATCTGGCATCCCAACGCAGAGTTTGATACAAAGCTTTCTGAAAAATTGATCTCACGATTGAAAGAACGTGCAGAAGAAGAGTATAAACGACTTCTTTATGTGGGAATGACCCGTGCTGAGGATAGATTATTCATTTGTGGATATAGTAATGAACGAACTTCTTCCCATACATGGTTGCCATTAGTCAAGAAAGCACTTAAACCATATGCAGTTTCTATACAGGGTCCTTCAGAAGATATTGCAGCTTGGCGCTATTGCATCACACCCTATGCTGCTACCTTAATAAACCAAAAAGAAACCTGTACAGAGATGCAAATACCCCCATCTTTGCCTAATTTTTTCCACCACAAAGTCCCATCAGAATTGGCCTTGCCACAACCATTAAGACCATCTGTTGCTAGTCTTTCTATTGAGCCTGATAATACGCCTTTTTCTAGTATAAAACAGCTTAAAATTTCACCTGTTTTAGGAGAAGAAAACACAAACAGAGCTTTTTCTATTGAATATGGTTATTTTGTGCACCAATTACTACAACATCTGCCAAATTGCCCTCCTAATAAACGTAAAGATTATGCCCGACATTATCTAAATACAAAAGCTTCTCATTGGCACGAAAACCAAAAAGAAAATGCAATTCATCATGTTTGGCAAATCCTAGACAATTCATATCTGAAACCGCTTTTTTCTGATCTGTCACGTGCTGAAGTTTCTTTAATGGGTATTGTAAAAGTTCGTGGAAAAGAACAAATAGTTTCTGGCCAAATTGACCGTCTATACATCACAAAAAACAGCGTTATCTTTGCTGATTTTAAAACTGGAACCATGCCTGAAGACGAAACTATTATAGCACAACACTATTTGCTGCAAATGGCTCTTTATAGAAAATTGTTGCAAACTATTCATCCAAATAAAGATGTACAAGCTCTTCTTATTTATAGCAAAGAAGCAAAATTTTTTAAACTAACTCCTGAAAAACTCGATACACTTATTGATGAAATTGCCATATAAGATAAGAAAAATCTTTTATAAAAGGCTTCCTATAATTCATCTTTAGAATAACTTGATATGAATTACCACCATTCTAATTTATAAATATAAAGGATAAATCGATGACATGTATAAAAATTAATAACAGTAACTTCAAAAATGAAGTTCTTGACTCTTCCTCTCCTGTTGTAGTGGATTTTTGGGCAGAATGGTGTGGCCCTTGCAAAATGATTGCCCCCATCCTCGATGAAATTGCAATAGAAATGAAAGATAAGATTAAAATTGCCAAAATCAATATTGATGAAAATCCAGAATTAGCTACCCAATACGGAGTACGATCAATTCCTACGTTATTGATGTTTAAAAACGGAACTGTTTCATCCAATATTGTTGGTGCAAATTCTAAGAAAAATCTTTCTGAATGGATTCAAAACAATCTTCGTTAAATATACCCATAATAACCTTTTTATAAATAAGGGGTGATAATATAATACCCCTTATTTGTTTAATCCTTGAATGACAATTCCTTCTACCATAGTAACCGTTTATTCAGCACGAATTTGATAATCTTTGAAAGTTGTAAATTTTATCTTCAAAGCCCGCTCTATTTCATAATTTAGTGAAAAGTGATTTTCTGCCAAAAAAACTGGATCTCCATCCAAATCATGCGCAATAGAAGACCTGTGATTAGCTATAAACTTTTGCAACTCATCTCTATTTTCTGCGAAAATCCAACGGCATACACTAAAGCGTGACGATTCAAAACTCACTGGTAAAGAATACTCCACCTTGAGACGCTCCGTTAAGACATCAATTTGCAAAGCGCCAATTACCCCAATAAGAGAAGGTGATCCATCATCGGGAATAAATAATTGCACAACACCTTCTTCAGCCATTTGATGCAAAGCTTCTTTGAGATTTTTTGCTTTCATCGGATCACTCAAACAAACACGACGGAAAATTTCCGGCGCAAAATTAGGCACACCCTTAAAGAGAACATCTTCACCTTCTGTGAGCGTATCACCAATACGTAAAGTCCCATGGTTTGGAATACCAACTATATCACCAGCATAAGCTTGATCAGCAAGTTGGCGCGAACGAGCAAAGAAAAATTGTGGTGCCGACAATGTCATTATCTTTCCAGTTCTTACCAACTTTGTTTTCATACCACGCTCAAGAGTCCCCGAACACACCCGTAAAAATGCAATACGATCACGATGATTAGGATCCATATTAGCTTGAATTTTAAAAACAAATCCTGTCATTTTTGATTCTGTTGCTGTAACACTTCGTTTATCTGCAACTTGATTACGAGGACTTGGACCAAAATCGACTAACGCATTTATTAAATCACGAACACCAAAATTTCGTAAAGCAGAGCCAAAATAAACTGGTGTCATATGTCCTTCATAAAAAGCCTGTAAATCAAAGCTCCTACAAGCACTACGGGCTAGTTCTATCCCTTCTATAAAAGGTTCACGTTGATTTTTGGGAAGTATGTGCGCAATATCATCAGGCCCTAAAACTGACTGTGGGATTATTTCATCATCTTTTTTGCGAAAATAATTGTGATGAAGATTAAAGGTACCCACAAAATCCTTACCCATACCAATAGGCCAAGTAATTGGTGCAGTATCAAGTGCGAGTTTTTCTTCAATTTCATCTAAAATTTCTAAAGGATCACGTGCATCACGATCCATTTTATTAACAAAAGTAACAATAGGGATATCACGCATCCTACATACTTCAAATAATTTTAGTGTTCTCGGCTCAATTCCGCGTGCACCATCCAAAACCATAATAGCACTATCAACTGCTGTGAGAGTACGATAAGTATCGTCTGCAAAATCTTCATGGCCTGGAGTATCTAACAAATTAAAAATATGACCTTCATATTCAAAGGTCATAACCGATGTTACTACCGAAATTCCACGATCACGTTCAATATTCATCCAATCAGAACGGGTTTTAATATGATCTTTTTTTGCTTTTACTTCACCAGCAAGCTGAATAGCTCCACCAAATAATAATAGCTTTTCTGTTAGTGTCGTTTTTCCCGCATCAGGATGAGCAATGATTGCAAACGTACGACGACGTCTTACTTCTCCTGCTCTCTTTTTCATTATGCCTCCACAGGCCTTGCAAGTGCATCAGCAATCAGTGCACGCATTTCATCAATCCCGTACAGTGCAATAAATGATCCTAATCGTGGCCCTCGCTCCTGTCCTAAGAGCACTTCATATAACATTTGAAAAAAAACATTCGAAACACCTGGCCCTCCTTCAGGACTTTTCTTGCTATGATCTTGGTAGCATTCTATTAAACGTGCAACATCAAGAAGTGCATTTTGGAGAGTATTTCCGTCGACAGTTTTATGCAAACCCGCTAATTTTGCATCAATCTTAACCAATGTTGAACGTTCACTCTCATCAGGAATCCGAAATCTTTTATTTGGTTTGACAAAAGCGTCAAAATATTTAATGGCAAATTGCACCAACTGATCAAGTGCCGGACAAGTCTGTGCATCTGCTCCTTTAGCGTAGCGAGAAATAAAGCCCCAAAGAACATCTTTATTCTCTGCATTTGAAGCACTCACCAAATTTAATAGCATGGAAAAGGATACAGGCAAATCAACCTGTGGAGGGCAACCATTATGGATATGCCATACAGGATTATTAAGCCGCTCCTGCCAGTTCTGACGACCATAAGCCGAAAGATGTGCATAATATTCATCAACGGCTTTTGGAATAACATCAAAATAAAGCCGTTTCGCTGTTTTTGGCTTTAAAAACATGTAGAGCCCCAAACTCTCTGTTGGGGCATAAGTTAACCACTCATCAATAGTTAAGCCATTTCCCTTAGATTTAGAAATTTTTTTACCCTGATCATCCAAAAATAACTCATAATTAAATCCTTCTGGTGGATTTCCACCAAGGACTTTGCAAATTTTAGAGGAAAGATTGGTGGAATCAATAAGATCTTTCCCTGCCATTTCATAATCAACCCTTAGCGCCGTCCAACGCATTGCCCAATCCACTTTCCACTGGCACTTAACTTTTCCCCCTGTAACTTCCGTTTCAATAGTTTCTCCTGTATCAGGCTCAATGTATGTAATAGTACCCTTTTCAACATTTCGGGCAATTATTGGTACCTGTAATACTTTTCCAGAAAAAGGAGAAATAGGTAAAAAAAGTGAATAAGTAGCACGCCGTTCTTCACCTAATGTTGGTAGGATGATTGCCATAACCTTGTCATAACAGGCAAGTATCTTTAAAAGTGTTTCATCAAAACGACCAGAACTATAATAATCAGCTGCACTTGCGAAGTCATAATCAAAACCAAAGCGATCGAGAAAAATACGCAAACGCGCATTATTTGCAGCTCCAAAAGAAGGATAAACATCTCCAAAAGGATCTGGTACAACGCTAAGCGGTTGACCAAGATAATTTTCCATTTTTTCGCGGTCTGGTACATTATCAGGAACTTTACGCAAACCATCTACATCGTCAGAAAAACAAAGAAGTTTTGTTTTAACCTTGTTCTCTGTTAAAATATGAAACGCGTGTCGCACCATGGTCGTACGAGCAACTTCACCAAAAGTACCAATATGCGGCAAACCAGAAGGTCCATAACCTGTTTCAAACAGAATGCTCTCTGGATAACCGATTTTTTCATACCGTTTTATAATCTTGCGTGCTTCTTCAAATGGCCAAATTTTTGATTTAACGGCAGCATCTCTTAATTCAGATGCTAAGCTAATATCACCAAACTGATCACGCATGACTGTCTCTATCCTAAAATTAAATTTTTTAATGAAGTAATAAAAATAGTGTATGGTTATTAAACTTATTCGTCAATAATATAAGGATAAAAGCTAACAAACTTATTATCACACTTAATTATAACAAATGTGTGCTCAGTTCTCTCTGCTATGATTTTTTTTATTTTGCATTAATGAAATGATAATTTACAAAACGTACTTTGCTTACTTTGACTATTGGTACTTTCATTGCTACTGTTTTAGACTTTTCCAATTGCTCTTATCTGTAAAAATAAAAGATTTTCTATATCAAATTCGAAATAGAGCATACAATGTAGTTACCAACACGCATAAATTTAAACACTGTATATGATTATTTTTTGTAAATCCTCATAAACGCGCTGCCAATGTGCGCAAGCGTAATGCATTTAATTTAATAAAGCCTGCAGCATCTTTTTGATCATAAGCACCCCCATCATCTTCAAAGGTTACTAACTCACTGGAGTAAAGTGATTTTTTACTTTGTCGTCCTTCAACAATCACATTGCCTTTATAAAGCTTTAGTGTAACTTCACCTTCAACATGTTCTTGGGATAAATCAATAGCAGCTTGCAACATTTTTCGCTCGGGTGAGAACCAAAAACCGTAATAAATAAGTTCTGCATAACGCGGCATTAATTCATCTTTCAAATGAGCAGCTCCCCGATCTAATGTTAAAGATTCCATAGCTCGATGAGCAGTCAAGAGGATAGTTCCCCCTGGTGTCTCATAAATTCCACGCGATTTCATACCAACAAAACGATTTTCTACCAAATCTAATCGACCTATACCATTATTACATCCATAGCTGTTCAATTGAGCTAGCAAAGTGGCAGGAGACAACATTTCTCCATTAATAGAAATAGCATCACCTTTTTTAAAGCCAATAGTGATAATGGTTGCTTCATCCGGAGCAGATTCTGGTGAAAGAGTCCGCATATGCACATATTCAGGAGCAGGAATAGCAGGATCTTCCAAAACTTTTCCTTCTGATGATGAATGTAACAAATTGGCATCAACCGAAAAAGGTGCCTCACCTTGCTTATCTTTCTCGACCGGAATCTGGTGTGCCTGCGCAAAATCAATCAAATCCGTTCGACTTTTAAAAGACCAATCACGCCATGGAGCAATAATTTTTATATTAGGATCAAGAGCATAAGAAGAAAGCTCAAAGCGCACTTGGTCATTGCCCTTTCCTGTTGCTCCATGGGCAATTGCATCTGCGTTCGTTTCCTTAGCAATTTCAATCAAGCGCTTTGCAATAAGCGGACGGGCAATAGATGTCCCTAAAAGATAAGTTCCCTCATAAACTGCATTAGCGCGAAACATGGGAAACACAAAATCACGCACAAATTCTTCACGTAAATCTTCGACGTAAATTTCTTTAACACCCAGCATTTCAGCCTTACGACGTGCAGATGCCAATTCTTCTCCCTGCCCCAAATCAGCTGTAAACGTTACAACTTCTGCACCTAACTCACTTTGCAACCATCTAAGAATGATTGACGTATCTAGTCCTCCTGAATAAGCTAAAACGACTTTTTTAATATTTTTCCATTTTTTCATCTTAAAATTCTATATTATTTACTTTCTTTTCTTTATTACTCATTAATAAAGACTATGCAAGAAGTGAAAATAAGTTTTCTTTCAATCATGCTTAAAAATGTAAAAAAGAAAAACATTCATATTGAGAGGTATCAGTCATTAAAACCTCTTTCAAATAATTCTTTTAGACAATAAAGGATACCTACATGTCATTTTTTCCTGAATGGTCTGTTATTGTACAATTTTCCTTAGCTGCATTGGTATTAACGCTTGTTCCGGGACCTGATCTCATGCTATCAGTGGGACGTGCTATTGCACAAAGCAAAAAGGCTGGAATTATATGCACTTTAGGAAGTGCAACGGGCTTTGTCATTCAGGTTGTTACTGTTGCTCTCGGATTATCAGCACTTATTGTTACTTCACCGCGTGCTTTTTTTCTTCTTAAAATTGCTGGCGCATTTTACCTTTTGTGGCTTGCCTTTCAAGCATTGCATAAAAATTCGATATCTTCTCTCCAAGAAACATCCATAAAACACCAAAGCCTTAAACGTGATTATTTTACTGCTATTGGAATTAATCTCTTAAATCCAAAAGCCATTCTTTTTAACGTGACTTTCTTGCCACAGTTTATAGATGCAAATGATTCTATGGTCACACAAAAATTGCTTATTTTAGGTCTTTTTTATATCCCTATTTCTCTACCTATTAACATTGCAATAGTTTTTATGGCTCACAAATTTTCACAAGGGCTTAAACAAAACCCTTCTTACATCCGCTTTCTTGATTGGCTTACTGCAGGCGTTTTTACTAGCTTTGCCTTACGCATACTTATTGATGGAAGTTAAGTTCATTTATTGCCAACTGTATTTTCAAATTTCAAACGTTCAGATTTACGTAAACGCTCTGAAAGAGATTTTAGTTGACCACATGCTGCCAAAATATCGCGTCCACGAGGTGTTCGAATAGGTGAAGCATAACCTGCCTGATTAACAACATCAGCAAATTTCTCAATCTGCTCCCAATCAGAACACTGGTAATTAGTCCCTGGCCATGGATTAAAAGGAATCAAATTGATCTTAGCTGGAATGCCTTTAAGCAACCGGACTAATTTATTAGCATCATCCAAACTATCATTTATATCTCTTAGCATAACATATTCAAATGTAATTCTCTTAGCATTTGAAAGACCCGGATAATTACGGCAAGCATCCATCAACATAGCTATCGGATATTTTTTATTTATCGGAACAAGCATATCTCGTAGCGTATCATGTACTGCATGGAGTGAAATTGCCAACATAACTCCAATTTCTTCTCCTGTTCTTATAATTTCAGGAACAACACCGCTGGTCGAAAGGGTAATTCGGCGTTTTGACAAAGAGAGCCCATCTCCATCAGAAGCGATTAATAAAGCTTTTTTAACTGCTTCAAAATTGTATAATGGTTCCCCCATACCCATCATAACAATATTAGTGATTTTACGACCTTCAACTGGAACAATTGCACCATCAGGAGTATTTTTATCAGGAAAATCCCCCAAACAATCACGTGCAATTAACAGTTGTAATAAAATTTCTTCCGCTGTCAGATTGCGAACAAGCACCTGTGTTCCAGTATGGCAAAAAGAACATGTTAACGTACATCCTACCTGAGATGAAAGACACAAAGTGCCACGACCTTCTTCAGGGATATAAACTGTTTCAACTTCAACAGGCTTTCCAGCCCCGCGTGCTGGAAAGCGTAAAAGCCATTTACGCGTACCATCTTTTGATATTTGTTCTTCAACAATTTCCGGACGCGCAATAGAAAAATGTTTTTTGAGAATTTCCCGCATTGATTTGGAAATATTTAGCATTTCATCAAAATTCGAAACGCCACGCACATAAAGCCAATGCCAAAGCTGACGCACACGCATACGCGATTGACTTTCTGGTACACCAACTGCTTCTAAAGCATCTACCATTTCATCATAAAATAAGCCAATTAAAGATAGTTTGGATACATTCTCTAATATAACACCATCTGATTTTAGTGCTGAGCATGCACTAGCTGGTTTAGGATTACACGAAATTGCCATTACCTTCCGATTTATATCACTACTTCATAACGCAGACACCTTTAACGGCATGTCTGCACCATATTTAATGCAGCAGTTATCCCTTTTAAAGAATACGTATAAGTTGTATGAGTTCCCCGTTTTGAGACAGCTTTTACTATCATATTTTTTCCAGCACGCATAGCAGAAACAAGTTGCTTTTCCAATGCTGATGATGCGATCCAAGCTGACGAATCTTTTGTAAAGAAATCAAATTCCCTATCTCCAATGGTTACAGTAACTTTTGATCCTTCTTTAAGTGGATAACCGGCCATTAACTGTGGCTCAAATGAAACAGGCGAATTGGAACGCTTAGTAACCAAAAAGAAATTATCACCATGATTAACTGTTGTTGGAAGTGCATCTAAAGGCACTGATAAAACATAGCAAATTGTATTTTCTGGCGATTTATAAGAATAAGCCCCCCACGCCCCAAATTGATCCAAACGCTTTGGCGCTTGTGCCCATGCTGTTCCAATAGTAACAAAAACAACCACAAATGCAGCAATAAAAGTCTTTTCAAACATCTTCATTTAGCTCACTTCTTCACTCTATTAACAAGATTTATTCATTGGCAAAGCTTTATAAAAGCACCTGTTTATGCTTATATGCTTAACTGTGACCTTTTAGGTATTACTAAAATATGAATTTTTAACCCAATAATCATATTTTTTAAAACACAACAAACTAATATTATTTTATTAATTTCATTTTCTGTATAAGAATTTACTTCTTAAAGAAATTGAACTTTGAATAAAAAACAAAGTGCAAATATGCCATCAACTATTAGGAAAAAAATAACATCTCTGTTCCACAAATCACTTCTTACAAACTCTTGAAAAAAACCAGAATTTAAAAACTAACTAATTATACTTAACTACATCAGTAGAGATTATGAAACAGCCTATACTTTTTGTAAAAAACCACACAGCGCCGACATATTATCTCCAAAACACGCAATATATAGCCATCCACCAAATACTGTAAAACTTTTCTAAATTTCAAACCACTAGCTCTCTCTGTATCCTCACTATATCACATTACCAACTATTGAAGTAATAACAGAAAACCAAATCAACGTATCCACATCATTTTTATATACTAAACAATACCCCCTCTTTTACAATATTCCTTAGGAAAAATTTTCTTACAGATATCACAGTCATTTATAAACAAAAACATCACACCTTATTCTTTCCACAACAGCAACTGCTTTTATTAGCTAATACCTTTTTATATAACATTGTAATTAACTAAACTGTAATTGAAAAACCTATAATATTTTCATTTTTATCATTAAAATCTATTTTTTTTATATTAGCTCTGTACATAAGCCAATATAAAAAACAAACTAGATTGTTAAATATTAATTTTTCTCATTATCTTGTATAAAAAGCTATAAGTCCTCATACGCCTCTGATGCCTTGGCAATAACACCGCCAAACATGAGATCATAGCATTTTAACGATAAAAACAATTTAACTCATGGAAAAACAACGAAAAAACAGTGCAAAGAGTGTGATAATGAATAACCTATATAAAAAAATCAATAATATAGTTACATTTTCTGTTTTCCGAAACACATATTATAGCTAAGCAAATATAATGTTACGTTTATCTTGCTCCAAAACTCAACAAACAATATAATACTCTATGCTATCCTTTAGGCTGCATTTGATGCTGAACTCTGAATTAATAAAGTGTAAAGTGCACAAGCATCATGCGTGTTGCGCAATTTTTGAACAACATCTGAATGACGCAAAACACGCGCAATCTGTGATAAAGCCTTCAAGTGGTCTGCTCCAGCATTTTCAGGTGCTAATAATAAAAAAACAAGATCTATCGGCTCATCATCAAGAGCTTCAAAATCAACAGGACTTTCAAGACGAGCAAATATACCAACGATTTGGTTAATATCAGGTAGTTTTCCATGAGGAATAGCAATTCCGCTACCTAAACCTGTTGATCCTAATTTTTCACGTTGCAAAATAATATCAAAAATCGTACGCTCACTAAGACCTGTAAGCCCAGCTGCTTTTTCAGCTAAAATTTGTAGAACCTGTTTTTTTGAATTTGCCCTAAGAGCCGGAATAATTGCCTCTGGTGCTATTAATTCACTTAAATTCATACTTTAATTTTCCTTTTGCAGACCAAGATGCCTACTGACAAACCAGCAAATCGTACTGATACTTCAAGACCTCTATGGCTTTCTTGCACCATCGCATGTATATCTATTTCTTAATTCACAGTAGATGATAGTGTAAGTCATCTCATATACTCATCAATTCAAAGATTAAATAGTATCCAGCTCTTAATTAACAGTATGAGAAAAAAGAAAATGGGTTCGTTCACAACAATTAAACCCACTGTGACACCTGTAACAACCACCGTTCATAAATTCATTAACTTTTCAGTCACAATAGCTCAGCATACAATTTTTTGTTATATCGTCCTATTCCTTTTAAGAATTAGCACTTCTAATGCAATAGAATATCAACATAAAATGACACTGCACTTTCGATGATGATTATGTATTCCAAAACGCTATGGACTGCAACGGTTGAGACAAAATTATACTTTCACGGATACCCTAAAACGGTTTACAGACCCACATTGACACCGCAGTAGTGTACTGCTTTCAAGTACGCAAAATGACCAAAAAAGTACTGAGAACCATATTTAGAATCGTAACATAGTCTATGATTCCATCACAAAAATACCCGAAACAACAATATCCATACATTATCTAACTTCATTAAAAAGACATTACCTATATTTACATAATTTATAAAAACATGCGAATTGAATCACAGTCTCGTTTATCATTCATCATAAAATTAATCTAGTGATATATTTTTATGATGCAATCAACAGACAACTACCTATACCTTTATAATATTGTTCTTGATCATTTGGCAAAATTTAATCATAAAAATTGTACCGCAAACTTAAGAACAGTACTTATATTCATAGTATTGATTTACTAAAACTTTCATGGAATCTGTACAATTAGAGATAAAACTTATTTCCTAAATAAATTCTTCGCACATCAGCATCATTAATAATTTCATTAGGACAACCATGAATTAACACCTGTCCCGCATGAATGATATAAGCACGATCAACAAGACCCAACGTCTCGCGTACATTGTGATCGGTTATTAAAACACCAATGCCACGTTGAGTTAAATGACGAATAAGTTGCTGTATATCAAAAATAGCAATAGGATCGATTCCTGCAAAAGGCTCATCGAGTAATATAAAATTAGGGCGAGCAGCTAAAGCGCGCGCGACTTCTAATCGTCTACGTTCACCTCCTGATAAAGAAATAGCAGGCATTTTGCGTAAATGATCAATTTTAAATTCGTGCAAAAGTAAATCCAGCTCTTCACATCGCCTAAAGCGATCCTTTTCGACTATTTCCAAAACAGCTTTAATATTATTTTCTACTGAAAGCCCGCGAAAAATAGATGCTTCTTGTGGAAGATATCCGATACCTAAACGAGCTCGCCGATACATCGGCAAATTGGTGATATCAAATCCATCAATTTTAATTGACCCACCATCAGATTTAATGAGACCCGTAACCATATAAAAACATGTCGTCTTACCAGCACCATTTGGACCCAAAATCCCAACAGCCTCTCCAGTATGAATACCAAAAGAAACACCGTTAATAATCTGTCTTCCTCGATACATTTTAATTAAATTACTAGCAGTTAAGGTTCCTTTTATTTTTTCTTTAAAAGATTCACTTGCAATATCACTCTCAGCTATCTGTTTTTTTCTCTTGATTTCAAACATAAAACTTTAATAGCCATTCTTTTTACTTTGTTTTAAAATTATGGAGACGCGACTTTTTTTATTAGATGTATCACAACCTTCTAGTATAGCTCTCCCGGTCTTCATATTTGCTGTTAGCTTGCACCCCGTTGCCACATTATCACCATCAGTGAATACAACATCATTACCTGCCAATATCATCATACCTGACTTTCCATCAAAAATGCCTTTATCACCCGTAATAATTTGCGTAGCTATTTTTATATAAACCTTTCCTGAAGCTTCCATTTTTTTAATATTCACAGAACCAAATCCAGTAAGAGATACTATTCTTGTATTTATCTGATCTCTATTAACAACTTTATCCATTTTATCATAATAAACAGCTAATTTTGATGTTTGCAGAAGATTTTTACCCTGAGTTACTGAGACATTACCATTAAAGAGTGCTATTCCCTCTTTATCACGTATTTCTAAGGAATCTGAATAAAATTCTATAGACTCCTTGTTATCTAATGGATTCATTCTGAAATAAGACATCTCAGAATATCCACAAGCTACTTTCGGTACTAACATTCCCATACTCAAAGCTAAATATATGACTACCAATTTTCTGTGTAATTTCCTTGGCTTCATATTCATTGCTCTGAATCCCTTTGTATACACATGCTTTATAAAGCCCAGAAAACTCATATTGATATATATTATTACTTACTAATAACTAAATGCACCCCACCTTGAAAATGCAAGATTTGTCTTTTTTCTTGTATTTGCAAAGCATCTGCCGTAAGATCTAGATCTGCGTGATGAATATTGATGCGTTTATTTGTATTTAATTGCCCATCAGATAAATTAATATCTGCTGACGTGAATCGTGCCACCATTCCATTTTTGGTTGTAACCGTGAATGGCTTGTTTAATCGCAAAAAACCATTAATATTATCGTAAATTCCCTCTTGAGCATTAACAAAAACCCGTTCTTTACCCATAAAGATCTCAGCTGTTATATTCTGTAGCCCAATCACTCCAGAAAGCATCAGATCTTGAAATGCTTTATCAGCTTTTAGCCAATAAGATTCATAAGAGCTTGTATAACCTTCTAATTTTGGATTGACCATTACCAATCCTATTATTCTACTTTCTTCATTATTTAACATAATAGGGTTATAAGAAACTGGAGTAAAAAAGAACGTAGACCAGCAAAAAAACAGCGTTATCGCTAATGCCAAAAGAGGTAGAAAAAATTTTAATATATTAACACAACGTGAATGACGACCCTCTTTTTTAAAAATATCATCAAAAGATGATATTTCACCATGATTATGTACAGCCATATCATTTAATCTTTCAAAAATATCCACTCTCTTCTCATAAGACGTATTTTCAAATTTTACTTATTACAATTTGTTTCCTCTTGATTTTATTTTGCTTTTTTTCGTTTATATATGTAATGTGTATCTGTGAAGTACACAATTATGAAAAAATCTTTTTTGTATGAAAGAGAGGCTATTTTGGTTAAATCAGAACTTGTACAAATTATTGCCCGTCAAAACCCACATCTTTTTCAACGTGATGTAGAAAAGATTGTGAATACTATTTTTGAAGAGATTTCAACAGCACTTGCTAATGGTAATCGCGTTGAACTTCGTGGTTTTGGAGCTTTTTCCGTTAAAAGCCGCTCGGCTCGTAACGGTCGTAATCCGCGGACAGGTGAAACTGTTATTGTTGAAGAAAAATGGATTCCTTTTTTTAAAACTGGTAAAGATTTGCGCGATAGACTTAATCAATGAGTTTGCTTATCATAGATGCAAAGAAAGCGAAGAAGAACTTGAAAAATAAAATATTGATGGTCAATGTAATGTAGAGTTCATTAATAAAATTTTTTATTGTTATATATTTGACATAACATTGAGGGTACTGTTCCATTTTTTCTATACATACTTTAGTAAATTTTAAATCTTTGTACCATTATAAAAATTTAATAACCTTATAATGTAAATTTAAAATATCTTTATCGTAACACCGAGTATGCCCCAAAAATGCTTTAAAAAACATCGTAGCAATACATCTCCACAGGAAAAATTACCTGTTATTTTGGAAACATGTGTCAGTGCAGATTATGCTTTAATTGACTCTGGTCATGGAAAAAAATTAGAACGTTACGGAAATTACCGCATTATTCGGCCAGAAGGTCAAGCATTATGGAAACCGTCTTTATCACAAAAGCATTGGGATAATGTTGATGCTATTTTCACAGGAAACCGAAATGAAGAAGGTGTTGGCCGTTGGCATTTTCCAAAACATCCTCTTGATGAAACATGGCCACTTTCTTGGAATGGACTGCACTTTCTAGGTCGTTTTACTTCTTTTCGTCATGTTGGTGTTTTTCCTGAGCAAAATGCTCATTGGCGCTCAATAGAAGAACAAATCGTTAAAGCTGAACGTCCAATTAAATTGTTAAATCTTTTTGGATATACAGGTATTGCATCTTTGATTGGTGCACGTGCAGGTGCAAATGTTACTCATGTTGATGCTTCTAAAAAAGCTATAGCTTGGGCAAAAGCCAATCAAAAAATAGCAGGTTTATCAAATCATTCAATTCGCTGGATCTGTGATGATGCTGTAAAATTTGTCGAAAGAGAACTGCGTCGTAAAAAAAAGTATGATATGATTCTTCTTGATCCTCCTGCATATGGACGTGGACCTCATGGTGAAATTTGGCAATTTTTTGATCACTTACCAACAATGATCACAAATTGTTGTAAACTTTTATCCGACAAACCTCTCTCTGTTGTGCTTACAGCTTATTCTATTCGTGCTTCATTTTATGCACTTCATACTCTTATGCGTGATGAATTTAAAAATCTTGGTGGTACAATCGAATCAGGAGAGCTGATTTTACGTGAAGAAATTGCTGGACGTGCCCTTTCTACTTCTCTTTTTAGTCGTTGGATTGCCTAAATATGTGTATCCCCAAAATTGGTAGGGTTAAAGAAATTACTTCTCTTAGTAACCCTATAATCAAAAATCTTAGAGCACTAAGCCAAAAGAAAAACCGTAATCGAGAAGGTCTTTTCATGGCAGAAGGACTTAAATTGGTGATTGACGCTTTAGATCTTGGATGGACAATACAAACACTCATTTTTTCCAAAAGCAAAATTAGTAACACTGCTATAGAAAATACTGCCGCGTACACTGTAGCCAATGGTGGTTTTGTCATTAAAACTTCACAAAAAATTATGGAATCAATCACCCACCGTGATAATCCACAAACAGTTATTGGTATTTTCCAACAAAAATGGCACAAACTTGAAATAATCAAAGAGAATATCCAAGATGTTTATATCGCGCTCGATCGGATACGTGATCCAGGAAATCTTGGTACCATCATTAGAACGGCTGATGCAGTAGGAGCAAAAGGAGTTATCTTGATCGGTGAGACAACAGACCCCTTCTCACATGAAACCGTACGAGCAACTATGGGATCAATTTTTTCAATACCGCTTTATCGTTTTGATGAAAATGCTTTTTTAAACTGGTCTACACACTTTAAAGGTACGATTGTTGGCACACATCTAAAGGGATCTACCGATTATCGCACAATTGATTTTCAAAACGCTCCAATTATACTTTTAATGGGAAATGAAAAACAAGGCTTATCAGACATTCTTAAGAATCGTTGCGATCAAATCGTACGTATTCCACAAAGTGGGCGTGCAGACTCGCTTAACTTGGCAGTAGCAACAGCTATCATGCTTTATGAAGTTCGTCGCCCTTTTTTAACTCTTAAACCATGAGAGATAAGAATATGACACGCAAATCATTCTCTTTTTTTCTTCTTAGTTTGTTTTTTACAATAGTCCTTGATCAAGCAATTAAGTATTGGGTTATGCACAATATGCTGCTAGGAACAGTAATACCAATTCTTCCTTTTCTTTCTCTTTACCATGTACGTAATTCTGGTATTGCATTTTCATTTTTTTCTTCTTTTCCCAATTGGGGACTCATTATTCTGACATTAATCATTATTATTTTTCTTTTATGGTTATGGAAAAATACCGAATACAATAAATCTTTATCACGCTTCGGTCTTACTCTTATCATTGGTGGAGCAATTGGTAATTTTATTGATCGTATCCGTTTTAACTATGTTACTGATTATATACTATTTCATATTGGTGATGTCTTTTATTTTGCTGTTTTTAATCTTGCTGATACTTTTATTACGATCGGTGTTATTGCCATTCTTACTGAAGAATTTGGTATCTGGATCAAAGAAAAACGCTATCCCAATCGTACATCTTCTAGATAAATACTTGGTAACTCGCTACGGATATCTCTATATTTAATGAACATAATCTACTAGATGTATACATTCTTACATTGCTATTTTAGTATTAATTTTATTAAAATACTTTGTTTTTTTTATTTTTATACATACGATTTTACACACCATGTAACGTTTATTTATTTGATAAACGATATTTCCGTACTCTCTTAATCCTAGTTAAATAGCTATATTTGTAAAAAATTTTAACATTTTTTATCAAAATAAGACTTTTGTTACCTATTTGTAATCTTTTCTTCAAACAAAAGTCTCTTGTAATTTTAAAATAAATCTCCATAATAGAGAGAGGTATGCTGGAATTCTACCAGCGGCGCCTAGGGTTGTTTGTATTTACTAAGTTTAAGGGTTTATACAGAACTGTTGTCCTAAAGACATAGATTTTTCTTAAGCCCAATACCTGATAGAACATATGCTAAAGGACTTTTTATTATGGCTGATTTCAAAAATTTACGTTCGGCGCCTGTAGTTCATGCCGATGCATCAATTGATCAAGGATTACGCAGCTATATGCTGGGTGTCTATAATACGATGGCCATTGGTTTGCTTATTACAGCCGGTGCGGCTTATGCAGTTGCATCATTGGCAACAACAACAGATATGAGCCAAGCGGCTGCTCAAATGAGCAGTAGTGTCTACTTAACATCTTTCGGAGTAACATTTTATACATCACCATTCTCTTACATTGTCATGTTTGCACCGCTTGCGGCTGTATTATTTCTTAGTTTCAAAATCAATACACTGAGCACAAGTGCAGCACGTAATCTATTTTTTGGTTACGCCACCCTTGTTGGACTGTCTCTATCCTCTATCACTTTGCGTTACACAACAGAAAGCATTGTACAGACATTCGTTATTACAGCTGCGACTTTTGGTGCTCTTTCTCTTTATGGCTACACAACAAAGCGTGATCTAACTGCGATGGGGTCATTCTTTTTTATCGGTTTGATCGGTTTAATGCTTTCCATGATTGTTAATATCTTTCTTGGATCAAATGCCTTACAATTTGCTATATCAGTAATTGGTGTTTTTATCTTTGCTGGTCTGACTGCATATGACACACAGAACATAAAATTAATGTATTATGAAGGAGATAAAAGTGATACTCAGGGTCGTAAAATTATTATGGGTGCGCTAAGTCTTTATCTTGATTTCATAAATGTTTTTGTATTTTTACTACAATTTCTTGGCTCGAAGCGTGATTAATTTTAACAATCATTATTCAATTTTAAAACCTTGTTTCTTAAGAGAAGCGAGGTTTTTTTGTTTTTTGGTATAAGCGTTTTCTTTTTATTCTTTTGGTACACCATATTTTTAAAATGACAAAAAAATTTCAAAAGCAAAAATTTAAATGGTTTACCGAATTTATTGAGAAAAATCTTCATAACCCTCTTTTACATGCTATTCACAAACGCTCTTGTCACCAACAAGATGTAATAAACTGGAGCAATAATTATGACATTACTGTTGCTTCTTACAATGTTCATAAATGCGTAGGTATTGATAAAATTTTTAATCCTACTCGTATTGTACACGTTATTTCTGAACTACAAGTTGATATTCTTGCCCTTCAGGAAGCAGATAAACGCTTTGGTAAACGCGTTGGCTTAATTGACCTAAAACTATTAAAAGCTAAAACGGGATTGGTTCCAGTACCTTTAAATACCATGTCACCCAATGGTCATGGCTGGCATGGTAATGCACTCTTTTTGCGACAGGGACGTATACGTGATACTTTACAAATTAATCTTCCTGGTATTGAACCACGTGGTGCTGTGATTGTAGAATTGGAAATGGAAGTAGGTCTTATTCGTGTTATTGCCTCTCATTTTGGCTTGTTGCGCCATTCTCGTAATAAGCAAACAAAAACGCTCCTTGAGATTCTTAGAAAACGTCCCATTATGCCAACGTTACTCATTGGAGATTTTAATGAATGGAGAACAGGAAAAGGCTCATCTTTAAACAACTTTTTCCCCTATTTTGATAGTACACTTAAAACTGTTGCAAGTTTTCCTTCGCGTTTTCCATTTTTAGCCCTTGATAGAATTTTTGCTTTTCCCCATCAATTAGTAACAAATATTGAAAACCATTATTCACCACTCGCACGCATCGCATCAGACCATTTACCTGTCAAAGCTTATCTTGATCTTGCCAATGCAATGGACATTTTAAAAAATAAAATAAATGAAAAAAGCTAATGTGCTTCATCCCAATTTTTAGCTACCATTACTTTTACTTCAAGTGGAACAGACAAAGATAGTACTGGCATTGTAGCATTTTCCATAATCGTTTTAACAAGAGCTACAGTTTTTTCACTTTCATTTTCTGGAACTTCAAAAATAAGTTCGTCATGTACCTGCAACAACATTTTTGCCGACAGTTTTTCTCTTTCCAAAGCATCTTCCATTTGAATCATAGCACGACGAATAATATCCGCTGCTGACCCTTGAATTGACGCATTGATGGCAGCACGTTCATTAAAGGCACGAATCTGTGAATTAGCTGATTTTATTTCTGGATAATGGATACGACGTCCAAAAATTGTTTCCACATAACCATTTTGGCGTGCAAATGTTTTTATCGTATCCATATAATCTTTAATTCCTGTAAATCTTTCAAAATAAAGTTGAATATAACGGCTTGCTTCTTGCCGTGAAATACCCAATTGATTAGCTAATCCAAAAGCTGAAATACCATAAATAATGCCAAAATTAATTGCTTTCGCGCGTCGTCTTATATCGGGATGCATTCCTTCTACCGCAACTCCAAACATTTGTGACGCAGTAATAGCATGAATATCTTGTTTTTGTGCAAAAGCTTCTTTTAATGCTGTAATATCAGCAATATGTGCAAGAATGCGCAGTTCAATCTGACTATAATCAGCTGATAACAGAACTTGTCCTTTTGGAGCAATAAAAGCTTTTCGAATTTTACGTCCTTCAGCAGTACGCACTGGAATATTTTGTAAATTTGGTTCAGATGAAGATAACCGACCTGTTGATGTTGTTGCTAAAGAATAATTTGTATGAATACGCCCTGTTTTTGGTAAAATATAAGCTGGTAAAGCATCTGCATAAGTAGATTTTAATTTTGCAAGTTGACGCCAATCAATAATTTTTCGTGGTAGAATATGACCTTCAGCAGACAACTCTTCTAAAGTCTGTGCAGAAGTTGACCACTGCCCACTCTTAGTCTTAGCACCTCCAAGTAATCCCATTTTACCAAAAAGGATATCACCTAATTGCTTTGGTGAAGCAAGATTAAACTTCTCCCCAGCCAACTGATAAATTTCCTCTTCCAGAAGAAAAGCAGCCTGCGCCAATTCTCTTGAAAGACGTGATAAAATTTGCTTATCAACAAGGACTCCGCGTTCTTCCATTTTTGCGAGAACATTTATCAATGGTCGATCAAGACGCTCATAAATTTTTGTCATTCCTTGAGCCACAAGATGCGATTTTAAAACTTTCCATAAACGTAACGTTATATCGGCATCTTCTGCAGCATAAAGTGTTGCCTGTTGCAAATCTACTTGCGCAAAAGAAGTAATATTTTTTCCATTATGCATTAAATCCTTATAAGCAATCGGTTTATGACCAAGCCAGCGTTCAGATAAAACATCCATACCATGACTTAAAGATCCTGCATCTAAAGCATATGATAAAAGCATTGTATCATCGAAAGATTGTATAATAATGCCGTATTGCTTCATCACCAACAAATCATATTTTATATTTTGGCCAATTTTTAATACCGCTTGATTTTCTAATATTTTCTTTAAAAGAGCTAAAGCCTTCTGTGTTTCGATTTGCTTAGCAATACGCTTACCATCAACAAGGCTATTCCCTTCTTCAACATGTTCAAGTGGTATATAAGCTGCTTTTCCTGGCTGTAATGCCAATGAAAAACCAACAAGCTTTGCTTGCATAGGATTTAGAGAAGTTGTTTCGGTATCAAAAGCAAAAAATCCCTGTTCTTCTGCCTCTGATAACCACTCTTTTAAAATTTTTTCATCAAGAATAGTTATATAAGCATCTCTTATAATTTTTTGAGTTAAAGCTTGATTTTTTCGTTTTTGCGCTAAAATTTGTGGAGAGTTTTCAGAAAAACTATGAGAATATGATATATTATCTTTCTTTATTTCAAGATCAATACCATGTACGTTTTTTTCCCACTCAATATTTATATCAAGTGCATCAATAACTGTTGCATCACATCCTGTTGCTTCTGCTATACGACGCGTTAGTGTCGTAAATTCCATAGCTTTAAGAAAAGAAATTAAACGAGAACCATCTTGTGGTTCTAAGATGAAATCATCTAGATCTTTATCTATAGGCACATCAGTTCTAAGACGAACCAATTCACGAGAAATTTTTACTTGCTCACTATATGCTTGAATATTTTCACGTCGTTTTACTTGCTTAACTTCTTCTACATGCTGTAATAAAAAATCAAGGGAACCAAATTGATTCAACAATTGGGCTGCTATTTTAGGGCCTATACCTGGAATGCCTGGTACATTATCTGCTGAATCTCCAATCAAAGCTTGCAAATCAACCATTTTTTCAGGAGCAACTCCCCATTTTTCTATAACTTCAGAAATACCTATATGCTTGTCTTTCATTCCATCATACAAGGATACATGCTCATTTACCAATTGCATTAAATCTTTATCAGAAGAGACAATAGTTGTTTTTGCTCCAACCTGCGTTGCTAATTTTGCATAAGTAGCGATTAAATCATCTGCTTCAAATCCTTCTTTTTCAATACAAGGCAGATTAAAAGCTGCTGTTGCATGACGTATCAAAGAAAATTGAGGAACAAGATCTTCAGGAGGAGCTATCCGATTAGCTTTATATTTAGGATAAATTTTCTTACGAAATGTATCAGATGAATAATCAAAAATTACAGCAAAATGTGTAGGAACAACGCCAGAATCTGTATTACGAGCATCACAAAGCAATTTCCATAGCATACTGCAAAAACCAGCTACAGCTCCCACAGGAAGTCCATCCTTTTTACGCTTTAAAGATGGTAAAGCATAGTAAGCACGAAAAATGTAACCTGACCCATCAACCAAAAAAAGATGATCTTTTGTTTTCATAACGATTTCATTTTCCATTTCAGCAAAAAAACAATTTACTTTTATATATGTGTTATTCTTATTTTAAAATTTATTGAATTTGCCTCTAAAAAGACATTTTTATGTTTTTATAAATGATGCGTCGTTGCGGCTTATACGCAGTACCGAGAGCTTTTCTTTGCTGTTACAGGATATAATAGCTTTCATTTTGCTCCTCCTATGATAGCTGAGGTACAATGTAACGACAAGGTCGTTGTGGTGTTCCCCTCCCCACAACGACCATATTTTTTGAGATGTTATTGTTTTTAGACTTTTAAACGATACTATTAAATAAAAAAATGATATTACTAATGAGGGATTTTGAAATTATTCCATAGAGCTTTATCACCAATTTTTTTAACAAAATCAGCATGCATATCTTTTTCTTTTTCACTTAGCCTTTTAGGTAGAATCTGTGGGCGTTTTTTAACTGCGTAGAGAATATTTTTATTACTTTTATCATCAACATCAATACAATCATTAGAATCAAAACCTAATACACCCTGCTTTCCACCAACTAACTCAATATAAACATCCGCAAGAATCTCTGCATCAAGCAAAGCTCCATGAAGAACACGGTGACTATTATCAATTCCAAAACGTTTGCATAAAACATCAAGAGAATTAGGACCCATAGGAAATTTTCGCCGTGCCATAGCTAATGTATCAAGAATATTATCAACACTGATAAGCGGCTTATTAGCCCGTTTTAACTCTGCATTAAGAAAGCCAACATCAAAACTCGCATTATGTGCAATCATTGTTGCACCATTAATAAATTCCAAAAACGAATCTGCTATATCACTAAAGCTTTTTTCATTCTTCAAGCGTTCATTAGTTAATCCATGAATTGCTGAAACTTCATCAGAAATAATAACATCTTGCGGATTCAAGTAAACATGGAATCTACGCCCTGTAAGATAACGATCAACCATTTCTACACAACCAATTTCGATTATGCGGTCCTTATCTTTATCTAAACCTGTTGTTTCTGTATCAAAAATAATTTCACGCATTACTACAATTCTTTAGTAAACTTTTTATCAAATAAAAAACCTGTTGACGTGTATTCTCTAAATCCTTTCCTGTATCAATGATAAAATCGGCACGCTCTCGTTTTTTTTCGTCAGACATTTGTTTGGAATTTATAAATTCAAATTTTTTCTCACTCATATTTTCACGAATCATCACACGTTTTTTTTGTATTTCTAATGGAGCAGAAACAACAACTACGACGTCCACACGATTCTCACCATTTGTTTCAAAAAGAAGGGGAATATCAAGAACAACTAGTTTTTTTCTCTGTCGGCGAGCCTTGTTGACAAAAGCCCTTTCTTTTTCTTGTACTATAGGATGAATTATTTTTTCTAGTGTTTTTAATTTTTTATCATCACCGATTAAAATATCAGAAAGCTTTAGACGATCAACTTTACCATTTACTATAACACTAGGAAAAGTACGTGATATAATCGATAAAATTGGCTCACTATCGTAAAGCTTGTGCACTACCTCGTCAGCGCTAAAGACAGAAACTCCTGCTTGCCTAAAAAAATCAGCAACTGTTGATTTTCCCATAGAGATTGACCCAGTCAGTCCTATGATTTTCATTTTCTGTCTTCACCTATATCCATTAAAATTTTTTCCCGTAAAGCTCTTGTTACCTGTGGCTTTATGCCAAACCATCGTTCAAAACCAAGAACAGCCTGATGTAAAAGCATACCAAGCCCATCAACTATCCTTAAACCATGAGTTTGTGCTTGTTGTAAAAAAGGAGTTATCAATGGGGTATAAACAACATCTGTAACCAAAGCAGTTGGCTTCGTTTTGCTAAAATCTAAAAAAAAAGAAGTATTTTTTTTCTCATATAAATTTTTCATACCAACAGAAGTTGTATTCACAATTAAATCAGCTTGACAAAATATTTCACGAGCATTGTGTAAATCACACACTTCAATAGGTTTTCCAAAATGCTCAGCCAAATTATCTGCACGTTGTTTTGTACGATTAAGTAAATAAATACGTTCAAATTTACGTTCTTTCAAAGCATATATAACAGCGCGTGCTGCACCTCCTGCACCAAAAACAATGGCTGTTTCCCCAGCCCAATTAGGTGCAAAATCATCAAGATTAGCACTAAAACCATAAGCATCACTGTTTGTAGCACAAAGTTTATCTTTTTCATACCAAAGAGTATTAACAGCACCGATAACTGTTGCTATCTCATCTTTATAAGTTGCTAAACGAAATGCTTCTCGCTTATAGGGCAAAGTAACATTACCACCACAAAAACCCCTTTTTTTTATGGATATAAGAAAATTACTAAATTCTTCTGATCTCACTTCCTGAGACAAATATTCTCCTTGTATACCATGCTGTTTAAGCCAAAAGTTATGAATTTTTGGTGACTTTGAGTGATGAATAGGATAACCAACAACAAAGGCTCGTGGATAAAATGATTTTCTATATTTTATTGTTAAGTCATCCATCAATTACCCCTAAATGACGTAGTTTAGCTAACAGAGGTAGCAAAGGTAAACCAACAATAGTGAAAAAATCTCCATCAACCTTTTCGAAAAGATGGATTCCTTTACCTTCAATCTTATATACTCCTACACTGTTTAGAACATCTTCTTCTACACATGCTAAATAGCTATCAATGAACTCCGATGAAAGATGACGTAAAGACATATGAGCACTAAAAGATTCAACCCATATTTTTTGTCCATTTTTAAATAAAGCTACTGCACTATGAAGAGAGTGGGTTTTACCCGATAAAAAGCGTAAACGTTGGTGTGCTTCACTCTTATTTGTAACTTTGTGAAAAATATTTCCTTCTAACTCAAGTACTTGATCACAACCAATAACAAAAATATTGGAAAAACGATTGGAAACATCTTGTGCTTTTTCGCTTGCAAGAAAGCAACTAAGTTCTTTAGGAGTTTTTGATTCTGATATTTTTTCTACTTCTCTTTCATCAAAAAAAGCCCCTTCAATTAAAAAATTTAAACCAGCGTTTTTCAATAATTGTGCACGGTAAGGACTCAAAGACGCTAATATAAACATATTTTCTGCCATAGTTTCTTTCTCTTATTTTTCTTCACGAAATCGTGATAAAAGTTCAAATATTGCTGCAGCAGTTTCCTCAATAGAGCGCCTCGTTACATCAATAACAGGCCAACCAAAACGTTCACAAACACGTTTTGCATAAGTCAATTCCTCAGCGATGTTGATACGATTACTGTAATTTTCAATGGAAAAAATATCGCCTAACTCTCTGTTTTTGCGAATATGTGAGATTCTTTCAGCTGAAGCTATTAAACCAATAATCAAAGATTTTTTTGCTTCCAAAAGAGCTTCTGGTAAATCAATTCCTGGAATAAGAGGTACATTTGCAGTTTTTATTCCTCGATTTGCTAAATAAATACTAGTTGGCGTTTTAGAAGTTCTTGATATTCCCACAAGTATCACATCCGCATCCGATAAACTATTTTGGGATTGTCCATCATCGTGTTCTATTGTAAAATCCAATGCATCAATACGGCGAAAGTAATCTGCATTGAGGTCATGTTGTGCGCTAGCACGTAGATTTGTTGGTGTTCCAAGGTAAGACTGAAAAGCATCTAAAACAGGATGCAATATGTCAACACAGGATACCTCCATTTTTTCACATCTTCTCTTTAAAAGAAGTTTAATTTCATTATCAATAATTGTGTAAAGAACAATACCTGGATCTTGTTGTATCTCATCAAGAGACTTCTGTAACTGTACCTTATTACGAATCATAGGGTAGATATGCTCCACTGCCTGAAACGTCGTGTATTGTGATGCTACAGCTCTCCCAACAGAGATTAATGTCTCCCCCGTTGCATCAGAAAGAAGATGCAAATGAAAAGATTTTTTTTCTTTTATCACAAAAATTTTAATCCCTTGTTAATATATGTGTGTATACCATCGGTATTCTTCATAAAATAGAAATTTAGATTTTCTTTTTTGTTATTTTACACATATTGAGTAGTTATGATAACTAAACACCTTTTATAAGGTAAAATGTGGATAATAGCTGTAAGATATATTTTTACCTTATTTTTTTTCTCCAAATCTTGTGGATAAAGCTGAGGACAATTTAAGTATAAATTATAATTCACACTAACCACAGGACTTAATAATAAAAATCTATCTTTTTGAATTTTTTTTTATATAAAAAAATTGAAAAAAATATTCATTTGTAATAAATTCAGTAGACAATTTGCTTCTCTATGAAAATTTGAATTTCGTGCTTTGTAATATAAATTTCTTAAACAAATATTATTTTTGAAATTGTAAGATTATACATGAAGGTAAATCGTGTGAATAATGCTTGCAGTTTAAGAAGGTTAATTATACAATGAATATTTCTTATAAGAGAAACTCCTTCTCAATTTTTCTAAGTTAATTTCAATCACAGTTCTATCTATTAAAGAGCATATTTCATGCAAGAAATGAAACTACAAGAACTCAAAAGTAAAAATCCAGTCGAGCTTGTCTCTTTTGCTGAAGCATTAGAAGTTGAAAATGCTTCTTTGATGCGCAAACAAGAATTAATGTTCGCTATTTTGAAAAAACTTGCTTTGCAAGATGTAGAAATTATTGGGGAGGGAGTTGTTGAAGTTTTACAAGATGGATTTGGTTTTTTACGGTCTGCTAATGCTAATTATCTTCCTGGACCCGATGATATTTATCTTTCTCCTGCTCAAATTCAAGCTTTTTCCCTAAAAACAGGTGATACAATTGAGGGGCCTATACGTGGTCCTAAAGAAGGGGAACGTTATTTTGCTCTCCTTAAAATTAATACAATCAATTTCGAAGATCCTGAAAAAATTCGCTATAAGATTCATTTTGATAATTTAACTCCACTTTATTCAAATGAACGTTTTCAAATGGAAATACAAGACCCTACAGATAGAGACATGTCATCACGTGTCATAGATTTAGTGTCACCATTAGGAAAAGGGCAGAGAGGATTAATTGTAGCACCTCCTCGAACAGGAAAAACAGTTTTACTTCAAAACATTGCTCATTCTATCACTACTAACCATCCTGAGTGTTATCTTATTGTTCTTTTAATTGATGAACGACCAGAAGAAGTTACGGATATGCAGCGTTCTGTAAAAGGAGAAGTGGTTTCTTCTACTTTTGATGAACCAGCTATACGTCATGTTCAGGTAGCTGAGATGGTTATTGAAAAAGCTAAACGCCTCGTTGAATATGGTCGTGATGTCGTTATTCTTCTTGATTCTATTACACGTCTTGGTCGTGCGTATAATACAGTTGTTCCTTCATCTGGTAAGGTTTTAACAGGTGGTGTTGATGCAAATGCTTTACAGCGTCCAAAGCGTTTTTTTGGTGCAGCACGTAATATTGAAGAAGGTGGATCATTAACCATTATTGCAACGGCTTTGATTGATACTGGTAGTCGTATGGATGAGGTTATTTTCGAAGAATTTAAAGGAACAGGTAATTCAGAAATTGTTCTTGATCGTAAAGTTGCTGATAAGCGTATTTTCCCATCTATGGATATTTTGAAGTCAGGAACACGAAAAGAAGAGTTACTGGTAGCACGACAAGATTTACATAAAATTTTTGTACTTCGTCGTATTTTAGCGCCTATGAATGTAATAGATGCAATCGAGTTTTTAATTGATAAATTAAAACAAACGAAAAACAATAGTGAATTCTTTGATTCAATGAATACCTAAATAATTAAAATTTTTGTTAGGATTAATCCTGTGGATACAATCTTTGCTATTTCAAGTGGATTGTTGCCTTCAGGGGTTGCAGTTATACGGCTTTCTGGTCCTCATGTTGTGCATATTGTCAAATCGCTTTGTGGTTGTTTACCTAAAGCGCGGTTTATGCATTATGGAAATCTTACTGCCTGTGATGGTAGCTTTCTAGATTCTGCTTTAACTGTTTTTTTTCCTGCTCCACATAGTTTTACAGGAGAGGATTGTGCGGAATTTCATCTGCATGGAGGTAAAGCAGTTGTTAATCGTTTTCTTGATGAATTATCTACATTTAAAGGATGTCGTATTGCAGAAGCTGGTGAATTTTCGCGTCGTGCTTTTATTGAAGGAAAATTAGATCTTGTTCAAGCAGAAGGTCTTGCCGATTTAATAGAAGCTGAAACAGAAAGCCAGAGACGTTTGGCTGTTATGGGTGCGAATGGTCATTTAACAAAGCTTTATCGCGATTGGAGACATACACTTATAAAGTCACGTTCTTTTATTGAAGCAGAACTTGATTTTTCTGATGAATCTGACATTCCTGATTCAGTATCTGATAAAGTTTGGAAAGAATTAGAAGAACTCCGTCATTCTATTCAAAAACATATTTCTGAAGGAGAGCGTGCAAATATCTTACGTGATGGGTTGAAAATTGTTATTGCTGGTGCTCCAAACTCTGGAAAATCAAGCATTATGAATCGGTTAGCTGGAAGACCTGTTGCTATTGTAACAGAAGAAGAAGGAACAACTCGTGATTCTTTAGAAATTAAGATGATTCTTAGTGGATTACCAATTTTTTTAACAGATACTGCTGGTTTTAGGAAAACAGAAAATAAAATAGAACAATTAGGAATAGAAGTAGCAAAACAGCATATTATAGATGCCGATTTGGTTATTTTGGTTTATGATATGAAGGATCCAAAAAATATTAATTTACCAGAGACATCAGCTGAAATATGGCATGTTGGTAATAAGCTTGATATTCATGAAGTAAATAAAACCAAATATTTTATACAGTTTTCTGCATTAACTGGTTTAAATTTTGAAAATTTTGTTAAGGAGCTTGAAACATTTTGTTTTCGTCGTATTTCTGAAATTGGTAATCTTGTCCCAGCACGTAAAAGGCAACTTCAGTTATTGAAAGAAGCTGTTAAAGAGATTGAGTGTTCCATAAACTATAGTTATCTTGATCTAAGTTTACGTGCAGAATATCTTCGTCGTGCTAGTGATTTTCTTGGTAAAATTACAGGAGATATAGATGTTGAGGATTTGCTTGATGTTATTTTTTCAGAATTTTGTATTGGCAAGTAATGATTCACGTGAAACATTTATTATTTCATAGACATCTTAATAAGATCATGTATTTTAAGCATCTTGTTTTATGTAAAATTAAAAAACTATTTTATATAGTGGATTAAATGCAATTATATGATGTTATTATTGTTGGAGGTGGTCATGCCGGCTGTGAAGCTGCTTCAGCTTCAGCGCGTTCAGGAGCACGGACAGCACTTATTACACATAAAATATCAGCACTTGGCACAATGTCATGCAATCCTTCTATTGGTGGGCTTGGAAAAGGGCATTTGGTTCGTGAAATAGATGCTTTAGGTGGCCTTATGGGACAAGCAGCAGATGCTGCTGGAATTCAATTTCGTCTTCTTAATCGACGTAAAGGACCAGCAGTAAGAGGACCACGTACACAAGCTGATCGGCAATTATATAAAGATGCAATTCAAAAACTTTTGCAAGAACAGGATAATCTCTTTCTAATTGAAGATGAAGTTATTGATTTAATTGTTAAAAATAATATTATCTCGGGAATTATATTAAAAAAACGTGGAGATGTTTTTTCTGGTGCTGTTGTTTTGACAACAGGTACGTTTTTAAATGGTCTCATTCATATTGGTGATAAACAGTGGAGTGCTGGACGTATGGGAGATCAATCAAGTGTACAACTTGCTGAACGTTTAAAAAAATATGGTATCAATCTTGGTCGATTGAAAACAGGAACTCCTGCTCGTCTTAGTAAAAAAACGATTCATTGGGATATTCTTCCCAAACAGGAGGCTGATAAAGAACCTGTTCCATTTTCTTTCTTAACAGAAAAAATACAACAGCCTCAAATTGAATGTGCAATAACACGTACAAATGCACAGACACATAAAATTATCCGTGAGAATATTCATAGATCTGCTTTATATTCTGGAATTATTGAAGGATTAGGGCCACGTTATTGTCCTTCTATTGAAGATAAAATTGTTAAATTTGGTGAACGTGATGGACATCAGATTTTCTTAGAGCCAGAAGGATTAAATGATGATACTATTTACCCAAATGGCCTTTCTACTTCTCTTCCTGAAGATGTACAAGTTTCTTTATTAAAAACCATTGAAGGACTGGAAAATGTAAAAATTTTGCAACCTGGTTATGCTATTGAGTATGATTTTGTTAATCCAAAACAGCTAACTAAAACTCTAGAATTAAGATCTTTACCAGGGTTATTTTTAGCAGGACAAATTAATGGGACAACAGGATATGAGGAAGCTGCAGCACAAGGCCTTTTAGCTGGGTTAAATGCTGCACGTAAAGTTGGAAAATTAGATGAGGTTATTATAAGTCGTTCTACTTCTTATATTGGTGTTATGGTTGATGATTTAGTTTCACGTGGGGTTTATGAACCTTATAGGATGTTTACATCACGTGCTGAATTTCGTTTATCTCTTCGATCTGATAATGCTGATACTCGTTTAACGCCTTTAGCACATAAATTGGGTATTATTAATAATGTTCGTTGGGATTATTATCAGCAAAAACAGCAACGTCTTGATAAAGCTCGATCAATGTGTCAGGGACTTTTTCTAACTCCTAATGAAGCATCTGCTTATGGGTTACAAGTAAGTCATGATGGAATTCGGCGTTCAGCTTACGATTTTCTTTCTTATCCTCATATGAATATAGAACGTCTCTCAAATTTTTGGCCACAATTACGGTCAATTGATTCTAAAACAGTTGAATCTTTAGAGATTGAGGCACAGTATGCAGTTTATTTAGAAAAACAGGCACAAGATATCGCTGCTCTTCAAAGGGAGGAGCGACTAGAAATTCCTTCTTCTCTTGATATTCAATCAATTTCTGGTCTTTCAAATGAGTTGAAAATAAAAATGAAAGAAATATCACCACGTTCAATTGCTGATGCACAAAAAATTGATGGTATGACACCGGCAGCGTTGTCGCTCATTATTACTTATATTCAACGTCAACGACGTGAAAAGGCTAAATAAATTTAATGTGTGTCTCCATAGAACAAAAATACCAGTCACTCTTAAATATAATTCCTTCTGTTTCACGTGAAACTATGGATGATCTAGTACAGTTTGAATCTTTAATTATTCAATGGAATAAACATATAAATCTAGTATCTTCTAAGACAATACCAATCCTATGGACACGACATATTTTAGATTCAGCACAAATTTATCCTTTGCATAGTAATATTTTAAATTGGTGTGATCTTGGATCAGGAGGAGGGTTTCCCGCAATTGTTATAGCTATTTTTCTTAAAGAAAAAAAAAGCGGGCATATTGATTTAGTTGAAAGTAATGGAAAGAAAATATCTTTTTTACGAACAGTCATTTCTCAACTTAATCTTCCAGCAACGGTTCATCATTGTAGAATTGAGGATGTATATCAAAAAATAACTACTCCAGATGTTATAACAGCACGAGGACTAGCATCGTTAGATACTCTTTTACAGTTGATTTTTCCTTTGTTGACACAAAAAACAATAGCTCTTTTACAAAAAGGTATGGATTACGATACAGAAATAACGAATGCCTCTGCCAATTGGCGCTTTAATCTGCTAAAACATAAAAGTAAAACTGATGAAAATTCTGTAATTTTAGAAATTTCTCATGTCCTGTCACGTAGAGGATAAAGCAAAATGAGCGAAAAACGGATTATCGCTATTGCAAACCAAAAGGGTGGAGTTGGTAAAACAACTACAGCAATTAATCTTGCAACAGCTTTAGCAGCTATTGGTGAAAATGTTCTCATTGTGGATGTTGATCCACAAGGTAATGCTAGTACAGGATTAGGAATTGATCGTAATAACCGTCCTTTATCATCTTATGATGTTTTAGTTTCTGGAATTTCAGTTGCAACAGCAGCTTTAAAAACAGCTGTTCCTAACCTCTATATCGTACCTTCTACACTTGATCTTTTAGGTGTAGAAATGGAAATTGCTTCATCACAGGATCGTATTCAACGGTTGCGTAAAGCTTTTTGTGATGATCCAAAAATGGATAAAAGATTCAGCTATATTTTAATTGATTGTCCTCCATCACTTAACCTTTTAACTCTCAACGCTATGGGAGCTGCAGATTCTGTTTTGGTACCTATGCAATGTGAATTTTTAGCGCTTGAAGGTTTAAGTCAATTACTTGAAACAGTAAATCATGTAAGATCTATTCTTAATCCATCTTTGGAAATTCAGGGCATCGTCCTAACAATGTATGATGGACGTAATAATCTTTCAAATCAAGTTGTAGAAGATGTACGTTCTTTTATGGGAGATAAGGTTTATCGTACCGTTATCCCTAGAAATGTGCGCGTATCTGAAGCCCCTTCTTTCGGAAAACCAGTATTGCTTTATGATCTTAAATGCGCTGGTAGCCAAGCTTATTTACGTTTGGCATCGGAAATTATTCAACGTGAAAAACAAGCACGAGCTGCTGCTTAAAAAATGTAAGAGAAAATATTTTTGTAAAAAAAAATCGAAGAGAAAAATTATGAATGATGATCAATCAAAAAAAAGGTTGGGGCGTGGATTGGCAGCATTGATTGGAGATATCAATTTAAACAACAATCTTGTAAATTCACTAAATACTGATAAATTAGAAAAATTTAGTGCAGTACCTCTTGTTTCTGAGAAACTCATCTCTATTAACTCTATTTTGTGCAATCCACACAATCCACGACGCCATTTTACTGATTCAGAATTGGATAATTTAGCTCAATCAATTCGTCAGCATGGTGTTGTGCAACCCGTTATAGTAAGACCATCACGTAGTCATCTTAATAAATTTGAGTTAATTGCTGGTGAACGGCGATTTCGTGCTGCACAACGGGCTAATTTGAGCCAATTACCAGTTATTATTAGGGATGTAGATGATAAAACAGCTTTGGAACTGGCAATTATTGAAAATGTTCAACGTGCAGATCTTAATCCTATTGAAGAAGGGCTGGGATATGAAATTTTGTTGAATGAGCATGGATACACTCAAGCAGATTTAGCACAAGTTATTGGAAAAAGCCGAAGTTATGTTGCAAATACACTTCGTTTACTAAAACTTCCAAAAAAAGTGCAGCAATTTTTAATTGATGGTCATATTTCAGCTGGTCATGCACGTTGTCTGATCACTATAGATAATCCACAAGACTTGGCTGAAAGAATTATTCGTGAGGGGCTTTCTGTACGTCAAACAGAAATACTTGCATATGAGCAAGCAAATCCAAAAGTTAAAAAACAAACTTCCATCGAGAAAAATGAAGAAACAAAATCTTTAGAAAAATTACTTACAGATGTAATTGGAATGAAGGTCATTATTAGGCATGGCAAAAAAGGCGGTGATTTGAAAATACACTATTCATCACTAGAGCAATTAGATGATATTTGTCGACGTTTAAAAAATTAATTAATGGCTTAAAATAGCACTGATTCTATCAATATGTTTTTTACCGAACATCAAATTACTTAGGGAGACGATATTTTTTTTGTAAGAAAAAGCCTTGTTGTATTTAAGGTATGTTACTGCAGCTAGTGTTTCTTGAAGTGTAATAAAACCAATAACAAAATCTCTAGGTGTTAGATTATTTTTTATTAAAATACTTCTTAATTGTTGAAAACTAGAAACAGAAATAATCATTTTTTCAATGATATTATCATATCTTGTGTCTTGTACTTCTAGTTCTAAAAATAAACCTACCATTTCTTTTTTAATTTTTTCCATTTTTGACAGAAAATTTTCTGTTAAAGGGTAAGATCTAACAGTTTTTTTATGTATAACAGATGATAAGACAAAGTTATTATCTGCTTTTTTTGCTATCGCTATGTGAAAATGTGTTATAAAAGGAAAAATGAAAAGCACACATAATACAGATTTAAACATAGTTAAAAATTATCCTTTCTTTTCCTGATTTCAGCAAAAACTTCTTCATCTGTTTCTTTTTCCATCGAAAGATTTTTTCGCAAAATGCTGTTATCCCAGCGGAGAAAAGGATTAGTAGCTTTTTCCTGTCCTAAAGATACAGGTAAAGTCATAGAATTTTTTGCACGTAACAAAAAAACATCTTCTACTCTTTGATGAAGTTTTTGATTGTTTGGATCAATAGTCAATGCGAAAAGAGCATTATTTTTTGTGTATTCATGACCGCAATAAAGAAGTGTTTCATCGGGAAGATTACGAAGCTTTTTTAAAGAGTTTAGCATTTGTGCTGGGGTTCCTTCAAAGAGACGTCCACAGCCAAGTGAAAAAAGTGTATCTCCAGCGAAGAGCAAATTTGCTTGAGGAAAATAGTAAGATAGCGCTCCAAGTGTATGACCAGGTGTCGAAAGAGCTAAAAGAGTATATGTGCCAAAGAAAAAACTTTCGTCAGGTTTAAGTGTTTTATCTAGATGATTAATTTTTTCTTTTTCTGTTTCTGGCCCAATAATTGTGGCTTTATAAGCTTGTTTTAACTCCATTAATGCTTCTACATGATCATGGTGATGGTGAGTGACAAAAACAGTTTGAAGTGTCCAATTACGACGATTTAGAGCACTATGAATAGCTTTACTTTCAGGTGCATCAATTGCAGCTGTGTAACCGCTTTTTTCATCATGAATGAGCACACCAAAATTGTCTTCTCGACAGATAAATTGCTCAACTAACACATAATTTTCTCCATGAATAATTTCAGCAACATATCAATAAAACAATCATCAGTGATAAATATGTTCTATTTAAGAATCAGATTTTTCTTCTTTCGTTAAAATATTTTTTGAATGTTTAATGATAATAGGTATTTGTAAAAACATGAATATAATTGTTATAGGCATTACACCAAATACTTTAAAGCTTGTCCAAAAATTATCGCTAAAATTACGCCAAACTACTTCATTTAAAAAGGCAAGAAAAATAAAAAATAACGCCCAGCGATAGGTAAGTTTTTGCCATCCTAAATCATCAAGTATAAAAGTAGAGTCAAATACATAACGCAAAAGTGGTTTTTTAAAAAATAAACCAATAAAAAGGATAAAAGAAAATAAGATATTAATAATTGTTGGTTTCATTTTGATAAAAGTATCATTGTTAAACCAAAGAGTTAAAAAGCCAAAAACCAGCACAAATATACCTGATATTAGAGGCATTATAGGAATTTTTCGTGAAATAATCCAAGACAAGCTTAAAGCAATAATAATAGCTACCATAAAAATAGCTGTTGCAGGAAAAATAGGTTTATTAAAGTTTTTAAAAATTTCAATATTATTGATTAGCCATTCACCTTTGTAATTAGCAAGAAAAAATACGACTAATGGCCCCATTTCTAAGAAAAATTTAAATTTTGATGAAGGAGGTGATTTTTGGTTATTGTATGAGGTTGGTTTAGATAAATTTTGTTTCATGAGTATCTTCCTGCAATGGTTGTAGCAAAATCTGAGGCAGAAAAAGGTTGCAGATCTTCAATATTTTCTCCTATACCGATAAAATAAACGGGTAATTTATATTTTTCTGCTATAGCAACAAGAATTCCTCCCCGCGCAGTACCATCGAGCTTTGTCATAACTAGACCATTAACACCGGTAATTTTTTTGAAAATATCTACTTGATTCATTGCGTTTTGTCCTGTAGTTGCGTCAAGTGTTTGAAGTATTGTATGTGGTGCCTGGGGGTTATGTTTTTTCAAAATACGAATGATCTTTGCTAGTTCGTCCATTAGCTCAGTTTTATTTTGTAAGCGCCCTGCTGTATCAATAATTAATACGTCACTATTTTCTTTTTTAGCTTTTTCGTAAGCATCAAACGCCAAACTAGCAGCATCTGCACCTAGTTTGGTTGAGATAACAGGAGATCCAGTACGTTCTCCCCAAATATGCAATTGCTCGATAGCTGCAGCACGAAAAGTATCACCAGCGGCTAGCATAACTTTTAGTCCTCCAACAGTTAGCTTTGCCGCAAGTTTTCCAATAGTTGTTGTTTTTCCAGTACCATTCACACCTACTAGCAAAATAACATGAGGTTTGTGATTAAGATCAAGTTCTAATGGAATTGCAACAGGTTCAAGAACTTTTTTTATTTCATTAGCTATGATTGTGTGAATATCATCTATAGATAAATTTTTGCTATAACGACTGGAAGATAATGTTTCGATGATGCGCATAGCTGCTTCTATACCAAGATCAGCTTGAATAAGGATATCTTCTAGTTTTTGCAATGTATCTTCATTAAATTTTTCTTTAACAAAGAGATCACTGATAGATTCGCTTAAACGCTGTGAAGAAAGAGTTAATCCCTTTTTAAGGCGCTTAAACCAAGCTGTTTTTTTCTGTTCAACAGAGGCAATAGGAGAAAGTTCCTCATTTTTTTTTTCACAAATTGTATTAGTGATAATTACTTTACCAGAATGTAAGCTAAGGGATTGAGTTTTTTCACTATCGTTTTTAGGTTTATGTGTTACATTTTGTATTTCTATTTGCTCTTTTTTTTCAATTTTTATAGAATGTAAATTATTTTGAATAATTTCATTTTCGCTGTTACTTGTTATTACCATGTCAGTTTTGTGATGGGTGGTGGCTTTTTGAATTTCTTGCTTTTTGGGTTTGTTAAAAGAAAGCATTTTTTTAATAAATGTTTTTTTCATAAGGGCTTTCCTGCTACGGGTTATATTAAACTCAATGGGATAGCAATCAATTTATCGCCATCATGATTGATGATAAGAGCTTGGACGATTGTTCCAGCTTTGACACCTTTAATTTGTGCAAGAGTATAATCTTCTGTTCGTCCAATTTCATCTTTTTCAACGAGAATTGTTTGCTGGGTGTTTTGTAAGCGAGAAAGATGCTCTTGATAAGCTTTTTCACCTACTTTGCGTAATCTCTTTGCACGAATTTTGACTAATCTGCGGTTAATTTGTGGCATACGTGCAGCAGGCGTCCCTTCTCTTGGGCTAAAGGGAAAAACATGAAGATGTGTTAAATTACAGTCATTGACTAAAGCAAGACTATTTTGGAACATTTCTTCTGTTTCAGTAGGAAAACCAGCAATTAAGTCGGCACCATAAACCATTTCAGGGCGTTTTGCACGCAAATTCTGGCAAAATTGGATTGCATGTTCACGCAGATGCCGTCGTTTCATCCGTTTTAGAATCATATTATCGCCTGCTTGCAAGGATAAATGCAAATGTGGCATTATTCTTTTTTCATAAGCCAAAAGATTTATGAGTTCTGGATCGGCTTCGATAGAATCAATTGATGAAAGGCGTAATCTAGGCAAATCGGGAATATGATGTAAAATAGAAGAGGTTAATTTCCCTAAGGTAGTTTTTCCGGGTAAATCGTGACCATAGCTTGTGAGATCAACACCTGTTAAGACAACCTCTTGGATTCCTTTGCTTATTAATTGCTTAATTTGTTCAATGACAGCACCCATGGGAACTGAACGTGATGGTCCACGTCCATAGGGAATAATACAGAATGTGCAGCGATGATCGCATCCATTTTGTACCTGTACGAAGGCACGTGTACGCTCTTCCATTGCACCAACCATATGTGGAGCAATTTTTTGTACTTCCATGATGTTATTAATGCGTAATTTTTCATCATGATTGATACCAAAATCAGGAAATTGGCGATAAGAATGAGCATGTAGTTTTTCTTCATTCCCTAAAACAAGATCTACCTCTGTCATCATAGCAAAATTTTTTGCTTCTGTTTGTGCAGCACATCCTGTAACAATAATGCGGGCATGGGGATTTTTGCGTTTTGCTTTTCTAATAGCCTGTTTTGCTTGCCGAACAGCTTCAGCGGTGACAGCACAGGTATTAAATATGATAGAATCATTTTTGAGTTGATCCAATCCAGAAGCAGCACTTTCTTTACGTATGATTTCCGATTCATAACTATTGAGCCGACAACCAAATGTTACAATTTCTACTGCCATCAAAAGTGATCCTTTTTGTATCTTCCTGTTAAAGGGTCTAAAAAACCACTGAATTCATATTGGATTGGTCCTGTCATGACAATACTGTTGTTTTTTTTATAAAAAATATTAAGTGTTCCCCCTGGTAAATTTACATCTATGTTTCGTTCTGTTAATTTTCGTCGGTAAGCAGCTACTGCACTGGCACAAGCAGCACTGCCGCATGCTTTTGTTAATCCAACTCCTCTCTCCCATGTTCGTAAGTCTAGGCTTGTCCGAGATGTTACACAGGCAATAGATATGTTGCATCGTTCTGGAAAAAGAGGATCATGTTCAAGTTTTGGCCCATATTTTTCCAATGGAATGTGTTGGATACTATCATCAACAAAAAAAATAGCGTGGAGATTACCAATGGATACAAGACACGCATCTTTTAAGGGGCCAGCTGTAATTTCTACATGATTTGTATCAATTATTTCACGTGAAACAGGCATAGCTTTTGCATCGAAATGTGGGTGACCCATGTTAACGGAGATCAAGCCGTTGGTCTGGCGTTTACCTTCAATAATTCCAGCGGGCGTTTCTAATCGAAAGATTTTACCTAGATTGTTATCTATAAGCCATGCAATTACACAGCGGGTACCGTTACCACACGCTTTTGCTGTTGAACCATCCGCATTCCATATTTCGATTTTGAAATCAGCATTGTTTTTAGTTGGTGGGTAAATAGCCATAAATTGATCAAAATGTGTTTGGGCATTTTTTGCTAAAGCAAGAATTGCGTGTGGTGTAATGGCATGTGTGCTTTTACGCATATCTGCAACAATGATTTTATTACCAAGACCGTTCATTTTACTGAATGGTATTATCATGAAGTTTCTCTATTTTGGTAATGACTAATAAAGATATATTATTGAAAATTATACAAAATTCTAGTGTTTTATTAATTAAAGTTGACAAAAAATATTATTGTTCGAAATAAGTAATTTTTGTTCTATTTTAAAATTGTTAATTTATCTTTGTCAAATGCCGTGTATAAGCGCTTGTTTATTACTTTAAAAGTGAGCTTATTAAAAATGGGTTATTTTTTGTTGTAGGAAAGAGTATCAGTATGACATTTTCAAAAAAATCATTTATCGTTTCAATATTTGCAATAATTACTTTAGGTGGTTGTACAACATCGCGGTTTAGAAATAATGATAGAGGCAATACATCAGAAATTTTTTACCCTATTCAGCAAATGTTAGTTCCTGAAATAACCTCTCGTTCACAAGAATCAAAAATAACAGATAGCTCCGTGTATGAAAAAAGAGATTCTCGCATTAGTAAGGAAATGGTTAATCTTGAACTGCCCAATGGAGCTGTTGATTTATTTCCTGCTAGTGTTTCTGGAGTATGGAATCTTTCTGTAGGGGATAAAGTTTGTCGAATTGCAACACCACAAACAAAATTCGGTCAAGGGTATCGTGCTAGTCCTTTGAATTGTACAGGAATTGTTTCTCGAGTTAAATCATGGGCAGTTAAAGAAAAAAAATTATATTTCTATGATCAGTCTGGGCGTGCTGTTATTGCTCTTTATTCTTCCAATGTTGATCATTTTAAGGGGCGTACATTTGATGATCATCCAGTTATTTTAACCCGCTAGATTGTTTTAGCTGTTTACAAAAAGAAATATATGCATAAATCTGTAAAGAGTACTTTAGTTTCGGCGTGCTATGGGGAACTTGTATCCAAGGGAGAGCTCGATTTTGATCCAGCTCAATTATCTTTAGCTAAGCATTTTGATTATCTATTACAAAATATTTCAACACAGAGAGTCACCCGATTTTGGGAATTTTGGCATTTTTTTACGAAAAAAAAACAAGCTTATATCCGTGTTTCAAATCAGGATGTTGCTGCTGATTCTTTTCGGGGATTGTATATATATGGTGAAGTAGGACGAGGTAAAACCATGCTAATGGATTTATTTTTTTCTTGTTTACCACAAACTAGCAAAAGACGCGCTCATTTTAATGATTTTATGGCTGATTTGCATGAACGAATCAATGTTTATCGTCAAACATCAAAGCGTGGAAAAGTTGTACACAGTGATCCTATTTTAGCAGTTGCGAAAGATCTTGCGCAAGAAGCACAAATTCTTTGTTTTGATGAATTTAGTGTTACAGATATTGCTGATGCTATGGTGCTTGGGCGTCTTATTTCTACTTTATTTGATCAAGGGGTTTTTTTTGTTGCTACTTCAAATGTTGCCCCTGATAACCTTTATTATAATGGTTTGAATAGAGATCTCTTTTTGCCTTTTATTCAAGTTTTGAAAGCAAATGTTCGTGTTATCAATCTTGATGCAAAAACAGATTATCGTCTTGAGAAATCAAATCCGCAACATATGTATATGACCCCATTAGGGCTAGAAGCAAGTGAACGTATGGATCATGCATGGGCACTAGTGCTTCAAGGGCATAAAGAAAAGTCTGATGAGCTTTTTATAAAAGGACGTGTTGTCCATATTCCACGTTCTGGATCTGGTTGTGCTCGCTTTGATTATAAAGATTTATGTGCAAAGCCTCTAGCAGCAGCTGAATACTTAGCATTAGGGGAGAATTATCATACAATTTTTGTCGATAATGTACCAGTTATGGATGATATGTGTCGTAATGAAACAAAACGATTTATTTTATTAATTGATGTTCTTTATGAACGTCATATGAGATTATTTATGTCAGCAGCGGCAAGACTTGATGATCTTTACCAAGGATATGCAAAAATGACGGAAACATTTGAATTTAAGAGAACACAATCACGTCTTTTTGAGATGCAGAGTCAAGATTACTTACATATTTGGAAAAAACGGTTTTCTTGAAGAAGAAAAAGTTATTATTGCTGTATTTTTATGAAATATTATAAAAACGACAATTTTTTGAATTTTAATATAGCGTAATAATTTTATTGTATTTTTTTGAGATTCATTTTATCGGTATGCTATGGCAAGTTTCTAATGACAATTTTCGAGGAGTTTTTTCTCTGATTATGGAAAGAGTTTGATGAATTTTATGCCTTCCTCACTTTGTTGTTAAAAATAAAGCTAAAGTCAAAAGAAATATTAAGTATACTAGCGCTGATGATTGTGCGCTGAATTGTATAATGTTAGGAAAAAAGGGATGTCACGAAAAAAAATAGCTCTCGTTGGTTCGGGTATGATTGGTGGTACTTTAGCACATATGATCGGGTTAAAAGAACTTGGTGATGTTGTTTTGTTTGATATCGTTGAAGGAATACCACAGGGTAAAGCTCTTGATATCGCTGAATCTTCATCAGTTGATGGTTTTGATATCAGTTTAAAAGGTGTCAATACTTATGAAGCAATTGAGGGTGCTGATGTTGTTATTGTAACGGCAGGAGTTGCACGAAAACCTGGTATGAGTCGTGATGATCTTTTAGGAATTAACTTAAAGGTGATGGAGCAAGTTGGCGCAGGGATTAAAAAATATGCGTCTTCGGCATTCGTTATTTGTATTACGAATCCTCTTGATGCAATGGTATGGGCCTTGCAAAAATTTTCAGGTCTTCCAACACAAAAAGTAGTTGGTATGGCTGGAGTTCTTGATTCAGCACGTTTTCGTTATTTTTTGTCCGAGGAATTGAAGGTTTCTGTCAAAGATGTAACAGCCTTTGTTTTAGGTGGACACGGCGATTCAATGGTACCTTTGGTTCGTTATTCAACAGTTTCTGGTATCTCTTTGCCTGATCTTGTAAAAATGGGGTGGATAACACAGGAAAAGATAGATCAAATCATCCAGAGGACTCGTGATGGTGGTGCAGAAATTGTCAGTTTATTAAAAACAAGTTCTGCTTTTTATGCTCCAGCAGCTTCTGCTGTCTCTATGGCTGAAGCTTATTTGAAAGATACTAAGCGTGTTGTTCCTGTTGCGGCTTATCTTTCGGGTGAGTATGGGGTTAAGGATATGTACGTTGGTGTTCCCGTTATTATTGGTGCAGATGGTGTCGAAAGGGTAATAGAGATCGATCTTAGCCAAGAGGAAAAAAGTTGTTTTGAACAGTCAGTGAATGCAGTGAAGAAGCTTTGTGAAGCTTGTGTTGCTATTGCACCTAATCTTAAATAAGTTGAGACAGAATATTAAAGATATTATAAAGATTCGATGATTGATTAGTGATCTGTAAAAGAAAAGGATAAATGAATGAATATCCATGAATATCAGGCCAAACGTCTGCTTCATGAGTATGGTGCGCCAATTGCAAATGGTGTTGCTGTTTATTCTGTAGAGCAAGCTGAAAAATGGGCGACAAAATTGCCTGGTCCGCTCTATGTTGTTAAAAGTCAAATTCACGCTGGTGGTCGTGGTAAAGGGAAGTTTAAAGAACTTTCTCCTGATTCAAAAGGTGGTGTTCGGCTTGCAAAATCAGTTGAAGAAGTTGTTTCTTATGTACAAGAAATGCTTGGTAAAACTTTGGTAACCAAACAAACAGGTCCTGAAGGTAAGCAGGTTAATCGTATTTATATTGAGGATGGTGCCGAAATTGAGAGAGAGCTTTATCTTTCACTTTTGGTTGATCGTACAGTTGGTAAAGTTTCTTTTATTGTTTCAACTGAAGGTGGAATGGATATTGAATCAGTCGCTGAAGAGACGCCAGACAAGATCTTAACTTTATCAATTGATTCTACACAAGGCGTTACTCCTACTGATTGTATAAAGCTTTGTGATGCGTTGGAATTGCATGATAGGGCGCGGGAAGACGGTGAAAAACTTTTTCCAATCCTCTACAAGGTTTTTTGTGAAAAAGATATGAGTCTTCTTGAGATAAATCCACTTATTGTAATGAAAGATGGCCATTTACGTGTTCTTGATGCAAAAGTTTCTTTTGATAATAATGCTTTGTTCCGTCATCCAGACATTTTAAAATTACGTGATACTTCAGAAGAAGATCCAAAAGAGATTGAAGCGTCAAGGCATGATCTTGCCTATGTTGCTCTTGAAGGTACTATTGGTTGCATGGTAAATGGTGCAGGTCTTGCTATGGCAACTATGGATATTATTAAGCTTTATGGAGCAGAGCCGGCAAATTTTCTTGATGTTGGTGGTGGTGCATCAAAAGAGAAGGTGACTGCTGCTTTTAAAATTATCACTGCTGATCCAAATGTTAAAGGCATTTTGGTTAATATTTTTGGTGGTATTATGCGTTGTGATATCATTGCTGAGGGGGTTGTTGCTGCTGTTAAGGAAGTTGGTTTGAAAGTTCCTTTGGTTGTTCGTCTTGAAGGTACTAATGTTGAGCAAGGTAAAGCAATTATCGGCGAAAGTGGTTTGAATGTTATTCCTGCTGATGATTTAGATGATGCTGCTCAGAAAATCATTTCCGCAGTGAAAGGAGCTTAGTCCATGTCGATTCTTATTAATCAGGATACAAAAGTTTTAGTTCAAGGGCTTACTGGAAAAACTGGGACTTTTCATACAGAACAGGCATTGGCTTATCATAATACAAAAATGGTTGGTGGCATAAATCCTAAAAAAGGAGGTGAAGTATGGAAAGGGTCAAAAGGGGAAACACTTCCTATTTTTGCTAGTGTTGCTGAAGGTAAAGAAAAGACGGGGGCTGATGCCTCTGTTATTTATGTTCCTCCTGCGGGTGCGGCCGAAGCTATAATTGAAGCTATTGATGCTGAGATCGGTTTAATTGTCTGTATTACAGAAGGCATACCGGTTATGGATATGGTTAAGGTTAAGGTTAAATTAGAGCAATCGAAGTCTCGTCTAATTGGTCCTAATTGTCCTGGTATTCTTACTCCTCATGAGTGTAAAATTGGTATCATGCCTGGTTCTATTTTTAGAAAAGGATCTGTGGGGGTTGTTTCACGGTCAGGAACTTTAACTTATGAAGCTGTATTTCAGACGAGTCAAGAGGGTCTTGGGCAAACGACCGCTATTGGTATTGGTGGTGATCCAGTTAAGGGTACCGAATTTATTGATGTATTGGAGATGTTTTTGGCTGATGATAAAACCGAGTCTATAGTTATGATTGGAGAGATTGGTGGTTCTGCTGAAGAAGAGGCAGCACAGTTTTTAAAGGATGAAGCAAAAAAAGGTCATAAAAAGCCAGTAGCTGGTTTTATTGCTGGTCGTACAGCTCCTCCGGGACGTACGATGGGTCATGCTGGTGCTGTTATCTCTGGTGGTAAAGGTGGAGCAGAAGATAAGATTGCAGCAATGGAATCAGCGGGTATACGTGTTTCTCCTTCACCATCGCAAATAGGTAAGACCTTGATGTCGATTTTGAAGGGATGAGGGGATAAAAGAAGGTTTTATCTGGATAAAAATGAGTTTTTATTCAGGTGAAATGTTAAATATGAGAGAGTGAGAGCTTTTTTGCGATTTTTTGACCTTTATTTGTCTTGCAAATATTTGTTTCGTAAGCACTTAAATGTCGGGAAAATATGTTAAGGAGACGGAATAAATATTCCGGAGAAATATATGGCGAAGCAAGACGAGATAAATAGTCTTTTTGCACAAACGTCGTTTCTATATGGTGGAAATGCAGATTACATAGATCAACTTTATGCCGAGTATGAGAAAAATCCTACTAGTGTAAATTCACAGTGGCGCGCTTTTTTTGAAACTCTTCAAGATAACAAAGAAGATGTTCTTAAAAATGCTAAAGGGGCAACTTGGCAACATGATCATTGGCCATTAAAGGCAAATGGAGAATTGGTTTCTGCTATAGATAGCAATTGGTCTGTTCTGGAAAAACATATTGGTGATAAATTAAAGGAAAAAACAGTAGTTGATGCTACGCAAAAAGGAAAAATTGCTGGAGCGCAAGATGTTATTCAAGCAACACGTGATTCTGTTCATGCGCTCATGATGATTCGAGCTTTCCGAGCACGCGGGCATCTTCGTGCGCAACTTGATCCTCTTCAATTAGCTGAAAATCTAGAAGATTATAAGGAATTATCTCCGGAAGCTTATGGATTTACACCTGCTGATTATGAACGTCCAATTTTCATTGATAATGTTTTAGGCTTGGAATATGCAACTATTCCGCAGATGCTTGAGATTCTTAATCGTACCTATTGTTCAACAATTGGTATAGAATATATGCATATCTCTGATCCTACTCAAAAAGAATGGCTTCAAGAACGTATTGAAGGATCAGATAGACGCCTTTTTTTTGCGAAAAAAGATAAGCAAGCTATCCTTAATAAGCTTATTGAAGCGGAGGGCTTTGAACAATTTTTAGATGTAAAATATAAAGGAACAAAGCGTTTTGGTCTTGATGGCGGTGAAGCTCTTATTCCTGCTCTCGAACAGATTATTAGATGTGGTAGTGCTTTTGGTGTGCAAGAAATTGTTTTAGGAATGGCACATCGTGGTCGTTTGAATGTTCTTTCACAGGTTCTTGCTAAACAACACAGGGCTATTTTTCATGAATTCCAAGGGGGATCTTATAAACCTGATGATGTAGAGGGATCAGGTGATGTGAAATATCATTTGGGAACTTCAGCGGATCTTGAGTTTGATGGTAAAACGGTTCATTTGTCTCTTGTTCCCAATCCATCCCACCTTGAGATTGTTGATCCAGTTGTGATCGGAAAAACGCGTGCAAAACAGGATCAACTTGTAGGTCCTGCGCGTACTGATGTTATTCCATTAAGTGAGCGCTCAAAGGTTTTACCATTGCTTATTCATGGTGATGCTGCTTTTGCAGGTCAAGGTGTTATTCAGGAAACATTTGGTCTTTCAGGTCTAAAAGGTTACCGCGTTGCGGGTTCTATTCATGTCATTATCAATAATCAGATTGGATTTACAACTGATCCGCGCTTTTCACGCTCTTCTCCTTATCCATCTGACGTAGCAAAAATGATTGATGCACCAATTTTTCATGTAAATGGTGATGATCCTGAAGCTGTTGTTTTTGTTGCAAAAATAGCAACAGAATTTCGTCAAATTTTTCATAAACCAGTAGTGATCGATATGTTTTGTTATCGGCGTTATGGACACAATGAAGGTGATGAACCATCTTTTACACAACCTCTAATGTATAAGGCAATCCGTAGCCATAAAACAACACTTCAACTTTACAGTGATCAGTTGGTAGCAGAAGGGGTAACTACTGTAGAAGAAATTGAACAGCAAAAAAAACAGTGGCGTGATAAACTTGAATTTGAATTTAAAGCAAGTACTTCTTATAAACCTGATAAGGCTGATTGGCTTGATGGGAGTTGGACAGGTCTTAAAGCTTCTAGTAACGTTGATGAGCAACATTGTAAAACGACGGGTGTTGAGTTACAGACTTTAAAGGAAATTGGTCAGAAACTTGTCGAGATACCATCGAATTTTCATGTTCACAAAACAATTCAGCGCTTTTTAAGCAACCGTGCTAAGATTTTTGAAACTGGTGAAGGGGTTGATTGGGCAACTGCGGAGGCTTTAGCTTTTGGTTCTCTTTGCTTGGAGGGAGTTCCAGTTCGTCTTTCTGGTGAAGATGTTGAACGTGGAACTTTTTCGCAACGTCATTCAGTTCTTTATGATCAAGAAAATGAGTCACGTTATATTCCTTTAAATAATTTGCGAAAGGGGCAGGCGATTTACGAGGTTGTTAATTCCATGCTTTCTGAGGAAGCAGTTCTTGGTTTTGAGTATGGATATTCATTTGCTGAGCCTTGTAGTTTAACGCTTTGGGAAGCACAATTTGGTGATTTTTCCAATGGTGCTCAGGTTATTTTTGATCAATTTATTTCATCTGCAGAGCGTAAGTGGCTTCGTATGTCTGGTCTGGTGTGTTTATTGCCTCATGGTTTTGAAGGTCAAGGTCCAGAGCATTCTTCGGCGCGTTTAGAACGTTATCTGCAATTGTGTGCTGAGGATAATATGCAGGTTGCTAATTGTACAACCCCTGCAAATTATTTCCACATTTTGCGTAGACAAATTAAACGCGATTTTCGAAAGCCACTGATTTTGATGACACCAAAATCGCTTTTGCGTCATAGGCGAGCTGTTTCTTTATTAAGTGAAATGGGACCAGAAACTGGTTTTCTCCGTGTATTGCTTGATGATGCAGAATATATCAAAAATTCTGTTATTAAATTGCAGAAAGATAATAAGATTCGTCGTGTCGTTCTTTGTACAGGTAAGGTTTATTACGACCTTTATGAAGAACGTGAAAAAAGAGGGATTGATGATATTTATTTGTTGCGTGTTGAGCAGCTTTATCCTTTTCCTGCAAAAATTTTGGTTAATATATTATCACGCTTTTTACAGGCTGAAGTTGTTTGGTGCCAAGAAGAGCCAAAAAATATGGGGGCTTGGTCGTTTATTGAGCCTTATTTAGAATGGGTTTTGACCCATATTAATGCGCAATATTCGCGTGCACGTTATGCAGGACGTCCTGCGAGTGCATCACCGGCTACCGGATTGATGGTGAAACATCTTGAACAACTTGCCGCGTTTCTTGAAGACGCGTTAGGTTTTTAATTTATTACTACTCTGACGTATGGAAAAATATTATGACTACTGAAATTCGTGTTCCTACTTTGGGCGAATCGGTTACTGAAGCGACAATTGGTAAGTGGTTTAAAAAACTTGGTGAAGTTGTGGCTATGGATGAACCATTGGTTGAATTAGAAACTGATAAAGTAACGGTTGAGGTTCCTTCACCTGCAGCGGGAAAGTTATCCGAAATCATTGCTAAGGAAGGCAATACAGTTGAAGTGAATGCTCTCCTAGGAACAATTGAAGCTGGAGCTGTTGGTGTTTCTCAATCGTTTTCGCCTTCTATTTCTGCTATACCTGTTTCAGAGGTAACAAATCAATCTTCTGCAAGTAGTACGATGCCTCCTTCACCTTCAGCAGCAAAATTGATGGCTGAAAATGATATCTTGAAGAATGATATTTCAGGTTCTGGAAAGCGCGGACAGATTCTTAAAGAGGATGTTCTTAATGTGTTAGATCAAGGCACAAAGGTTTCTTCTTCTGTTTCTCCTACATCTACTCTTCTTGCGGCGCCTGTTCATGAAATACGTGAAGAGCGGGTTCGTATGACGAAGTTACGTCAAACAATTGCCCGCCGTCTTAAAGACGCCCAGAATATAGCAGCAATGTTAACTACATTTAATGAAGTTGATATGTCTGCCGTGATGGATTTGCGTAAACGTTATAAAGATCTTTTTGAAAAGAAACATAGTGTTAAGCTTGGCTTTATGGGCTTTTTTACTAAAGCTGTTTGCCATGCATTAAAAGAACTTCCTGCTGTTAATGCAGAAATTGATGGAACAGATATTGTTTACAAAAACTATGTTAATGCTGGAATTGCTGTTGGAACTGACAAGGGGCTTGTCGTTCCAGTGGTGCGTAATGCAGATCAAATGTCACTCGCAGAGATTGAAAAGGAAATTAGCCGTTTAGGACGTCTTGCTCGTGATGGAAAATTGTCGGTTTCTGATATGCAGGGTGGAACTTTCACCATTACCAATGGGGGTGTTTATGGGTCGTTAATGTCGACGCCAATTTTAAATGCACCACAGTCTGGTATTTTAGGAATGCACGCAATTAAAGAACGGGCAATAGTTGTTGAAGGCCAAATTGTTATCCGCCCCATGATGTACTTAGCGCTTTCTTATGATCATCGTATTGTAGATGGGCAAGAAGCTGTGACTTTCCTTGTGCGTGTTAAGGAAAGCTTAGAAGATCCAGAACGTCTTGTTCTTGGCTTGTAAAAGTACAATTTTCAGGATGAAAGGAAAAATGGATGTCTTATGATGTGGTTGTGATCGGGGCAGGTCCAGGTGGATATGTAGCGGCAATTAAAGCAGCACAATTAGGGCTTAAGACGGCAATTATTGAAAAGCGGACAACATTGGGTGGTACATGTCTTAATATTGGTTGTATCCCTTCTAAAGCGTTGTTGCATGCTTCTGAATTGTTTGCTGAAACACAGCATGGTTTTGAAACTCTTGGGATTTCCATTTCAAAATCTAAGCTCAATCTTGAGCAAATGATGGCGCATAAGAAAGCTGTTGTTACAGCGAATACAAGTGGTGTTTCATTTTTAATGAAAAAAAATAAAGTGGACACTTTTTTTGGTACAGCCAGAATTTTAGGAGCAGGTCAAATTGAAGTCGTTGCCAGAGATGGTAGTCAACAAACAATTACAACAAAGAATATAGTTATTGCTACAGGTTCAGATAGTTCTGGTATTCCAAATGTGAATGTTACATTTGATGAAAAAGTTATTGTATCTTCTACAGGAGCTCTTGCGCTTGAAAAAGTGCCAGCGCGTATGATTGTTGTTGGTGCTGGTGTTATTGGCTCAGAGCTTGGTTCAGTTTGGAGTCGTCTAGGTGCTAAAGTTACAATTATTGAATATCTTGATAAAATTTTAGGATCAATGGATGGTGAAATTTCACGACAATTCCAGAAGTTAATGGAAAAACAAGGAATTGAATATAAAGTTGGTACGAAGGTAACAGCTGTTTCTCAAACAGATTCAACTGCTCAGGTGACGTTTGAAACCATTAAAGGTGGTATATCTGAAACTTTAGAAGCTGATGTTGTTTTAATTGCTACTGGGCGTTATCCGTATACAGAAGGTCTTGGTTTAGCAGAAGCTGGGATTCAGTTAGATGATCGTGGTTTTATTGCAATCGATACAAATTGGCAAACTAATATTTCTGGAATTTATGCGATCGGTGATGTCGTTAAAGGACCAATGTTAGCGCATAAAGCTGAGGAAGAAGGCGTTGCAGTAGCTGAAATATTGGCTGGTCAAAAAGGACATGTTAATTTTGAAACTATTCCTAGTGTTGTTTACACACAGCCAGAAATTGCTAGTGTAGGTAAAACAGAAGAAGAGCTTAGAAATGCTGGAATTGATTATAATGTTGGCAAGTTCCCTTTCATGGCTAATGGTCGTGCACGAGCAATGCAAAAGAGCGATGGATTTGTTAAAATTCTAGCCGATAAAAAGACAGATAGGGTTTTGGGTGGCCATATTCTTGGGTTTGGTGCTGGTGAAATGATTCATGAAATTGCAGTTTTGATGGAATTTGGTGGTTCATCGGAAGATCTTGGACGTTGTTGCCATGCACATCCTACTTTATCAGAAGCAGTACGAGAAGCAGCTTTAGCGACATTTGCCAAACCACTTCATATTTAGGTATACTTTTAAAGATAGCTTCGTAATATTTTTTGAGAAGTGCAAAAGGTTTATTTTATTTTTACGATTTTGTAGATTGCATATCTCAGTAAAACCGCTTCTTTTTTAGGGGCAGTTTTACTGTGTCTTTTATAGGTGTATACAAGATAGACTCAGAATTGTAATCTTTTCTCTTCTTGTTGTTCTCTTATACAGGTTGAAAGCCCCATACGATCAAGATATTCTAGGAATGGATGGGGTGGTAATTCTTCTACATTAACCATGGTTTTAACATCCCATTTTTCAGTAGCAATAAGCATAGCAGCGGCTGCTGCTGGTACACCAGCTGTATATGAAATACCTTGCGCACCAGTTTCATTAAAAGCTTGTTTATGATCAGCTATGTTGTAGATAAAAATTTCCCGTTGTTTTCCGTCTTTTTTGCCTTTAATAAGATCACCAATACAGGTTTTTCCTGTATAATTTGGTGCTAAAGACGCTGGATCCGGTAAGACAGATTTGACGACTTTCAAAGGTACAACTTCTTGACCTTCTGCTGTTTTAATCGGTTGTTCAGATAATAGTCCAAGATTTTTTAAAACGGTAAAAACTGTTATGTAACGTTCGCTAAATCCCATCCAAAAGCGAATATTTTGAACATCAAGATTTTTAGATAACGAATGAATCTCATCATGTCCTGTCATATATGCTTTTTGTTTTCCAACAATAGGCAAATCCCATTCATGGCTGATTTCAAACATTTGATTAGAAATCCATTTTTTATTTTGCCATGACCATACTTGTCCTGTAAATTCTCGAAAATTAATTTCTGGATCAAAATTGGTGGCAAACCAACGTCCATGATTTCCTGCATTAATATCAATGATATCAATATCAGTTATCGTATCGAAATAATTATCACGTGCTAATGCTGCATAAGCATTAACAACACCGGGATCAAAACCTGCTCCTAAAATAACAGTTATACCGGCTTTTTCACATTCTTGACGTCGAGGCCATTCATAATTTCCATACCAAGGAGGTGTTTCACAAATTTTTAAAGGATCTTCATGAATTGCTGTATCAATATAAGCACATTTAGTTTCAATGCAGGCTGAAAGAATAGACATATTCAGAAAAGCAGAGCCAACATTGATAACGATTTCACATTTAGTTTTCTGGATAAGCTGTATTGTTTCTAAAACATCCATTGCATTAAGGGTGTGGCTTTTAATGATACCATTTACTTTCATTGCACCTTTGTCTTTTATGGATGCCAGAATTGCGTCGCATTTTTTTTGTGTTCGTGAAGCGATATGAATATCACCGAGAATATCGTTGTTTTGGGCGCATTTATGCGCAACAACTTGTGCAACACCCCCAGCACCAATAATGAGAACGTTTTTCTTCATTTTAAGGTTATCTCCTTATTAATATTGTCGCATGATGGTTTTATTGTATAACATTTTGATTATGAAAGGCTTGTTTTATAATCATTGTAGTTAAATTGACGCTGAATCGTTAAGGATCCATCATGTTCCTTGATAACAATTGCGGGCATTGTAACGCCATTAAACCAGTTTTTCTTGACCATTGTATAACCTGCTGCATCTTGAAAAGACAGTCTATCCCCTATTTGAAGTGGTTCAGCAAATCGGAATGTTCCAAAAATATCACCAGCAAGACAGGATTTTCCACAAACCATAATTTCATGGGGTCCTTGATTCGGTTCTAATTTGGCATTTTCGCGATAAATTAAAAGATCAAGCATATGAGCTTCGATTGAGCTATCAACGATAGCAATGTTTTTTTCGTTATATAATGTATCAAGAACGCTTACTTCCAGTGTGGTGCTTTTGGTAATTGCGGCTTCTCCTGGTTCTAGAAAAACTGTAACATTGTGGGTTTTAGAAAAATGTTTTAAGCGTTCTGCGAACGCTACCAGAGGATAATTTTCAGCGGTAAAATGAATGCCACCGCCAAGGCTAATCCAGTCAACTGCAGCGAAAAGTTCTGCAAATTTTTCTTCAATGTGACCAAGCATTTGATTAAAAAGATTAAAATCAGTGTTTTCGCAATTATTGTGGATCATCAAGCCGTTGATTAAGGGTAAAACTTCTTTAACAGTATTTTTATCAATTTCACCTAAGCGACTAAAAGGGCGTGAGGGATTGGCAAGATCAAAATTTGATGCGCTAATCCCTGGATTCAGCCTTAAACCCCGTTGAATGGTTTTTGTAGCGTTAGCAAAACGTTTAAGCTGTTGAATTGAATTAAAGATAATTTTGTCTGCATAGCTACAGGCTTCATCAATTTCATTATCTGCCCAAGCCACTGAATAAGCGTGAGTTTCTTTACCAAATTTTTCTTTTCCTAAACGCAGTTCATAAAGAGATGATGATGTAGTTCCATCCATATATTCAGACATAAAATCAAAGAGGCTCCATGTTGCAAAGCATTTTAAAGCTAGCAAAATTTTTGCTCCTGATATTTCCCGTAAGTCAGCGATAATTTCCATATTTTTTATAAGCTGAGATTTATCGATAAGATAATAGGGAGTCCTAATCATTATTTATCCATTTTCTGCTAAAGGATCTTATTGTTCACACTAACGTTTAGTACATGTAGTTACAGAATGTCTCAAGAAAAAAGAATTTTATAAAGTAGAATCTGTTTACCTTTAGCAATGAAAGGCTTTCTGTAACTTAATTTTGGTTCAGTTATTGTGAGATTTGTTTTATGCTTGTAATAAAGAATTTGTCTTATGCTTTGCTTCTTGTGTCCATTGGAAGTTTTTTAGCTATAATAGCTAATAGCATAAAAGGCGCTGATTCGGCGCAAAAAGGTAATATTGAGGAAAAATGGATTTCTTCATCTTCTCCTCAAGAGGGTTTGCATTCTTTAAGGGTGACGGGGCGTAGAGAGCTTAATGGTTTCAAAGGCTATCGTAATTATCGGCGTGGTTATCGCAAATATATTGATAATTGGTGGTATCCTGAAACAGCATTTTCTGCATCTGAGCATTTAAACGCAAAACCTGTTTTGTTAAAAGAAAGATCAGCTTCAAAAAGTGCCCTTTTTGTTTCTTCTTTAGAGGAAAGAAAGCTATGGATGTCTAAGCAACATATTGATTCTTGTACAGCTCGTTATCGTTCTTACGATCAAAACGATAATAGTTATCAGCCTTTTCATGGGCCTCGTAGACAGTGCTTTTCTCATATTTTTAAAAAACCAAATATACAAAGATAAAAGAGCTTTTAGGCATTTTGTATTTTTGTACGATTTTTCTTATGAAAGATTTGTTTTATAATAATTTTCAATGTGTTAAATTCTAATATTGATTGTAAAATGTGAAATAAGAGATAGCGATGTAGTTTTTCGTTTTCTCTTTTTATTTGCTATCATAAAAATATGCAAAAAAGCTTGGAGTGTAGGGAATGACAAAATGGGAAGCTATGTTAATATCGTTAGTCTTGCTTCCTTTTTGTGGCAGCATAACCATTGGTTTTTTTCGTTCAACTGCTAAAAATAATGAAGCGTGGTTTGCTGGATTTATCGCATTTGTCAGTTTCCTTTTTACGATGATGCTTTATCCTGCAGTCAATAAAAGCCACACGATACGTTTGGATATTTTTTGGCTTCCAGAGTGGGGAGTTAATTTAATTCTCCGTATAGATGGTTTATCGTGGCTTTTTTGCTTGCTTATTACAGGGATTGGGCTGCTCGTTGTTGTCTATGCGCGTTATTACATGGATCCAGCAGATTTTGTACCGAGGTTTTTTTCCTTTTTTCTCGCCTTTATGGGATCGATGACAGGAATAGTTTTATCAGGTAATCTCATATTTTTGATTGTTTTTTGGGAGCTAACCAGTATTTTTTCTTTTTTATTGATAGGCTATTGGTACCATAATGCAAGTGCGCGTGATGGTGCACGTATGGCTTTAATAACCACAAGTTTTGGCGGTTTTGCTCTTTTTATTGGGGTTTTACTGATTGGTTACATTGTCGGTAGTTTTGATTTGGATAAGGTATTGCAGTCTGGGGATCTGATCCGGTCAAGTTCCCTTTATAATTTTGTCCTTATTTGTATTTTATTGGGAGGATTAACAAAAAGTGCGCAGTTTCCTTTTCATTTTTGGCTACCCAACGCGATGGCTGCTCCAACACCTGTATCATCTTATTTGCATTCTGCAACAATGGTGAAAGCAGGATTGTTTTTACTTGTGCGTTTATGGCCAGTTTTATCTGGAACAGAGTCTTGGTTTTGGTTGATTGGCTTTTCCGGCCTTTCCACACTGCTTCTTGGTGCTTATTTTTCCATGTTTCAGCAAGACTTAAAAGGACTTCTTGCTTATTCAACTATTAGTCATCTTGGGTTGATTACTACGCTTTTAAGTTTTGGTAGCCCACTTGCATGCGTTGCAGCCATTTTTCATATGGCCAATCATGCTACGTTTAAAGCTTCTTTGTTTATGGCAGCGGGCATCATTAATCACGAAACAGGAACTCGTGATATGCGTAAGCTTACGGGACTTTTTCGCTCTATGCCTATTACCGCTACTCTCGCTTTAGTGGCGAGTGCAGCGATGGCTGGTGTTCCTTTGCTGAATGGTTTTTTATCGAAGGAGATGTTTTTTTCTGAAGCAGTTGAAACGCATATGGAATCATGGCTGGATTGGATTGTGCCTTATGTAGCAACATTAGCTAGCTTATTCAGTGTAACTTATTCGGTACGTTTTATTCATGGTATATTTTTAGGACCAAAGCCTGTTGATTTACCTAAAATACCACATGAACCACCACGTTTTATGCGTCTTCCGATGGAACTTTTAGTGTTTATTTGTTTGGCAGTCGGTATTTTTCCTAATTTAACAATAGGATCTATTTTGGATAGTGCTGTCATATCTGTTTTAGGATTAACGGCGCCTTCTTATAGTTTAGCTGTTTGGCATGGGTTTAATACTCCTTTAATAATGAGTTTGGTCGCTTTATCAGGGGGCGTATTACTTTATGCCATAGGGCATCGTTACTTTTTATCCTGTGATGATGGGCCCCCTTTTTTTCGTCATTTGAAAGGAACACGTATTTTTGAAAGAATTCTCGTGATCATTTCTTGGAAATGGGCACGTACAGCAGAATCTTTGTTGTCAACACGCCGTTTGCAAACGCAATTACACTGTCTTTTTTTAGTGTGTTTCGCATTTGTTGGTTTCGTACTTTGGCATGATGGTTTAGTCTCAGCTGGTTCTTTGCCACTTTTTCCGCTTGATCTGCCTTTTCTCATTCTTTGGTTAGTTGGTGGATTATGTGCACTTTTGGTTGCTTGGAAAGCAAAATTTCACCGTTTTGCATCACTAATGTTATTAGGGGGTGCTGGTTTGATGACTTGCGCAACCTTTTTATGGCTTTCTGCGCCTGATTTGGCAATAACACAATTGGTTGTTGAAGTTGTGACAGCAGTTTTGTTACTGCTTGGTTTGCGGTGGTTGCCTCAACGTTTGCATGATTCTTCTCCAACATCTGTTGGCTTTTTAGTACGCTTGCGTCGTATGCGTGATTTTATCATAGCATTTATCGGAGGTACTAGTATAGGATTGCTATCCTTCGTGGTGATGACACGGCCTCAAGGCGAAACAATTTCCGATTTTTTCCTAACTCATGCCTATTCTGGTGCAGGTGGTCGTAATGTTGTGAATGTATTGTTAGTTGATTTTCGTGGTTTTGATACAATGGGAGAAAGTGTCGTTTTAGGTGTTGTGTCACTTACTGTCTTTGCTCTTTTACGGCGGTTTCGCCCTGCTCCTGAAAGCATTGATGCTCCTTTTCAGCAACGTATTCAAAGAGCTTTTGATACGGCACAGCCTGATCGAAATGTAGGGGATACCGTATCGGATTATTTAGCTATTCCTTCTGTTATTATGTGTTGGCTTTTTCCAGTTATTATTGCTTTTGCTATTTATTTATTTATGCGAGGTCATGATCTTCCAGGAGGTGGATTTGCTGGTGGTGTGACTCTAGCGATAGGGTTTATTTTGCAATATTTGGCTCGTGATATTCGTTGGGTAGAAAGTCGATTGAAGATTTTGCCTTTGCGTTGGATAGGATTTGGATTATTGTTATCAGTAGCAACGGGCTTGGGCTCTTGTTTCTTTGGGTATCCTTTTTTGACATCCTTTTTTCAATATATTCACTTTCCATTGGTTGGAAATATTCCTATTGCATCTGCTTTTTTATTTGATTTTGGCGTATTTTCTTTGGTGTTGGGAGCAACTGTTCTCATTTTAATCGCACTTGCACATCAATCAATTCGTAGTTATCGAATCGGTAAGAGGCCTAGTAAAAAAGAGAAGGGAAACTAATGGAAATTGTTCTTTCTTTGGGTATTGGTATTCTTATTGGATCAGGCATTTGGCTTCTTTTACGTCCACGTACTTTTCAGGTTATTCTCGGTTTGTCTTTGATCTCCTATGGTGTCAATCTTTTTATGTTTTCGATGAGTAGACCGCGCAGCAATGCTGCACCGATTGTTGATCCATCTACCGTGATCAATCCGGCTAATTATGTTGATCCTTTCCCACAAACTTTAGTTTTGACAGCTATTGTAATTGGTTTTGCAACAACGGCTTTGTTCTTGGTTATCCTTTTAGTTTCACGCGGTTTAACAGGGTCAGATCACGTTGATGGACGTGAGGTGCAGTAATGGAAGGATGGATGCATCATCTTATTATTTTACCTATTCTTTTACCACTAATTACTGGGGCACTTCTGCTCTTCTGTGATGAGCGTCGTTCAAAACTTAAATCATTTATTAGCATTTCCTCTGCGGGATTGTTGATTGTTATTTCTATTTTATTGATTATACGTACTATTGAAGTGGCACCAGCTTCTGATGTTTATCGGTTTGGTAATTGGCCCTCTCCTTATGGAATTATTTTAGTTCTTGATTGCTTAAGCGCTATGATGCTTTTACTTTCAAGTTTGTTGATAACTGCTGCACTAGTTTTTGCGCAGGCTTATTGGCATAAGGCTGGTGCTCATTTTCAATCATTGATGCAATTTTTTATGGTGGGGATTAACGGTGCTTTCTTAACGGGTGATCTCTTTAACTTATTTGTGTTTTTTGAAGTTATGCTAACGGCTTCTTATGGGCTTGCTTTGCATGGTTCTGGTCAAGCACGCATACGTGCAGGGTTGCATTATGTGGCAGTTAATCTTGTTGCTTCGTCATTTTTCCTAATCGGTACTGCACTTATTTATGGAATTGTTGGTACCCTCAACATGGCTGACCTAGCTATCAAAATAAAGCATATAGCTTCTACGGATATTGTTTTATTTGAAATAGGTGTTGTGCTTTTGGGTATTGCTTTTTTACTTAAAGCTGGCATGTGGCCGCTTAATTTTTGGTTAATACCAACTTATAGTGCAGCAGCAGCGCCTGTTGGGGCTTCTTTCGTTATTTTGAGCAAGGTAGGTGTTTATGTTATTTTGCGTTTAGTGCTGTTATGGTTTGGTTCTGGAAGCGGATATTTTAGCCATTTTGGTCATACGGTTTTATTTTATGGTGGGATTGCTACTATGACTTTTGGTTTTATTGGTGTTCTCGCTAGCCAGATTTTGGTGCGTTTAGCAGCTTACAGCATTCTTGTATCTTCTGGTACATTGTTGACAGTAATTGGTATGGGCAATGCCGCATTAACTGCAGGTGCGTTATTTTATATTGTTTCTTCAACTTTAGCTCTTGGAGCTTTTTTTCTTTTGGTGGAATTGGTTGAGCGTTGTCAAGATGTAGCTGCCAGTGTTTTGGCTGTTACTATGGAGGTATATGGTGACGATGAAGAAGAGGAAGAAGATGAAATTGGCTCTTATTTGCCTGTAACTTTGGCAATTCTTGGGGGCTGCTTCAGTATATGTGCTATTTTAATTATTGGGTTACCACCTTTTTCTGGTTTTGTTGCTAAATTTATGATGATCATGGCTATTTTAAATCACAGTAAAGAGAACCTTCATAACTCTATACCAATTTTACGTGATTGGATTTTTATAATTTTTTTCATCATTTCTGGTTTTGCAGCTTTGATTGCAATGACACGAATTGGTATACGCACTTTTTGGGTTTCTCTTGAAGGTAAAGTTCCTCGTGTGCAAATGATTGAATTTGCGCCTGTAGCAGTTCTTCTTGCTATATGTTTTCTTATGACAATTATGGCTGATCCTGTTATTCGTTATATGTCTAAAACTGTTAGGATTTTGCATGATCCTCAGCATTATATTGGAAGTGTTTTAACTGATTTTTCTCTTGAAAATATGGAGATTAAGCGATGAATTATTTTTATCCTTATCCCTTTTTTAGTAGTGTAATTATTTTTATGTGGCTAATTTTAAATGGCTTTAGTTTAGGCCAATTTCTTTTGGGGAGTATTATTGCTTTATTTTGTGGCTTGATGATGCGATTACTTGAGCCAGAAAAGATCATTATTAAAAATTGGAGTGCGGTTTTTCGTCTGATTTTTCGAGCCGGTATAGATTCTATCACTTCCAATATTTCAGTAGCCTGGTTTGTTTTAACAAAAAAATCTCAAAGACAACAGTCTGGTTTTGTTATAGTGCCTCTTGCGCTTGAGAGTCGCGCTGCTTTAGCGATTTTGGCGTGTATCTTGTCGGTAACTCCGGGAACCGTTTGGGTTACATATAATAGCAAAAATAGTGAACTTTTGATTCATGTATTAAATTTTAAAAATGAATATAATTATCAGCAGTTAATAAAACAACGGTATGAGCAATTACTTTTGGAGATTTTTTAATGAATATGATGATCCTTTATTGGGGGATTTTTATTTCGCAGAGTTTTTTAAGTATAGCGATGATTTTAGCGCTATTTCGGTTAATCCGTGGCCCAAGAGCGCAGGATAGGATCGTTGGTTTGGATTCTCTTTATATGATCACTGTTCTTTTGTTTCTTACATTTGATATTCGTTCAGGAACAACAATTTATTTTGTAACAGCCCTTATTATTGGGCTTTTAGGTTCTGTTTCAAGTATAGCTTTTGCAAAATTTTTAATGCGTGGAGAAATTATTGAATGAAGGATGATGTATCTCTTGTCGTTGCTATTGTTATTACCGTTTTTTTAATAGTTGGGTCTGGTCTTACACTGATTGGAACTATAGGGTTGGTGCGTCTTTCTAATTTTTATGAGCGTTTACATATGCCTTCAATGAGTGCGAGTTGGGGGGCGGGTAGCGTTCTCATTGCCTCATTTCTTTATTCAATATTTGTAGATCATCGTTTTATTTTTCATGAAATATTGATGATGCTATTTTTGCTTGTGACAGCACCAGTAGCTTCTATACTTTTGTCACAGGCAGCAGCTTATCGATACCATGCTGAAGATAAATCAGAAAAGTCACTGGCTCTTTTATCGTATCAGACAAAAAAAAGATCATCTGCATCAGAAGGAACAACACACGATTAGAGCCAATGGAATTTTGATGTGCAAGAATTTTATTTTTTATCCTTTTCTTCTACACAGCGAATAGGTTTATCTTCTTCTGGATCATTGATAAGATCGTAAAATATTGCTTCATTTTTACTCGTCCACCAAATATATTGATCTCCCGCGTATTTCGCTCCTGAGGCAGATATCACATTAGCGCCGACGATTCGTTTATCTTTCCATTTGAAATCAACTAATGAAATACTTCCGGCGTTTAGATAAGTTACTTCAACGTGCTCTTTACTTGTTCCTGTATCGCACTGATAGGCAACAGTCTGAGTTTCTGGTTTTGAATCATCTGGTACTTCAATGATTAAAGAACCAGCGAAGGCGCTGATTGAGCTGAAGAGCAATAAACTTAAGGCAGTAAAAAATCCTAAGATTGGTAAAGTTTTTTTCATAATATATCCTTAATTATTTTAGAAGAGCAGTGTCGATTCTTCTTTACAGTTGATAGGTTTTACTTGTTCTGGATCATTGATAAGATCGTAAAGTGTGGCTTCATTGTTTGCGTCCCACCAAATATACTGCTCTCCTACATATTTTGTTCCTGAGGAAGCGATCACATTAGCAGCAATAATACGCTCGCCTTTCCATTTGAGATCTACCAATGAAATACTTCCGGCGTTTAGATAAATTGCTTCAACACGCTGTTTACTCGTTCCATTATCGCACTGATAAGCAACAGTCTTTGTTGTTGGCTCTGGGCTATCTGGTACTTCAATGACTAAAGAGCCTGCAAAGACACTGATTGAGCTGAAGAGCAATAAACTTAAAGCAGCAAAAAATCCTAAGATTGGTAAAGTTTTTTTCATAATATTTCCTTATCATACATAAAGAATAACTCGATTAATGCGCGATGGTGTCCACGGCAGGATTCGAACCTGCGACCCCAGGATTCATACCACTTCGATTTTCATCGCCAGCTTTGCACAGGCTGTTCGTGGTCTGGACTGTCTCTTCACCCTAAAGCTTGTGCTTTTTAGGTGCTGCCCGTTCAGTCTCTACACCTTCCTCTTATTTTAAATAGAGGCTTGGCTCGGGATTGGCATATAGTATCCCATGAAGCTTTCCCCGAATTTGAGCAGATTCACTTTGAGGATTTCTCCTTAAGGTGCCCAATTTCTTTAGGAATCCTGTGCTCTATCCTACTGAGCTACGCAGACATAATCACACCATCACACCTCTTCCTTTAATAGAAGTATAAAAACGAATCAATTATATTCAATATAGATTAGCTAATTTTTGCTAATTTTTGTTTTAGAAAAGTTAGAACTGTATCTGGTGCAATATTTTTTGCGATAAATGATTGACCAAGTCCACGTGTTAAGATGAAGGTTAAACTGTTTTGTGAGATTTTTTTATCTTGAGCAATAAAAGTCATGAGTGCTTCGGCATTTGGCAGTTCACCTGGAATATCCTCTAATCGTGTGGGCAATCCTGCGGCTTTAAGGTGTGTTTCGACGCGTTGTACGAGTGTGGGATCAATTAAATTGAGTTGAGCGGAGAATTGATGAGATAAAATCATCCCTATTGCTACACTTTCTCCATGAATTAAACGGTTCGAGTCATAATCAGTTGCTGTTTCAAGCATATGTCCAAATGTATGGCCAAGGTTTAATAATGCACGTTCACCCGTTTCATATTCATCACGTGCTACAATGTCAGCTTTAAATTGGCATGCAAGGACAATGGCTTCTGTTCGTACTGGGTCATTAGAAAAAATTTTTTTCCTGTTTTTTTCAAGCCATTCAAAAAAATCAGGTTGGTTAATGAGTCCGTATTTGACCATTTCTGCATAGCCAGCACGAAATTCACGCAACGGAAGTGTATCAAGAATACAAGTATCAGTGATCACACATTGAGGTTGATAAAAAGAACCAATAAGATTTTTACCATATTGGCTATTGATTCCTGTTTTTCCACCAATAGAAGAGTCAATTTGTGCGAGAAGTGTTGTGGGGATTTGAATAAAATTCATCCCTCGGCGTATAATGCTTGCAGCAAAACCTCCTAGGTCACCAATAACACCACCACCAAACGCAATAACGCAATCGCCTCTTTCTAGGCGAGCAGCAAGAATTTTATCAATTACAGTTTGCAGAGTGGAAAATGATTTTGATTGCTCACCTGCTTCTACTATGATTGAAACAGTATGAATTTTATTTTTTGTTAATTCTGTTTGCAGTGTTTTTAAATGCAGAGAAGCGATATTTGTGTCTGTAATAATAGCCAAACGTGGTGGATAAAGATTTTTTTTGTCAAGAGAGTGCTTAATTTGCAGAGCAATTTGCGTAATCAAACCTGATCCAATTATTATATCATAACGGTGTTTATTTAGTTTAACAGTAACTATCTTAGTTTGCATGTTTGCTATTCCTATCATTGTTTTCTGCACACAAGTAGTTCTGTACAGACCGTATGACATTTTGTGCTATGGTGTAACGGCTTTCTTCACAACTGTTAACTGTTAAGTTTGCTTGTGCATAGATAGGATTGCGTTGTTCTATAAGTTTTTGCATGGTTTCTCTAGGATTTTCTGTTTGAAGTAGAGGTCGTGTTGGTCGCTGTGAAATACGTTTCATGAGGATATTAAGATCTGCTTTAAGCCATATAGATATACCATTTTCATGAATGGCTTTTCGGATATCTTCATTTATGTAGGCACCTCCACCTGTTGCTAAAACAAGGGGATTTTTTTTTATGAGGTTGAGAATAATATTTTGTTCAAGAGAACGAAATTCTGATTCACCATAAATTTTAAAGAGTTCAATAATTTTCATTTGTGCATATTTTTCAATTTCTTGGTCAGAATCATAAAAGGGCAAATCGAGCATGGTAGCAACGCGTCTTCCTATCGCTGATTTACCTGCTCCCATAAGACCTACAAGTACAAGTGCTCGTCTATTAAGAGACGATAAGAGCTGTTTCTTGATTTGTGTCATTGGAATACGTTTAGATTGATTGTTTCTCATGGTTTTATTTCGGCATTTATCGTGTTTAAAGTCAATTCCTGTTAATCTTTGTAAGGCATGATAGGAAAATAGAATGTTTTTTAGGTAGTTTATTGTCTCATGCCAACATTAACCAGATTTTTGATAGTTCTTTTCATTTTGCTTACTGTTCTTTTCAGTATAATGGTATCACTTGTGATTTATGTTGAACCGATAACAACAGATATGTTTATCTACGTTCCCTTGGATTCATTAAATTTTGCTCCGAAAGGAAATCTATGAAAGGTGATGTTATTATAGATCGTTTTCTCGAAATGATGAGTGCTGAGCGGGGTTCTTCTCCCCACACACTTGCAGCTTATCAGCATGATTTACAGTGGGCACAAAACAAACTATCTTCACGCTTTATTTCGCTTTTTTCAGCGCAAAAAGAAGATCTAATCGACCTATTATCGCTGATGCATACTATTGGTTTTGCTGCGTCTTCGCAAGTGCGTCGTTTATCAACTTTGCGCCAGTTTTATCAGTTTCTTTATGCAGAGGGGTTAAGGGAAGATGATCCGTCTGATGATATTGATACTCCTTTGCAAGGGCGTTCTTTGCCAAAAATCATAAGTGAAGATGCAGTAATAAAATTACTTGATTTTGTTCAGCTTGAAGTAAATCAAGCAGCCTACGGAGGTAAAAAATATTTCCATGCATTGCGTCTTCAAGTGTTGGTTGAAATGTTGTACGCGACAGGATTACGTATTAGCGAATTGGTTAGTCTCCCTGTTCAGGCTGTTCGAGGGAAGGAGTATGTTATTTTTGTTCGAGGTAAAGGTAAAAAAGAACGAATAGTGTTCTTATCAAAAAAGGCACACCAAGTTCTTTTACAGTGGTTAGTTTTGCGTGATCAGGGAAAGGATGTGGCTAGCCCCTATCTTTTTCCTGCTCGTTCAGAGACAGGATATATTGCGCGCCAGCTTGTTGCTCGGGAGTTGAAAAAGCTCGCGAAAAGAGCAGGAATAAAAAGTGATACCTTCTCTCCTCATGTTCTACGTCATGCTTTTGCAAGTCATCTTTTGCAAAATGGTGCTGATTTGCGCTCAGTTCAACATTTATTAGGTCACTCTGATATTTCTACTACTCAGATTTACACACATGTATTGGAAGCAGGACTTTATCGTTTGGTTAATGAACGTCATCCACTTGCTGATGAGCAGAAGGATGAGTAAAGAAAAGACAATGTTTCAAAAAATACTTTATAAAGCAGATTATAAATTATAAGTGTGTAAATTACATCAAATAAGTTGGATACAATGCATAATTATCTTGATTTTGAAAAACCAGTTGCTGATCTTGATGGACAGATTCTTGAACTAAAAAAGATTTCTCAAGAAAAAGACAGTCTTGATATGAGTGATGAGATTGCGCGTCTTGAAATGCGTTCTCGAACAGCATTACGCGACATTTACAAAAAATTATCACCATGGCAAAAAACACAGGTAGCTCGCCATCCTGATCGTCCTCATTTTATGGATTATTCCGCACGGTTATTGAGTGATGTTACACCTCTAGCTGGTGATCGAAAATTTGCTGAAGATGAGGCTATTCAAGCTGGTTTTGCACGCTTTAAAGGTGAAGCAGTCGCATATATAGGTCAAGAAAAGGGCTATGATACCCAAACGCGTTTACGCTATAATTTTGGCTCTGCACGTCCAGAAGGGTATCGTAAAGCTGCGCGTATAATGGAAATGGCTGATCGTTTTGGTTTGCCATTATTAACTTTTGTGGATACAGCCGGCGCGTATCCTGGTGTTAGTGCTGAAGAGCGCGGACAAGCAGAGGCGATTGCTCAATCAACAGCAGCTACTTTGCGTTTAAAAGTCCCTGTTGTTTCTGTCATTATTGGGGAAGGTGGTTCAGGGGGAGCTATAGCTATCGCTGCAGCTAATAAGGTTTATATGTTGGAGCATGCAATTTATTCCGTTATTTCACCAGAAGGGGCAGCTTCTATTTTATGGCGAGATCCTAGCCGTGCAAAAGATGCCGCAATGAATATGCGCATTACCGCTCAAGATTTGTATAAGCTAAAGATTATTGATGGCATTATTCCTGAACCTTTAGGAGGAGCGCATCGGAGCAAAGAGACCGTAATTGATGCTGCGGGTGATATTATTGCAACTGCGTTAAAATCTATGGCTGGAAAAGATGGTGTAACTATTAAACAAGAGCGCTGGGAAAAATACCTTCAAATTGGTCGGTCTTTAGCATAATCACTGTTTGTGAGGAATGATGAATTGGAGTTTTATTCTATGGTATTAAACCGATTTCTCGCGGTATGTATCTTATTTGCAATTGGATTCTTGGCGGGGTGTGAAGGAAGATTACCAGCTTCTATTCGAGCTAAAGTTGAGCAGTCGTTACCACAAACAATTAAAAATAGAATGGCTTTGCACAATATCGATAAATATGCACCGATTATGATGCGATTTTTTAAAGAAGAAAATGTTGCTGAAGTTTGGAAACAGAACAATAAAGGACTCTTTGTGTTGGTCGCTCATTATGGCATTTGCAAATGGTCAGGTCAGCTTGGTCCCAAATATAAGGAAGGAGATTTTCAAACACCAGAGGGTTTTTATACTATTCGCGCAAATCAGATGAACCCTTATTCAAAATATTATCTTTCCTTTAATATAGGTTTTCCTAACTTATATGATCAAGCGCATGGTCGTACTGGTCGTCATATTATGGTTCACGGTTCTTGCACTTCTGCAGGTTGTTATTCTATGAGTGATAAAAATATGGCACAGATTTATGCTTTTGCACGGGATGCTTTTAGAGGTGGACAAAGAGAATTTCAGTTACAAGCTTTTCCTTTTCGCATGACTGATACCAATATGGAGCGCCATCGTGATGATCCACACTACCAATTTTGGATGATGCTTAAAGAAGGCTATGATTTCTTTGAAGTAAATCGTAAGCCTCCAAGGGTTGATGTTTACGAAAAACGTTATGTTTTCAATTATAATACCGGTAAAATCTCAGCTTCTTTAGAATAGTGAGTGTAATTTTATCGTAAAATACAGATTTCTTGCTTATTCCATAACACTTTATTCTAATTGATATACTGAACTTAAAAATGGCTATAGGTAGTGTTCATTATTTTGAGTGTGGTTATAAGACGAACCGAGAATATTGTGGGGACAGCAAATTCTGTATTATGAAGATAATTTTGTTAACTAATGCCAATCGTTTTTGTATTTCAGGATAGCATGTAGGTGTAAACAGCATGCTTAATATATTACATGTTGCAACAACATGAGGTGGTGAATTTTGAATTAAAAAGGGCGGATTGAAAGAACTTGTAAAATTATGTGTGGGATTAGTTAGTTTGTTGTTATCAATGATAATATGATTTAATTATTGGTAGTGCTCCACATTAATAGCATCAATTAAATTTTTTAATGTATTGAGAATATTGTTTGCAAATTGCGGTATAAACAAAGAGTTGTGTGTTTTACGATTCCTGCTGTAATTTTTTCAACTGGGAGGTATTTAGTACTCGCTTTATTAAGTTCATTGATGAAAACAGAACTATTATCCAACAATGCAGTATTCATAGTATATTGTTGAGTAAAATTTTTTGCTAAAACCTAGAAGTGGTAGTCAGAATTATAAAATTGCGTATTAATTACGGCTTACTGCTTTTGTTCTAGATTGATTTGCTTGTGTTTTATGTGGAATGTAAGATTTTTTTAAGGGTTTTTCTTTCATTTTATGTACCTGCGGTGCGCTAATGAGTTTTACGGATAACGGAAAAATAGAAGAAGGTGCAGCCGTGATAAAAGGTGAAGTGAGTATAATATTTCCTTGATTATCATAGGATTGCGCGTGCATTTTGGCTGCTTCATTAGTACACATTCGTTGTTTCATATCAGTTGCTTGTGTCATTTTGGTGCCATATGGTTCTAATGTTGCCAATGTAAATTGTAGTGATCCTTGACGTAAAAAACCTGCCTCAAGCAGTTGAGCAGCTTTTTCTTCTCTTTCACTTATGCTGTTTGATCCTAAAATGACAGAAATAATCGTGCGTCGATTACGAGTTGCTGAAGCAACAAGATTGAAGCCAGAAGCACAGATAAAGCCCGTTTTCATGCCATCTATTCCATTAAAACGGCCAATAAGGTTGTTTGAGTTTCGCTGGATTTTTCGTTTATCACCAAAATCAATGGCTGGTATAGAAAAATAATGGGCATATTGAGGAAATTCTCGACGAATTTGAACTGCTAAAAGCGCAATATCACGTGCTGTGGAGTAATTTTGTGGATCTGGTAATCCACTTGCATTGGTAAAATGAGTTCCAAACATACCTAAACGTTGCACTTCAGCATTCATTTGTTGTACAAAGGCTTCTTGTGAACCGGCAATTGCTTCACTCATGGCGATAGCCAAATCATTAGTGGACTTAACTAGAGTAATACTTAAGGCTGTATCAAGCGTAAGAACAGAACCGGCTTTATATCCTGAACGATAGGACGGAGCTTTTGCGGCATATTCACTTATGGTTATATGTTTGTTGGGTGAGATTTTTCCCGTGCTCATAGCACGAAAAATGACATAGGCTGTCATTAGCTTTGTTAATGAAGCAGGGTACCAGCGTTCAAAGGCTTGGTTGTGTTCTAAGATGTGTCCAGTTGTAACATCAACAGAGATAAAGGGATGAGCCAAAGAAAATGTACTTGTTAAACTAATAGCAAAAGACAAAAATAGTTTATAAAATAATTGGTGCATTAGGTAGATCCGGATTTTTGTTCATAATTTAGAACTACCTTAATGTAGTGCGCAAATACTTTGAGTCCATACAATAGAGGATTGATGATTATATTGTATTAGTTCATTTTTCATAATAGCCAAGTTCTTGTAATCTTTTAATTGCAGAGGGAGGCATAGGAGGAGGAACAGAGTCTTGCGCTGCTAATAAAAGTAATTCATCACAGGCTTTTTCTGTTTTTTGTATGAGTGTATCTAAGAAATCACGTTTGTTTAAGCCAGCTTCAATGGGAGGAAGGATACGAACACGAATTGTTCCTGGGTAGCGACGAAAATTATTACGTGGCCAATATAAACCAGCATTGTGAGCAATGGGCACCACGGGAATTTTTAATTCATTGTAAAGAGCGATAATTCCTGGTTTATAATCTGGTTCTTGACCGGGTTGTTGGCGGGTTCCTTCCGGAAAGATTACAATTTGGCGTCCTTGTTTTACTTTTTGTTTTGCTTTTTGCACGATGGTTCTAAGTGCTTTTACAGGGGTTGTTCTATTGATTGGAATAATTTGTGTTTTTGCCATGTACCATCCGAAAAAGGGAATCCACGTCAGTTCGCGCTTAAGAATAAGAACGGGGTCGTCAAAATATGGTATAAGACTAAATGTTTCCCATGCAGACTGGTGTTTTGGAGCAATGATATAAGCGCCACTTGGTAAATTTTCTACGCCTTCAATTTCATAATTGGTGCCAGCAATATATTTTTGCAAAAATAATGTAATATGTGCCCACACTTTAGGTACAATCCATGCTTTTTTGCGTGGCATTAAAAAATAAAAAGGTGCACAAATGATCATTTGTACAAATGTTGCTGCATAAAAAGCGAATGTAAAAAAAAGAGAACGTAGGACAAGCACTGTATTTTTCCGTTTTGTATATGCACAAAGGAATTTATGTATAATGTAATTTACGTGAAAACCATATTTATTATATGCTTTCGAACATCTCAAAATATAAAGAAATATAAAAAATAAGTCCAATTATATTATAAATTGGCAGAGATAAACTTCTGATTTCAAGGTGTTATGATATTAATTAATATTCCTATTTTTATTAAGTTGGAATACAAGCAGGTAAGTTTTTAAGAGATTTACATTAATGTAGTCAGAATTATCGTGGTCGTTAATATTTACACAATTCTAACTTATTGCAAAGAATTTAGCTGATCGTTAGATTTGTTTTACTGTATCTAATTCGGTTATTAGAGAAAAGAGTCATGATACTTTCTTCAAGCCTTATGAGATTATAGTTCTGAAGTAATGATAATATTTGATTTTGATACCTAAAATCATAAAAACGAGCAAAAAATCACAATTTTTTAGCAAATAGGGTAGGGAGTCTTTGAAGACCTTTCGAGAACTTCTTAAAAGCACTTTGAAAAAAAATAAATTGATACAAAACTGAGTAGCACGCCACAGCTACAAGAGCCATAGTCAGATTACGCAGATTACAATGCATCTGGATTTCGTACAAACCTTGGAGCGGGCGATGGGATTCGAACCCACGACCCCAACCTTGGCAAGGTTGTGCTCTACCCCTGAGCTACACCCGCTCACATATCTGAAATGTATTTCACTTCAAACGTTGTCTGTATGGCGTAGGCTTTGCAGAATTGCAACAAAAAAATAACATTTCAACGTGAATTTATTTTTTCAATCTTAAACACAGTGGAAATAAAGATTGATTGTAAAGGTATTTTTTTATAGATTACCCTTTAACGATTGCTTATGAATGAGGAGGGGAGTAATTGTGTTAAAAGCAATAAGCTTATGCGTAGCTATTACGTCTATTTTTATAGTGAGTAGTTTTGCGACAGCCGCAGATAAAATTAAAGTAGCCATTACACAGATTATGGTACACCCTGCTGCAGATGCAGTGCGCAAAGGGGTGGAGGATGTGCTTGCAGAAAACGGCTATAAAGATAGTGAAAATTTCGAGCTCATTTTTTTATCAGCGCAGGGTAATATTTCTACGGCAACGCAAATTGCACGTAAGTTTGTTAGCGATAAACCTGATGTAATTGTCGCAATTAGTACGCCTTCAGCACAAACAGTATTCGCAGCAACAAGAACAATTCCTGTTGTTTTTGGTGCGATTTCTGATCCTATCGGAGCGAAAATAGTGCCTTCGCTTACTAAGCCTAGCGGCAATGTGACAGGCGTTGCTGATCGCATAGATGTTGCAGAAAGCCTTAAACTTTTGCAAGAAGTTAAACCAGATTTGAAAAAACTTGGTTACCTTTATAATACTTCTGAAGCTAATTCAGTTTCGACACTTAAAGTGCTTAAATATGAAGCGAATAAAGCGGGAATCGAAGTTATTCCTTCATCCGCACCTAAGTCTTCTGATGTGCAGGCGGCAACTCGGGCTTTAATTGGTAAGGTGGATATCATTTTTGTTCCTAGTGATAATACGATTCTTTCTGTTTTAGAGGGAGTTGCAAAAGTTACACAAGAGACAAATACTCCCTTATTTGCAGTTGATTCTAATAGTATTGGACGGGGGCCTTTTATGACACAGGGCGTAAGTTTTTATAAGGTAGGGGTTGAGACTGGAAAGTTGGTTGTGCGTATTCTAAAGGGTGAAAAGCCTGGAGATATTGATGTGGTGCAGGCAGCCAATCATGATATCGGAATTGATATGAAGGTAGCTAAAAAAGCTGGTATTGTCATTCCACAGGAAATTATTGAGCGTGCAGTAAAAATTCTTCCATAAGCTTCCATTGACAAGATTCAAAGTACTGAAGTTTTTAAAAAAGGTGATTTTGGAGTGAGTGTATTTGCATTTTCTGGTGCTGTAGAATTAGGTTTGATTTATGCATTTGTCGCTATTGGAGTTTATTTATCATTTCGTGTTTTAGATTTTCCTGATTTAACTGTTGATGGTTCATTTCTTCTTGGGGCTTGTGTCTGTGGTGTTTTGATTCTTTTGGATTTTAATGCATGGACAGCTATGGCATGCGCTTTTTGTGCAGGTATGGCAGCCGGTTTATTAACAGCTTTGCTGAATTTGCATTTTGGCATTTTAAATCTTTTGGCATCAATTTTAACGATGTCAGCGCTTTATACGATTAATCTTCGTGTTATGGGGATTATGGGAGGATCTAATGTCAATTTAGCACTGTCTGATACGGCTCTCACTCCTTTTTATAATCTATTAGGTCTACCTGATATATTTATACGTCCTCTTTTTATTGGTTTTGTGTTGATTATTGTAGCATTGTTAGTATGGCGCTTTTTGGAAAGTGAAATGGGTCTTGCTATGCGAGCAATGGGCGCCAATCCACGTATGGCTATTGCGCAGGGGGTTCACACGTCGGCGTTGATTTATTTTGGTATGGGTCTTTCAAATGCATGCGTTGCACTGGGAGGCTCCCTTTATATTCAAACAGCAATTGCTACCGATATTACGGGGGGAACTGGTACGATTGTTTTTGGGTTAGCTGCTGTTATTATTGGTGAAACTTTATTTCGTACGCGCAGTATTTTTTGGATTATTATCAGCTGTATTGTTGGATCTGTTTTTTACCGTGTTGCAATTCAGTTTGCGTTTGAGGCACGCGGAATTGGTGTTGATACGTCGACGGATCTGCAATTGATTACTGCAGTTTTGGTTGTTGCAACCCTTATTGTGCCACGCTATTTGGGGAGGCGTAAACATGATTGAGTTTTCTCATGTTGGGGTTACTTTTAAACCTCAAACGCCTTTAGAAAAGCAGGCATTAATTGATATTAACCTTAAAATTGATCGAGGCAGTTTTGTTACCATTATTGGTTCAAATGGTGCTGGTAAATCAACTTTGCTAAGTATTTTAGCTGGTGCACTGTTTCCTACGAAAGGAAAAGTGATCATCAATGGACAAGATATTTCTCGACAATCGATAAGTACGCGATCTGGGAAAGTTGCTTGTGTTTTCCAAGATTCATTATTGGGAAGTTGCGGTTCTTTAACAATTGAAGAAAATTTAGCTCTTGCAGCCCTTCGTGGGAGTCGTCGTGGTTTGCGTTCAGCTTTAAATCGTGAAAAACGGCTATTTTTCCGAGATAAAATTGCCCAATTAGGTCTTGGTCTTGAGGAGTGTATTCATAATCCAATGGACAGTTTATCAGGTGGGCAACGTCAAGCAGTTTGTTTGATTATGGCTACTTTAGCGCATGCAGATGTTTTATTGCTTGATGAGCATACTTCAGCATTGGATCCAGGAATGGCTGATTTTGTGATGCAGTTAACCGAAAAAATTATTGAAGAGAAAAAATTAACGACTATTATGGTTACACATTCGATGCGGCAAGCTCTTGATCATGGCGATCGCACGCTTATGTTGCATGGAGGAGAAGTAATTTTAGACGTGCGTCAAGAAGAACGTAAAGGGTTGAATGTGAGTGATCTAATAGGTATGTTTCAAAAAGTTCGTGGTGAAATACTTGATAATGATGAACTCTTGATAGGCTAATGTTTTGGTTCAGAAAAAAGCACATGAAGTTGATCAATTCTTAACATGTCTTTCACGTTCTTTTCCTATCGTCCTTATTTATGGCTCTGATCGTGGTCTTGTTCGCGAACGTGTACAGCGTTTTATTAAATTGACAAAGATAGCCGTAGATGATCCTTTTTCAACCGTTCGTTTGGATGCAGATGAGGTTGATAAAGATCCTGCACGATTAGGGGATGAGGTGCATACTTTATCACTTTTTGGTAAAGATCGTTTGGTATGGATTTTTAATGGCGCTAATCAAAAAAACTTTCTTGCAGCGCTGAAGCCTTTAATTAAGCAACCAGCAGAAACAAGTTTCATTTTAATTGAGGCAGGAGATCTAAAAAAGGGAACAGAGCTTCGTAATGCTATCGAAGCGGCATCGACAGCGGTAGCTTTACCCTGTTTTGCTGATGATATTCGTTCTCTTGATACGTTAATTGATACAGTTCTAAGCCATTTTAATATGACTGTTTCTTTAGATGCACGCAAGTGGTTGGTACATCATTTGGGAGGAGATCGTCTTGTTTCACGTGGTGAACTGGAAAAGCTTTGTCTTTATACCTTAGGAAAAAAACATATTACTCTTGAAGATGTCAAAGCTGTGGTTGGTGATGTTAGTGCGCTTTCTCAAGATCAGGTAATTGATGCTGTTTTACTAGGAGATGTGGTAGGGTTTGAGGCATTTTTTAGTCGACATGCAGCTATGCAAAGCACACTTTTTTTTATTTTGAATACTGCGCAAAGGCAATTTCAGCAATTACAGCTTTTACGTTATCAGATAGATGTTGAAGGTAAAAGTGCTTTTGCAGCTATTTCTCACGCGCAACCACCGATTTTTTTTCAACGAAAAAAAACAGTTGAACGTGCTTTAAAATATTGGGGAATGGAACAAATTTCTTATGCAATGGAACAAATTCAACACGCAGTTTTAGATAGTCGTAAAAGTCCGCTTTTGGGTGAATCGATCATTCGTCAAGTTTTGTTGAGCCTAGCGATTATTGCGCAGCGTCAAATGGCTTCTTAAAATATTCAGCTGTGTTCACATCTGTTGTTTTGGATTAGAATATTGAAAGTTCCATTGTAGTCGTTCAAATATTCGAGAAAAATGGGGTAATTGTAGAATTACCGTATTATTTTTATAAAAAAATCGTACTAATTGTTGCAGACACGAGATATTTCTTGGTGTTAATCTACGATTTCTAGAAAGATTTAAGTGAAGAGATAATCCCATTAATCTATATAAGCTTGCTTGTGATAAGACCTATAATTTTTGCGTAGGCTGAATTAGGAAATAATCGTGGTCTTATTGTTGTTGAAAAGATTTTTAAAGGTAAAAAATGTTTCGTATTCGGTTTGAAAAAATAGCACTGATTGGAATCGGTTTAATTGGTTCTTCTTTAGCTAGGATTATAAAAAAAGAAAATCTTGCGAATCAGATTTCGATCGCTACGCGTAGTTCAGAAACACTAAAAAGAGCTAGTGAATTAGAGCTTGGGGATTTTTATACAACCAATAATGCACAAGCTGTAGAAGAAGCAGATTTAGTTATTATTTCTGTTCCTGTTGGAGCTAGTGCAGAGGTGGCGAAAACCATTCGTGATCATTTAAAGTCTGGAGCAATTGTGAGTGATGTTGGCTCTACGAAGGCTTTAGTTATTGCAGAAATGGCTTCTTTATTGCCAAAATCGGTTCATTTTATCCCAGGGCATCCAATTGCTGGAACTGAATATTCTGGACCAGATGCTGGGTTTTCTGATTTGTTTCTGAACCGCTGGTGTATTTTAACCCCTTTTGCAGAGAATGATGCAACGGCTGTGGCAAAATTGACTGCTTTTTGGGAGGCCTGTGGTGCACGTGTTGAGAAAATGGATCCGAAGCATCATGATCTGGTTTTGGCTATAGTTTCACATTTGCCTCATTTGATTGCGTACAATATTGTTGAGACGGCGAGTGATTTGGAAAAGGTAACTAATTCAGAGGTGATTGCTTATTCAGCTTCAGGCTTTCGTGATTTTACCCGTTTAGCATCTTCTGATCCTGTTATGTGGCGGGATATTTGTTTGCACAATAAAGATGCTATTTTGGAAATGTTGAATCGTTTTAATGAAGGTCTTGCATCTCTAGAACGAGCTATCCTCCATGGAGATGGAGAAACTTTATTTAATTTTTTTACGCGCGCGCGCGCGGTTCGACGCAGTATTATTGCTGCTGGGCAGGAAATTGATGCGCCTGATTTTGGACGCTATGCAGTTCTTAAAGAAAATACATAAAAGCTATTACGCCTGTCTAATATTAGATAAAGAATAGAGCTTATTTGTGAATGCGCTTTACCTTTATTTTGTACAGCAAGCTCTTTATTTATCTAGCATAAATAATATTTTATAAAATACGAGTAATCTAAATAAATATGTTATATGAAAGTATTCAATTTTGATAGGAAACATATTTAGATACAGTTATCACATTTTTGTGGATGCGACGAGTCATTATTTTCGTGGACATGGAAATGTTTTCGCGAGTCATGTCGCACTTTCTGGGCTTTTGTCATTTTTTCCCTTCGTTATTTTTGGAACATCTCTTGCTGGTTTTTTAGGAGTTTTTACGTACACACCACAAAAGGTTGAATCGTTTATGCAATTATTGCCGGCTGCGATTGCAGAGCCTTTATCTCAGGAAATTATCAATGTTTTAACTATTCAGCGTGGGGGGATATTAACGTTGTCTGTTGTTGGAGCGGCTTATTTTGCTTCCAATGGAGTAGAAGCTTTACGGACAGCTCTCAATCATGCTTATCGCGTTGTTGATAATCGTAGTTTGTTTTTCTGTCGTTTTCAAAGTTTGCTTTTTGTAATCATTGGGGCGATGGGTTTTGCTGTGATCAGCTTTTTATTGGTTTTGGCACCCTTGCTGATTAGAATTATGCAACATCATTCTTTTTTCATGACTGAATACATTGGTATGATCTTTCTATGGCGTTATGTGCTTGCTATGATTGTTTTATTTATAGGCCTTTTTATTGTTCATAAATGGCTACCTGCAGGACATCGGAGATTTATAGATATTTTGCCAGGAATTGTCGTGACAATGTTTATTTGGTTTTTGGCTTCGGTCACTTTTTCTCAATATTTGTCAATGTTTAACTATGTTTCCACTTATGCGGGATTAGCTTCTATCATGGTTGCCATTATTTTTCTTTATATGTTGGGTGCGATTTTTATTTTTGGAGGTGAAATAAATGCGGCGATTATATTTTATCACAATCGTTTGTAATGCGTAGATGCATGAAAGGTTTTTTATTTATTGCAAATTAAGGAATAAATACAGAGAACCTCTATCACTTTATTTTTCATTGTTGATGCTATTATCATCAGTGATATATCTTAAATTACAGGAGTTATAAGAGCTATAGGGGACTATTTTCTACCAGCGGATCATATTTTTAATTCAAGCTTAATCTTTCAATTGTTGGTGGTATGTAGTCTAACAAAAAATTTATGAAAATAAAACCATGTAAATAGGTTTCGCCTTCTCTGTTATGGCGGCCTTTCTGTTTCTCTATTGGTAAGCATATAGTGTTTCAAAATGTGAAAGTACAAGCTATTGATTTTCTTCAATAATCGCTTTTATAAGAGCTTTTGCATCGTCATTAGCCCATGGAGCAGCACCATTGAAGGAAGCAATGAGATCGCCATTTTTATCGATCAAAAATGTTATTGGCAATCCTAGAGCCAGTCCTTGTCTTTTCATGTTCTTAAAAATATCCATCGTGTTATCACGGTAGTAGACCAAATTATCTGCATGAATATTGTGTAAAAATTGCTGAATTTTTTCGGTAGAAGCCATCTTATCAATGTTAATAGCTATTACATCAAAAGTATCTCCTCCCATTTCACGTTTTAATTGTGCTAATTCTGGCATTTCTGCACGACATGGTGCACACCAAATGGCCCACAAATTGATGAGAATTATTTTACCATTGAATTCGCTGAGTTTATGTTCTTTTTCATAGGCATCTTTGAAAGAAAGATGGTTCATATTATAGGGGATATCAGCAAAACGAGTATAAGTGAAGAAGCCTTTGGCTGCTTTCTTTATTACTGTCATTTTTTCTGATCGTGTTTTGTTGGTGTTCGTTTCTTGTGCTTGTGCTGTTGAAATGAAACTGGAAAAGAAAGACCATTTTTTATTATGATTGTTTGCTATTGCGCATAAACTTAAGGCAATGATAAAAGAAGCAATGAGAGGCTGTACTTTTCTAGTATTATTTTTAGAGTTGGTCAAAATGTGAGGAATCATAGTTTTGTCCTTTTAGTAGGTACTGTTGCATATGACAGATAAAAAATTAAAAAATCAAATGTGGGGCGGCAGGTTTACAGCAGAACCTGTTGCAATTATGGAAGAAATTAACGCCTCAATTGATTTTGATCAAAAACTTTATCGGCAAGATATTGAAGGTTCACTTTCTCATGCAGCGATGTTAGCGCAAACAAAGATAATTTCACAACAAGATTATGAAAAAATTATCTATGGTTTGAAACTTATTCGTCAAGAAATTGAAGATGGCACATTCACTTTTTCGCGAAAGCTTGAAGATATTCATATGAATATTGAAGCGCGGCTAAGTGAATTGATTGGTTCTGCTGCAGGGCGTTTACATACGGCGCGTTCGCGTAATGATCAAGTTGCTGTTGATTTTCGTTTATGGGTGCGCGAAGCAACGCAAAAAATAGCACAATCTTTGAAAGGATTGATAGAACAATTGCTTATTCAAGCCGAACAACATGCTGATACTTTTATGCCAGGCTTTACACATTTACAAACTGCACAACCAGTTACTTTTGGCCATCATATGATGGCTTATGTTGAAATGTTTGGTCGAGATTTATCTCGGATGCGTGATGCAGTTGAGCGGATGAATGAATCGCCTTTAGGAGCCGTAGCTTTAGCAGGAACAAGCTTTCCGATTGATCGTTTTATGACAGCAAAAGCACTGGGTTTTCGAGAACCAACACGTAATTCGATTGATAGTGTTTCAGATCGTGATTTTGCATTGGAATTTTTGAGTGCTTGTGCACTTTGTGCACTACATCTTTCACGTTTAGCGGAAGAAATTGTTCTTTGGTCGAGTGTACAATTTGATTTTATTCGTTTATCAGATGCGTTCTCAACTGGCTCATCTATTATGCCACAAAAGAGAAATCCCGATGCTGCGGAACTTGTTCGTGCCAAAATGGGACGATTAAATGGGGCATTGATTGGATTGTTAACGGTGATGAAAGGGTTACCCCTTGCATATTCAAAAGATATGCAAGAAGATAAAGAATATGTGTTCGATGGAGCTTTGAGTTTAGAATTATCATTAGCTGCCATGACAGGGATGATTGGTGATCTTGAAGTCAATAAAGAAACTATGAAACAAGCAGCTGATTCTGGTTATGCAACCGCAACTGATTTTGCTGATTGGCTTGTGCGTGAATTGGGACTTCCTTTCCGTGAAGCACATCATATTACTGGGCGTGCTGTGGCATTGGCAGAAAAAAAACAATGTGCTCTGAGTGATTTGTTGTTGGTCGAGCTTCAAGAAATATGCCCAGATATTACTGAGGCACTTTTTGATGTTTTAACAGTCGAAAAATCAGTGAAAAGTCGCAAAAGTTTTGGGGGTACCGCACCTTCAGAAGTGCTTTATCAAATTGCCTATTGGAAAAAACGCCTTGTTACTGCTTGAGTGATTTTATTGCAAATGCCAAAAAGGTACAGAGAAACATTAATAGGAAGGGAAAGGGCGTATGAAGGTCATTTTAAAGAACTTAAAAATTGTCCTTTTAGTGAGTACTATTATTATTGGATGTGGGCGTAAAGGGTCTTTAGAATTGCCTCCTTTAACAGAAGTTGATTCTTCGCAAGGAACATTTATTTCTCAAAATAAAGTAGATAAGCCTTTTATTCTCGACTGGTTGATACAATAAGGATTTTTATGCATTTTTTTTCTTATCATCAGGATGTTTTCTACGTTGAAGATCTTTCGCTTTTGGAAATTGCGCGGGATGTTAAAACACCTTTTTACTGTTATTCAGCCAATGCGCTTATTACACGTTTTAAGGATTATCAGAATGCATTTCGAGATATGCCGAGTTTGATTGCTTACGCAGTTAAGGCTAATTCTAATCAGGCAGTTTTACGGATTTTAGCAAACAATGGAGCAGGTGCTGATGTAGTCTCAGAGGGTGAATTACGGCGTGCGCTTGCTGCTGGTATTCCTGCTAATCGTATTGTTTATTCTGGTGTGGGCAAAATGGTTGCAGAGATAGATTTTGCTCTTGCGCACGATATTTATTGTTTTAATGTTGAATCAGAACCAGAACTTGAACAATTGTCGGCACGTGCCGTTGCACTTTCAAAAATAGCACATGTTTCCTTGCGTATTAATCCGAATGTAGATGCAAAGACCCATAAAAAAATTACAACAGGTAAGTCTGAGAATAAATTTGGTATTCCATTATCTTCGGCAGGAGATGCGTATAAAAAAGCGGCGCAATTACCTGGTCTTCATGTCTGTGGTATTGATATGCATATTGGTAGTCAAATTTGTGATTTAAAGCCATTTGAAGATGCATTTCTTATTGTCTCAGATTTTGTGCGTCAGTTGTGGAATGATGGTTATGCGATAACTCATGTTGATATTGGAGGTGGTCTTGGTATTCCTTATCACTATGGGAAATATCATGTGCCATCACCTTTTGATTATGCTGCATTGGTAAAGAAATATATTGAGCCCTTAGGAGTTAATATTATTGTAGAACCTGGGCGCAGTATTGTTGGTGAATCTGGTGTGTTGGTGACATCTGTTATATATTTGAAAAGAGGAAAGGAGCGGAATTTTGTTATTGTTGATGCAGCAATGAATGACTTTATTCGCCCAACACTTTATGATGCGTATCAAAATATCATACCTGTAAAGAAAACTCCAGAGGGTGCTCCGTTAATCAGTGTAGATGTTGTTGGTCCTGTTTGTGAAACCGGTGATTATTTAGGTTTGAATCGTTTTTTGCCAGTAGTGGAAGCAGGTGATCTTTTGGCAATTACAGAAGCGGGTGCTTATGGTGCGGTGATGGCGAGTGCTTATAATAGTCGGCTTTTGGTACCGGAAGTTTTGGTTCAAAATTCACGTTATGCAGTTATTCGTCCGCGTTCTAATTATGAACAATTGATTGGCTTAGATCATATTCCAGATTGGATTGAGAGTGGTTGAGTACAATGTATTTATTAAAATTCATTGCGGTAAATTTTTTTATAAAAATTGTTTTATATTATGTTTTGTGATTTTCGCTTACCTCTATAAAGAAGGACAAATGCTTGTCTATGAGAAATGACAACATAACAAGTTTTGTAATAGTAAAGCTTTTTTGTATGCGCATTTTGGCTTGGTGTATCTTATCTTTTGAGAGGATATGGTTACGGCTGCTGCCTTTTTTTATGGTTCTCAGTCTTTTTTGTTCGCTAAGTTGGTTTGGTATTTTTGGTATTCTCAGCTATTGGTTACATTTGTTGTTGCTTGGGCTTGTGTTTTTTGCTGCTCTAGGAAGTTTGTTCTTTCTTTCTGGTTTTCGCTTTCCTACGATTAAAGATATTGATCATCATATTGAAGAGGTAAATGGTCTTAAAAATCAGCCTCTAAGTGTTCAAAAGGATCGTTTATGTTGTCACGATGATGAAGGTTTTTATGCAGCTGTTTGGCATGAACATCAGCGCCGGATGGCACAGAAATTGCGGCATTTGAAGATCAAATTTGTCTATCCTAGTAGTGCTACTCATGATCCTATGGCGCTTAGAGCTCTATTTGTTTTGCTTTGTGTGTGTGCTTTTAGTTTTTCTTTTGGCTCTATGGGTGGGCGGTTAACAGATGCGTTTAATCTGAGTCCTATGGTTGATGAAACATCAATACGGATTGATGCTTGGGTAACACCACCTGCTTATACTGGTGTTGCACCCATTTATTTAACACAAGGTGATGCAATGCAGTTTGCAGTTCCTGAAGGAAGTGATGTAGTTGTGCGTGTTATCAATGGTGCAGGTGTTACGGTCAAAGGGATATCTGAAGAGAATACGCATGAAGTTTTATTTTCTAAGAAAAGTGAGACAACAGATTTGAATGATTCAATCGTGCATTTTGAAACGCGTTTAGAACGTTCAATGAATTTGTTCATATCATCGCGCTATAAACGGCAGCAGTGGCATTTGCAAATGATTAAAGATCGCTTTCCTACAATTCGTTGGTTGAACAAACCAGGACGTATTTTATCTGGTGCGTTAGAGTTGCAGTATGAGATGGATGACGATTATGGAGTTACAAAGGCTTTTGTTGAAATAGAGCCTCTTCTCAACCAGTACAAAAATGCCGCTGCTCTTTATAAGGCACCTGAAATACAGCTTCTTTTGGCACGTGGTGGAAAAGGTAAAATGCGGATGGTACAAGATGTATCAGGCCATCCATGGGCTGGTTCAGAAGTTAAAATTACTTTAATAGCAGAGGATGGTGCTGGGCAAAAAGGTCGTAGCAAAACTTTTGTGATGACATTACCGCAGCGTATTTTTTCAAATCCTGTTGCTCGTGCAGTGAGTGAATTGCGTCGTTTATTGGCTCTTGATGCTTCTGCGCAAAAGCGTGTACTTGATATGCTTTCTGCTTTGCTTGTGCGTCCAGAAGATGGTCTTCAAAATGCAATACATTTTCTTGTTTTACAAAGTGCGTGGACAAGACTTTTTATTGCAGAAACAGAAGATCAGTTGCGCGATGTTGTCGATTATTTATGGCAGATTGCTTTAAGTATTGAAGGTGATCAGCTTGATTCCGTTCAAAAAGAATTAAAACAAGCTCAAGCTGCTTTACGTGATGCGTTGCGCTATGGTGCTCCATATAAAGAAATTGAAAGACTTATGGACAATTTACGCCAAGCTATGAATAATTATATTCATGCTTTAGCCGAAAAAGCACAAGCAAATAATACTTCTAATAGCCCTAATCTTTCTGAAGATACATTACAGAAAAAGCTGAATTTGATTGAAGAAATGGCTAAAATGGGTTCTTCTTCTGCAGCTGAACAGATGTTGGCTGAAGTTGAACAGATTCTAGATCACTTGCAGATTAACAAAGGTCATCCAAGTGAAGAAAAAATGAATAGTCAAACAGGGCAGATGAAAGAAAAGGTTGATCAGCTTAGTGATTTGATGCGTCGTCAGCAAGAAATTCTTAATGAGACACACCAGTTGGAAATGAAACAACAACGCGGGGAGAATATTTTAAAAAAACAAAGCGAATCTTTAAAAAAACGTCAAACTGAGTTGCAATCTGAGTTATCACTTTTGGAAAAAGAATTATCTGCACAGGGTTATGAGCACAATGATATGTTGCAAGAGGCAGAAGAAAAAATGAATTCTGCAGGAGTTGCTCTTGATTTTGGAAATCATAAAATGTCTATACAAAATCAATTAGATGCTCTAGAATCTTTAAGGCAAGGGGCACAAGATGTTTTTAACAAAATGCGTGAAGTGTTTCAAAATACGCAAGACAATAAAAATCCTATTCCTAGTCGTCATGATCCATTAGGGCGTCCGCTTTCTTCAAAAACCGATCAAGAACAAGAAGGTATGTCAATGCCACGGGAAAATGATCAAATGCGCGCACGACAAATTTTGGAAGAAATTCGCAAACGCCTTAGTAAAGAAAATATTCCAGAAGTAGAAAAAAACTATCTTGAAAGATTACTTTATTTTCATTAGTTGCTTGGCGTTTTTCTTCGTTGATACTAGAAAAAATGCATTAGACATCCTTTTGGAATGTAAGGTATGAATATGAGACATACTCAAAGTGCTTGTAAAGCTACTATAGAAGTGTTTTGCATTATTTTTTATCATTTGTGTTCAAAATATGGGATATATGCGTTTTTTTCATTGCGAAAAAAATGCGGAAATCCATATAAGTTAGGTATATGAAGATTTGTGATATCTGGAATTTGTCTTTGCATGGTATGTTGAATTGGATATAGTTACACTTAGAGATTTTTATGCTTCTACACTTGGTATGCGTGTACAGGAGACGCTGTGTAATCAATTAAATTTGTATTGGCCAGATCTTACTGGTAAACGAATAATGGGTCTTGGTTATACACTTCCTTATCTTTCTATTTTACGTCAACGTGCACAACAATGTTTTGCTTTTATGCCTGCTTGTCAAGGTGCTTTGCCTTGGCCTTGTGCAGATGAGGTTGCTACAGTACTTGTTTTTGAAGAAGATTTGCCTCTTCCTGATGCTTCGATTGATTGTATTTTATTGGTACATGCACTTGAGTATACAGAGAATTCATTGGAAACGCTGAATGAAATATGGCGTGTTTTAGTCCCTAATGGTCATTTGATTGTTGTTGTTCCTAATCGCTCTAGTTTTTGGGCACGTAACGGTTGTACACCATTTGGATATGGTGAACCTTATAGTAGACAACAAATCACTCGTTTATTTGAAAAAACAAATTTTATCTCTGGACCAGTGCAAGAAGTCGTACACTACACTCCTTCATCGGGATATGTTTCACGGTTATTCTCATTTTTTTATGAGCCGTTTGCACGCTACCTTTTACCCTATTTTGGTGGGCTCTTAATGTGTCAGGCTCAGAAACGCGTTTATCAGGGTTTACTCGTACAACCACGACAGTCGCGGCGTATTTTTATTCCTGCATTGTCACCACAAGCGCGTGAAAGCACTTTATCATATTAGTTTCATTACTGCCATTTTAACTTTAGCAGTGTCTCATAGGTTATGATTTTATCATTGGTTTAGTCGTATTATGTATTTAAAAGATTTTTTTCCTTTTTTGTTAGGAAAATTTCATTGCTATATTAAGCAATGCGGTGTTTTTACCCAAGCTTAATATGTAAACAAATGTAAAAATTGTTCTTCATCTCTCTCATGTTGTCATAAGTAGTCATAGAATTGCACTAACAGCACTGCAAAAGACAAGTTTTAAGTTTTTTATTACTTAAGGGAACCCATTAAGCAGATTTCTTTCCACTCATCCTCTGTGACAGGTTGAACTGATAAGCGACTAGCTTTGATTAGTACCATATTTTTCAGCTTTGGATTGGCTTTAATCTGCTGTAATGAAACAGGGATTGGCATATCGCAGAGGGCACGGATATCTACACATTCCCAGCGTGGATCAGTTGTTGTAGAATCTGGGTGTGCTTCGGCACATACTTCTACAATTCCTACGATTTCTAATCCTTTATTTGAGTGATAAAAGAAACCTTTATCACCATATTTCATGGCGCGCATATTGTTGCGTGCTTGATAGTTGCGTACACCGTCCCATTGTTCTCCGTTGGTTCCTTTTTGCTTTTGCATATTCCATGACCATTTATTGGGTTCAGATTTAAAAAGCCAATAAGCCATAAATTCTCCTTTTAGTAGATTGTGTTGTCTTCACAAGCTATGCTTACTAGGTGCATTTGTATAGCACTATCAAGAATGATTTTTGATTTACAATGGTATAAAGATTTCTCATAATTGATCTGTTTTTTTGGAAATAATAAAATTGTTGTGTAGGAGTAACCATATCTTTTACATGTTGCATTAGAGAATTTAGTTCATTGCTAGCACGAAATATTGGCAAGCAGGGAGAGGAGTCATCTTACAGTAAACCGCTTAATATAGGTAGCTTAACTATTCTTTTGATGTTATTCTGAACAGCCATGCTGAAATATTTTATCATTGATTTGGGAAAAACATTGTAGAATAGCTAGTCTTTGAAAACTTAAATGTTACAATGATAATAACAATAAACAAGGTATAAAATCATTGTGATTTATCTCGTCGTTCATGGATAATGCAGATATCATTTTATTTTTATGCTTTTATTCCACGGCGTCCCATTCCTATTAAAGGGGTAGCTTTTTCATCTAATGGCCAGCGTGAGCGAGGGGAAATATCAAAGGAGCTTGTTTCTCCCCGTACGATTCGTTCTGCACCAGCAAAAGCGATCATTGCAGCATTATCGGTACATAAAGAAAGTGGAGGAGCTATAAATTCAAAACCGTGTTGATGTGCAAGTTTTTGTAACATAGATCGAATGGCTTGGTTTGCGGCTACTCCGCCTGCAACAACTAAAGCAGGAGGGCGTCGTCCTTGATAGTCAGATAGGGGGTATTGATGCGTAAAGTGTTGTAAAGCTAAACAAATACGATCGTAAACTGTATCAATAACTGCTTCTTGAAAGCTTGCTGCAATGTCAGAGACATCGCTCTCTGTGAGAGGAGCCATAGCTGCTGCAGCTCTCCAAACGGCGGTTTTAAGGCCGGAAAAAGAAAAATCTAGTCGTTTTTCACCTTTTAAAGGCCGCGGAAGAGGAATACGATTTTTATTGCCCAATAGAGCTGCTTTTTCGAGTGCTGGGCCACCAGGGTAAGAAAGCCCTAAAATCTTTGCAGTTTTATCAAAAGCCTCCCCTAATGCGTCATCAATAGTGGTTCCTAATCTCTGATAATTACCTACTCCGTGAACAAGGATTATTTGCGTGTGACCGCCTGAAACTAACAGCAATAAATAGGGAAAATTGACATTATGTGTTAGAACAGCTGTCAAAGCATGTCCTTCTAGGTGATTTACGGCGATAAAAGGTTTTCCAGTAGCAAGAGACAGAGCTTTTGCACTCATAACTCCTACCAAAAGTCCCCCTATCAAACCAGGGCCACTTGTGACTGCAATAGCATCAATATCTTTTAATTTTATATTGGCTTCTGCAAGTGCTTGCAGGATCAAATTATCAAGAATTTCAACATGGGCACGAGCAGCAATTTCAGGAACAACACCACCGTAAGGGGCATGATGATCAATCTGGCTCCAAACAATATTGGAAAGAATTTGGCTATTTCCTTGATTATTGTGTTTGATTACTGCAGCGGCAGTTTCATCGCAACTTGTTTCTATTCCTAACAGGAGCATTTCAGATAAAACCTATATGTTAAAAGATTCTTTCATGTGTGGGTATCACGAACAAGAAAAGATACAAAGGACTTCTCTTCAAATTGATTTCTATATAAAAAATAAATTTTAGCTTTTACTTTTAATATAAATGCTGTGTTGATTAAAAATTAAGATATATTTTTCAGTATAGAGTACTGATGTGTTTTCAAAAATTAGTTTATCTTTGCTAAAAGATAAAATTACAAGTGAATTCGAAGAGAATAAAGTGTTGAAAATTTCTGCCGAGTATATCTTCTTAGTGATAAGAGTGCAGAATAATAGAATAAGAGGTGTTGGGCAAGAACTATTTAATTTTTAAAGGTTTTTTCATTTTGTTATTTTATCTTCAATTAAAGAGATATAAAAAACGTGGTAAATATGGCAGATTTTTCAAAACAAAAAGCTAAACCGCATTATACTGGTGTTCGCCGTAAAAAAACTGTGATTGAGCATGAGGCTTTGAGCCATAGTTCGGCGACAGAAACACAAGATTCAGCAAAGTCGGATACTATTGCAATAGAGGAACAGAATAAACAAAGTACGCATAATAAATATGTGTCTTGGCTTTTTTCGCTAATTTCAGGAATTGTTGGTGGCCTTATTGCTATTGGTTTTTGGATAGGATTCTTTCCTTCTTTTTTTCCGGATAATCTTTCTGGAGGGAAGGAAACTTTACAGATTGCTGCAAATGCAAAAAATCAGGCAGAAGAAACTGTGAGACAATTAGAGCATGTTCTTCAGGAAATTGATGCATTGAAGGCAGAATTTTCTTCTTTTTCATCACAACGCGTTGAAATTATTCAAAGCGATGAAACAACTCAGGAACAAAGCAGAAAAATTTTTGAGACTTTAGAAAAAAAAGTGGATGATCTTGAACAGTATGTAAAAACTTTGGTTGAAGTATCAAAAGATATGAAAATGGCTTTGTTTGTTGGACAGAGCAATGCACAAGATATTTCCGTATTAAAGCAGCAGTTAGAGATTATGCAGGGGAAAGTTGCAACTAAAAGCAATGAAAAAGAAGAAATAAATACTGCGCTGTTTGTAGCAGTTAGTTCGTTGAAAAATGCTGTGGAACGTGGCGGTTCTTATATCAATGAATTAAAATTATTACAGCAATTATCCCCTTCGATTGATGGGCTTGAGATGTTACAAAAAACAGCTGCTACAGGTTTTCCAAGTCCAGCTCAATTTTCTGTTGATTTTGCTCATGTTGCGGATGCCATAGTTGGTACGCAAAATGTTGTTGCAGAAGATGCTGGTTTTTTTGAGCGGATTTTAGCATCGATAAAAGGCCTTATTATTTCGCGGCCAGTTGGAAATGTAGAGGGTATGACACTAGGGGCGATTGCAGCACGGATGGAAATTGCGATTAAAATGGGTGACTATGAGAAGGCTTTAGCCGAGTGGCAAACATTACCACAAAGGGCAAAAGATATTTCGGTGAATTTTGTTCATCAACTTGAAACATACATTTCTATTCGTCATCTCCTTCATCAGCTATTGGTATCTATACAACAAGGATCCATTGAGGCGACAAAGACAAAGATGTAAATAGGCTCAAGATGATACGTATTTTCGTTTATACTTTTGTTGTATGTGTTCTTGGTATCGCCTTTGGGTGGATTGCTAATCACAATAGTATTTTTGTGATAACATTTTTGCATTTGCGGTTTTCTACTTCATTGCTGACAGTTTTAATTATACTGATTTTTCTCTGCGGAGCGTTGGCGTTTTTATGGTGGCTCGTCTATATTGTTTTTTCCATACCTAGTGCCATATCCAATTATTTTTATAAACGCCACCAAAAGCGTGGTTATGAAGCTCTTTCACAGGGGATTCTTGCAGTTTTTGCCGGTGATAGTATCTCAGCAAAAAAGATGGAGGAACGTGTTGTAAAATATCTTACGGGTCATCATGAGCCGTTAGTAAAACTTTTCCAAGCTCAGACACTATCTTTACAAAATAATTCTGCATGTGCCATTGCTCTTTATGAAGAGATGAGGAAAGAAGCATCAACAAGACTAGCTGGACTTTATGGTTTATTTCGTGAAGCTATGAATACCAAAGCTTATGATGCGGCGCAGCAATATGCGGAAGAAGCATTAATGTTATCGCCTGCGCTGTCATGGGCTAATCAAGTTGTGCTTGATCATCTTAGTGCTAGCGAACGCTGGGACGAAGCACTTTATGTTTTTGAACGGGCGCAAAACGCTTTACCACGCTCTGTTCGTTCAACTGTGGAGCGTCGTCATATACAGGCTCTGTTGTTAAGTGGGCAGGCACTTCATCTGTTTGAGACGCACCCTATGGCAGCACGGACAGCAATTTTAAAAGCACATAAATTAGCACTTGAATTATCGCTTGATTCTATACCAATAACAGCTATTGCTGCTGATATTCTTTATAAATTAAATGAAACGCGTAAAGCTGATAAAATGATTATTGCAGCTTGGCAGAAAAATCCTCATCCTGATTTGGGAGCGCTTTATCTTGAAAGAGAAAAAGGAGCAGTGGGTAAGCTGAAAAAGGCTAAGACACTAGCTGCTTATAATAAAGATACATTTGAATCTGCTTTTTTAATCGCTAAAGCTGCTCTAGATGCGGGTGAAGTAACATTAGCAAGAAAATATGCACAGAAAGCGCTTCAATATCATCCGCGGGAGAGCGTTTACTTATTGCTGGCAGATATTGAAGAAGCACAGGGAAATAATCAAGTGAAGGCGCGTCAATGGCTTTCTCTAGCTTTGCATGCTGAACGTGATCCAGTATGGATGTGTGATGATACTGTTTTTTCTTCTTGGTCAGCAGTTTCTCCAATCAGTGGACGCTTGGGCTGTTTCGAATGGAAGGTGCCCCCCAGCAAACCTCCCTTGACATTAGAAGCTGATAGTATTGCATTGAAACAAGATGATACAGAAGACAAAAAAGATACCGTGAAAAAAAATTCTTTTAGTGAAGACAAATTGCTACCCATAAAGGATGATCTAAATCACACTCATATAAGGAAAAAAGATACACAGGTATCTAACCAAACGTACTTAAATGTTGATGATCCAGGAATTCAACAAAATGAAGGGGATGTATCTTTTTCAAAAAAGAAATTTCGATTGTTTTAGAAATATGCTGTAACAAATATTTTTGATGAATATTGTGCTTTTAAGTCTAAAAGTTTAGACTTTCTTTAGCTATAAAAATGGTTGGTGAGAAAAAATGTTTTTGGTAAAAAAGTGTCTTGGTAAACAGCAAAAAAGTGACAAACCAAGAATTGCAGTAGTTATGCATCGCCAATCTAGATATACTGGCCGTCTGGGAAAATTTTTGCAACAAAGTGGTTTTGTCATTGATATTTATCGACCTATTTTGGGGCAAAAACTTCCCCATACATTGGAATGTTATGCCGGTGTTGTTATTTTGGGAGGACAAATGAGTGTGAACGATAGGGATTCATATATTGGTGAAGAAATTGACTGGATCTCTTTGTCGCTGAAAGAAAATAAGCCTTTTTTAGGTATTTGTCTTGGAGCACAAATGTTAGCACGAAATTTGGGAGGGCGTGTTGGTGCAAGAAGCGATGGAGCTGTTGAGGTTGGCTGGTACCCACTAGAAGCTACTTCTAAAGGTAAGGCTATTATGGATTGGCCAAAAATGGTTTACCATTTTCATAACGAAGGTATTTATGATTTACCTAAAGAGGCAGTTCTTTTAGCAACAGGGCAGACATATCCGACACAAGCCTTCCGCTATGGAAACAATGCGTGGGGTTTGCAATTTCATGCTGAATTTACACGTTCTATGATACGGCGTTTGGTGGTAGATTCGGCACAAAAATTAACCGAAAAAGGTGCTCAGCCTGCTTCTGAGCATTTAAAAGGTCGTTTAGTTTACGATAAGGCTTTGAGCCAATGGTTTGAAAATGCGTTACAACAGATTTTTTGTGTACCTGTCGCATTCGCATAAATATTAAGAATTTATGATTATGTTTCTACTGATTCTCTGGAAGAGAATGTGTTCGTTTCATCGATGTGTTGTTAATTGATATCATGATGGACGCACTTGTATTTGAGTTATCTTCTTTATGCTTTTTCTGATACTCTTTATACAGATCAATATGATTTTTTTTCACCTAAAATAGAAATTATGTTTTCGATATGTTTGCAGGTGCATCCTTTTATAACAACATAATAGCTATATGCGAAGAGATAAGCAAAAATGGTTATACGTTACGCATCAGTGTTGCTCATAATGAATTTTAGTTTTCTTAGCTTTCGACAGTTTTTCTTTGTCAATTCAGAGTGTGACTGTTGATACATTAATTGATATACCTCATTGATTATCCATGGTTTGGGTAGAATTAGGATTTTTAGATTGGCCATCTTGCGCTGTTTTAAGTCTACAAGGCAGTATTTTGAAGTTGGGCGATCATACTTGCAGCGAAGGTAAAGCGAGAAATGTTAAGATCATTTTCGATAAGAGCACTGATTCGATTCGTGACATTGTGAATGTGATCTTTTTCTGCTTTGCTCCAAGCTACAAATGGATCATCTTCTTCTCCGTAATTTTTTAGGATTTTTACAGTGATTTGTCGTAAGCTTTCAGTAATATTTTCTTTAGTTTGATTTAAAGCCATACTATCATAATAATCAAGGACAGGAATTGTTCGACTAGCTTCATTAATGCGGTTCATGCGAATGATTTGGGCAAGTGAAGAGTAGATTTTTGTCGTTGTAACAAGATCGCTGTTGCTTTGTTTGGCAATCAAAAAAATATCACAAATTATTGGAGCAGCTTCCAAAAGAGATAATCGCTTTGCTAAGGTTTTTGGTGCTCCTTCTTCGCTATAATATATCACTTTTTCTTTAATTTTTTGATGAATATCCTTACCGTTTGGATGCATAAGCTGTTTTTCTACAACAGTACGAGCTTGCTTAATTGTTTCAACCAGTTCTTCTAATGGAATAGAAAGATCCATATTGCGCAATCCCCAATTGGTTGTCTCAAAGAGCATTGAGGTAATTGCTGCGTAGAATTTATTTTGAACAATACCGGGTATTGCATTATCAAGGTTATCAATTTGGTGAGATAATTGAGGAATTTCAAAGCCATCACGCAGTGCAATGAAAACTCGAATAATATTTTCAGTCTTTTGTTCTGTCGTATCTTGTAGACTATTAACAAAAGTAGGCCCCCCACGATTTACAATATCATTGGCAATAAGAGTTGCAATAATATCACGACGTAATTGATGGTTAATGATTTCCTTTTCAAAGTTTTTCTGAATTTGTGTTGGAAAATAATTCAATAAAGTAGTATTGAAATAACTGTCATTAACAATAGGGCTGCGAGCAACTTCTTCTTGCAGAGTTAATTTGGCGTAAGCCAAAATAACCGCGAGTTCTGGGCGTACAAGACCTAGTCCTTGAGTCATTCTTTGACGTAAAGTTTGCTCGTCAGGTAGAATTTCTACTCTACGATCTAGAAGTTTTTTCTGTTCTAGATCATGCATAAATCGTATTTGATAAGGCAAATCAACGACACTTCTGGTTTCTGCCAAGGACAGGGCAAGTGGTTGCAAGTAATTATTACGCAGAACCAATTTCTCAACTTGTGGAGTCATTATTTTTAAAAGCTCATCACGTGCTTGTCGAGTAAGCGTTTTTGCACGCAGTGCTGACGCAAGAACAATTTTGATATTGACTTCAACATCGGAACAATTAACTCCTGCAGAGTTATCAATAGCATCGGTATTGCATCGCCCACCATTTAAGATATATTCAATACGACCACGTTGTGTAAGACCGAGGTTTGCTCCTTCACCGATAACTTTTGCACGCACTTGTTTACCCGTAATACGCAGTGCATCATTTGTGCGATCTCCTGCTTGCATATCTGTCTCTGTTGTCGATCGTATATAAGTGCCAATCCCACCAAACCACAAAAGATCTACAGGTGCTTTGAGAATAGCAGAGATAATTTCAAATGGTGTTCCTGTTTGCTTTTCAAAGTCAATAGCTTTTGCGGCTTCAGGTGAGAGAGTAATAGTTTTTGCTGTTCTTGAGAAGATTCCACCACCTTTTGACAATTTTGTTTGATTATAATCTTGCCAACTTGAGCGAGGAAGCTGAAAAAGCCGCATACGCTCTGCGTAGCTTTCAGTTGTGTTTGGGTCTGGGTCGATAAAGATATCTCTGTGATCAAAGGCGGCAATAAGTTTTGTTTGTTTGGAAAGTAACATCCCATTTCCAAAAACGTCTCCAGACATATCACCAACGCCAACACAAGTGAAAGGGGTTGTTTGGATATCGTGATTGAATGATTCTCGGAAATGCCTTTTAACAGCTTCCCATGCGCCTTTAGCGGTAATTCCTACGGCTTTGTGGTCGTAGCCTGCAGATCCTCCAGAGGCGAAAGCATCATCGAGCCAAAAATGACCGGCTTGGCTAATAGCGTTTGCAGTATCAGAAAATGTTGCAGTGCCTTTGTCTGCAGCGACAACAAAATAAGGATCATTATCATCATGGCAAATGATATTGTTTGGTGCACTTATTTTGTCATTGATTAGATTATCTGTAATGGAAAGCAAAGCTGTGATAAAGCCAATATAGGCTTGTCGTGCAGCTTCTGTTACTTCGGCACGATCGTTAGTTTGGGGAAGATTATGAGGATAAAATCCACCTTTTGCACCTACAGGGACAATGACGGCGTTTTTGACCTGCTGGGCTTTAACTAAGTCTAGCACTTCAGTACGATAATCCAATGCACGATCTGACCAACGAATTCCTCCGCGAGCGATAGGACCAAAGCGCAAGTGAACTCCTTCCACTTCTGGTCCATAAACGAAAATTTCTCGATAAGGGCGCGGTTCAGGTAAACCTTCAATTTTGCGTGGATTCAATTTTGTTGCTAAAATACGACGCGGACTCCCATCTTGAAGAGGGGTAAAGGCATTAGTTCTTAAACTTGCTTCAATGAGATTACGATAACGGCGTAAAATGAGATCGTCATCTAAACCTGGTACATTCTGTAATTTTTCTTCAATGCGTTGTTGAATAATTTGTTCGTTTTTTTCTCTCTCTTTTTGTGTGTAGCTTTGATGAAATTTTAAATGAAATAAAGCGTAAAGATCTTGAGTAATATCAGGATATGTGTTTAAAGCCTGAGCAACCCGTTTTTGTGAATAAGGGATTCCAGTTTGTTGCAGATAGCGTCCATAATGTCGTAGAATAACGATTTCACGCCAATTAAGGTGGGCAGTTTGGGTTAAAGCATTAAAGGCGTCGTTATCAGCATTTTGCGCCCAAACAGCTTCAAATGTTTCGGCGTGTTTTGCTCCATTTTTATCAAAATCAATACAGAGTTGAAAAGCACTTTCTAGTTGCATATCATGAAGATATACAGAGTTTCTATTGCCGTCTGGCAATTCCAGTGTTTGTTCTGCGATAACCCGAAACCCCATATTTTCAAGGAGTGGAACGCGTTTGGAAAGGGCAAGTGCTTCATAGCGGTTAAAGAGCCTAAGAGAAATTGTTTGTTTCTCTTTATTATGATTTTGAATATGAGAAAATGTAACGAAAAGCGGTCTTTTTTCGTTGAGACTTAAAATATGCCCTGCATCTTTAATGGCATTTTCAGCTGAAAATAAGTCACGGTAGCTGTTAGGAAATTGACTTGCTAAACATACTTGTTCTGTTGTTGCTTTGTGGGCAAGAGCTATGGTTTGAATACTGCCCTCCCAGCTTTGTGTTATGGATTGTACATTTTGTTCAAGCGTTGTACGATCGATAATAGGAGCGCTTTCGCTCCCTTTTCTGTGGATAATATAATGGACACGGATGAGCGTACTTTCTAAGAAAAGAGGATAAGATTCAAAAAAATCGCCTTGGTAAAGGTCGACAAAATATTTACCAATTTTTTCACGAATATTACTGCTATATTGGTCACGTGGGATATAGACAAGTGTAGAAACAAAGCGTCCAAAAGTATCGATATGAGCCAGCACTCGTAAACGTGGACGTTCGTCTAATCTCATGATGAGTTTGGAGTTTTCTGTTAATGTATCAATATCAGATCGAAACATTTCATCTCTTGGATAAGTTTCTAAAACATCGATAAGAGCTTTTCCAGAATAGTCAGTAAGATTATAGCCAAGGCGTTGAATAATGGTTTTTGCTTTCTCTTTTAAAAAGGGGATTTGCAAAATGGAGTGCGTATAAGCTGAAGAGGTAAATAATCCTACAATGCGCAATTCTCCACACAGCTGATTTTCTTTATTAAAGATTTTCAGACCAATATAATCGAGCCAAACAGGACGGTGGATTTTTGAGCGGCTGTTGGCTTTTGTTACGATCAACAGGTTATCACTTTCCATAAAGGATAGAATTTCTTGTGGAGGTTCTTCTACGCGAGCATCACCAATAATACGAATGGAAGCATCAGTGAGAATACCGAGTTTGATTCCACTGGCTACAAAAGCTTTTGTTGGTTCTTGATTTTTGATAAAGTTATAAGCGCGCATTCCTAGGAAGATGAAATTATTGTCCATAAGCCATTTAAGAAATTCAATAGCTTTTTCACCTTCTTCTTGATATCTTTCTGGAAGGTTTGTTTTATAGGCGTGGATATGCTTTTCAACTTCTGCAAGCATAGGCTTCCAGCTTTGTACAGCTGCATTAACTTGTTCAAGAACTAGGGAAATTTCATCTTTGAGCTTTTGTATTTGCTGTTCGTGTAGTGATTCGATATGAATTTGCATTAGACTGATGCGTTGTCCAGAATCACAATCAAGGATCGGATGCGCAATCAAGTAAATGTTGTTTGTATATTGGTTGAATACATTTAAAATGGAATCAAGAAGGAAGGGTTTGTTGTCATTGACGAGTGTGATAACAGTTATTGGTTTGTTATTACGAGTTAAATTTTGTTCAAAGCAGATGGTGCTTTTTCCTATTTTATGCAGATTGAAAGCCTCAATAGCAGTGGTTATAGCTTTTTGGAGTTCGTTATCTTTGTAATAAACAATATCTTCTCTGTCGGTGTGGGCAAAAAGAACTTGTTTTATTTTATCTTGATGATTTTTTATTTCTGATGCTTTTTGTTTTGACACAATAACTTTCCCTTTTTGACTCCTAGTAATCCCTTCTTTTGCAAGAGCAGATTTGTACACCATTCTTTGTAGTGTAGCACCTTCTTTTTACAGGAAGTAGTTATTTATTGGTTTCGTGATATAAAATTATTTTTTCTATTTCAGAAAATATCTTGCGTTAAAGGGGAGACGTTTTTAGTGTCCTTGCATGTAACAGCTTGTTTTTAAAACATATAAAATGAAAGTAAATATAGCAATGACGCGTTTACCAGAAAGACTTTTAAGTGGTTACCAGTCTTTTATAAGAAATAATTTTTCATATAAGACAACACATTATCAACAATTGGCAGAGGAAGGACAAAAACCTGAAATTTTGGTAATCGCTTGTTGCGATTCGCGAGCGATACCAGAAGCGATTTTTAATGCTAAACCGGGTGAAATTTTTGTATTACGCAATGTGGCAAATTTGGTACCTCCTTTTTCTCCTGATAGGCAATATCATGCAACATCAGCAGCTATTGAATTCGCAGTACAATTACTTGAAGTTAAGCATATTGTCATTTTAGGACATGCTCACTGTGGGGGAGTTGGTACTGTTCTCAAGGAATCATGGAAATCTTTAACATCAGATGATTTTATTGGTCAATGGATGGGTCTTTTAGCACCTGCGGCAAAAACAGTTGTCAGTGATAACTTGCTAACCGCATTAGAGAAACAGACCGCATTAGAGCAGCTTTCGATTCGTAATTCTTTGAAAAATCTAGAGACATTTCCGTGGATAAAGTTACGCAAAGATAAGGGAATTTTAATGCTGCATGGGGCTTGGTTTGATATATCCAGTGGTGGATTATGGAGTATGGAACATAAAACAGGACATTTTGTGCGTGTTGACGGTGAAAATGATAAGCAGCTATAAAATATTAGGATCAAAATATTTTCTGCTTTGATGCTCTCATGTACAAGGGAAGTGTATGATAAATCTTGACAAAGTGGGGATTTTGTTGTTTGAAGAGCGAAGCATTCAGTAATTAAGAATTAACTTGGAGCCACTGACTGGGACCCTGCTTGTTGGTATAAAGAGATCCCAGAGGTCAACATCTGACGACGCGATGCGTTCTCGGGTGCTATTTTGGTTTGTTTATTATGTGGCAATGAGGTCAATAATGTTTGAGTCTTTGCAAGAGCGACTTGGTTCTATTTTGTCTAATTTAACAGGGCGCGGTGTTCTGTCAGATCAGGATGTATCGGCAGCACTCCGCGAGATTCGTCGTGCTTTGTTGGAAGCTGATGTAGCTCTCGATGTTGCTCGTTCTTTTACTGATAAAGTTCGTGAAAAAGCTGTTGGTTCTGCAATTGTTAAATCAATTAAACCTGGTCAGATGGTTGTTAAGATTGTTCATGACGAACTTGTTAATATACTCGGAAGTGAAGGTGTATTAAGTGATTTAAATGCTCCTGCCCCTGTTGTTATCATGATGATTGGTTTGCAAGGTTCTGGAAAAACAACGACAACAGCAAAGCTTGCAAAGCGCTTAACCAACAAACACAATAAAAAAGTTTTAATGGCGTCGTTAGATACACGCCGTCCTGCAGCACAGGAACAATTGCGTCAATTAGGAGAACAGGCAGAAATTGCAAGTTTACCTATTGTAGAAGGTCAATCTCCCATAGATATTGCATCACGTGCAGTACAAGCAGCTAAATTGGGTGGTTATGATATACTCATTCTTGATACGGCAGGTCGTAATCATATTGATGAAGCTTTAATGCTTGAATTGACTGAAATTAAAGCCTCTTCTCTTCCCCATGAAATTATGTTGGTTGCTGATAGTTTGACTGGTCAAGATGCTGTTCATCTTGCGCGTTCTTTTGATGAGCGTGTGGGGATTACAGGAATTATTTTAACACGTATGGATAGTGACGGTCGCGGTGGTGCTGCTCTTTCAATGCGTGCTGTTACAGGTAAGCCGATTAAGGCAATCGGAATTGGTGAAAAAATAGATGCTCTGGAAGAGTTTCATCCTCGTCGTATTGCAGATCGTATTCTAGGAATGGGTGATATTGTTTCTTTGGTTGAAAAAGCTGCTGAAACACTTGATCATGAGAAAGCTTCCGCTTTTGCTAAAAAGATACAGGCTGGAAAATTTGATTTGAATGATCTTGCAGAGCAATTGCAGAAAATGAAAAAACTTGGAGGCATAGGAGGTATCATGGGAATGCTGCCGGGTTTGGGGAAGGCAAAAGATCAAATTGCAGCTGCGGGTCTTGACGACCGTTTATTTAATCGTCAATTGGCTATTATTTCATCAATGACCCCTCTAGAGCGTACTAATCCTGAACTTTTGAAACATAGCCGTAAGCAGCGGATTGCTAAGGGATCCGGTACAAGCGCTGCAGATATTAATAAACTTTTAAAAATGCATCGCCAAATGGCTGATATGGTGAAGGCTATGGGAGGTAAGGGCAAAAGTGGCTTAATGGGCAAAATGTTAGGGGGGTTGAGCTCTAAAATGGGGTTTAGTAGTGCAGGCGCTTTTGGTAAAGATTCTGGTTCTATGCCAGATTTATCAGGGTTTGATCCAAATCAATTATCAGTACTACAAAAGCAGGTTGAAAATGGTAATTTAGGAGGAAAATTGCCAGGTCTTCCTGGGCGTGGACCTATACTTCCTGATTTTTCTAAAAATGAGAGAAAATTTCCTAACTATCCCAAGAAAAAGTAAGATGAAGAGTAGGAAGGAAGTATGACGCAGAAAAAAATATTGGATGAATTAACGAATTTACGAACATCTGTTGATAATTTTGATGCAATGTTAGTTCATGTTTTAGCAGAGCGTTTTCGTTGTACACAGGCAATTGGGCGTTTAAAAGCCCGTTATGATTTGCCCACAGTAGATCCTCTGCGTGAGAAATATCAGATAGAACGTTTACGGCAATTGGCTGTAGATAGCTGTCTTGACCCTGATTTTGCTGAGTTATTTTTAAAATTTATCATTAAGGAAGTTGTGCGTCATCATGAAATGATTGCTGAAGAGCTAAAAATAGAACAAGTAAATTTAAACGAAGTCCAGAGCTGACAATAGGAGATAAAATATGGCATTGAAAATTCGTTTGTCCCGTGGAGGTTCAAAAAAACGTCCTTACTATCATATTGTCGTTGCAGACGCACGTAGCCCACGCGATGGTCGATTTCTTGAGCGTGTTGGTGCATGGGATCCCATGTTACCTAAAGAGGGGCTGCGTGTAAAGCTTAACGAAGAACGTATTCAGTATTGGCTTGGTCAAGGTGCTCAGCCAACAGATCGTGTTTTACGATTTTTGGATGCTGCTGGTTTAAAAAAGCGCCCTGTGCGCAATAATCCGCGCAAAGGTGAGCCTGGAAAAAAGGCGCAAGAACGCATAGCTGCAGCAAAACAAGCCGCTGAAGAAGCATCTGCGTCGGCATTAGAGGCATAGTTATTCCAAAATGTCATCTAGTATATTTTTAGAAGATTTAATGTAGAGTAGCGGTTGTTATTTATTTTGGTTTGAAAAATAACTCCTCTGTAAAGAAGGGCGTAGTTTTTTAGAAATCAAAAGTAAGTCTTTCAAAAGTCAATGGCGCGGCCTTTAATTTCCCAATCTCCATAGCGTGAAGGGTCTTTGCCGCCGCGTCCACCGTTTTCTAAAGGTTTATTTTCATTTGTTTCACTTTTTCGCCTTTCAGCAGCTTCGTTTAGGGCACGTTGTGCTTCTGGAGAAAATGACCGCTGTTTGTAGGTTATTGTGTGCTGTTTACCTATTTTTGTGTTTTTTTTGTCCATTTTATATCTCAATTCCATTGAATAAGCAGTAAAAAAGTCCCATCATATAGTATTAGTTATATTTTATCATGGAGTTTTTTTAGTAATGAACATAATGCGTACAGCAATACTTTTAGCTTTTATGACTGCTCTTTTTATGGCTGTTGGTTATTTAGTTGGAGGTAGTAATGGTATGGTTGTGGCATTTTTGATGGCAGGAGGGATAAACTTTTTTTCTTATTGGAATTCAGATAAAATCGTTCTACGAATGTATGGTGCTCGTGAGGTTGATCAGCATTCGTCGCCGATTTATTATAAAATTGTAAGCGAATTGACTAGAAAAGCCTCTCTTCCTCAACCGAAGGTTTACGTTATTGAGAGCGAACAACCAAATGCTTTTGCTACGGGTCGTAATCCTCAAAACGCTGCTGTTGCTGCAAGTACTGGGTTATTAGAACAGTTGAGTCCGGAGGAAATTTCTGGTGTTATGGCTCATGAGTTGGCTCATATTGAGCATCGTGATACGTTAATAATGACTCTGACTGCAACGATTGCAGGAGCGATTTCGATGCTTGGTAATTTAGCTTTTTTTATGGGAGGGCATCGGAATTCTTCAGAAAATTCTCATGGTTCTGGAATGCTTGGGAGTGTTGTTGCTTTATTTGTAGCGCCTTTTGCAGCTATGTTGGTACAAATGGCTATTAGTCGTACGCGTGAATATGCTGCTGATCGTCGTGGTGCTGAAATATGTGGTAATCCTCTATGGTTGGCTTCTGCTTTAAGCAAGATTGCAGGTGGTGGACATACAGTATATAACGAAAATGCGGAGTATAATCCGGCAACAGCGCATATGTTTATTATCAATCCTTTGAGCGGTGAAGGAGCCGATAGCCTTTTTTCTACTCATCCAGCGACTGCGAATCGTATCGCAGCTCTTCATCGGCAAGCAGAAGAGATGAAAGGATTGGTAGCCACAAGCATGGAGTGGGGAGAAAAAGTTGGGATTTATGAAAACAGCAGCAACTTAAACTACGATAACCCAAACTGTAATGCTAAAACTAGTACACTGAGTGATAAAGAAAAAAGTTCTTTTCAACGAGTTACAAAGCGTCCTTCTTGGCTTCGTTATGAAAATTCAAAGAAGTTTTAATCATAAGGCTCTTACAAAGGTGAAGGCATTATTTTGAAACACAAAAAAGCGGGGTATGTGTCCGAAACCAGTATTCTAGGATTAGGTGTTAGGAGAGTGTGTGTTCGTCTTTTGGGGGCGGTAATTGATAAGCATACGCCTCTTTCTGGTGTAACAGATAATGAACATGGACACCCACAGTATTTGGAGCTTTCACCTCGAGATCGCTTGTTGTGTCGGGCTATTTTGGGAGCATCTTTGCGTCATCGTGGGCAGATTACAGCTGCTTTATTGCGTTTTTTGACTCGGCCTTTGCCTTCAAAAGCGTTATCACTTCAGCATCTTTTACACATCAGTGTAGCACAAATTCTTTATCTTAATATCCCTGATCATGCTGCTATTGATTTAGCTGTACATGTGGCAAAAACTGATCCCCGTATGTATCGTTTTTCAGGATTCGTGAATGCGATTTTACGTAATATTGCACGTGAAGCAGTGTTTTTACGCCAACAAATTTTTACTACTGAAGAGGTTCCAACATGGTTTGGACAGCTTTTGATTTCAGCTTATGGAATAGAAAAAGCCAATCAGATTTTAGAAATTCAAAGCACTGAGCCTCCCTTAGACTTAACCGTAAAATCCGATAGTATTGGATGGGCAGAACGACTTGGTGGTGTTGTTTTACCCAATGGTTCAGTGCGGCTTAATAGTTTGGATGGTTCTATCTCTGATTTACCGGGGTATGCAGAAGGTGATTGGTGGGTTCAAGATTTTGCAGCAGCATTGCCTGCTTGTTTACTTGGGGATATTCGTGGCAAACAGGTTGCTGATCTTTGTGCAAGTCCTGGGGGAAAAACAGCACAATTAGCTTTAAAAGGAGCTGATGTGATGGCAGTTGATATGTCTGCAAATCGGTTGAAGCGTTTAAAAGCTAATATGGATCGTCTTCATTTTTCAGTCCGCTATTGGAAGGGTGATGTCAAAAATTTTCATCCTGACCAGCTGTTTGATGCTGTTCTTCTTGATGCTCCTTGTTCTTCAACAGGCACAATACGTCGTCATCCAGATATTTTATGGACTAAATCAGCAAATGATATCGTTAAATTAGCCGCATTGCAATATGACTTAGTTTTGGCGGCAATTGCTTTGGTGAAAAAAGACGGTTTCCTTGTTTTTTCCAACTGCTCACTGGCAAAAGAAGAAGGTGAAGATCTTATTGAGAAAATTTTATCGACATGCAGTGACATTGTTTTAGATCCTATTTGTAAAGAAGAGATGGGTGCTATGGCGCATTTACTTTCTGTTCAGGGTACTTTGCGCACAACGCCTGCCGATTTTTGCCATGAAAATTTTGATGCTGAAAGAAAAGTGTTTTTAGGAATGGATGGTTTTTTTGCAGCGCGCTTTCGGAAAGTTTCTTAATTAACGGTTCATTTACTAAAATGGCTGAAATTGTGCTCAATTACGCATATACGGAGATAAAATTGTGGCGATTGCAGTCAAATATCCTCAGATAAGGTTGTCAGCTTTTATATATACAGCACACCAATGGATACGTCGTTTATGGGTTGGGCCACTGTTTCATTGGCGGTTTTCAGGGTTTAGTCCCCATAAAATTTTAGCACATCCTATTGATTTGTATTTAGCTGACCCAGTTAAGGTACCTGAATTTTACCATGGTCGTTTTACTTTTGCTGGCCATGTTGTTCATTCTGGTGCTGTTTCTCCCTTTTCGTTAATTCCGCCAACACCGGAATGGGAGGTGGCTCTCCATAATTTTCATTGGCTGAGACATATGACGGCAGCAGATAGTAATTTAGCTGCAGCGCATTCTCGCTCTCTTGTTGATGATTGGCTTGATCATAGTGGTAACAGCGTAAAAGGGATTCCTTGGAGTGAGCCAGTTGTAGCACGGCGTTTAATTTCGTGGATTTGTCATTCGCAAATGCTATTGAAAGGGGCAAGTGAGCGGTTTGCAAAGCGTTTCTTGCGTGCGCTTGGCTTTCAATTTCGTTATTTGCGCGTAACGATTTGCAGTATGGAAAACAACGATCAACGTTTACAAGCAGCAGTGGCTTTGACATTTGCATCACTCGCTTTGCCTGTTTCTGCAGCAATGAAGAAAAAAGTACAAACCTATCTAATAGAGGAACTTTCACGTCAGATTTTGGTTGATGGTGGACATATTTCGCGTAGTCCTGCTATTTTGCTGGATTTATTATCAGATTTATTATCTTTACGTCATCTTTTTATGCATAGTAATGAAACAGCGCCGCGCATTTTAATTGATTCTGTTGAGCGTATGTTACCAGCTTTGCGGTTTTTTATCCATGAAGATCAAACATTGGCGCATTTTAATGGGGTTGGAGCTATAGCACCTGAACGATTATCAGCACTTTTAAAGTTTGATGAAACAGTGGGTAGCCCTTTTAGTTATGCACGTTATTCAGGATTTCAACGTTTACAGGCTAATCAAACAACAGTGCTTGCAGATACAGGAAAGTTCCCACCTCGCTCTGCTTCAGAGCATGCTTGTTCTGGGTGTTTATCTTTTGAAATGTCTTCCCAGGGGCATCGCTTTGTTATCAATACAGGTGTTAATTCTGATGGGCGTGAGGAGTATCGACATTTTGGTCGGGTTACTGCAGCACATTCAACGGCGACAGTTAATAATTGTTCAGTAGGTATTTTTCATAAAAAAAATAGGTGTGATACCTCTTTTTTACTTGAGGGACCCACAGATGTTAAAGTGCAGCGTATAGAGGATTCAGAGAAGATAGGTTTTATTGCTAGTCATAATGGTTATTTGCGGCCTTTTAATCTTGTTTATGAGCGGGGTCTTATTTTAGCGACAAATGGAGCAATGATTGAAGGTTTTGATCGCTTTTTTACACCAAATAAAAAGCAATTTGCCGGACAAAAGATGGTTCATAATGAAAAAAATAACGTTTCTGTTAGATTTCATCTTCATCCGCATGTTAAGGTTAGTTACGATGGAAATTCCGTATGTTTAGCAGTAGAGGATGGGCAGTCATGGTATTTCATATCGCCTGATGCTGATATTTATCTTGAAGATTCAATTGATTTTGCCGAATTAACAGGTCCACAGCGCACACAACAGATAGTTTTATATTTTCGTCCTGCAGTCCAAGAAAAAGTTCGTTGGCGTTTTGTTCGTCGTTAGTTGAAACAATGTTCTTTTCTCTAATAATATGGATAAAGATAGCGCTATTTCCTGTTTGATATGCTAAAAGGACGTTATTCTATTTTTGTATTTGATAAAGTTGCACGCTACAAATACATAAGTTTGTTTTATGTGAATGTTAGGCACTTTAATTTTTAGGATTCCTGTTATGGGTGTTGTGGTAAAAAATTTTTCCATACCTGATCTTCATCGGGTTCGTCGTGTTCTTATTTCTGTTTCTAATAAAACAGGGTTGGTTGCGTTTGTACAAGCGCTTCATGCTTATGGTGTTGAGTTGATTTCGACAGGTGGAACAGCTAAAGTATTAATGGCCGCTGGTTTACCCGTAAAAGATGTTGCCGAGGTTACAGGTTTTCCAGAAATAATGGATGGGCGTGTTAAAACACTCCATCCTTTGATTCATGGTGCTTTATTAGGAGTAAGACAAAATCCTGATCATGCGGCTGCGATGGAGCAGCATGGTATCAATGGAATTGATCTTGTTGTTGTAAATCTTTACCCTTTTGAAGAAACTTCTCAATCTGAGGCTGATCAACAAACAATTCTTGAAAATATTGATATCGGTGGACCAGCAATGATTCGCGCTGCGGCGAAGAATCACGCTTATACCGGCGTTGTGACAACAGTGAGTGATTATGATTCAGTTTTGGCTGAATTAAAGCAACATGATGGATGTTTAAGCTTTTTTATGCGGCGTCAGTTAGCAATGCGTGCTTATGAGCATACGGCTGCTTATGATGCAGCGATAGCGGCATGGTTTGCAAAAGATCTAAAAATTAAAACACCATCTTGGCAAAGTTTTTCTGGTCATCTTGAAAATGTTATGCGCTATGGAGAGAATCCACATCAACAGGCTGCATTTTACCGCAGTGGTGATAAGCGTGTTGGTGTCGCAACAGCAAAACTTTTGCAAGGTAAAGAACTATCTTATAACAATATAAATGATACAGATGCAGCGTTTGAGCTTGTAGCGGAATTTGATCCGCAAAGAGCTTCTGCTGTTGCCCTTGTAAAACATGCAAATCCTTGCGGTGTTGCGGAAGGACAAAGTTTAAAAGAGGCTTATTTGAAAGCTCTCATGTGTGATAATGTGTCAGCATTTGGAGGAATTGTTGCTTTAAATCAGCCTCTTGATGAAGAATGTGCTGAAGAAATTGTCAAGATTTTCACCGAAGTGGTTATTGCTCCTGATGCAACAATGGCTGCACGTGAAATTATTGCACAGAAAAAAAATCTTCGTTTACTGATTACAGGTGGTTTACCTGATCCTCGTTGCGGGGGAATTATTTCCAAAACAGTTGCAGGGGGAATCTTAGTGCAGTCGCGTGATAATGTGGTTATTGATGATTTGAAACTGAAAGTGGTGACAAAGAGGGCACCAAGTCAAGATGAAATGCGCGACCTTCAATTTGCTTTTCGTGTGGTAAAGCATACCAAATCAAATGCTATTGTTTATGCAAAAAATAGTGCAACAGTTGGAATTGGTGCTGGTCAAATGAGCCGTATTGATTCGGCTAAAATTGCTGCATATAAAGCTGAAAAAAGTGCACAAAGAGTAGGTTTAACAGAATCTCCCACGAAGGGGTCAGTGGTTGCATCGGATGCATTTTTTCCTTTTGCGGATGGTCTGTTAATAGCTGCTGAAGCTGGTGCAACAGCAGTTATTCAACCAGGAGGATCAATACGTGATGAAGAGGTCATTGCTGCAGCAGACGCGCATGGTTTAGCTATGGTTTTCACAGATATCCGGCATTTCCGTCATTAGCAGTTTTATTTTTAGTGATTATCTTATTGCAACATATAATTCTAGCAATGCTTTTCATGTTTTAGGTGCATGTTAATTATGCAACTAATTATGCAATTAATTATGCAATTAATTATATGTAGTATTTTCTGAATAATAAAGTTTTTCTAAATATCAAGTATTATGACAATAATCATGCTTTATGAGCATGATTATTGTCATTCATTCCTGATTTTCGATTACAAGAATTATTTTAACTGCTATTGATTAGCATTATGGATTTATCCGTTATGATATACTATACCGATCAGTATCTATGATGGGATAAAATTCTTACATGTTTTTAGGCGTTTTAATATTAGATAAAATATTTTGATGGAGATAGTTTTAGATAATAAGCTATAGCTTATAAGCTCATGAAATGTGGTGAGATAAAGCGCTTTCCTTTTTGATAAGTTCTCGATTGTTGTGCACAGAAGTAGCTTCTTTTGCGTGTTTTCGTTAGCTATGCACCTTCATGCTAAGCGTCATCTTTAAAAGAGGAGGTGTCTTTATACCTACCTCCTGACTGCTGTTTAATATGTAGGTATGTTGTTTTCATCTTTTTTGTCGTAGCAGGAAGATAGATGCACCTAAAGCGCCAGCAGCTAGGATAAACCATGTGATAGCATAGACAAGATGATTGTTTTGAAAATTTATAACAGTTAGACCAGCAATGGGGAACGCTTCTTGTGCAGCTGTTTTTTTTCCTGCATCTATAAAATAAGGTGCAACAGGGGATAAGCCAAGTTTTTGTGCCATGGCAGGAATATCGCGTGTATACCACAAATCCTTATCAGGATTATTTTTGCGTGGAAAGAAACCATTTTTTTCACTCATGCGTAAAAGACCTATAATTGTCGTTTGCTCTGCATCTGTGGTAGAATATTTATTGGCTGAATCATTTGTGTGTGATTTTTCAGGATATTGAAAGTGATGGCGTGCATCCATGGGGATAAAGCCACGATTCACAAAGGTCAGTGCATTATCGGCTGTTTGCAAAGGTGTTAAAACCCAGTAACCACTAGTGTTTTGGGCAACAGCGGTGACGAAAATATTTTTATCTTGTAGGAATTTTCCCTTGATGATTACAGGCCGATATTCATCTTTTTCAAAAGTAATATGCATCCATTGATTTTGGGGTGGCGCTTTTATGGGAGGTAAATGAACGCGTTGATCAACACTGGTGATAAGATTTATTTTCCAGTTCAATCGTTGTATTTGCCATACACTTAATGCACTAAAAAGTAGAAAAAAACACAAGCAAAAAAAACTGAACAGAAGCGAAGAAAAACTAAAGCGTTTGTGTTCTGTCATAGGGTAACCCGCACTATGGAGTAATCCATTCTCCTCATGGTAGGTTTTTTTTAGCATAGTGAGTGTTAAAAATAAATATATAGATTAGAGAATTCATCGGTAGAGGTCTCAAAAGCTTTACAAAAGACTTGACCTTTTGTTGTCTACACCCTATTAGAGACAAAGCTTCCCAACGGCATCCGTCCAAGGCGGTGGTGTATTGCTTTGCATTCATTCTGTTTTGCTGGGTTGGGATTTAAGGATTTCTTAGAGTTTAAAGGTGAAGTTTATGTCTCGTGCCTGCGAATTGACGGGAAAAACAGTTCAGTATGGTAATAGTGTTAGCCATGCAAACAACAAGACCCGTCGTCGTTTTTTACCAAATCTTTGCAATGTGACATTGATTTCGGAAGTGTTGCAGCAAAGTTATCGTTTACGTGTTTCAGCAAATGCTTTGCGTTCTGTTGAGCATCGTGGTGGTCTTGATGGTTTTCTGATTAAAGCTGATGATAGAGAGTTATCGCAACGTGCACGTTTGTTAAAGCGTCAGGTTGTTAAGAAAAAAGCTGAACAAGCGTCATCATAATCAAAGGCGATTGCGATCTTGATCGTTTTCGCTGATTTCAGAGGATGTTTTGTTTTACTTTGTGCTGTTTTTTCTAGCTTTGATATAAATATTTTGAATTTTTGATTCAGTATTTTGTTTACTGTTGTAGTCGCGTTTTTGTCTACCTGTTCGATTTTAAGCAATGAATGCAATAATCGCTTTATGCAGTGGTTGCATAGGGGCATTAGGAATGGCTAACGATAGCTACCGCATAGGCTATCTTGGTTGTTTTCATGCATGTGTCAGTTGTTATTTTCAATAAAGATTTATGATTGGTCTATTTTTGTTCATTCTTTATGGAGTGATTCTTAGTAGTTTTTATACCTTCTTTTAAAGCGGTACAAAAGAATGGTGTATCTTTCGTTTGTAACAAACAATGATATTTATCTTATCATTATGATGTGTCAGTGTGCGGTTGTGCTTTAAAATTTGTGTTTTATTACAAGTATTTTTTACGGGTTAGTGTATTGGAATTGATGTGTGTTAATTAGTTGATTTGAGTGCTTGTCGCTCTAAATTTTTTTAAGTTAGGCTCTTGCTCTTTTACTACTAAAGAGTGCTGTTAGTTGCTCTGTTATGGCATTGGCCAATTCTTCAGCATTCATAATTGTTACAGCGCGTTGATAATAGCGTGTGACATCATGACCAATTCCAATAGCAATGAGTTCTACAGGGGAATGTGTTTGGATTTCTTGAATTACGGTACGTAAATGTTTTTCGAGATAATTGCTGCAATTCACCGACAGTGTTGAATCGTCAACAGGTGCGCCATCAGAAATAACCATGAGTATACGACGCTGTTCATGCCGTGATAAAAGACGCTGATGAGCCCAAATAAGTGCTTCACCATCGATATTTTCTTTTAGCAGCCCTTCTTGCATCATCAAACCTAAATTGCGTCGAGCACGACGCCATGGTATATCAGCACTTTTATAGATAATATGGCACAAATCATTCAGGCGTCCTGGATGATAAGGTTTGTTTTGGTTTATCCATTCTTCACGCGATTTCCCACCTTTCCAAGTTTTTGTTGTGAAGCCCAAAATTTCAACTTTGACTCCACAACGTTCAAGAGTTTGCGCTAAAATATCTGCACAGCTTGCTGCAACAGTAATAGGTCTTCCTCTCATTGATCCTGAATTATCAATGAGTAATGAAACGACTGTGTCACGAAATTGGGTATTTCTTTCCATTTTGAAGGATAAGGATTGCATGGGATCAATAATAAGACGCGGTAGCCGTGCTGTATCAAGATATCCTTCTTCGAGATCAAAATTCCAAGCACGATTTTGTTGTGCCATGAGGCGGCGTTGTAGGCGGTTCGCTAAACGTCCGACAATTTTTTGAAGATGGTTCAGTTGCTGATCAAGGTTACGGCGCAAATGATCTAATTCACGTTCAGTGCAAAAATCAGTTGCTTCTAAAATTTCATCAAATTGACGGGTAAAAACTTTATAATCGTTCAGTTCTTCCATTGAGTCTGAAACTGCAAGAAAACGTTTTGATTTACTATGCTTTTCTTGCCAAGCTTTTTTTTGCTTTTTCTCCGTTTCGGTATCATTATCTAATTGAGTAGTTTGCGTTTTTCCTCTGTCTTGCGCATCATTTTCTTGTTTTGTTGTTGTTTGTTCTTCACTTTGGGGGTGTTTTTTATTTTTTTCTTCTTTTTTATTTTGTTCTCTATTCCTATTTACGGATTTTTTGTTATTGACACTGTCATTATCTGTATTTGCTTCTAATTGAGCTGCCATTTTGAGTGTACAAAGCATTTTACGGACAATTTGTGCGAAAGTATATTGGTTGTGAATATGATGTGTAAGTTCATTAAGTTCTTCAGCAGCTTTTTGTTCAATTGAATGACGCCACAATTCCAATATAGGCTCAGCTTCTTTTGGGGGAGGACGTTTTGTTATCTTTTCGCGCAACAAAAGTGCGATTGCTTCTTGTATAGGAGCCTCACTTTGTGTGTTAACTTTTTTATAATGAGCCTTTTGGTATTTATCAGACAGCATTGCATCAAGGTTTTGTGCAATTCCTTTCATGGCTAAAGTACCTATTGCTTCAACACGTGTTTGTTCGAGGGTATCGAAGACGGCAAGTGCTTCTGATTCTATTGGGGCAAAGAGCTTGTGGATATGGTTGTCATGCCATGCTTTGCGCAATGCTATGGAATCACCTAGTCCACGGGTGATGGCTATGTCCTTATCTGTCGTAGGTTGTGGTAATTTTGGTAAATGCGCATAATTTCCATTCAGCAATGGCTTGCTGTGATCAAAGGAAACTTCAAGATTGTTTGTGCAAGCAATGGCGCGTATACAGGTGGAAATTGCTTTTTTAAAAGATTCAATACCATGGGAATTTATGAGAGAGTTGTTTGTCATATTTTGGCTGTTGTTGCTGTTTTCTATAGCCATGATTGACGGTATTCCTCAAGGTTAGATACCATGAATGCACGATTCAGGAAGATCTTGTCCAAAAGCACGTTGATAAAATTCTGTGACAATGGTGCGTTCAAGTTCATCACATTTATTCAAAAAGGTTAATCTAAAGGCAAGGCCAACATCTTGGAAAATTGTGGTATTTTCTGCCCAAGTAATGACAGTACGCGGACTCATGACAGTCGAGAGATCCCCATTGGTAAATGATTGACGTATCATATTAGCAACATGCACCATTTGTGAAATTGTCTTTTTGCCTTCGGTTGTTTGAAAAGATTTAACCTGTGAACAAATAATGTCCACTTCTTTATCATGGGGTAAATAATTAAGTATCGTTACGATAGACCAGCGATCCATTTGGGCTTGATTGATTTGTTGTGTTCCGTGATAGAGTCCTGTTGTATCACCAAGGCCAATAGTGTTTGCGGTTGCAAAAAGACGAAATGCTGGATGAGGCGTTATGACACGGCTTTGATCAAGCAAGCTGAGTCGTCCAGAGGTTTCAAGAACACGTTGAATGACAAACATAACATCAGGTCGACCCGCATCATATTCATCGAAAACAAGAGCAATATTATTTTGATAAGCCCATGGCAAAATTCCCTCTTTAAATTCTGTAACTTGCAGTCCATTTTCCAAGACGATTGCGTCTTTTCCGATTAAATCGATTCGGCTGACATGGCTGTCGAGATTAATTCGAATGCAAGGCCAGTTGAGGCGTGCAGCAATTTGTTCAATATGTGTTGATTTACCTGTGCCGTGATAACCAGAAACCATAACACGGCGGTTAAATGCAAAGCCTGCTAAAATTGCTAAAGTTGTTTGCTGATCAAAAAGATAGTCGGTATCTACATCAGGAACATGGGGAGTTTTTGTGCTAAAAGCGGGCACTTTTATGTCTGTATCAATATTAAATAGATCGCGCGCGCAGATTGTGATATCAGGTACATTTTTGATTGTAAGCTTTGTTTTTGCCATTGTTGTTCTGGAACGAGGTTTGCTGTTTATTTTTATTAGTTAGAAAACGATACAAGAGTTAGACTACTTATGCAATGATCTATAAAGCATGGTCTTTGGTATAAAAAGGGGAGTCCAACATATGTTCTACAATCCTATAAACAATTATAGTTTAGATAAAATATGTGCTCGTAAATGCATGTTTCTTAGCACAGGCCAGATTTTTTTAGCAAATTATAAGCATGTAAAACATCACGGAAGCGCTCTTCTGAAGAGCGATTGCCACCATTAGAATCAGGATGATGTTTTTTAACCAGCTCTTTATATTTCATTTTGATGTCTTCAGCTGAAGCATTTGCTTGTAGCCCCAATGTATCAAAAGCTTTAGATTCTAAAGGTTTTAGTTTTCGTGAAGGAGTATTGGATGAATGACGTTGGGTAAACATAGTGAATGGATCGCGCATACGGTTTTGATAAGCTGCTGTTCCAGAGCGGATTTCGGAATAGCCTGCAGCTGTCTTTTTTGATACGCTTTTGTTCAGATCAGTAGGCCATGTTGGGCGATGTCCTATGATGGCATCCTTTTGAAATTTCGCTATATCTTTATCACTAAGGCCAGAGAAGTAATTAAAATTTTTATTATAGGCACGCACATGATCAATACAAAAATACAAATACTTTCCTTCATGATTTCTGCCTGCCGGTGCTTTGTGTGTTCCCGCTTTTTCACAATCTTGCCACTGGCACTGCTGTGTTTGCAATTCAGCTTGTTCTTTTTTATTAGAGCTGATTCTAATTGAGTCGAATAATTTAGATGTTATTGCCATGTCTTTGATTTATGCAAAATCAATCAATTTGACAAGAATTGACTTTTAAAAAATTTATTTTCATATTTAAACTTGTTGACTAAAAAATTCATTGCATTGTTCATTTTGTGAAGGAACAAAAAATGTCTACAGTTGTTCAAACAATTATCAGGACAAAGCTTCAGGATGCTTTTTGTCCACAAAAGCTTGATGTGATTAATGAAAGTCATCTTCATGCCGGACATCCTCATGATGAATATGCTTTTGATGGTAAAGGGGAAACACATTTTCGGATAAAAATTCTGTCTTCTTCCTTTGCAGGTATGACACGAGTAGAGATCCATCGGGCAATTTATAAAGCGCTACAGAAAGAGTTAGCAACATGTGTTCATGCGTTAACACTTGAAGTTGAATCTTTTTAATATATTTTTTGTGCAAAAATTTCAGGTACGGGGATGTGCTTTTTGATAAACTTCTAACAAGTGATCTGTATCGACGTGGGTGTAGATTTGAGTAGTGGATAGACAGGCGTGTCCAAGAAGTTCTTGAATGGTACGTAAATCTCCTCCACGCGATAAGAGATGGGTAGCGAAAGAGTGACGCAAGGTGTGAGGTGTAGTGGTGTCTGGTAAACCAAGATTGGTACGTAAGATGCGAATAGCACGTTGAACAATGGATGGCTGTAAAACACCGCCTCGGGCACCACGGAACATCGGTTCATTATCAATTAAAGGATATGGGCAGCATTTAAGGTAATTTTGTACAGCTTTATAAACAATTGGAATTAGAGGAACAAGGCGTTCTTTTCCACCTTTTCCAACCACGGATATGCTTGTTTTTTCAGGATTAGAGAATTGTTCTGGTGTTAGCGATAGGGCTTCAGATATTCGCATTCCACAGCCATAAAGGAGTATTAAGATAGCAGCGTTGCGAGCAGTGATCCATACTGCATTTTCCTGTTGATTTTCTTGTTTAACTATATGAAGGGCAGATTTTATAGTTAGCGGTCTTGGTAGTGATTGTGGTTTTTTTGGTGTTTTGACCAGCTTAGCAGCTGGGACACAGACGATCTTTTCACGGGATAAGTAGTTAAAAAAAGAGCGTAAACCCGCCATACCCCTGCTTAAAGAGCGTGCGCCTATATTGTTTGTGCGACGATAAGCAAGATAAGCACGAAAGTCAGCTACACGCAAATTAGCAAGATCATCAAAAGTTGTTTCATGCCCAAGATGTCGACAGAGAAAAAGCAAAAACTGCCGCGTATCACGTTCATAAGCTTGTGTTGTCTGTGTAGCCATGCGACGTGATCGGGTAAGATTATCCAACCAATTTTTTCTTACTTCCAAAACAGCATAATCGGCTGGAACTAAAAAGTTGTTTTTGTCTTTTTTTCTGTCATATTTCATGGACATCTTTAGTTGATTGTTTCTTTCTTTTTAGATTTTGCTTCTTTTGCTTCGTTAGAGTTAGCTTTCTCTTTTTGTGATTTATCTCCAGCGTTGGTAATATGTTTTTCACCTTTCAGAGATAGTATTTTTAAAAGATTGTTCATTGACATGAGATGCGCAAAAATCAATCCTAGGAAGCCATTTTTATGTAATTTTGAAAGTTGATGAGCATAGAGAGTATTTAGTTTCTCTTCATCAACTATCCAGAAATGTTCTAGTTGTGCTGAAAGTCCTTGATCGTTTTTTACACTAATTGATTTTTGGCTCAAAAGATCCATATCTACAAGAGTCTTAATGAATTCAGAGGTTGTGTCCATGGCGTTTTTAAAGTTTTCAAGAAAATGGATTCGTTCTTCCGTAAAGGGTGAAATAGATCCATCTGAATTGAAAAGTTCTATGCCTGTCACTTCATTAAACATGCCAGATTTTTGATCAAAGCAAACAGACAATTCTTTTTCGTTGCTAGTTTGTGCAAGAACAAAAGGGTAACGACGCACAAAAGCAGGAATATAGGTACGCCGTTCCCAATTTTTATCGGAAGTAATATAATCATTTTCATCGTTAGAAAGACCGACGAGAGCAATGGATGTATAGTGTTTTTTCTTTTGTTCGTCTTCTGCACACATAAACAAGATTGGATAGTCTAGAGCAGCTTGAAAATATTCACTACTTGCTAAAGGAACCCAGTGGGTGTCCTTGGCAAAGGACATATCATTTATAGGAGAAAATTTTAAATTTTTATGAATTATTTTGTCAATTGGGGTAATATTTTTATAGAAGAGCATAATATTTGCCATAAGATTTTTCCTTAATTATTAATTCAATTTTTTGTTACCAAGATGGTTCTTTAGAAAGATTTTTTATATAGCAACAAGACTCAATAAAAGATTGTAGGATTTAGGGGTTTGTTTATACTTATTTGCACCGGCTCACTATTTAATAGACGATAATTTTTGCATGGAACATAATAGAAAAAATCTTAAAAATAAAGTCTACCTTGCCATTATTGGTTCGGCTCATGGTATAAAAGGGGATGTTTTTGTTAAGATCTTGAGTGATGAACCATGGCGTTTAAAGAGTTATGGCACCCTTTATGATGATATAGGACATACTTATGAAATCACTTCTCTTCGCGTGCAAAAGGGTAACGCGATTGTGCATTTTAAAGGGATTGAAGACCGCAGTATTGCGGAAACTTTAAAAGGGGTTCACCTTTATATCATGCGTGATCAGTTAGCTAATAATTTGGCTGAAGATGAATTTTATCAAATAGATTTAATTGGGCTGCGTGTTCAAGATTGTGTTGGTAAAGTTTTAGGAGAAGTCAGTGGCTTTTTTAATTTCGGTGCTGGCGATTTGCTTGAAGTGTGCTTGGATACGCGTAAAACTGTACTTATTCCGTTTAATAAGGTAGCGGTTCCAGAGATTTATGTTGCTTCTGGTTTTATTGTTGTTGATCCTTTAGCAGCTGGTTTAAGCGAAGAGGAAAGGAATAGTAAGAGTGGTAAAAAAAGAAGAATGATCCTAAACGTAAAAAATAAAAATGAAGGAATGCAAGAATGAAATTTCAAGCACGTGTTTTAACACTTTATCCTGAAATTTTTCCTAGTTTTTTAGGGTATTCTTTAGCGGGGAATGCTTTAGAGCGGGGGGTATGGTCTTTAGATACAGTGCAGATTAGGGATTTTGCTTTGGATAAACACCGCAGTGTTGACGATACGCCAGCTGGAGGGGGAGCCGGTATGGTAATGCGGGCGGATATATTGGCAGCGGCACTTGATAGTTTACCTAATGATTCGCCAAGATTGTTGATGAGTCCGCGTGGGCGGACTTTTAACCAAGCCTATGCACGTTCTTTGGCGTGTGGTTCAGGGGTGACATTGGTTTGTGGTCGCTTTGAAGGAGTAGATGAACGGGTAATTGAAGCACGAAAATTGGAAGAAGTATCTATTGGAGACTATATTCTTTCAGGTGGTGAAACGGCTGCGTTAGTTCTTTTGGATGCAGTTGTGCGTCTTTTACCGGGCGTTATGGGAAATAAAGTTTCTGGGGAATGTGAAAGTTTTGAAAATGGCTTACTTGAATACCCCCAATATACGCGTCCTTCTGTTTTTGAAGGGCGTGGTATTCCACCGGTATTGACATCTGGACATCATAAAGCTATCGCCGATTGGCGTCAGCAGCAGGCTGAATTGTTAACGAGTCAACGTCGCCCTGACCTTTATGCCCTTTATAATAAAAGTCGTCAGAAAACTTGATTCATTTTACAAGATAGTGTATTGCCCAACGTGCTTTTTAAAGAATTATTCCTAACAATGGGCGTTCTGTGGATCCGAAATTAAGGGATGGTGTATTCGCTCCTGTTTTGAAGCATAGCTTGGAGAATTTCTGTTTTGTATAAAATTTTTCCGGCGAGAGGTGAGCGCTCTGGCTGTTCGATAAAAACGTAAAGGATAAGAGAAATGAATATTATCGCGCAGCTTGAAGCTGAACAATGCGCAAAGATTGAAGAAAAACGTAAATTACCAGCATTTCAAGCGGGAGATACGGTGCGTGTTATGGTGCGTGTGACAGAGGGTACACGGACACGTGTGCAGGCATATGAAGGGATTTGTATTGCACGTTCTGGAGGCAGTGTGAATGAAACCTTTACAGTACGGAAAATTTCTTATGGTGAAGGCGTTGAACGCGTATTTCCAGTTTATTCTCCTTTGATTGAAGGCGTTGAGCTTATTCGTAAAGGTAAGGTACGTCGTGCAAAGCTTTATTACCTTCGTGGTTTAAGAGGTAAAGCTGCGCGCATTGCAGAGAAGAGAGATCATCGAAAAAAAGGTGTGAATATTGTTGGAAAAGTAAGCGAACAAAATGTTAAAACAGGTGTTGAGAAGTAAACTAGCTAAAAAGTGTTATTGCTGTGAGAATTCATAAAAAAGCAGCTTTTATGCTGCTTTTTTTATGTCATGAAAGATTCATATTAAAGGATCAAGAAGTTATTTACGATTAATCAAAGATATTGCAGTTATCAAAAATACCCAAAATGTATGAATATTGTTTTTCTTATAATGACTGAATATTAAAGAAATCACGGAGTATATCGCTGATGGTTTAAAACAAAGCTAGGTATAGTGAAAAAAAATGCGCATTTATATCTAAGAAACGTTGTTAGACCTTTGACGTGAAGATAAAATTGTACTAAATTAAGGCGAGTTTTATGGTTTATGTCTGTAAAAACAATCGGTTTTTTTATGCGCGACTTTTAATCCGTTATTTGAGACAACCGACCTGTAATATTGGCATTTTTAGATGCAAGATGAGAAGAAACGGTGATGTTTTGGTCGTTTGATGCGAATCTTCGCTTATGATGCGATTGCAGTGGAAACCAGGTCAGGATATTTTATGATAGAGACAACTAGGATGAAAGAGCGCCCTCGTTCTCCCCATGTGACTATTTATCGTTGGTCAATTACTATGGCGATGTCAATCGCACACCGCATTACCGGCATAGCACTTTATTTCGGAATGGTGTTTTTTACGATTTGGTTGATTTCAGTGGCTTGTGGAGCTGAAGCATTTAGAGCAGTTAATAAGATTTATAGCTCATTTCCTGGACTTTGTATTTTGTTTCTTTATACACTTGCTGGGATTCATCACATGGTTGGTGGTATTCGCCACATCGTTTGGGACATGAAACCTTGTCTTTTGGCAAAAGAAAAGGCAACATTAACAGCTTGGGCAACTGTTTTTATTTCTCTTATTGTAACTCTTACGATTTGGATTATTGGATATAGTATTATCTAACTAAGGGTGGAGAAAACTATGAAAAAAGATTTTCGAACAGAACTCGGGAAGGTACGCGGGCTTGGGTCGGCGCATGAAGGAACAGAGCATTTTTGGTTACAGCGTCTGACTGGTTTTATTAATCTACCGTTTTTGGTATTTTTTATTGTTCTTATGCTTTCTCTTGTTGGAAAAGATTACAGTATTGTGCGAGCACGGCTTTCGCACCCCGTTGTTACTGTTTTGATGGGATTACTGATGGTTTCTGTCGTTTATCATATGAAGCTTGGAATGCAGGTTGTTATTGAAGATTATATTCATCATGAGGGTATGCGGATATTATTTTTGGTGTTGAATATTTTGTTTTGTTTTATTTTGGGTGGTGTGATTATTTTTACTCTTTTAAAAATTGCATTAGGAGTTTGAGCGATATGGTGAGTACAGGACTATCTCTGGGCGCTAGAGTAGGTAATGAACCTTATCGCTACGTAGACCACAAATTTGATGTTGTTGTTATTGGAGCGGGTGGTGCTGGTTTGCGTGCGACGCTTGGTATGGCTGAGCAAGGATTAAGAACAGCATGTGTCACAAAGGTTTTTCCAACTAGGTCACATACAGTTGCAGCCCAAGGCGGTATTGCAGCATCACTTTCAAATATGGGGCCTGATAATTGGCAATGGCATTTGTACGATACAGTAAAGGGATCTGACTGGTTGGGCGATACCGATGCAATGGAGTACTTAGTACGTAATGCACCTGCTGCTGTATACGAATTGGAACATTATGGAGTGCCTTTTTCACGTACACAAGAAGGTAAAATTTATCAACGGCCTTTTGGGGGGCATACAACGGAGTTTGGGGAAGGTCCACCAGTTCAACGCACTTGTGCAGCAGCAGATCGTACTGGGCATGCAATTTTGCATACACTTTATGGACAAAGTTTAAAGCATAATGCACAATTTTTTATTGAATATTTTGCACTTGATTTAATAATGACGGATGGTGTGTGTACGGGTGTTGTGGCGTGGAATCTTGATGATGGTACGATACACCGTTTTTCTGCCAAGATGGTTGTTCTTGCAACTGGTGGTTATGGACGTGCTTATTTTTCTGCGACATCTGCTCATACATGTACGGGTGATGGTGGTGGAATGATTGTGCGTGCTGGGTTACCAATGCAAGATATGGAATTTGTGCAATTTCATCCTACGGGTATTTATGGTTCTGGTTGCTTAATTACAGAAGGAGCACGTGGTGAAGGAGGCTATCTAGTAAATTCTGAAGGTGAACGTTTTATGGAGCGTTATGCTCCTTCCTTTAAGGATTTAGCTTCACGTGATCTGGTTTCTCGTTGTATAACGCTTGAAATTCGTGAAGGACGTGGTGTTGGTCCGAAGAAGGATCACATTCATTTGGTTCTTAATCATATCGATCCTGCTATTTTGCATGAGCGTTTGCCTGGGATTTCTGAGTCGGCCAAGATTTTTGCAGGTGTTGATGTTACAAAGGAGCCTATCCCTATCCTTCCAACAGTTCATTACAATATGGGTGGTATTCCCACAAATTATTATGGAGAAGTTTTAAATCCAACAGCGGATTCACCTGATCGTGTTCAACCAGGGTTAATGGCTGTTGGTGAGGCAGGATGTGCCTCTGTTCATGGAGCTAACCGTTTGGGTTCAAACTCATTGATTGACCTCGTCGTGTTTGGGCGTGCAGCAGCAATTAGGGCAGGGGAAGTGGTTGATCGCAATGAGGAAATTCCACCTATTAATGAGGCTGCTGTTGACCAAATTATGGCGCGTTTTGATCGTTTGCGCTTTGCTCAAGGAAGAGTTCCAACGGCTATATTGCGTGAAAAAATGCAACGAACTATGCAGGAAGATGCTGCTGTATTTCGTACTGCAGATTCTTTGCAACAAGGGTGTCAGAGGATGAGCCAAATATGGGGTGAGCTTTCTGATCTCAAAGTTACAGATCGTTCGTTGATATGGAATTCTGATTTGGTCGAAACATTAGAGCTTGAAAATTTGATGATTAATGCAATCATGACTGTTTATTCAGCTGAAGCGCGTTTGGAAAGTCGAGGAGCTCATGCTCGTGAAGATTATCCAGAGCGTGATGATACAAATTGGCGTCGTCATACGCTCTCATATTTATCCAAGGATGGTAAGGTGACATTATCATATAGGCCTGTTCATGTTGATCCATTAACATCTGAAGAAGAAGGTGGTATAGACTTGAAGCGTATAGCACCTAAAAAACGTGTTTACTAAGGGGAGAATGAGTTATGGTACAAATTAAGCTTCCCAAAAATTCTCAAGTTAAAGCTGGGCAAATTTGGCCTAAGCCTGAAGGTGTTACGAATTTAACAGAGTTTCATGTTTATCGCTGGTCACCTGATGATGAGGAAAATCCTCATCTGGATACATATTATGTGGATCGTTCTGCTTGTGGTCCGATGATTCTTGATGGACTTTTATTTATTAAGAATCATATTGATCCAACTTTAACATTTCGTCGATCATGTCGTGAGGGCATTTGTGGCTCTTGTGCAATGAATATTGATGGGACGAATACACTAGCTTGTACCAAAGGTATGGACGATGTGAAGCATCCGATTAAAGTGTATCCTCTTCCTTCTATGCCAGTCGTTAAAGATTTGGTTCCTGATTTGAAGCATTTTTATGCGCAGCACCGCGTCATTGAACCTTGGTTACAAACTGTTTCGCCTGAGCCTGCAAAAGAGTGGTTGCAAAGTTATTCTGATCGTCAAAAAATCGATGGTCTTTATGAATGTATTTTGTGTGCATGTTGTCAGACATCATGTCCGAGTTATTGGTGGAACGGTGATCGTTATTTGGGACCAGCTATTTTACTCCAAGCTTATCGTTGGATTGCTGATTCACGTGATGAAAGATGTGGTGAGCGGCTTGATAATTTAGAGGATCCTTTTCGACTTTATAGGTGCCATACCATTATGAATTGTGCGCAAACTTGTCCTAAGGGGTTAAATCCAGCCAAGGCAATTGCTGAAATTAAGAAACTTATGGTTGAGCGCCGCCTTTAAGAATTTGTTGGTGAAACAGGGTTACAGTTAAGAGTTATGGGGCGTTGGGGTGTTTTTTTTGCTTTTTGGTATGTTCTGCAGATTAAGAAGTTACTTTTTGATTGTGAAAGAACTGGAGTAATCTATCTATAACAATAGAAAAACTAATAAAGATAGTTTTATTTTAAGGATCAATCCATTCTTTTAATGAAATTTCATAGATTTGTATTCTTTTATCCACGAAATATAAAAGTTTCTGCTTTTATTAGACTGTATTTTAGTTGTTATTTTTATTCTTTTTTTGTGTTCAAGCTTATGTATTTATTTAAGTAATACAAAATTGCTTGTTGATCATATTGTTAGAAAAGTAGGGTAGGAATATTGTTTCCAAAAGGTTAAATTAAGAAAAAAGCCGTAACAATTATTACGGCTATTATTGGTTTTGCGATGTTGCCAAAAAATTCAGCTTAAACTATTTTTGATTTAGAAAAAATTGGATCATAAAAAATTTCAGAAAGCTTTCTATCTTTGAAGAATAACACGACATCAACGGTAGTATATAGCACCATTTTTATTACTTGCAGATCAAGTTGACGACCAATTTCTGATCTTTTTATGAGTGTGGCGCATCGTTCAAATGTTTGCAAAGCATTGTTTGCATGTGTTGTTGTAATTGATCCAGGGTGGCCAGTGTTAAGCGAGTTGAGATATTCCCATGCTTCATTACCACGCAACTCAGCAAGAAAGATACGATCAGGTGATTGACGCATACATGCATCTAAACATTCATCGGCTGAAACACGACCTGCACCGTCACCATAAAGCATGTGTACATGGTTAGGATGATTTGGTAAAAAGAGTTCATGAACATCTTCAATTGTGATAATGCGCTCGTCTACAGGCACTTTTTCGATTAAAGAGCGAGCAAATGTAGTTTTACCTGATCCTGTTTTACCTGCTATAATAATGTTGCGCTTATAAAGAACGCACTTTTCCAAAAATTCAGTAATTGACCCATCCCGTTTCAATTGTAGTAGCTGAACTTCGAAAGGCTCCAATCGTGTAAAATCTTGCTTTGATAACAGTTCGTTTGCTTCCTTTTCTGAAGGTTTATTAAAACTAACATCAGTAAAATTATCAAAGGAACCTTCATCGTCGAGTTCTTCTAGCGTTTTAACCATAAGGGAATGTTTACGAATCATAAAAGATAATGCACCATCGATGATAGCTGGTGCTTGCACAATAGTGCCACGCTGTCCTCCTGGTAACAGTACATAATTTATACTTTTAGGAGCCATACCGTTATAAACAATAATAGCTGTAATCAGTGTCTGCAAAAAAGGGGATGTTAACTCTGGAACACTGTGCATTTGCCAACCCTCAAAGCTTTTTGTCCACACTTCATAGGGGCGGCATATTGATAATTCAGTAATTTTTGGGTCTTCTAAGAAACGATCAAGTGGTTGCAGAAGTTGTGCAACTGCTTGATCTTTCTGCACCCGATTAGCGTGTAACGAGGCTGTAGACATTACTAAAATCCAGATCGCGAGCAATAAAAATGTTTATTCTCTCACCTTGGTGTTTATAAAGTGTTGGCATAATGTTAACTGAATTTTGAAGGGTTTCCATAATGATAGATTCAGCATTTTGTGCATTTGGAGATTGTGTTTTATCTTTGGTTGTATAGCCTACCTTGTTTTTTAACCATTCTCCAAAATCACTGACTATGCTGACCATAATGGCACCGCTAAAGCGCTCCCAAAAATGTTTATCAACCCAACCACCGACACCAGATTCTCCCAATGGACCAGTGCTAGGTGAATCAAGGTTGATAATAACACCAGAAGGTGTTTCAACACGCGACCACTGCACAAAAACACGTGCTTGTCCTTGTTGTAAACCACTTTGGTAAAAACCAACAACTTTAGATCCACGATCTAACAAAACAACTCGGCCGCTTGTAGAATAGACATTCCGTGTTAAATAACATGTCGTCATTCCTGGTTGTGTTGTGATAATCTTTGTTTCTAGTGTACAATCTATTTGCGTTCCTTGCGTGATTAATAGGTCACGATTACGGAGCTGAGTTGCGTATGACTGACCTAACCTCACAGGTTGTAGTTTATCAAACAATACGCCACTACTGACATCGTCACTAGATGTGTTATTTTTGGCATAATCTTCAGAACTATCGCTGCTGCCACTGTTATTAAAACCTGAATTTAACATACGCTTACGTGCTAACTCTTCCGAATCTCTAATCAAGTGGGGAGGAATTGTTGTTTGAAGAAGTTCAGTCCAAGACGGTGAAGCGTCTTGTGTTTGCTCCTCTGTTTGAGTTGGTTGTTTTAGTTCTTCCACGACCTTTGGTTCTTCTTGGATTCGTGGAGTATAACTTGGTATAATCTGTTGCACTATTTGCTGAGGTTTTTCTTCTTTTACGTCCACAGCATTACGCATTTTCAAAGCTTTCCAAGAAAGTATAACCGGTACCGCTACAACTATAACAAGTCCTACAATTAATAACGCACGTGCACCAGGAATAGTTGGTCGGTGTTCTAGCCCTAATTCAGAGCTGCCATAAGCACCTTCAATATGCTTTTCTTCGACACAGTCTAGTTTTGCACCTGTGTTGACTTCGTCTCCTTTCTTATTGTCAAACATCATTTGCCTCCTTTATTGATACGATGAACCACTGAGGATACGGTTTTGGTTGTGTTGGGTATACCATTAGGATCATAAGCTTCGTTGAAGATAGCCAAAGCACGTTTACCTAATCGTACGAGCCATTTAGGGTTTACCTTATGAACAGCAATAATATCATTAGAGTCGCCTAAGACAGTACGAGGTATTAAGCTCTCATTACCCTCAGCATCTACTACGTAAATTGACGGCATATCTACGTTGGCAGAAAATTTAAAGTAGGTAATACGTCCATTATCCCAAGCATTTATTGGAGCAATGTCTTGGTTTCCGCTCATGGTATAATTTAAGTTATAACCGCTCACTCCTTGATGAAAACCTTGTTCAATCCGACCAACAAGTTGATTCTCTTCTAATTTTTGGGACTCTGTATCAGGATAGTGGAAAGCTAATTCATAAGTAGCTCCAGCGCGATCATTGCGAAACTGTAGTCGAAATTTATAACTACGTTTATCAGTAATGACAATAAGGTTGGTATTGGCAAGTTCTGCTTTAGGTTTAATAAAGATATGCCGTCCCTTATGGGCGAAAGCATAGGCATCAGAATCACCAAAAGCATGGGTAATATATCGCTCGCCTTCCTCAAGGATGATATGTGTTGCTACACCAAGAACGGTCTCAATCTGAACAACATCAGCTACATTGTAGGTTACGTAACGAATACGATGATCATACTGTGAACTTGATGGGGTTCTGAGTGCTTGTACAGGCATTGTATAAAATGAGGAAAGTGAGGAGAGTAGGGCAACAAGTGCAAGTTTCTTCATAATAATCAATTCCTCAATTATTCAATAGTATTTCTGGGTCGGATCGATAACTGGTAACTTGGAATCCAAGGGGATTAAGTAATCGATCGGATGATTTCATTGGTGCACCAACATAAGTATATCCAATCGTTGCAATATGGTGTTGTTTTTGTTCAATCGCGCCGTTGCTATTATGTTGTTGTGTCGTAAAGCGTACAGTTGCTTGACCAAGACCATTTGGTTGAATTGAGCGCACTTTGACTACAATACGTGCCTTGTCGGAAAGTACTTGATCACGAGCATTTTCACCTTCATAAATTTTGTAAAATTCCTGTTGAACTGTTGGTGCACTTAAAAGAGCTGCTGTGTCATAGCTCAATTGAATAGTGTCATAATCATAGGTTTCACGGTTGAGTACATATTGATTAAGCCAGTATTTATCTACAACTTCGCCATAGCTAGTTTCATGCTCGCGCATAACAGAAATAACATCGACTGCCCCAGTTGCATTATCAACACGAAGTACTAAAGGAGTTGGGGCTGGCTGGGAAAAACCAACTACTCCACACATCATGCCAAGCAGCCCTAAAATGCCAACGGCACCTGCTACCCACCATGCTGTCTTGCGTGATTTTATAAATTCGTTAATTAATTCACGTTCTAAGCCTCGGCTTTCTTCATAATAACTATTGAGTCGTTCGGCTTTCACTGGTTTAGCTTCTTTTTTTCTCATATTGCTCCTCGCTGAATTTCGGCAGGGATTGTTTTGTTAACAGGCACTCGATTCCAATTATTTGGTTGTTTTAATTTTGGAGCCGCTACGCAAGCTGATAAAAGACCTGTAATCAAAATTATAAAAATAATTGATTTCACTTTATTACTCCTCTTTATTCTATTATTAAATAGAATCCTATCACTTTTTTATCATTATTTCAATTTTGATTAGAAAATATATCGCTTACAATTGTTTTTATTTTCTTGATTTTATCTTAAATTTACAAAAATCTTCAATAAAAGTATAAATATACCCTATCATGCTACCGATTTTGCTATTTAATCATTTACGGGAAGAGTGACTTCTTCCTGTACTTATTCCCCATATATGCCCAAATGTAATACCTTTTGACAAAGCATTCGCGATGCTTGATAGTTTTAGCAACAGTATAATGGAGATAATGGATAAGATGAGTGCACCACCAAGCACATAACCAACATTATGATTACCATCAAAAATCTGCATCATATCATCCATGTAATTTGCAAAGATATTCATCATCAAACTACACACGATAGAGATGAGCAAAATGAGAATTATATAATTTACTAATTGAGCCACCCATTGCTCAAAAAAGCGATAGGTAGGTTGCCAAAGCAAGGCAACGATGAAGAATGGTCCGAGTCCTACGAGAAGCACAAGTGCGATTTTTGCTATTAAAATGAACGCTCCACCGATGGCGACTAGAAAACTTGTTGCAAGCAAGATCAGGATACCAAATAATCCATAAAGAAGCCCCTCAGAATTCAAGAAAGCAGCTTCTTCAAAAGCTAAGCTTGCACATCCGAATCCCTTCTCAGCCACTTTATCAATTAAGGAATGTAATTGAGTTCCTGTTAGTGTTTGTGATGTTTGTGATTTTCCTGTCAGTGCACTTAGTAACTCATTAGGCATTGATATTATGAAATCGGTAATTTCTGCTTGATAAAGACCCGTAGTCATCGCTATTGAAGTGATAATGCTCATGCGCAGGCATCGGTTAATGAACTCTGCGATTGGCATGTCGATTGCACCACGAATGATGAGCCACCCATAGGCGATAAATGCGATGGTTAAACAGACAGATACGATGGGCGTAATTGTCGTTATCAAATTTGATGAAATATCCGTGACATATGTCTTCGTTAGATCGTCAATTTTCTTGAAAAGTTGTGTGAACATTTCGAAGTTCATGGCATTCCTCTCTAACGAATTCTAATCTTGCCACCATCTGGGATGATGTTGATGCATGTCGTGCATTCCATTGTATTATTTGCATTTACACAGTTTTCTACTGTGTTTTTATCTTGGGTGTTCTCAGCTATTCTCATCAAGATTGCTTGGAAATATATCAAACCATCTGTGCGTCCCTTTAAATCTTCAGGACGCCATCGAATATTGTGTATCTCTTTTCATTTTTATGAGAAGAAAGAAAAATAGCCTCATTGAAAATATCAATTAAGAGACATTTTATTATGATTTTGTATACCGTATAGTTGGCATTTTCATATCTAATCCTCCAGGTAAACTGTCATTGTTAAGTCTGAGAATAAGCTTATTACGTTGACGCTGTAACCGGTCGATAAGGGCTTGTTCTGCATTGCGTAAATGAGCAATCGTTTGCAATTTTATTGTTTCATTTTGAATTATTGCTAATTGAGCTTGAATACGTGTTTGCACTGCAATAATATCCTTCAGTTCTGTTGCCTTATGGATTTCGTTTAATAATTCTGAAATTTGATTAAAATGATTTTCTGTTTCTTGGAAAATAGATAGGCTCACAGCTTTATCTATGGTTGCCGCATATTGGCGGCGTTGATCAATAGCTTTGCGTGAGGAACTCGTAGAACGTCGGCGAAACTTCTGTTCGTCAGATAAAGCTTTTCTAAAAAAATCAGGAACTGAATCTGCAACCTTTGCTTGCTTTTCTCGATAATTTGTAGGCTCACCGTCATCATCAATATCGTAATCATAAATGGATTGCGGAGCTTTAAGCAAAAGATTATTTTTATCTTTTTGTACTATTTTACTTGTTGGACTGTTTGTTACAGATTTATGTATCTCTGCAACTTGTCTTTGCATTCTTAAAATAGAAGGATCAGGTTGTGTAGATTTTGATCTGTTCCATGCCGATCCTCTCTGATTTATCGATCCGCTTGGCAGTATATCATTTGGATCTAGACTGTTCGAGAGTGTATATCCTATATTTTGATATCTTATGCTTTGATTACTTGTACTATATTCGTACGGTTTCAGATTCTTTTCTCCCACTTGTTTTTGAAACATGAGATTAATTACCCCAGCATTTGCATTTGCACATACCAGCACTACATTTAACATTCCTAAAATTACAGTCATTGTTATTGTAGTAATCAGCTTTCTCATTATTTTTCTCCTTTTAGTTTTCACATATTGTGGAAGGATTGGTAATTATATTGCTGAATTAGCGCTGACTTTATCAGCTCGCCGATGAATTCACGTATCAAATTTTAGCTTTCACTGGTTTAGCTTCTTTTTTTCTCATATTGCTCCTCGCTGAATTTCGGCAGGGATTGTTTTGTTAACAGGCACTCGATTCCAATTATTTGGTTGTTTTAATTTTGGAGCCGCTACGCAAGCTGATAAAAGACCTGTAATCAAAATTATAAAAATAATTGATTTCACTTTATTACTCCTCTTTATTCTATTATTAAATAGAATCCTATCACTTTTTTATCATTATTTCAATTTTGATTAGAAAATATATCGCTTACAATTGTTTTTATTTTCTTGATTTTATCTTAAATTTACAAAAATCTTCAATAAAAGTATAAATATACCCCATCATGCTACCGATTTTGCTATTTAATCATTTACGGGAAGAGTGACTTCTTCCTGTACTTATTCCCCATATATGCCCAAATGTAATACCTTTTGACAAAGCATTCGCGATGCTTGATAGTTTTAGCAACAGTATAATGGAGATAATGGATAAGATGAGTGCACCACCAAGCACATAACCAACATTATGATTACCATCAAAAATCTGCATCATATCATCCATGTAATTTGCAAAGATATTCATCATCAAACTACACACGATAGAGATGAGCAAAATGAGAATTATATAATTTACTAATTGAGCCACCCATTGCTCAAAAAAGCGATAGGTAGGTTGCCAAAGCAAGGCAACGATGAAGAATGGTCCGAGTCCTACGAGAAGCACAAGTGCGATTTTTGCTATTAAAATGAACGCTCCACCGATGGCGACTAGAAAACTTGTTGCAAGCAAGATCAGGATACCAAATAATCCATAAAGAAGCCCCTCAGAATTCAAGAAAGCAGCTTCTTCAAAAGCTAAGCTTGCACATCCGAATCCCTTCTCAGCCACTTTATCAATTAAGGAATGTAATTGAGTTCCTGTTAGTGTTTGTGATGTTTGTGATTTTCCTGTCAGTGCACTTAGTAACTCATTAGGCATTGATATTATGAAATCGGTAATTTCTGCTTGATAAAGACCCGTAGTCATCGCTATTGAAGTGATAATGCTCATGCGCAGGCATCGGTTAATGAACTCTGCGATTGGCATGTCGATTGCACCACGAATGATGAGCCACCCATAGGCGATAAATGCGATGGTTAAACAGACAGATACGATGGGCGTAATTGTCGTTATCAAATTTGATGAAATATCCGTGACATATGTCTTCGTTAGATCGTCAATTTTCTTGAAAAGTTGTGTGAACATTTCGAAGTTCATGGCATTCCTCTCTAACGAATTCTAATCTTGCCACCATCTGGGATGATGTTGATGCATGTCGTGCATTCCATTGTATTATTTGCATTTACACAGTTTTCTACTGTGTTTTTATCTTGGGTGTTCTCAGCTATTCTCATCAAGATTGCTTGGAAATATATCAAACCATCTGTGCGTCCCTTTAAATCTTCAGGACGCCATCGAATATTGTGTATCTCTTTTCATTTTTATGAGAAGAAAGAATAAGAAAAATCAGTGAAATCATCAGTCAGGAAATGTTTCATCGTATAGATCGTATAGTTGGCATTTTCGTATTTTTATTATTAAGAATTTTCATATTACGTTTATGTTTTTGTTGACTTATGAGCGTATGTTCCGCATTACGTAGATGCCCAATCATTTGCAATTTTGTGGCTTCGTTCTGTATCAGAGCTAATTCGCCTTTGATACGCGCCTGCAATTCAGCAATACTTTTTAGATCTTTTGTTTTATCGATTTCTTCTAGTAGTTCTGCAAGTTGTTTAAAACGATTTTCTGTTTCTTGGAGAGTTTGCAAACTGATTGCTTTATCGACGATAGCTGCATGTTGGCTGCGTTGACTGATGGAATCACGCGTTCCTTTAGCAGAATCAGAAATTTCTTCTTCACGTCGAACACTTCCTAACAATGTTGATATATCAGAATTATTAGCTTGGTTATAAATCTCTTGTGGATTTTTGAGAAAAAAACTACCGTGATTTGTCCGCAGGGCACCAAATTTTCTGTTTTCTGTTATAGATTTATATATTTTTTCATCTTGTTCAAATTGTTTCTTCTTTATTTCAAGCTGTTGTTTCATTAAATTAAGAATTTGCTCATAATCCTGCGATGGAGTAGATTTTTTTGGAGTATGTGATTTTGGTTGTGATCTTTTATTGAAGTTCCCAAAAAGCCAATTGGAAGACATAACTGATTTGTCCAAATCTGTCGCACCAGCTCCAAACCAAGACCCTGCTGTTACTAGGCTTGATGTTCCAAGAACCACTGCTATCGCTACTGAAACAATTTGCTTTTTCATATTGTTCTCCTTTCAGTTTTTACGTGTTGTAAAAAAATTGGTAACCATACGGCTGGATCGTCACCGACTTCAGCGATAATAGTTTCTACCAACTCCGCATTATCGGGCGTGCCCGATAACACCAAGAGTTCATCACTAAAGTCGCGCTCGATAATTTTTCCATCAACTTTTACTTGAAATTTGCCTAAATTTAATTCTGCAAGCGCAGACTGATCCCCCTGTTTTATGAGGAATTGGCGGCTAAATTCCCCAAGTCCCTTGACAAGTTCGAATTCAGCATCTGTTAATTTGAATCCTTCTGTATAGTCTTCATAATTTGCCTTGGGATTGGCCAGAAAAATATAAGTTGCACATTGCTGAATAAGTGTTTTGGCAATATTACTCTCCAATGCGTCACCAGGTTCTTGTGTAGCAAAAACAAAAATACCATTTTGTTTCCGAATAGTCTTTTGTTTGTTTTTTGCTAAATCTTCAAAATACGGATCTTGCAAAGATTTCCAAAATTCATCGAAAATGTACATGAATCTTTGCCCACTAATCATCCCTTCAGTGCGATAAAGCAAATACATCATTACTGGAGTACGGGTTTCTGGATTATCCAAAAATTCAGTAATATCAAAGCCATAAATTTGATGTGTTGATAAATCAAGCGCATCAGTTAAATTATCAAATAACCACCCATAATCACCACCTTCACACCATTTTACTAAACGAGCGTGAACAGTCGGATGCGCATCATAATCACTTAACCGTGGATTTGGTAAAAATTGCACCAGAAAAGACAAACGACGGAGCGACCTATCAATGTTATCGCTCATAATCGCTGTAACGGCTTGGTTAATTTCCTCTTCATCACGGTGTGTAACTTCACCACCTGCTTCCGCCAATTTTTTAACAAATTGTTTAAGAAAAATTAGATTATCTTGTGTAGGTGGAAGCTGAAATGGATTAAAACCACTTGGTCGTCCTGTTTTAAACGGTAAATACCGCCCACCCATTGCTCTAATAGCAATTTCCATACCGCGATCTTTATCAAAAACAACAGTTGTCGGTTTAAATTTTTGCGCTTGTGCCAACAAAAAACCAAGCAAGACAGTTTTACCAGAACCAGATTGTCCGATAAGTGCGGTATTACCGAGTAGTCTTTTATCAGTTGCATCTTCTTCAAGCTTAGAGGCATGAAAATTAAAATAAAGTGGCGTTTTACTTGTTGTTTTAAGAATTGTAACCGCTGGTCCCCACGGATTACCGGTTGGTTTTCCTGACATAAAATTATGAAAAGATGAAAATGACAAAAAATTGAGTGACGTAATTGGAGCAGGGCGTGGACGCCATTTCCAATTTCCTGGCAGCTGTGCCCAATAACCAGCTTCTATAGCGAGATCTACAGGTCTTGGTAATACTGCGGCATCTAACATAGCTGCACTTGCCTTTGCCATATAATCACGAACCTGTTGGATTGTATCGCCGTAAACAGTTAATGTGCAATGATGCTCACCCATGACAAAATGGCCACTTATAAGTTGATTTAGAGCTTCATCAATCTGTGCAATTTGGCTTGTTGCCACATCGCGGGCATCAATAAGATTACGTTGATGCCGTTGTAAATAATCTTTAGCAGCATGTCGTGAAAGTATAGAGAAACTCTGTGTTAGCACAAATTCAAAATCGCTTTCTAACAAAGCATTTAATTGGCCTGGTCTGGTTGTAGCATCATACTCTTTAATTTCCATCATACCAAACCGGCGGATTCCGGTAGTTGTGCGTAACTCACCAAGGGCTCCCCATTTTGAAAAGAAAGGACGATTGATGGACATATAGTCAGCAAAACGATCTTGACAGATCGGCATAGGCCGATATTCACCATTGACAAGCATTCCAAGAAATTCAAGGGCAGAAGAATAAGCATGACCATTTTTTTCATAAGCACCGAGTAATTCAGCACCATAATGTCTCAACGATTGACCTAAAGTACGGTTGATATCATTAAGAGTCTTTATACACGACTCTTGCCGCATCTTTTTTTGATCGAGTGTTTCGCGCTCATGTTGAGAAAAAAATGACATAATTTTGTCAGCTATCGGTTGAAAAATGATCGTCAAATATAGATCATTAACCATTAAATTATAACCAGCAAAACTTTGTCGATATTTTTCATCGAGCTGGTAACAAAACATTTTATCAAATGTTGAATCGGGATATTCATAAACGCGACGGCGCACAATATGTGTCCATAATGACAAATTAGCTGATGCAACACCACGTAAGGCATTATTTAGTTCTTTGATCCACTGAAAAATATCTTCTTCTGAAGCGCTTTGATGTGAACGTCCATCAAGCTTCCAAACTGACAAATACTCTGCATTTTTGGTAGAGATAATTGTGTCTGTCACGTGATGCGAATAAGGTAGAAACAGACTCACCGGCGTTTCTGATGCGAGCAGTTTGCTGCTTTCAACAGCCTTCATGCTTATCTCCTTTTGCGATAATTAGAGGGACTATAACTTGATGCACCCCAAAAGCTTTTGTTGCGGTTACGAAATTTGGTATCAATCCATAACCCCCAGATACGAAACGCTTTATCATCATTTTTGGTAATTTGTACCATGATAAACCATAATGGTGGGGCGATAAGCCACAAGAAGATATTTATTGTCATGGCCACAATGGCTACACCTATAACCATAACCATGAGCGCCATCATCGGTACACCAAAAATTGTTGGTACGCGAGTGGCTCCCTTGAATAAAGGAAATTCTTCATGTTTTTGTGATTTCATAAATTGATCCGATTAGCTAATGTGGAATAATATATGACTAATATAGAATGCTACACCAGCGATAATAATGCTGAGTGCCCATCGTGCGAATGTAGCTTTTGCAATAAGACGAAATATATAGATAATTAATAGAAATACAAAAATGACAGCAGCAGCTAGAGGAACAATCGTACTGAGTCCATATTGCATACAGATTAAAATATCCATGTCTTTTGTTTTTGTTTGCGCATACACAGATTGAGTTACTAAGAATATAATTGCAGTTGCAAAAGCAGTACCAATCTTACTATCAGCTCTTGCTTGCAAAGCACTTGATTGTTTCATGTTTTTCATCCTCATTATAATTGAAGTTGTCATAAACGATATTTCCTTTTGCAGTATAAGTTTTGCAGCATAAGTTAAAACATCGCTAATGGATCAAAAACTGTCGAACAAGAGTATCTTTTTTGAATAGCGAAAAATACTTCGTGCTATCATTTTCATTATTTTCTCAAGCCTTAAACAATAGCTCACTGAGTGCTGTTGCTGATCCAGCTACTATAACACCAATTGACCACCGTACGAATGTACCTTTTTCGATAAAACGACCTGCATAACCTATCGCTAGACCCAGCAGTATGACAGCAGCAGCGATAGGGAAAATTTCTTTCAGGTCGCTTTGCACCGTTTTCAAAGCTGTTTCAGCATTTTTCAATTTTGTAACTTGAGCACATACAGGATGAGACATAAAAAACACAACAACCGTTACAATAGCTGTAATAAACTTGTCACTAATCTTTGATTGGAAAGTGTTAAATTTGTTCATTTTCATTATCCTAATTAAGATTCAAACTGTTTTTGGCAGTATTTATATTCATAAAATTGCTAAAATAGATTTTTTGAATAACAAGAATACTTTGTATTATGCAGCTTATTGATGTATCTAAGCAGCCTTAAACAACAGTTCACTGAGTGCGGTTGCTGATCCAGCTACTATAACACCAACTGACCACCGTATGAATGTACCTTTTTCGATAAAACGACCTGCATAACCTATTGCTAGACCCAGCAGTATGACAGCAGCAGCGATAGGGAAAATTTCTTTCAGGTCGCTTTGCACTGTGTCCAAAGCTGTTTTAGCATTAGTTAATTTTTGAACTTGAGCATATACAGGACGAGCCATAAAAAACATAGCAACCGTTACAGCAGCTGCAATAACTCCGTTGTTGACCTTTGATTTGAGAGTATTAAATTTCTTCATTTTAATTATCCCGATTAAAATTAAAATTGTTTTAATAGTATTTTTATACCCGTGAAGTTACCAAAATAGATTTTTGAAATAATAGAATACTTTGGTATTACATAGCTTTATTATGTCTTTAAGTAGCCTTAAACAACAGTTCACTGAGTGCGGTTGCTGATCCAGCCACTATAACACCAATTGACCACCGTACGAATGTACCTTTTTCGATAAAACGACCTGCATAACCTATTGCTAGACCCAGCAGTATGACAGCAGCAGCGATAGGGAAAATTTCTTTCAGGTCGCTTTGCACTGTGTCCAAAGCTGTTTTAGCATTAGTTAATTTTTGAACTTGAGCATATACAGGACGAGCCATAAAAAACATAGCAACCGTTACAGCAGCTGCAATAACTCCGTTGTTGACCTTTGATTTGAGAGTATTAAATTTCTTCATTTTAATTATCCCGATTAAAATTAAAATTGTTTTAATAGTATTTTTATACCCGTGAAGTTACCAAAATAGATTTTTGAAATAATAGAATACTTTGGTATTACGTAGCTTTATTATGTATTTAAGTAGCCTTAAACAATAAATCACTGAGTGCGGTTGCTGATCCAGCCACTATGACACCAATTGACCACCGTACGAATGTACCTTTTTCGATAAAACGACCTGCATAACCTATTGCTAGACCCAGCAGTATGACAGCAGCAGCGATAGGGAAAATTTCTTTCAGGTCGCTTTGCACCGTTTTCAAAGCTGTTTCAGCATTTTTCAATTTTTGAATTTGAGCATACACAGGATGAGTCATAAAAAACGCAGCTGCTGTTGCGGTAACCCCAATAATTTTCCCATTAATATTTTGAAAGATATTTGATTTTTTCATGTTGTTCGTCCTGATTAAGATTAAAATTGCCACAAATAACCCCCCGCTCACGAAGAAATTTAAAAAGATATTTAGGATCAGCCCAAGTCCTCAATTTTCCTCTCTGCGTAAGAAGCGTGTATTTGTTTGTTTGGCCAGTCACTGGATTATCTGCAATAAACGTAAAGTACCATTCTCTTTCTGAGCGCATTACAATTGTAACTTCACGTGCTACTTTTTGACTAAATGCCATATCAACACTGCTTTGTTCTATCATTTTCATTATTTTTGACCCTCAATTTAAAATAGATTTCGTTCAATCTATCAATTAGAGCCTTAATATTCTCTTATCTACCTTGCATTATGATATCCTATCAAAATTATAGATCTAATTTATAAAGTAGTAACCGTTATTCTTGCGATTTTTCAGATGAAGAACGATATTTTGCTGTAAAAGCATCATGCACACCACTTGCTTCATTGGTAAATGCATCTTCTAGCTCTTCTCGAGAAGTGACAGAACCAGATTTCATTTTAACAAGTTTTTTGGGTTCTCCAGTGTTAAGTTTTACAAACTCCTGTTCTTCATCTCCTATAGACGCGAGAGCAGGAACTTCAACCCCAACATATGAAGCAATTTTTTGCATAGCAAAGCCACGCTCACCATTTCCTACGCTGTAACAGTTCAACGCATCTTTCAAGGCAGATTGTTCAGAGTCGTACTCCAATTTTGCGCGTTCATAGCAGTGAGTTAAAATAATTTGGATAGCCTCGAGATTTTTGCAGGGGTTAAACAAATCCGAAAGAGACATACCAAGCCACTCAAGATTTTTGACACTTATTTGTCCCAAACCTATGTTTAAATTATGACCATCATGCCTAAGTTGCTCAGCTGTTGTTATTGCCTCTTCAAACGAGGATGGTTGAGGCGATATCTTCTGATGATTGTTGATACTCACTGCATACACATCACCCCGCGACTCTTTCATAACAACAGCTGAAAGTGTTATCGGGTGAATGGCTGGAGCACATGCAGTAGCAAGCATCATAAAATCTGAAATAATCATTGACAACGCACTCCATGATAGAAAATGCGACTCACGTGAGAAAAGGTTTCTTGCAGATCTTCCGATAACCGCCATATTATAGAATGAGAGATTCGTAGAGTGAGATTTTTTAATCCAAAATATTGCCTGCTATTACAATCGATTCCACTGTTTTGAAAAAGATGCATAATACGCGCTAATAAACATCTAACTTCGCAGATAGAGAGCATAAAGCCAAGTACACCACGGTTACAACCACCGCTGATATTACGCATATTCATTTCCAAAAAAGATGATGCACATCCAAGCAAAGGTTTCTTTTCTTCACCAATCGAAGCCGATCGCGTAAAGTGACTCTTCGCCAATTTCTCTTGTTCCGCATATGGTTGATATAAAATAGGAATCGATCGTTGAACAGCATACCCGTTCTTGCTAAAACGAATCGCTACATTGTTATGCACATAGGGCTTGTTCTTTGCTGAGTATTGCCATAGTTTATAAATTAGCAATTTATAACCACTTTCAGCCGCTTGTTCACGATAATTAGAAAGGCGTAATGGAGATCCAACAACCCTATTTTCAATTTCAGCAATTAAGCTGAAAAAGAATATGGCAGTCATATCCGAGACACAAATAAGGAATTTTTTGTAGTCCAAAACATATCTCCATGAAAGCAATATATTTATCGTATTTCTAATTTCGATAACAAATAGGCAGAAATTGTCTATAATTGTGTTTAAAATATGACAAAACATAATTCTTTTTTGCAAGGGGAGTAATTAAGGTGAATGATCTCAAAAATATGAATTTCGATGAGCTACAAGAAATGCGTGCTCAAATTGATATCGAATTAAAGAAACGGCAAGCAAAGGAAAAGCAAAATGCGCGGCGAAAAATCCTTGAAATCGCTAATATGCACGGAATTGATATTGCTGATCTTGTGAGAAAAGAGCGCCATTATAGAAATCCTAATAACCAATGGGAATTATGGAATGGTCGTGGGCGCAAACCTAAATGGATTAAAGAATGGTTGGAGAGTGGTTATTCACTTGAAGAACTAGAAATAACATAGCATGTATGCGCTATTCACAATAATGTTAGGACATTAATCCTACATCAGCAATATGCATTTGCAACATATAGTTATGTATTAAAATGCTGAGCCTATATGTTAAGATGCTTGGGTAGGTAAATTTTACAGCGTACAGCGCAAGCCAATCCGTTTCTACAGCTCCTTATAACAGGTCAGTCAAAAATGAAAGGTCGTTTCAAACAAAAGAAAAATTAGGCAATTTTATGTCTTTTATTTGTCCTCATTTATCATTTGTTAGATACAGAAACTCATTAAGTTCTGCGGTAATGACCGTAGCATGGGCAACTTTACATCTATATCATAACAGATTTTACTAAAATCTTATAATGAATTAATGAGATTGTTTCTTATTCTTTCTCTATCATGTCGTTGAAGAATACGACACTATATCTGGGCATTTGTTGAGTATGCTCTTGGGTGATATGCAATTAAACAATGAAATTTTTTTATTTATTTCAAGTTATGAAAAAAATCTTATGAGAAAGATATAAAATCGGGTAGTTGATTTTTATGGCTTCATTTTAAGCAGGAGCGTTGGTTTACTGCTGTTTTGCTTAAAGCGGCAGTCCGTGTAAAAGGCGTGGAGCATTAGGGGTAAGCCCAGCAGCTTCTTGGATGAAATATTGTTTCATTTTTGGCATGTGGTTAACGATTCCAAGTCCGACATCACGAAGCATTCGCAACAAGAGGTTATCATTAGAAAATAGTTGATTAAGCCAATCATTACTCAGAGCCATTCGTACCATTTCAAAACGTCTCCAGCTTTGGTAGCGTTCTAGGGCAATAAGAGATCCAATATCAAGACCGAGCCGTGCTGTTTCTACAATAACTTCGGCGAGAGCGGCGCTATCTCGTAAACCTAAATTAAGTCCTTGTCCTGCAATGGGATGAATTGTGTGTGCGGAATCGCCAATAAGAGCAAAACGGGGTTTAATGAATTGGCGTGTTAAAGAAAGAGTTAAAGGAAAAGCTTGACGTTCGCCATTCCACGATATTTTTCCAAATCTATGACCTATACGTTTTTCGATTTCTGTTTCAAAAATAAATGCATCAGCTTTTAGATAATATTGAGCAGTTTTATGGTGCTCATTCCATACAATAGCTGATCGATTTCCTTTAAGCGGAAGAAAAGCGAAGGGGCCAGCGGGTAAAAAATGTTGTATTGCTTGACCTTGATGGGGTTTTTCATGCTCAATTGTGCAGATTATTGCTGTTTGTTTATAGGAATGAGAAAAGTTTTTAAGACCCGCTTTTTCACGCAATTTGGAATGTACTCCGTCTGCTGCAATCAACAATCTAGTTTTCCAGATTTCTTCATTACTTAAGGTAACAGTTGTATGCTGATCTTTTTGGTAAAAATCAAAGGCACGTGTATTTTCAATGAAAGTAATGCCTAGATCTTTTACACGTTTTTTTAAGGCACCTATAAGATTTTTATATTCAACCATAGCAGCGAAAGGCTCATTAGGAGTAACATCTCCTTCAAAGGTTAAAAAAACTGGTTTAACAGGATCATTTGCACAGGCATCAGTGATTATCATAGAATGAATGGGTTGGGCATGAGGTTCTATATGTTCCCAACATTGCAATTGCTTAAACATACGAATAGAAGCAGCAGCAAGGGCGATTGCTCGTATATTGGGGACAAAGGTATTTTCTTGAGGGGCTGCATCAACGATATTAATTTTTATATAAGGAGCAGCTTGCTTAACCGCTATTGCAAGTGTTAGACCAATAGCTGCACCACCTACGATGAGAATATCACAGTGTTTTGTATCTTGATGGAGCTTTATGTCTTCATTTGGATCAGTATACACAATCCTTCTTTCTACTTTTACACAGTTTATGAGCTATTAAATAAAATGGATACTTTCCTTTAATATCATTTTTTGCATAACATTAAAGGAAATTGTTATAGTTATGATGGTTAAAACTGTATTAATATTTCTGAGTTATGATTTTTCAGCTCTTTTGTGCAAAATGCATAAGGTTTTTTGTTTGTGGTTGATGGATGAACTAAAGTTTTACTCCGTATGATTTATTAAAAATGCCAAATTCTCAAAGTTTTCGACTTATTGAAATGTTTTTACGTCAGATTGGTGTCTTCATCGGTCTTGGGCTTTTTGGCTTTATGATTTTTTGTGTTTTTGCTTTGGCAACTTGGAATGTTTCCGATCCATCGTTAACTCAGGCAAATATGAATGAAATTACAAATTTTATGGGGTGGTCAGGCGCAGTTTTTTCAGATTTTGCCATGCAGTTTTTTGGTTTGGCAAGTATTGGTGTTTTACTACCACCATTATTTTGGTCATTCCTTTTGCTAGCACAGAAGGATATTCACAATTTGATTTTTCGCCTTTTTTTATGGGCGGTGTCGACAATTTGTTTTTTAGTGTCTTTTGCTCTTATGACACCTATTAGCTCTTTTACATACTGGCCCCTGCCAATTGGTCTTGGAGGTGTTTTAGGTGACAAAATTTTAAACGCTGCTCATTTAATTTTTCCTGTCCTTCACTCTTCTTTTCAGAAAGTGTTGTTAGGAGTTGCTTCCACATTTTTAGGTCTTTTACTGGCTGTTTTTGCCGGTAATGTGGTGTGGAGACGTCAGAGATATGAAAGAAAGGTTAAAAACACTAGGAAGGTCGAAATTGTAGACTCAGATTTTGATATGTCAGAAGATGCGGAAGATTCTGAGGATAAAGTGCGGCATGGTTTTTTTGTCACAGCTATAGGTGCAGTTTTGCATTTTCTTTATTTTTTACAAGCACGGATTTTTCGTTTTTTTTCGTTCAATAATCATCTTAAGAAATCAGGCTGGTCGTTTGACCGAATTGAACCAGTTTTTTTTGATGAAGAAATACAATGTGATAGGCATAAAAATAAAGCTCCCGTTTCTCTCGTTAAAAACAGTGTTTTTAAACCTTTAATGGTTTCTTCAAAAGATGGTTTCCTTCTTCCCCTTTTAGACTATCTTTCGATTGCTCCGCCGGTAACAAGGGATGCTAAACTTTCTCCTTCGGCTCTAAAAGCAAATTCTCATGAACTTGAAAATGTTTTGTTGGATTTTGGGGTTAAAGGAAAAATTATTGATGCACGCCCTGGTCCAGTAGTGACTTTGTATGAATTTGAGCCAGCTGCTGGTATTAAATCGTCCCGCATCATTGGTTTATCAGATGATATTGCCCGTTCTATGCGTGCGATTTCAGCACGGGTTGCTGTAGTTCCAGGACGGAATGTTATTGGAATAGAATTGCCCAATGCAACACGTGAGATGGTTTATTTACGTGAAATTTTGCAAGCACAAGAGTTTGCGAATAGCAAAGCAAAATTGGGGCTTGCTTTAGGGAAGACAATAGGTGGTGAAACGGTTATTGCGGATTTAGCAAAAATGCCGCATCTTTTAGTGGCAGGTACAACAGGATCTGGTAAATCTGTCGCTATTAATACCATGATTTTGTCGCTTCTTTATCGGATGACACCTGAGCAATGTCGTTTAATCATGGTTGATCCGAAAATGCTTGAACTCTCAGTTTATGATGGTATTCCACATTTGTTAACACCAGTTGTAACAGATCCTAAAAAAGCAGTGATTGTTCTGAAGTGGGCTGTGCGTGAAATGGAAGATCGTTACAGCAAAATGTCAAAGGTTGGTGTTCGTAACGTAGATGGGTTTAATGCACGTCTAAAAGAGGCTGAAAGTAAGGGTGAAACTATGACGCGTACAGTTCAAGTTGGATTTGATCACGAGACTGGTAAACCCCTTTACGAAACCGAGATACTCAATTTAAGCCCAATGCCGTATATTGTTGTTATTATTGATGAAATGGCGGATTTGATGATGGTTGCTGGTAAAGATATTGAGGGAGCTGTTCAACGCTTAGCACAAATGGCACGTGCTGCTGGTATTCATGTTATTATGGCCACGCAACGTCCTTCAGTGGATGTAATTACGGGGACTATTAAAGCCAATTTTCCCACACGTATTTCTTTTTCTGTTAGTTCAAAAATTGATAGTAGAACAATTCTTGGCGAGCAGGGAGCTGAGCAATTGTTAGGACAGGGAGATATGCTCTTCATGATGGGAGGAAGTCGTATACAGCGTGTCCATGGGCCTTTTGTTGCGGATGATGAAGTGGAGCAGGTTGTAGCGCATCTCAAATCTCAGGCACGTCCTGAATATTTGGAAACTATTACGCAAGAAACTGCAGAAAATAGTATTGATGTTTCCTTGAATTCTTCTTCTGCAGATGATCCCTATAGTCAAGCTGTTGCTGTTGTTCTTCGTGATCGTAAGGTTTCAACCTCTTATATTCAACGCCGTTTAGGCATCGGCTATAACCGCGCCGCCTCATTGATTGAGCGAATGGAAGAAGAAGGTATTATTAGCTCAGCCAATCACGTAGGTAAACGAGAAATTTTAATACCTTCTGAAGAAGAACCTTTTAAAGGTTAAAGTATTTTTATGGCTTTTTCAAACATTATTCTTAATTAAATGGTATTGAGCTATTATTTACTTCCTATGTTTAGTGTTAATCGTACTGCTTTGGAGCATTTTTATGAAAACGTCTCTTTTACCACAAAAAAGCATACTAGGGTTTTCTGTATTCATTATCTTTTGGTGCTTAGCTTTTCCTGCTTTTTCACAATCAGCTAATCAAGTGGCAAAAGCGCAGAATGTAGCTAACCATTTTGCAGCGATTAAAACGATGACAGGCGATTTTATTCAGTTTAGTCCAAAGGGAGCCATGACTGAGGGAACATTTTATTTGGAACGTCCAGGAAAGATTCGTTTTATTTACAAAAAAATACCTTTACAAATTATAGCAGATGGTAAATTTGTTGGAGTTAATAATCGTGCTTTAAATACTTGGAGTTATTCACAGCTCTTGTATACGCCGATGAAATTTTTGTTAGACGATAGAGTTGACTTATCATCAGGACGTTTATTATCATTCCGCGAAGATCCAGGAGCGGTTACTATAGTTCTGCAGGATCAAAGTCTTGGTAAGGGGCAAATAAAGATGATATTTGATTCCAGAAATTATGCTTTGCGACAGTGGACGATTATTGATCAACAAAATTTGGAAACCACTGTTCAAATCCTAAATGTACGGACAGGTGTTAGATTTGCTGATGGAGTGTTTACACTGCCAAGTAAGAATATTTCTTCCTCACGTCACCGTACTTAAAACAAATGTTTTTTCGCATTGCTACTTGGAATATCAATTCTGTTCGTTTGCGTCTTTCGCAGGTTTTTCAGTATCTGAATATATTTGCGGTGGATGTTTTATGTTTACAAGAGACAAAATGTCCAGATGATTTATTCCCACGAGAGGCTTTTGAAGCCGCTGGCTATCAATATATCGCACTGAGTGGGCAAAAATCTTACAATGGGGTGGCGATTATTTCTCGTTTGCCTTTTAAGAGTGTTGAAAAACGTTTCTTTTGTCAAAAAGAAGATTGTCGTTACATTTCTGTTGTTATTGAAGTTTATGGCAGAGGAATACGGATTCATAATTTTTATGTTCCCGCTGGAGGTGATGTACCTGATGCTGACGTAAATGAAAAATTTCGTCATAAACTTGATTTTTTAGAAGAAATGTCTTCTATTAAAGCTGATCAGGGAGACGGTCTATCTTCTCTTTTGGTTGGTGATTTGAATATTGCTCCTTTAGCCGATGATGTGTGGTCTCATCATCAATTGTTGAAGGTCGTAAGTCATACGCCAATTGAAACAGAAAGTTTACAATCTATATGCCGTCAAAGTGGGTGGGTGGATTTGATGCGTATACATTTTCCTATTCCTGCCAAGCTTTATACATGGTGGAGCTATCGTGCACGCGATTGGGCGCTTTCTAATCGCGGTCGTCGGCTTGATCATATCTGGGCCTCGCCAGATCTTCTTCCTTTTATCTCAGATCTTTCCATTTTTCGTGATTCACGGGGGTGGGATCAACCTTCAGATCATGTTCCTGTAAAAACAGTATTTGATTTTTCAAGATAAGTTTGAAATATTTACTCTGAAAGTAAAATATTAATAGAATTTACTCTGAAAGTAAAATATTAATAAATTGATTCTGAAAACATGCGGGAAGTTTAATGCAAATCAGAAATTTTAAGTGGGTAACTTCGAGGGTTTTATTTAGTAGTGCTTTTTTCTGTTGTTTTGTGTTGTCAGGATGTATGGTTGGTCCTGATTATCGCAAAACATCTTTTAATGTTCCGCAAGTTTGGGGGCAACAGTCTAAGCAGATGTCGAAGCATCCGGTTGTTCTTGCTGGATGGTGGCGAAGTCTCAATGATCCAATTTTAAATATGTTAATTGATCATGCGATTGCTGGAAATAATAATGTTGCTGTTGCAAAAGCACGTGTTCGTGAAGCGCGTGCTAGTTTGGGTCAAACTATTGGATCTCTTTTACCGAGTATGTCCAGTTCAATTTCGAAAATCCGCAGTTCTGGACAATCTGATACGTCATTAAGTCAATATCGTAGTGGTTTTGATGCTAGCTGGGAGCTTGATTTTTTTGGTGGGCATAAACGTGCTGTTGAGGCAGCTCGTTACGGTCTTGATGCTGCTGTTGAAGATATGTATGCCACAATGGTCACATTGCTAGGAGATGTGGCAACAAATTATGTTCAAATGCGCGGTTGGCAACAAAAATTGTTGCTTGTGCAGAAAGTTGCTTCCTTACAGCGTAAGACATTTGAGTTGGTACGTGCTAAATTAATAGCTGGAGATGCTTCAGAGCTTGATGTTTCAAACGCACAAGCGCAAATGGCAAATACAGAGGCAGATATATCACAGACAGAAGCTAATGTGGCAATGAGCATCCATCGCCTTTCTGTTTTAACTGGTTATGTGCCTACCGCTTTGAAGGATCTTTTGCAACAGAATGCTAAGCAAGTGCAGATTCCGCAACCGAAATGGCCGATATCGGCAGGAATTCCGGCCGATATTTTGTTAACACGCCCAGATTTACGACGTGCGGAACGCCAATATGCACGAGCTACGGCACTTATTGGTCAACGTGAAGCAGAGCTTTATCCATCACTTACTTTAACAGGTAATATTTCAACAACAGCAATGTCGATCGGCCAATTATGGAAAAATTCAACGATTGGATGGTCTTTTGGACCCAGCATTCGTTTACCGTTTTTTAATGGAGGACAAGGTGTAGCATCAGTTGCTGTTGCTCGTGCACAGCGTGATCAAGCTTTTATCAGTTATCGGGCTGCCGTATTGGAAGCTCTTGAAGATGTAGAAAATGCGCTTGTTAGATTAATCAAGGAACATCAGCACCTAGAAAAGCTTATAGTTGCTGACGCAGCTTATCTACGTTCATTAGAAATTTCACGACGTCTTTTTAACAATGGAAATACTAGTTTTTTTGAATTATTAAATGCTGATCGTTCTTATTATTCTTCACAATTAGCGCTTCAAGACAGTCGTGTTTCTTTGGTTACTAGATATATTGCGTTGATGAAAGCGTTGGGCGGTGGCTGGGATGGTTCGATTGATGTATCACGTTCAGAAGTGGTTGATGGTGTTACCCATTCACGTATAAAGGTAGGGAAATGAAAAGAAGTTTAATTAAAAATGCTATTATGAAACGCAAAAAACTTTTCCTATTTTTAACTGGTATGCTCGTTGTCGTTTTATTTTTGTGGCTCCGTTCTCTTATTTTTGGAACGTCTATGCCAACTTACATGACAGCAGTTGTGAAGCGTGGTGATATTGAGGAAAGCGTTTTAGCGTATGGTCTTTTGCGTCCCTATCGGTTGGTTGCGGTAGGTGCACGTACGACAGGTCGCGTAGTGTCGATGCCTGTTTTTCCAGGAAGTGTTGTGAAAGAAGGAGATCTCTTAGCAGAAATTGACTCTACAGATCAGGAAAATGATCTGAAAAGAAAAAAAGCAGCATTATCTCATTATCATGCAAGCTTGAAGGAACAAGAGGCTTATCTTGCACTTGCACAGAAAAATTTAGAACGTCAAAAAAAAATGATTGAAGTACATGCTGTTTCACGAGCTAATCTTGATGAATCTATAGCACAAGTAAAAATACGTGAAGCGCAGATTATTCAGCTTCGAGAGCAAATTTCTCAAGCACAAATTGACGTGGATAGTGCAGAAGTCAATTTAAGTTATACGCGAATAACTGCTCCTTCAGCGGGAACAGTTTTAGCAACAGTTGTTGAAGAAGGACAGAATGTGAATGCAGTTCAATCTGTACCAACAATTGTTATTTTAGGCGATTTATCGAAAATGACTATAAAAGCACAAATTTCAGAAGCAGATATTCTTAAAGTTCATTCTGGACAACCTATTTATTTAACGGTTTTAGGAAATTCACAGCGTCGATATGAAGGAACTTTGGAAAGGATAGAGCCGGCACCTGAATCGATACGTACTGATGTGAGCATTAATCCTGGTATGATAGGCAATTCTAATTCTTTAACGTCGTCAGCAGTTTATTATAATGGAATTGTACATATTGATAATAAGGATAATTTTTTGCGGACTTATATGACTGCCCAAGTTCATATTATACTTGGTCGTGCTCAGAATGTTTTATTGGTGCCAAGTGATGCTTTACGCGATGAGACAAAAGAGCGTAAAGCGTGGGTTTCTATTTTGGATAAGCGCAATAATGTTGTTGCGAAAGAGGTAACTGTTGGTCTTAATAATAAGGTAATGGCAGAGATTGTGTCAGGCTTAAATGAGGGTGATGTGGTGATTACTGGTGTGCATGATGGGACGATGCCAGAGTCTTCTGATATATATAGTGAAGACGAGATCTAATCCATGAAAACAGAGCAAGCAGATGATGTCCTCATTTTGGAGAATATTGTACGAAAATTTCCTGCAGGTGACATATTCGTTACTGTCTTGAAAAACATCAATCTCACCATTAAACGTGGTGAAATGGTGGCTATTGTAGGAACTTCCGGTTCAGGAAAATCCACATTGATGAATATTTTAGGATGCCTTGATAAACCAAATTCTGGTCGTTATCTGGTTTCAGGTAAAGAAACAGCCACTCTTTCTGCTGATGAATTGTCAGCTTTACGGCGCAATCATTTTGGATTTATTTTCCAACGTTATCATTTATTAAATGAATTGACAGCTCTTGGCAATGTTGAAATTCCAGCTATTTATGCAGGGTGTGACGTAGCAACAAGAAAAAAACGTGCACAGGATCTTCTAATACGCTTAGGTCTGAGAGATCGGATGAATTATCGTCCAAACCAGCTTTCAGGTGGTCAGCAGCAGCGTGTGTCTATTGCTCGTGCTTTAATGAATAATGCTGAAATCATTCTTGCGGATGAACCAACTGGTGCATTAGACACACAGAGTGGTCAAGAAGTATTATGTATTTTGGATGAGCTTCATCAAGAAGGGCACACCATTATTATTGTAACCCACGATATGCAAGTTGCTAAAAGAGCTGATCGTATTATTGAAATCAGAGATGGAGAAATTATTGCCGATACTGTATCGAAGGTTGCAAAAATAAAGGATGAAAGTCTTTCTCCTTATAAGAAGCAGAATCTAAAAGATCAGAAAGCAGTAGGTTTTTTTCGTTCTTTTATTGAACGTTTTCGTGAAGCGTTTATGATGGCTTTGTTAGCAATGAATGCGCATCGGATGCGGACTTTTTTAACAATGCTTGGCGTGATTATCGGTATTGGAGCTATTATTTCTATGGTTGCTCTAGGTAATGGTACACGGGAAACAATCTTAGAAAATTTTAAGAGCTTGGGGTCTAATACATTGACAATTTTGCCTGGGAAAAGCTTTTCTGATCCACAATCAGAGAAGATTACCAGTTTAGTTGAAGCAGATGCAGAAGCCCTCTCTAAGTTGTCTTATGTTTCTGGCGTAACACCTCAGATTTCAGCAAATTCGATGATACGTTCTGGCTCAGTTGAGGCTAATTCTGTGATTATAGGAGTAGGAGAACAATATTTTCAGACACAGGGGCTGAGTGTTATTGAAGGACGGTTATTTGATAAAAAAAGTGTACAAGATCGGGAAGTGGATTTAGTGATTGAAAAAGAAGCAATTGCTGTTCTTTTTCCTCATAGTCGTGAAAGTCCTATTGGTAAAATCGTACATGTTGGTAAAGTGCCAGCGCGCATTGTTGGTGTTGTAGCTTCCCAAAATAGTGGAGGTGTATCCAGTACGTTACAGGTTTATTTGCCCTACACAGCACTGCAAACGCGTTTTCTTGGAACAACACAGGTTCGTGCCATTACGGTTAAGATTGCTGATGATGTTGATTCACAGTTAGCAGAAACTATGGTTAAGCGTTTTTTAATTATGCGGCATGGTGAAAAAGATTTCTTCATTAGAAATTCAGAATTTTTTCGTGATCGGATCATGGAAAGTACAAATGTTTTAACACTTTTAGTATCTTCAATTGCAGCTATTTCGTTAATTGTTGGAGGTATTGGGGTAATGAACATTATGCTGGTTACTGTTTCTGAACGGATTAATGAAATCGGTGTGCGTATGGCGGTTGGCGCGCGCCAGAGTGATATTTTGCAACAATTTTTAATTGAAGCGATTTTAGTTTGTGTAATTGGTGGTGGTTTTGGAATCCTGTTTGGATTTTCTGTTGGTGGTTTGTTTTTGCTGTTTCAGGCACCTATCCACTTGTCTTATACAATTGAGTCGATCATCATAGCTCTTACTTTTTCTACTATAATCGGTGTTTGTTTTGGTTTTTCACCAGCACGGCAAGCTTCACGTCTTGATCCTGTTGTTGCTCTTTCGCGCGATTAAGCATCGTGATGTGCAAGAAGAATTGTGACTGTAACGATTGTAACACTTACTAGTGCGTTAATGAGAAAGTTTACTCATTAAGAAGATGATACTATTTTGATTGGTTTGTTGTATCTTTTTTATAGATAGGCAATGCAATTTATATCAGGTACTTAGTATCTTAGTTTATGTATACAGTGCTAATGGGATGTTTGCAGTAACAAAACAATCAGTTCGTGAAGTGGGGTAAATAGATATTTTTCTGTTTGCTTGATAAATGGTTCATGCCAAAATTTGTATTAAAAACAGTAGTTCTTATTTTGAGTAGTGGCTTTATTTTTAATAAAACAAATTTTATGGGAGCAATTTATTGCAAAGAAAAGAGAGCAAAATCACAATCAATCTGTGCTATAACGTGCAAGATATTAGGTGATTATTATTGTGCAAGATTTCATGTTTCTGTAGCTTAAAACAAACCGTGATTGTAGTCTACGCATTCAAATCTTGTTAAAAAAGGTACACAATTTAATACAATAATCAAAAGGCAGTTCTGACGTGTACCCCAATAGTTTTGATATATTCAAGTGCAAGAATGCGTATTTGGTTCATTTGTTGTATCGTGCTTTCTTTGCCAGTTTTTTTTACGGGATAAGCAATAAAATTTACATCAGGCATTAAGTGCTTAAGTTCGCGCAAGGAGCGCCACATGTGATAATCATGGGTGACAACATAAATGTTTTGATAATTATGTTTTTTGATCCAAGCAGCACTTTCTTCGGCATTTCCTTTTGTGTTGGTTGCTTTATGTCCAATGTCAACGCAACAAGCGAAGAGATTGGGGTTAATATAGGTGATACGTGTGAATCTATCGATATTAGTTGTTGTATTTACTCCGCTGATTAATAGCCGTGAACCAAGCTTTTGTTGCAATAGCTTTAGTCCTGTCTCTACTCGATTTTCTCCACCTGTTAGAACAATAATCGCATCTGCTTTTTGTAAAGGATTTGGTGGTTTGAGTTGCTCAGTTTTTTCAGAAAAAATAATGAAACTAATGCAAAAAAAGATAGCTATCATTAAAAGAGAAAGTACTGTTGGAGGTAAATAACGAAACAAGTACTGAAAATACTGTATATTGCATGTAGTACTCTTTGGAACGGAACGCTTTAGATTATCATGTATTGATGATTTTGAGTTGCGTGAGTTATTGATCATAAAATTAAAATAAGCCGTTTTCGCTTTGATCCATTTTTTTTAGTTGCGCCAAAATAGTGATTCTGTTTGTAAACATAGTAAGAAAAGAAACAAAAATAATCAGGCTGATGATTTTGCCATATGGAATAGAATAAAATGAAAAATGCCCAAACAAAGCGGTTATTTGGCTAGCTTCTATTTTACCTAGGTTATAGTCTGTCCAGAAAGAAAAAGCACCAAACAGGAATATGCTTGTAGCACTACCATATAATGCACCACGTAGTGCAGTTTTAAAGAAATGCCAGTCAAATTGTCTAGCAATGAACATGGTTTCCGTTCCAAGGAAATATAATACGTTAATAATATGAGCATTCTCTACCAGAGCATTGCGTGTGGCAAAGATAATTGTGAGGATGAGAGAACCTAAAACTAGTACTAAAATTGAAATACCAATAAAAACAGTTGTCTGTGCCATTGTTGCAAAACGGTTTACCCAATTACGGTGATCATCAAACTGTCCTCCTGGGATTTGTGTTTTGATGGCTTGGTTGATTGCACGAAAGTTAATCTTTTCATTCTCTTTCAGAGTTACGATTATGAGTCGGGGAAGTGGTAATTCATTTAAGGTTAGGCCTGTTCCTAGCCATGGTTCGAGTAATTTTTCAGTGGCTTTTTGGTCAACAATTTTAGCGTCTTGTACTCCTTGAAATGTTTTAACCAATTTCACTGCATCGCGGAGAGATTTTTCGATATCAATATTTTCAACAGGACGTATTTGAATCGTTGCTTCATAGCTAATTTGATTGCTCCAATTATTGGCAGCATGCTTTACTAAATCAACACTGATTAGTGCTAGGCTTGAGAGAAATGTCATAATAGCAATTACTGCAACTAATGCTCGTCCAGAAATATTATCACTGGGAATAATCGCAGTTATGTTTTTGTTATCACGTGTAAAAATCGGGAAAGATTTATTCATGAATTGTCATCCGTCCATTATGGAGAATCATGCGCCGTGCTGCGACTTGTTCCATCAATGCGATGTCATGGGTAGCAATAATAACAGCTGTTCCAAAACGGTTTAATTCAATAAACAAACGCAGCAGGCGTTTTGCCAAAGGTGGATCAACATTTCCTGTTGGTTCATCAGCCAGTAGGATTTCAGGTTGATCAATGAGTGCTCGTGCAATCGCTACTCTTTGTTTTTCACCACCGGAAAGGACTGGTGGCAAAACATGAATATGATTTCCAAGGCCAACCCAACGTAAAAGATCTTCTACTTCACTTCGATAGGTCGCTTCTTCTTGTCCCTTAATACGTAAAGGTAAAGAGACATTTTCATAAATTGTCATATGATCAAGTAAACGAAAATCTTGAAAGACAACACCAATACGCTGACGTAGTGCAGGGAGCTCTTGTCGTCTCAGTAATGCTGTATCAGTTCCAAATAAGTCAATGTGTCCACGGGTTGGTTTGAGCGCTAAAAACATAAGACGCATTAACGATGTTTTACCTGCTCCAGAGGCACCAGTGAGAAATTGAAATGATCCAGCAGGAATATGAAAGCTAATATCACGTAAAATTTCAGAGCCCATACCATAACGTAGCCCAACATTTTCAAAATGAATCATCTTCGATTACCACTTCTGCTTCTATATTGAATCGTTATATGGCATTTCATTTTCATTGCTGCAGGCTTTTTTCAGTTTTCACACTTAGCAAATTTGTAGACTTTTCTTCGATCATTTCTCATTTGCATTAAGAAATATATTGATAATATCATTAATCGTTATGGCTTTCCTTATTTATTTTATCAGGAATATTAGCGTAGCTTTAGCGAGTGTGCTAAAGCTATCGCAAATATTTTGCATTAAATTGTGGTTTATCTATTTTGGCGGTTGGCAATAAGATCATCAACGACTTGTGGTTCAGCAAGAGTTGAAATATCTCCTAGGTTATCGAAGTTATTTTCGGCAATTTTTCGCAAAATTCGTCTCATAATTTTTCCCGATCGTGTTTTTGGTAGCTGAGAAGAAAACTGAATTTTATCTAATATGGCAATAGATCCGATTTCCTTTCTGATATGATTTATAAGATCTTTATGCAATTCTTCACTGGAAGTTATGCCTTCCATCAGGGTTATAAAGCTGTATATGCCCTGTCCTTTAATAGTATGGGGATATCCTACTACAGCTGCTTCTGAGACAGCGGGATGTGAAACGAGTGCTGATTCAATTTCAGCAGTTCCAAATCTGTGTCCAGAAACATTGATGATATCATCAACCCGTCCTGTGATCCAATAATATCCATCATTATCGCGTTTACAACCATCGCCTGTAAAATACTTTCCCTTGTAAGTAGAAAAATATGTTTGGATAAAATGCTCATGATCATTATACAGAGTACGCATTTGACCAGGCCATGAATCGATAATGCAGAGATTGCCTTCTGCTTCGCCATCAAGAATATTTCCTTCAGAATCAATAATTTGTGGTTGAATGCCAAAAAAAGGGTGTGTTGCTGATCCCGCTTTGAGTTCTGTGGCACCGGGCAAAGGAGTGATCATATGTCCCCCTGTTTCTGTTTGCCACCATGTATCAAGAATGGGGCAACGACTCTCTCCTACGGTTTGATAAAACCATTTCCATGCTTCTGGATTAAGAGGTTCACCTACTGTTCCTAAAAGGCGTAAGGATGTTCTTTTAGAGCGTTTAACAAAAGAATCTCCTGCACCCATTAAGGTACGGATAGCTGTAGGTGCGGTATAGAGTGTATTGACTTTGTGCTTATCAATAATTTCCCAGAATCGGCCTTGATCTGGAAAGGTTGGAATGCCTTCAAATATTAAAGTAGTGGCACCATTGCACAAAGGGCCATAAACAAGATAAGAGTGGCCGGTGATCCAGCCAATATCGGCAGTACACCAGTAAATTTCATTAGGATGATAATCAAAAACATATTGATGTGTTATTGATGCATAAATAAGATAACCAGCTGTAGTATGTAAAACGCCTTTTGGTTTGCCTGTTGAACCCGAGGTATAAAGGATAAAAAGTGGGTCTTCAGCATTCATTTTTTCTGGTGGACAATCAGTCGTGGTATGGCAGATCTCTTCATGATACCAAAAATCACGTCCTTCTACCCAATTAATTGCACCGCTGGTACGTCGTACGACCATTACTTGGTTTACATGTACGTTATGGTGGGATGCGATCTTAATGGCTTGGTCAATGTTTTCTTTTAAGTTGATTAATTTTTCTCCACGAAAGCTTTGGTCGGCAGTAATGATAAAAGTTGATTGACAATCAACAATTCGTTTTGCAATTGCTTCTGCAGAAAAGCCTGCAAAAATTACTGAATGAATAGCGCCAATACGAGCGCAAGCTAGCATAGCGTAGATCGCTTCAGGAATCATCGGCAGATAGATGGTCACTCTGTCACCTTTCTTTATACCGTGATTTTTTAAAAGATTAGCAAAGCGACATACATGTTCGTAGAGCTCATTGTAGGTTATTTTTTTATCATGATAAGGATTATTTCCTTCCCAAATCAGTGCGATGTTGTCTCCATGATTTTTTAAATGGCGATCAATGCAATTGTAGGCAACATTTGTTATTCCATCTTCGTACCATCGAATTGATACATTGCCACTAAATGATGTGTTTTTTACTTTTGTATAAGGTTTAAACCATTCAATACGTCGCCCATGTTTGCCCCAGAAGGTTTCTGGATCATTGATGCTTTCTTGGTACCATTGTTGATAAGTGTCGTTATCAATGAAAGCATTTTTTTTGATATCATTTGGTACTGGATAGATTTTTTCAGACATGGTTCCCTCTCATAATTATTGTTTGGAAAAATCAGCCACTCTATTTGCGTTTGCGCATCTTTGGCAAAATCCCCCTTTAGGCTTTTCATTCACGTAAGAATGTCATTTTGGTAGATTAGATTAAATGACAAAAATCCGTACAGTCAATTTTAAAATTTTACATGATTGTATTTAAGGGGGTATTTTTATGTTTTTGTACCAAAATGTAACACTTTTGATAGAATATGGAATCATGTAGGATATTTTTTAAATAAAGCTGAACCAATGCGAAGAACATTAGAGCCAAATTGAAGAGCAATTTTGAAATCATTAGACATTCCCATAGAAAGTTTTGAGAGGCCAGCATTTTTTGCGAGCTTTTTTAAGAGTGCAAAATAGGGTCCAGGGTTTTCTTGTACTGGTGGGATTGCCATAAGCCCAATAATATCAAGTCCATAATGATTTTTGCACTGAGCAACAAAAGGTACTACTTCTTGCGGAGTAATACCACTTTTTTGGGGTTCTAATCCAATATTTACTTGAATATAGCAAGGGAGGTATCTTTTTTGTTTTTGCATCTCTTTAGCTAAGCTTTTAGCTATTTTTTCCCTATCGACAGTTTGAATGACATCAAAAATTTTGACAGCTTCTGCTGTTTTGTTAGACTGCAAAGGACCGATGAGATGCAGTTCAATAGTATCAAATTTTTTTCGCAAAAGAGGCCATTTTTCAGCAGCTTCTTGCACGCGATTTTCTGCGAAAATAGACTGTCCTGCTTGTAAAAGGGGGATAATCTTATCTGCAGAAACAGTTTTTGAAACAGCAACCAGTTGAACCTCTTCTAAGGGGCGCTGTATGTCTTGACATGTTTCCGCAATGTCTTTTTTTATCTTTTCCCATGATTCAATGGAAGAAACATTGGGTGTAGTGTAGAGTGTGCTCATATTTTCGTGCTTTCCGTTTTTATTCAGAGATTGGGTAGTTGTTTATAAGAGCTTTGTAAGGTACTTATAGCATACTTATTAAAAATGTTGGCGATGGAGTTAATCCATGGTGAAGCATGAATGAGTTATTGGGTTCAATTTTATCAAGAGTATAATGGGAATGACAATCGAACGCTATAATCCACGTGTCCAAGAACAAAAATGGCAAGCTATTTGGGATGAAAAGAAAATTTTTCAGACCGCTCAGGGGGATCAGCGTCAAAAATATTATGTTTTGGAAATGTTTCCTTATCCATCTGGTCGCATTCATATGGGGCATGTGCGTAATTATACGATGGGGGATGTTGTTGCTCGCTACAAACGCGCAAAGGGGTTTAATGTCATGCACCCCATGGGGTGGGATGCTTTCGGGATGCCAGCTGAAAATGCTGCTATGCAAAATAAAGTGCATCCCAAAGCTTGGACCTATAAAAATATTGAAGTAATGCGTGGGCAATTAAAGAAATTAGGATTTTCTTTAGATTGGTCGCGTGAATTTGCAACCTGTGATGTGGATTATTATCACCGTCAACAGATGCTATTTCTTGATTTATATCATAAGGGGTTGGTTGTACGTAAAGCTGCTAAGGTGAATTGGGATCCAGTTGATCATACTGTTTTGGCGAATGAGCAGGTTATTGATGGTCGGGGGTGGCGTTCTGGCGCCCTAGTAGAACAGCGTGAATTAACCCAATGGTTTTTTAAGATCAGCAATTTTAGCGAAGACTTATTGGAAGGTCTTGAAAAGCTTGATGAATGGCCCAAAAAAGTCCGTACTATGCAAAAAAATTGGATTGGAAAGTCGCAAGGTATTTGCATTCGTTGGGTTTTGAATAAAACAAATGTTGCTGATAATTTTTCCAATGAATTTGATGAAATTGTCTGTTACTCTACTCGTCCTGATACCCTTTTTGGAGCTTCTTTTTTAGCACTTTCTGTAGATCATCCAATTGCACAAACTTTAGCCCAAAAAGACAAAGAGCTTGCTGCATTTATCGAAAGTTGTCGGTTTGGTGGTACGACAACTGCAGCTCTTGAAACGATTGAAAAACAAGGATTTTGTCTTCCATTTATGGCTGTTCATCCTTTTGATCCAACAGTTCATATTCCCATTTATGTTGCTAATTTCGTACTCATGGACTATGGAACAGGAGCTATTTTTGGCTGTCCTGCTCATGATCAACGAGATTTGGATTTTGCACGTAAATACAGCCTTCCTGTGCGGCCAGTGGTTTTACCAAAAGGAATAGATGCTAAAGATTTTGTTATTGCTGAAACAGCTTATACCGGCGATGGAGTGATGATTAATTCAGGCTTTTTGAATGGTATGACATCACAAGAAGCTTTTGAAGCAGCAGCTAAACAACTCGAAGAGCAGTTGTTGGATGGTAAACCTCAGGGACAAAGAACAGTGCAATTTCGATTACGAGATTGGGGTATTTCGCGTCAGCGTTATTGGGGTTGTCCTATCCCCATAGTTCATTGTGAAGTTTGTGGGGTCGTTCCTGTACCGCGTGCTGATTTGCCAGTTGTATTGCCTGATGATGTGACGTTTGATAAGCCTGGTAATCCTCTTGTTCGTCATGAAACATGGAAAAGAGTCATTTGTCCTTCTTGTGGTCAGGAAGCTAAGCGCGAAACTGATACAATGGATACATTTGTTGATTCTTCTTGGTATTATGCACGCTTTATCGCACCTTGGGCACAAGAGCCAGTAGATCAGAATACAATAGATGAATGGTTGCCTGTTCAACAGTATATTGGTGGAATTGAACATGCGATTTTACATCTTCTTTATGCACGTTTTTTTATGCGAGCTATGAAGCTGATTGGATATGTCACTATTGATGAGCCTTTTAAGGGGCTTTTTACTCAAGGTATGGTTGTGCATGAAACTTATCGAGATGATAAGGGTTGGGTTTCACCAGCGGATATCTCAATTGTTGAAAAAGATGGAAAACGTCAGGCTTATAAGTTGATCGATAACAGTGAAGTTACGATTGGTTCTATTGAAAAAATGTCCAAATCAAAAAAGAATGTTGTTGATCCTGACGATATTATTGCGTCTTATGGAGCAGATACAGTTCGTTGGTTTGTATTATCAGATTCCCCCCCGATAGAGAAGTTATCTGGACAGAATCTGGTGTTGAAGGAGCACATCGCTTTGTACAACGTGTTTGGCGCTGTGTGTCTTTGAGTGCCCCGATTTTAAAGGAAGTTGTTCCATATGCAGGGCAGCAAGGTGCAGCGTTGGAGCTTTCAAAAGCAGCACATCGCACACTGTGTGATGTAGAAGATGATTTGGAAAAATTTGCATTTAACCGAGCGATTGCACGTCTTTATGAATTCTTAAATATGATAGCACCATTGTTAAATAAAGTAGAAAGTCTTGAAAATGAAATGAAATCTGCTTTACGTCAGGCTATGGATTTTTTTCTTGCAATGATTGCCCCTATGATGCCCCATTTAGCTGAAGAATGTCATGCTGCTTTTGGTGGAAAAATTCTCATGTCTGAAGTGGGTTGGCCTGTGTATGATTCCGCATTAATTGTTCAAGAATGTGTCACATTGCCAGTGCAGATTAATGGTAAAAAGCGTGGCGATGTAACGATTGCTGCTATGGCTGATAAAGAGGAAATTGAAAAAGCAGTGTTAGCTCTTGATTTTGTAAAAACATACTTGGCAGGAAAGCCTGTCAAGAAAATGATTATTGTTCCACAGAGGATTGTCAATGTTGTTATTTAAAAGGTTCTTTCTTTCGTTTTTTTCTTGTTTGCTTGTATTTCTTTATGGTTGCATGGTTGAACCACTTTATTATAATCAGCCACAGTTATCGACTATGGATGAAAATGTCCGTGAAGAGTATGTAGAGAAAGTTTCTTTCAAGCGTTCAGAAATATTTTCTAAGATTTTTGTTGAAGAACCTTCAGATCATTTTGGTCAAAAAGTACGTAATCATTTACTTTTTCTTATGTATGGGCATGGAGGGAAGCCTAAAGCTCCTATTTATAAATTATCTTTGCATGCATCCATCGTTAAACAGATATTAGGGCGGCCACTTGAGGAGAAGCCTAATCATCCCTCTGGATTGCAAGAATTTGAGAAGTGGTCAAAGAATCCCCAGAGTTTTTTTCCTAAGGCACCAACACGTTTGGGTTCATACGGAACAGTTACGGGTGTAGGTTCTTATATTTTAAAAGATATAAAGAGTGGTGTTGCTGTGAAAGATAAGAATGGCCTTATTGTGCAAGGTAAAGGGTCTATTAGTGCATCTTTTAATCAACCTAATCAATTATATGCTGGATTAGAAGCTGAAAAAGATGCAGAAAAGCGAGCTGCTGAAGAATTAGCAGAAAAAATATTTCTCTTGCTTTCGGTTGATCTTAAAGATTTTTAAGTTATCGATGATACCATCATAAGCTATAATAAATATGGAGCTATTTTTTACACGATATTTTGTCCAGTTTTTTCCCAATCAGCGGAGAATATTTGTAAACCTTGGTCGGTTAAAGAGTGTTTGACTAAAGCTTTTAAGATTGTTGGCGGAATGGTTGCAATATCTGCACCACTTAACGCTGCTTCTTTGACATGATTAACATTGCGGATAGAAGCAGCCAAAATTTGTGTTGTAAAATGATATTGATCATAAATAGTACGAATTTCACTGAGCAGTTCACTGCCGTTCATTCCATAATCTTCTATCCTTCCGATAAAGGGGGAAACAAAAGTTGCTCCGGCTTTTGCTGCTAATAAGGCTTGATTAGCAGAAAAACATAGGGTTAGATTTGTTTTTAATCCTTGAGTGGTAAGTGCTTTACATGCTTTGAGTCCATCAAGAGTTAATGGAAGTTTAATACAAATATTGTCAGCAATTTTTGCTAAAACATCTGCTTCTTTCATGATTTTTTCAAATTCTGTTGCAGTGACTTCAACAGAGACAGAACCTTTGATAAGGGCGCAAATTTCTTTTGTAACCTCAAGAATACTGCGCCCTGATTTTAGGATGAGTGAAGGGTTTGTTGTGACACCATCGATCAAGCCTAAACTTTGTAATTCTTGGATATCTTCAATGTTAGCGCTATCTACAAAAAATTTCATGCTAAACTTCCTTATTTTTTAAAGATCTTTAATTGAAAGTCTCTGATGTTTCATCTTGTTTCTTTTATGCTCTTGCTTATTGTAAAAGCAAGATTACGCTTAATGTTTGTATAATAATAGAAGATATAATGAGCCACGAGTTGGGAAAAGGAAAGAATGAGGTACTTATAAACAGGATAAAAATAGCACTTGCAGTTTAAATTGAAAGTGGTTGTTGTTTGCAAGGTGTTGTGTATAGGATCTTGATGATAAGTCATGCAAAAAAGATTCTTTGATAACGGGTACTTTATCAAAATATAAGTTGCAAAAACGGTATGAGTATAAAAGTGTCCCTGTACAAATAAAGTTGGTACAAAAGGTAAAATTGAACGTGACAGAGAGAAATATTGTTTCAGTTTTGGTGCCTCTTCCTGTTACTCATGCCTATAGTTATGTTGTTCCTTCTTCTATGAAGATTGAAGTTGGTTCTTTCGTTCGTGTTCCAGTGATGGGGCGTGAAGTTTGTGGTTTTGTGGTGGATGTGGGAGAGCAGACCACCAAGATGGAGAAGAAAGCTGCATCTGTAGCACATAGAAAATTGCATTTTGTTCTTCATGTTTTTGATTGTCCACCGTTAAAAGCTGAGATGATAACCTTTTTACGTTTTGTCAGTCGGTATACGATGGCTCCTTTTGGTCTTATCGCTCGATTGGTTTTATGTGTTCCAGCTGCATTAGAGCCGGAAGCGCAGGTTTCAGGATTACGATATTGTGGTGGACATGTGGCGCGTTTGACACCAGCCCGATTACGGGTTTTGGAGTTGGCACGCGATGGTATGATTTGGACTCGTTCTGGTCTTGCTCATGCAGCTGGAGCTTCTGTTTCTGTTGTTGAAGGTTTAAAATCTTTCGGGATTTTTGAAAATGTTATGGTACCTGCACCTGCCATTGTAGCTTTGCCTGATCCTGATTTTTGTTCTCCCGTATTAGAGGGAGCACAGAGAGAAGCAGCAGCACTGCTGCGGGAAGGAGTTTTGGCTTCTCAGTTTCAAGTTTTTCTGCTTGATGGCGTTACGGGATCAGGAAAGACAGAAGTTTATTTTGAAGCAGTTGCTCAAGCTTTAATATGCGGTAAGCAGGTTTTGATTCTGTTGCCAGAAATTGCTTTAACACAGCAGTTTTTGGATCGTTTTTCTGCTCGCTTTGGGGCATCGGCGGCTGAATGGCATTCAGATTTGGCGCCACGTCGTAGAGAACGTATATGGCGGCAAGTTGCAGAAGGGCGAGTGCGGGTTGTTGCTGGAGCACGCTCAGCGCTTTTTTTACCCTTTCAAGATCTTGGGTTGATTGTTGTCGATGAAGAACATGATAGCGCTTATAAACAAGAAGAGCGCATTTTTTATCATGCCCGTGATATGGCAGTTGCACGAGGTTCTTTCGAACATTTTCCTGTTATTTTATCGTCAGCTACCCCATCAATTGAGAGTCAGGCTAATGTTTTGTGGAATCGTTATCAGCGGGTAAATTTACCATCGCGTTTTAATGCAGCATCTTTGCCACATTTGCAGGTTGTTGATATGCGTAAAGGAGTAGCGCAAAGAGGACGTTTTATTTCTTCTACTCTTGAACGTGCTTTAATACAAACCATTGAAAAGGGAGAACAGGCGCTCCTTTTTCTTAACCGGCGTGGTTATGCACCTTTAACTTTGTGTCGAGTGTGTGGCTACCGTTTTCATTGTACGGATTGTTCAAGTTGGTTAGTTGAGCATCGTTCACAAGGTCAGCTTAAATGTCATCATTGTGGTTATCATCAACCACTTCCAGAAGCTTGTCCTGAATGTGGAACTTTAGATCATCTTGTAGCTTGTGGACCAGGTGTAGAAAGAATCGCTGAAGAAATACGAGGACTTTTTCCACAAGCACGATTGTTGATTCTATCAACCGATTTACAAGGTGGGATTGGTCAGTTGCGACGTGAGTTGGAAGCCGTTACAAATGGGGATGTCGATATTATTATTGGAACGCAGTTAGTTGCTAAGGGACACCATTTTCCTAGGTTGTCTTTGGTTGGGGTTATTGATGCTGATCTTGGCCTTGCTAATGGCGATTTACGTGCTGCTGAACGTACCTTTCAGCTTTTGTCTCAGGTTACAGGGAGGGCAGGGCGTACGGGCTTAGAAAGTTTAGGATTATTGCAAACTTATCAACCTGATCATCCAGTGATTCAAGCTTTGCTTTCACGGCAACGTGATGAATTTTATACACACGAAATCGCAATGCGTCAGCGTTATCATCTACCTCCTTATGGACGGCTAGCTTCTTTGATTGTATCCTCAGAAAAGCGCCAAGCAGCAGAACATTATGCACGTGCGTTACGCCAAGCTGCCCCATGTGAGAAAGATATTTCTCTCATGGGGCCTGCAGAAGCGCAATTAGCTCTTGTACGAGGACGTTATCGTTTTCGTCTTTTACTTCAAGGACAGCGTTCTGTTGATATGCAAGGATTTATTCGTGCGATGCTTTCAAATGCACCCAAAATGCCTAGTTCAGTTCGAATTCAAATTGATATTGACCCACAGAGTTTTCTCTAAAAAATAATCGATATGATATGGAGATTCACTTTTTTAAGATAGGATTTGCAAAAGGCAATATATCCTACAAAGGGAACAATTTTACGTAAGCAGACAGTTGCCTATTTTTCAAAGGCTATAGCATTACATAATTTGTGTGTAATCATTTATTTGTTATGTTTGTGTATAAAATGAAGCCATCTTTTGGTCTCTATGATAGAGATTTCTTTTATGGATAAGTATGTTAAGTTGAACGATTTAATTTCACGACAAAGAAGAAAGAATCCTATTTCTCATTTTAGATTGTTTGTATACAGAAAGAAGATACTTGAAAAATTTATCTAAAGATGCCAAGAAGGAAAGTGGAAAAAATAGAGGTTTTCATTAAGATTCTTAAAAGAATATATTTCAGAAATATTTTGTTTAAAATTTTTTGAAAGCATCGATTTGTTATGTTGCGAGTCGGTGGTGTCTGTGCTAGGAAATCGAAAGTTATTTATTCTAAGTTTTAAGGAAAAGATTCTTAAGATTTGGGGTGTTTGATTTTGTTTCATCTGATGGTCATCAGATGGGTTGTTCAAGAGAAAGAGGCGGTATTTCGTGTCAGATTCATTTTCTCTTATGCCGCTGCCGTTGGTAGATCAGCGTTATGCGCAAGCCCTTTTTGATTTCGTTCAAGAAGCAGGGTTTATAGAGGATGTTGAAAAAGCAGTGGCATCTTTTTTACTTATCTTGGATCAAAATGAAGATTTGAAGCGCGTTTTGCAAAATCCATTCTTTTCGGTAAAAGAACAAGTAAGAGTGATACGTTCTGTTTGCGAAAATATTGGGTTTGCTGATGAAGGTGCTGGTCAGATTATTTGTAATTTTTTGCGTGTTATCGCAGTAAACCGTCGGCTTCGTGCCTTATCTGGTATTTTACACGCTTTTCAACGTCGTGTCGCTTTATCTCGTGGAGAAATTTCGGCGCAGATTGTTTCTGCGCTTCCTTTAAGTTCTCATCAGGAGAAAGAGTTGCGTGTGGCTTTGGAAAGTGTCGTTGGCGGAAAAGTTTTGCTACGCATCTCTGTTGATCCAACAATTCTTGGTGGACTGATTGTTCGCTTAGGATCATCTCAGATTGATACGTCTCTTATGACGAAATTGTCTTCACTTAAGCTTGCATTGAAAAAAGAGGTCAGCTGATGGATATTAGACCATCTGAAATTTCAAAAATTCTGAAAGAGCAAATCAAGAACTTTGAGCAAAAGGCTGAAGTTTCTGAAATTGGTTGGGTTTTATCTGTGGGTGATGGTATTGCCCGCGTTTATGGTTTGGATAATGTCCAAGCAGGTGAAATGGTTTCTTTTTCAAATGGTGTGCGCGGTATGGCACTCAATTTGGAAATTGACAATGTCGGGGTTGTTATTTTTGGGTCAGATCGTGACATTCGCGAAGGTGATTGGGTTAAGCGATTAGGTACTATTGTTGATGTTCCTGTTGGTCCAGCTTTGCTTGGGCGTGTTGTTGATGCTTTGGGCAATCCTATAGATGGTAAGGGTCCTATTAAAGCAACGGAACGTCGTCGTGTTGATGTTAAAGCTCCTGGAATTATTCCACGTCAGTCAGTCCATGAGCCAATGTCGACAGGGCTAAAAGCCATTGATGCTCTCATTCCTATTGGTCGTGGACAGCGTGAGTTGGTTATCGGCGATCGTCAGACGGGAAAGACAGCGATTTTGCTTGATACATTTTTAAATCAGAAATCTTTTCATGAAGAAGGTTCTGGTAGAGACCAAGATAAAGTATATTGTATTTATGTTGCGATTGGTCAGAAGCGCTCGACGGTTGCTCAGTTTGTTAAAGTTTTGGAAGAGCGTGGAGCTCTTGATTATTCAATTATCGTAGCTGCTACAGCGTCTGATCCTGCTCCATTACAGTTTATTGCACCTCTTGCTGGTTGCGCTATGGGTGAGTATTTCCGAGATAATGGTCAGCATGCGTTGATTGGTTATGACGACCTTTCGAAACAGGCTGTTGCTTATCGTCAGATGTCTCTTTTGCTACGTCGTCCGCCTGGTCGTGAAGCTTATCCTGGGGATGTTTTTTATCTGCATTCTCGTCTTTTGGAGCGTGCTGCGAAGCTAAATGCAGAGAATGGTTCTGGATCATTGACAGCTTTGCCAGTTATTGAAACGCAGGCAAATGATGTTTCTGCTTATATACCGACTAACGTTATTTCGATCACTGATGGGCAGATTTTTCTAGAAACCAATTTATTTTATCAAGGGATTCGTCCTGCTGTGAATGTTGGTCTTTCTGTTTCTCGTGTTGGTTCTGCAGCACAAATTAAAGCGATGAAGCAGGTTGCTGGCTCGATCAAAGGTGAATTGGCTCAATATCGTGAGATGGCAGCTTTTGCACAATTTGGTTCGGATTTGGATGCGTCGACTCAGCGTCTTTTGAATCGTGGTGCGCGTTTGACAGAACTATTAAAGCAGCCACAATTTTCTCCCCTTAAGACAGAAGAGCAGGTTGTTGTCATTTTTGCTGGTGTTAATGGTTATCTTGATGCCTTGTCTGTTTCTGATGTTGGTCGGTTTGAGCAAGGTCTTTTGACACTTTTGCGCACTGATCATCAAGATCTTTTGAAGGCGATTGCTGATCAGAAGCAGATAACAGATGATATCAGGGGTAGGTTGATTACTATCCTTAATAGTTATGCGAAGAATTTTTCGTAGTGAATTGATGGAATGTGTATATGGCGTCGCTGAAAGATCTTAGAGACCGTATTACTTCGGTTAAGGCAACACAAAAGATTACTAAGGCTATGCAGATGGTTGCAGCGGCAAGGCTGCATCGTGCGCAAGAGGCAGCTGAATCTGCTCGCCCTTATGCGCATCGTATGGCTGCTATTTTGGCTAATGTTGCTGCTGATGTTGATGCGGTTGATGCTCCTCCTCTGATGCGTGGTACTGGTAGAGATGATGTTCATCTTTTAGTAGTATGTACTGCTGAACGTGGTTTATGTGGTGCTTTTAATATCCAGATTGTACGCCGTGTTCGTGAACAGATTGAGTCTCTGATTTCTTCTGGTAAAATAGTTAAGATTTTAACTGTTGGCAAAAAAGGTGCGGATATTTTGCTGCGCGATTATAGAGCCTTTATGATTGATCATATTGATTTGCGTTCTGTAAAGCGTATTGGTTTTACAGAAGCAGCAATGATCAGTCAAAAGATCATTGAGTTGTTCAATGATGGTGCATTCGATGTTTGTACGCTATTTTACTCAGAGTTTGTTTCGGTTATTAATCAGCGTCCAACGTCTTTTGGTTTGATTCCGACGTTATCACAAGCTTCTGTTGAGCGAGCAGACATTGCTGAAAAAACAGAAAAAAATAAAGCTATGCAGTCGACTGTTTATGATTATGAGCCAGATGCAGTTTCTCTTTTGGATGAGCTTGTGCCACGTAATATTTCTGTGCAAATTTTTTTGGCTCTGCTTGAAAATGTTGCTGGTGAAATGGGTGCCAAGATGAGTGCTATGGACAATGCATCGCGAAATGCTGGTGAAATGATTAATAAATTGACAGTGACGTATAATCGTCAGCGTCAAGCACAGATCACTACGGAATTGATCGAAATTATTGCGGGCGCTGAAGCGCTTTAAATTGAAGAGGTAAGTATTGATGGTAAAAGCAGTAACGGCAAGCAAAGAGGCATCAAAAATTGAGGGCAAAAAATCAGCTGCTCGTTCGGGCGTAAAAAAAACTGCCTCGAACTCTCCAGATGGCGTGAAAGATTCTTCAGATTCTGTTTCTACTTCTTCTAAGGATATGAATGCAAAAGGTTCAGTTGGTGAAGTTAAGCAGGTTATTGGTGCTGTTGTTGATGTGCAATTTGAAGGTGAATTACCAAATATTCTGAATGCATTAGAAACAGAAAATTTGGGCAATCGACTTGTTTTAGAAGTTGCACAACATTTAGGTGAAAATACGGTTCGTACTATAGCCATGGATACGACGGATGGTTTGGTGCGTGGTCAAAAGGTTTTTGATACCGGAACACAGATTAGTGTGCCTGTTGGTGAAGCAACACTTGGTCGTATTATGAATGTGATTGGAGAGCCAGTTGATAATGTTGGTCCGATTGCTGCGAGCAAAATGCGTTCTATTCATCAAGAAGCTCCTGAGTATATTGAGCAGTCAACAGTATCTGAGATTCTTGTCACTGGCATTAAAGTTGTTGATTTATTAGCACCTTATTCTAAAGGTGGTAAAGTTGGTTTATTCGGAGGAGCTGGGGTTGGTAAGACTGTTTTGATTATGGAGCTTATCAATAATATTGCAAAGGCTCATGGTGGGTATTCAGTATTTGCTGGTGTAGGAGAACGTACACGTGAGGGTAATGATCTTTATTATGAAATGATCGAAAGTCGTGTGAATGTAGATCCAAAAGATAATAATGGTTCAACAAAAGGTTCAAAGTGTGCACTTGTTTATGGGCAGATGAATGAACCACCAGGGGCACGTGCACGCGTTGCTCTTTCAGGATTGACCATTGCTGAAAGTTTTCGTGATGAAGGTCAAGATGTTCTTTTCTTTGTGGATAATATTTTCCGTTTTACACAAGCTGGTGCTGAGGTTTCAGCTCTTTTAGGGCGTATTCCTTCCGCTGTAGGATATCAGCCTACTTTGGCAACAGATATGGGAGCTTTACAAGAGCGTATTACCAGTACTAAAACGGGGTCCATCACTTCTGTTCAAGCTATTTATGTTCCGGCTGATGACTTAACTGATCCGGCGCCTGCAACATCCTTTGCGCATTTGGATGCCACAACAGTTCTTTCTCGTTCAATTGCTGAAAAGGGTATTTATCCAGCTGTTGATCCGCTTGATTCTTTTTCGCGTGTGTTAGATCCATTAATTGTAGGTGAAGAGCATTATACTGTTGCTTGTCAAGTTCAAACCATTTTGCAGCGTTATAGATCGTTGCAAGATATTATTGCTATTCTTGGAATGGATGAACTTTCTGAAGATGATAAGTTGCTTGTAGGGCGAGCACGTAAAATTGAGCGTTTTCTTTCACAACCTTTTCATGTAGCTGAAACTTTTACTGGTTCTCCTGGAAAGTTTGTTTCTTTGGAAGATACAATTAAAGGCTTTAAAGGTCTTTGCGCTGGCGATTATGATCATTTACCAGAAGCAGCTTTTTATATGGTTGGTTCTATTGATGAGGCAATTGAAAAAGGAAAGCGTTTGATAGCAGAAGCTTCTTCATAATATGAACTCTGTTATGAGTATTGGTCATAGAGATATAAGAGGTCTCTGTATCTTGGTTTGTGGAGGTCACTGTGGAAAACAGTAAAGTAGAGCATTTTTTGTTTGAGTTGGTGTCACCTGAAAAGCTTGTTTTTTCAGAAAATGTTATATCCGTTGTTCTTCCTTCAGATTCAGGCTCTCTAACAGTAATGGCTCATCATGCGCCATTACTTGCTAGCATTACGTTTGGAAGTGTTCGCGTTTTATCTTCTTCTAGTGAAAAATTATTTGCTGTTTGCGGAGGTGTTGCTGATATTACCTCTGCAGGTTGTTCTCTTTTAGCAGAGCGAGTTGTAGCTGTTGATCATCTTTCCTTTGATGTATTAGAACAGCAAATTTTGCAATTTCGGGCAACATTAACAGGAGATTTAAGTGATGAGACAGGTCATAAAATAGAAGAATTTTTTCGTAAACTGACAACTTTTAATGATACCTTGATGGAGGAGGTATAACAAGTTATGCAGGAAAAGGTGACATGAGCGGTAAAAATAATACAGCTATGTCTTCTGAAGAAGTTGGGTCATTTCTTAATCCTAATGCTGTTTTTGCAGGCCCTTTGCCAAAGTGTTTTGTTTATATTTTTGCCTCCTTTATTTTGCAGTGGGCTTATGGTTTAGGGGCGAATGTTGTTCAATCTAACATTATTCAGCTTACTGGCGATTTTCATGCGACTCTGACTGAAACTACATGGTTGATTGCTGCTTATATGGCACCAAATGTGAGTGTTGCAATCATGTTGATCAAGATTCGCTATCAGTTTGGGCTTCGGGCTTTCGCTGAATTATCGATCCTTGGGTTTGTTTTAGTCTGTGTTTTACAGTTATTTGTTACGGATTTACATTCTGCGCTGATTATTCGTTTTTTTGCTGGTATTGCTGCGGCGCCATTGGCTTCCTTAGCGCTTCTTTATATGATGGAGGCTTTTGCACCAGCAAAGAAATTTACCATTGGTCTTAGTCTGAATTATATGAATGCTACTTTGGCAGTTCCTTTATCACGTTTAATTTCGCCTGATTTACTAGAGAATCGTGGATTTTCTGGTCTTTCAGCGATGGAGATGGGATTGGTTCTTATTAGTCTTGTATGTATTTTTTCTCTTCCGCTTACCCCAGTAGCACGGAACAAGGTCATTAGGAATTTGGATTGGGTTAGCTACAGTTTGATTGCACTTGGTCTTGGATTAAATGCAGTGATTATTTCTGTTGGTAAGTTATATTGGTGGTTTGAAACTCCGTGGATTGGCTGGGGGCTCGCACTGACTGTTATGTTTTTATCCACTGCCACGATCATTGAGTTGAATAGAGAAAAACCATTAATTGATTTACGCTGGCTTTTCAGTAAAGAAATGGCACAATCCGTTCTTATTTTATTGCTTTTTCGTGTTTTGTTATTGGAGCAATCAACTTTAGCTGCGGGTTTTTTTAATCTTTTTGGTTTGTTAAATCGTGAGATGTTTCCCATGTATCTTGCTGTGACAATTGGTACCCTTTTAGGAGGGGGGATTTGTGTCTTTTTTTTGCGGTCTGGTCGTGAAGATTACTTTTATCTTTTGTCTTTGGGTTGTTTAGCATTGGGATCTTATTTGGATAGTCATGTGAGTCAATTGACACGTCCGGAAGATATGATGTTGAGTCAAGGATTGATCAGCTTTGGTTATGCACTTTTTTTGCCGCCTGCTCTTTTCAAGGGGTTTGTTATAGCTAACGATCGAGGGCCTAGTTATGTTTTAAGTTTTATTGCAGTTTTTCTTCTGACACAAGTTACAGGAGGATTAGTGAGCGCGGCCTTTTTTGGTAGTTTACAGTTTTTTTTCGCTTATAAGCACTTTGAGCGTTTAACACAAAATATTGTTGTTACCGATCCACTTGTTTCTCATGAAATGAATGCCTTATTATCGCCTTTTTACGATGCTTCTATTCCCCCTATTTTTAGGGATGGGCGAGGCATTGCTGAGCTGATTGATAAGTTTAAATTAACAGCAAATATTTTTGCTTATGATGATGTTTTTCGGCTTTATTTTTATATTGCAATGGTTGTATTTATTATTTTTCTTATCAAAATATTTTTTAAATTACACTCTTTCGCTGCATTCAAAAAGCAGGATTATGTTCATAAAGGGGGGTGAACAAAGTGATAGCGGCATTGCGATCAAAAGCAACGATCATTGTATTTCTGTCCGGTATTATCGGTGTTTTGCTGATTTTATGGGCTTGGAATCTTCCTCCGTTTGTTAGCGCAATTCAAAAAACAGATAATGCTTCAATTAAAGGTGATGTTACTCTTGTAAGTCCGCAGATATCTGGTGTAGTTGCACGGATTTATGTTCAAGATTATCAAAAAGTTGAGCAAGGGATGCTGTTATTTGAACTCGATGATTCTCTTTTTCAGCAACAGCTTGCACAGGCGCAAGCAGTTCTTGATTCAAAAAGTGCAAAGCTTGCAGGTATTGTATTGCAGGCTCAGCTTTTGCAAGGAGAAATTAGTATAGCAGAAGCTGAATTAGCACGGGCTCAAACATTCTCAAATGTTCTTTCCGGAAGTAAGAAATCAAATTTTGCTGAGACTGCAAGTTCAAGTTCTCGTCCTCTTTCGCAATTATTAGCAACACTTGAAATAAAACGTCAATTGCAGAAGCAATTAGATCTTGAACGACAAAGTTTGCAATCAGATGTTGCGGGAGCAAAGGTTGGTGTTGAATTAGCTAGGCTCAATTTGAAACATACTAAGATTTTATCTCCTAGAACAGGGTATGTTGGGTCAGTTGGTGCGCGGGTAGGACAATATGTTTCACCAGGTACAAAATTGGTGTCAGTTGTTTCTGATGATATTTGGATTATTGCTAATTATAAAGAAACACAACTTTCTCAAATGCGTGTTGGGCAACCTGTAATTTTTTCTGTTGATGCGTTAAATAATCAAAAATTGACGGGACGTGTAGTTCGTTTTGCACCTGCCACAGGTTCGGAATTTTCACTGTTAAAAACAGATACGGCAATTGGTAATTTTATCAAAATTGCGCAACGTGTTTCGGTTCGTATTGCTTTAGATCCTAGACAAGAAGGTGTCGAGAAGCTTATTCCTGGTATGTCTGTGGTTACATACGTGGATACTTCGCAACGTTCTTCTGACTAGTAACATTTATGGAGGTTAAGATTTTGGGGATTTTTAGTTTGATTTTTATACCTTTTGCTTACAGTAAGTGGGCGTTTACCTTGGAAGATTTTGTTTGGTTTGTTATGATACATGCCATCAAATTGCTGTTTCCAACTTAAAACAACTACAGTATTCTGTAACGCCCTCTTAATTAGGTATAAAATTTCACTTTTTAGGTGAGCGTTGAAACAGTTTATTTGTTACGCAAATTTAGCTTTTAGCGTGTTTTTTACGTATTAGTAAAAAACACGCTAAGGCTGTTCCTGCTACGGCTATTGTAAGGGCTGTTTTCGGGTTTTTTTTCACAATTTTTTTCAATTGTGTAGCATGCTCATTTAGATGGTAGAGTGCTTGATGACTTTTTTTCTTCCATGTAGTAAGCATACTAAAAATGTGGTCAAATATATTATCATTAGAGTACAAATGATTTATTGGGATGAGTTCATTTTTCAATTGTGCAATATGCTTTTTAATTTTAGCATTTTTAGAATAGATAGAAAATAAACACATTTTTGGCTCCTTTACGCTTTATACTGCCTAGCGGTGGCTGGAGTTATATTTGGGATTTTGATACAACGGTTTGAGAGCGGGTAAGGTTGCATTACTTTATGCTGTTTGTTGGGGTGCGGAGGCGTTTTGTATAAAGGTAGTGGTCTATTTTCAAATTGTACGGTGTTAGTTTTTGCCATCATAATGATTGAGAGTGCAGATTTTAGAAATTTGAGGGCGTGATGAGTACAGCGTATTATTTATCTAAACCTTTTGAACGTCGTCAATCAGTTGCAGTTATGGTTGGTGACGTAGTTGTTGGTGGTCATAGTCCAATTGTTGTTCAGTCAATGACAAATACGGATACTGCTGATGTTGATGCAACAGTTGAACAAGTTGCCGCTCTTTGGAAAGCAGGATCACAATTAGTTCGGATAACTGTTGATCGTGATGAATCAGCTGCTGCTGTGCCAAAAATACGACAAAAATTGGAACAGTTGAATATTTTTGTACCATTGGTAGGTGATTTTCATTATATTGGTCATAAGCTTTTAGCGGATCATCCTGCATGTGCTGAGGCACTCGCAAAATATCGAATTAATCCTGGAAATGTCGGTTTTGGTATAAAGAAAGATCGCCAGTTTGCAGAAATTATTGAAATTGCTTGTCGGTACCGTAAGCCTATTCGAATTGGTGTAAATTGGGGATCACTTGATAATGCATTGTTAACACAGCTTATGGATGAAAATGCTAAGCAGGAGAATCCCGTATCTGTTGCTGAAGTTATGCGAGAAGCCGTTGTTCAGTCAGCTTTACAGTCAGCTATTTTCGCTGAAGAGATAGGATTGGGGCGTGATAAAATTATTCTTTCTGCTAAGGTGAGTGATGTACAAGATCTTGTTGCTGTTTCTATCTCTTTGGCAGAGCGTTGCGACTATGCTATCCATTTAGGACTAACAGAAGCAGGTATGGGAACAAAGGGTATCGTTGCTTCTTCTGTAGCTTTAGGAATTTTGTTGCAGCAAGGGATTGGAGATACAATCCGTATTTCATTGACTCCTAAACCTGGTGGAGATCGGACAAGGGAAGTTAGGGTGGCTCAAGAGCTTTTGCAGGTTATGGGATTTAGGCAATTTTTACCTATTGTGACTGCCTGCCCTGGATGTGGTCGTACGACTTCAACAGTTTTTCAGCAATTAGCACAAAAAATTGAAGAAAATTTATATAGCAATATGCCATTGTGGCGTGAAAAGTACCCTGGTGTTGAAAGATTAAAGGTTGCTGTAATGGGTTGTATTGTTAATGGTCCCGGAGAATCAAAACATGCTGATATTGGGATTTCTTTGCCTGGAGTAGGTGAAAATCCAGCAGCGCCCGTTTTTATTGAGGGAAAAAAGGTTAAAATTTTGCGTGGAAACCATATCGCTGAGGAATTTGAAGAGATACTTGGTGACTATATTCATACCCGCTTTGGACAAGGCTAAATCTAATAAAGATAAGATAAAGAAAATATTTTGTTTTTCTGTTTTATAGAAAATAAGCTATCAGTTTTTGCGTGTTGCTATAAAGCGGGCTGCTTGCTGTAGGGGTTTTGCTTTCGCACCAAATGGGTGCAGAAGTTTTTCTGCTTTAGCAATAAGCTCGTCTCGTTTTTTTTGTGTTTCTTGTATACCATAAAGACGGACAAAAGTAGCCTTATGCGCTGCTTCATCTTTACCAGCTGTTTTTCCTAGAATTTCAGTGCTGGTAGTCATGTCAAGCAGGTCATCCGTTAATTGAAAGGCAAGGCCAATATATGTACCAAAATCGGCAAGTCTTTGTATTAATGTTTCAGAAGCATTGCCGATGATTGCTCCTGCTTTGCAAGCAAAGCTTATAAGAGCGGCTGTTTTCATGCGTTGTAGAGTGATAATACTGTCACTATCTTTTGGTTTTTTTTCAGCTTCAAGATCAAGCATTTGCCCTCCTATCATGCCACCAAATCCTGCTGATTGTGCTAAAGCTGTTATGAGGTTTATTCTAGTTTCAAAGGAGAGAGTGGAGGACTTATCTGCAATAATTTCAAAAGCAAAAGTTAGAAGAGCATTACCCGCTAAGATTGCTGTAGCTTCATTGAATGCTTTATGAACAGTGGGTTGTCCGCGTCGTAGTATGTCGTTATCCATAGCAGGAAGATCATCGTGAATAAGCGAGTAACAGTGAACACATTCTAATGCACTGCCGACATTAAGAGAGTGTTCAATAGGTATATCAAAAAGTGCTGCACTTTGTATAACAAGAAAAGGGCGTAGACGTTTACCACCATTTAGCACCCCGTAGCGCATAGCTTTTATCAGGATTTCAGGACGAGCAATTTCACCATTTTGGATTTTATTACTCAACAGCATATTAAGTCGCTTTTCAACAGCGTTGCCATGTTCCGCAAGAAAGATGGTAAATTCGTGCATTCTCGCTTCCTTGTGTTTTATAAATAACGTTCTGGAATTAGAGGATAAAACTGTGGTTTTGTTTTATTTGAACTAACTGAAACAGGCTGTAATCCCCATTTATTTAAAAAACAAATTCTATTTTTATATTTATATATATTATTGTATGTGAGAGCTGTATTAAAGCTAAATAAAAAATTAAATGAACGTCTAGTCAAAAGGCTTTAATCAGTGTATAAGAAAATCAAATTTGCTAATATTATTATAAGGGCTGTGTTATTTCGATGCTGCCTGTTCTTTTTTAATGGATTTGGAGTATCTCTTTATGGCTGTACCTAAACGGAAAACCTCTCCATCAAAGCGGGGTATGCGTCGTTCTGCTGACGCTCTTAAGACGCCGACTTATATCGAAGATAAAGATTCTGGTGAATTGCGTCGCCCTCATCATATTGATTTGAAGACTGGGATGTATCGTGGGCGTTTAGTTTTGCCTGTAAAGGATTAGTCTCTTCATTTTTCGGCTATTTTAGGCAGTGGCTTAGTCGCGTACGCAGGTAAATCAAAAGATGATCTGTAGGAAGTGTTCTTCTAAAGGGTTTGTGTTTTTGTAAATGTATGTGGGTGTTTTTAAAGCGTGCTGTGTTTCGTTGCTATCTGTAAGAGGCAATTTCTGGTATTGATTGTATCTTTTTGTAATAGAAATATTTATCCCTGATAAAGTTTTATAGTACTTTATAAAAAGATTGAAGTGCTGATGGTGGTATATTATTTTACAGAAAAATTAGCTAAGTTTTTATCAACATTGTTTTCTATATTAACATTTAGTAATATAAAAATAAAACCAGCTTAAAGCTGGTTTTTTTTAAAGCTGATTTTTTATTATTAAAAAAATCTTATTATTTCTTATGCAGCACAAACAGTATTGCTGCTTGCATCTGTTTCATCTACTTCAGTTTTAAATTTGTGCTTTGGTTTGCTAGAAAGATGCATCTCTATAAGATTGATAGCTTCTGTTTCAGACAGACTATTGATAACAGCAATTTCGCGAGCCATCCGGTCAAGTGCAGCGATATAGAGCTGGCGTTCAGAATAAGATTGTTCAGGTTGTAAATTGGAACGAAAAAGATCGCGTACTACTTCAGCTATACAAATAAGATCTCCTGAATTAATTTTAGTATCATATTCTTGAGCTCGCCGTGACCACATTGCCCTTTTAATTCGTGCTTTTCCTTGTAAAACTTTCAATGCACGTTCAACAGAGTCCATAGCAGATAATTTTCGCATCCCAACAGAGATAGCTTTTGCAATTGGCACTTTGATGTCCATTCTATCTTTAGCAAAATGAATGACAAAAAGCTTTAATTTGTGCCCTGCAACTTCTTGGTCTTCGATTGCTACAATCTGACCTACTCCGTGAGTAGGATATACTATATATTCAGATGTCGAGAATCCTTTAGCATTAGAAGAGGTGCTGTTTTGGGATGCCATATTTTAGTTTACTCCCTTTGTAACAAACAAATACGCCAAAAACAGGCCATAAGCCTGAACATTGAATGTTCTTTGACCAAGTATATTACACTAAGTTTAATGAGCATAAAAGCCTAGTACTTTTAAATTCAATAAAAAACACTTTGCTTTATAACAAAAAAGAAAAGAAAGAATACTTAGAAAGATATCTTTGTTAGGGGAACACTAACATCAAAAATCAAAAAAATCAATCATTTCACTTGTAATTTTTTGTATTCACATGGAATGATTTAAATTCCTTAATAATGGTAAGGAATGTTGCGTAGTTATTATTCACCACTTCCCGGATTTTCTGAAAAATACTTTTCTAATTTATCAGGAACACCATCCATTTCTTTTGCTTGGGGAAGAGGATCTTTTTTTGTTGTTAAATTAGGCCATTTAGTTGCATAATGCAGATTGAGCTCTAGCCATTTTTCTAGATCTGGTTCAGGCTCTGTATCGGATTTGATGGCCTCCGCTGGGCATTCTGGCACACAGACACCACAGTCGATACATTCATCGGGATGAATGACAAGCATATTTTCACCTTCATAAAAACAATCGACAGGGCAGACTTCAACACAATCGGTGTATTTGCAGTGAATACAGTTGTCGGTTACTACATGGGCCAAGATTGAACTCCGTTTTCGTCACAAAGTTCATAATTATTGCAAGGAAGTGTACGCGAGTCTTTGTCATTTGTCAGTTTATCGCGCAGTGCGGCTAATTTTGCAAAAGGCGAATCAGGATTGAGCTGTTTGTCTATTCGAGATACTTTATGATGCGAGTGTTTTGTATGGGTAGTTTTAGATTTACTAAAACGCTTATTATGTGTTGATGAATTTCTAAGGGTATTTTGATTGGTGCCATTCTCCGTTTTTGAAACTTCCTTATGCTTGTTTCGCCGTATTTGCCCAGACTTATTCCGATTTTTATGGGAGTAATGGTTATAACGCCAGAGTAAAACAATTTTGTCTCCTGCTATAATCTGTTTTTGTTTAAAAAGATTGCCAACAGGTTCAGCAGCGGGTAAGTGATTTATGTTACGGATCTGTTCTTCAGCACAAGAAGACAGCATTCTTTTTTCTTCCTGTTTTGTTTCTGATGTGTTTATTTTTTGCCATTGATCTCCAACACATTCTGCTTCAGGAATATTCTGTTCTATCGTACTCGCATGACACCCTACGTTATCTGTTGTATTTGCATGAGTGGAGATTTTGTCTTGAAGAAGGGTTTGCTCAATAACAGTGTTGCTACATGGGTATGATTGATAACCAAGTCCTTTAAGAATTTCCTCCATGTCAGTTCCATTGGCACCAAGGATAGACATCATTGCTGGAGTAACAAAAAAACTTTTACCATCATATGCCCCATCTGGTTTTGGTTCTATTCCTTGTTTCCAATGGAGTGCAGGACGAATCAGGTTAGCAAGACGCTCTAAAATATCAATTCGTACAGCACGCTGACCTAAAACTCGATAACCAGCTAACTGATAAAATTTGTGATTATAAGTAGGGTCAACAACCAAGGAAGTACGTCCGGCATCCAAAGCAGTAAAAATCTCATTTAAACCAGTTTTGTCATGATTCTCATTTTTAAGGTTCCACAATAGCATAATTGCTTTAACTGGAGTTGGCTTAAGTATTGCTGCAACATAGATATGAAAAGCACCAAAGCGAACACCTAGCCGCCGCAGCACTGACCGTGATTCTTGGTCAAGATTTTTGACGATTTCAGCTATTTCTCTACGGGGTAAAATTCCTAAAGAGTTAACGAGTCGTAGAGCAAGGTCTGTTGTTGAATTCGTTAAAGTATCAGCATTGCGTAAATCAAATAGTGGTTTTAAAGCTGTTTCAAAATGAAAGATTACAAAACGCTCTAATCGTTGTACTACTTGATCGCGGGCTTCTCCCGTTAATTGCGCATCTGCTAGAAGAATGGGTTTTGGGTTTAAAAAATTTTCTGTTGCGATAAGTTTTCCTACTGGTTGGCCAATCCAGCGCACAGTTCCATCAGAACTGAGTGTAAAGTCTCCATTGGCTGAAGAACAAAAACGTGTTGCACGTTTAGTGAATGCCATGATTAAATTTTCGTTATTTTCTAAGTTTTGCGTATCAGATATCTGGTCGGCACTGCTTTTGTTGCTGTAAAAACGAAAACCTTCAAACCTACCACTTCCATAGTTTTCAATAAAAATATCATTCTGTTGCACAATCTTGTTATCCATGATCGCTTTCTTTCTCAGTGCCGTATGTAGAAAAGTTATTCTCAACTATTCCATAATTATGCCACTCTTTTAGCATGTTTGCTTGCATTGCTTCAATCACCTTATTGTTTTTTGGTGCTTCTTTTTATTTTATTGTTTAGGTTTTGAGCCGTTCCCTAAGATATATATAACACCTATTGGTTGTATTAGAAAGCTGAAAGCATAAAATAAATTATTCACTTATAGATATTAAGTAAGTCGACGATCAAACAAGACAGAGACTGTTTTGTTAAGGATTTTTTGTTTTTCACTGTTTATGTCGTGAAGATGTAAAGAGCAGTTTTTCTAGATATTTCTTAGGTTTAGAGGCGTATCACATCACTATTTTATTAATAAATCTGTAGCTTAAGATAACAAGTTTTACGATTACAATAAAAAAACAATTGCGATTATAAAAATACACGTTAAAGTAGTATTTATGAATAAAACAACTTTTGCGTTCTTTTTGGAAGAAGAACGATGATGTCGTTGTCAAATCAATTTTGAAAATTTTAATCGCAAGGGGTGATTATGGGTAATCTTTCAAGTGCTGTTTATAAAAACAGTAGAAATTATGGCGATGTAGACAAGAGTTTGGGGCGCAATATGGTACGTTCTGCTATGCAAGCCCCTTATCTTGAACGGCAAAAAGAGTATGATTTGGCTCTGCGATGGAAAGATAAACACGATGACGCTGCTATGCATCAAATTGCAGCATCTCATATGCGTTTGGTGATTGCGATCGCCAATCGTTTTAAACGTTTTAAAATGCCACTAGGAGATCTGGTTCAAGAAGGTTATGTCGGGTTATTGGAAGCTGCAGCGCGTTTTGAGCCTGATAGGGAGGTGCGTTTTTCAACTTACGCAACATGGTGGATACGTGCTTCTATTCAAGATTATATTTTGCGAAATTGGTCAATTGTTCGAGGAGGAACAAGTTCTTCGCAAAAAGCGCTTTTCTTTAATCTTCGGCGTTTACGGGCAAAATTGGTGCAAGATGATAGGGCTCTTACAAAACAAGATATCTTTCGTACAATTGCAGAAAAACTTGGCGTTTCAGTTCGCGATGTTGAAACGATGGATTTCCGTTTTTCTAGTTCTGATAATTCATTAAGCGTTTCCGTTTCTGAGAATGGCGATAATGCTACTGCTAAAATGGATGTGCTCGTTGATGATAATCCTCTGCCTGATGCTTTAATTGAACAAACGATTGATGGTCAGCGGCGGACACAATGGCTTTATGATGCACTACAAATTCTCAATGAGCGCGAACTTGAAATTATTCGCTTCCGTCGCTTAAATGAAGAAGGAGCTACTTTAGAAGTTTTGGGTGAAAAGCTAGGAATTTCAAAAGAGAGGGTGCGTCAAATTGAAGCGCGAGCTTTGCAAAAGTTACGCTCTGCTTTGCTTACTGCTAATCCAGCAGAAGCTTATGATGTGTAAGAGCTTTAAGATAAGAGTTTTAAGATAAGAGCTTTAAGATTTGAGCAGTTTATGTATTAATTCCTAGAATTATACTTGATAGTTTTCTGTGTTGTTGGTAGGTCAAATGGGAGTTGTTTCTGGTAATGGAGCGGGATAGCACTGGTGTTGTGGTTGCTCTAAACTAGTGTCTGATAATTGTGCTTGATAGGATATTCTCAACATGCAACTTAGAATTTATACACATTTACTGCTCAAATATTATAGCAAATTTATAGAATCATTGCTTAGTGATTTTGCTTTTTTTAAGTAAAAAATATTGCCATGGCATGTAATTGTATGAGCTAAGTTTATATAAATTGCTCATGTGATTATTGGTGCGCGATTGAAATTTTGTTTCAACATTATAGGCATATGAATATAACTGTTCAGTTAAGTGAATCCATTGATATTCTTTGATTTGAAAATTATTGCATGAGTCAATAGATGTTCGTGATATGCAATCTTTGCTAAGCTTTGTTCAAGTTTTTAGCAATTATATGGGTCATGATATGTGATATTGTGTAGTTTTCATGTGGTCTAAACGTCACTATTGATGATATATTTAATCTTTTTCAGAAAATCCAAAGCAAAAAGCATATTTATTTAGATTATTATCTCCAATTATATGGATAAACTTGTTTATTAACAACTAGTTAAACTATATTAATTGCTTATAATGTGTTGATTTGTGGAGAAATGTGTGTGATAAATTAATTGTGTGCTGAATGTAGTTTTTGATAAATTATACATATATCTTGGTGTGTATTTTATAATTAAGAATCTTTTGGAAAATAATCTTCTTAGTTGTGATCCGATTACTTATTGTGTCATGTTTTTTGTTTGTGACAAAGATATTCTTACAGAGAAGTATTATGAAAGGCACAATATGTTATGACAGCATTTACAATATTATTAAATGGGGATGTTAGTATAACGGATCGTTTGCGTCGCCAAATTTACAATAGTCGGGTGATTGCTGCAGACAGTGGAATACGTCATGCTGAGGCATTGAGTGTTGTTCCAGAGTTGTGGTTGGGTGATTTTGATTCATCTGATCAGGATTTAATGCACAAATATAACGATATTCCCCGTGAAGTATTTCCTTCTGATAAAGATAAGACTGATGGCGCATTGGCGTGTGAGAAGGCTTTGCAAAACGGCGCTAAACAGCTTATTTTGTGCGGTGCTTTTGGAAACGAGAGAAGCGACCATAGCTTTTCTCATATGACTCAAGCATTGGCGATGGCCGAAAAAGGTATTTCAGTGTTGTTAACAAGTGGTCGCGAAGAGGGGTGGCCAATTTTGCCAAGGATTTTTTCGTGTGATTTACCTGATGATTGTCTTTTTAGTATCATAGGTTTTTCCGATTTGCAGGGATTAACTTTATCAGGTGTAAAGTGGCCTCTTGATGGCGAAAATGTCCCTTTTGGGTCTTCTTTGACACTTTCTAACCGTATTTGTGGAACTTTTTCTTGCTCTTTAGGTTTTGGCAAAGCTATGTTGTTGGCAGCTATACCTTTATAAAGCTTTTCTAGTTTATTTGAACAAAGTAGAAGAGGGAAATGGTGATCAGAGCTGGCATAAACAATGTACCTTGTATTTTTGTCTTTGAAAGGAAAGGTTTTTATATGTTGCAATCAATTTTAAGAGTGGCAGTTGTCTCAGCCATCGGTATAAGTACAGTAGCTTGCTCTGTTAGTGAACAAAGAGTTGCAGGTTATGGTGTTGGGGGAGCTGCATTAGGCGCTTTGGCTGGAACAGCACTTGTTGGAGGAGCCGCTCAGGCAGCTCTTGCTGGTGCAACAATTGGTGCTATCGCAGGTACAGTAACGGGTGTTGCTGCAAACCAGAAAGAACAGAATAAAGTTATGATTCAACAGCCATCACTGTGTACATATCGTGGTCATGGAGGTAAGATTTATAAAGCGCCTTGCCCTCAAAATAACCAGATGCCGCAATTGTGTACTTACCGTGATGTAAGAGGTGCACTGTATCAGGCACCTTGTCGTAAATAATCAAGTCGATGGTGGTTCCTCTCCTACGACTTGATCGTATTTTCCTAACTTTTGGAACAACTCCCTTGCTCAACCAAGCTTGTTTATCGGTAGAGCAAGGGGCGCGTATTGCGCTGGTTGGTCGTAATGGGTGCGGAAAATCGACACTGTTAAAAATCGCTGCTGGGATAATAGAACCGAGCGAAGGGGAGGTTTTTCGTCATCCTCGGGTGACAATTCGTTATGTATCACAAAGTTATGATTATTCGAATACTGAAGATGTTGATACTTTTGTGAGAGCTGGTTTAGGCGATATACCAGATATACAATGGGTTAACACACTTCTGACAGATCTTGGTTTTTCAGGTGCCGAGAAGTTGGCATCACTTTCTGGTGGTGAAAAACGGCGTGTTTCATTATTGCAGGCAATTGCTGCAAAGCCAGATATTCTTCTGTTGGATGAACCAACCAATCATCTTGATTTATTGACTATTGAATGGCTTGAGGGTGTTTTGTGTTCTTTGCGTTCAGCAATTGTAGTCATTTCACATGATCGGCGTTTTTTAGAAAATGTTACACGTTCAACGGTGTGGCTTGATCGTGGTACGACAAAAAGATTGGAAAAGAGTTTCTCTGAGTTTGAAAATTGGCGTGACAAGGTGCTCGAAGAAGAAATAAGGGAGCAGCATAAATTAGGGAGACAGATTGCACGTGAAGAACAGTGGTTGCGCTATGGAGTAACAGGACGTCGTAAGCGTAATGTGCGGCGTTTGGGTGAATTAAAAGAATTGCGACAGCTTCATAGAACTTATCAAGGGCCATCTGGAGGTGTGCTTTTAGCAGCTGCTAAAAGTCATGATTCTGGTCAATTGGTACTTGAAGCTAAGCGGATTTCTAAATCTTATGGTGATCGCGTTGTCGTAAAAGATTTATCTTTGCGTATTCAGCGTGGCGATAGGATTGGTTTAGTTGGCCCTAACGGTATAGGAAAAACAACGTTGCTTTCCGTTTTGATCGGACAAGAAGCAGTTGATAGTGGGACAGTTAAGCATGGATATAATTTATCTTTAGCGCTTCTCGATCAGCAACGGACTTTGAATGAAGAAGAAACTCTAGCACAATATTTAACAGGTGGTAGGGGTGATAGTCTCTTGATCAATGGGCAAGAGCGGCATGTTGTTTCTTACATGAAAGACTTTTTGTTTTTGCCTGAACAAGCACGCACACCACTCAAAGAATTGTCAGGTGGAGAAAGAGCGCGTTTAATGCTGGCTCGGCTTTTTTCACAGCCTGCAAATTTTTTGGTTTTAGATGAGCCAACTAATGATTTGGATATGGAAACATTAGATTTATTGCAAGAATTTATTGCTGATTTTGTTGGGACGGTATTGTTGGTAAGCCATGACAGGGATTTCTTAGATCGGACCATGACCCATATTTTGGCGCCTCATGGTGATGGCCAATGGATTTTGTATGCTGGTGGCTATAGTGATATGATGGCACAAGGCAAGAAAGAGGCATTGTTACGTCGTAAAGATCCATCACATATTCATGCACGAGAGAATATAAGACACATTTCACCACAAGAAAGAATAAAATCGCGCAAATTGTCTTACAAACAAGTTTATGCACTAGAAAAGTTGCCTGAACAAATTACTGTTTTGCAAAACGAAATAAAACAGATTGAACAAGAACTCTCTGATCCGACACTGTATCACTGTGATAAAGCTCGTTTTGAGTGTTTATCGATAGCGCTAGAAAGGAAGAAAAATTCCTGTACGCAAAAAGAAGAAGAATGGTTAGAACTTGAACTTTTACGTGAAGAAATAGAAAAGCAAAAGAATTAATCTTAATCCATACCGAGTGCATTCTTATACAGTTGGATAATTGCTTCTTCTTCCATCCTCTCATGGTCTTCTTTTTTGCGTAATCGTATAATGCTCCGTACAGCTTTGCTATCAAAACCAGATCCTTTAAGTTCAGCATAAACCTCTTTAATATCATCAGAAATTGTTTTTTTCTCTTCTTCCAATCGTTCAATGCGTTCGATAAAAGAACGCAGTTGGTTTGCGGATATGGCGTGTGTTTGATCAGTCACTGTGTCCATTGTCTTTTTCTCCGGATTATGTATTTTGAAGCTATTTTTTTGACGATAAATTTGTTTTTGGATACTTGATAAACGGGCAATGAATCAAGATGTATGCTTTTTACAAATTGATCTTAAATATTTTGTAAAAATTTAGGATATGCACATTGACAAAAAAGACAGACAGAAGAAGAAATAGATTGAAGATATGTCTTCAAATATTGAAAATTTCTTAAAAAAATATAAGAAGAGATATGTCTTGTTTTAAGATTTTACGTTATAAAGGTGGCTGTGTGGTTATCAAAGAACAGGAATGGATATTTCAAAGAGCGTTTAGAATTTTCTTTTTTGTTGTTCTTCTCTTGTTTTTGTTTGTTAATTTTGCAAAAGCTGATTTCCGAGTTTGTAATACGACGCAGAATCCTGTTGGTGTTGCCCTTGGCTATCGTACGCTTTCTGGCTGGGTGAGTGAGGGTTGGTGGGTCGTTCCAATCACGGGATGTAAAACTTTAATAGAGGGGCCTCTTTCTTCACGGTTTTATTATTTTTATGCTGAAAGCGCACAGAAAAAGGGTGGTTGGCCAGGTTCTGTAGCTATGTGTGTGCAAGACAGTCAGTTTACTATTCAAGGAGTTCATGATTGCTTTGCTAGGGGATTTCAAAAAGTTGGGTTTAAAGAAATTGATACAGGCAATCAAATAAGTTGGATGGTGCAGTTGACTGATATGGATTTGTTTAGTGATTCGGTTTTACCATCTTCTGCTTTTACAGGAATTTCTTCGCCGTGAAACGTGCACGTAAAGTAAAAATTATTGCTACTCTTGGTCCTTCTTCTTTTTCAGTTTCGATGATTGAAAAGCTTTTTATGGCAGGAGCAGATGTTTTTCGTATAAATATGAGCCATACTGATAGTGAAATGATGTGCAGTTTGGTAAAGCGAATTCGGGAAGTCGAGCAGGTTGTCCGTCGGCCAATTGGTATTCTGGTAGATTTGCAGGGAAGAAAATTGCGAGTTGGCTGTTTTGCTAATGGTCAAGAAGAGCTTGTAATTGGGCAAAAATTTACATTGGATGATCGTGAGGTTCTCGGCGATGCACAGCGTGTTTTTTTTCCACATAAGGAAGTTATAGCAGCTGTCAGACCAGGTGATCGTTTGTTGATTAATGATGGAAAGTTAGAACTACGCGCTGAAGTGTGTGACGGTCATTCTCTTCAGTGTCGTGTAGTTGCTGGAACTCATATTTCTGATCGCAAAGGAGTTAGCTTTCCTGATACAGTTTTGCCTTTTGGCTCTATGGCTCCAAAGGATAAAGCTGATCTTCAGGTTATTTTAGAACAGCCAGTTGATTGGGTTGCGCTCTCTTTTATCCAGCATCCCGAAGATATTATTGCAGTGCGTCAGTTAACAAAGAGCAAAGTGTCTTTGATGGCTAAGATCGAAAAACCTCAAGCCTTGGAGCATATAGAAAAAATTATTGATATTTCTGATGGCATCATGATTGCTCGTGGAGACCTTGGGATAGAAATGCCGTTGGAAAAAGTTCCCGCTATTCAGATGGAGCTGATAAAAGCTTGCCGTTTGGCGGGAAAGCCTGTTGTTGTCGCTACGCAAATGCTTGAAACAATGATTACATCATCTGTGCCAACACGAGCAGAAGTTTCTGATGTAGCTACGGCAGTTTATGCTGGAACTGATGCTGTTATGTTGTCTGCTGAATCAGCATCTGGTCTTTATCCTGAAGAAGCAGTAGGTATGATGGATCGGATTGCTCGTCAAATTGAACAAGATCGTTCTTATGCAGTTATGATCAGCGCGCAACATCCTGTTCCGGAATCAACCGGTACGGATGCAATTTCCTTAGCGGCGCGCCAAATTGCTGAGACGCTTCAATTGTCTGCTATTGTTGCTTATACAGCTTCAGGCAAAACAGGGATACGTATCTCTCGTGAGCGTCCCAATAGGCCAATTATTGTACTATCACCAGTCGTAGAAACAGCGCGACGGTTAGCTTTAGTTTGGGGTCTTCATTGTTTAGTTACGGAAGATGCAAAGAATTTAGAGGATATGGTTGATCGTGCCGCTGCAATTTCTTTTCAAGAAGGTTTTTGTTGTGAAGGGGATAAGTTTATCGTTACAGCTGGATTTCCGTTTGGAACACCTGGTGCTACGAATTTGTTGCGGATTGCTGCTGTTTCGCAAGATGGGACAAAAAGTGTTTAATAGGTGTATATGCTATTCTTTTTTTTCCAAGAGAATATTTAAGCGCGTTTGTTGATTTCTGGTTTATATAATTTTTTTATATCCGCGTTTTGGTCAAATTATGCAATTGCCAATTCTTTAAGAATTGGATCATTTTTACGAACTTTTATTTTCTTGAAGATCAATATTATTTTGCTCATATTTGAGCAGTTGGTTGGTAAGATCCTTAATCCGCTCTGTTGTATCGCGTATAATTTTGTCCATGATGCGATTTTTTTCATTATGTTGTCGTAAGAGAATATTGTAATTTTCTTGTAATTTTTTATTTTCTCGCGTTATTTCTTCCATTTCATCGATAACCATTATTCCAGCCATAACAGATAAACGATGATCACCGATTTCACCAAAATTTGTCTTGAGATGTGTGATATACTGATCTAATTTAGCTGCAAGCTCAATCAGATGATCTTCTTGTCCTTTATCGCAAGCCATACGATAAACTTTACCATCAATTGTGACAGAAACGGTTTCCATATTTTCAAACCTTTATCTATCAATTACAACACGAATTGTTTCCATGACTTTAACCAATCGTTTAGAAACTTCTTTGTTAGCGATTTCTAGCCGTTCGATGTGTGCTTCGGCTTTGTCAAGCGCTTGTGCAAGTCGGCTGCGATCAGTATTCATTCGTTGAATTTCTTCTTCGCATTCGTTCGTTTTATCAATGACGGCACCACGATTTACAATAGTTATTTCTAGGGTTCTCAGTGCTTTTTCTAATTGCTCTAGGGCATGTGGTAGAACCGTAGTTTCTTGGTTCATGATGATTATATCCTTTGATTAATTGTATCCTTTATCAGTCTTTCATGCAAAAACGAATCATTTATTTTTTTTCTTGTACATATTCTATTTTTAAGTGTGTAGTATGTATTTATCAAGCAAAGTAGGGAATACATGTTAATTAAAAGCTGGATTTTTTAAAAGTGTTAGCATAAATGATACGTGCGTGAAGAATTTTTAGTGATCGAGAGGTATACACAGACAATTTAAACAAAATAATAGTGTTTCGCAGGAAATTTCAGGACAAAATAAAAAAACAACGAGTTTTAAAAGTGGTCTATCATTCATGACAAATACTGAACAACAGAATCAAATGGCGAATGCTATCCGTTTTCTTGCTATTGATGCAATTGAAAAAGCAAATTCTGGTCATCCTGGTTTGCCAATGGGAGCAGCTGATATTGCCACTGTTCTTTATACAAAATTTCTTGCCCATGATCCCAAAAACCCTTGTTGGCCTAACCGTGATCGCTTTGTATTGTCAGCTGGGCATGGCTCCATGCTGCTTTACGCTTTATTGTATCTGTCTGGTTATGAAGATATCTCTCTCGAAGATCTTAAAAATTTTCGCCAAGTAGGATCTAAGCTTGCAGGGCATCCAGAATATGGATTTGCTGGAGGTATTGAAACCACAACCGGACCACTCGGACAGGGACTGGCTAATGCTGTGGGAATGGCTCTTGGTGAGCGCTTGCAAAATGCACGTTTTGGTGATTTAATCAACCATTATACTTATGCTCTGATTGGTGATGGGTGCCTTATGGAAGGTATTTCTCAAGAAGCCATATCACTTGCCGGTCATTTGAAACTAAATAAGCTGATTGTGCTTTGGGATGATAATAATATTTCAATTGATGGAGCGATTTCCCTTGCTGATAGTACAGATCAAATAGCGCGTTTTAAAGCCTCTGGGTGGAATACCCTTAAAATTGATGGGCATAACCAAGCAGCTATTGCGCGCGCTATTGAAACTGCACAAGTCTCCGATAAACCAACTCTAATCGCCTGTAAAACAATTATTGGATTTGGAGCACCAAATAAAGCGGGGAGTGATAAAGCCCATGGTGCGCCGTTAGGGGCACAGGAAGTAGCTATAACTCGTCTTTCTTTGGGGTGGAATTCAGAGCCTTTCGTTGTCCCATCTGATATTCTTGATAATTGGCGCTTAGCAGGTCTTAATGCCGCTAAAAAACGACAAGAATGGGAAACGAAATTGGCAGATTTACCAGTGTCAGAGCAAGCGGAATTTAAGAGATTGATGCGGGGTGATCTCGTTGGGAAATTTGATGGCGTTCTCGATGCTTATAAACGGAAATTGGCTGAGGATTGTCCTTGCGTTGCTACGCGTAAAGCTTCTGAGATGGCTTTAGAAGTTATCAATGAGGTTGTGATAGAAACTATCGGTGGTTCTGCTGACTTAACCGGATCCAATAATACAAAAAGCAGTCAGATGAAGGCTATTTCTGCTGATGATTTTTCAGGCCGCTATTTGCACTATGGCATTCGTGAACATGCTATGGGGGCGGTTATGAATGGTCTTGCTCTTTATGGTGGCTTTATACCTTATGGAGGGACTTTTTTATGCTTTTCGGATTATATGCGCCCCGCAATGCGCCTGTCTTCTCTTATGGGCTTGCGGGTTATTTATGTCATGACCCATGATTCAATTGGTCTTGGTGAAGATGGGCCTACGCACCAGCCAGTGGAGCATTTGGCCGCATTGCGTGCACTTCCCAATCATTTTGTTTTTAGGCCTGCTGATGCTATGGAAACATTGGAATGTTGGCAATTGGCTTTAAAAGCACACAATACACCTTCTACTTTGGCTTTGAGCCGACAAAATTTACCGTTCTTGCGGCAAGATTATGCAGAAGAAAATTTATGTGCGTTAGGCGCTTATGAGCTTTTGACAGCCAGCGATGATGCCCAAGTGACACTGTTCGCTTCTGGATCAGAATTGCAAATTGCAGTGGAAGCACATGCTTTGTTAGAAAAAAATGATATTCCAACGCGGGTGATTTCTGTACCTTGTTTTGAATTATTTGCTCAACAATCTCTTTCGTATCAACGCGCTTTAATTGGAGATTCACCTGTTAAAATTGCCATTGAAGCCGCGGTTCGGCAAGGATGGGATCGTTTTATTGGTAGTGATGGTGTGTTTATTGGTATGGACGGATTTGGCGCAAGTGGGAAGGCTGAGGCGCTTTATGCGCATTTTGGTATCACATGTGAGAATGTGGTGGTTATTGTTGAAGAAAAGCTTAAAAAATCAATAAGGAAAATGTGACATGACTGTTCGCGTTGCAATTAATGGGTTTGGTCGTATTGGGCGCAATATCTTGCGTGCTATTGTTGAAAGTGGACGAAAAGATATTGAAGTTGTAGCAATTAATGATTTGGCTTCAGTAGAGGCAAATGCTCACTTGTTGCGTTATGATTCAGTTCATGGACGTTTTCCAAGTACAGTTAGTGTTATAGGTGATGCAATTGATGTTGGGTCTGGTCCGATAAAAGTGATCGCAGAGCGCGATCCAACACAATTGCCTTGGAAAGATTTAGGTATTGATGTTGCTTTAGAATGTACAGGCATCTTTACTGCGCGTGATAAAGCAAGTGCTCATTTAGATGCAGGTGCAAAACGTGTTCTCGTTTCTGCACCTTCAGAAGGTGCAGATCTCACTGTGGTATATGGAGTTAATCATCAGTCCTTGAATAAAGAGCATAGAGTTGTTTCAAATGCCTCTTGCACAACCAATTGCTTAGTGCCTATTGTACAAGTATTGCACAATACAGTTGGAATTGAAAATGGCTTTATGACAACAATCCATTCTTATACAGGAGATCAACCTGTTTTAGACACGATGCATCGTGATCTTTATCGTGCCCGTGCAGCTGCCCTTTCTATGATCCCTACATCAACAGGAGCAGCAAAAGCCGTGGGACTGGTTTTGCCAGAGTTAGAAGGATTGCTCGATGGTGTGTCGATTCGTGTTCCAACGCCTAATGTTTCCGTTGTTGATTTGACATTTACAGCTAAGCGTTCCACGACAGTTGAAGAAATTAATATGGCTATTTGTACCTCTGCACAAGGACAGCTTAAGGGCATTTTGGACTATACAGAAGAAAAGCTTGTAAGTTGTGATTTGAATCATAATTCACATTCAGCCATTTTCCACAATGATCAAACAAAAGTCATAGATGGTAAGCTTTGTCGTATTCTCGCTTGGTATGACAATGAGTGGGGTTTTTCAAACCGTATGAGCGATACAGCTGTGGCCTTTGCAAAAGCAGTGTAAGGTAAGAGATTGCTGGCTTTTTTTGCAACAAAAGGTAAAAATTTATGAGACAGGAAGCAGCAAAGGCATTATTCGTGAGCAAAAAAGGGGATATTGTTTGAAAAAGTAAGATTGGATAGAGGAAAGGTTTAGAAGACATAGGCTATAGGAGATCTCTTTCTTGGGCACATATAAAGCTTGGGCAAAGATAAAGTCGAGCAAGTAGGTTTGTTTGAAACAACAGTAAAGTGAAGAGAGAGAAGTGATGGGTTTTCGTACACTTGATGATGTTGATGTCTCTGGAAAACGTGTTTTTGTGCGGGTGGATTTTAATGTTCCAATGTCGCAAGGGAAGGTATACGATGATACACGTCTTAAAAGACATAAAGAAACACTTGCTGAACTGCAAAAACGTGGTGCTAAGATTATTCTTCTTTCTCACTGTGGTCGTCCTAACGGGCAGATAGAACCAGAGTTTTCATTGCGTCCCGTTGTTGAGGTTCTAGAAAAAGTAATGGATCAACCGATAGCTTTTGCCAATGATTGTATTGGTGCATCCGTACAGGCAGCTGTCGAAGTATTGCAAAGTGGTTCTATACTACTGCTTGAAAATGTGCGTTTTCATGCCGGTGAAGAAAAGAATGATTGTTCTTTTACCGAAGCTTTAGCCAAAAATGGGGATATATACATCAATGATGCTTTTTCAGTCTCTCATCGTGCGCATGCTTCAGTAGAGGGAATAACTCATTTATTGCCCTCTTATGCCGGACGTTCTCTCCAGCGCGAATTGCAGGCGTTAGAACAAGGGCTTGAAAATCCAACGCATCCAGTAGTCGCTATTATTGGAGGTGCAAAGGTTTCAAGTAAGCTTTTTGTGCTCAATCATTTGGTTGAAAAGGTTGATCATTTAGTGATTGGTGGTGGAATGGCCAACAGTTTTTTGGCCGCGCAGGGTATCCATGTTGGTAAGTCATTATGTGAATATACATTGATGGAAACGGTAAAAAAAATCACTCAAAAAGCACAAGAATGCCAATGTGAGATTTTGTTGCCTATAGATGCAGTGGTAGGTTTTCGTCTTGAAAAAGATGCGCCACATCGTCTTTATGATGTTGAAGATATTCCTGAAAATGGGATTATCCTCGATATTGGTATACGATCCATTGCTCATATTAATACAGTCATTGATAAGGCAGCTACCCTCGTGTGGAATGGCCCACTTGGTCTTTTTGAGATGTCCCCCTTTGATCATGGAACAATTGTAGTTGCGCGCCATGCAGCAGAACGCAGCCAGAAGGGACAATTGATTTCAATAGCTGGAGGAGGAGATACAGTTTTTGCACTTAATCACGCGGGTGTTTCTAGTGATTTTACCTATCTTTCAACAGCAGGAGGAGCTTTTTTGGAATGGATGGAAGGTAAGGTGCTTCCTGGTATTCTTGCTCTCATGCAGGATTAAAGGGTGAAGTGGATCGTATCTTTGTCAAGTAATGTGGCTGGGATTATTGCTCATTTTTAAAAATTAAGACAGGAAAGAGGAATTTTTTATGAATAAACATCTTGAAGATACCGCATCTGCTTTGGTTTGTACAGGTAAAGGTATTTTAGCAGCAGATGAAAGTACCGCTACGATTGGAAAGCGTTTTGAGAGCATTGGCATTGAGTCTAATGAAAATAACCGCCGTGCTTATCGTGAGATGCTATTTACAGCAAAAGAAGCTATGGAAAGTGCTATTTCTGGTGTTATCTTATTTGATGAAACTCTTCGTCAGAAAGCATCCACTGGACAAATGTTGGTTGATCTGATTCGCGATTCTGGTGCGTTGCCTGGTATTAAAGTCGATACTGGTGCTAAACCATTAGCAGCTTTCCCGCAAGAAATGATTACAGAAGGATTAGATGGTCTTCGTGATCGTTTAAAGGATTATTATGATTTGGGGGCGCGTTTTGCGAAATGGCGTGCGGTAATTGCAATTGATACACATACTCTTCCAACAAAAGGAGCTATAAGCCAAAATGCACAAGCATTAGCTCGTTATGCATCTTTGTGTCAGGAAGTCGGTATTGTACCAATTGTTGAACCAGAAGTGCTGATGGATGGACAATCACGCCAGCATTCAATTACACGTTGTTTTGAGGTTACAAAAGCTGTTTTACAAACTGTGTTTAAAGAATTGTTTGAGGCACGCGTTCTTTTCGAAGGCATGATTTTAAAGCCAAATATGGTGGTTGATGGAAAAGATGCACGGACTGCTTCTGTTGAAGAAGTCGCTGAAAAAACAGTCCGTGTTCTTAAACAAACTGTTCCTGCAGCTGTTCCAGGAATAGCCTTCCTTTCTGGAGGACAGTCTGATGAAGAAGCAACAGCTCATTTATCAGCTATGAATGCTTTTGGATCACTGCCTTGGAAATTGACTTTTTCTTATGGGCGGGCGTTGCAAGCAGCTGCATTAAAAGCTTGGGGAGGAAAACAGGAAAATATTGCCGTTGCACAAAAGGCTTTTTGTCATCGCGCACGAATGAATCATCTTGCTGCTTTGGGACAGTGGACAAAAGAACAGGAAAAATCTTGTATTTGAATAACGCCAAGATTTGTACCAGACCAAATATAAATTTTGCATATTCTACATGATTTGTAAGATTTTCATGGTGATGAGATGAGGGTAGTGCCTTTGGTTGAAAACTGCTCTCAAAGCATTGCAAATGAATCAATTAATTGATGCGTAGATATGAATCATAGATTCTATACTGTATCAGATTATTTGATATTGCGATATTTTTCGCTGTTTGACTATTGCTTAGTACTCATAAAAATGAATTGAGCGCAATCAAAGGTTTCCGATTTAAGGTGGGTTGTCTGCAGCTTATGATCATTTGTACATAAGAATAGTGCAAATAGTTGCAGGCTAGTAAATATAAATTATGCAGTTGGTTGATAGCTGTCGAGCATTGAGATAATATTTATGCATACGACCGATATCGCTTAATATCATACCACTTACGGAGCGTATCAAAAAATTACCGAAGTAATAAAGGGGAAATTCTTTGATAAAATTTGTTTTATCTATGGGAGATAATTTCACAAAGTAAGATTTTGTTCCTAAAAACACTCTACGGACTGCCAAAAATAATCCCACTATCTTCAATAGCTAGTTATTTTGTTGGCAGTTTTATAGCTTCCTACCGTAGAAGATACGATTTTACATGCCGATATTACCAAAGCGATTTTTGAATTTAGAAACGCGTCCACCACGATCTACCAGTGTTTGAGATCCTCCTGTCCACGCTGGATGAGTTTTTGGATCAATGTCTAGATTAAGGGTATCACCTTCTTTTCCCCAAGTTGAACGAGTCGCATATTTTGTGCCGTCCGTCATAACAACGGTAATTTTGTGATAGTCTGGATGAATATTCGCTTTCATGTTGCAAACCTTTTGCTTTTATACAACGAAATGGTACAAGCTTTATTTTTTAAGTGCGCTTTTTTCGTCTTTTTGATAAACTCATTAAAGTTCCATTTCTATAACTGAGCATGCATCAAAAAACAAGAGTTCAAGGTGTATCGTTGTCTCAAGAGTTATCAATAACCTCATAAGTGAGCGAACCACTGTGATGTCATTCAATTATTCAGAAAAATCTACAAAACCTTCATTATTTTCACTTTTAAGTTTGAGCCCTTATATTGGGCGTCATCGTTGGCTTATTTTCTTTGCTTTTTTGGCTTTACTTGTTGCTGCCTTTGTTATGCTTGCTTTCCCTGTTGCTATTCGTCAAATGCTTGATCATGGTTTTTTGGCTTCGAATTATGGAAACATCAATTTTTACTTTGCTATTTTATTGGTGTTGGCTTTGCTTCTTGCACTTGCTTCAGCCTGCCGTTATTACTGTGTTATCACTTTTGGAGAACGAATTGTTGCAGATTTGCGGCGTGATGTTTTTGTGCATATCACGCAACTTTCATCTGCATTTTTTGATAGTTCCCATTCTGGTGATATTGTTTCACGGCTGTTAACGGATACAACTCAAATAAAATTAGCTATCGGTTCTACCGCTTCTATTGCTTTGCGTCAAATGATTGTGGTGATCGGAGCAATTGTCATGATGGTGATTACAAATGCTAAATTATCTCTACTTGTTTTGCTTGCCATTCCCTTTATTGCCATTCCATTGGTTATCTTTGGACGAAAAGTTCGCACACGCACGCGAATTGCGCAAGATCGTTTGGCAGATGCCAACGCCTTAGCAACTGAGCAGGTAAGCTCCATTCGTATTATGCAAGCTTTTAATGCTGAAAAACACATTTCCGCGCGTTTTTCAGCATTGGTGGAATGTGCTTTTCAGGCTGCTCGTGCTTCTGTTACTTTACGTGCCTTTTTTACAGGATTTGCAATTTTTTGGGTTTTTAGCAGTGTTGTGGCTGTTTTATGGATCGGATCTCATGATGTCTTGGGTGGTACAATGTCTGGTGGCGAATTAGGTCAATTTGTTCTTTATGCAATTTTTGGAGCCTCGACCTTTGCACAGTTATCAGAAGTTGGTGCAGAATTAATGCAAGCAGGCGGTGCTGCTGAACGGTTAGCTGAATTGTTGCAAGAACAGCCAACTATTTCGTCGCCAAGACTTCCTTTACCATTAAAAAAACCAGTTCAAGGATCAATTATTTTTGATAAGGTTGATTTTAGCTATCCTGTTAGACCACAAAAACAGGTTTTGCACTCCCTTTCTTTTTCTGTAAAAGCAGGCGAAACTGTTGCTTTTGTTGGTGTTTCAGGTGCAGGAAAAAGCACTATTTTTTCTTTGATCCTTCGTTTCTATGATCCAACAAGTGGTCAAATTCGATTTGATAACACGGAAGTCAGTAACCTTTCTCTTCATGATTTACGGAAATCAATTTCTTACGTTCCACAAAATGTTACTATTTTTGATGGAACATTACGTGATAACATTACTTTTGGTGCAGAAAATATTAATGAAGAGCAAATCATCGCTGCAGTTAAAACAGCTAATGCACTTGAATTTATAGAAAATTTACCAGAAGGATTGGACACTAAAGTTGGAGAACGTGGTGCTATGCTTTCTGGTGGGCAAAAACAACGTATTGGTATTGCTAGAGCACTTTTAAGAAACGCTCCCCTGTTGCTGCTTGATGAAGCAACGTCAGCTTTAGATGCAAACAGTGAAAAGCTGGTACAAGAAGCTTTAGAAGGATTAATGCAAAATCGAACAACATTGGTGATTGCGCACCGTTTAGCAACGATTTTAAAAGCAAATCGTATTCTTGTGATAGATAAAGGAACACTCGTTGAAGAAGGAACACACGCAGAACTCGTCGCACAAAACGGAGTTTATGCACATTTTGCTAAATTGCAATTCTCTCCTAAACAACTCTTAGCATTATCATAAATTGAGCGTTGCGTATTAAAGAAAATACAGTAGCTATACTACCGATTATTACTCATTTTTTTGAATATCTTTCGTAAGGCTCAAATACCTTTTTTTAGAGTTTTTTCCAATTTGGTATGAATAAATTCATTTCCAGCAATGATATTTTTTTTACAAAATATATCGTTACCACCTTCCTTATCAGTGATAAAACCACCTGCTTCACGAACCATTAGCATTCCTGCAGCCATATCCCAAATTTGGAGATTGTCTTCCCAAAATCCATCTGTTCTTCCAGCCGCTACATAAGCTAAGTCAAGAGCAGCAGCTCCAAAACGACGGATACCAGCAACTTCAGCCATCACATTGCGCAATTCAATAAGATATGTTCCATGGTTAGAACGCCCTAAATGGGGCATTCCTGTTGCAATGACACAATCTTCTAATTTGCGTCGTGCAGAAACGCGGCAACGCCTGTCATTTAAAAAAGCACCACCCCCACGTTCAGCGGTAAATAGTTCATCACTGGCAGGATTATAAATTACACCAGCAACGATCCGTCCTTGACTTTCCAAAGCAATGGAAACAGCAAAAAAGGGAATACCATGTAAAAAATTTGTTGTTCCATCTAAAGGATCTACAATAAAACGATGCTGAGAATCTTCTCCAATAATTTCTTCAGATTCTTCCATTAAAAAACCAAATTTTGGTCGTGCTTTGATTAATTCATTGAAAATAATCTTTTCAGCTTTTCGATCTGCTTGGCTCACATAATCTGCTGGTCCTTTTAAAGACACCTGTAAATTCTGTACTTCGCCATAATCTCGTATCAAAGAGCGCCCAGCTTTCATTGCGGCTTGCACCATGACATTCATGATTGCAGAATGAGCCATATCTTATCCCTTTATTTATCTTTATCATTTGCGCGACGTAAATAAATCAATTCGTTGGTGTCAACAATAATACGCTCACCAGCATTAATAAAAGGTGGTACGAGAATACGGATACCGTTTTCAAGAATTGCAGGCTTGTAAGAGGATGTAACTGTTTGCCCTTTGAGTGCTGGGTCAGCTTCAGCAATTGTTACAGTAACTTGATCTGGAAGCGATATACCGATTGGCTTTTCTTGATAGAGTTCAACGGTTACGGTCATCCCATCTTGTAAAAAGGCAGCACGCTCACCAACAAAATCTTTTTGTAATTCAAGCTGTTCATAGGATTGGGAATCCATAAAAACCAAAGCATCTCCTTGCTGATAAAGGAAAGTAAAATCCTTTTGTTCAAGACGCACTCTTTCAACAGTTTCAGCTGCGCGAAACCGTTCATTTAGCTTTGTACCATCGATGACATTTTTCATTTCGACTTGATTAAATGCTCCACCTTTCCCTGGTTTGACGGCATTGCATTTAACAGCTACCCACAGGCTCCCTTGATGTTCGATTACATTACCGGGACGAATTTCATTGCCATTAATTTTCATAGTTCATACCCAATTTCATTTTTGCAAAAAGAGCTATTTTAATTATCCTCCTAGCAAAATTTTTCGTTATCTTGGCAGAAAGATAAAAACAAAAACAGTCTTTGTGTATCTTATGCTTATAAGCTTTTTGCAAGACCATAAAAATAGCTTAGACGCAAGTCTTTAAAAGATTTTTTTAGGGAATACTTATGTAAAAAAAGAACACTATTTTTGTTAAGAATGCGTTAAAGAACAGGAAGAAATTTTCTTGCTTCTTTGCGTGCGGTCTCTAGCTGTGTTTCATCCATACCTTCAAGCATACTTTCAAGATCGGGGGCGTGAGCTTTTGCTTGCTTTGCAACCATATACCATGCGGCAGCCATAATGATATCGCCTTTTGTTCCTATTCCATCTCGATACAGTCTTGCTAGATTGATCTGTGCTGGTATAGCCATATTGATAGCATTGGTAAGAAAAAGATGAAAAGCACGTTGAAAATCAGGCTCGCCCCCACGTCCTTGCACAAGCCATTCTGCTAAAAGAATTTGTGCCATGACGTGTTTATTTTTGGCAGCAACTTCCATCAATTTTCGTGCATTCTTATCATCTTTTGGCCGTGTTAAAGTTCCTGCAGAAAGAATCTTTGCTGCAGCAAAAGCAGATTCAGGATCACCAAGTGTAGCACCTTTTAAGAACCATTTTAGTGCTTGTTCTGCCGCTTCATTTTCGCGGTTTTGTAAAAAAACACCTGAGAGAATTTGCTGTTCTTGTGTGGCTTTATCAAGAAGTAATTGTCCATAATAAAAATACGCTTCTTTTACCCCAGCTTCTGCGGATTGTTTAATAAATTTTTCACCAAGATCTTTATTTGGTTCGACAAAATTACCATTAATTAGCATGAGCCCGTATCGTAATTGCGCGTGTGGCTCGCCTTGTTTTGCTGCGCGTCCAAACCACAGAGCAGCACGTGCTCCGTCAGCAGCAACGGCATATCCTTCCATATAAATTTGAGCAACCAAGGTTTGGGCAAATGGGTCGTTTTGTTCAGCACGTTTAAGCGCTTCATGGAAGGCTTGTAAGTAATAGCCTTGGACGTAATAATCATAGGCTTGATCGTATTGTCCTATTTTTAAGGGGCGGACAGGTTCTTCAGTGTTTGCAGTGTTTTGAATAGCATTGGAAGGATGTGTAGAATTTGATAATTTTTCAGTATTTTCAGAAGAATATGCAGCAGTGATCGTAAGCAACACCGATGCCAAGACAAGAAGCCTAAAGCCTTTCTTTATCATGGATATTCCTTTTTCATACACAAGGAGTAATTTTTACATTTTTCTTTTATCATATCAAGTATGATCAAAGGATTATCATGGGCAAAAATCATTTCTTCTACAGCAATAAATTCGCATGCTGTTTGCAAAGCTTCATCAAAAGTTGTAAAATCGCTTCCAGCTTGGACAATAGCTGGGATTTCCATAATTTCTGCCCACCATTGTGCTAACTGGATATTTCGAGGGTGAGCGTGGGGTTTTTTGTCAGCGCCTAATTTGCCAAATAATAGGTAATCAACACCATATTCTGCAACAATCATAGCAGAATGGCGATCCCGTAAATTACCGGAACCTATGATTTTTTGTTCTTTCTTTTGATTTTTTAAGATGTCAAGTGTGTCAAAATTGCTCTCCAGATGTAAGCCATCAGCCTTAATTCGTCCAGCAACTCGGCTTGCTTCAGCAACAAGAAGGGCAGCACCATTATGCTGAATGTCGTGAGCGTAGATTTGCGCTTGTTTTTGTAAAAAAGATTCATCTTGTTGAACATTTTGAGAGTCGTATAGAATCACGCATGCAAAAGATTTTGTTTGCATGATTTTGCGAAAAAAATCGGGGTGTAAGATCCGTCTAACATCCATCGACAAAACTAACTGAGGAAAAAGAGAATGCGCAGTCGGTTTGCTCTTTTGTTTTGTCATACGTAATCCTTAATTTTATAAAATAAACCCTAACTCTTAAAAAGAGCAGACTCGCTTATACATCTTCTTTGCTAAAGTAGGCTACTGTTTTCATTATTTAGTTTTTTGATGATTTTCATAAACTTTATTCCAGTTTGCATGAATGCGTAGCTTTATGTCTCAAAAAAATCTTCTTTAGCTCTTTTAGATAAATACAGCTTATCATTTATGTAAGGTATCAACTTCAGCGGTATCTAAGAAGATACGCAAACTAATTGTTTTAGAATGTCATTTAATGGTACGCTTTATGGCATTTTAACCTTAGTTCTAAGAATGCATTGCGCAACAGATTTAAAAAAGCTACTTAATTAAAAAAAAGGGGTGTTTTATGCAGTAAGGAAAGAAACTTTTTAACTCTCTATTCGTTGGGTATCGTAATTTTACTGATATTGGAGTGTAAAATCATGAGTACACGTAAACATCCATATGATGAACCCATTATCATGATTGAGCATAATGCTTTTGAAAGTGCTTTTAATCGTCTCTATGAAGAGACAATGGCTATGATTGAAGAAACAGCAGCGTATATTGGCGCAGAAGGAAAAGTCGCTGCACGTTCGTTTCCAACAGAAATTTCTACAATTTATGCAAAGGAAGCAATGTATTTAAGTACACGGCTTATGCAAATAGCGTCTCAACTTCTTCTTCTGCGTGCAGAGCGTGAAGGAGAGATGTCTTCAGAACAAACACAAAAAGAGATAGCAAAAATATCACTGCACACGCCAACGTTAAAATTAGAAAGCAAACACTGGCAAAAATTACCAGAAGTTTTCCGCAATCTTGTAGTCCGTTCATTGCGTTTGGAAGAACGAATGCAGTATATGAACTACAGCAAAGAAGGTGTGTCTTCTTGTAGCTTGGAAGGGGATAATTTAGTGAATAAACAGATAGAATTGCTTAAAACAGCTTTTCAGCATTCTTAGAGAATTTTGCATTTTTTATCTTTTTCCTCTCTATTTTTGCTGAGGATCTTAATCCATTTGAGCTAAGAGAATCTTGATAATTTTCTTTTATATTTTTACACTATACCTATTTAAATATTTTGTATTCTTTATTTGCCTAGCAAGCATCTATTAAAATACATAAAAATAGCATAGGCTTGTTTTTATGGCAGAGACGATTCGTATTATGGGTGTTGATCCTGGATTGCGTAAAACAGGATGGGGAGTTATTGATCTCTCTGGTAATCACCTGCACTTCATCGCAGCAGGTACACTGTCTTCTAATGTACAGTGCGATCTCGCTTCTAGATTGTGTCAATTGCACAAAGGGCTATCAGATATTTTGCATAAATTTATGCCTCATGAAGCTGCTGTGGAACATGTATTTGTTAACAAAGATGCTACAGCGACTCTAAAACTTGGTCAAGCGCGCGCTATCGCACTTCTCGCTCCCGCACAAGCAAATATTCCAGTTTTTGAATATGCCCCAAATAAAGTGAAAAAATCAGTTATTGGTGTTGGTCATGGAGCTAAGGAGCAAATTCATATGATGGTTAAAGTTCTTCTTCCACGCGCTGAATTTGACAGCAGTGATGCAGCTGATGCGCTTGCACTGGCTATTTGCCACAGTAACCACCGCATCAGCATATCTTATCGTTCAAGGATTATGGCATGATCGGTAAATTAAAGGGTACCCTTGAACATATCTTTGATGATTATATCATTCTTGATGTCCATGGTGTAGGTTATGTTGTTTTTATATCAAATCGTCTTCGTTCTTCTTTACCAGCCATTGGTGAAAATGTAAGTTTGTTTATTGAAACATATGTTCGTGAAGATGTTATACGTCTTTTTGGTTTTGCCGTAAAAGCTGAGAAAGAGTGGTTTTGTCTTTTGCAAAATGTTCCAGGTGTTGGAGCAAAGGTTGCCCTAGCTATTTTAGGTATTTTGTCACCAGATGAACTAGCGCAAGCGATTGCATTAAACGATGTATCAATGATTAGTCGTGCTCCAGGAGTGGGGAAAAAAGTAAGCGAAAGAATTGTGAGGGAACTCAAAAGTAAAGCACTTCCATTTAATGATAATATACCCCAATCTGTCTCATATTCTCGTATAGAAGTAGCCAATCAACCTCTTCATGATGCACTATCAGCTTTGGTCAAACTCGGTTTTGAACGTGATCAAGTGTCCAGTGCTCTTGCTGCAGCGATGAATGCCCTTGAAGGGGAAACTATTTCTTCGGCATTGCTTATTCGCCATAGTCTCAAATTGCTTTCTCCTCCCACTTAATACAAGGTCAAAATGCATAAAGATGAAGACAAACGCCTTCTCAGTAGTGGCTCCCTTCCCAACGATCCGGATCGTTCTTTAAGACCGCAGGTTCTCGATGATTTTATCGGTCAAGAAGCAGCGCGCGCCAATTTAAAAATATTCATTGAAGCAGCAAAAGTACGCCAAGAAGCACTTGATCATGTCTTATTTGTAGGGCCACCTGGCTTGGGAAAAACAACGCTTTCACAAATTATGGCAAAAGAATTAGGAGTTAACTTTCGTTCTACTTCAGGCCCAGTTATTGCTAAAGCAGGAGATTTGGCCGCACTTTTAACAAATTTAGAAGAACGTGATGTTCTCTTTATTGATGAGATTCATCGTTTAAGTCCAGCAATTGAAGAAATTCTTTATCCAGCAATGGAGGATTATCAACTCGATCTTATTATCGGTGAGGGGCCTGCAGCTCGTTCAGTTAAAATTGACTTAGCCAAATTCACTTTAGTTGCTGCAACCACGCGTTTAGGACTTTTAACAACACCATTACGAGATCGTTTTGGTATTCCAGTCCGGTTAAATTTTTATACCGTAGAAGAATTAGAATATATCGTTCAGCGCAATGCTCGTCTTTTATCAATGCAGATCAGTGATGATGGTGCTCATGAAATTGCACGACGTGCCCGTGGTACTCCAAGGATTGCAGGGAGGCTTTTACGTAGAGTTTGTGATTTTGCTTTGGTTAAACGAGCAGAAAAAATTGATTGTAGAGTTGCCGATGAAGCTCTCTCTCGTCTTGAAGTTGATAATTTAGGTCTTGATCCATTGGATCGTCGCTATTTATTGCTGATTGCAGAGACTTTTTTAGGTGGTCCAGTGGGGATTGAAACAATTGCAGCGGCTTTATCAGAACCACGTGATGCTATAGAAGATATTATTGAACCCTATCTTTTACAACAAGGCTTTCTTCAACGAACTGCTCGCGGGCGAATTATCACAGAAAAAGCTTGGAGCCATTTAGGACTTTGTGCCCCAGTTTCCACGATTTTAACACAAAAACACGTTCAATTGTCTGCTACACAAGATAATTCTTCAATACAAACTAATTTATGGGATGAAGTAGATGACTGAAATACACTCTTGCAAGGAAAGTCATATAAACGATTTTAGTTATCTGCAGATCAGAGTTTATGTTGCTGATACAGATTTTTCCGGTGTGGTTTATCACGCGCGCTATCTCGAGTTTTTTGAACGGGGTCGTTCAGAATTTTTACGGGATACAGGGGTTAATAATCATGCGTTAGCGTCTGGAGATCAGGGCGAAAAATTATTTTTTGTTGTGCGTCATATGGATATACATTTTTCTAAGCCAGCACAAGTGGATAATCTTTTAACAATTAAAACAAGGATTAATCGTGTGCAAGGAGCGCGGTTTTTGATGGATCAGTATATTTTATATAATGATACAATTTTAGTATCCGCAAAAGTCGAAATTGCTCTCATTAATAAAGAAGGAAAACCACGACGTTTACCGAAAGGCCTTTTTTCGAATATTCTTTCTTAAAAAGATGTCTCATTTAAAAAGCGGTATTGTATAGTTCTTTTATCAGTAGATTAAGATTTGTTTTCTTAAATTTAGAAACTATTTCTTAAATTTAGAAACTATAAAATAACTCGTTTTATTGAATTTTAATAAATGAATCTTTCATTTATAGGGATAAAAATTATGCCGCACACAGAATTTGTAAATCCAGAAACAATTGGAGTACTGAGCTTGTTTATGCAAGCCAGTTGGGTTGTTAAAGCTGTCATGATTGGGTTATTGTTGGCTTCCGTGTGGAGTTGGGCAATTATTTTTGATAAAATATTAACTTATCGGAAAATCCGGCGTGAAATAAAACAGTTTGAGCGTGTCTTTTGGTCGGGGAAGCCTTTAGAAGATCTTTATGTAGCGTATAAAAATCAGCATATTACTGGTATCTCAGCAGTTTTTATGGCTGCAATGACGGAATGGAAAAAATCTCTTGCAAAAGGAATCCATACATCCGTAAGCCTACAAAACAGGATTGATAAAGCTATGGATCTCACCTTAGGACGGGAGAGTGCAAAAATAGAATCAAAATTAAACTTTTTAGCCACACTGGGATCAGCAGGCCCTTTTATCGGGCTTTTTGGAACGGTCGTTGGTATTATGAGTTCCTTTCTTTCTATTTCAGCAGCTCAAAATACTTCGCTAGCAGTCGTAGCACCGGGCATTGCAGAGGCACTTTTGGCTACAGCCATCGGTTTATTTGCGGCGATCCCAGCAGTTATTGCTTATAATAAATTGGTTCATGAAAGTGTTCAGATAATAACGCAAATAGAAAACTTTGCTGATGAATTTTCAACAATTATATCAAGGCGCATTGATGAGACATTAACATCTCATTCATCATCATAAAGGAGATCTATTTATGGGAATTTCTGTTGCTTCTTCTTGTGGGAAAAAGGCGCAGAGGCGTCGACGTTCGCACAGCAAACTTATGAGTGAGATTAACGTAACACCCTTTGTTGATGTTATGCTCGTCTTGTTAATTATTTTTATGGTCTCTGCTCCACTTTTGGTCAATGGTGTTCCTCTTGATTTACCTCACAGTCAAGCTAAACCAGTGAAAATGAATAGTTCACCACTCACTGTTTCCCTTGATGCGCAGGGGCGTCTAGCTATCAATCAAGATTATTACGATACATCGGAAGCTCTGATTGCACAACTCAAAGCGCAATTGATGAATGATTCTACTAAAAAGGATCAACGTATCTTTGTGCGTGCTGCCAAAAATGTTGAATATCAACAGGTATTACAACTTCTCGCCAATATTCAAAAAGCAGGGTTTTCACAAGTTGCTTTAGCAAGTTTGACTGAATAAGAGTATCGTAAATTGAAATTGTAGTAAATTGTCGCACATTATGTGTAAAAATAATAGGTAGTAATTAAAAATAAAACACGCAAGGCATAGAGATGGACAAAGACCCTTATCATAATATGAAACAAGGTTTGGTGTTATCTCTTGTAGCACATGCGCTCCTACTTAGTTTAGGAGTTGTGCACATCACTACTCACCTTCGTTTACCGCCACAACAACTAGAAACAATTCCAATAACTCTTGCCTCTCTTGATCAAGAGCTATCCTTGCAACAAGGTGAATTAAATGTTTCTGAACGTGAAATTTCAGCAGTAAAACCAACGATCAAACCACAAGAAAAAGAAGAAGCACAGCATGTTGGAGATGGACAGGTCGATAATTTCATACGCTTTAATCCAAAAGAAAAACTACGGCACGTTGAGACAACACTTCCATTATCGGGAGAAGAGCCCGCGCTAGAGAAAAATTTATTATCTCTCCAAGAAGAATCACCAAAAACAAAAGCAGAGAGCGTTTTAAACTCTCCACCAGAAGATGCTGCTGAGACTGCTCCAGAAGTTACTCCAGCATCTCCACCAGAAGATGCTGCTGAGACTGCTCCAGAAGTTACTCCAGCATCTCCACCAGAAGATGCTGCTGAGACTGCTCCAGAAGTTACTCCAGCATCTCCACCAGAAGATGTTGCTAAGACTGCTTCAGAAGTTACTCCAGCATCTCCACCAGAAGATGTTGCTGAGACTGCTCCAGAAGTTACTCCAGCATCTCCACCAGAAGATGTTGCTGAGACTGCTCCAGAAGTTACTCCAGCATCTCCACCAGAAGATGTTGCTAAGACTGCTCCAGAAGTTACTCCAGCATCTCCACCAGAAGATGTTGCTAAGACTGCTCCAGAAGTTACTCCAGCATCTCCACCAGAAGATGTTGCTAAGACTGTGCTAAAAGAATCGGATTCTATAGAACGAGAAATGTCTGCACAGAAAACATCAATACGCCAACAAGATACAATTACACTGCCAAATAAATCTCCTCTTCCGCAGTTTAAGCCGAAACCTGCTAAACAATCTATGACCAAAGATAAAAAAACTGTAAAAAAAGAACAGCAACAAGTCACTGAAGAGACAATTGAGCATATTTTAGCAATGGAAGAAAAAAATCTGCTGAATCGTACACGCACTCAAGGAGGTGGGGCAAAGCGATCAAGCCAACCAGAAGCTTTAGGAGCTCAAAAAAATATTGGTGATAACACAAAAATGGCACAAACTTTGGTCAGCATCGCTGGTGGGTGTATTCAAAAAAAACTTAAACTTGTTGCTCTTGGTGGAAATTTAAAGAATCGTCCAGTTGTGCGTTTGCGATTTTATTTAAATCGCAAAGGAATGGTTGTCGGAGATCCGATTATTGACCCAATAAGTGGTGAAGAGAGTCAGCAAGACATTATGATACGACAGGTGTATGCAGCTGTTTTTTCATGCCAACCTTATGCTGATCTTCCACGTGATCAGTATGATTTGTGGGGACAAGGTTTCGATTTTGATGTTGATCCACTGCAAGAGATAACGCGATGATATGTAGATATATTTCCCCTTATAGTGAAAGGATATACTTCATTATGGCTATGACGAGACACATGTTTTTCTTTCGGTTGTTGATTACTATAGGCTTGTGGCTTTCGGGTTTTTCATCTGTTCATGCACAGCTAAAAGGTACCATTTCCAGCGCTGATTTTAATCCTATTCCAATCGCCATTACAGATTTTGTTGCCAACGATTCGATAGGGGGAAAGATAGCTGCTGTCATAACTGCGGATCTTGAACGGTCGGGACTTTTCTTGCCACTCGATAAAGTATCTTTTTTTGAACAAGCTCCTGATCCTAATAGTCAACCATCTTTTTTGAATTGGCAAAAAATAAATGCTCAAGGTTTGGTTACTGGACAAGTTATAAGAGAAACTGATGGACGGTTGAGAGTAGATTTTCGTTTATGGGATGTTTTTGGACATCGGCAAATCAAAGGACGGCGCTTTTATACAGCAACAGAACGTTGGCGGCGTGTTGCTCATATGATTTCAGACGAGATTTACAGTGTAATGACAGGGGAAAGCGGTTATTTTGATACAAGGATTGTTTTCATTGATGAAACAGGTCCCTACAACGCACGCATTAAACGTTTAGCGATTATGGACCAAGATGGAGCCAATTTGATTTATATTTCCGATGGTAGTGAATTGGTGCTAACGCCGCGCTTTTCACCTAAGCGACAAGAAATTACTTATATGGCTTATGAGCACAATAAAACACCCCATGTTTATTTGCAACAAATTGAAATGGGACAAAGGGAATTAATAGGAACCTTCGATAATATGACAATTGCTCCACGGTTTTCTCCTGATGGACAAAAGGTCATTATGAGTTTGTTGCAAAAAAATGGTAGCGCAAACCTTTATACTATGGATTTACGCACCCGTACGATGACGCGTCTGACAACTACTTCAGCCATCGATACATCAGCTTCTTATTCACCAGATGGGACAAAAATTGTTTTTTCATCGGATCGTAACGGAAAGCCGCAAATTTATATAATGGATGCGGATGGCAATAACCTTAAACGTATTTCTGCAAATGATGGTAGTTATTCGACGCCTATTTGGTCACCACGTGGTGATTATATCGCTTTTACCAAACAATCTGAGGGACAATTTTCTATTGGTGTTATGCACCCTGATGGAAAAGGAGAACGGATTTTAACAACGGGTTTTCACAATGAAGGCCCGACTTGGGCTCCTAATGGTCGTGTGCTGATGTTCTTTCGCAAAAATCCTGGTATGGGCCCAAAGATTTACACGATTGATATTACTGGACGCAATGAACGCCAGCTGCCTACGCCTAATGATGCTTCTGATCCAGCGTGGTCGCCATTGCTAAATATTCAATAAAAACAAACAGTGCGTGCTTCTGGTTGAAGAGGCAGTGTGTATTGTTATGGGTGATAAAATTTTTTGAGAAAGACTGTCTGGAGAGAGGATGATTTTTAAGCTTCTTCTAGATTTTGTTAAAATCTCTTAAGAGTACAAACAAAATGCCCCGCTCTGAAGTGGGGCTTTTTTATGCGTCTGAGTAAAATAATAGTCTATGATATCCATGGAAAGACTAACCTGATGATAGTGTTTAGAGATGATCATATGAGACAGATCAAGAAGAGAGTTTCATCAAAATTTCATCGCTAACATCAAAATTGGCATAAACATTTTGAACGTCATCATCTTCCTCTAATGTCGAGATAAGTCGTAGAATTGACAAAGCTTTTTCTTCATCAACCGGTGCAAGAGTCATCGCTTTCCAAACAGTCTTGATCGATTCTGCTTCACCAAGTTTTGCTTCAAGTATTTTAGAAACTTCACCAATATTTTCAAATGCGCAGGTGATATGATGCCCAGTCTCTTCTGATTGCACATCTTCAGCGCCGGCCTCAATCGCTGCATCCATTATGTGTTCAGCAGTTCCTGCTTCGGATTTATAAATTATTTCCCCGATCCGATTAAACATAAAACTTACAGATCCTGTTTCTCCCAGTGCACCACCTGATTTGGTAAAAGCAGCACGCACGTTTGAAGCGGTGCGGTTGCGATTATCTGTTAAGGCTTCAACAATGACTGCAACGCCCCCCGGACCATATCCTTCGTAACGTACTTCATCATAATGTTCGACATCATTGCCTGAAGCTTTCTTAATTGCTCGTTCAATATTATCTTTTGGCATTGACTGCGCTTTAGCATTTTGTACAGCAAGCCTTAAACGCGGATTCATTGCTGGATCGGGAGCGCCTTGTTTGGCTGCAACTGTGATTTCGCGCGCGAGCTTGGAAAATATTTTCGAACGCATCGCATCTTGACGTCCTTTACGGTGCATAATATTTTTAAATTGTGAATGGCCTGCCATGGCTTCCCTTTCAATTTAGGGGAAAATGTCCCCTTTATTTAGGCGTTAAAACACATATCCCAATAAAACAAATATGCCGACAAATGCACTGCAGCATAGGATGAGTGGATTGAATATACTCTTTATAAGAAAATTCGCTTTAAAGGTAAAGATACTCTCTTTAAGATCATCTCAAGAGAGGTGTCTTGTCGTCAATTAAAAATCGCGCTATAACAAGATGTAATTTCATGGCAAAAGTGGTTTATTCCATATCTCGCCTCATTAGAGCGAGTAAACATAGCTTTATACATAAAGGGAAAATCACTTTTGAGCTCCAGAGAGGGCAATAACCCGCCTTTAAAAGGCGAATAAAAGGATATTATAGAGATGGCAACGCAACTTTTAATGCCCAAAGCTACAGCTGTTTGGCTGGTTGATAACACAGCACTTTCTTTTGATCAGATCGCGGAATTTTGTAAATTACATGTGTTGGAAGTGAAAGCTATTGCAGATGGTGAAGCTGCTCATGGTATTAAAGGATTAGATCCTATCAGTTCTGGGCAGTTAACGCGTAGCGAAATTGCACGTGTGGAAGCTGACAAAGATGCACGCTTGAGAATTTCAGAATCTAGGGTTCGTATCCCTGAGAGAAAACGCAAAGGATCTAGATATATTCCTCTTTCTCGGCGTCAGGATCGGCCAAATGGTATCTTATGGTTGGTTATCAATCATCCTGAGTTAAAAGATGCACAGATTGCGCGGTTGATTGGAACAACAAAATCAACCATTGAACAAATTCGCAACAGAACTCACTGGAATAGTGCTAATTTAGTTCCTCTGGATCCCGTAGGGCTTGGCCTATGTTTACAAATTGATTTGGATTTTGAACTTCAGAAGGCTGCAAAAAGTCGTCCTATCTCTGTTGAAGGTGATAAATCCTTACTTCCTGCATCTGTTACAGAAAATATTGATCTCAATGAAGTTGAAGATGAACAAAATTTCAACAAAAATTTTGATGCCGATAAAGTTTTCGCAAAATTAAATGCACTGCAAAAAAGTAATAAAGATGATGTATAAAATTACGTATCAAAATGTACAAGGTCAACTGTTCGCACTGGCTTTTTAGGCCGTAGATAAAGAAAATATGCATGAGTTTTAGAGATGATCGCGTATACAACGCGATACAATAAGAGAGAAAGTCTTTATGTTTGTTAAAATTGACAGTCATTCTTGAAAGATCATTAAAAATAATGTGTCTTTTCAGCTTTTCTACTGTCACAATAAGGAGAACCAATCCATGAATTCTATCAAAAATATTGTCCTGTATCCCATAGCGGTGGTTCTTTTTTTCTCGCTATTTTTGGTTGGGTGTGGCAAAAAAAATATCAATTCTGGTAATGGCGCTTATTTCAATGGTTCTGATTTGAATCCACAGTTATCAGATTCAAGGCAGGATTTTACTGTCAATGTTGGGGATCGCATTTTCTTTAGTCTTGATTCTTCTTCCATTGAACCTGACGCTCAACGTATTTTGATGCGACAAGCTGAATGGTTGCTTCGTTATCCCTTTTACGCTATTACGATCGAAGGTCATGCTGATGAACGCGGTACGCGTGAATATAATTTGGCACTTGGGCAGCGTCGTGCTGTTGCTGTGCGCGACTATTTAATTTCTCTTGGAGTATCTTCCCAACGGATGAAAACGATTTCTTACGGAAAAGAACGACCTGTAGCGGTGTGTGATGATATCTCTTGTTGGAATCAAAATCGACGCGCTGTGACTACGATCAATTATGGTAGTAGTGACGCATATGGCGATTAAACGTATAGTGATTAAAAATGAATATCAATGGTCTCTGTCTGTCTAGACCATTGGATTTATAAGGGGGAGAAGAAAAGAAAGGTATGTGCACGTATAAAAAATGGAATCGGAAAACCTTCTTCTTTATGTTGATGATTGTGGCGTGTTTTGTATTTACTCGAAGTACAGTGCAAGGGGAAGTGCCGTTTAACAGCCATAATATAACATCTTTTTCTCAAAGTGCAGTTCCTCTTTCCTCAGGTGTGAGATTTCTTGATGAAGATGCAGATGCTCCCATTCAATGTGAAGTTTCTCTTGATGAAGATGCAGATGCTCCCATTCAATGTGAAGTTTCTCCTGACGAAGATGCAGATGCTCCTGTTCAATGTGAAGTTTCTCCTGACGAAGATGCAGATGCTCCCGTTCAATGTGAAGTTTCTCTTGATGAAGATGCAGAGGTTTTTGCTCCAGATGTTGCTGAAAGCCAAGAATTTCTTTTGCAAAAAAAATAGGTAGTCTTCTTTTAAAGAAATGATTTAAATGCGCTTTTGATAAACGTCTTAAGAAGGAGCAGAGTTACGCGCAGTGCTCATTAAATTAGCAGAAAATATCTTTAAATTATCAGATTTCTCTCAGTGTCAGAAACTAATACTTGCAGTTTCTGGGGGTAGTGATTCACTAGCTTTGCTGTTTTTGGTCAGAGATTATTTAAAAAACTTATCTGGCTCTCCAGAAATAATCGTTGTTACTGTTGATCATCAATTACGTAAAGAATCAGCTGACGAAGCGGAAAATGTTGCAGAAATTTGTCATGCTCATCGGATTAAACATATCATTGTGCGGTGGGAAGGAAAAAAGCCCAAAACGCATATTGCTGAAAAAGCACGTGTTGCACGATATGATCTCCTGTTTAGAGAAGCGCAAAAGCAAGGAGCAGCGCTTATTATGACAGGGCATACGCTCAATGATCAGGCTGAAACTTATCAGATGCGTAGCCAACGTCTTTCAAAGAAATTGGGTATTTTACAACAAGAAATTTTTGAAAATATATCAAGCCAGATTTGTTCTGCAAATATTGCAGCAGATGTTGCAGAAAAGCGCTGGGAATTTGGGTATGGGCGCGGTTTATCCTGTATTCCACGTGAGGCATTGTTGCGTCGTGAAGTCCGTTTGATTCGTCCTCTTCTCGGTGTAAATCGCGAAACACTACGTGCTTATTTGCGTTTGCAGGGAACAAAGTGGATTGATGACCCAACAAATGAGGATCTCAATTTTGAACGCGTGCGTGTTCGACAATCTCTTTATCAAAAACAACTGACCGATATTGCAAAAAAAGTTAATCAAGCAACCCTTAAACGTCGTCAACATGCACAGGATATTGCCGATTTAATATTAGCACTAGACATTGATGTCGAATATGGACGTTGTTTTATTGGAAAACCTCCGCTGTTCTTACGGCAACATCCATGTTTTCCTTTTGTTGTCGGACTCTTTGCGGTGCTGATGGGAGGAGGTTTTTATTTACTTTCCTATGAAAAATTAATGATTATCAACCAAAAATTATGTCTAAACTCTCCTAAAAAGCAACGTTTCACTATAGCTGGCTCTGTTGTTGAATATAGCCAAAGCGGAGTCGCATTTTGGCGTGAATCTCGAAATATTCAAGAAGCGATTGTTGATTCAGGGAAAACTGTTTTATGGGATGGTCGTTATCAGATTACCAATCGTGGATCTGATTCTATAAAAGTCGCTCCAGCTAGTCTTGAACATTTGAAATTTATGTTGAAAAATAATGCTTATGATTTCGAACGCCCCCATTTTCCTTCCTTACAGTCTTTGTTGATGATCTCAAATAGCAAAGGATCTGATATCCCAGAGCTTACTTATCAAACGGCTTTCCAAAAAAATGTTATTATCAAGCGAGTTATGGCTCCATTCAATTGGCTTTTGTCAAGTGAAGATGCTGCTCTTGTAAATGTTGTTGAATCTTTTTTTAATACTGATATGAAAATATAAAGAAAATTGCTCGAAAAGATGGTAAATACCTTCTCATATCTTGGCAAGGGATAGACAAGGTTATATGTTTAAGGATAATTCTTTAAGAATCTGTATTTGATTAAGTGGACCCGATATGAATTCCAATTACCGCTCTCTCCTTATTTGGGGAGTTATTGCTTTAATTTTGATTGTGTCATTTTCTTTCTTTAATGGGGAAAGTCAGCGCTCAGGAGGGGGAGAGATCTCTTATTCTGAATTTATGCGAAAAGCCGAGAATAACGAGCTGAAAGCCGTAACTATTCAAGGTCAGAAATTAACAGGACAAACAATTGAAAGCCGAATTATTTCAACTTATGCACCACGTGATCCAGAACTAATACAAAAATTAGAAAGCAGAAATGTCAATGTTAAAGCTGTTCCAGAAAGTTCTGGGAATGGTATTTTTCTTAATCTGTTATTTTCATTATTGCCAGTTATTATTATCGTCGGTGCATGGATATTTTTCATGCGCCAGATGCAAAGCGGGTCGCGCGGTGCAATGGGATTTGGCAAATCAAAAGCAAAATTGCTGAATGAAGCCCAAGGTCGCGTTACCTTTCAGGATGTTGCTGGTGTTGAAGAAGCAAAGCAAGATCTGCAAGAAATTGTAGAATTTTTACGTGAACCACAAAAATTTCAACGTTTAGGAGGGCGTATTCCACGGGGTGTTTTGCTTGTTGGGCCTCCGGGAACTGGTAAAACTTTGCTTGCGCGCTCTGTTGCTGGGGAAGCTAATGTGCCGTTCTTTACAATTTCAGGGTCAGATTTTGTTGAAATGTTTGTTGGTGTTGGTGCAAGTCGCGTACGCGATATGTTCGAACAAGCTAAAAAAAATGCACCTTGTATCATTTTTATCGATGAAATTGATGCCGTTGGACGTCATCGTGGCGCAGGATTAGGAGGGGGAAATGACGAACGCGAGCAAACTTTAAACCAGTTGCTCGTCGAAATGGATGGATTCGAACCCAATGAAAGCATTATTCTTATTGCTGCAACGAATCGTCCTGATGTTCTCGATCCTGCTTTGTTAAGACCAGGGCGTTTTGATAGGCAAGTTGTTGTGCCAAACCCCGATATTTCTGGGCGTGAACAAATCCTCAAAGTTCATGTGCGCAATGTGCCCCTAGCACCTAATGTTGATCTGAAAATCTTAGCAAGAGGAACTCCAGGATTTTCTGGAGCTGATCTTATGAATCTTGTCAATGAAGCTGCTCTTATGGCCGCTAGCCGCAATAAAAGAGTTGTGACTATGCAAGAGTTTGAAGATGCAAAAGATAAGGTTATGATGGGCGCTGAACGTCGTTCAACCGCTATGACACAAGAAGAAAAAGAATTGACCGCATATCATGAAGCAGGACATGCTATTGTAGCTCTTAACGTACCTGCCGCTGATCCTGTGCACAAAGCAACGATTGTGCCAAGAGGGCGAGCTTTGGGAATGGTTATGCAATTGCCTGAGGGTGATCGCTATTCCATGAGTTATCGGTGGATGATTTCTCGTCTGGCTATTATGATGGGGGGAAGAGTAGCCGAAGAATTGAAATTTGGAAAAGAAAATATCACATCTGGCGCTTCGTCTGATATTGAACAAGCTACAAAATTAGCGCGAGCCATGATTACACGGTGGGGATTTTCTGATCTCCTCGGTAATGTTGCTTATGGTGATAATCAAGATGAAGTCTTTTTAGGTCATTCTGTTACGCGGACACAAAATATCTCTGAAGAAACAGCGCGTATGATCGATGCTGAAGTGCGAAAGCTCATCGATGATGCTTATACAAATGCTACAAAAATTTTGAAAACAAAAAAGAAAGAATGGTTCGCTCTTGCTCAAGGTTTGTTGGAATATGAAACTTTAACCGGAGCCGAAATTAACGAAGTTATCGCGGGAAAACCCCCTTCACGAACACAGACAAAAGAAGGTGATTCTCCAAGATCATCGTCCGTTCCTAAAAGTGGAACAAGTAAAGTTGTGGCAAGTGAAATAGGGATAAAAGGTGATATTGAAACAGAGAAAACAAAGTCTGGTGATGTCAAGTTTAAAGAAGCCAAATCGAGTGGCAGTGAGAAAAAAACACGGAGCACAAAAAATACAGCGAAAGCTGCAAATTCTCCTAAGAATAGCATAAACAGTGAAAAAAAGTCGAATGTTGTTGAGCGTAAAGAAAAATCAACACCTTCTGATGATGCTTGATGGGAAATATTCTTTAAAAAACTCTTAGCAAAATTTGTTTAAGAAGGCGCAAGCTAGCTTGCGCCTTTGAAGTAATGTTTGAAAAAATATCTGAAAAGGGGAGATAGGATTTTGTTCATTCAGAAGGATTATATGTGAAAAAATAATTTGCTGTCTCCGGTTTTTCGAAACCTATGAGAAAGAAAGATGCAGTTTTTTGGAATATTATTTGAAATTTTATCTTTTTGACGAAGATATAAGATGGTTCCTTGATAGTATTCAATAAGGTATCACAGATGTCCGCTGGCGTCAGAATAAAGAATTTATTGGTATGTTAGGTATAGCAATATACTTACATTGGAGCCGGTTTGTGAGCCTTATAGGATAGGATATTTGTTCTGGAGGGAGCTTATGGTAGATTCTTTGATCATCTAAAAGAATCAAAAAACGCAAATGATCTCCCCTTATTGGAACAAATTTTATGGCAGCAATGCAAGAAAAAAAGCGCGTATAAAGGAAATCAGGATGGCACAAAAATATTTTGGTACAGACGGAATTCGGGGTAAAGCTAATGTTTTTCCCATGACACCAGATTTTGCCATGAAAGTAGGAATGGCAGTGGGAATTCTCTTTCGATCCCAGCATCAGTCACGGCGTGTGGTTATCGGAAAGGATACCCGTTTATCCTGTTATATGTTAGAAAATGCTTTGGTTTCAGGATTTACTGCTGCTGGAATGGACGCTTTTTTGTTGGGGCCGGTGCCAACGCCCGCTGTTGCTATGCTCTGTCGTTCATTGCGTGCTGATATTGGCGTAATGATTTCTGCTTCTCATAATCCATTCTATGATAATGGTATTAAACTTTTTGGTCCTGATGGGTTTAAGCTTTCAGATGATATGGAAGCACAAATCGAACAATTAATCGATACAGATCTTTCACAATCTTTAGCCAGTTGTGCAGAAATTGGCTACGCAAAGAGAGTTGAAGGCGATATTTACCGCTATATAGAATATGCTAAACGAACCTTGCCACGTGATGTTCGCTTGGATGCTTTACGCATCGTGGTGGATTGTGCCAATGGAGCCGCCTATAAAGCCGCACCGCGTGCTTTATGGGAATTAGGAGCAGAAGTCTTCGCTATTAATGATACGCCCAATGGGCTCAATATCAACAAAAAATGTGGGTCAACCGATTTGACCTCTTTAAAAGAGAAAGTTCATGAAGTGCGTGCCGATGTTGGAATTGCTCTTGATGGCGATGGAGATCGTGTTTTAATTGTCGATGAAAAAGCGCAAACCATTGATGGAGATCAGTTAATCGCGGTCATTGCTGAACACTGGCACAAAACTGGACGATTGCAACGTAATGGCGTTGTCACAACTATTATGTCAAATCTTGGGCTCGAGCGTTTCTTGTCCAGTAAAGGATTGGATCTTGTTCGGACAAATGTTGGAGATCGCCACGTTGTTGATGCGATGCGTCAGAAGGGATACAATGTCGGAGGTGAAGTTTCTGGGCATATTGTGCTGAGTGATTTTGGAACAACAGGCGATGGATTGGTGGCTGCTTTGCAGATTTTAGCCTGTATGCAAGAAAGCCAAACTTCTATGAGTCAGTTGTGTAGGCGGTTTGAGCCGGTGCCACAAATTTTAAAAAATGTAGAAATCAAAAATAAAAATGTGCTGAAAAAGAGTGCAGTTAAAACTGCAATCGGTCAGGCTATACAACGTTTGGGAAAGGACGCACGTCTTGTGATTCGTGCATCAGGAACCGAACCCGTTATCCGTATTATGGCTGAAGGCGATGATCAAGAAGCTTTTGATTCGGTTGTAACAGATATGATTAATGTGATCGTTCATCACGATACTGTCCCAAAATAGAACAATAATGATGAGAAGATCATGAATAGTCTTTTTGGAATTCCTGAATCAATCTCAAACAACAAAGTATGATTACTTTCCAATGGAACTTGGTCTGAATGGTTGTTTTTGTTATTAGCTGAACCAGCAGATAAATTTAGTCCCGTCGGATAGTCTTGAATACAGATTATCTTCAGGATTATCTTTCCCATAAAATGGTGAAATACCAGCTATTGGATTGTTGTCGGCTTTCAAGAATTGAACGTTGCTTTATGAGCGATGAAGGTGGAAGGATGAGGTGTTTCTTCAACATTTATGCGGGCATGGTTTGCAAAAAAGGCGCTCTTTCTTAAGATATAGAGAAAGCGCCTTTAAGGAATAAAATGCTAGAATGCACCTTTATTAAAAGTTGTCTTTTTTGTCTTTTTTCCACAAAAAATAGGTCGCAAGTCCAAGGATTGGAACACCTAATTTAGCAAAAGGAAGATGTTTGCTTAGCAGCGAAATACTTGAAAGCGTTGCATCTGCCATCAGCTTATTGCGCTGTTCTTCCAACTTCTTTTGTTGATCGTAACGCCAAGTCGCGTTGAGGATTTTACTCGCTAAAATACCTAACCCTGTTATAAAAAGCCAAATGAAAAACATTATACTGGCTGCTGTAAGAGGCTTTGTTATCGAACATAATGCGATAAAGCCAATAATACATAAAAATATCAAAGAGATAAGCAGTGAAATTCCAATGATTCCACAAAAAATCGCTTGAAAATACGCTTGCTTGACAGTGCTTTTTAATTCTCCACCAATAAGATGGTTGAAAAGCGGAGCGATAAACGTGTACATTGATTAACGACGCAATAATTGAGCGAGAACAAAGCCAAAGCTTGCTGCAAATAAAACACTTTTACTAGGGTTTTTGCAGACACATTGGTTGAGAGCTTGTTCAAAATTGTTTAGTGTATCTTTTGCTTGAGACACGATCGCTTCACTGCCCTCTTTGGCAGAGCTGTATAGTTTTTCAGCTTTATCTTTGGTTTCGTTTAATTTGCTGGCACCAAGATTTGTTAATGTTGAGGTGATACCAGAAATTTCATTACGTAATTTCTCTAATTGTTCTTGCAGATCTTTTTCTGTCATCATTTTGTTATTTTCTGCTGCTTTGTTGCTTGCCATGATGATATTTCCCTCTCTTAGTCATTGTTACTCATTATTGTATGTTCAATGTGATTATTTGCATTGGAGTAAAAAATTTTTACTGTCTTGGTAACGTTAAATAATTTTCTTAGTTCCATTGTTTGTGCAATTTAAAAGTATTTTTGATAGGTTTGATAAAGTGTATTTTGTTTGGAAATTTTGGTTGTACAAATGAGAAAAGTTGCAGTTATTTCTTGAGATCATTTTGTTCAGAAAATTTCTCCGATAAAAATTCTTTTGGGAAAAGATATTTGTTCAATAAGGTTATCACTTAGAAGAGATAGTCCTTGAAATAAAACTATACTTGATTTATCAAGTTTTATTCCTTAAATCGAACAAAGAATAACACTACGGGGAAGTGTTGTTGTGAAAGAGTAATACACAGTGGTGTGACAAGAGCGGTGACACAACTGTAAAGTCAAAAATGTAAGACCAAAATTGTATGAGATGGAAATGGAATCTGAGACAGTACCCTTAAACAGCACGTCTACTGCATTTGCTACACATGATTTTTCCCCTTTTTCTATGTTTATGGCAGCCGATTGGGTCGTGAAGGCTGTTATTATAACCTTATTACTGGCTTCTATAGTGTCTTGGACAATTGCTTTTGTTAAAATTATCGAAATTACCATTGCAAAACGAAGGGCACGTCATGAACTTAAATTGGTTCTTAATGCCCAAACTCTTACACGTCTTGTTGCTAGCTTGAAAGAAAGCAAAGGAGCCGGCGTGACTTTTTTAAAAGAAACACTGAAAGAAGTTTATTTTTCTACACAGCAGGTCAATTTCTCTGGTTCTGAAAATGCCAGTGGAAAACAATGCGAGCAAGCCGCTGCCTATGAAGACACCATGTCTTATGAGGAGATGACACGAGATGGGAAGATTACTCATGACATTAATGAGGGATTGAAGGAACGGGTACATTCACTTTTGTCGCGCTGCTTGTTAGCTGCAACACGTCGTGTGGCATGTGGAAGCTCTGTGCTCGCAACTATTGGCGCTATTGCTCCTTTCGTTGGTCTTTTCGCAACCGTCTGGGGAATTATGAATTCTTTTATCGGAATTGCCGAATCGCAAACAACACGGCTTGATGTGGTTGCTCCAGGAATTGCCGAAGCCTTGCTTGCAACGGCTATCGGACTTTTTGTAGCTATTCCTGCCGTGGTGATGTACAATAGCCTCATGCATGCTCTTAATGGTTATAGAAATGATCTAGGAGATATCGCCGCTGCTATTGAGAGGCTGTTGAGCCGTGAACTGGATAGATATAGACAGCAGAAAAGTCATAAACAATGAAAGTAAATTTTAACGACGATTGGAACCCCTCTGAAAATGGGTTGCATAACGAAATTAATGTAACGCCCTTTATTGATGTCGTTTTAGTATTGCTTATCGTATTTATGGTAGCTGCGCCTTTGATGACATCCGTTATTCCTGTTCAACTGCCTTCTATAACTCAAGCTGCGCCCGCAGTGCAAGCCGATGAACCTGTCTATGTGACTATGCAAAAAGACAGCTCTCTTTATGTGGGAGATAATCTTGTCAGCCAGACAGAGTTCGTTGAAGCTTTGTCTAAGAAAACAAATCAAAATTTAGATACAAAAATTTTAATAAAAGCTGATGCTGAGATCTCATATGGCATTGTTGTGGATTTGCTCGATAAAATTAAAAATGCTGGATATACCAAAGTTGGTCTGGTAGGCTTGCAAAAATCTTCAAATGCTATTGCAAAAAATACAGAAAATAACGCAACAGATGGCGTAGTTGTAGGGACAGGGGATAATGAGTCAGCGCGGACAATGGGTCATGTAGTCGATGACATGATTAATAATTCAACAGAACCTGTACAGTAAAAAGAAACCTGTATCGTACAGATTTTCCGCGCACAAAGAAATAACTAAGACGCAAAGAACAAACGTTTAAAAACAAACACTTGGCTATACAAAAAGGCATCCAAAAGGCATCCAAATGTATAGAACGTCCACTAAAAAATGTTCAGAAAAAATAGTGATTGAGTAATCGCCTGCTTAATATCCACTTTTAGTCGTGTCCCGTTGAACCAAAACCACCTGTACCACGAATTTTTGCTTTGTCTAGCGATGGAGTACCGTCTTGCGGAGCTGTTTCAATTGCACGAATATTAACTTGAACAATCGGTGCGATAACCATTTGTGCTATGCGCATTCCACGCTGAACAGAAAAATCTTCTTGCCCCAAATTTATGAGAAGAACTTTCACTTCACCACGGTAATCACTATCAATTGTTCCAGGAGTGTTTAAGCATGTGATGCCATGATGAAATGCTAAGCCAGAGCGTGGGCGTATTTGCGCTTCGTAACCATGCGAAAGGTGAAAGATAAGACCTGTTGGAATAAGAGCGCGCTGACCAGGAGCGAGAACAACGGTTTCTCCATCAGCAATAGCTGCTCGTAAATCAAGACCAGCAGAACCAGCTGTGGCATAGTTAGGAAGCTCTAGTCCTTGCCCATGCTCAAGAAGCTGAACCGATAAGGTCATTGGTTGTGAAAAGTGAGAGGGAGAAGGCGATGAAGAAGGAACCTGTTGGCTATTCAGGTGTGTATTAGCTTGCGTATGGGGCATGATCAAGGAATTTCCAAAATATAAAAAGGAACACTACTTTAACAAAAGCCCCCTCACAAAACAAGCAAGTAAAATCCGTAAATCTGAAATGATTCTTGGTGCTTGTTTTGCATTGTTTCTATTCTATGCACATTCAATCATATGCTACCAATAAAAATTCCTGTTGCAAAAACCAAAGCTCCACCAATGATAACTTGCAAAGATGCTCGCCAAAATGGTGTCGACATAAATTTATTTTGGATCCACACAATGGCCAATAGTTCAAAAAATACAATAATAAATGCAGTAATTGTCGCAATATAGAAAGAATTGATTAAGTAAGGAAGAGTGTGACCCAACCCTCCCAATGTTGTCATAATACCGCTGGCTATGCCTCTTTTAAGTGGAGAACCACGACCCGATAACTTACCATCATCATGGGCTGCTTCTGTAAAACCCATTGAAAGTCCTGCACCAATTGAAGCGGATAAACCTATCAAAAAGGTTTGATAGGTATCACCTGTTGCAAAAGCTGCTGCAAAAATTGGTGCAAGGGTGGAAACAGAGCCATCCATTAATCCTGCAAGACCAGGCTGAATCCACGTTAAAAGCATTTGTTTATGTGTTTTCGACGCATCTTGCGTGTGTCGACTTGTTTTCTCTTTTGTTTGAGAATTCGAAGGATGGTGCTTGGGATGGTGCTTGTCTTTTATCAAAGAGAGTTGCGCACACAACGAATCAATACTTTCTATACGATGATCACAGACTGCTGCATGATTCTTGCAGGAAAGGCAAAGAAGTTGCCTATAATTTTGAAGCTCTTGAAGACCCATCGCTGTAAAAATAGCTGCCTGCTTGGAAGAATAAGGCTCTAAAGCCTGCGCATATTTTAAATAGAGGGCTGCATGCTGCTCTTTCGATTTTAGGGAACGGATCATCATTTGTTGTGTTGCGCGAAAAGACAGCGCTTTGCGTTGTACAAATGAAAAGAAGGATTTTAACATTTGCTACATCCCAGTAATTTAGAATAATTCTAAAGATATAGAAAAAGGACAATAAAAGTCAATCTAAAATTCAAAAGTTGAAAAAGGCCTTGATAAGGAAAGAAGGATAAGGGATATCAGTTAGAAAGAAAAGTAAAGTAAAAAAGTGCACCAAAAGTGTGCGCAAAAAATAAGGAATATACAGAAATGTTGTTGATCATGCCAAAAAATCCTGTCGAAGGATCTCACGGCAAAGGGTGATAAAAACCATCTGCTTCCTCATGAACCGCTTTTTTTAAAGAAAATAAACAGTTTAATAAAGAGAATGTATGAGGAAAATTATCTGAAAAGATCTCGCTAATTCTTATGTCGATGCTCTTTATAAATTTAAAGAGAATGATCCTTTGTACAGAATGTTGAGATTTGCATCTCACTGATCTTGTCTTCACATATCCTTTTTTTCACACATAGTTGTCATATTCCATCATATCACGTGAGTTCTGAAACTAGATTATATCAGGGAGCGTGATAAATGAAGGCAAAAAGGAAAATGTGAGAATGTTATCTTGAAAGTCTGACAGAGCACTTTTTTCGCTTTTGTTGTTTGCCTGTTAAGAAAAAGCAAGGAAACTAGAGGATATTTGTGCTGAACAGAACAAAAACAACCAGAACACAAATATTTATAAATACGGGAAATAGGGAGTATTGATGCACAGTATATTTTTGCTTTTTTCGTGCAGTTACAATTTTTTGCAACCTGAAAAGAGCCCTTTTGAAGCAGCATAGAGACTAATAAGCATGTAAAATAAGCTAGCAACAGCATTCCAACCAGCAAACGACAGAGAGAGAAAATGCCCTAATGCTTCAGAACAGGAAGGCGGAAAGCGATTATTCAATTGATCAAGGAGCTGGTTTATATCCGTGACCAACTGTCGTTTAGATGCACCGCAACTCGGTGGAGCAGGCCAAAAGCCATATTCAACACCTACATGATAAATCGCTAAGACAAGGCTGATCGACATTAATACAAAAACGCATAAAAATAAAAGCCGTACCCAAGAAGATGTATTAAAAAACCATGCCCCCAAACCCGCTAAAATTAAAAATGGTATAGCACTATAGTATGGATAACGCTCAATGAGACATAAGTCACAAGGAAGATATCCTCCAATATATTCAAAACTAAGTGCTAAACCAATTGTGGCGGATAAGCAAAAAGCTAGAAAAAAAGCCCATAAACTTTGTTCTTTACTGCTTGGCTCTAAATAAAGATGCTTGTTTAAAGAATGCCGAAAACATGAAATGAAACCCATTGACTATTTTCCCCTAAAATAAATAGTTTTTGCGTAAAAGAACTATAAAAGTTGCATAAATCAATAAGAGGGTAATACAACCACCCAGGATAACCCATTTAAAATGACGGGAAAGAAAGCTTATCGCTTGCAAGCCAAAATGCTGAATCAACCATGCAATAAGATAAAAACGAGCCCCGCGTGCAAAAAAACAGATTATGATAAAAAGTCCAAGATGTACACCCACAACGCCTGCTAAAATCGTGGTAATCTTAATGGGTGGAATATGAAAAAAACCTGAAGTCATCAGCAAGATTACCATAAAATTCAGCGTAATACTGTTTTGTAATGCTTGAAAATTTTCAATTTTACCATAAAATTCCAAAATCGGTTTAGCTATACTGTCATATGCAAAATGACCAATGAACCAACCAAATATACCACCAAAGACAGAACATACAGTGGCAATAAAGGCATAGTAATACGCTTTCTTAGGATGAACAAGAGCCATCGGTATATACAATACATCCGATGGAATCGGAAAAACAGAGTTTTCAATAAAAGCAATAAATCCAAGCCAATGTGGTGCTGTGCGCCGATTCGCCAAAGAAATCGTCCAAAGTTTTAATTTGTTCAATATCATGAAAGATTCCACAAGCTTAGCAGGCAAAAAAACTCTAAAAGTTATACCAAATAAATTAGATAGGACAAAAATAATATGAATTCTCTAAAAAAGAGAAGTCTAGTGTTGACGAATCTATACTTCTTCATATAGTGCGGAGTAATAATGGGCAAGTCTGTCCGTTTTCTATTGTGGCGTTGCGGGTGTGGTGAAACTGGTAGACGCGCCAGACTCAAAATCTGGTTCCGAGAGGAGTGTCGGTTCGAGTCCGACCACCCGCACCATTCTCTCTTTAATAGATAATATATCCCTGTTAGCTTGTCTTTGTCTTGTTTGGTTAATATCTGAACACACCATATGCAATCTCTATGATAATATCTTAGTTTAAGATACATAGTGGGTGGTATAATTGGCACTGTATAGTGGCAGTTAAAAATATAAAACAGTACAGAAATTTTCTAATGGCTCAATCAATGAAAAAAGCCATCTTGTTGAGTGAGCCAGTATGCCATGTAAATAGGTAAGCGCTATATATCAGGACGATAAAGGATAAAATAAGCATATGATCTCATGATATCATAACTGCTCTTAAAATGGCTATAATCCAGAAATGCACACTTGTATCTACAAATGAGCGTTCTCTGTTGCATCAATCGCAAAGATGATTGTGCGACAAAATTGCAAGAACAATGATAATATCATAAGATCCTAGCGATAGTCAAAAATATGAGTTGAGCAAAATACTGTTAGTTTAGTCAAAAATATTTGAGGAAGAGGCTATTATAACATCTTGCTTGGTCGCGGATAGCGGATTATCCACGAAAAGATGCATAAGTTGCTATTGGAATGAAGCTCAATTTTATTGAAAACAAAATCTAATGCACAATTTTAACACATGTTTTAAGTTTATCATTTTTTTCATAACGTATACTTACATATACTCTGAATATTTAATCACAAATACTATAATAAAAGTTAGCAAATGCAGGGCGCTATTGTGAACAACCATGACAGATTATGTCGCTTGTAGATAAACAAAGATAAATGATATTATTCTAAATATAATGCATAGTTATATGGATATGATCGGTAATGAACAACAGCTAATATCAGCTTAATTATTATCGATTTTAACTATTTGTCATGAATATAAATTTTTCAAAAAAAACATTTTGATATATATTTTAATTATTTTAAATTTCAATTATATAGTAAATCATAAATTGATATTTATCAATAAGGTGCTTAAAATGAAATTAATAATTAAACAAATTGTATTTATTCTTTCTTTGTTAATACTTGCCTCTTGTGCAGTTACAAAGCTAAATGGGGTTATTGATCCAAGTTATAGGAATGTAAAACTAAAAAAGATTGTTGTTATGGGTCTTGGTATGTCACTTGCTGAAAAACAAAAACTAGAAAAGACCTTTAAAAAATCTCTTTCCCAGTACAATGTTCAAGTTTTAGGTGGATTAGATATTGCTCCTCCAACTCGAAATTATTCAGACAAACAAGTGTACAATACCGCAAAAAATATGGGTGTTGATGCTATTTTGACTGTTAATGTACATGATCGTAACGTGTCAGAAACACCGATAGTATCAGTCGATACAAGTGGTAGCTTTAAGAGCATACATAGCGTAATCCAACGTAGGACTGTGACAGAACCTGGTATGCGTGTTGATATATCTCTTAAAAGCGCTAAAAACGGAGAAAATATTTGGATAGCTGAGGGGGGTAGTTGGGGAGATGAGTTTACATCATTCTCTCATTTGATAGTTGATGTTGCTCAAACAACAGCAAAAAAATTGTGTCAAGAAGGGCTGATTGCTATAAATTAAGACCGTAGATAAACACAAAAACATCAAAGGGAAAAAAAGCTCTTCCCTTTGATGTTTCATTATATATATAGCAATTTTTGCTGGTTTGCTTGTAAAATTATCAATTGTTGCTTGTTAGCAGATTTACAATTACATTCTCGTTTTGTAGATGAAACCTGATTGGATACGAGTACTTTTCTCAATTTTTTTAAATTATGTGAGTATAAAGTCTAGAGCACAAAACGAATTAGTAGTGATATCCAAGTTTAGCATCATTTTCAGTTCAATAAAAAGTGATAAGTAGATTATCTCTACGCCTATAAGAATTTTGCATATATCTGTCATAACAATTTGCAAAATGTCTTGCCGATTGTACAAGGCATAATCCATTTCAGAACAATAAAATGAGGATTTCGTGTAGTATATGCAATATAATAGCAGATTTGATTATGGTTGGTATTCTTGTTTCTGCTGGCAATACTACCGATGCAATAAATTGTGAAAATATAATTTTAAGGCAAAAAGACCAGAACAGAGCACTATAAACGAATAAAAATCGCCCAAATAAATGCTTGATGAAGCGTTAAATGTTTCATCTGCGAAAAATGAGTATAATATCTAAAAATAAAACTTTATCACTGTTATTAAAATTTTCTTAATAAGATAAGCAATAAATATATTCTTAATACATAGAAATAATAGATAAAATTTAAAAAAATATAAAATAATTATAACATTTATAAAAAATTATACTCATAATTTACTTAGTAATTCTCTAATAAAAAAGACTAATAATAAATTTCGTATAAATAAGCATTTGAGAAAAATAAACCCTTATGCATTAAAATACGTTATAATTATATCTTATCTAAACAGAAATATAGATGAAACAAAAATCCAAACAAAAAGAGCAATATAAAAGATATAATACATAGTTCTATTTTTAATACATAACTATGTATTATAAACTACATTGATTAAATGGTAAATGCAAAATAAGAAAAGTGATTGTGTAAAACACATATAATAAAAATTATAAACTAAATTGTAATGTACAGTAATTTTATATTTATTCATATAATTACTCTGTTATTTCTTCTGATATTTCATTATTAGTTTCAGTCTCTGATGTATTAGATGAATCATTCGATTCGTTAGTCTGTGTATTAATATGTAAATCAGCTTTATAAGCAGTAAAATTTGAAATAAAAGGGTATTGTTGTTGAACAACACGTTCAGATGTTTCAAGAGCAAAAGCTAATCCGCTAGTAATTGCACCAGCTATAAAAAAATATTTAGTATTCATGTTTTTTCCTTTAATGTTTTATTGTTAAAAAAAACATCCATAATGGATTTATATATAATCCATTTTAAATAATTTATAGTAAAAATGCAATAGACATAATAAATAATGAAATTCGTCTATAATTTAATATGTGTTATTCTTTTATTATAGGGGAATTATTTGAAACTATATTTCATTTATTAGTAAAATAAATTTAAAAGATTCATACATGAAATTGTACAAAAATAGATATTTAGAAATTCCTTGTTTGTACCATCTGAAATATAAGTATAAGAGTGGAAAATTCAGCAAATACTGTATGCGTGAGAGCCCCAAGAGAGGATGAATTCAGTAAAAAATTGCAGTAGGTAAGAAGAATTGCAGAAGAAGAATTGCAGTAGGTAAGAAGATTGTAGTTTCTACATCCTATACTGTTTGGTTGCTGTATCTATGATGGATGATTTTTGTCGTTCTAGTATTAAACGATGATTATCTATGAGAGTGGATGAGAAGATAAAGTTATGCCAAAGCAAAAGGAAATAAAAACTCTATAGTGATTGAGAAAGTCATGAGACAAAATAACTAGGAAATACTGATTCGACAGATCAGGATTGTGATGATGTTTATAAATTTTCAATATTGCTGTGCTTTTGCATTTAAATAGTCCCTTAATCGCGTGTATGGTTTATTCTCAAATTATTTTTTAATGTATATATTCATTTCCCTATTGAGTGGTTGTTGAATGGTTTTGGCTGATTGATAATGAAGAGTGCTTGAAATCAGGAAATGCTACAGGGTTAAGTGGTTTGACTTAATATTTGTAACGATTCAGTGAGAGTAATAATTAAAGTGTTAGTGCCATTTTGTCTTTTTTTGAGTTTGTTCCGTGCAATATTTATTGCTATCATAATCAATTCGTTATGTAATGCCCCCAATTTGCCGTGCTTCTGTTTAAAGGGGAAAGATCATTCAGGGTATTTACGGCTTGCATATCCCCAATGAGATGCCAATAGGTTTAGACAATCTCGTAAATGATCAGCAAGTGAGTTTTGTTTGCGTTTTAAAGGACTTAAATCTTTTATCGCCTGACCGTGACCAACAACTTGCTCAACCAGTGAATAACCAAGGACACCAAGCAGAACCTTGATTTTTTGTAAATGATTTGCTGCCTCTATTTGGCATTCAATTGGATGGATATAACTCTTGTTACTGTCAACCTTTTGACGCGTGTAATCAGGACTCATATGGAGATCAGCCCGACTTTGCCGCCAGTAAGCATAAAAATGTTCCGCTGCTCTATATTGCGCCTTACTGATATGACCTTTCATATATAAAAGTGCAATGGGACGGCTGTGGACATTAGTAATGGCGACAATGGTCCGTGGATTGCTAGAATTTTCTGGATATGATGGCTGAAAATACGGATTACTCGTTTCAATAGGGACTTCTTCTGTTTTTAAGTGACCAATGTGCTGTTTCTCTTTATTGGAAAAGGAAGAAGAGTAGGCTGATTTGCTTCTTTTTTTATTATCTTTTTGTTCTTTATGGTTCATGTTAGTTCCTTAAAATACTAATCTGGTTATGTGCGGAAAGAGATGGAGTGCTGTTTATTAGCTGTTGGAGAAGAGAGTGCGAATATTATCTTAAAGAGATGGTATATCCCTAGGAAGTCGCGTTTTGTTTTGTGTCGAAAGGCTCCATGGGAGTCATTTCTTGGTTTTTTTTGTTGGTACATGCAAGATAATTTCGTGAATGCAGGGCGAACTCAGAAGAACAACGATAACGATAAGTCTGTTGGTCAAACCAAAGACCAATTTTTCCTTCAAAATCTCCTGAACGTTGCTTGGCAATATTCATAATTACACCTGGGCGTTTGGATAGATTTGCTTTTTCTTCCGCTTGCGATGATGCAAAAATCTTGTCCTCTAACGACCGATTGCGCCAAATGGTAATAATGTTAAATGCGTTGGCGCCAATTTCTGAAGCCCCTTTAATATCTTCAGCGTTGGGGATATCTTTCTCTAATCCACCTTTGCGTGTATGAGCAACAAGATGAATGTGAACAGCGTTTAAAATCGCCCAGTCAACCATTTTATAAATCGCTTGTTCTTGCTCTACATAGTTGTCTGAAGCGATGCCTAGCCGCATTAAGCTGTCAATGATAAATTGATCACAACCATAGCGCGCGCGGCAATAGTCAAAAACATTGAGCAAAGTGTCGATACTCGATTTACCAACATGCTCATAAAGGATAAGACCATTATCTAAAAAACGCAGAATCTGATCAATCATGTCGCTTGTCGGCTGCTCTAAGCCTCCCGTTTGTTTCGTTAAACGGCGCAGAGATTGTTCTCCCTTCATCTCTAATGAAGCTAAGCAAATGCGGCTATTTTGTGCAATCCAATGGGGAATACAGTCTGACAATAGTTGACTCTTGCCTACACCACTTGCTCCGCTCCAGAGCGTTAATTCCGCCGGACGAAAATAAAGCTTGCCGTTTAGTTTAGGGTAAGGAACCGTGTAGCCAAGATGCTGTTCAGGAACCGGCCAAAATAGTTTTATTACTTTATCTTTATATTCCGAGGCGTGTCGTAATCCCTCCGGTGCAAAATTTTTTGCTGCTGAAAAAGCTGCAGCAATGGCGGTCGCATCAACACCCGCGGTTAAACATTCATTCGCATCCTTATGGGGTAAGCATACACGGTAACAACGATGACGACCAAGGCGATGAGCAATTTCACGCGCCGCTTCTTCCCCAGGAGAGTCCATATCCGTGGCTAAAAAAATAGTCTCAAAAGGTTCTAAATTATCAAATTCATTTTCAATCCAATTTTGTTTACCTTTGCTGCCTCCTCCAAACGGAACTGAAACCGCCGGATATCCATAGGCAGCTAACGAAAGTGCATCAATTTCTCCTTCAGTTATGACGATTGTACGATTTGTGAAAGGAGGAGAATTATTTACCAAAACAGAAGCTCTATCTGTTGCAGCAAGGGGATGATGAAGAGAAATGGGTGGCTTGTTTACCAAACCAGAAGGTCGATCCGTTACAGCAAGAGGATAATTCATCAGGATAATAGCTTGCCAGCCAAATAAAATTGGCTCACATTGCGATGCTGTCGGTTTTGCTTTTGCATCTGCTTGTGCTAGCCGCTCTTTGACTAAAGCAAGTGTACCGTCAGGCTTATAAAATGGGAAAATGATTTTTTTTCCATCTTCTCCTACGCGGTAACGCTTTAAAATATCAAGGGGAATACAGCGCTCTTTGTGTAGGTAAGTTTTTACCAAATTTTGCGGTGAATTTGCAACTGGAAGTGGTGGACGTCGATACGAACGATGAGGTGCCATAAAAGGCCTAGGACGGGGTATATTGAGATAAGTGCGTGCTTCCTCTAATGCTTGAGAGAGGCTTATCCCTTTGACCGCACACCAAAGATCTAAAAGATCACCTCCAATGCCTTCCGCAAAATCATACCAAAGACCCGCTTTATGCCCGTTTAAACACACTGATAAACTTTGACCAGCTTCACCTTGAATGTTGCCTACAATCCAATCATTGCCACGTTTACGACCTTGTGGAAGAAGCATTGCTGCAATCGATCCAGCTTGAGACGAAAGCTTTTGTTTTATCTCACAAATTGTACTCATGTTAATTCGTGCGGTAGTTAATGAGACTCTGGTAAAGAGCATCATCGTTGTTATAGCGTTGTTTGGTAACAGAATGAGAGGGAAGAATAGCCAGTCTTTCCTGATTTTCTTTTATTCGTTCAATTTCACGGCGAAACCAATTGCGCCACGTGGCTTGCCAATCTGCTTTAAGCGCCTCTTTCCCGCTCTTTGCTTGCCAATAATCACGAAATTTTTTTTCTTGCCAATGTGCTTGCTCTTCACTCAAACCTTCCGAGATTGCCGCATCAATGTCTGCGATCCAGTCAGCCGGAAGACGTGTGCCCTTTGGTGAAGTTGTTTGTCTACTCATTTTCCCAACAGGAGGGGAAGCGTTTTTCATGCCTCCAATTGGGGCGCAAATTTTCTCCGCGCTTCCAACAGGGGCGCAAATATCCCCCGCGCTTCCAACAGGGGAAGAACAATGCTCTGTTGCCTCTTGTCTGGTGTCCGTAAAGGGCAAAGAAAGGTGCGGAAATGTTTCTGCTTGCACACTTTCTTCTTTTTCCATACAGGAAGCAACCAATTTCTTTTCTGAAACACCGTTAGGTGTTTCCTTTTCTTCTTCTTTCTGAGCTTTTAAATTAGGTTCATCATCTCTTGCCTTTTCGTTGAGCAGTTGTTGAAATTGGGCATTGATTTTTTTGCGTTTTTGTGCCGAAGAACGTCCAGCAAATGATTTTTGTTCAAGCAATTTTTTGCGCTCGTGGAATACATTTTCGCAGCGCTTATTCCAGAGCCCGTCTGCTAAATTCAAAATTTTTCCCTCTCGTATTAGCATTTCTAATGCATTCACAAAAGTTCTCTTGTCACAACCACAAAGACGCGCTAAACGTTCAACTGATAACTTTAAAGGATGTCCCCGTGCATACATTTCATTGAGTAAAATCGTGTAAATTCCAATTTCATGTGCGCGCATTCCACGCACCCCGCCGAGAAAGTCATTCTGATACCAACAAACATAAGGAAGAGTTGACGATTCGTAGTAGGGAGTTTCTTGTTGATTGGCGTGTTTCATACTTCAATCTACTTTCTTCTTTTTTTATATATTTTCATCCGCAATCAAATAAGAAACAGTGTTTTTGTGTTTATTGGTATTCGATTAAAGGTTATGTTGTAATAAAGTGTTTTTTGTTTTATTGCGGTTTGTTCTTTTAGATGACAGCTCTTTAGCTATTTATTTATGAATTCTCAAAGCTGATTAGACGTATTTTAATCTACGCAATCCGACAGTTTGAGAGCGCGTAAATAATGAAGGATAAATAGTACAATATTCTAAACGCATAGGTTTTCGGAGGTGCCTTTTTGCATTCTTTGGGGTGATATAAATTGTCTTTGTAATTTAAAAACAAGCTTTTATTCCTCTCCCAAAAAATAGAGTGCTTTTTTAATTTTATCCTCTTTAAAGGATAATGCAAGTCTATTTTGCAAAAGGACGTGTCTTTTTTTTTAAGACACGCTATATGGTGAAACATGAATATCAATGGTTGGCGTCAAAGATTGCACGCAGCACTTGAAAAAAGTGGACGGTCAAAAAGGTCTATTTCTCTTGCAGCCGGAAAGGGGGCTGGGTATCTTCATTCCATTCTTACTGAAGGGAAAGAGCCAACTATTGAGTCACTTGCTCGCGTCTGTCATGAAATTAATGTCAGTATGAATTATATCCTTTGTGGAGATGGTGCTAGTTTTGAAGATAAAGAATTCATTGATCTTATTTCAAAACTTTCTCCGGAGGAGCGTCAGGCGATTTTAACTCTCTTGCGTCGATCAATTGGCGAAGCAGAAGAATAACGCTTTTCTGTGTCTTTTGATCCAGAGTGCACCAATATTGTATCAATTCTAAATCACTCATTTTAGCTCTCCTGCCTGTTTGTGGTTGTGTTGAGTAAGAACAAATAAAGAACAATGCGAGAACAATAGGTGAACAAAGTATGACAGGTTTTTATTCACACATACTGGTTGAATATCGTAAACACTGAAAATATATCTTTTATTAAGGATAAAATCATTGACATATCTCCCATAGAGGATATAAGACTAACGCTATATTTAACTATGTCAAGATAAAGCATTGCTTTATTAACTATCTCAAAGAAAAGGAGGGGGATTATGAAAAATATTTCATTCGTTAAAGAGGATGAGATTATTGTCATTCTTTGTGATGATGAAAATAATGATGTCTATGAAGGGCCTATCGATCAAGCAGAAGAAGTACTTGAGCTTGTCGAAGAGCGTGATACTGTTCATCGAATCCTGCGACTCGATCTCACAACACTTCATGCAGATGATGTGAGCGAACAACTTGCTGATATATATGTGCAAAACAACGAAATTAATGAACAAAATACACAACTTCAGCCTTTTATTCTCAATAGCGACGCTTATCACACATATTTAGATGAAAAAGTTGCTCGCGATTACGAAAATAATCTCTATGGATCATATGAAAAACAGCATCGATTGCGTTCGTGTGATGTGCTAAATGATTATTGGTGGTAATAGATCATGCCAAGTTATCTCAAAACTATATATCGGGGAGTCCCTCTTTATTACGCTGGAAATACCCAAAATATAATCAGACTCGATCCACAAAAACATAAAGCGGTGCTTTTCATATCACAAAAAGCTGCAGAGTATATGGCAGGAAATCTAGCTAAAAAATATCTCCGAAACGATTTTTTCGTTGTTCAACAATCTGATTGAAGATCATCCGCATTTCGGTCAATAAATCAAAAAATATTCAATTTTAGCACTTCTTTAATTCGGTCGATCAGTAATTTGGTCGATCGTTTTTCTAAGACAGGATATAAAAGGCTCAAGAAAATTTCATAAAAAAAGTAAGGGGTTGTGCTTTATGGAATGAGCAAAGGGGGTAAATCAAAAAATACAGGCATTGTCCGCAAAATGCTGAGAAAATAACTAGATCATACAAAAACCGAGAAGAGTATATATGGCACACCATACAATAAAAAATGTGCCAAAAAAATATGAAAATTTCTGCTCTTTATCAGAAAATAAAATGTGGATACCACATGAAAAAGAGAAAATACTCTAAAGTAAGCAAGTAAGCAAGCGAGCAAGTGAGCAAGTAAGCAAGTGAGCAAGTGAGCAAGCGAGCAAGTGAGCAAAAGTCGCTTCCAATAAATTGCAGAAAATAAAATTCAAGATAATCAATCCAACTCTTTATCACTCGCAAAGTATTTTAAAAATAAGAGCGCAATGCAAAAAAAGCGCTCAAAAATGGATGGGGGTACAAATTTATTATGCCAATTATTGTCAATTGTGTGCAGGGAACTTCAGAGTGGCATCAAGCGCGAAAAGGTTTAATTACCGCTTCTTTATTTGAAATGGTCGTGGCAAGAAAAAAACAAGGACAGAAAACCCAAAAATACTATTCTGTCATGATGAAACTGGCTGGGGAAAGAATCACTGGAAAAACCGTGGAAGAGGGAACAACCATTGCTATGAGGCGTGGGACAGAATTAGAACCAAGCGCACGGCAGCTCTATGGAATGCTCACTAACACAGAACCCGAATGTGTCGGGTTCGTTTTGGCTGATGATCGCATGAAAGGCTTTTCTCCAGATGCTTTTATCGGAACAAATGGGCTATTAGAAATCAAAACCAAAAAACCAGAAATCCTGATTCCTTATTTTTATCAAAAAGGCTTCCCTGAGGAGCATAAAGCACAGTGTCAGGGAGGTTTATGGATTGCTCAACGTGAATGGGTGGATTTGATGCTTTATTGGCCTGATATGCCGCCTTTGATTAAGCGTGCTTACCGTGATGAAGCCTATATTCGTAAACTCGAAAGTGAAATTGCCCGTTTTAATGAGACCTTAGAAAAAATGGTACATCAGATTAAAAATGCAGATGCAAGAGAAGAAAAATACATGGGAACTATTTTAGGAGCAGAAGGCGATTTTGCAAAAAATTTGGGATGGGACGAGTATCAAGGACAAGAATCACACCGCCAAAAAATACGAAAACAAGTTGTTAATAAAATGCGAACAAGAATTATCAAAAGATAAAGATAACAAAATAATGGTGCTGCGAGAGAGGATCGAACTCTCGACCTCTCCCTTACCAAGGGAGTGCTCTACCACTGAGCTACCGCAGCATCTTTAAATCCATGCGCCGCCTTGTGCCATATTGTAAAAAAATAGGCAAGAGAGCATTTGTCTATGCTTGCAAGAAAATTAATCTTGTGTCATGACGGGTTAGCCTTACATAACAGCAACGCATGGTTCTGATAAGACAAACACTGCTCAAAGACTGTACAATAATGATACATTTGCATCCAAATACAACAGAAGACAAAATTAACTCCCAAAGCGAAAAAGAAAAAAAACGCCAAGAAAGACTGGCACAGCAATTGCGAGAAAATTTAAAACGCAGAAAAGAACAAAATCGAAAAAGATCACAAAAAGAAGCTTGAAAAGACTTCTAATTTTGTTTTTTTTACGGCATCTATGCAACCTCTCTTTCAAAGATTCGTTCTAAAATTATGGCAAGACAATAACTTCCCAAAGAGTCAAAGTCTTTGGAAGGGGTAGCTCAAAGGGAAAGAGTAAAACTACTATGGATTCTATTCAGATCGTTGGCGGAAAAAGCCTAAGAGGAGAAATTCCTATCTCAGGCGCAAAAAACGCCGCATTGCCTCTTATGATTGCCTCTTTGCTGACAGAGGATACTCTTACTTTAGATAATATTCCTCATCTCGCAGATGTCGAGTTGTTAATCCGTATCCTGAATAATCACGGTGTCGGATATACCGTCGAAGGACAGAAAGAGCATCACGATTGTGTCGGAGCAAGAACAATCCATTTTACTGCACAAAAAATAACAACAACACGTGCACCATACGAACTCGTTAAAAAAATGAGGGCAAGCTTTTGGGTGATCGGGCCGCTGCTCGCACGATGCAGAGAAGCCTATATCTCATTGCCGGGAGGATGCACTATCGGAACGAGACCTGTCGATTTTATCCTCGAGGGACTAAAAGCTCTAGGCGCACAGGTTACTATCGAAAATGGATATGTACATGCTAAAGCGCAAAAAGGACTCAAAGGAGCACAGTACCGATTCCCTAAAGTTACTGTTGGTGGAACTCACGTTATGCTCATGGCAGCTGCAACCGCAAACGGAACAACTATACTGGAAAATGCCGCTCGTGAGCCAGAAGTCATAAATCTTATCCAAGCTCTTAATGCAATGGGCGCAAAAATAACCGGGGAAGGAACAGAAACAATAACTATAAAGGGCGTCGAAAAACTCAATGGCGCAAGAGTACGTGTCATCGCTGACAGAATCGAAGCAGGTACTTATGCTATGGTCGCTGCTATGACCGGAGGAGACGTCTTCCTAAAAAATGCAGATCATAATCATCTTACAAAAGTGATTGAGATTCTAAAAAAAACAGGCCTCGATATCAATATAAAACCTGAAGGAATTCACGTTAAACGAAATCAGCGGAAAACAAAAATAATGCCTGTGGATATCTCAACAGGCCCTTATCCCGCTTTTCCAACCGATCTGCAGGCGCAATTTATGGCGCTGATGACCTGTGCTCAGGGAACTTCTCGTATCACCGAAACTATTTTCGAAAATCGATTCATGCATGTGCAAGAACTAACTCGTCTAGGCGCTCAGATCAAACTCGATGGACAGACAGCAACCGTCTATGGAACCAAAAATTTGCAAGGTGCTCAAGTCATGGCAACAGATTTACGTGCTTCCGTTTCTCTTGTGATTGCCGCACTCGCCGCAAAAGGAGAAACTGTCGTAAATCGTGTGTACCATCTCGATCGTGGATTCGAACGCTTGGAAGAAAAATTAGCTAGGTGTGGTGCTATCATTCAACGAATAATAGTTTAAGTCTTCAAGAAAATTAATGGTATAGACGATTGCTGAATGCGTCTTCTTAAGAGAACATTCAAGGAATGATGCGATGGGAAACAAAATGTCTTATAAAATACTCGCATGAGAAAAATAACTGGACGATGCAGAAAAATCATGGGAGAAAAGGACTGTAATGAATTATAAAAAAACTGCTCATAGCGCCTGTTTTAGTCTTAAACAATAGTACAAAAAAGCTAATCTCACATAATGTTGGCGGTAACTGTACAAGTCGCATTCCAAAAAATATTATACTATAAAGAAAAGCACGAATAAAATATTCTGTCAGAAGACATCCTGTTAAAAAATATCCTAAAAAATGTTACCAAAAATCCGGAATTTCAGGTTTTAAATGTGGTCCAATACGCACTGCAGAGACTTGCTTGGCTAAACCCGTACGATCCGAAATTTCAACCGCTAAGCCGCAAAGTGTTGCAGGACCACGGGCAGGTTCATAACGATTCTGCTTCTTCTTATAAAGAAAACGGTGTAGTGGCTCTTCTTTGTCCATGCCAATAGACGAATTATAATCGCCACACATACCGGCATCCGACAAATAAGCACTGCCACCCTCTAAAATTTGAGCATCAGCCGTGGGAATATGCGTGTGCGTTCCAACAATAACACTAACGCGCCCATCAAGAAAATGACCAAAACACTGTTTCTCACTCGTGGTTTCTGCGTGAAAGTCAAAAATAATTGCGTCTACATGCTCATTGAGAGAACAGGAAAATAAAATCTTTTCAGCCGTTTCAAATGGATCATCTACCTTGCACGGCATAAAAATAGCTCCCAAAATATTGGCAACAAGAACACGAGCACCATTCTTCGCTGTAAAAATATTCGAACCCCTCCCCGGAGTGCCTTTAGCAAAATTAGCTGGACGCAAAAAACGATCATTCTCATGCGCATATTGAAATGTTTCTTGGCATTCAAATGCATGGTTGCCTGTTGTAACAACATCAACCCCTATCGATAAAAGATCTTGATAAATCTCTTGGCTAATGCCAAAACCACCAGATGCGTTTTCACCATTGACCACAACAAAATCAAGCCGCCACATCTCAATTAACCGTGGAAGTTCTTCAAAAACAACCGAACAACCCGTTGTGCCGACAATGTCACCCAAAAATAAAAATCGCATAAAAATTCAATCACATTCTAGCTTCTATGAAACCTTCTTCTGTAAAAATTTTACTCACAATCAGATCATGCTCCGCATGAGGAATATTATCAACTTTTTGACACGAAAAGCCTAAACCCAATAAATGAGTCTGGTACCCTTGTTTTGTAAGTGATGCAACCGTACGGTCATAGTATCCTCCTCCATAACCAAGACGGTGACAATCACTGTCAAACGCTGAAAGTGGGACAATAATAAAATTGGGAACAATAATTGCATCTTCTGGACTAGGGCCAAAGGTGCCAAACCGCATGGGTTCTAAAACTGTGCTATCGGAAAATGAACGAAAAACCATGGTTTTTGAATCAAGTATTGCAGGTAATGCTAAAATACCACCTCGCAACGTTATTGCATTGAACAGAGGGCGCGGGTCTATCTCTGATTTAATTGGCCAATAACCCGCCAAAATCATGCAGGAAAAATCTTCAACTATTTGCTCAAAGTAATGGAGCAGGTGGGTGCAGGCTCGATGCGAAAAAATGTCGCGTTTGCGTGCTGAAAGAGCGTCGCGTTGCGAGAGGCCGAGCTGGCGTAAATGTGACCGAATAGAGAAAGGAGATTGTGGGTACTCAGAAATGTCGGACATTGTCGGGTCAATTCTTACATAAATTACCACAAATTGCTATAAATTCATGAAAAAACATGAAGCTAATAAAAAATGCGGTGATTGGATTATAAAACAAGGAATTACAATGATCTTCTTTCTCTATAAAATAGGTGGTGATCCACAACAGCCGATGGAAAAGGTCGATCCCAAGAACCTAACAAAGTAGGTGGGTGCCATATGAAAAAGCCCACGAGCCTTCTCAGGGACAGCTCCCTTGGAAATCAATAAGGTCTCAGGAATATATTATTTCCTGTCGAGAAGCGCAGAACACCAAAAAGACATTATAAAGCAGTTCGAAATTTTCTGCTAGACATAAAATAAAATCAATGCAGAATCTCTTTATTTTAAGGAAATATCTTGGAATGTGATATAATACTCAGATCCCTATACAATACTTAGATCCCTTGTGGGGATTGTTGATCCAAGAGAACTTCAAGACGCTTTTGAATTTTTTGCATTTGTGGATAATAATGGAGAACCGTTTCATAGGCCTTAATCGCTAATTTTGGGCGTTCGGTGGCTTCCATGGTAACGCCAAGCTCAAAAAAAGCCATGTAATTGCGAGGTTCAATTTTTAGAGCGTGGCTTAAATCTAGCATAGCGAGTTTAAAATCACTTAGTTGAATATGTATCCATGCACGCCTAATCCAAGCCGCAGCATAGCTGGGGGATAGAGAAAGGACATTGTCAATATAATCAAGAGCAAGACCATAATTATCTGCGTTAATCGCATTTTCAGCCCACAACATTAAAAGATCAATCGTTTCGCTGCCCGATTCTGACCATAAACGTTGAAGCTGGTTACTAATATTTTTGGCTTTGTCAACATTGGCACAGAATTTCAACTCTTTAAGTAAACGTGAAATCTCAGCCTCTTTGCGCTGCTTGCGTCTGTCAGTCTGCAAATAATTATGGGCCGAATCAAAATCTTCAATAACAGTGACTGCAGAGTCAGCTACAGGAGGCGTCGAAAGAGGCTGGTTTGGTATTATGTCATCTAAAGATAAAAGCAACTGTGGAGAGGGATCCTCAAGAAGCAATGAAGGAGGATTTTCACTGTAGCTAGAAGAAGAAAGACATAAAAAAAGAAAAAAAACTACAAAAATATGCCGAAAAACAGAAAAAATCCACAATCGAAAAGCCTTTAAAAACACAAAATGTTCCATGAAGATAAGTCCTCAATAGATCAAAATATCAAAGAACAAACCATCGCAACAAAACAAAAGCTTTCAAAAAAACAAAATGACCAAGATACCTAAAAAGAGAAATACCTAAAAAGTAGGTGAAAAAATCACTAACCTTGACGTGCTCTAAAACGTGGATTGCTTTTATTAAGAATGTAAACACGACCCTTACGACGCACCAAACGATTGTTACGGTGGCGTTCCTTTAGTGCTTTAAGCGAATTTTTAATCTTCATTATACTCACCGTTTATAGATAATCATGTGACCCAATGCACAAAGCTACTGCTACAATGATAACATCACAATCTTGATATTACAATTCCGATCTTACAATTTCAGCGAAACAGTACCAAAACGCTACAGTAACAATGTACCGAAATGTACATACTACACTATACACTTTATTTACTGTGATAACAAAAAATGCACCCTTGAAACAAAAGTACACACCAACACAATAAGTAAGTGAAAATTACAAGAAATCTACTGATCTGTTAACAAAAAGTCCTATTTTTGTCAAGCAATCATACTTCCAATATAAATTCCTATGAGGTCGAGGAAGAACGTTGAAAAATAAACTGAAAATTCCGCAGTCTACGTAATATAAGAAAAATTGTTGCCTCAAAAAAAATGAAAATGGTGCTGTGAAAAAATCTCGTAAAGATGTCGTAAAATAACCTGTTCCTATATCTAATCATTCATGATAATCAATGGTATTAAATATGACAGTTGCAACTCTTAAAAACTTTACGAAACAATATCAAAACATATAAAATCTGTTTCAGAGATACTATCGTTCATATCTGCTGGCTGCCCCCGTTAATTGAATGATATGCCCCATTTTTCGAGTCGGTTGAATGGATTTCTTGCCATATAAATGCACCGATGTGCGATCTTGTGTAAGAAAATATTTGAAATCATTAAGATTTTTACCAAGCAAATTGATCATTTCACAATCGCTATGCCTATATGTACTGCCCAAAGAAAGACCGCAAATAGCACGAATATGTTGCTCAAATTGTGAAGTTACACACGCTTTTTGTGTCCAATGACCAGAATTGTGTACGCGAGGTGCAAATTCATTTACCAAAAGATTGCCATCTGTTAATACAAAAAATTCAATACAAAGAACACCAACATAGTTAAGGGCATCCATAACCATTACGCTTATATCTTGTGCCGCTTTTTGAACAGTCAGTGGAGCACGAGAAGGCACAAATGTTTTATGAAGAATGCCGCTTTTATGCTGATTTTCAGGGCAGTCATAAAAAATATGGTCCCCCGTTTGCGTGCGCGCCGAAATAATCGAAATCTCTGATAAAAAAGGAACAATTTCTTCCAAAATTAAAGGCTGTTCTTGAAAAAAAGTTAAAGCTTCCTCAATCGTTTGTTCATTCGGACGATCCAACATTATTTGATTTTTTCCATCATAGCCAAAACGTCGCGTTTTCAAAAGACCTCGTCCGCCTAATGTAGAAAGTCCAGACATCAGAGAAGAATGATCCTCAACAGCAAACCATGATGCCGTACTAATACCCTGTGAATTTAAAAATTGCTTCTCAAAAAACCGATCCTGTGAAATCTCTAAAGCTTTGGAAGAAGGATAAACATGCTTGCTTCGTTCTACATATTGAACCATCTCAAGCGAAAGATTTTCAAACTCATAGGTTACAACATCGCACAGGGATATAAAGCGATCTAATGCCAAATAATCGTCATAGGCAGCAACAATGTGCTCATTGGCTGTTTGCGCCGCTGGGCAATCAGCATCAGGGCAAAAAATAATTGTGCGAAATCCCAATTCTGCAGCTGCTATTGCTAACATGCGTGCCAACTGTCCTCCACCTATTAAACCAATCACACTTCCAAAAGGCAACATGCCAGACGAAGGTGATGAAGGGGATGAGGGCGATGAGGGTGATGAGGGTGATGAGGGTGATGAGGGTGACATGGCAGATGCAGGGGATGAGGGCGATGAGGGCGATGAGGGTGATGAGGGTGATGAGGGTGATGAGGGTGACATGGCAGATGCAGGGGATGAGGGTGATGAGGGTGATGAGGGTGACATGGCAGATGAAGGTGATGAGGGTGACATGGCAGATGCAGGGGATGAGGGTGATGAGGGTGATGAAGGTGATGAGGGCGATGAGGGTGATGGGGGTGATGGGGGTGACATGGCAGATGCAGGGGATGAAGGCGATGAGGGTGATGAAGGTGATGAGGGTGATGAGGGTGATGAGGGTGATGGGGGCGATGAGGGTGATGAGGGTGATGAGGGTGATGAGGGTGATGAGGGTGATGAGGGTGACATGGCAGATGCAGGGGATGAGGGTGATGAGGGTGATGAGGGTGACATGGCAGATGAAGGTGATGAGGGTGACATGGCAGATGCAGGGGATGAGGGTGATGAGGGTGATGAAGGTGATGAGGGCGATGAGGGTGATGGGGGTGATGGGGGTGACATGGCAGATGCAGGGGATGAAGGCGATGAGGGTGATGAAGGTGATGAGGGTGATGAGGGTGATGAGGGTGATGGGGGCGATGAGGGTGATGAGGGTGATGAGGGTGATGGGGGCGATGAGGGTGATGAGGGTGATGAGGGTGATGAGGGTGATGGGGGCGATGAGGGTGATGAGGGTGATGAGGGTGACATGGCAGATGAAGGTGATGAGGGTGACATGGCAGATGCAGGGGATGAGGGTGATGAGGGTGATGAAGGTGATGAGGGCGATGAGGGTGATGGGGGTGATGGGGGTGACATGGCAGATGCAGGGGATGAAGGCGATGAGGGTGATGAAGGTGATGAGGGTGATGAGGGTGATGGGGGCGATGAGGGTGATGAGGGTGATGAGGGTGATGAGGGTGATGGGGGCGATGAGGGTGATGAGGGTGATGAGGGTGATGAGGGTGATGAGGGTAACATGGCAGATGCAGGGGATGAGGGTGATGAGGGTGATGAAGGTGATGAGGGCGATGAGGGTGATGGGGGTGATGGGGGTGATGGGGGTGACATGGCAGATGCAGGGGATGAGGGCGATGAGGGTGATGAGGGTGATGAGGGTGACATGGCAGATGCAGGGGATGAGGGAAAAATATCGGATGATTTTATCATATTAAACCTCAGTTGTAGGAGTTTGCATGACATTGGCTGTTTGTTGTTGGCGCCAGTCTTGTAAACGCTGCGCTAAATTATCATCATAAACTGCCATAACAGCTGCCGCTAAAAGCGCGGCATTAATAGCACCTGCTTTTCCAATCGCTAATGTACCAACTGGTATTCCAGCTGGCATTTGCACAATTGAAAGCAACGAATCCTGACCAAACAAAGACTGTGATTGTACTGGAACCCCAAAAACAGGAAGTGGGGTGAGCGATGCTAACATGCCAGGGAGATGTGCTGCGCCTCCAGCTCCGGCAATCAATATTTTAAATCCTGCATCCTTCGCACCTTTCGCAAACTGGTACAGTCTCTCAGGAGTTCTGTGCGCAGAGATGATATGTGAAATATGAGAAATATCAAGACAGGTTAAAATATCCGCACTATGGCGCATTGTTTGCCAATCTGATTGACTGCCCATTAAAATCGCTACATCGCATGATTTTTTCGTCATCATCTATCCTTTTCAAGTGTTCAAGGCGATTCCTTCCTCTTACTTTTTTTAAAGTCTTATGCTCTCTTTGCAAAGTTAATTGACACAGAATAACAATTTTTGCAATTTGTTGATAAGTAGAAAAATTGGCAAGCATTAAATAATAAAACAAGTATAAAAGTAAAATAACAGAATATTTGTTCAATAAATTGCTGAGACCAAGACAAAGACAAATTTGTCAGTATTTAAACAGGACAAAGTTCAAATCTTGTCGAAAATGGAATATACATGTTGAATATTTGCTTGCTTTGCAGCAACTATCTAAGGGACTTAACAACCTCATGGCTGGAGCAATAAATTAGGTCAAGCAGTGAGTTGAGAAGGTTAAATGAAAAGTTCCTTAAAGAGAGACTAGGGATAATAAAGCTGCATCCTATTTGATTTAATATCTTGTCTTTCTGCGACATTTTACGCAAAATGAGAAGATGACAATGAAATTATCGCTCATAACGATTCTTTCCGCTGAATTCTTGTTCACAAACTCAAGAAAATAGGGTATGAACGCTGAAAATAATCCGCAACGTGAAAATAAATGCGCGAATTATCAAGATCAATGTACAAAATTATGAAGGAAGTCATTGTTTATGTCCAAAGAAGAAGTTTTGGAGTTTTCTGGTATTGTAACTGAGCTCCTCCCTAACGCAATGTTTCGTGTTAAGTTGGAAAATGATCATGAAATCATTGCTCATACCGCTGGAAGAATGCGCAAAAATCGCATTCGTGTGTTGGCAGGTGATAAAATTATGGTGGAAATGACTCCTTATGATCTGACAAAAGGACGAATTACATATCGTTATAAGTAGGACGTAGTAGTTTTTTTTGTAAAATCTGTAGTGCCTCATATTTTGCCAAAAAATAAAATAATTTTAAATAAGGCAAAAAAAAATCAAAATGATCAGGTAAACTCACAAAATCTGCGCAAAAAAAACGCCGCAGAAACAACGTTTGTTGCGTGAAAATTAATCAGTTGATGGCTTAAAATTGTTTTTAGGGGGTCAGGAATGGGAATCATAAAAAAAACCTACTTAAAAAAATCCAATTTAGAAGAAATTCAGTTGGTTCTTGCTTCTGCTTCTCCACGTCGTTTAGCTCTTTTGGCACAGATAGGTGTCGATCCTCATCATGCTTACGGAACCAATATCGATGAAACACCAAAATTAAGAGAACATCCCGCATATCTCGCAAAGCGTTTAGCAAAAGCAAAAGCGCTTAAAGCACAAGAAAATTTACTGTGGTATAACCAAAACAGTGAAGAGGATGTGTCAGCAAAGAAAACAGTGATCTTGGCAGCAGATACAGTAGTCGCTGTTGGACGCGTCATTCTTCCTAAACCAGAGGGAGAAGACGAGGCCTATGAATGTCTGCGCTTCCTTTCTGGAAGAGCCCATAAAGTATATGGTGCTATCTGCGCAGTGAATGAACGTGGAAAAACAACCGTAAAATTGGTTGAAAGTCGCGTCCGTTTTAAACGATTGACCCCCGCTATGATGAAGGCTTATATCGCTTCTGGAGAATGGGAAGGAAAAGCAGGTGGCTATGCTATCCAAGGAAAAGCCGGTGCTTTCGTTGTCGATATTTCTGGATCTTACTCTAATGTGGTTGGATTGCCATTAGCTGAAACAATGGATCTCTTGACAGTATATCATTATCCAATTCTTTCCAATTGGGTCGAAGAAACACATTAAAAGAATTCATTGATAGGTAAAATGGATAGGTAACAATGAATGAAACAGCTCAAACAGAAGAAAAAAAACACAGATTTTTCAGGTAAATCAGCAGAGATGTGTGAAGCCAAAACAGAAAGACTCAGGTCTCCGCATTCCGATACTCCGCATTCCCGTCCTTCTCATTCCCGTCCTTCTCATCCTTGCCCAGTATGTGGCAAAATATCACAACAAAATGCCTATCCTTTTTGCTCAACACGATGCCGCGCAATAGATCTTAATCGGTGGCTTTCTGGAGCTTATATCCTACCACAACCACTGCAAAAGACCGACGAAGAAGAATAAAATATCTCAGAATATTAAAAATTACATGCAGAAAGATCCACTGTTAAAGCTGACGGGATAGAGGGAATAGTGCAGCCTTATTCATGATGTTAAGGCCAGATCTGTCGTTGAGAATTCTCAGCAGAAAGTTCAGTGATTCCTGCCAATATTGTGAAGCATATTTCTTCTCTCTATTTTTACTACAGTTACTCTTTGCGGTAGTTTTTTTTCACAGTGTGTTCTATATACTTTTATTATTCTTTGATGTTGTGTTTTTCCTCTTGCACTCTTTCTTGTGAGAACCCATATTTTATTTAACACTACGGTTATTCTTGATGCTGCGTCGTTGTTGGTGTTTGTATGGTTTAGTTGATCCTTACGAGATATCCTCTTGCGAGATATCCTAGAGGATGAAGATGCGACGGTGATCACGAAAGGAAAAAAAATGAACCTAGGAAAATATAGCGAACGGCTTCAAGGTTTTCTACAAACTGCACAAAATAACGCTCTCTCTTCTGACCATCAACAGTTTGTGCCCGAACATCTCCTTAAAGTTTTGTTAGACGATTCCCAAGGTTTATCCGCTTCTTTGATCCAAAAAATTGGGGGCAATCTCTCCCTTATTCAAAACGAACTTAAAGAGGCTCTTGATGCTTTGCCAAAAGTGCAAGGTGGAAATGGTCAGCTCTATCTTTCACAGCCATTGGCTAAAGTTTTTACTATGGCGGAAGATATTGCACACAAAGCTGGTGATCAGTTTGTGACTGTGGAGCGTGTATTGCAAGCTCTTACCATCGAAAAAACCGCAAAAACATCAGATATTTTAACAAAAGCAGGTGTTACTCCAGAAGCTCTCAATCAAGCAATTAATGCTTTGCGTAAGGGAAAGACAGCAACAAGCCCACACGCAGAAAGCCAGTATGAAGCCCTAGAAAAATACGCCAGAGATCTTACTAAAGACGCACGTGAAGGGAAGCTTGATCCAGTTATCGGAAGAGAAGAAGAAATTCGCCGAGCTATTCAAGTTCTTTCACGACGCACAAAAAATAATCCTGTGCTGATTGGAGAGCCAGGTGTCGGAAAAACCGCAATTATTGAAGGTTTGGCACTGCGCATCGTTAATGGTGATGTGCCTGAAACTTTGCGCGATAAGCAGCTCTACGCGTTGGATATGGGAGCACTTATCGCTGGAGCAAAATATCGCGGTGAATTCGAAGAGCGATTAAAAGCCGTGCTAGCAGAAGTCCAAGCTGAAAATGGGCAAATCATTCTGTTTATTGATGAATTGCACAACCTTGTTGGAGCCGGAAAATCTGATGGCCCTATGGATGCTTCCAATTTATTAAAGCCCGCTCTTGCTCGCGGAGAACTCCATTGTGTAGGGGCAACAACACTCGATGAATATCGTAAATATGTTGAAAAAGATGCCGCTCTAGCACGTCGTTTTCAACCCGTTTTCGTGGCTGAACCAACACTTGATGATACAATCTCTATCTTGCGCGGCATCAAAGAAAAATACGAACAACATCATAAAGTACGTCTCGCAGATAGCGCTTTGATCGCTGCAGCTCGTTTATCTAATCGTTATATTACTGATCGTTTCTTGCCCGATAAAGCCATCGATCTTATCGATGAAGCTGCTGCTCGGCTACGTATGCAAGTTGATTCAAAACCAGAAGAACTTGATGCCATCGATCGCAGAATCTTACAACTGAAAATCGAACAAGAAGCTTTGAAAACCGAAATTGATCCAACAGCAAAAGAACGTTTGCAAATTGTGCAAGCCGAACTCAAGACCTTGGAACAACAGTCTATAGAGATGACAAATGCTTGGCAAGCCGAAAAACAAAAATTAGGACATGCCGCTGATTTAAAAAAGCAGCTTGAAGAAGCACGAAACGCTTTGGCTATCGCACAAAGAAATGGACAATTTCAAAAAGCCGGTGAACTAGCTTATAGTGTTATTCCTGAGCTCGAAAAACAATTGATCATTGCCGAAAATGATGATCAACAAAATAATCTTGTTGAAGAAATTGTGACATCTGAACATATCGCACGGATCGTTTCACGGTGGACCGGAATTCCAGTTGATCGTATGCTTGAAGCAGAAAAAGAAGCATTGTTGCGTATGGAAGATGAGATTAGTAAACGTGTTGTTGGACAAGCTGAAGCCGTTCAAGCGGTTGCTCGTGCTGTGCGTCGTGCTCGCGCTGGTTTGCAGGATCCTAACCGTCCTATCGGATCTTTCATGTTTTTAGGCCCTACAGGTGTCGGAAAAACCGAATTAACCAAAGCACTCGCTGCTTTTCTTTTTCAAGATCCAAGTGCAATTTTGCGTATCGATATGTCTGAATATATGGAAAAACACGCCGGTGCGCGCTTAATTGGAGCGCCACCCGGATATGTTGGATATGAAGAAGGGGGAGTGCTTACCGAAGCTGTTCGAAGAAGACCATATCAGGTCATTCTTTTTGATGAAATCGAAAAAGCTCATCCTGATATTTTTAACCTTTTATTGCAAGTACTTGATGAGGGACGTCTAACCGATGGGCAAGGACGAACTGTCGATTTTCGGAATACTTTACTTATTATGACCTCAAATCTTGGTGCTGAGTTTTTAACTGCTTTGCCTGAAGGACAAACAACTGATCATGCAAAAAACGATGTGATGAATGTCGTAAAATCAGCTTTTCGTCCAGAATTTCTTAACCGTATTGATGAGATTATTCTCTTTCAGAGATTACAGCGTCGCGATATGGAAGAAATTGTAGATATTCAGATGAAACAATTGCACAATTTGCTCCATGAACGAAAAATAATCTTACATATCAAACCAGAAGTACGACAGTTCCTTGCTGATAAAGGATATGATCCTCTCTATGGTGCGCGTCCTCTAAAGAGGATTATTCAAAAAGAAATTCAAGATCCTCTCGCGGAAAAAATTTTATTTGGACAAATTCACGATGACACAACTGTGGTAGTTGAAAAAGAAGGTGATTGCCTAGCTTTTAATACATAGAGCCTTTAATACATAGATATGAAAAATAGCATAATAAAATATAGTAGTTGACAAGGTAAATCTAAAAAGATATTATAGTTGCATAATCAGAATTATATGCTTTGGTCAATACAATATGTAGCATTGGTGGCAGAGTAGTGTGAACAATGCGAGCGTAGTGTGAACAATGCGAACGGTGTTGGTAAAGCAAAAAGATGAAATCAGTGGGTAGCTGTTCTGGTTTTCTTGGATTCTCCTGAATATCTCTGATGTCTCTGATGTCTCTGATGTCTCTGATGTCTCTGATGTCTCTGATGTCTCTGATGTCTCTGATGTCTCTGATGTCTCTGATGTCTCTGATGTCTCTGATGTCTCTGATGTCTCTGATGTCTCTGATGTCTCTGATGTCTCTGATGTCTCTGGCTCTGGTGTCTTTGGCTCTGATGTCTCTGGCTCTGGTGTCTTTGGCTCTGATGTCTCTGGCTCTGGTGTCTTTGGCTCTGGTGTCTTTGGCTCTGATGTCTCTGGCTCTGATGTCTTTGGCCTGATGTCTTTGGCTCTGGTGTCTTTGGCTCTGATGTCTCTGGCTCTGAGCTTGCTCATTTTCTAAGTTTCGTGATCGATACAGGCCTTTTCAAGAGATGTTGTTCTTGGGGGTAAGCAGATCAAATGCATAATTAAGAAGTTGTTGGACAATAGATCGTTGAGAAAGAGATCGTTGGGTGGGGTTGTGTTAGAAGTGTCCGTTTGCAATTTCATTGCTGATTTTCATATCATTTTTCATGCCATAGGATCCTATCTATTTGAAGGAATATGATTGTGACAGATGAACGCTGTATGCCCTCACGTCGAAAAGGTCGGGCAAAAGGTACGTTGAATAAAACAACAAAACGATTCAACGAAGCTCTTCTTACAGCTGCTGAGATGGCTGGATATCACTATGGTGAGGAAGGGTTAGTGTCTTATCTTCAATATCACGCTCTTAATAATCCTGTGCCTTTTTTTTCACTTCTCGCAAAAGTGTTACCTTTACAAGGTACAAGAGAAACAGAAACTGATGTCAAAACGATCTCACGTGTCGAGATTGTGCCAGTCATTGCAAAGGATGTGATGCCCGAGTAATACTGCTAGGTATTGTGCTCAAAGGAGAAGCTTAGAGTATGATGCATGTTTTAATAATTTTATGCTCTGAGTCTACAAATCAGATTGCATACGGCGTTTAAAGGCCTCTTCTGATTAATAATTATATAATTTATGCATAATACACTTTAGGTAGCGATGTGTAGATATATAATAAAAGAGTAAAATAAAAATATTATCTCAATGATGGTTGGCTTTAAAAATATAACCTAGAGAAGTTTTTCTAGGAAGCCTTTTAATGGGTACAAAATAAAGAATATCAATAAATTCTATTTCTCTATCATTATAATATCTTACGATGACAATCGCTCAAGTTTCTCTTATTCCAAAGCTCATTCCTATTTTTTCTGGAAGAGCTGATGTCCGTGCGACTTGGGGAGGACGTGGGTCTGGCAAAACGCGTTCATTTGCTTTGATGTCTGCTGTGGTTGGGTATCGGCACGGAAAAGCAGGAGAGCGCGGTATCATTTTGTGTGCAAGACAATTTCAAAATTCACTTAATGAGAGTTCGTTGGAAGAAATTAAACGTGCTATCGAATCTTATTCTTTTTTACAAGATTATTATGAAATTGGTGACAAGTATATAAAGTCAAAGGATGGGCGTATCAGTTATGTTTTTGCTGGGCTTGATCGCAATATCGCTAGTATTAAATCAATGGGACGGATTTTTCTTTGCTGGGTTGATGAGGCCGAACCAGTTACCGAAATGGCTTGGCAAACCCTTATCCCAACTCTTCGCGAAGAAGGGAAAGATTGGAATGCTGAGCTATGGGTGACATGGAATCCGCTCCGCGAAAGTGCACCTGTTGAAAAACGTTTCCGAAATGTGGATGATCCAAATATAAAGGGTACTGAAGTCAATTGGCGTGATAATCCTCAATTTCCTGAAAAACTCGACCGTGATAGAAAAGCAGATTTAAAACAAAGACCCGAACAGTATAACCATATTTGGGAAGGCGAATATCTCCAATCCGTTCAAGGTGCTTATTATCAAAAAGCACTTCTTGAAGCTGAGCAGGAAGGACGCATCACCACTGTTCCACGTGATCCATTGATGCAGATCAAAATTTTTTGGGATATTGGTGGAACAGGAGCAAAGGCTGATGCTACTGCTTTATGGGTTGCACAATTCATCGGTCATGAAATCCGTGTTCTGGATTATTATGAAGCGCAAGGGCAACCTCTCTCAGAGCATGTTGGGTGGGTGTTCCAAAGGGGATATGATAAAGCCCTTATGGTTTTGCCTCATGATGGTGCGACCAAAGATCGCATTTATAATGTGAGTTTTGAAAGTGCTCTTCAACAAGCTGGGTTTCAAACTAAAGTTATTCCCAATCAAGGGGTGGGAGCTGTCAAAATGCGCATCGAAGCCGTAAGGCGATTGTTTCCTGCTATATGGTTTAACCGTGAAACAACACAAGCCGGACGAAAAGCTCTCGCATGGTATCATGAAAAACGTGATGAACAGCGTAATATCGGATTAGGAGCTGAACATGATTGGGCAAGCCATGGTGCTGATAGTTTCGGCCTCATGTGTGTTGCTTATGAACAGCCACAACTCCGACCACACAAAAATCTTTATCGTCCTTATCACCATTCTCAAACCTCATGGATGGCTTTTTAATGTATAATTCTACAGCTTCTTCTAATCGACTTGAAACACTTGAATATCAAGCTCTCTTTAAAAAACTTGTCAGTTGGTATCAGGATGATATCGCTCATGTTGAACAATGGAGAAAAAGTGCTCAAGAGGATTACGATTTTTATAATGGACGACAATGGAATGAGCAAGATCTTGCCGTGTTGCGCGAACAAAATAGACCCGTTATGACTTTTAACCGTATTGCTCCTTTGGTGAATGCGGTGATCGGCGCGGAGCGCAATAATAAACGACAAGTGCAATTCATTCCACGACAAGAAGGCGCTGCCTTTGCTAATGAGCTTCTCACCGGAGCTGCGGAGTGGTTTCGTGATGAAGCTGGTGGCGAATATGAAGATTCTGATGCTTTTCAGGATGCAATTATTTGCGGTATGGGTTGGACAGATACACGCTTGGATTATGAAGAAAATCCGCAGGGAAAACCAGTTATTGCACGGTTGGATCCGATGAAAATGGTTTGGGATTCAAGTGCAGTGAAACCAAACCTGATTGATGCACAGCGCATGTGGTATATTGATGAAAAACCCTTGGCAGTTGCTCAGGAAATGTTTCCGAATGTTCATTGGAGTAATCTGCATGCTGATTGGGTTCAACATCATACATTTTTACACCAAACGAGCAAAGGTTATGATGAAGCCTATGGTAGCGAAAGCTTGCAAAAGCCAAAGATGGTTACCTTGGTTGAATGTAGATGGTTTGAACGAGAAGTTATCTATAAAGTTCCTGATCCACAAACCGGAAAATTTATCGATTATTCTGAGCAGGAGTTTCAAAATTTTAGAAAAGATTTTCCTTCCATTCCAGCGACAAGACTAACCAGAAAAATTGTTAAACGAGCTTTTTTAGGAAAAAAATTACTTGAAGAACCTGATAAGCCCTTGGTTCCTCCTAATCAATTGGGATGGGAGTGTATTACCGGATATTTTGATAAGTTAAGCAGACAATTTTACGGCATTGTAAAACCCACAAAAGATCCTCAACGGTGGGCTAATAAATATTTTAGCCAAGTTATGCACTTGCTCAATAGCCAATCAAAAGGTGGTATTATGGCTGAACGAGATGCCTTTGATGATGATCGCCAAGCCGTAGAAAGTTGGGCTAGAGCAGATAGTATTACTTGGCTTAAAAGTGGAGCAGTTTCTGGAGGAAGAATTCAGCCAAAACCAGTTGCACAATTTCCTCAGGGATTTTTTCAACTGTTTAATGAAGCAAAAGGTGCAATTATGCAAGTGACAGGCTTGTCTCCCGAATTCATTGGGACACGTGCGATTAACCAACCTGGGATTCTTGAAGAACAACGCCGTCAATCGTCGCTTAACCTATTAGCTTCTTTTTTTGATGGTTTACGGAGATACAGGCAACGACAGGGAAAAATTATTCTGTATCTCATTCAAAACTATCTCTCTGATGGACGCTTGATACGTATTTCTGGCGATGAAAACGCTCAGTATGTTCCATTGACACGGGAAATGATCACCAGTTTGGAATATGATATTGTGGTTGATGATGCGCCAACAAGTATTAATGAAAAAGAGCGGACATTCTCTGTTATTATGCAATTGCTTCCATTGATACAAAATTTCACAACGGTAGATATGGTGCTCGATCTTTTGCGTTATTCACCTTTACCAGCATCGCTTATTCACAAAATTGCCGTAAAAGTGCAAGCGCAGAGAGCTCTCCAAGAAGATCAAAACGCTGTATCACGATCCAGTGGTAATGTTGGAACTGAGAATATCGGTGATGCTGTTGAAAAGATGTTGCAGCCTATTTTGCAGATGGCAAGTGCTCAAAAATAAGCAGCTTCATTCAAGAAAATCATATCTTATTGTTCGAAAAAAGAGAAAGCTAACATGATGAATCAAGAATACTTGACACCGGAAGAACAAAATCACTTGAGACAGGATTTTCTTTCAGAAACACAGCAGGAAAACAATTCTGAAATTAGTGAGAAAGAAAAAGTAACAACTCTTGAAGAAAACTTTTCAGGGAGTGAAGAAGGGCAATTACAACAGCCAGCACAGCAAGTTAGTGCACAAGCATCTGATATTCAGGAAGCGGTAGAAACGCCACCAGATCCACAAAAAGACTTCATGGGTTATATGCAATGGCTTGGAAAAACACTTCATCAACAGGGATTGTTGCATGCTAAACAACAATCCAATTCTCACGCTTCTGATGCAGAACAGCTACATTCTTTTTTTCAGCAATCCGTAGCTTCTGTTAAACAAAAATACCACGATTTTGACCAAGCGGCTGACTTTATTTATGATATGCGTGCTAGCCAGTTAGCTGCTTATGCTTCGCTTTATCCCGAAATGTCTGATCCAAAAGTTATTGATACAGTGATCGGAAATGAATTTAAGCAGATTCTACGCGATTGTGCGCAAAAAAATCAAAATCCTGCAGAATTGATTTACAATATTGCGCAAAAGATTGGATATACAAATACTCAAAGCAATATTGTTGAAAATTTGCAAGAAAGGCATAATTCTGCGCGCACACTTGCTGCCTATAATGGTTTGACGTCTAGTGGTCCCATTTCTTTGGATATGCTCGATAAGATGTCAGAGGCAGAATTTAGTGTTTGGGTTACTGACCCAAAAAATAAAGCCGCTTTTAATCGCTTAATGGGTGGAGGAGATATCTGAGAAGGCAATGATAAAGAAAGCTTCTCAAAGCAAGAATATAGGGGGAGACCTTTAAAGGAAGAATGTTTAGAGGAAACCTCTAAAAAGGGGGAGGGGAGGCAAAAGCTATCAGAAAGTATCATACAAATACACAATAAATCAATCCACTATCTAGAAACAGAGAAATGTGGGCAGTCAACAACCGGCGCTTTGCCGGATTTTTTATGTCAATAATCTTAAGAGGATACAATGACCACAACCTATATAGGACTTAATGACCCAATGGCCGTGCGCACATGGTCTAAATTACTTAATCAAGAAGTTTCCAAGGCAATCCCAATTGCTCCGTTAATTGGAAAAGACTCCAATAGCATTATACAATTAAAAGATGAAACCAATAAGGCAAGTGGAGATGCGATCAGCTTTGGCTTGCGTGTGCAGTTGCTCGGTGATGGGGTAAGTGAAGGACAAACACTTGAAGGACATGAAGAAGCCCTGCAGTTTCTTAATGATCGCTTGGCAGTCAATGAACTTGTTCATGCTGTGCGTGTTAAAAATGAAGGCACCATTGATCAACAACGTATTCTCCATGATTTGCGTACCGAAGCGAAAAATGGTTTGGTTGATTGGTATGTGGATCGTTTAAGCATGATGTTCTTCATCCAAGTTTGTGGCTATACCGCAAAATCTATTAATTTTGAAGGACGTAGCATTACGCTTAAACCCGTTCATTATGGATTTAATGCCCCAACTGCACCAACCGATAAACGTATTGTTCGCCCCAATGGAAAAACAAAAGACGAGGATTTGAAAGCAAGCGATGTCTTTGATCTTAAGCTGATCGATAAAGCTGTCGAACGTGCTAAGCTTGCAAATCCTAAAATTAGACCAGTGCGTATAGAGGGAGAAAATGTTTATGTTCTTTATCTTCACCCAACACAGGTAACACAATTACGAACCAATACAGATGCTGGGCAGTGGCTGGACATTACGAAGGCGATTTATAGTGGAAGCCGCATAAAAAACCCGCTTTATGATGGGTCGCTTGGTATGTATAATGGCGTTATTTTGCGTGAAGCCGAACATGTTACAGAAGGTGTGGAATCAGGGACGTCAAATAATGCTGTTACAAATGTTCGTCGAGCTGTTTTGCTTGGAGCGCAAAGTGCTGTCATCGCTTTTGGTAAGGATCGCGGAGCTACACGCTATAAATTGGTGGAAGAACTCTTCGATTATGAACGCGAATTCGGTGTGGCAGCAAAAACTATTATCGGTATGAAAAAAACATGCTTCAAATTACCGGGAAGTGAACAGGGTATGCAGGATTTCGGCACAATCGTGATCCCAACTTACGGAGCTCCTGCTTAAAGATTGCTTGCAAGCTTATAAAATATTTCTCCCAGCAGATCATTTGTTTGGGAGAAAAACATTTAAAAAGTGCAATCGCTGCAATACCTCATTTCAAAAGGATTATGACTGCTCATGACTGTTTTATCCGCTTATTCCAATTATTATGATGCCACTGACTCAAAAAATCTTGATGACTTTTCTCGTATGGTAGAAATCATTCAAGATGAAATTGATGATACAACATCTGAATATTTAGAGCAAATTCAAAACTCAATTTTTACTGCTATGCGTTTTTGTACACAAGAGTCTTTTTTCTTCAATGAAAAGAAAGTGGTAACATTTAAAACACAAATAGGAAAAATATGGTATGGGCAACAAGATGGTTTCTTTCTTGAACCGAATATGGTTCTCGATTCTGTTTTTTTAGAAACCCATTCTGCAACGCAAATCCAATTATTTTATAAATCTATAGAACTATTACAACAACAATATGGATCCCATTCATCGCAAGGAACTCCCTATTTTTATACCTGTAGTGATCAAAAAATAGGACTGTTCCCAACACCTCAAGATGTTTATGACGTACGTTTTTTTTGTACGATTGGATATGATAAGGGAAAGAGTATCATACAGAATGATAGTCCTTGGATGATGTATGCATTTGATCTTATTAAAGCTCGCGCAAAATATGAACTTTACAAAAATATTCTCAAAGATCCTGAAGGTGCTGCTAGTGCTTTCAATGATTTTCAAGAACAGGTCAAAGCTTTACGTATAGAAACATCGTACCGAAGGAATGCTTCAAATATTCTTCCGATGAGGTTTTAAATGGCTTTTTTTCCAATTGCTGATTATCGCCCTGATGTTGCCGATATTAATGGTGTTTTTACTGATGAGCTTGTTAATGTATTGCCTGCTGATGGATCCTATATCCCCATGCCAAGCTTTATTCCTTGGACAGATCCTTGTCCAGATCCCATTTTAAGCGCTATTGCTATCAAAACAAAATCTGGCGTATCCATTATTGCCGGAACGGAACAAAAAATCTACATTCTCGACAACACAACAAGGCAGTGGAAGAATATTAGCCGAAAAAAAATACCCTATCTCGCTAATGTTGATGCTCCATGGTCTTTTGCTTTGTTTGGTGATTATGTCATTGCTGTCAATGCAAATGATAAACCTCAAGTGATCGATATTGAGCATGATGAAAGATTTAGAAATTTAGGAGGAAATCCACCACAAGCTGGAATTGTTCGTGTATGGGGAGATTTCGTTTGTTTGATGAAGTTAACAGAGTATCCACGCCGCATCCATTGGTCAGGGTTGAATGATGCCGAATTTTGGACTGTTGGCAAAAAAGGCTGTGATTATCAAGATTTCCCAGATGGTGGGTCTGTGCAAGGAGCAACAGAAACAACAAATCCTATCATTTTTATGCGTTCCGCAATCTATGCTGGATCCTTTATTCCTGGATCGAAGATTATTTTCAGTTTTCAAAAAATACACGATAAACGTGGAGCAAAAAACTCAGATTCGATTGTTTGTCGAGGAGATTTTGCTTTTTTCGCTGATGAAGGTGGATTTTATCAAATAACCAGTGGGGGACAAATTATACCAATTGGCTTTGAAAAAGTTGATCGCACCATGACAAAAAAATCTAGTTATAATAACTTATCAACTTTATCTGCTGCCATCGATGGTGTGTATAATCGCGTTTATTGGATGATTAATGCCGATGACACAACCCAAAAACGCGTTTTACTTATTTATGATTGGGGATTGCAAAAATGGACAAAAGCTGTTGTCGACATCCAAATGATCTTACCCATTTTCTCAGCAGGGTGCACCCTAGAAGGTCTTGATCTTGTTTCAGAGAGTATTGATGATTTGCCCTTTTCTCTCGACAGTAAAGTTTGGCAAAATGAATCTTCAGTTCTTGGAGGGTTTGATCATCAAGGAAGGCTTGGATCATTTTCCGGTCAACCTATGGCTTGTGTTATTATCTCACAAGAAATGGGGCAGACCAATGGCATGGTAACTCGGATTAAAAATATTATGCCTCAGGTGGATAGCAGCAAGTTTTATCTTTCTGTGGGAATGCGTTTGCGGCAATCCCTTGAAGATGAAGTTATTTGGCTTCCGGAAAAACAGCCTTCTCATCATACTGGGCAAATTCATTCTCGTGCAAGAGCACGGTTTTATCGCTTTAAACTTCGGATTCCTGAGGGCATCAATTGGTCACATGTTACAGGTTTTGATGTTGAGTTAAAGCCCGCTGGCATGCGCTAGTATGCTTTGTCATTTTTCAAATGGCTTGTTGCAAAAAAATCCGAAAGAATTAAAGTCATGACACAGCAACCAGAGAGCCAAAATCTTTATTCCATCCATCTTACGGATCGATGGTCGTTAGAAAAAATATCGCTCTATCAAGCAGATATTAATGCCGCTATGCAGAAATATGCTAAGCGATTTCCAGATGATGTGTGTTTGGCAACAATTGCTCAAGAAATTGCGACAGGGCAAACACAATTATGGTTGATCTTAAAAAATAAGTCTCAATTTAGTGCTTGTGGGATCACCAAAATTGAAATGACTCATACAGGAAAAAAACGTGTTGTTGTTTTAGACCTTGCCGGAGAGGGAGGGCTAAAATTGGTTAAATTGATTGATAAAGTCGAAGATTGGGCACGTAACATCCACGCCGATGAAATACTAACCATTGGAAGATATGGATGGGCTAAGATGCTTGCCCATCATGGCTATTCACTTAATCTTATTCATTATAGAAAGGTTTTGCTCCCATGAGAAGACGAACAACCCCCCAAATTCAAACAATAACTCAAACAAATGATCCACCTTCTTGGGTGGAAAATATTCTGAAAAAAGCAAGTTCTGAAGCACTCGATCTTTATAATAAAAGGAAAGGCAATAATATTTATCGGGGTGAGCGCATCGCCGATTTGAGTGATATGACAAAAAATGCTCTTATCGGCTTACAAAAAACCGCTGATCTTTATAATAATCCAACTTTTACAAAGAGATTTAACGAACCAACTCATAGTTCTACAAATCTTTTTAATATGGCAAAGGGAGACTGGATTGGAGGTAATAGCAAATTTAATGCTGCACTGCAAAATGCACTCAGTAAAACTTCCGATTCTGTTAATCAGTTAATGTCTGGATCTGGACGTTATGGATCTGGTACCCATACAAAGGTGCTTGCTGATGAATTGGGCGCATTGGCAACAAACGCTATTGCACGCCAATATAATGAAGATATCAAAAATATGATGAATGCCAATCAGATTATTGATCGCTCATTGTATGATCAAGTTAATGCTGCTAATTCTTACTATCAAGGACAAAGCAATGCACAAAGTAATGCTTTAAAGGGAGGTATGATTCAAGATAAAAACCAACAAAATATTTTAGATGCTAAGCATCAACAGTGGATCGAACAAAGTAACGAAGACTGGAATCAGTTGGAAAGATTGTTGCGAATGGGAATGCAAGCTGCCGGAAATTATGGCGTAAAAGCAAGAGAGTCCACCACAACACCTTCAGTTACACAAAATCCATTACGTGATATGCAGCAAATGATGAAATTTATGGGCGGTTTTTTGAGCCTTTCTGATGTGAGAGCCAAAGAGAATATCATTCCTATGGGGAAGAAAAATGGCTATCCACTTTATGAATTTAGTTATAGGGGAGATCCTCAACGTTATTGTGGCGTTCTTGCTCAAGAAGTGCTGCATTTGAATCCCAGTGCGGTTTATATGAATGCAAAAACAACATTATTGCATGTCGATTATAGTAAAATTGGCTTTAAAATGAAAAAAATAAGAGTGCCTAGAAATAAAATTTTTGCCTTCTTTTCTTCTTTTTTTACCTGTTTTCGTTTTCTGCAAAAAGGACATATTCTATGAGTTCTATTTACGATTGGTCGCTTGTGGCACCCGAAAATGCTCGCACAGATAAGATCATAAACTGGGCAGAGGGGCAACCTCCAAGTACAGTTAATGATAGTGCTCGCGCGATGATGCAACGCGTGAGGGAATATCTAGCCGATAATGGTGGAGATATTGAAGCAAAATTCACAATTAATCATGATGAAAAAAATACATTGATTAATTTGAACACCAAGTCCGATTTTTCGATGTATACAAACGGAATTGTCCTTCGTTTTAAAGCGCAGTCGATCAATGTGGGTGCAACATTCGTAACGTTGAATCAACTAAAATCTCAACCTGTTTATAAAGTAATACAAGGTGGTATAAGACCCTTGACTGGTGGAGAAATTCAATCAGGGGGAATTTATGAGCTTGTTTATTATTTCGATCTCGCTGGAAAGGATTTAGATGGATGGTATTTAACGAATCCAACGATTTCTATCGCACATAGTTTTCCGCCGGGCTTCATTGCCACTTTTGCTATGAAAGATGTTCCTGAAGGTTGGCTTGTGTGTGATGGCAAAGCCTATAGACGAAAGGAATATCCTCTTCTCTTTTTAGCTGTTGGTGAAACATGGGGAAACGGGGATGGTCGTAACACGTTCAATGTTCCTGATTTTCGAGGAATGTTTTTGCGTGGGCTTGATGCTGGAAGAGGTGTTGATATAGGTCGTTTGTTAGGAAGCAATCAAGCAGATTCCTTTAAATCTCATACTCATACAGGAAAGACAGATTTCTCAGGTGATCATAAACATGCAACGGATGATATTCAAATCGTTGGGACGTGTGCTTCAGGAACAGGACGTGCAAGATATCTTAAGACTAACGAGAAGGTTGATACAACTAATGCAGGAAATCATATGCATACAATCCATTTAGATGCAACAGGGGATGAAGAAACGCGCCCTGTTAACGTGGCTGTTGTTTATGCAATTAAAACATGAGAACCGAATTTTTTGTATATGCAAAAATGATTTAAATATTTTTTATCTGAATCATATAAGATGGTGCGCACACAACTTGTCTGATATAGATCACTGCAGAAAAAATTGAAAATATCGCTGTTTTATGGCGTTGTATTTTGCCAATTTTGTTGCATTTTTCTTTTTCAAGAGGAAAAAGAAATAAGAAAAATAGGGTAAAAATTCTCTATTTCTTCATAGCATTTACGTTTTTCTGGATGATGTTTGTCTAAAAAGCGATTGCTATCTATGACAGGAAAGGAAACACTGTATTTTGAAAGTGTGTTTCTTGACCGATATTATGGTTATAAAAACTGATACAAGCTTATTCGTTATTATCGCTAAACCATAATTTTAAGCTAAACATAAACTGTATAGAGTAGGCAACGATAAGCATACTTTTTTGGATTCTATGGTTAGGCGGTGGTGTCCTTGCATGTAGAGCTCTCTTTTTGTCCAAAAGCAATAGTTTTAGCACAGCTGATACATGGAGAGCGTTCAATATACTGGTGCTAACGTAATACTGCTATCCATTCATAAAACGGTTTTATAATCCATCACAAAAAAAGGGGGATGCAATGGAATTTTTTTCTATCGCTGATATTGATGATCCTAAATGTATTCGCGTAGTTCTTTATAGCAATGGAAGGATGGGGCATGCTCCTTTAAGTGCACTGTTGCACGAGATACATCAAAAGATTGGTATCCTTGATAAAAAACAAGTCAAGACTGCCGCACAAATTGTACAGCGTGTAAATGTTTTAGAACAACAATTGCAACTTGTCGTACAAAATCTTCAGAATATTAAACACTAATAGGGTGCCAACAAGATAGCGCAATAGCCAATAAATACAGCTAAATGTAGCAAAGCAGGTAGCACCTAGTATATTCCTCAATTTTATCTTTACAAATCAGAAATAGCCTGAGGAGCGCTAAAAAATGAGAAAAATATCAAAGGAGGGGCTTGCGCTCATTAAACAATGGGAAGGCCTTCGCTTGCAAGCTTATCAAGATACTAGTGGTATTTGGACAATTGGCTATGGCCATACTGCAAAAGCAGGTGCACCTGTTGTATATAAGGGGATGCAGATTACGGAAAGTCAAGCAGAAACACTGTTACAAAAAGACTTGATGCAATTTGAGAAAATTGTTGATCAGCTGGTTCAGCGGTCTTTAACAGATGAGCAGTTTGCTGCTCTTGTCTCCTTTTGTTATAATGTGGGAATAAAAGCTTTTCGCAATTCTACGCTCTTAAAAAAACTTAATGATGGTCATTATGAGGCTGTGCCAGTTGAATTGCACAAATGGACCAGAGCCGGAGGAAAATACTTAAAAGGGCTGGTATATCGACGAGCTGCTGAAGCCGGATTGTGGTCTAAAGGATCTTATGTTTCTTCCAATTATCAAACAGTAGAAGCACCAAAAAAGGTTTTTTGGCAGAATGCTGAAATTTTTGTGCCAATCGTCGGTTCATTTTCTGGATTAACAGGGATTTTAACCGGAAAAGGCCCTATACAATGGGCTCTGGCAGTTATTATCCTTTTGGCTACAATCATAGGTATAGGAATATTTTTCTATAAGATTAGGAAGGAATATCAGTGATTTTTTTACCTCGTTGGCACTTGATTGGAGCCTTGATCACCATTGCTGCGTTGAGCAGCTTTTTTTATGGACGCTATTTTGAGCGTAACAAAACTTTGATTCAGGCTGTTTCAGCTTTTCAAGATCGTGAGAAAATCAATGATGAAATTTTTTCTCTTTCTCCTTTACGGATCTGTCTTGCTCTTGGCGGGATGCCAGACGAATGTACCGCTGTTTTGCGCGGGATGGACCAAACCCCCGATTATTAACAAACCAGCTTCTTTAGTAAAAAATGAGCCGCTATTATCACGTTGGATTGTAGCAACAGACCGCTTTGGTCGACAGCATAACTGTTGGAAACCATGATGTTTATTAAAAATTGAATGTTCAAGCAGATCTGTATTTGTTATTATTTGAAACAATATAGTCGATCGCAATGTTTACTACAGTAACGTGCAGGGTTTGTTATAATGATATGTTGATTTTCTTTTTATATTATAATTTATGAATAAATCCCAACTATGTAAGTGTAGACAAATATAGTCTTTTAAAAAAGTATATTATGATGGTGAAGATATGGTTATGATTGTAGCATCATCATTTTATAAGGATACAGCTATTCTGTATAAAATCAAAACTATGCCTGAAAAAATTGGTTAAATAATAAGCTTGCTATTTCAGTGATGTATATGTCTATAAAAAAGTGAATTTTATCTTCTATATGTAGTTGTAAATCAATAAAATCTTGTGGTACAATGAAATTTTATAATGAAGCTTCCATACTCTGTGCTATAAAGTGGATGCTAAAAGTTTCCGATGACCATTTTAAACAATAAATAGAATAAGCAGATGAACGCTGTAGCCAGCTGGGAAAAAATAGAACACTTCTTTAATTAAAAGATAAGGATTGTTCTTTAATACAAGAAGGCGAAAAATGCTTTTTATCTATTAATGCATTCTTGTGAAATATTGTGCTTGTATTATTTCTTGTTGTAAACGGGCTTACTCTCATAAATTAGAGGATATTGCATTTATGGAAAGAAGAATCCACGCGATGAGAAAATTGTATCGCAGGAAGTTGTATTATGTAGCTTCCCGAGTTTGTGCGGTTATTTTCTGTGTTATATTGTGTGGTTTTACAACAAAACAAATCATCAATTATTTTTTTCCTAAAGAAGAACTTATTCAACAAAGTCACACTTTTTTGGCCATTCCGTCGTTTGATTTGCGTATTTATTGCAAGGAAATTTCTGCTTCAGTTTTGCCTGATATGAAGGAAGATGCTTATTATCGCTGTATTAATTCAGAAAGTGAAGCTTATTTTGCTATTCGTGAAATGTGGGACGATCTTTCCGATCATGTAAAAGAAAAATGTATAAAAATGGTGAGACCAGGAGATGGAAACTATTTTCTTTTACGGGATTGTTTTATCAATGAAAAAGAGGGTGAACAACGCAAGGTACGCAACTACTTCTAAGTTTTTGTATAAAATTTCCGATTATATAGAAAGCTGTATTGTTAAAGTATTTTTTATTCCTATGCTTATAGTGTGCGGTATCTTATTGATAAAATATTGTCTTTCTGTTTTTGGGTTAAAATATATCATAGGTGTACTGTAAATATTAAGGCACAAATATTGGATATTGCCCTCATTCTTTATGGGTATAGTTAGAGAAAAGGAGAGGCTGTGTGTTTAGAATTATGCTCTTGTAATCCCTTAAACAATTTTTTTGTCGGATAAAAAATTGCTAATTTTAATCTAAAAAACTCTTCCATATTATCATAAAACTGCCGTATTGTTATTGACAATGAAAGTATCTCTAATGCTCGTTGGTGTGTTAAATGAGGTGTCGAGAAAGTTACCGTATTAGTTGCATCTTCCTGTCTTGAAATTTATGGTTACTGTTCCGTGATTTCTAGTGGTTGCTGATTATAGCTATTAGGATTGTAATTGTTTCGGAAAAGTCCAAAAAAGAAAATCAGTGTTGGTGGCGATTATCGTCAGTTGTTTTTGAATTGAACAGAGAGCGCGGTTTTCTTTTTATTGTTATGAGTGAGTGGCTTCATGTTTTATTGTAGGGAGTTTTTCGTGTAATATGGCGACAAATACGACAAATTTTAATAGTTCTTTAGTTTTCATATATGCCCAAAGCTAATAATTTTGATTAATCTAGGAGAGGTGTATAAGTTATTTCAAAATGATTAAGAGATATGGCGAAATCTTTGATGTGTGTCGATAGTTGTTGTGTATCACACAATTGAGCCTAGAAAAACATAATTTCTGTGTTTTTGTGTCTGGTCATTAAATGTGCAAAATGGGTACAGTGCTATACATCTTGGTGTAAATCTTGTGGGATGCAAACTTTGTAGGTCAAGTACACAAGGATGTGGAGGGTGTAGGTATTTTTAAAAGCAGTTATTTAAAAAGTTAAGAGAATCATTTATTAGTTTAAGTTTATTGTTCGTTTGCTAGAATTTCTTTTGTATGTTGTTCTGGCGTGTTGCTTTTTTTCCACAAGATGGTAATTTTTTAGTAAAATATGGTTTATTTAGAAAAAAATACTTGGCATTTTGCGTGAACATCACTAACTTTCCGCTGATTAACAGAGAATAGGGATTTTAGTTTAATGGCTTCCCTGCTGTTTATGATTCTCAGAAAATATATGCTTTTATAGAATAGTCAGTGGGTATCATTTCAGTTAAGTAAAATGCATATAGCCTGATAACCATATTTTTGATTAGCATTATCAATGGATAGTGCAATGAAGAAGATTCAATGAAGACACTACACAAACACTCCAAAAGGGATGAATATGAGGCCACAACAAAATAGACGGGTACGCGGTCGCAATAATAATAACAACAATGGCAATAATAATAATCGTCGCGGTCCTAATCCGTTGTCTCGGAATTATGAAAGTAATGGTCCGGATGTCAAGATTCGTGGAAATGCACAGCAAATTGCCGACAAATATATAAGTCTTGCGCGTGATGCACAAGGAGCCGGTGATCGTGTTATGTCTGAGAATTATCTACAGCATGCAGAGCATTATTTGCGTATTATTCTTGCAGCAGTTGGACAAATGCCTCAGTTCGTTAAGCGTGATGAAAACAATGATCAAGATTGTGATGAAACAAACGCTGAAGGTACAAAAAAAGACGATATAAACTATGATAAGTCCACGTTATCAACACAGCAACAAAAAAATGACGATTGTCAAAAAACTAAAGTACACAATGGTCATGCAGGTGATGAATTAGCAGTGAATGGCTTATCTAAAGAGGATGTTAATCAACAGCAATGCCTTTCTAAAGAAAATACTGAAACAGTTAAAAAATCACGTCGTACTTCACGGAGAAGTGTTGTGCGTTCTAAGGAAGAAATATCCCCTGAACTTTCTCAGGTGATGCCAGAGGTTTCTAATAGCGATGGTATATCAATAGAAGATATTTCGACAGAAAACACCACATCTAGCGATTTATTGGGTGAAGGAGCTCAGAAGAAATCCCGTCGGCGTCGAGTATTAGCATCTCCAGTATCAACGCCTCCAGTAGAAGGAAGCGTTTGAACAACGGAAGGATTCTTAGCCATTTTTAATGAGAAGGCATTAAAGTCTTTCTTCTTTTGTCTCAAGCAAAAGAATCGCAACGAGTGCACCAGTATGGTAATTATAAATCATAAATTTTATTTGCCCTTCTGGTGTTAAGACTTTTAGTGCAATATTATTTTCTGAAAGATTTTGTGACAGAATCTGTGTTCCTTTTGGTAAAGAGAGCGTGCGTTGGATGATTTCTGAATTTTTGCTGTGAGAGAAAGAAGTATTTGCTTTTTTTGATGTAAATTCAGTTGCTGTCATTTTATATATGATGCCGAATAGTACAGCAAGAATAAGAATAAGCGTTATTGAAACAGAAATAATCATTAAACGCATAAGCTTTTTTCTTATTTTTTCTACTGCAGGATCTAAAGGATGATCTTCAGGCACAGAGCATTGTTTTTCGTCATCGTCTTTTTGGGTATGAATCTGCTTTTTATCCGCCATGCTTTACTTTCTCGTTATTTTTTAGAGTGTAAAAATCTTACGCTTCTAATGATTTTTATACAAGTGGTCTATGGGGAAATGTATATAAGAGGGAGATTCTGTAGTAACAGTGTCTGTTTTGTGGCTGGTGTGAAGATTATCATCTATGTTTTTTCTTTTAAGCAGGAAGTTTCCTCGGTTTGTCACAAACCAGATAATGTCTACTGCTTTATGGTGTAGATTTGTGTGTACATCTATACATTGGGCGAAGATTTGTTGCCCATGAAATGCAAATTTTTTGGTGGATGGTATCATGGCTTGCTCACATTCTTGGGCTGTTGTATATGTTTGAACCATTGTATTATTAGAATAACAGTTATTAAAATCATCTGTGCATGAAACTAATAAGAGGACAAAAATAAGAGGATTCATAAAACACTTTCTAGATGAGCAGTTGACAACACGGAATGCACTGTGTAAGCACACACATTTCTGTTATGTGAATGTTTTTAGGAGCTCTTAGTTCCACTGGTTAGTTGTACGGAAAAATGCTTTGTGTTGAAAAACAGAGCTGTTAGGTGTTGAAAAACAGAGCTGTTGAGTGCGCTTTATTGGGAATAGTGTTTTGTTTATTTTACAGCGTTGAAATATCTTTTCAAAAGAAGGTATCAAAATACGTATCAGGTACATATAGACGATAAAAAATTCCTTTTTCTGTTAATTTTAAAGAGGCTGAGCCGTTCACAGAAATTGGGACGATTTTTTCTAGTACAGCACTGCCAAAACGGGCTTTGTTATTGTTTGATAACAGGGTTCCATCTTCAAAATTTTCATCCCAAGTGATAAGAAGTTGTGTTTTATCATCCATTTTAGGGCATATCTCACAGCGTATACGTACAGATCCTCCTTCTTGCGATAAAGCGCCAAAAGAAAGAGAATTAACAATGAGCTCATGAAAAGCTAAGCCAATATGCAAAGCTGCGTTTGGAAAGAGATAAGGGTCATTTCCTTCAATAGAAAATCGTTTTGTTTCTTTTAACAGATAGCCTAAAGCCTGTGAATGAACTAATTCGCGAAATTGGGCGCCACGCCAGTCAGAATCAGTTATCAGATCTTGAGAATGGGAGAGAGAATAGATCCGTCCTTGAAATTTTCGCAAGAAAACCTGAAGCGATTCAGTGTAGCGTGCGGTTTGGCTGGCGATACTTTGGATGATAGCTAGAAGATTTTTAGAACGGTGGCTAACTTCTCTGAGCAATATTTTGAGCACTTGCTCACGTCTTCGTAATCCCGAAATATCAACACCTGTTGTAATAACACCGATAATTTCTCCACTATCGTTGCGGTGGCAGTCAATAGAAAATTTATACCAAATAGCTTGTTTGGTCATATCCTCAAATCGTGCCTCAACGGTTTGCATTTTGCCTGTAGCTAAAACCTGTAATTTGATTGTTTCCATATTATCAGCAAGATCGAGTGAAAAAAAATCACTGTCGACACATCCCACCTGCCATTTATTGTGTAGATGTTGTGGCAAATTTTCAGCCCATAAATAAACCAGACTTGTTGTTTGGTATAAAACACAAATATCAGCACCACGAATTGCTTGCATTAAAGCACTGATATGTGATTTACTCATGGGAGGTTTTGGAACAGGGGTGACGATCATAACCAAAATGTTACCTTGTATTAGGCAGCTTTGGAAGCATTCTCTTGAAAAAATAAGGCTTGAGAGATAAGTGCTTTTACCATGTCGGGATTAAAGGGTTTAGTCACTAAAAAAGTTGGTTCTGGACGCTCTCCGGTTAATAATCGTTCAGGAAATGCAGTGATAAAGATTACAGGTATGTGGTCGTTCTGTAAGATATCATTAACCGCATCAATGCCAGAACTATTATCGGCCAATTTAATATCGGCTAAAATCATCCGTGGTTTTTTTTGGTGGTATATAGCCACAGCTTCATCATGGGTGCGTGCAATTCCTACGACTTGGTGTCCAAGGCTTTCCACCATTTGCTCAATATCCATAGCAATAAGAGGCTCGTCTTCAATAATCATAACCTGTGTGGCAATTTGTTGAGAAATATCAACTGATGCTTGATTAAGAAGTTTGCGGAAATCTTCTGCATCAAGATTCATGATTTCAGCGGCTTCTCTCTCGTTAAATCCTTCAACTGCAATCAGTAAAAATGCCTGTCGTGCGCGTGGTGTAAGATATGATAATTTTGCGCTTGATTTTTGTTCAATACCAAATTGTGGCAATGGTTCTGGAATATTGGGTGTGGTTTGGTCAAAAAGACAACAAAAAAGCTGATAAATGCCGATACGGTCATTTGACGTTGTTGGAAAAATAGAAATGTCAGCAATCAGTGCTTCTATCATCGCAGATACATAGGCATCACCTGATGATTGGCTGCCTGTTACAGATCGGGCAAAACGTCGAAGATAGGGAAGATGTGGTGCTATGCGCGTTGATAATGACATCATTTATAACTCCTTTGGCCTTTAAAGCACTTTGTTGGTTAGAAATCTCCAATAGATAAAAAAGTTCCTATGCTCATATGGAACTTTTTACGCAAAATCATATTTACAACCATAGGAAGAAAATCTCTTTTCAGTGCTACTTACGATATATGGATTAGGGGGATAAAAAATGAACGACTATGATGAAAAAAATCTCACCAATTACTTCATATTGGGAGATGATCTTCTCGGAGCCAATAGCGAAATAGCACGGAAATTGCGCCAATTTTACTTAGAAATTCAAGAAGAAGCACTACCTATGCGTTTTTTGGAGCTTTTAGAAAAATTGGATCAAGCAGAGCAGTTCGGCTTAAACAATGTGGAAAAGGTTTGACCCTCTATGACTATAGGTGTGAAAAACTTTAAACAGGAATTACTTTTGATCCTACCGGCTTTACGGGCTTTTGCTATTTCATTGAGTGGTAAGCACGATAAAGCCGAAGATTTAGTGCAAGATACTATTATGAAAGCATGGGCCAAGCAGGATAGCTTTGAAATGGGAACAAATCTCAAAGCTTGGCTTTTTACCATTTTGCGTAACGAATTTTACAGCCAAATGCGCAAAAAAGGAAGAGAAGTTCAAGACAGTGATGGTGTATTTACCCAAAGTGTTGCCATTCATCCTTCACAATATGGATCTCTCGATTTACAAGATTTTAAAAAAGCCTTAAACACATTATCTGCTGATCAAAGAGAAGCCATTATTCTCATTGGTGCATCTGGTTTTTCTTATGAAGATGCTGCGGCTATTTGTGGCTGTGCCGTTGGAACAATTAAAAGTCGTGTCAGCAGAGCACGCAATCGTTTGCAGGCACTGCTCAAGGTAAATGGTGAATCTGATTATGGGCCTGATGCTTATTCAGCTGGAAGTACACTGTGTTCATTTAGTGGCTAAAAGAGCATAATAATTATGATTATCCTCTAATAATTATGGTTAATAACCTTGTTTTTTTAATTCCCGTTATAGCTATTAAAGTGAAGTCAGCATTTTGAAAAAATTCAAAGTGTTTGGCGTGTGTAGTACCTTTGAAAAAAAATCAAGGGAAGCATGTATGAAAGCACCAATTAGGTTTGTTGTGCTGTGATCTATAAGGTCATCTTCTTTTGTGCTGAAAAATGACAATTTTCAGGTTCGCCGATGGAAATTATATGACGACAAAGACGAGTTTGCTGCCTAAAATGCCTAATTCTAATTCTACAATATCGCGTTGGCGTTGGACAGCAATTATTGTGTCTCTTGTTATGGCTTTTTTGGCATCAACCTTCATTATTCTGCTCTCAAATGCGGTTGATCGAGAAATTTCACAGTTGAATACAAGTTCAGAATTGCGTGAACAGGCTGATCTGGTTTTAATTCATCTAATTGATATGGCAGTAGCTGATAGGAGTTATGCGAAAAGTCGTAAGGAAGAAGACAAAGCTCGTTTTGAAAATGCAGTTCGTGATCTTAACGATACCCTCGATTATGCAGCGATGATTGTTTATGCACACCCACAATGGTATGAATGGTTTGCTGCTTTTAAAAAGGAAGTTGAAACACGTCGAGCTTTTATGAGTGCTCGTATGCTCGCTCTTGATGTTATTCCTGATCAACCTTCTGATCCCCCTGAAATTCACAAGGTTCAAGTTGCGCGTTTAGCTCAATTGATGACCAATTTTATTAATGGAGATGATGTCGTACGGCAAGGACAACGTGAGGATATAGCACTTATGCGTGCTGCTTTAACACTGGCAGCGCTTGTCTCTGTGGTTAGTACTTTTATTTCCGCTTATTTTATTATCAATCGTTTTTACCGTGATGTACGTGCTTTAAAATTGTATCAATTGCTGTTGCATAGTGAAAATACTGCTCTTGAAGCTCGTGTGAAAGAGCGTACGAAAGAATTGGAAAAAGCAAGAAATCACGCTGAAAAAGAACGTCAGCGTGTTGAAATGTTGCTGCAGGATGCTAGTCATCGCATTGGAAATTCTCTTGGTACAGTCTCTTCTTTACTTGGTTTGCAATTAAATCGCAGCAAAAATGAAGAAGTGCGTTCTGTGCTTGGTGCTGCACGTGACCGTATCCAGACAATATCTACTGCACACCGACGTTTGCGATTGAGTGATGATGTAGAAACAACTTTGTTGGCTGAGTTTCTCAGTTCGGTTGTTCATGATGTTGAATTGGCAGTACCTTTTGAATTGCGCGAAAATATTACTATTCATACCTCTTTTAAAGAAAGCCGATTATCTTCAAGAGATGCTACAACACTTGGGATTATTCTCGGTGAATTATTAACCAATTCTTTAAAACATGCTTTTCCTGATAAGCGTCGTGGAAATATTTATATTGTTTGTGATTACCGAGAAAATGGCCAAATGGTGCTGATCGTTGAAGATGATGGTATTGGTATAAGTGAACAAAATCTAGACCAAAAAACAGGGCTTGGCCGTTTGATTATTGAACAGCTATGCATGCAATTTGGTGAGAAATCACTTTTTGAAACATCTGCTTTTGGTGGGACGAAAGTTACGATTCCTTTGCCAAATATAAAAACAAACGACCATAATAATTCATAATTTGTTCTTTAAAAGAAGGCTTGGATTTCTTTTCTGTTTGTACAGTTTGAATAGAGCAAATGTCCTTACATATGCAATAACTTATTAAAAATAATTGTAGTTATATTCTAGCTTATTTTCTTTTGTATACAAACTGGAAAAAGGTGAAAGCTGTATTTTGATGATCAATATACTGTTTAAGAAGAGACACGTTCTTTGCTGAAGAATGCTCTTGAAAGGCATGGTTTAAGATGCTTCTTCTGATGGCGTTATCGGGCTGTTTATCAAAGAATCAATATTATTTTTCTCTCGTAAAAATGCTTGTAGATCTTGATTTGTTAAGGTCTTGCTGTCTGGTAGACGGATGCGCATTGGGTCAACTTTCGTACCATTTACAACGATTTCAAAATGGCAGTGAGGACCGGTTGCTAGCCCCGTTGATCCAACATATCCGATGATTTGCCCTTGTCGTACTTTCACGCCTGGTTTGATACCAGGTGCATATCTGCTTTGGTGTGAATAACTGCTGACATATCCATTGGCATGTCGAATTTCTGTATGGTTGCCATATCCTCCTACTATGCCTACTTTTATTACAACGCCATCGCCGATAGAAATAATTGGAGATCCTTTGGGCGCCACCCAATCCACTCCCGTATGCATGCGCACATATCCTAAAATAGGATGTTTTCTTGGCCCAAAGGGAGAACCAAAAACGCCATTCGGAACAGGTTTACGAAGTAAAAAAGGCTTTGAACTTTTTCCTTCTGAATCGTAATAATCGATGCTACCATCTTTTGATTGATAACGGTAATATTTGTAGGTTTTATTGCCAAAAGTGGCACTGATGTAACGAATTTCTGGATCTGTGGTGGTGGTAGGTTCGTTTGATTTCGTGTTCTTTTTGCCGTTTTTGCTCTTTTTATTGTTTTTACTTGTATCGTTTTGTTGTGGTACAGCATAAAATATTTCAAGCTGATCGGTTGGTGTTATCCGGCTTTTCATATCAATGTTGGTTGCAAGCAGATGAATAAGATGTTTAGAGGTAGATTCTGACATATTATGGTTGAGTATAGCGCTATAGATGGCATCATAAGCTGTTGGTAATTGCGTTGAATTGATATAAGAAGGAGGAATACCGTTTTGAAAAGCAGTTTTAAGTGTGTGTGACATTTCTGGTTCTGCACTTGCAACAAGCTGGTTGTTATCGTCGAGAGCAATTGTAAGAATATGATGCATTCCTTTATAGATGCTGGCGCGTACAAGATGATCTTCTTCTCCAGGTTGTGTTACAATTCCAATACGTAGAAGAGTTCCTTCTTTAAGGGTATCTGAATGGTTGAATATAGCTAAAGTATTTGCAATTTGTTCAATTTGTTTCTTTGGATAATCGGTTTTTTTAAGAATATCGGCTATTTTTTGTGTTTTACGAATAGGAATAATATCTTCAGCATAGTTTTTAGTGAGATCAATTCGATGATTCTGAGGAGAAACGGTAACGTTTTCTTGAATGATGCGCACTTCTGGGACATCTGTAAATTTTTTAGTAGAGGATAAATCATCTAATTTTAAGGGATCAATTAGTGTTAAAATTGAAAGATGTTCGTTGATTTTATCCAAAGAGAATCCGGCTTTTTGTAATTCTTGTTGTGCTTCAGCGGAAGTGAGGATATCTGCGTCATTAAAATTTACTTGATCAATAATAAAATCATAACTGCGTAGAGTCATTTTTGTTTCCACTTTTGCTCCGTAAATTTGTCCAGAATCTTGGAATTCAGTGGATTGATTTTTTGAATCATGAGTAACAATGCTTAAGGCGTCAAATTTAGGATATGTTCGATGTGGGCGCTCTTCAGCTAAAGACATTCTAATCCACTCAAATTTCTGAGTCTGAATGATTTTTTCATCACCTTTTTTTTGCAGAATTGATAATTCGAATTGACGCTTACTATCAAAGCTTTGTCGTGCATGAGTGGGAGAAATACGATCACTTTTATGTCCATTGTCATCAGGGTTTTGTACTTTGGATAAGTTTGTTTGCGTAAACCATTGTGGAGGGGTTACTAATCGTTGTTGTCCGTCTAAAGCAGCAAAAAATGCGATTCCCATAAGAATGCAGGATGTGATTCCAGTCAGAATCGTTCCTGTTAGCCAACGTATAGAGACTTGTCGGCGGGCAGGAAGAGAGCGTTTCATAACAAGAGCAGGATCCTGTCCAGGATCATTTTTCTGATGTTGATTATCCCACATAGATGTTTATTGTACTCTTTAAAAATATCAAATGCGAGAAACTAGCATAGCTTAGAATGTTTCGACAAGAATTTGATTATTTTTATAAAAAATACGAGTCCCTTTTATAAAAGCAATAGCTTTATATAAAAGAAATGGTTTTATATATCTACAGTAATAATATGGTATCTACATGAATGATACA
>NZ_CP200030.1:1077500-1170000 GCF_053794435.1 Bartonella sp. B10
TTACCATTACTGTTAACTGGTGCCAACAGCGTGGGTTCATGCAAAACTAGATAGGCGCTTTCAGATAGGTGATCCCATAGTGTTATCACAAAACGAACATCATCCGATAATGAACCAGCGTCAACCCAAGCAAAATCAATCTTGCCCCATGAACTTATCGTTTCTCTATCGAGCTTCAAAAAATTCTTCTTTACAAAAGTGATATATCTTGCATTGTTGTGCAGATCGACCAAGGGATGTAAAGTCATCAATTGTGATAAGATGAGGATGATATTTCTGCAGGTACTTTTTTGTAGTGATATTGCTATTTACGCAGTGGCTGCTTGATGTATTTGATTGGATCTGCAAGATAGATCTCAGAAAGTTTATAACCAAAAAGCTGCAATGGTTTTGCAGCTTTTTGATATGTTTGATACTTTATTAAGGCAAAGTGTTTATGGTTTGAAAGAATCTTTACGACTTTTGTACCCATAATAGCCAAAAACACTTGAAATTATAGCTCCAATCAAGCCTCCTAAGAAGCCCCACCATCCAAGATGAGATGCTGTTTTGACGGTTTTGTCTGCAATATGACGAGTGTCATTTATTGGCATGTCTAATTTTTTAGAGAGTATATTTGCTTGTTGCTCTAAGACTTTTATTGCCTGTTCAGTTTTTGCTTCTGCTGTGTGATACAGGTGAAGTGCACGGTTGGCGATTGTTTGTGCATCGGTGCGTGTCATTCCATTGTTTATGAGGCCATTGATGATGTCACTTTGATTAATTTTTGTTGTAATGCTTCGTGCATAATCAGAAAGGCGATCGCTTAGATTTTTCAAGTAGGTGCGATAGCGAGAAGGATCATTCTTGAAAGCTGTTATCGTTGTATCAATCTCTTTTAGGGCTTTTTGATAGGATTGCTTTAAACGGTCAGGATTGAGAGCAGGGATCTCACTTTTATCGAGAACATTGCGCAATTCGCTGTGTAGTTTGTTAAAATCGATTTCTTCGCCATTCTTTGTACGTAAAAAATTTTCGAAGCTTTTACTGTTTAATTTTGAGAGAAGAGGAATGGCATCTGTTTCTAGGTTAGTGATGTCTTGTTGTGTGGCAGCCATATTCTCTGAGATGGCCTTTGCTCCCAAATTTACGGAACCTGATACAAACAGGATTGTTTGGAGCGCCATGAGAAGTGTTAACAGAGCCCAAGTTAAAAAGCCGTGAAATGCTCCCGAGGCTTCTGCAAAACGTCCAGCAACAAAACTTCCCCCTGCAAGGCTGAGGAGCATAACAAGAAGGGATCCAATGCCAACGGATAGAAAGGTTCCTTCAAAAGGGGATGAAGAGTAAAAGTCAATCTGGGTTAAGCCTAAAGCAGCGACCAGAAATGATAAGCAGATCGAGCTGGCAAGGGTTGTGACAAGTCCAGCAAAGACTGCTGACCATGAAATGGGTACGTGAAAAAGGGGATACTGTTCTTCCAAAGATGGTTCTTTGAGAAAATGCGTATCAAATGATATATCTCCTGGAATACGGGTTTCCATGTGTTTATCTCCTTGAATAATGCCGGAGATACAATGTCTGAGACATCAAATTTGTTCCAAAAAGGGACAATAACACACCAAAACAGACGAAAAATTAAAAAATGTAGAAAATAAAGGAAGATCATTCTGGTCAAATTTTAGAAAGTGGAAAGCACATTGCTATAAATGGAACAACTTCAACAATCGTTTTGCTCCTCAGCCCTATAGGAGAAAGTTTTGTTAACAGACTCGTTGCAGAACAATCAGGCATATTTTTAATGCTTGATCACAAAGTATTAACATACAAAAATAGAGCAGTTTTTTGAAATCTATTCTCTTATTATAAATGTCTGATGTTTTCTCAAAAAGTTTACAGATTCCTATCTATATTCAGTGAAAATGAAAATATAACCAATGAATCCTTCTTTCTGTTATCATAAAATTTTAAAATATTTTTTATGAACCGATTATAAACTAAAACAGGTTACCCATTATTTGATAGATTAATCCTCTTTTAGTTGTGTAAGAAAATTTGTAGGAAAATTTAGAGAGACCGTTTTGGAGTATGGAATGTTTCGTTCAAATTTTTTTAAAAACCGTGAAATATATGGACCGCTTTGTATTGGTTTTGATCCTAGTCCTCAGGTTTTACAATCATGGAAGTTAAACCCTGATTATAAAGGTCTAAAAGATTTTTGTGATATTCTCTTGGAAGCAGTTGTTGGTTGTGTAGGTATTATAAAACCGCAAGCAGCATTTTTTGAATTATATGGTCCTGAAGGTCTTCAGGTTCTTAAGGAACTTATTGAAAATGCACATAAACAAGGTTTGTTAGTTATTGTTGATGCAAAAAGGGGTGATATTGGATCGACTGCTGAAGCTTATGGTCAAGCTTGGCTCGGTTCACGCAGTGCCTTCAAAGCTGATGCTATAACAGTTAATGCTTTTCTTGGTTTTGATGCTCTGATTCCTCTTATAAAGATTGCTGAGGAAACAGGAACAGGGGTTTTTGTGGTTGTTCAATCCTCTAATCAAGAAGGAAAGTGCATTCAAAACGCGCTTATCAGTGATAAAACACTCTCTGTTTATCTTGCACAGTGCATTTGTAATTATAATGCTAAGTCACAGCACATGCCTCATAATATTGGCACAGTTGGTGCAGTTATAGGAGCTACGTTGGGATGTGAATCAAAAAACACAATCGGAGAATTAAAAAATAGTTTGTTTTTAGTTCCTGGTATTGGTGTTCAAGGTGGAACAATAACAAAGCTAGTACACCAATTTCCTCAAAATTTGTGGCAAAATGTTATTCCTTCAATATCACGATCTGTTACAGATGCTGGTCGAGGTGTTGTTGATTTAAAAAAGATAATCAATCACTTTGCTGAGCAATCTAAAAGTTCTCTCATTTCCTGTGGGTCTTTGTAGGCTGGGTACACATGAAACTATAAAATAGCGATTTTAGTATTCGTATGAAGTTTACATTTTGATTTTAAATGTACAAAATATTTTATAGTAAATACCTATTAATGTTTCAACTAATGTTGAAATGCATTGTCTTTTATTCCGCAAAAGCGTGTGCATGTTTCATTACAGCCTGTCTACAAAACCTATTGCAGTGTGCTTTTCTATAAGATAGACACGAGTTATCTGTGAATGTATATTGCTGCTAGAGAAAAATATGTCATCAAAACAAGAAAAAACTAAAGCTCGTTTACCACGTGGTTTTGTCGATCGTACAAGGGCACAGTTGTATGCAACTGAAATAATGATTGCTCAGATTCGTGAAGTCTATGAATTATACGGTTTTGAAGCGCTTGAAACACCAATTTTTGAATATACAGATGTGTTAGGTAAGTTTTTACCTGATTCAGATCGTCCAAATGCAGGCGTTTTTTCTTTACAAGATGATGATGAGCAATGGATGTCTCTACGCTATGATCTTACTGCGCCCCTTGCCCGCTATTTTGCAGAAAATTTTGAAATTTTGCCAAAACCATATCGTAGTTATCGCCTTGGTTTTGTTTTTCGCAATGAAAAACCTGGCCCTGGCCGATTTCGACAATTTATGCAGTTTGATGCTGATATTGTTGGAACACCAACAGTAGCAGCGGATGCAGAAATCTGCATGATGGTAGCGGATAGTTTAGAAAAATTAGGGATCCAATCGCACGATTATGTTATTCGCCTTAATAATAGAAAAATTCTTGATGCTGTTTTGGATAAAGTTGGCTTGATGGGAAATGAACAGGCTGAAAAACGCTTAACTGTTCTCAGGGCAATTGATAAATTAGATAAATTTGGTTCTGAAGGGGTGCGTTTGCTGTTAGGGCAAGGCCGTTTGGATGAAAGTGGTGATTTCACGAAAGGAGCGGGGCTTGCAGATTCAGAGATTGATTGTATTCTTGCTTTTATTTCTGCTGGGGCTGAAACAGCGGATAAAACAATTGATACTCTTAAACAAGTAGTGGGTGATCATTATCAGGGGTGTGAGGGAATCCACGAACTTGAAGAAATGCAAATGATTTTGACAAAAAATAGCTATCAAAATCGCATCAAGATTGATCCATCGGTTGTGCGTGGATTGGAATATTATACTGGGCCTGTTTTTGAAGCTACATTGCTTTTTGATGTTTTCAACGATGATGGGCAAAAAGTTGTCTTTGGATCTGTTGGTGGTGGTGGACGCTATGATGGGTTGGTTTCACGCTTTCGTAGTGAAAATGTTCCAGCAACAGGATTTTCAATAGGCATATCGCGCTTGATATCAGCTTTGCAAAACTTAGGAAAGATGCCTGTTAGGGATATTATTGGGCCAGTTGTGGTGCTCATGATGGATAAAGAGCCAGAGGCTGTGGCACGGTATCAAAAAATGGTGATGCAGCTACGAAATGCGGGAATTCGCTCTGAACTCTATTTAGGATCTGCAGGGATTAAAGCACAAATGAAATATGCTGATCGGCGTCATGCTCCTTGTGTTATTATACAGGGAGCACAAGAACAAAAAGATGGGAAAGTACAAATCAAAGATTTAATTGAAGGTGCGCGTTTATCGCACGAAATTCAAGATAATCAAACGTGGCGTGAAAGTCGACCAGCACAAATAATGGTTGATGAAGATCAATTGGTCAAAGCGGTACAAAACATCTTAACAACCCAAAATTTACAAAAGTTTTAGTTCTTCAAATATCCGATTTATATCACCACAAGGCAAAACTATTCGGCAAGTAAAAATCTAAAAAATAGAAACGGCACAAATTTTTACTTACCAAAAAACTTGTGCCTGTTTTATATAATTTTGGTTCAGAATTAGCTTTGCAGTGTTTTTAAAACATTTTGTGGTGAAGAGACTTCATAAGGATCTGTGGTACAATTATCAGAAAATCCTTCTTCTTCAAACCATTGTTCAATGATTCCATCATTAATCACAGCTGCATAGCGCCATGATCGCATACCAAAACCGATATTATCCTTAGCAACCAGCATTCCCATTTTACGTGTAAACTCCCCCGATCCATCAGGAATTAATTTTATGTTTTTGATATTTTGGGTTTTCCCCAAGAGTTCATGACGAAGGCATCATTAACAGAAAGGCAATAAATTTCATCAATGCCAACTTTTTGAAATTCACCGTAGAGTTTTTCAAAATCAGGAAGCTGAAAGTTTGAGCAGGTAGGTGTAAAAGCTCCAGGAAGAGAAAAAAGGATAACCCGTTTTCCTTTAAAATAGTCATCGCTCGTGACACTTTGCCATCTGTAAGGATTGTCTCCACTAACTGATTCATCATGTACACGTGTATGGAAGGTTACGTTGGGAACTTTTCGTCTTATCATAGGTAGGCTCCTGCATTTTTTGAGAAATTGTGTACTAAATAAAGTTTTTTTGTTTTAACAGGAACTGGGAAAAATACAATATATTACGATAATTTTACAAGTATTTCATACAAGGGGCGAGGAAAAGCATTCATTAAAATTAATGAATGCTTTTTTTTAAATTGAACGAAATGATATGAAGGTGTGTCTATGGTTATGAGTATAGTCTTAGCAAATGGTTTTATCTTGATTAGTATGAAGGTGACTAATGCAAAGACAAACAAAACTTGCCAAAACCTGCAAAATCCTCCAATTTCTGCAGCAGATAGCTCTTTTATTATTCGATATGCACCACCAATTTGGTCGTGAATGACTTGATATTATTGCATAGGGATTTTTCTCAAGCTGTTTTTTGTGGGTGGATCATTTTTTTGGGATCAACCAGTCTATCATAATCATCTCCAGAAACACCGGCTTTTATGGCTTCAGCACGTAAGGTTGTATCGTTATTATGTGCTGCTTTTGCAATTTCAGCAGCTTTTTCATAGCCAATTTCTGGTGCAAGAGCTGTTACCAACATGAGAGAGCGTTCCATAAGAGAGTGAATGTGGACACGATTAGCACGTAATCCTTGAATGCAATGCATGTCAAAAGAACGCATACAATCACCAAGCAGAGTAATTGACTGCAGAACATTATAGCCAATTACGGGTTTATACACATTCAATTCAAAGTGTCCTTGGCTTGCAGCAAATGTTACACTGGTATGATTACCAAAGACTTGGCATGCAACCATGGTCATGGCTTCACATTGTGTAGGGTTTACTTTCCCTGGCATAATGGAAGATCCTGGTTCATTTTCTGGGAGGGTAAGTTCACCCAAGCCTGAGCGTGGCCCTGATCCCAAAAATCGAATGTCATTGGCAATTTTAAAAAGATCTGCTGCTAATGCATTCAAGCTTCCATGAAAATGCGCAAGCGCTCCATGATGCGCAAGCGCTTCAAATTTATTGCTGGCAGTTTTGAAAGCTATCCCGGTAAGATTGCTTATTGTTTCAGCAAATGCAACATCAAATCCCTGCGGTGCATTAAGACCTGTTCCAACGGCTGTACCTCCTTGAGCCAGCATCTGAACATCAATAAGAGCTGCTTCAATACGTTGGCGATTGGCTTCTAATGCTGCTCGATATCCTGAAAATTCTTGCCCTAAGGTTAGAGGTGTTGCATCCTGAGTATGGGTGCGTCCAATTTTGATGATATCAGCAAATTCTTCTTCTTTTCTTTTTAAAGTAGTAATAAGAGTTTCAAGAATTGGAAATAAGTGTTGGCGTGTTTGTAGTGTGGTGGCAATGTGAAGCGCTGTGGGGAAGGAATCATTTGATGATTGGCTCATATTGACGTGATCATTAGGGTGAACAGGTGCTTTACTGCCTAACTTACCTCCCAATAGCAGGTTAGCATGGTTTGCGATTACTTCATTGACGTTCATATTGCTTTGTGTACCAGAACCTGTCTGCCAGACAGAAAGTGGAAAATGCGTATCGAATGTACCGGAGAGTACTTCATCGGCAGCAGTAATGATTGCTTTTCCAATGTTTTGTGGGAGTTTCCCTTTGTCCATATTTACAATTGCTGCGGCTTTTTTAATAAGGCTTAAGGCATAGATGATGGTGAGAGGTTGTTTTTCTGTGCCAATATTAAAATTATGTAGAGAACGTTCAGTTTGTGCTCCCCAATAGCGGTCTTGACGTACTGAAATCGTTCCAAAGCTATCAGTTTCCTGACGTGTTTCTACCATGGTAAAATCCTTTTATGTTTACTGATTAATAAAAAAGTAGATAACGCAAAATAGAAAAAAGAGGCAAGACTTTGAAGTCTTTTTAATATAAATTATTTTACGAAGAATTCTTGACATTGGAGGGCAGCGATTTTATATCTTGGATGTTATTAGCACTCGTGCCTGATGAGTGCTAATAGGGACTTAAAGATTAATTTAGTTTATTAAGTTTTAAGGATTTTAAACATGGCTAACATACAATTCCGCCCACTTCACGACCGTGTCGTTGTTCGTCGGGTTGAATCTGAAAATAAAACTGCGGGTGGGATCATTATTCCAGATACAGCTAAAGAAAAACCTCAAGAAGGTGAGGTTCTTGCTGTTGGTAATGGTGCTCTCGATGACAACGGAAAGCGTGTGCCTTTAGAGGTTAAAACAGGAGACCGTATCTTATTTGGAAAATGGTCTGGAACCGAAGTAAAGATCAATGGTGAAGACCTCTTAATCATGAAAGAATCTGACATTATGGGAATTATGGGGTAATTCAGCCTCTTAATTCTTTCATGTTGTACTAGTTGAAGACAATTTCAAGGAGAAATTAAATGGCTGCTAAAGAAGTCAAGTTTGGCCGTGAAGCGCGTGAGCGTTTATTGCGTGGCGTTGATATCCTTGCTAACGCTGTTAAGGTAACACTCGGCCCTAAAGGTCGTAATGTGGTAATTGATAAATCGTTTGGTGCACCTCGCATCACAAAAGATGGTGTATCGGTTGCAAAAGAAATCGAACTGGAAGATAAGTTCGAAAATATGGGAGCGCAGATGCTGCGTGAGGTTGCTTCCAAAACTAATGATATTGCTGGTGATGGAACAACAACTGCTACCGTTTTAGGGCAGGCTATTGTCCAAGAAGGTGTAAAAGCTGTTGCTGCAGGCATGAACCCAATGGATCTTAAACGTGGGATTGATGCTGCTGTTGAAGAAGTGGTGGCAAATCTTTTCAAAAAAGCAAAAAAAATTCAAACTTCAGCAGAAATCGCACAGGTGGGAACAATTTCCGCTAATGGTGCTGCAGAAATTGGAAAAATGATTGCTGATGCCATGGAAAAAGTTGGTAATGAAGGTGTCATTACCGTGGAAGAAGCAAAAACTGCTGAAACAGAATTAGAAGTTGTTGAAGGAATGCAGTTCGACCGTGGGTATCTTTCACCTTATTTTGTCACAAATGCTGATAAAATGGTGGCTGATCTTGATGATCCTTACATTCTTATTCACGAAAAGAAATTGTCTAATCTGCAATCTCTACTTCCTGTTCTTGAAGCTGTTGTTCAGTCTGGAAAACCACTGCTCATTATTGCTGAAGATGTGGAAGGTGAAGCTTTGGCAACGCTCGTTGTCAACAAGTTGCGCGGTGGTTTAAAAATTGCTGCTGTGAAAGCTCCAGGATTTGGTGATCGTCGTAAAGCAATGCTTGAGGATATTGCAATCTTAACATCTGGTCAGGTTATTTCAGAAGATGTTGGTATTAAATTGGAAAATGTCACTTTGGATATGCTTGGTCGTGCGAAGAAAGTGAATATTTCTAAAGAAAACACAACAATTATTGATGGAGCTGGACAAAAAGCTGAAATTAATGCACGTGTAAACCAAATTAAGCTCCAGATCGAAGAAACAACTTCTGACTATGATCGTGAAAAATTGCAAGAAAGACTTGCTAAACTCGCTGGTGGTGTTGCTGTTATTCGTGTTGGTGGTGCAACAGAAGTTGAAGTTAAAGAAAAGAAAGATCGTGTTGATGATGCCTTGAATGCAACACGTGCTGCTGTAGAAGAAGGCATTGTGGCTGGCGGTGGAACCGCGTTGTTACGTGCTGCAAATGCTTTGACTGTTAAAGGAAGCAACCCTGATCAAGAAGCTGGTATCAGCATTGTTCGCCGTGCGCTTCAGGCACCAGCACGTCAGATTGCAACAAATGCAGGTGAAGAAGCAGCGATTATTGTTGGCAAGGTACTTGAAAATAATTCAGACACATTTGGTTACAATACTGCAACTGGTCAATTTGGTGATTTGATTTCTTTGGGAATTGTTGATCCGGTGAAGGTTGTTCGTTCTGCTCTCCAGAATGCTGCTTCAATCGCAAGTCTTCTCATTACTACAGAAGCAATGGTTGCTGAGGTACCAAAGAAAGACACTCCAATGCCTCCAATGCCTGGCGGCGGAATGGGTGGAATGGGCGGAATGGATTTTTAAGCCCTTAATAAAAGATAAAAGTAAAAAAACGGGTCAAATGGCTCGTTTTTTTATATATTTTTTCCATTGTATATAGTTGTTATATATGCCATCGCGTTAACAAATATTATTGTTTGTTTATCTGTTTTTCTCTTTTATCAATTGATTAAATGTTTTTTTGTGTGGGATATAGTATCTTTGTATTTTGTAAAATTTTATCCTTGTTCATGATGATATAGTTTTAATATCTAGAATTTTTGGAATAAAATATCGTATTTGGTAAGTATTTTTCTTTAGTAATAGACAATAAATCTTTCTTGTTTTATTACCGATCACATAAATAATTATTCTTAGAATAAAAGAAGCAAGATATGAATCAATACCCAAAATGTCCCCATTGTGGTAGCACTTATACCTATGAAGAAGGGAGCAATTTTATGTGTCCTGAATGCACGTATGAGTGGCCACAAAAAGATGAAAATCCCCTTTCTTGCGAGATTATTTACGATGCTCATGGCCATGTTTTGACGAATGGAGATAACGTTATGGTTGTGAAGGATCTTAAAGTAAAGGGTTCTACATCTGTTTTAAAGAGTGGTACTAAGGTAAAGAATATTCGCTTAGTAGATGGTGACCATAATATTGATTGTAAAATATCTGGGATTGGCCAAATCAGCTTAAAGTCAGAATTTGTTAAAAAAGTTTAATTTATTCATCGTTGATGAAGTCTTTCTTATTTGGTAAGTCCAATTTACGTATATAAGATCTGTTTTGGTAGGAGTTTTCTTCAACTTCTTTAAGGATACGTATCCGGTTTAAGAAAAAATATTTTAGCAATATATGAGTTTTTTCAACACATTGGAGTAATTTTTTGAGTTATAAGGCTCACGTGATAGAATCCAACGGCCTCCTATTCTATGTCTATACCCCTTGCTTTTGTTGCTCTTTGGTTTTGTTTATTGTGGCATGGCTTCCACACCTAAAACTTCTGGGATAAAGTGTCGTAAAAGATTTTCGATTCCATGTTTTAGTGTTGCAGTTGAAGAAGGGCATCCAGCACAAGCTCCCCGCATATTGAGGTAAACAATACCATTTTCAAATCCACGGAAAGTAATATCTCCACCATCGTTAGCAACAGCTGGGCGAATACGTGTTTCAATTAACTCTTTAATTATTTCGACGATATTTAGGTCTTTTTCATCATAAAATTCTTCGTTAAGCGCATGGATTTGTGCTTTTGTTGTTGCATGGGTGGTTATAATTGGGTCATCAGATAAAAAATGTTCCATAATTGTTCCTAAAATTGCGGGCTTGAGGTGTTGCCATTCACCTTCTTTTTTAGTCACAGTGATAAAGTCATGTCCCAAAAAAACACTACTGACATTTGGAATATTAAACAGTTTAGCAGCTAGAGGTGAGCTTTGATCAGCTTCTTCCTGCGTACGAAATTCTAGTACGCCTTCAGAAAGAACTGTGCGACCTGGTAAAAATTTAAGTGTGGCTGGGTTTGGTGTCGTTTCAGTTTGGATAAACATATACTCTCTCTTTATTGTAAAGGTTCAGACAGATAATTGAGTCTGAAATATTATTATTTTAGGCGATAGATTCAATATCTTCATCTGCAAGGTTACTAGGAATAACGGTAACAGGGATTGAAAAAGCTGTTCCCCGATTAGCGATTAGCTTAACAAGCGGTCCTGGTCCTTCTGTATGTCCACTTGCAGCTAAAACAATAAGAGTGATCCCCTTATCTTCGTCGATCAATTTAAAAATTTCATCAATTTTTTTGCCTTCACGCACAACAATTTCTACTTCAAAGGATTGCATGGTGTGTATGTTATTTGCAATTCTTTCTAGTATTCGATAAGCATTTTGTGTTGTCTCAGTTCGCATAATATCGTTTACACCGAGAAAATGTTGAAATTCGGAATTATCAACGACAGAGAGTAGCATAAGTGTTCTATTGGTGTTTTTGGCGTGTTGTGCAGCAAAGGCAACAGCACGCTGACATTCGGGTGTTTCATCGATAATGACTAAGATTTTTCGCTTTTTATTTATTTTGGGATATTTTTTCTTAAAGATCATGTGATTTCCCTGATTTTATCAGCGGTTTGACTATTCTTTAAGGTCAAAATGCTATTATTTTACGTATGATGTAAAAATCCAACAATTTCACGGATTTTTTTCATATTTTTTTCTGCCAATGCACCAGCACATTCTGCACCATAGCGTAAAACGGAGTCAATATAATCATTTTCTTTGTGAAGGCGGTGCAATTCTTGTGTTATCGGTGCAAGTTTATGGACGACAAGGTCAGCTAATGTTGTTTTAAAAAATGAAAATTGCTGTCCAGAAAATTCTGAGAGAGCTTTTTCTTTGCTTATTTCTGCAAATGCGGCATAAATACTCAGCAGATTGTTGATCTCTGGTCGTCCTTCTAAATCGGCTAGTGTATCGGGAAGAGGAATTGAATCGGTTTTGGCCTTACGAATTTTCTTTACGATAAGATCAGCATCATCTGTTAAATTAATGCGTGAAAAATCTGAAGGATCTGATTTTGACATTTTTTTTGTGCCATCGCGTAAGGACATAACACGCATAGCGGGTTCCTCAATAAGTGCTTCTGGCATTGGAAAAAAGCTTTGTTGTTTTTCATCATCCCTTTGCACAGAGACACCAAAATTTAATTCGGAAATGCGGTAAGCGTAGTCGTTGTTGAATTTTTGCGCAATATTGCGTGCTAATTCAACATGCTGTTTTTGATCTTCACCTACTGGAACATGTGTGGCACGATAGAGCAGGATATCGGCAGCCATCAGGCTTGGATATGCAAAAAGTCCAAGTGATGCTTGCTCGCGGTCTTTTCCTGCTTTATCTTTAAACTGGGTCATGCGTTGAAGCCAGCCGATACGAGCGATACAGTTAAAAATCCACGCTAATTCAGCATGTTGAAAAACCTGTGATTGGTTGAAAATGATTTGTTTTTTAGGATCAATTCCGGCAGCTAAAAAAGCTGCTGTGACCGCTCTGGTTGATTCAAGCAAGGTGAGTGGATCTGGGTTGACCGTTAGTGCATGCATATCAACAATGCAATATAGGCAATTATAGGATGTTTGCAGTTTAACCCAATGCTTGATAGCTCCGAGATAATTGCCAAGATGCAGATTGCCACTTGGTTGTACGCCAGAAAAGACAAGCGGTGTGAATGTGTCCATAGGATAGTTCTTTCTTAGTGATGTCATTCATTTCGTATTTTTTTTACAAAGCGTCTTTCGGAAAGCAAGATAAAATATTACAAGCGCCGTTTTAAATTTTTTAAGGTGAGGAAGAATGAACGGCTATCAAGCACAAAATATGCTGCAAAATGTACTGATAGTATGACAATCATGATGCCTGCCAAGGTGCTAGCTCGTATAAAAAATGATGCTTGTGAAGATAAGGGGACGGATAAGAGATTGAGCACATTAAGCGCATAGTGTAAAATTATGGCACTCAAAAGAGTAGCGATTATTAGGCATACAATTTTTCTTATTAATTGTGTATCGTATTTCCAATATCCGCGTTTGATGAGAATACACCAAAGCAACAGTGTATTGACCCATCCAGAGGTAATTTCAGCAATGACAATACCTCGTGCTGATAATATAGGAAATAATGTTAAGGCTAGACTGATATTGATGAAAACGCAAATTCCTGTAAAAATCATCGGTGTTTTTGTATCTTCACGGGCGAAGAAATTAGGAATAAAGACCTTTATCAGGACAAAAGCCGGAAGTCCTAACCCATAAAGTTCAAGCAGTTGTGCAACATGATGTGTTGATTCGCGTGTAAATTGTCCACGTTCAAAGAGTAGACTTATTATGGGGTTAGCGAGCAGTAAAAAGGCAACGGATGCGGGTAAAATTAACAATAAGGTTAATTCAATAGAGCGGTTTTGCAAATCGTGGGTTTCTTCGTATTTTTTGCTACGTAATGCTTTTGTTAATTCTGGCAAAAGGACGGTTGCAATTGCAATTGCGACTACACCCAGTGGTAATTGATAAAGACGATCAGCATAGACTAAAGAGGATACAGCTCCAGCTTGGCTTGATGCGATGTTGGTGTTGATCAATAAATTTATTTGCGTAATCCCTCCTGTAATAGCAGCAGGGAATGCTAAAGTTAAAAGCTTACGAACATTTGGGCTGAAATAGGGGAGGCGTAAAGCAATTTTCATTCCATTTTTACGTAAGGCGATTGCGATTAAGATAAGTTGAATCAATCCTGCTGCCATGACGCCCCAAGAAAGATTTAATCCGATATGCCAAACATTAAGTTGATATATCCAAGCATAAGCGAGGATGCCAATCATAATAATATTTAAAAAGAGTGGGGCAATAGCTGCAATAAAATAGTGTTGTAGAGCATTCAGCATTCCTCCCATCATTGCTGCTAGGGACATACATGCGAGATAAGGAAACATGATTGCGGTAAAATGAACCGTGGCATTAAATTTTGTTGTATCCTCAGTAAATCCAGGAGCGATAATAGTTCGTACCAAAAAAGGCATGCTTAATTCCATGACTATAGTTAGAAGTAAGAGCAGCGAAAAGAGAACGCCGAATACCTCTTCTGCAAATTCGCGTGCAGTTTCCACGCCATTTTCGGTAATTTTTTTGGAAAAAAGAGGAACAAAGGCTGCATTAAAAGCACCTTCAGCAAAAAACCGGCGAAACGTATTGGGAAAACGAAAAGCTGCGTTAAATGCATCAGAAACAGGGCCAGTACCGAGAGCTGCTGCCATCAATACTTCACGAATAAAGCCAAATACGCGGCTCATTAAGGTTCCAGAAGCAACAGTTGCAAATTTTTTAATCAGGCTCATAAAGATATATCGTGTTTGTTGTAAAAAAAGAGATAAACAGAAGCCATTTTAGATCATAAAAATCTGACTATCGCGTTAATATAATACTATTTTGTATGATTGTGTTTATCTTTATGTCAACAAGAGAATTTCAAGAGTAGTTATCCATTATTGTATTATTATTGTAGTTTTTTATACAAAACAATCTGATACTCTTTATTTTAATTGTATATGAAATGATGCAATTTGTTTTGTAATTTCTGATTATACACGTCGATCACTTAACAGTTATTTATAAAATGTTTTAAGCCGCGAGATATGACAGTACACAATGGTTTAGTTTGGTATCTGTAATGATAATTTATAACGTGGAAACCAATATATTGCTGTAACAACACAGTTTTTTATGGAGTTGCGTAATTTGGTCAATATATTTAAAGAGCAAAATAAAAAACAAATTATCGTTATCTTGTAGAGAAGATAATCTCAGTTTAAAGTTTTGTGGCTTTGGTTAAATTATCTTCATAGAAATAAGAAACTCACTGATAAACTCTATAATACTCAATTATTAAGTGCTGGGTTTTGCATGATTTTGAGATAACAATAAAAAATCTTGTATAGAGAAAGTGGATGACAGAAGAGTTATCTTCCGATAATTAATTCTACGATAAAATAGGTTTTAATAAATGGTAAATATATAAATTAGGTACAATATGAATGAACTTACCCATATCGATACTGTTATAGATCATTATGACGCAGTTTTTTGTGATGTTTGGGGTGTTGTACATAATGGTGTGCATGTTTTTGAACCGGCATTAAAAGTATTGCATAAAATTCGACAGATGGGAAAAAATGTTATTTTTCTGACTAATTCACCTCGACCACGAGAAGAGGTCATTGCCCAATTGCAAAGCATGAATGTTGATAGCGATTATTATGATGCTATCATTACTTCAGGTGATGTAACGCGTGATCTTATTAATACTGCACCGCGTAAAGTTTTTTTTATTGGTCAGCAACGGGATCTTAGCTTATTTGAAGGGCTAGATTGCGAGTTGGTTGAAGAATGGGAAGCATCTGCAGTGGTTTGCAGTGGTTTTCTTGAAGAGCTTGATGAAACGCCAGATGCTTATGAGGATATGTTGCGTCGTATACGGATGCGGAATTTGCCTTTTATTTGTGCTAATCCTGATATTATTGTACATTATGGTGATCAGGAATTTTGGTGTGCTGGTGCATTAGCGCGTCTTTATCAACAATTAGGAGGTGAAGTGCGTATTGCTGGAAAACCCCATGCACCTATTTATGATTGTGCTTTTGAAAAACTACAGGAAATCCGTGGAACAGTGAAAAAAGGTCAGGTTCTGGCTATCGGTGATGGACTCTTGACAGATGTTAAAGGTGCGGTTCACTTTGGTCTTGATGTGATTTATATTATGAGTGGAATTCATCGTTATGATTATATGCAAAACGGTAAGATAGATAAAAAAGCTTTGCATGCTTTTATTGAACGTTATGGCTATAAGCCACAGGCAATAATGTGGGCTCTTCAGTAATGTCTGATTTTTTGCGTCTTCAGGGGTCTAATATACTTCCTTTAGCTTGGCGTGAGGTGGTGCTGGCGCTTGGAAATTTTGATGGTGTGCATTGTGGTCATCAAGCAGTACTCCAAAAAGCACTTGATATAGCACGGATAAGAAATAAGCCTGCTGTTGTGTTAACATTTGAACCACATCCAAGAAGTTTTTTTCAACGATCCACTCCTATTGATCGCTTAACAGAGGCTGCTGAAAAGGCTGAAATTTTAGAAATTCTTGGCTTTAATGGTGTTGTTGAACAACCTTTTGATGCACATTTTGCTGCTCTTTCTGCCGATGAATTTATCAATGCTATTTTAAAACAAGTATTTGATGTTTCAGTTGTGGTAACAGGCGCAAATTTTCAATTTGGGCATCAAAAAATTGGCAATGCAAACCTTCTTTCTAAAAGAGGAGAAGAGTATGGATTTGAAGTTGTTCAGATTCCTTGCTTGTGTAATTCGCAAGATTCACAACAGCATACAATTTCTTCTAGCTTTATTCGTCAACTGCTTTCACAAGGACAAGTAGGAAAAGCAGCGCATTTATTGGGGTACCATTATCGGGTGCGCTCAAATGTTATACAAGGTGAACAACTGGGGCGTCTTTTGGGTTTTCCTACGGCTAACCAAATATTACCTCCTCAAACGAGTTTGGCTCATGGTGTTTATGCTGTCAAATTGCGTCGTGCTAATGGTGTTTTGTATGATGGTGTTGCCAGTTTTGGATGTCGTCCAACAGTTGTTAAGGATGGATCTCCACTTCTAGAAACCTATTTATTTGATTTTAATGATGATCTTTATGGAGAAAATTGCATTGTTTCTTTCTTACAATTTTTACGAGGGCAAGAAAAATTTGACGGGCTCGAGCCTTTGATTGCACAAATGCAATGTGATGAAAAAGCAGCAAGAGAAACTTTGAGGACAATACAACCATTGTCACAACTGGATAGATTGCTCACTTTTAAAAATACATTTTCACATGATTTAAAAGAGACATAAGAGAAGCAAATGTAGCGCTCAAGCTAACTATAATTACGAGCATATATTCTAAAATATTGCGGGATATATGGAATTTTCGTTGATGAGTTAAGAAATCAAATTTTTGAAAACCTGATTTAATCATTGTCTTGCCCTTTGCCTTTGTGTACAATGCTACGAAATTCTAAGGCTTTCGTTGTTGTTCAAAAGTCTACTATTTATTTCTTTCTGATTAGTTAAGACACGTGATTAAAGACATGCTAAACGATAAAGATGCATCGAGCGTGTTCCGTGATGGCAATAGGCGAGAAGAGGTAGGGATGCTGTTTTTAAAATTTTCTGCATAGTTTCAACATCTGATTGTTCTATAGTGGGTGGTGCAATGGGGATGTGATAAGTCTTTATTCCATATTTTTGAGCTGCGGCTTTAATGATGGAAAAATCTGGTTGATGAGGATCTTCGTGATCAGGGCGGTTGCAGATAATTGTTTTAAACCCTGCTTTTGCTAATGTTTTGATATTTTCGACATTGATTTGGGCGCTGATGAAAATACCAGATTCGATTTGTTGCAAATTCATTTTTGTGTGTTCCCAATAAAGCACATTCTTGATGAGTTTTTTTGTTTGATAAGCTAAAAAACATTATGAAGGTAAGATTTTCTAGATGCTACTTTAGCAACAATGCTTCTTTTTTGTCGAGAGAAATCGTTAAGTTAAAACAGAAAGAATTATGTTATGTAGGGTATATTATGGATGAGACAGTATTGGGGATTGTTTTCGGTTTAATGTGTAAGCACGTAGCTTAAAATATATACTCAACTCACTCGCTTATGTATATCCCACAAATGGTTTTATATTATATTTTTCAGTGATTGTTTTTATTTGAAAAAAATCATGTCCTTTTTTATAAAATATAAAAGGAAAATCGTATAATTTAGTCTGAGCTTTTCTGTATTTTGGAAATGGAAGCATAATTTATATGAAAAAGGGGATGGTTAAAATTCTCTGTAGTTCATTTCAATTTTATTTGAGAGGTCTCTAAGATAAATATGAGCAAACTATCAGAGAAGTGTATCATAAATTTTCAAAGGGATTGTACGATCCATTATCTCTCCGCCACTGTAAAGGTTCAGTAAAATCACTTGACCAAAGACCAACTTTGTTGTTGCGAGCCGTTTCTTCAGCACTCAGATACTGCATTGGGATGGGATTTTTATTATCTTTTGATATCAGCAACATACCTTCTGCAAGACCTGCCTCAGCTAAATCAACTCCTTGAACAAAACATTGAGCATAGTGAATATTATTGCGCATAATAGCCTGTTTGCACGATAAATTCCGACCAAGTGTTTTGGTAACTAACCAAGCTGTTGTAACTGCACCACATGGCCATTCCTGACCATTTAATTTTGCTTTTTGGCGGGGTGCACATGTATCTACACCATATAAGTGAATATTGCGTGTAATATGTGTGCGCCAAGATTCTGCAACAGGGGTTGCTAATTTAAATGTTACACCACTGGTAATAGATGCTGTTCCATTCAAAACAGGTGCATTATTAAGTAAAAAATGACTTTTCAGATTTAGAGCTGTTGTATTTTTTGCTAATTTTTGTTTGGCAATAGGTTTGGCTTTCTGTCTGACAATGGCTTCAGCGTTTGGGGCTTCAGCGTTTGGGGCTTCAGCGTTTGGCTTTTTGTCTTTGAAATTCTTATCAACAATATCTCGGATATCTTGCATCTTAAATATTTCGAGGATGCTCGTATCTATTTCATCTTTGTACTGACTTACTCCCCACACTGCAGAACCCACAATATAAGCAACAATGAGTAATTTAAACGGTACTCTCTTGGCGCATTCACTAAAAAAATTCATTATTTTTATGTTCCTTAAAATTTTTTATAAAAAATCTTATCGCTTTTAAAGAAAAGATTTTAAACAGGATCTGTTGCATATTAGCAACATTTGTAAAGAAAAAATACTGTTTTTGCATGGTTTAGATATTATCATTTTGATAAAAATACGCAACTTAAAATTGTTTTATTAAATGACACAACTTTGCCTTATAAAAATGACACAACTGAAATCCTCTGTTTCCTAAAAAGAGGTTTTTGGGAGTGTGCAAGGTTGACTGTCAAGACTCTTATGCAATTAGGGATAACTGAAGAAGTTTAGGCTGTAGGTCTAAGATAACATGGATTTTTTGCCTTTAGAGGCGGAAAGATATCGATACAGAAAGATATCGATACATAAGTAAATATTCTTTTTGAAGAGAGGTAAAATGATAGATAATACATTCAAAAACAGCAATTTTGTCGTTATGGTGCTGCTTTTTATGGTGCTCATTGCATTAAGTCCTGCTTATGCATCTTCTGGTAGCGGGTTGGGGAATGTTGACGGTGTTTTAAAGAATATTGTTGATATGATGACGGGTACGACGGCAAGGCTCATTGCAACTATCTGTGTTGCTGCTGTGGGTATTGGTTGGATGTCTGGCTTTATTGATTTACGTAAAGCAGCTTATTGTACTCTTGGTATTGGTATTGTTTTTGGTGCGTCCAGTCTCGTTACTAAATTAATGGGAACGCAATAAATGAATGAAGATACCCTTTTCCTTGCTTGTACTAGACCGGCAATGTTTGCTGGTGTCACAATGGAGGCGATGGCGCTTAATGCCATGGCAACATCTATTCTCTTTATTCTGACGAGTGATTTTACAATGATTGGTCTTGGCATTGGTTTGCACTTTATCTTGCGTGAAATAACAAAGCACGATCACAATCAATTTCGTGTGTTGTTTGCTTGGCTCAATACTCGGGGAAAACAAAAGAATCTTACAAGATGGGGAGGAGGATCGACGTCTCCATTGCGTCTTATTCGCACTTATAAGGAATTGGGCAGATGAGACAGATGTCAATTATGAAACGGGAATCTTTACCAGAAGAATATATTCCTTATATGCGCCACGTCAATGAACATATCATTGCATTGAATTCGCGCTGTTTAATGATTGTTATTGCTGTTGAAGGTATAAATTTTGATACTGCAGATATAGATCAATTAAATTCCTTACATAATCAATTGAATACTTTATTAAAGAATATTGCCGATGAACGTGTTGCTTTATATTCTCATATCATTCGGCGGCGCGAGATGCTTTATCCAGAGAGTCGTTTTTCTTCATCTTTTGCAGCAACATTAGATGCAAAATACAAAAGAAAAATGATTTCGCAAGAATTGTATAGAAATGATCTTTTTATTTCTTTGTTGTGGAATCCGGCATCAGATAAAACGGAACAACTTTCTTCATTTTTTCAGAGATTAACAAAAGCTAAGAAGACGCAATCTGAGCCTGATGCTGAAGCCATTCGTAAAATTGAAGAATTGAGTCAAGATCTTATACAGGGTTTAGAGAGTTATGAGGCTCGTCTTTTGTCGGTTTATGAACATGATGGTGTTTTGTTTTCTGAACAAAGTGAATTTTTACATCAGTTAGTGGGGGGGAGACGTGAACGTGTTCCGCTCACATTTGGCACTATTGCATCAACGATTTATTCGGATCGTATCATTTTTGGAAAAGAAATTATCGAAATTCGTCATGAAAGTAATGAGCGCTTTGTTGGTATGTTTGGATGGAAAGAATATCCATCTAAAACTCGTCCTGGAATGACGGATGGTTTGCTTACTGCACCTTTTGAATTTATTTTAACGCAATCTTTTGTCTTTAAGAGCAAAATGGCTGCTGGTGTCATTATGAGCCGCAAACAAAATCAAATGATTAATTCAGCGGATCGTGCTAGCTCACAAATTGATGCGCTTGATGAAGCGCTGGATGATTTAGAGTCAAATCGTTTTGTTTTGGGGGAACATCATCTTTCTTTAGCGGTTTTTTCTGATCGCCCAAAAGCCTTGACGGAATATCTATCAAAAGCACGTTCTTATTTAACTAATGGTGGAGCAGTTATAGCCAGAGAGGATTTAGGATTGGAAGCGGCGTGGTGGGCGCAGCTGCCTGGAAATTTTAGCTATCGTGCTCGGTCTGGAGCTATTACTAGCAGAAATTTTGCGGCTTTATCACCATTCCATTCGTTTCCCGTTGGCAAACTTGAAGGCAACGTTTGGGGATCTGCTGTAGCCTTGCTGAAGACACAGGCTGGTTCACCTTATTATTTTAATTTTCATTACGGTGATCTTGGTAACACTTTTGTTTGTGGTCCATCGGGATCTGGTAAAACGGTTATTGTTAATTTTCTTCTTGCGCAAGTGCAAAAGCATAACCCAACGATAGTTTTTTTTGATAAAGATCAAGGGGCAGAGATTTTTGTGCGTGCTGGGGGTGGAAAATATAAGCCTTTGAAAAATGGTAAGCCCACAGGTATTGCTCCACTAAAGGGTATGGCATACACGCAAAAAAACAAAGTTTTTCTTCGCGATTGGATTTTAAAGCTTGTCACAGTTGAAGGTCAAATTGTGACAGAGCAAGAACGACAAGATATTGCTAGAGCCATAGATTCTTTAGAAAGTTTACCACATTCGCAACGCTCTCTTGGCGCTCTTCAGATGTTTTTTGATAATACATCACAGGAAGGGATTGCTATACGTTTACAGCGTTGGATTAAGGGAAATGCTTTAGGTTGGGTTTTTGATAATGATCAAGATGATCTTAGTTTAGATGCGCAATTCATTGGTTATGATATGACCGATTTCTTAAATAATGAAGAAATTCGGCGTCCTTTGATGATGTATCTTTTTGATCGTATTCTTGATCTGATTGATGGTCGCCGCATTATTATTGTCATTGATGAATTCTGGAAAGCGCTTGAAGATGATTCATTCAAAGCTTTTGCACAAGATCGCCTTAAGACAATTCGTAAGCAAAATGGTATGATGCTCTTTGCTACGCAAAGTCCTAAAGATGCTTTGAATTCAACAATTGCCCACACGATTATTGAGCAATGTCCTACCCAAATATTTTTTCCAAATCAAAAAGCAAATTACAAAGATTATGTTGAAGATCTTAAACTGACTGAACGTGAATTTGAATTAATTCAGTCAGAATTAAGTAGGGAATCTCGCCGTTTTCTTATCAAACAGGGGCAAAATTCTGTCGTTGCGGAACTCAATTTACGAGGAATGAACGATGAGATTGCCGTATTAAGTGGCACAACCAAAAATATTGAACTCATGAACCAAATTATGAGTGAATATGGCACAGATCCCGATAACTGGTTACCCGTATTTCATCAGAGGAGAGAAAATCAATGAAAAAATATCAACTAGCTGCACTTTTATCGTTGTCTTTCATTTCTAATGCAATGTCACAAACCGAACAAACTGCTGATGAGTATTATAAAAGTGCATTAGAAAGTACGCAGAAATTAGAAGCTGCAAAATCAGAAACAGCTGAAACCATTTTTGCATCTGCAAACAAAAATGCGAAGCAGATTGAAGAGATAAAAAGTCAACTTGAAAAAGTGAAACCAGAAGAATTACAAACATTACAAACTTTACAAGTGAAATTGGCTATTCTTCAAGCAAATCTTCAGGCAGACGCTTTGAAACTTCAGTCCTTTGCTATGATGAAGGCAAGAGATACTAAAACAAAAGAAGAAATTCGTGAAGAAGAAGAGCAAAAGAAGCATCAAGATATTGAAGAAAAATTACAAGAACAGCTTAGGAAATCTAATGCAAGACTTTAAGTTTTCTCCATTCGAAAGTATTTCTGGATATATTTTGCAACCGTTAGAAAATGTTATGGACAAGACGATTAGTGGTTTGTCTGCTGCTATTGCGACACCTCTAAATCTTACCGCAATCATTTTTATATTCCTGTATGGATATAATGTTATGACGGGTCGTGTTTCTCTTTCGATGCATAGTCTTCTTAATAATGTTGTTAAGATCGTTGTTGTAACAACAATGGCAACGAATGCAGATACGTTTAATATCTATGTCAAAGATATTTTCTTCGGTGATTTAGCCAACGCTATCGGTAATGCGCTAAATAGTAACCCTGCGGGTGCCAATGTTTTTGATTATATTTTATTAAAGACAAGTTCTTGTTATCAAAAAGCATTAGCTGCTGCTTGGTTTCTTGAAAAGATCATGGTTGGTTTGCTTGGCTGTATCATGATTTTTGCCATTATTATTTTTTGCACTGCTGGTTTTATTGTTCAGATGTTTGCTCAGGTTGCGCTGGTGATGATTATAGGGTTGGGGCCTCTTTTCATTAGCCTCTATTTGTTTGAAGTAACCAGAAAGTTTACTGATGCATGGATTGCAACATTAGCTAATTTTACCATTTTGCAGGTTCTTGTTATGATGCTTGGTACGATTATGTGTAAAATTATTCTACATGTTCTCAGTGCTTCATATGATTCTATTTATTACCTTTTCCCACCTGTTGTTGTTGTTTCAATAGTAGGGGCTATTCTCTTTCGTACACTTCCTGGTATTGCTTCGGCACTTGCGAATGGTGGGCCATACTTTAACGCTGCAACGTCTTCGGGAGGACAGATTTTCACGATGCTTTCCAGTGGTGTTAAAGCAGGTGGAGGTGCGACAAAGAATGCTGCTTCAAAAATTTCTGGTGCTGCACTCAATGCGATAAAAGGTGGAGGTCGCGGTGGAGGTGGAGGTCGTGGCGCATTTTAACACCGTACATCTGTACATCTATTAAAGTCTTTTGTCTTTGTATTGGGTGTACTTATCATGCATGCATTGCGTAAAACATTTGATATTCCTGCATTTCATAAAAGTAATCGAAATGTTGCAGTGCATGCTTTTTTTCAAATCGTTTAGTGAAAAAGCATAAATGGATTGTTTGCTAAAATATTTGTGAGTTCAAAAAATGAAACTAAGAATAACTGTTGTTGCGATCCTTGTGATAGCTCTCACTGGTTGTGCTTCTCTTCGTGGTACTAAAAAACCACCACGATGTAATGGTCGACACACCCGCATTTTAAATCAAGATAAGTGGGATTGGAATAATAAGAATGTAATTCTGCAACAAAAAGTCATCAAGCCTGTTGCGACGCCGGTCATCCTTAACACGCTGGAGCATGAAAAGCAAACAACGGGTGTGGCGTTTAATGCATCTTCTTTAAATCCAGTGAGCCATGAAAAGCTGTCTTCTAAAACTACGGAGGCTGTTCGTGAAAAGTGATGCATTTGATGAATATATAAAAGAAGCACGATCATTCGATATTGATCGTATGCATGGTATGCGGTTGCGGATGAAAATTTCGATGGCGTTGACGGTGCTTTTTGGGTTGATGACAGTTGCTTTGGCTTTGGCTGTGGCTGCGTTAACACCCTTAAAAACTATAGAACCTTTTGTTATCCGCGTTGATAATTCAACAGGCATTGTTGATGCTATTAGTGCATTAAAAGAGACGCCAAATGACTATGATGAAGCGATAACGCGTTATTTTGCTGGTAAATATGTTCGTGCACGTGAAGGTTTTCAATCATCAGAGGCGCAAAACAATTTTCGCATGGTTTCTCTTTTATCTTCACTGGAGGAGCAAAACCGTTTTGCAAGGTGGTATTCAGGTAGCAATCCGGAAAGCCCGCAGAATGTTTATCGAAATATGATAGTTCGGATCACAATAAAATCAATTTCCTTTTTAAGCAAAGATCTTATTCAAGTGCGTTACTATAAAACAGTGAGAGAACCTGCTGGAAAAGAGGATATTTCCCATTGGGTTTCAATTTTAAATTTTTCCTACATTAATGCACGTATTTCAACAGAGGATCGACTAATCAATCCTCTTGGCTTTCAAGTGTCAGAATATAGGTCTGATCCAGAGGTGATAAAATGATCAGATTTTCAAAAATAATCTTTTTAGCTTGCGTTGTTACGGTTAGCTATTACACAAGCCCGCTATTTGCGGAAACATTTCCTGTCAGTGCGCGTAAAGACAATCGTATCAGATTTGTCAATTATGATCCATATAATGTTACGAAAATTATTGGATCTATTCGCTCTTCAGTCCAAATTGAGTTTGCTGATGATGAAGAAGTTACTCATGTTGGGATTGGTAATTCCGTTGCGTGGCAAGTTGCACCAGCAGGTCATTTTGTTTTTTTAAAACCGCGTGAAGTTCAACCTATCACCAATTTACAAATTGTGACAAGTCGCCAAGATGGAACAAAACGGTCTTATCAGTTTGAATTAGAAGTGCGTGAAGGTGAGGTTTCTGCAGGTAATGATACGTATTTTTTAGTAAAGTTTCGCTATCCAGAAGATGAAGCTTTACGTAAGAAATTAGCTGAGGCAGCAAAAGCAGAACAACGTGAAGAAAATTTCGTCAATGATGTTTTAAATACACATGAAGATTTTGGGCCAAGAAACTGGGCTTATGTAGCGCAAGGTTCAACCTTAATTGAGCCAAGTTCTGTTTATGATAACGGGAAAACAACAACGTTTACTTTTTTGGGTAACATTGAAATTCCTTCCATTTATCTTGTATCGCTTGATGGACAAGAGTCACTTGTTCCAAAATCGATTAAAGGAAACAAGGTTATTGTTCATGCCATTGCTGCACAATTTACCCTTCGCCGTGGTAATGAAGTGTTATGCATCTTCAATAAAAGGTTTACACCTGAAGGGATTAATCCTGAAACAGGTACAACATCACCATCTGTACAACGTAAAGTGAGCATAGGAAACAGCTATGAGTGATAAAGTGTATGAAAATAACATTGATGATCGTGATACAATAAAAGATGGTCAGGGGAAAAAAGATCGTTCTAATACAGGTAAAGCAGCTGCTTTTCTTATTCTTTTCGGTGTTTGTAGCTATTTAGTGTATTCAATGGTTTCGACAGATAAAAAACAACCTGTTGAATTGCAAAAAGAAGGAATTATTAAACAAACAGAATTTTTCCATCCGGCACAACTCAAACCTGATCCCCTTGAGGAAGACAAACAAAATCAAGCTCTATTGCCTAAGGTTGAATTACCAACACCAAAAATAAATCAAATAAATTCTGATGATCAATTGTTAGAAGCAGCGCAGCGTGCTCCTGTATTAGCTTATTCAAATACAAATCAAGGTAAAGCGCAAACAGAAACAAATAATGGTGCTGCATCTGGCAAATTGGAGAATAAACCTGATGAGACAGCGCAACGTTTTAACCATCTTCTTAAGCCAACAACTCTTGAAGGGGTTCGTGCTTCAACACTCGGCAATCGAAACTACATTATTGCTATGGGCGCTTCCATCCCATGTATCTTAGAAACAGCGATTAGCAGTGACCAACAGGGATTTGTTAGTTGTATTGTTGCCAGAGATATTTTGTCAGACAATGGTCGTGTTGTTTTACTTGATAAAGGTACACAAATTGTTGGTGAATATCGCGCTGGATTAAAAAAAGGCCAAGATCGTCTTTTTGTATTGTGGAACAGAGCTAAAACACCAAGTGGCGTCATTATAAAATTAGCTTCGCCGGCAACGGATGCACTAGGGCGCTCTGGTATTGATGGTGATATTGATAATCATTGGTTTGAACGAATTGGATCTGCACTTCTGTTGTCAATTGTAAAAGTTGCAACACATTACGCTAGCGATAATTGGTTGCAAGGCAAAGATTCAGATGGGAAAGGTTCCGAGACGGTTTCTGCAGGACAAAATATCGCAAATATTATTGTAGAAAATTACGCAAATATTTCCCCGACGTTGAATAAAAATCAGGGTGAAATGGTCAATGTTTTTGTTGCCCGTGATTTAGATTTTTCCAGTGTTTATAAGTTGAAAGTGATTGAAAGCAAAAAACGGGTTTTTGATCGCGCTATGTCGAAAAATTTTTATAAAAACTCTATGGTAACATCAAAATGAACCAAAATTTGCAAAATATTAACGATGAAACTGTCGCAATTGTTTTAACAAAGCTTAAACCAATTGATCAATTTTTAAAAGATGAGGGTCTTTTTGAAATTGTTATCAATCGTCCCTATGAAGTGATGATTGAAGGTGTTGAGGGATGGAAAACAATAGAAGCACCAGCTCTATCGTTTAATGAGCTTATGGGTATCGCCAAAGTTGTTGCTTCCTATTCTAAGCAAAGTATATCCGATAAAAATCCAATATTATCTGCAACTTTACCCGGTAATGAGCGTATTCAGATTGTTATTCCTCCAGCTGTGGAAAAAGATACGATCAGTATGACAATTCGTAAACCATCATCACGGAATTTTTCACTCGAAGATTTAGAAAATAAAGGTTTATTTTCAGTGTGTGAACAGGTTTCATTTACACCATTGAGTGATTATCAATCTCGTTTAACTGAACTTAAAAGCATTGAGCATGATTTGGCAACCGCTTATTGTAATAAGGATTTTGTTTTCTTTTTAAATCAGGCTGTAAAGCTGCAAAAAAACATTCTTATAGCGGGAAAAACTGGCTCGGGTAAAACAACATTGTCAAAAGCATTAATTGCTAAAATTCCCTATGATGAGCGTATTATTACTCTTGAAGATACTCAAGAATTGGTTGTACCGCAACCTAATCATGTTTCCATGATCTATTCAAAAGATGGTCATGGTTTAGCTTCTGTTGGCCCAAAAGAATTGCTCGAGTCTGCTTTGCGAATGCGTCCTGATCGTATTCTTTTGCAAGAGCTTCGAGATGGTACAGCCTTTTATTATATCCGTAATGTTAATTCAGGTCATCCAGGTTCGATTACCACGGTTCATGCGTCAACAGCACTTGCTGCATTTGAACAAATGACTCTTCTGGTTAAAGAAAGTGAGGGTGGGGGTGATTTAGAGCGTGATGATATTCGGGGTCTATTGATTTCAATGATTGATATCATTGTTCAATGTAAACGGATTGAAGGAAAATTTAAGGTGACAGAAATTTATTATGACCCATTCAAGCAACGAAGCATTTTTGGAGGTCATTAAATGAAAGTTTCATATCCTTTAAAATGATTAAAAAACAAATATTTTAAAAATTTGAAAGGAAATATGCATGAAAAAGACCATAAATGATCATGCTGCATCTCTTACACCAGAAGAACTTAAAGAGCGTCGTGAATCAGTTGATATCGTCATCAATACACATGCAATTGATGGTATAGAACTTCATCCTAAAACGCTCGAAATTTTAGAAGGATATGCGAGGGGGGATTATTCACTAGAAGAATTTAATGTGCTCATGGAAAACGCCGTATTATAAAGAGGTCATTATGCGAAAATTCAGGTCAAAAGCAGCAGAGCAAACTACAAAAATAGCAACGGTATTATCTTCCGAGCCTTCCTCTCATCATTATACCTATCCCAACAGTGTCGTATTGAAAAATAAATATGGAATAACTGATTTGGCAGCTCTTGATATGCAATGTGCGCATGATACAGCGCAAGCAATCATTCGTATACGCGAAGAGCCTTTACCAGAGAATTTTGATTCCACCTATCTGAAACATATTCATAAAAGTTTATTTTCCAATGCATTTGAATGGGCTGGGCATACTCGTGATGTTTCTTTTAAATTTGAGGACGGTACTTCCGCTGTTATGCCAAATATGAAAAAAATGTCTATGGAGGCTGTTTTTGCCAGTGGTGATCAAATTAAGGATGGATTGCAGAAATTAGATACAATGCTTGCTGAGAAAAATAATTTAAGAGGTTTAACTCACAAAGAATTTGCTCATGAAGCAGCAGAAGTATTTTGTTTGCTCAACCATATGCGTCCTTTCAGAAGAGGTAATGAATGTGTACAACGGGTGTTTCTTGAAAATCTTGCTAAAGCTGCAGGTCATCAGCTTGATTTTACGCTTGTATCAAAAGAGCGCATGAGGGTTGCTAGTGTTGCGGCGATACAAGATGGTAATGTTGATCCTGTGCATCATCTATTTGAAGATATCTCCAATCCACAAAAAATACGTATTTTAAAGGAATTCATGACCCACATGAAAAATACTGGGCGTGATGATCTTAACGGTCGTTTCGTTGTGGCTGCAAATGAAGGTGAAACCTATTCAGGAATCTATCGAGGCGCTCACTCAGAGGGCTTTATGATTGATATGAAAGATTTTTATGTTGTTGGCAAAAAAGAGAGTCTACGGCCAGAGCAACTGAGAGCATTACGGCCTGGTGATCAGTTTACCTTTACTGTTCCAACGGATAAGATTCTTGAAGAAAGTCTTATCCCAGCAGAAAAAGTATCTGCTTTAACAAAAGAAGAGATATCTGAAATGCTTCTAGAAGATGCTTGTGTTCAAGTTAGCAAAGAACAAATTCAGAAATTATCAAAAATTGTCTATGGTAATCCAAAAACATTAGATGCAAAAATGAATCTTATGCTTCAAGATCCGGCTCTCGGAGAGAAGTTTTCTAATCAAATTGCAAAATATCCGACATCTGTTGCATCTCTTGCAGGTGTTGATTTATTTTGTATAAAAAGTCAGACGCGTGCAGATGCTGAAGAAAATATTTTGCTGCTCAGTTGTGCAGTTTCAAATTATGCGCATGCTTTAACATATGCTAAAAAAGAAATCCTTAAAGAACATCAAGCAGAACAAAATCGTCGTGAAAAATCAGTTGAGATGCCAAGCAAAAGTTTGCAAGATCTCCTTTTTTTGCCAAAAGCACAACAGAGAGAAGCTTTGTCTCATTCTTTTATGCTGCGAAAAGAACTACAAGTTTTTGTAGATAAATTGCATGAGCGTTTATCGCCAAGTGAACATAAAGCGATCAATACTCGTGATTATGAGAAACTTGCTGAAAGTATTGGTACATCAGTCAATAAAGCAAGGGAAATTACAGATATTGTTGCCCATACCAAAGAAGCATATCAGCAATCCAAAATCCTTAAAGTGAGTCATTCAAAAGTGATGGCTATGACTGGTTAAAAATAGGAAGCTTTGTGTTGTCATTTTGATGCTTATGGGTAGGATTTACTTTGACAATATCCCGCTCCATTAAGAAAGTACCATCTTATGATATATCTAGATAAAATTGAAGGTAAGGCATAATGAAATACACAAAAATGCAATTGGTGCTTATTTTAATGCCAATCGCGTTGGGCATTTTAACAATATTCCTTGTTCCTTATTTATTGTTGTTGATGATAGATGGGATGAAGGTTCATCAAGCTTATTGGTATTTGCGTTCAGAACCGTCATTAGTTTTGGGATTGGTTGCTATGGTGTCTTTGATTTACACTATATCGCAACAGTTACATCTGCGCAAAGCTATCACGCTTGTTTCAGCTGTTTTTTTTAGTGTCGTTTCCCTTTATTATCTTGGCTGTGAAATTAAACGTTTAAGCCCCTATATTGGCCAACAAGGAATAACTTGGAGCTATGCTCTAAAGTTCATAGATCCTATGGTGCTTTTTGGCATTGCTGCTGGCATTATTCTTTTAATTGTCCAAGTTATATTAGCTTCTCCGCGTGCAAGCAATGTCAAGCGTGCAAAAAAAGGAGTTTTTGGTGATGCATCATGGATGCGTTTAAAAGATGCAGCAAAAATTTTTCCTGCAAATGGTCAAATTGTTATTGGAGAAAGATACCGTGTGGATCAAGATAGTGTGCGTGATATTCCCTTTTCACCGGGTGATAAAACAACATGGGGTAAAGGTGGAAAGGCACCTTTGTTAGCTTTTAATCTTGATTTTGGTTCAACCCACATGATCTTTTTTGCTGGTTCTGGTGGGTATAAAACAACAAGTACAGTAGTTCCAACATGTTTGACATATCCAGGTTCTATCGTTTGTCTTGATCCTTCAACAGAAGTTGCGCCGATGGTTGAGTTTGCGCGTAAAAAGATGAGTAATAGAAACGTTATTATTCTTGATCCTAATTCGGTATTGACGAAAAATTTTAATGTACTTGATTGGCTTTTAGATGACAGCGTACCGCGCACACAACGTGAAGCAAACATTGTCAGTTTTTCCAAACTTCTTCTCACAGATAAAAAATCAGATAATTCTTCAGCAGAGTACTTTTCGACACAAGCACATAATCTTTTAACTGCTCTTCTTGCTCATGTTATATTTTCTGATGAATATAAAGACAGTGAGCGCAATTTAAAAACATTGCGCCAGATCCTTTCTCAATCAGAAACGGCTGTTATTAATCAATTACGTTATATTCAAGAAACCACCTTCTCTCCTTTTATTCGGGAAATGGTTGGTATTTTTACAGAAATGGCAGAGCAAACTTTTTCGGGTGTGTACACAACTGCATCCAAAGATACTCAGTGGCTTTCTTTGTCTAATTATGCTGATCTTGTCTGTGGCAGTGACTTTGCATCTTTGGATATAGCAAATGGGAATACAGATGTCTTCCTTAATCTTCCTGCGAGTATTTTGAATAGTTATCCAGGGATTGGTCGCGTGATTATTGGTGCATTTTTAAATGCAATGGTAACAGCTGATGGAAACTATAAAAAGCGTGTTTTATTTGTTTTGGATGAAGTGGATCTTCTTGGTTATATGAATATTTTAGAGGAAGCACGTGATCGTGGTCGTAAATACGGTATATCCTTAATGCTGTTTTATCAATCTTCTGGTCAGTTGGTTAATCACTTTGGAGAATCTGGGGCGCGGTCATGGTTTGAAAGCTGTTCATTTGTGAGCTATGCCGCTATTAAAGATTTGCAAACAGCAAAAGAAATTTCAGAACGCTGTGGTCAAATGACCGTCGAAGTGACTGGAACAAGTAAATCTAGGGGATTATCTTTTGGAAAAGGTTCTCAAAATATTAATTACCAACAAAGAGCGCTGATTTTACCCCATGAAATTATTCAAGATATGCGTCAAGATGAACAGATTATTCTGATGCAAGGACAATCTCCTTTAAGATGTGGGAGATCAGTTTATTTTAGAAGAAAAGAAATGTTAGATGCTGCAGCGAAAAACCGTTTTGCTCCGAAAGCAAAGAAGAGCTGATTTTGCCATAGAATGCTATTATAAAATTTTATTTTTTTATTTTAAGTAAATTGTTTCAAATTGATACTTTTATAGACCGAACATCTTGTCATTTTGGTCTCTTAGCACTCATCATTTTGTGTAGATTGGGCTCAAAAGAGCTGTGCAATGTTAGGAAAAATATCCATCACAATATATTTTATAATTTTATGTAATTAATTGATAAAATTGCACAAAAAAACTGCATAAAAGTCACAAACATTGGTTATGGTTCATGTGAATAGCGCGAGGTCTTTGGAGGTCATTCAAATTGATATCTTCCTTTGTATAAAAGCTATTACTGCAAAGCTAGCAAAGCATAAAGGTGGAGAGTGCACCAAAGAGTTTTTAGAGTTTTTCTAAAACAAAAGTTTGAAAGGAAACATAGATGGAAAAAGAGCAAGCTAGCCAGAGCCCTTCGGTCTCTTCTCTACGAGCAGCGTTTGATCAACGCTTGCAGATGCAGAAAGAATTAAATGAAGGCGGATCATCTCCGACAAAGCCAGCTAGAGATGAGAAATCAGAGCATATATATGCGAAAGTGGTTAAAAAACCACCTCTCGATTCTCAAACAAAAGAGAAATCGGTTGGAGGAGGGGAGCGTGAACCTGTTTACGCATCCCTTAATTTAGATCCAAAAGGGGGTGCTCGATCAAAAGAGAGAGCGGTTGGAGGAGGAGAGCGTGAACCCGTTTATGCATCCCTTGATTTAGATCCAAAAGGGGGTGCTCGATCAAAAGAGAGAGCGGTTGGAGGGGAGCGTGAACCCGTTTATGCATCTCTTGATTTAGGGAAAAAAGGGGCTTCTCACTCGAGAGGTGGAGCGGCTGTAGGGTATTCAGATGATACTATCTACACGGAAGTTAGTACACACCAACCAAGGGCTCCTCACTCGCAAGGTAGGTCAGCTGGAAGGAGTCCGGGTGATACTGTTTACGCAGAACTGAGTCCAAAACAGCCAGGAGTTTCTCAAGCGAGAGAGAGAGCGGTTAGAGGTCCTCTTTCGGATCATGAGATTTCTCAAAAGGTGGCATCACGTGAAGAGGTGCAATATGGTATGGCAGAAATTCGACATTGGTGCAAAGTTGTTTATGGTGATCCGAATATTTTGCAGAGTAGAGTTGAGCAATCTGTTGGACATCCTGCTGTGGCAGAGGCTCTGTCATGGCAAATTGCAGAATCTTCAGAAACTATTCATCCGCTTGCTGGTAGTAAAAAGCTTGGTATAAAAAGTGGTGCGCGTAAAGAGGCTGAAGAGGGTATTTGGCCTTTGTGTCAAGCTCTTGACAGATATGTGGATGCTGTAAAACAAGCACACAAGGACGTTCATCGGGAACATCGCGCACAACAACAAAAGGACATGGGTGAACCTGAAAATCGATCACCGAAGGCGGCAAAAGATGTAGAGCACCATGGTCATCATCATCGCGGTCATCACCATCGGCATGATCATGATCATTCGCCTAAAGCTGGGCGTGCAAAAGGAGGGTTTGCTATGACTGGCTGAGGCTTTAAGCCTTATTCTTTGGATACTCTCTTGGCGCAAATTGTTTTATATGATTTGTGCCTTGAGATTTTGGCGAAGTATTACGACACATACAGTAGATATGCTGCATAAATTTTGTGTAACTTATTGATAAAATTCATAATAATATCGCATAAAAGTCATAAATATTAGTTATGATTGGGGCGAATAGCGTGAAGTCTGAAATCTCTGGAGGTCATTCAAGTTAGCATTCTGTCCTGAGTGATCAGGGTATAAAAATGAAGAGTGCACCAAAGAGCTTTTCTAAAACAAGTTTCGAAAAAGTCTGAAAGGAAATATAGATGGAAAAAGAGCGAATCAGCCCTAGCCCTTCGGTCTCTTCTCTACGAGCGATGTTCGATCAAAATTCACAGATACAGCGAGAATTAAATAAAAGCAAAGTGCCTCCTCCAAAACCACCAAGAAGCAAAAAACAGGATTCTCCAAAACAGGATCATTTATATGCAAAAGTGAATAAACAACCAACTGTCAGTTCTCAAGCAAGAGGTAGATTTACTAAAGATTCTCGGGTGGAGTCTGTTTATGCAACAGTTGATCCGCAGACAGTATCTGCTCAAATGCAAGATAGATTTTCTGGTATAGATCCAGAAGATCATATTTATGCAACAATTGATTCACCTGATGAAGTTATCAATCCGCTTTATGTAAAAGTCTCTCAAGTACAAGATAGATCTACTGGAAATCCTGGGATAGAGACTGTTTACGCAACAGTTGATCCGCAGACAGTATCTGCTCAAACGCAAGATAGATTTTCTGGTATAGATCCAGAAGATCATATTTATGAAACAATTGATTCAATCTATACAGGAGCCTCACACGCAAGGGATAGATCTACTGGAAATTCTAAGGTAGAGACTGTTTATGCAACAATTGATCCGCAGACAGTATCTGCTCAAGCGCAAGGTAGATTTTCTGGTATAGATCCAGAAGATCATATTTATGAAACAATTGATTCAATCTATACAGGAGCCTCACACGCAAGGGATAGATCTACTGGAAATTCTAAGGTAGAGACTGTTTATGCAACAATTGATCCAAGACGTACAGGAGCTTCTCAAGTAAGAGATAGATCTACTGGAGATTCTGGGGTAGAGACTGTTTACGCAACAGCAAATGCTCCACAGAATACAGATCATCTTCCAAGAAAGGGGCTTCTTCAAAGGGTGGAAGAAGACACAATAGTTCAATATAGTGCAGCAGCAGTAAAGCATTGGGCTAAAGCTGTTTATGGTGATTCAGGTGTTTTGCAGAATCAAATGGCGAAAATTGCTGCACTTCCTAGCTTAGGATCTGAACTTTCATGGGAAATTACGGAATCTCCCACGTCTGTTCATAGGCTTGCTGGTATTAATGTGTTTGGTATAAAAAATAGTACGCGTAAAACAGCTGAAGCAAGTATTGCACCCTTGTGTCGAGCTATTGAACATTATGTGGATGCTGTAAAAGGCGCATATGAGAAAATTCGTCATGAGCAACAAAAAGATGTTTCTAGATCAGAAGATCGATCATCAAAGATGACGGCAGGTATCAAGCAGGAACAAGATCTACAACAACGCAAAGATCATCAGCGGGGTCTGCATGCGGATAGAGTTGAGCGTCCAAAAATGTTGGCTGCAGCAATGATGTGAATGTTAAAAGTAAGCGTACACTGACATTCATCAAGAGTATAGCGCGCAGCAAAAAGATATTGGTTGATCATCAAAGATGATAGCGAATATCAAGCAGGAAAAAGATCTGCAATGCAAAGATCATTAGCGGGGGGGATGTATGCGCGTCAAGTTTTGCGTCTGGGGATGTTGTCTATGGTTTGCTAAAATGACATCAGTTTTATTTTTGAAATAGTCTATTGGCGCGAATTGTTCTGTATAATTTGCGCCAAAATAATTTTGTGTAATGTTATGGTATATGCATGAGGCATATTTCATAAATTTATGTAACTCATTGATAAAATTCATAATAATATCGTATAAAAGTCATAAATATTGGTTACATTCAGCGTGAATAGCGTGAAATTTGAAATTGTTAAAAGTCATTCAAAACATTTTCTCCTGAATGAAAACCTATCAAGGTATAAAGATGGAGAATGCGACAAAGAGGCTTTCTAAAAACAAAGCTTGAAAGGGAATGTGGATGAAAACAACCCAAACTGACCATTCTGTATCGCTCACGCCAGAAGAATTAAATGAAAACCAAGAAGGGATTGACGCCAGCATCTTTGCAGAGATTAGGGTAGCGTCACAAAATTTTTATTATTCCGATAGCAGAGTTCTCAAAAATAAATATCGTATCACAGAGTCACCAATATTAAATAAAGAATGTGCCCATGATGTAGCGCAAGAAATGATCAATTTTCGCAAAGAACCTCTGCCAGATACAATTGATTCTTCTTATTTACGGCATATTCATAAACGTTTATTTCGGCACACTTTTGAATGGGCCGGACATACTCGTGATAAACCATTCATGTTTGCAGATGGCAGTGTTGCCTTAATGCCTATTTTGAAAAAAAAGGAATTCACCACTCCTTTTGCTGTTGGCGAGAAGATAGAAGAAGGGCTTAATAATTTAGATAAAATGCTTGCTGAGAAAAATTATTTACGAGGTTCAACTCGCGAAGAATTTGTTGAATGTGTAGCTGAAATGATGACAAATTTGCATAATACGCATCCTTTTAGAGCAGGCAATAAGCGCACACAACGAATGTTTTTTGAAAAGCTTGCTGAATCTGTAGGCCATAAGTTAGATTTTTCTCTTGTGACGAGAAGGCGCAATATATCAGTAAATACTGCAGCGATGGAACATGGCGATTCAGAACCTATGAGGCATTTGCTTGAGGATATATCTCATCCAGAAAAAGCACTTATTTTAAATGAATTCATCAGCTCCATGAAAGATATTGGGCTTAGTGAGAGAAATTATCGTCCCACTGTTGTAGCACAGGATGGTTGTACCTATAATGGCACATATCAAGGTGGTGGGGCAAATGGTTTTATGATCGATGTTGGTGGTACTGCTGTTCTAGGAAATAAAAAAGATCTTACACCAGAGCAGCTAAAGACATTGAAAGTTGGTGATCGCATTTCTTTTACAGCTCCGGTGGGTAAAGATTTAAAACAATCACTGATTCCAGAAGAAAGAATAGCACCTCTTACAAAAGAAGAGATAGCTTTGAAGGTTCAAGAGGATGCGTTGGTTCAAGAAAGCATAAAAAGAATTGAACTTTTGTCTCAGGTTGTTTACGGCAAGACACATATTGTGAAAGATAAAATTCCAGAGATTAAAATTCCAGTAACCAGTGAAAATATTGTTGCAGGAGAGAAGTTTGCACGGGAAATTGGATCATTTCCTCAGTCTATTTCTAGACTTGCTGGTGTTGGTATGTTTTGTATAAAAAGTGGTGCACGCGCACTTGCTGAAGAAAATATTCTGCCTCTAAGTCATGCCGTTTATGATTATGTATATGCTATAAAACAGGCAGAAAAGGACATTTTGCATAATCATCATATGGAGCAAAAACGCTGTGGACGGTCGGTAGAAATGCCAAGTAAGTGGCTAAAAAATCTGTTGTCTTTGCCAAAAGAACAACAAGAAGAGGTTTTATTGAATTCTCCTGAATTGAAAGAACAAGTAGATGCTTATGTCCAAAAAATCAGTGATCGCTTATCCGCACGGGAGCATAAAGCTTTACGGGAGAATAAGTACGAGAAACTTGCGAAGAGTATTGGTACATCAGCACGTAAAGCAGAGGAAATCGCTAAAATCTTTAAGCAGACAAAAGAAGTACAACAAAATGTTCAGCATCGGAGTGTGTGCTCACATAAAGTTGAGCGTCCAAAAGCAGTTGCTATGACTGGATAATCTTATCAGTTCTTTTTTTCCTCTTAGCGCAAATCATACAAAATGATTTGCGCTAGGGTTAGTGGTATACGGTGTTATTTATAAGAAGATATTTTATCATTTTATATCACTGTTCGGAAATATTGTTAATTAAGTCAATTTATCAATGAGACACTCATTTATGGTAAAGGTATCAAAATTATCATAAAGGGAAGCTTTAAGGGTACGATTTTATATTGCTTATAATCAAGAATTAATTAAAAAGCGGCGAGAGAATCTTGATTTAAAATCAGATATCTAGTTTAGTGCTTATGTTGTTATATCAGCAAGTAAGCTACATTGTTACAACATATGATTTGTAAAACAGAAGATATAGAGCATCAATTGATGGTTAAAAATTTTATATATCTTTAACTTATTATTACCTAATAATCTTTTTATATCAATTTGTTAAGATGTTTATTGTTTTTAATAACACTTAGCATCAATAGTGGATTGTAAGTTATTGCATGATGGTAATAAGTTTGTATTGCAAACAAAATAACGATAACGTAAGCCTGATATAAGTTGGATAGTGTGTAGTATTTAAGGTTTCAGAAGAAAAATTTCCGGAATTTCTGAAAGAAAGAAAAAAATCTTACATTATAATCTGTTTGTTGCAAAGAAAAGCAAATGATAGTCATCTGTAACAGGTCTATAGCTGTTCAGCTGGCTGTTTTTTTGTATTTGTGTGTCTCTGATTCACAAAAATGTGTTCTTTTGTTGACAAATATTATATTTGTGCAAAATATTATGCGTGTGTAATTTATCGTATTTGAAGGAAGTAAATCTTTTAAAATTAGCGCAGCTTATTTTTGGGATGCTAATCATATGCATATAAATTCAAAGCTTGTGGAGGATAAAAATGCAAAAATTTTTAGAAAATTTCAATCTTCATAGTTCGAAAATAGTCCAAAAATTTGTCTAAACATGCTTTTGTGATTCATGCGATATGAGTTCTTATTGAAGATAGGTAGGATAAATTAGAAGTTATGATTTCTACCGTAATGAGTAAAGATTGGTTAGATAATTTGTATTATTTTATAAACTTACTACAGAACTAATGATGATTTTTAAACAAGAAGGGGAAAAGTTTTTTAATAAATTGAATGAGTACAAACTGTAAAGATCTTTACGTAATGATCCATCTGATAAACTCAATCTAAAGAGTAAGCGTCGTTTTTGATTTTCACGACCATCTATGAGTTTAGACTCAGGATTGAGCAACACTGTTGAAGGGGAAATAAAAAATGTCTGTAGCACAATATAGTGATGATAATGTCGAAACAAAGGCAAAAGTTCTTGATAATGATCTCATCGATCGTGGCTGGGCTATGACAAAATTTGTTGCTGCTGTTAAGGGACTGGCACAGGTAATTGATTATGAGAGTAATATGCTTGAGAGTAGTGGTGTTCCAGATTATGAAGAAATAAGTTTATGTAAGACACGTGGCTTACGGGATCTTAATAAGTCTATGAGTGATATAAAACGTTACATGAACCAAGATGTAGAGAATGAAGTAGAAAGCTTATTGACAGATTTACAGGAAAAATTGCGTCGTAATAGCGAATTGCTTCAAATTCATTTGGATGCAGTTAACAGTCTTGCACATGCTTTACAAACAACTGCTCGGACAAAGTTAACAGATGGAAGTTTGTAACAAAATTTTATTTTTATGTTTGGCGTCTGAAGTGATTAAAATAGATTCCAGTCTCGTATGGATTGATTGAGTGGATTTTTGCGTTGTTGAGTATCAAAATATGTGTGACCGTGGTTGCTAGTATTGTGAAGAATCTACTTCCTACTGTAATGAGAAATTAGTTCTGTATTTGTAAAGTTTTTTGCATTTATGTAAGAGGCTTTTTTTGAAGGGGATGAATTCTTGCTTTGTTTTTAGGTGAAGATAAGGATCCCTTAGCTGTTGGGAGGCCTTCTTTTTTGTTTTTAATATTTTGGGTATTTTGTACAAAATATTATTTATGGGGTGTGTCTTAAGGTTTTGTACTTTGGCGCATGGCAGAGTCAATTTTTAAGTTAAATTCAAAAATAGTAGGGGATCACAGGGAAATACTTATTAAGTATTACGCGTGCGCTTTGATCAACGTATGTAATCCGATCAATATCGATCTCAAACCATATACTATTTTCACTATATACTTTATTACTAAATTAAATAAAGATCGATATTTTATAAATTAAAAGGCAGCATAACATGCTGCCTTTTATTGAATTCATATACTAACTTTGCTTTAGAAACGATAGCGGATTCCACCAGAAAAATTAGTTCCAGATATACCATTTTTTTGGAGCTTATGCTGGTAGCTAATACCACCATGTAGTACAATATTTTTAGATAAGTCGGCGTTAACACCAATTCCGCCCTCAATTGATGATCCAGTTTGGTTCAAATGAAAAGTATCGGCAATTTTTACTTTTCCAGCATCACCAAAAGCCTTAATTATATTCAATTTACCGTGGAAAGAAACAGTGCTGCCTTTTTCAGCAATTGTAACTGTTTTTGTTAAACGTCCGCCAACACGTACCAACCATTGATTAGGATTGCCCATATCAACTTTAAAACCATCAGCATCTGAAATAACATCAAACATTAGATTCTGATACATCAATTGTGCTTGTGGTTCAAACACCAGATCTTTAGCTCCAGTTTCTAATTTTTGACCAACGGTAGCAGATGCACTCAAGGCCTTAGTACCATCCAATTTCGCTGCGTTTCCAATAAGAGCTGTGGTAATATTTCCTTTTAGTGATCCATAAGAAAGAAGTGCATTCACATACATACCACTGTTGTGCTGGGCACCTCCGTAAGCCGTGACCGACCACTTATCAAGTTCTGTTTTTTCAGAATCTTCCATATCTTTTGGAGTAAAGGTAAGTTTTCCGTATGTACCTAAAAGACCCAAATGCGCGGTTATGTCTTTTTCTTCCATCGCAGCCAATACGGTACCTGCTTGTACAGCAGCATAGTTTACATCAGCATCGTAGCCATACTGTAGCCGATTACGATCTGAAGACAGGGTAATTTCTTCACCATATGCAGACAAGAAGATTCTTGTATTTTCATCATTTTCTGATCCAAACATCGTTGACCGCATATTATCTATCATAACATTTTGGTGAGTTACATCAGAAATTCCAGAAGAAAACAAAGCGCTTGGCATAACTAAATAGTTTGCTACTTGTGGCAAAAGAGCTCTTATTTTTTTATCACCATCAATGTAGGCATTCTGCAATCGGAAATCCCAAAAATCACGACTATTGCTACCAAATAAATTTTGGTTAGCGTCAGATTTTCCAGGTGCATAAGCAGTGAGGACATACTTGTAAGGTAAGCCATTCATTGTGAGGTATTTATTCATTAATTTAAAGGAATTTTTATCAGCCTTTCCGGAAACTTGAATGACTGAAACCCCATGTGTTTCTACAGGAGTAGATACCATGTTTTTTCCCCACACAGAATCGCTGTTAGCGATTTTTTTATCTTTGTCATGGAGATTAATATGAACCATGGTAGTACCTGAAACATTACCAGCAATAATAACGCGGTCAGTTTTTTGCTTATTTACTGGAGAATTGCTGCTCCATTTAGAGTTTAAATGAATCTCTGCTTTACCTGCTGCACTGTAAACTGTTGTGGTATTAGAGGGGTTATTTTCTTGCTGCAGCTTAGATCCCACATACAAAGCTTGATAATTGTCTTCCGCGGGTTTCTCAAACAGAACAACACTATCTTTGAGATGAAGTGCGGAAAGGTTAGAGTATGACTTACCATCAACACCAAATGATGTGTATTCAGCTTCGTTTTTGTCATTATTTTCTGTATTCTTATTCGCTTTTAGGAACCATTTCGTGCTGTTTGTTAGATTAAAGATCGTTTTACTATCGTCTAATACTCTTACCCGACCTTCTAAAAGAGAATGATCTGCATTTAATGTGAAAGTATGCGCAGAAGTTCCATTCTTTTTTTCATGTATTGATAAAACATCGGAACGGATTTCTGAGTCTTTAAGATTAGCTTCACCGTTTGTGAGCATCCCGTAAATACCAACACCAACACCATTTTCAACAAACAGTTTTGTATTGGTTAGTACCACATTATTGGAAGTATTTTTTTCTTGTAGAGGAATATTTTCTTTAACACTGCGTGCACGCCGTCTTTCGGAAGCATTGTCCACACCTTGGAAAATGATACCATGAGGAATATTATTATCTGCAACATTACCCGTAACATTTACGGTTGAGTCTTTCAGATTGATTGTTCCATTTTTGTTTATCAAACCGGTTGATACTGCTGTTGTAGTAATGCCTGTGGCTTCAATACTTCCACCATCAAATGCACTCAATGCAACGACTTTTGAAGAGACTGTTCCTCCTACTATTTTTACTATCGAATTCTTTCCTTTGGCATTCACGGCTACATCATTGGATTGAACTTTAGCATCATGCTGTGTTACAGCACCACCGTCTTTAACTTCAATCTTAGCTTGTATACTTTCAATCCGTATGGGTTCTACATTTTTTACAGGGGTAGATTGTTCGGATACAGGTTTTGCAGATGCAGTCTGTGTAGTTGCAAGTTTTGCAGATTCAGCCTGTGTAGTTGCAGGTTGTTCCAATGTAGATTTTTCAGATTGAGCACGCTCCGATTTAGCTGGATCAGATTTTGCAGGTGTGGATTTCGGAAGCGTAGGCTGTTCTAATGCAACTCTTGCGACCTGTTCTTTTTCAGATTTTGTCGAAGATTCAACCTGTGTGGAGTTTGTCTCTGTAGTAGGTTGAGCAGGTTTAACTACTGCAGATTGCATAGGTTGAGATGTCACAGGTTTTGCAGCTGTAGGTTCTGCATCTGGGCGTTTTCTAGATTTTGGTGTGCTTGAAGTTGTAGATTTTTCTAGAATTGTAGATGCGCTAGATGTATCAGATGCGCTGGGTACACTAGACGTGCTGGTTATAGTACTAGATGTATTAGATGCGCTAGGTACACTAGATGTGCTAGTTATAGTATTAGATGTATTAGATATACTAGGTGTACTAGGTGTACTAGGTGAATGTGTTGTAGATATGCTGCTGACGATGGTAGATTCTGATTGTATTGCTGTAGTTGCAGGTTCTGCAGTTGAGGTTGTTGTAGATTCTACAGTTGGTGATTGTGTGCGCGCAGCTGGGATAGGAAAATTTATGGGTTTATTATAAACTTTAACTTTTTCAAGAGTACTCCCCACGGTAGGTCTATTTTGAACAAGTCTCGCGAGATTTTTAGACTTCACTGGCTTTGCATGGCTATATGTTTTGTACACAATATTTGTGGGTGCACCATTCTTACCTTTAATTACATATGCAGAGTTTGAAAATGCAAGGTCTTTAAAATTAAAGTCTTCAAGTTTAAGCTTCTCAGTTAACAATGGTGCAGCAGTTTCATTTGACGCATAAGACAAACTAGGATGAGAATAAAGTAAGATTCCAGAAACTGTGTATAGTAAAAGGCTTTTTTTCATAGAGATATATTCCTCACATTCATTACCCCTCTCTAATAAAGAATCTAGCGAGGTTTAATCCATTGTGTCTTTTTTGTAAAGAACAAAACATATTATTAATATAGTATTCTTTATACTCTAGAAATTGTGAAAAAATGATAATTGTAAATCAATGAAAAACAGATTTCAGAAAACCTTATTCGAAAGTGATGGTCATAGACAAAACTATAGAATGCTGTGAGGTAGGAAATAAGGTGTATTTATTATACAAAATGTTATATAGTTAACTTTTATTTCACCTGTCGGAGAAATTTTTTATTGATTTTATTAACTATGAAATGTATTTTATACATTAATCAACAGTTTTTTCTTTATGCTTAATGATCGAAAGATTATTCTTCTTTGTTAACAATGTCTGCATATTCCAATTTTTTTGCTGCTTTTACAACAGATTTCTGGATATAATTTTCATTTGCAACCAATGGTTATAGATACTTAGTCGATTCCAAAATCCCTAATATGAACTTTATCATTAAAAGTAAATTATAAAATTTCCTTGCTATCAATTGTCCTAAGGTGTTTTAACTCTGTTGTTTAGGTTACTTATGGAACCAGTAATTGAGATTCTCAAGTATTTGGCGTAGCTGAACTTCAGATCAGAGACAACGCTTGCATAAAATAAGAAAACAATAGAATATAAACTTATGTACATAAAAATTCTTTTTATGAACGAAATGGTTCTTATATTTAAAATACGTTATATATTTCAAATACACAAAAAGAAGCAGCACTGTTGATATTTGAGTGCTGCGAAGATTGCAAAAATGTAAATAACAATATTCAGAAACGGTAGCGCATTCCACCGGAGAAGGTAATGCCAGATACACCAAATTTTTGCAATTTTTGTCGATAGCTGACATCAGCATGAATCGCAATATTTTGAGATAATTGTGCATTAGCACCAAGACCACCTTCAATAGAAGATCCTATAGTATCCAGATGAAAAGTATTATCGTTAATCTTTATTGTGTGTTTGTCAGAAAAAGCTTTGATAACATTCAGCTTCCCATAAAATGAAACAGAATCACCTTCATTTTTTGTTAAACGTCCACCAATTCGTCCTAACCATTGGTGAGGATTCTTCATGTCCACTTCGAAATCATCAATATCTGACAAATCTTCTAGGATTAGATGTTGATAAATAAGTTGTGCCTGTGGTTCAAACACCAATCCTTTCACATCGGTTGCTAACTTATGACCAATTGTTGCAGATGCACCCAATGCCTTTGTATCATTTATATTTACATTGTTTTTCATGAAAGTCGTGATAACATTTCCTTTGAAGATTCCGTAAGAGAGAAATGTATTTAGATATGTACCACCGTCATGCTGGATGTTCACATAGGTGGTGAGTGATAATTTATCAAGCTCGTTCTTTTCAGCAATTTCGGTATTCTTTGAAAAAGTTAGCTTCCCATATGTGCCTAAAAGACCAAAATCTGTATTGACATTTTGCCCTTCCATTGCGATCATTGTAACTCCTGCTTGCAATGCAGTATAGTGAATATCAGCATTGTAAGTATATTTTAAAGGGGTATCGGATGATAACGTGATCCCATTGTTGTGGGTAAGCCTATTCCCATAAGAAGATAAGAAAATCCCTCTCTCTTTATCATCCTTTGGTTCAAACATTGTTATCCGCATATTGTCTAGTAGTGCGCTTTGATTGCTTATATCAGCAACTCCGGTAAAGAATAGAGCATGAGGCATAACTAAATAGTTCGCCGCTTCTCGTGTAAAAATTTGTCTTTGTTCTTCAAGATTAAGAGAATCATTAGATAAAATGATGTCTTCATTATTAATTTCAGAATTAGATGATTTTTCATCATTAACTGGCTTTGGTACAGCAGTATCAACCTTTGAGGGGACACGTAGATTAACTTCTGGCAAGGTATTAAGAGTCGTTTTGGATGCTGAAGAAGCAGCATTGCGTGGTACTGAATCAACATCGATACGAGATTGTGAATTCACATCCTCTTTATGCTGTGGAACAATTGCACGGTTAGTTATTGGGGATAAATTAACTGTTTTTGTTGGAGTGGACTCTTTAGATGTATCTTGTATATCCTTAGAGCGTAGGTTAGCCATAATTACAGAATTTTTGGTATTAATTGGATGAGTGAGCTTATCTTGAACATTATTACGTTGCTCTTTCCATTTTTGGATATCAGCTTCACGCAATTCCCGATCATAATAATTATAACTGGATCCAATTTGTTTAGATATCTGATTAGATATTGGTGCACTTGTAGCAGTAAGTTTTGTAACTACTCCATTAGCTATTTTATTAGAAATTAGAATAATATCATTCCTATAGTGACTATTTTTCTGCATTTTTGTAGTGTCAGAAAAAGCTTTATAAGACATCATGTTAAGCGCATAAGATATGCTGGAATGAGAATAAAATAAAACTGCAGAAACTGTATATAGTAACAAGCTTTTTTTCATATCAATATACTCCTAAATATTCACTACACCTTACTATTAACAATCTAACAACATTTAAATACATTATGTTCTTTACATATAAACGAAACACACACGATCACACAGCACTGGTTGTATTTCAATGCTGTGTAAATTTCGATGGTGTAAATTAAAACATTTAGAAGCGGTAGCGTATTCCACCGGAGAAGTTTATTCCAGATACACCAGCTTTGCTCATTTTATGCTGATAACTAATATCAGCGTGAAGAGTGATAGTTTCAGATAATTTTGCATTAAGACCAAGACCACCTTCAACGGAAGATCCCATAGTATCAATGTGGAAATTATCACCAATTTTCATAGTGTGTTTATCAGCAAACGCTTTGATAACGTTCAATTTTCCATAAAAAGAAATATCATTGCCTTTTTCAGCAGGTATGACAGTTTTCGTTAAACGTCCACCAAAACGTACCAACCATTGATGAGGATCACCCATATTCACCTTAAAGCCATCAATATCTGAGAGAGTTCCAAGCATTAAATGTTGATAAACAAGCTGTACCTGTGGTTCAAATACCAACCCTTCAACATCAGTTACCAGTTTTTGTCCAACGGTGGCAGACGCACTCAACGTTTTCGCTTGTTCTAATTTTGCAGTGCTTTCGATGTGAGCTGTTGTAATATTTCCTGTCAACATTCCATAAGAGACGAGCGCATTTAAATATATGCCATTATCATGCTGAATGCTACTGTATGCAGTGAGTAACCATTTATCAAGCATGCTCTTTTTAGAATCTTTTACGTCCTTTGGAGTGAAAGACAGTTTTCCATATGTTCCTAAAAGACCAAAATTTGTGGTGATGCTTTCCTTTTCTAACGTAACTAATGCACTTCCTGCTTGTATGGCAGCATAATGAACGTCAGCACTGTAACCATATTGTAGTGAATTGCGTCCAGAAGATAATGTGACCATATCGCCGTAAGGAGACAGGAAAAAACCTTTCTTTTTATTATCTTTTGATCCAAATTCCGTTGCTTTCATATTGTCCAGTAGAATATTTTGATTATTCACATCAGCAAATCCAGTGGAAAATAAAGCATTAGGCATAACCAAATAGCTTGCTACTTGTGGTACAATATCCTTAATTCCTGCTTCAGGATCAAGGTAAGCATTTTGCAGACGGAAATCCCAAAAATTATCATTTTCTTCTAAAAGGCTTTGTTGAGCATTAGCTTTGCCACGGCTTGCTGTTGGCCCATAGGCGTTTAGCGTATATTTGTAAGGTAAGCCATGCATCGTTGCATAGCCATTTACTAGCTTGAATGAATCTTCATTGGCTTTTCCAGATACCTGGACAAGAGAAAGGCCACGCGTACTAAAAAGAGCAGAATCTTTTGCTTCTTGACCTTCATTTTTTAAAATGCTGTTTAAATGAATTGTGGTCGTCCCTGATACATCACCATGAATTAGAAGACGATCAGTTTTTTGTTGCTCTTTTTCAGCACCATCACTCCATTGCAGGTTGAAATAAATCTTTGCATCACCTGTTGCATTGTAAACTGCTGTTGCAGCAGATCCCTTATCTTTTTGTGATCTTTGTTCTTGATCCTTTTGTTGCTGGCTCCCTATACGCAAAATTTGATAATAACCGTTTTTCGGTTCATTAAATACGATAGAGCTATTGTTTAAATTTAGTTTTGAAACATTAGAATGTGATCTTTGATCAATACCGAGTAGTGAGTAATTAAAAGGATTCTGATCATTGTCTGGTTCATTTTCACTAATCTTTAAGAACCACTTGCTGCTATTGTTAAGAGTAAAAACCGTTTCGTTATTTTGTAATGTCTTCGCTCTACCTTCTAAAATTGAACGATCGGCGGTTAAAGTAAGAATGATGGGGGATTTATCTTTTACCTCTTTATTTTTCAATAATACATCGGCACGAATTTCTGAATTTTTAAGTTTAATATCACCATTTACCAACGGCCCTAAAATGCCGACACCATCATTAACAAGGAGTTTTGTATTGTTCAGTATTGCTTCACTGGCTGTTTGTGTTGTGCCTTTTTGAAAGACAACACCGTAACCTTCATGATTGCCTTTAACAGCTATAACTGAATCTGTAAGATTGATTACACTATTTGCGATTTGCAAACCTGTTATCATTGATTTTGCATTAATTTCTTGAGCATTGACACGTACACCATCTCTTGCACTAAATGAAACAAATTCTGAAGTAATGGTGCCTTTTTTTATAGTAAGCACGGAATTTTCACCACTGGCATCCACTGCGTACATTCTGTTACGAACATTAACATTACTAAATGTTTCATTTCCCTTGGTAATCTTAATTTGAGAATGCTCAATAGGGGCTGTATTTGCATAAGCTGAACTGAGATGAGAAAAGACCAAAGATCCAAAAATTGTACACAATAAAAAATTCTTTTTATACATAGATGTGCCCTTCATATAAACATTCCTTCAATGCTCATTCCATCCTTATGATGGCGCAAGTACTGAGCCGGTTTATACTATTATGTATTTATTGTAAAGAACGAAACATATTATTTATATGAACTCTAAACATTTTGCTTTTAGAATAAATAATAAATAAAAACAATAAGATATATAAAAATATAATCAAAATAAATAAAATTCATTTTGATTATATAATTACTTATAGAGAAAAAAACATGAATTACGATCTTCTGAAAGATTGCGCATCAACAAAGTTTGTTGTCATTAAAAATTGGCACAGAAAAGAAAGGCGTACAGAAGTAAAGTGTAAAACATCGTTCATCTCAGCTTTTATTAGAATATTAGAATCACTAAAGTTAAAAAGTCTATTATAACACAGAATATTCTGCTTTTCTGTTCTTGTTTCTCGAAAAATTATTGAAATAACCCGTTGTAAGATTTAATACATCATAATGAATAGAAAATTGATTAGTTCTATTATTTTTTCAGGCATGTCACTTCATTGTAAGATTTAGGTAAATTTCTGTATAAGCCGTTATATCATAGATTTTTATTTTATATTATTTCTGATAGTGCTTGATATGTATTTTTGGTTTTGCTAAATAATACGCTATGTTCGGGATTAGGCATAAATTTAATTTGGTTTCTTTAGTGAATGATTTGTACTGTACTTAAAAGTAGGTCGATTTTAAATGTATGCTATTTCTGTTTACTATTCAAAATAGTAATCTGTTGCAAAGAATAGTGCCCTAAAGAAAAGTCTTTAGTTTGATGAAATTGTGACATAATTATTTTTTTTTAAATTTTTAACATAATATGAACATAAGATATCCTTTTTAATCACACTCTTATAAATTTACGGATCCCATTAATAAAAATTTTCATATTTCAGATGAATGTTTTATACGATTTTTTTTTGAGGTAGTTGTAATGTATGCAGTTGGATACGGCAGGTGGTGCAGTATTTATTTATGCAAGGGTAGTGTGGTGAGGAATTCTCTAAAAAAAATTTTGTTAATTTATTATCGTGTAGTAAAACACTCAGCTAATGCAGAAACTAAGTTCTACAAATGAAAGTGTTTCCGAATTGAGTTAAAGTAACGTATGCGGTTGCAGATTTAAATAATTGATAAAGACTGATTGGCCACAAAGCTATCAAAGTAGCACAATCAAAAGCTTTAAAATTCTTATTCATGAAAACTGGCTGGGGAACCTGGATTCGAACCAAGATTAACGGAGTCAGAGTCCGCTGTTCTACCATTAAACTATTCCCCAATGAACGGGTGCTGTTATTTTTAGCAGATTTTATTACGTACGCAAGCTCAAAAAAGATTATTTGTGATTGATAATAATAGGAACTTATTGATAATACAGGGCAATTGGTACACCATTTATTGTTTGGATTTGAATATCCACATCGTAGATTTCTTGTAGAATTTCTGGTTGCATGATTTCTTGAGGGGTTCCACAATAGGCTGCTTTTCCATTTTTTAGTGCAACGATCATATCTGAATAAGATGATGCAAAATTAATATCGTGCATGACAATGAGAATGGTTTTCTTAAGCTCATCTGCTGTACGGCGCAATTGCTTCATCATGGAAACAGAATGTTTCATGTCAAGATTATTCAATGGCTCATCTAATAGCAAGTAATCGGTATCTTGACAAATTACCATTGCAATGAAAGCTCTCTGGCGCTGTCCTCCAGAAAGTTCATCCAAAAAGCGGTTTTTTAGATCTTGTAAGCCGAGATATCGGAGTGCACTGTCAATGAATTGTTTATCTTCATTATTATATCGGCCTTTGGAATAAGGATAGCGTCCGAAACTAACTAAATCATGTACGGTTAAACGAATGGATAAAGGATTATCTTGACGCAATAGTGAAAGTTTTTGGGCTAAGATATTGTCTGGTATTGTATAAATATCAAACCCATCGATATTTATCGTGCCTTCATGACCTGATAAAAGGCGTCTTATCATCATTAAAAGAGTTGATTTTCCTGAACCATTTGGGCCGATAAGAGAAATAATACCTCCTTTTGGGAGGTGGAGGCATAAATTATCAATAATCAATCTAGCTCCGTAAGCTTTGGAAAGATGATCGATCTCTATCATTTGAGTTTTCCCTTCATTAACAAAATTAAGAAGACGGTTCCGCCACAAAATTCAATAATAAAGCTCAATCGTCCTGCCATATTAAAAATTTGCTCTAAAATGAATTGTCCACCAACTAAACAAATAATAGCTAATAATATTGCTATTGGTACAATAACACAGTGTTTTGCCTGAGGAGAAAGTTCATAGGAAAGGTTGGCAACTAACAATCCAAAAAAAGTTACTGGTCCGACAAGTGCTGTAGAGATAGATACAAGAATAGAAACCAAAATAATAATAGCTGTAGTACTTTTGTGATAATTAACTCCAAGATTGAGAGCAGTTTCTCTACCAAGTGCAAGAATATCAAGTAGGTAATGTAAGCGCCAAGAAACCAAACTAATGATGAAGATAATAATTGTAGCAAGACCTATTAATGATGTATTAAATTTGTTAAAATTTGCAAACATGATATCAGTTAAATTTATCATTTGGTCTGGATTTAGTTGTAATTGCATAAACATGCGTAAGCTGAAAAAAAAACCGCCTAAAATAACACCAATCAATAGCGTCAAATGAATCCCTTTTAGATTGCCTGAAAACAGCCAGCGAAAAAGGCCTATCGAAAAGATGATGAGAATAAGAGATTCAAGAATTAATTGTTCTTGTTCATTCAAAAAAGGTAAAGAAAGAGATCCAATAAAATACATTATGGTAGTTTTGATTAAAATATAAAGCTGATCGAATCCCATAATAGAGGGGGTAAGAAGGCGATTATTTACAACTGTTTGGAATAATATGGTAGAAACGGTAATTGCATAAGAAATAAGAAGAAGAGAAACGAGTTTTGTTAAACGGAATTTCCACGTATAAATATTGACATTCCATGTCATATAAAACCCGATAACGGTACACGCCATTATGATAAGTGATATCATTATGAGAGGGGTTATTGTCTTTTTACCCAAGACGTTTTCTCCAGCGTAAAAGAAGTGTGATAAAAATGAAGCTACCGATAATCCCCATTATGGTGCTGATGGGAATTTCGAGGGAACGATGAATTATCCGTCCTAAAAGATCACAGATTAATACTAATCCTGCTCCGCTAATTGCTACCCAAGGAGCAGTACGACGCATGTTATCACCCATAAAATTTGAAACAAGGTTTGGAATAATTAGTCCGACAAATGGAATTCTTCCAACTGTGCAGACTACGACAGCAGTGATTGATGCAACGATAAAAAGACCAAAGAACATAACGGTACGATAATTAAGTCCAAGATTATTGGTTAAATCCTCTCCAAGGCCGGCTACCGTGAAGCGATCAGCGGTTAAATAGGCAAGAATGCATAAAGGAAGAGATAACCATAGAAGTTCGTATTTTCCATGAAGAATCATCGCGAAACTACCGAATAAATAGGCTTGAAGAGAGGGAAGTAGCATTTCATAATCAGCAATTGCGTTTGTCAAAGAACCAATAACATATCCTAGCATAATTCCTGTAAGTGGTACAATCAGGGGGGATTTTAGAGGAATTTTGTGTAATAGAAACATAAAAAGCGATGCGCCGATCATGGCAAAAATTGCAGCAATGACCATTTTCCCTAGAACTGGTATATCGGGGAGAAAAATCATAACAAAAAGGATGCCAAGAGATGCAGATTCAACAGTTCCTGCAGTTGATGGCTCAACGAAACGATTGCGTGCAAGTAATTGCATAATCAAGCCAGAGAGTGCAAGTGCTGCGCCTACTAGGGATATTGCAACTGTGCGAGGAAGGCGTGTTTGCCAGAAAATAAGCAACGCGTGTGAATCACCGGATAATAGGTCGTAGGGTGTTACATCAGAATAACCAATAAAAATACTGAAGACAGACAGCAGGACAAGAACTATTATAGCTGTCCAGTAATTTCTCACGTTTTAATCTCTTTCTAATAGAAAAAAGAGCAGAAGCCTTTTCATAAACAACCTCCACTCTTAATTTTTTATTTTATGCTAAGCAAGTTATTTATGCGGTCATTTTCCTTTTGCTTTCATGAAGGCCTCATTTATTTGTTGAGTTGCTTCATTAAGTCCGGTTAAACCACCGCCTGCTCTGTACCAGTTCCAAGAGTCTAGATAAATAATTTGGTTTTGCTTTCCAGCTGTTGTCCGTTTAACAAGTTCATTGTCGAGAAGTTGTGCTGCAGATTGCCCTTCTCGTTCAATAGCAGCATCCCGATCAATGACTAATAGCCAGTCAGGATTTGTTTCGAGAATGAATTCAGGAGAAATGAGTTGTCCATGTCTTTCCACGGTTAATTTATCGGTTGCGGGAGTGATGCCAAATTTAGAATGAAGGATATCAAAGCGTGATTGAGGACCAAAAGCACTTATTTTTCCACCGGAAGTCATCAGTATCAGTCCTGTTCCTTTTTCTTTAGTGCTGTTGCGAACTTTTTCTAAGTTAGCATTGAGGTTTTCAATTTCCTTCTGAGCTTCTTTTTCTTTACCAAAAATTTTTCCAATGATTGTTACATTACGTTCAATATCTTCAAGAGGGGTTTGGTTTCCGACTGTTAGATCAATGGTTGGAGCAATTTTAGATAAGTCCTCATATTTGGATTTGGTTCTTGCAGAAATGACGATGAGATCAGGTTGAAGGGTAGCAATTTTTTCATAATCGGGTTCAAAAACCGTACCAATTTTTTCGTATTTAGCATCATCAAATTGTTTTAGATATACGGGTTTTTTTCCTTCTGGAACGCCGACAACAGTTGTGACACCAAGGCGGTTCATGTTGTCAAGCGATGCAAGATCAAACACAATAACTTTTTTAGGAGAGGTGGGAACAGAGGTTGTTCCTGAAGAATGATTAATAGTCACATTTGCCCACGCAAATGTTGTAAGGCTCACAGCAACTGCCAAGATGGAAGTTACCCATTTTAGATATTTTTTTATCATCATTTCATCCTTATTATTTGAAATTAGAAGAGTTTATCCACTTCAAAAATTTAAACTAGGCATTTTTATGCACAATATGATAATTTAATAAACAACATTATGTTGTAAAATTGTTTAACATATGTTACAAACTGTCCGAATTATTATTGTGTTTATTTTAGCGATTTTGCAAGATTTATTTTTTTAGAAAGTTTGGGCATATGGTTAATGTGTTTAAAAGACGTACACATTTGTGTGTCGTTACAACAGGTGTTTTTCTCTTTTTACAAGGTATGGGTGTTTGCTCGGGGGCAAATAGTGTAAGTATTGTTGGCGCTCAAGATGTGGATAGGCCGGCTGTAGGAAATGATTTGAATATTAATTTGATGCATGACGTGGATGCAAAGAAACCTAGTAATTTTTTGAAGAATAGAAATGTTCAACAAATCAGTCCGGAGGTTATCTTAAAAAGATCCCAGTTGAAAATTGAAAATGCTGATAGATGTAATGTGGAAAAAGGGCGTGGGTACTTTTGTAATGAGGTGGGCGAGCACAAAATAACACATCGTGTTATTACGGTCACTGATCCTCGCGATCATGCTATACACGTGCAGGGATCGGAGCCGGTGATGGTGGGGGATGATTCTTTTGCTTATCCTGTGTATGTTCTCGCGAAAGATGTGACTGTAGTTGGTCCAAGTTTTGTTAATATGGGTATTGGTAAGGGGGAGCAGTTCGATGATTCTGTAAGTGCTGTGCTTGTGGAGGGTAGTGCAAATGTTTATTTTGGAGATATTAGTAGCACAAATTCAGCGCGGGGAGTGAATTCAGCACAGGGGGCGAATCCAGTTAGGGAAAAAAAGACATATACTTCATTTATTAGTCATTTTTCCACTGGACTTGAAGTTCGGAATGGTGGGGAAATTGATATGATTGATGGAGAAATTAGCACTTTATCTCGAGGTGTTATTGTTGATTCCGATTCGAATTCAAGCGTTTCTTTAAAAAATGTAAAAGTTGATGTTAGGGGGCAGGATTCTGTCATTGGTTTAGAAAATCACGGTGGTAAATTGGCGATGAAATCTGGGATTCTTAGCTTCATGCAAGGGGTAGGAATTCTAGCAGAGAAGAAGGGACAGGTTCAATTAGAAAAAGTTTCGATTTTCGGGAAAGGGGTAGGGGATAGTGTTGTGCGTGGTTCCCAAGGGTCATTGGGCTCTGTGCAGGGATTTAAGGAGGCTGCTTTTTGGTTAAATGGTGGTAGTATTAGTTTTTCCAATGGGGTGATTGATTTAGTGAATACTCACGGTGTGTTGTTCAATGATGATGATACCGTGTTTGATAATCTGCGTCCTGTGGCTGTATCTACCAACTCTCGGGATGATCGGGAGTTTTTGAGTTCTTCGGTGATAAATCAAGTTGGTATTGATCGTTCAACTGTTTTGGTGCAAGGTGAGGGGGCTCATGGTATATATTTTGATGGGTCTCGATCAGATTTCTATAATATGGTTGCAGAAAGAGTTGTAGAAGCAAGAAGTTTGGACAAAGTTGCTGATAGGTCTCAGGTTGTGGCTGAGAGATCTTTTAGAGTTTCATCCAAAAAATCTGTAAGTAAAAAGAGTATTGTATTGGATACAACTGATTTTCATGTTCCTAATGGCGTGGCTGTTTATGCTGATGGTTCCGGCGGTGAGGTCTCTTTGAAGCGTAAAGCAACTCTGGTGGGTGATTCGTTGCTTGTGGCTAAGGGCGAGTCCAAAGTATCGCTTTTTGTTGATGATTCAGCAATTGTAGGAGGGGCTTTCGTAGAAAAGGGATCTTCTGCTAGATTTAGTTTATCTAAGGGGTCGCAGTGGTTTTTAACAAAAAGTGGTTATGGATATAAGCAGGATACAGGCTTAAATTGTTCAGGTTTGTGTATTTCATCTATGAGTCTTGATAATAGTGGTATTAAATTTTCTGGTTCTTCTTCTAATGCTGCTGGTTATCAAACACTCCGTATTGGTAATGGGAAGGGAGAGGTTTATACAGCGAAAGGCGATGCTTGGATTCGTTTTAATGTCTCTAATGAAACTCCAAGTCGTGGCGGTTCTAGCAATTCTCAGATGAATGATAGACTTTTAATTTATGGTGGTGTTTCTGGGACAACCTTGGTGGATGTGCAAGATTCTACGAGTGTTTTAAGTTCAGCGTTGTTTTTTGTTCCAAGGGTTGAAAGAAGTAAAAATCCTGTTCAAAGTATTTCGCTTATTCAGGTGCATGGAAAGGCAGCAGGAGATTCGTTTAAATTAAATGGTGATTATGTCACATTGGGGGGTGCTCCTTACCAGTATGTTCTTCGTGCGTATGGTCCATCTATTCCTCCGCGTCAGGAATTTTTTGATACAAAACTGATGCAGTTAAGTAATTCTTTTTGGGATTTTCGTCTAGAGAGTAAGAGTATTGTTCCTGATGTGAAAACGCATATTTCTGTTGCTAAGGCAAAGGCTCTTCCGGAGCGTTCTTTCCCTAAGAATCTTTCCCCTATTGTTCGCACTTCTCTTAAACGTGCTGATCACCATGCGAGTGGTAATTTTGGTGGTACTGTTCTTGCTCGTTCTGGTGGTGGTCGTAATGGGGATAATTATGTATCTGGTGCGTTTCCTCCGGTTCCAACATCAGCGCCTGTTGATATCAATATTGTCTCTGTATCTTCAGAGCCCGTAACGTCTTCCTCTGTATCTGCTGGACGTGTTTCACGTGATCCGTCTTCACGTAAATTATCTAGGTCATCGGTTCAATCCGCTCCATCTGCTTCTGAAAATTCGTCTATTACAGTTAACGGGGTAACTTTGACTCCTACTGGTAAAACGGGTCCCAATGGCAATAACGGGTATCTAGAATATATTCCTCAAGATTTGACGAAATATGGTGATCGTCCTACGAGATATTATAAGCGGGATGATGGTACTTGGATTCGGTACACAATATTATCTAATGGAGATGTTCAAGTAGATTCTCAAGCTAAGCCTGGCGTGATTGCTGAGCCGTTTAGTAAAGAAAGTATACCTGATGATTTTATAACAGGTTATGTATCTTCTGATGAAACGTATAATTTGTCCAAAGTGCCGTTGCAGGGTGGGGGTATCCGTTTCACATACCACGCTAAGTCTAAGATAGCTAAAGCAATTACTGCTGAATTTACTGGATCAGGATCAGCGTCTAATGGAGCTGTTGTTTCGTCAGATTCATCAGAAGGGTCTTCTACATCATCTACATCTACATCATCTACATCTACATCTTCATCAGAAGAGTCTTCTACATCTGTGGCACGTGTTTTACCTAGCGCACCTAGAAATTCATCTGATGCAGCTAAAACTGATGCAGTTGAAGTATCTAGGAATTTTAGGCCTATTCCACGCATTTTATCTGCTGCATCTGAAAGGTCACCTGCTGTTGCATCTGTCACGCGTCCTAGCGCATCAGGTACTTCCTCTAAGTGTGAAGTCAACGGGGAGAGGAAAGCATATGTTTCTTATCAGTGTTATGATGGTCAGTCACGCACAATAGAAAATCAGACACTTCAGGTAAATGCTGACAATGAATATCCTTTGCACGTAATGGGAAAAGGATCAAAGATTACCACTAAGAATACAACTATAATTGGTAAAGCTCCTAATAATAAGGGTAGTGCTGATTTGAATCAGTCACAATTCGTGAGTGCTGTGCTTGCAGATGAAACTGCAGAGATTGTTTTAGAACAGAAATCAAAAATTAAGTCTTCGTTGATTGGACTTGAGGCTCAGACTCATGGAAAGATCCAAATGGATGATGGGGAAATCAGTGCCAATTATATAGGTGTTTTAGCGGGTTCTGGGGGAAAGGTTTATTTAGGGAATACAAAGGTTCTTGCGAACGGTCCTCTAGCTACAGCTGGTTTGGCTGGTAATGGTGGTATGATATCAATGGATTCTGGGTCAATTATCTCTACAAATGGAGTAGGAGTTAGGTCAGAATCGGGGGGGCATATTAAGCTAAATAACGTTAGCATTACTGCGAAAAAAACACAGTCAAAGCCAGATTCTGAGGATATGCCTAAGCGTGCAGCTTTTTTAGTAGGTAATAATGGTTTCATTGATTTTGCCGCTGGGAATGTTGTAACTGATGGTACTGGTTTGTGGATGAAGAATCTTGGTGATGCCGTTGAAGTAGGTGCTTCTAGAAGCAGGAGACATGCTGAGGTTCGTCCTTCTGTTAAGGGTGATCATCGTCATGCTCACATTGAATCTTCATCTGTTACAGTAGAGGGTAATAAATCCTATGGTATACATTTTGATGGATCAAAGTGGGGAGAGATCAGAGCGCAAGATGAAAGTAAGATTCAGGAGCCAATTGAGGTTAGATCATTAAATGTGCCTGCTGGAGGTGCGAGTTCTATTGAGAAAAAAATAGTAGCTAAGCGGAGTGTGGATCTTCCAATTAAGCAATCTTCTGAAGCACAACTAAAGCAAAAATCTGCGAATACAACATGGGTAGTTTCACTGAAGAAAACTGATTTTGAGGTTAAAAGTGGTACGGCTATTTATGGTCAAAATGCTCATGGTCGTATTTCTTTAGAAGATAAGACAGTTCTTTCTGGTGATTTATTATTAAGATCTGAAAATGGTTCTGATATATTGGTTTTAGCTGATAATTCTACGATTTTAGGTGGTGCTCATGTTGATAAGAGTTCTCACGCTCGGTTCGAGTTATCTAATGAATCGCAATGGTTCCTAAACAAGGGTGCGCATAAGAATCAGCAAGTTTTATCATCGGATTGTATAGATTCATGTGTTTCATCTGTAAGTCTTGCGAATAATAGTTCTATTGCATTTTTGCCTGTGACATCTGGAAAATCTGGATATCAAACACTTCAGATTGGAAAAGGAGCAGGGAGAATAGAAGATGTTTATAAATCAGATGGCAGTGCTGTGATTTATCTCAATGCGCGTTTGAATCCTAATGATACTAGTGATGCTCAAGCGACCGATCGTCTTATAATTCATGGTAATGTTTCTGGAAAAACTGTGGTGGATGTGCAAGCTTCTGCAGGAAATACAGGAAAAGACAATAGCAGTTATAAAAAAGCTCACAATGTCTCGATTATTCAGGTTTATGGAACAGCGGAACAAGATTCTTTCAAACTGAGGGGTGATTATGTTGCACTGGCAGGAGTGCCCTATAAGTATGTTCTTCGTTCTTATTCTCCAGATGCTACTGTAGCAGAGGAACATGCTAAGCAGAAATTTATGAAAGAAGGTGGCAATTTCTGGAATTTCAGGTTAGAAGGTGAATATATTGGTTCAGCAGATTCTGCATCTTCTACGTATACTGTTCCTGGGCGTACTCCTTCTGTGCCTTCTGAAGATGCAGATAGTGTTTCTCCTGAGCAAACTGTAAAAGCTGTTGTTCCGCAGGTTCCTACCTATTTACTTCTGCCAAATACCTTATTTCATGCTGGTTTGATGGATATAAGCAATCAAAATAAGCAGTTGGAAACTATGCGTACTGCTTCCGGTGGAATGCTAGAAGTTCGTGAAAATCCTGCTTTATTCTTGCGTGGCTATGGTGGTAGTTACAGTTATACTTCAAACTTGTCCGCACTTGAATATGGTTACGGAGGAGACTTTGATTATAATGGTATGAAGGCTGGTCTTTTACTAAAAACAATCGAGAATACAGACAGTGCTATTTCCTTTGGGGTTATGGGGTCTTATGGAAAGATTTCTCTGAAACCTTTGGATGTTGAACAAAGTCAGGAAAGTGAATTTGATAAATGGTCAGTTACAGCATATGGTAGCATGCAGCATGATGTAGGCTTTTATGTTGATGGTCTTTTATCCTACGGATTGTTTAAAGGTGATGTTCTCACTCTTGCTCGGGGTAAAACGGCAACGCTGAAAGGTAATCCTTTGAGTGCTTCATTGACTGGTGGTCAATCGTTTGCAGCAGGATATGAAGGTCTGGTTTTTGATCCTCAAGTTCAGGTTGTTTATCAACATCTACAGTTTGATAAGGTAAGTGATGTTGATAATTTTGATATTGAGATGGGAAACCTTGATCAATGGGTGGTGCGTGTTGGTGGACGTTTGACTAAAACTCATACCCAACTTGAGGGTGCGCGTGATGTTTCCTTCTATGGAAAACTTAATCTCGTACATGATTTTGGAAAAAAACAAACTGTTCATTTCAAAGATGCCTTCCAATTGGGTTCCTTTGGTTCTTCTTTAGAAGCTGGGTTAGGTGTTAATATGAAATTGTCTTCAAAGTTTACGCTTCATGGTGATTTCATTTATCAGCATAAGCTTAGCAAAGCTGGTTTTTCTGGAACCACTGTCTCTGGTGGATTGCGTTATCAGTTTTAAACTAAGATATAATAAACTAAGATATAATATAAATTTTGATATAAAAGGCAGCACGTTGTGTTGCCTTTTGTTGTATAATAACCTGTATTTCTTGGTTAAAAGATAACTGTGTTTTTGATATTTATGCAAAAGGTTATAATTTTATTTTTTGGCTTTGCACACGAAAAGCATCCTATAATCATATCATTGTTTTTATAATTATAGTGAATTTTCTTAAAATTTTGGTAATCACAATACGGTATATGAACTGATTTTACCCTGATAAATCTTTAATGGCGTAGATCTCAGTGTTGGTGCACGACATTTGAAATATACTATTTTATAGTCATTTTCTTTATTAATCATATGCTTACCAAAACCAGTTTGACTGGTTTTGGTTATTTTTTTTCGGATAATTTTTAATTAATTTTACGTTAACAATTAAAAGTTGTATTTTTGCAACTTACAATTTTAATTGCACGTGCCGTTTTTATTTTGACTTTACACGAAATCCGGAATGTATTATACACGTATAAATTGTGCAGAATAATTATTCTATTATAAGTAGTCATTGTATTCTTTTTGAATTTTTGATCGAGCTTCTTTGGGTAATTCATTGCACCAATCAGACGAGCAATCAGTGCATCCTTTTGATTTTTCATGTTGGGATGTCGAAAGCTTTTGTTTTCAATGAGAGGGGAAGGAAAGTTTTGATGGAGCTATGATTAAGGTGTTTAAAAATCATATATATTTATGTACTTTCACAACAGCTATCCTTTCTTTGCTGCAAAGTGGGATAGGGGTTTGTGCGGATTCTGGAAGAAATGAGCATAATAACCATGTTGGTTTAAATTACAGTGGAGATAGCCTAAGAAGCAACAACGGTCGTAGTCGTCCCCGTTATGATATTTCTGTTACCCCTATTTCCTCCTCTGGTTATACCACTACTTCGAGCCATCATACTCCTTTTGATTTAGATCGTGTTGGGATAATTGCTGGTAACAATGTTTCTATCGGATATCGTATCTTTCCTAGAGGAAGTTATAGCGAGGACAGTATCGTAGGAGCTCCTAGTTATAATGCTTTTTCTGAGGATAGTTATAGCAGTAATCAGGGTAGAGGAGGCCATGGCTATAGTGGTTTTCATAGCTTAGATTCTGATAGGATATCTGCGAAGCCTGTGTCATATGGGTCATATTATGCATGTGGAAATTGTGGGGAAAGCACAATTAACGATCAATTTTTTAAGATTACTAATGAGAATGTTTCCGGAATTTCCAGTCAAGCTATTGCTATAAAAGTTGAAGGAGATGATAAAAAAGTTGGCGAACCTAAGAAAAGAATGACAGTCGTTACAGGGAAAAATGTGACTGTTGAAAGTGAAATTGCAGATAAACCTTATATGTATGGCGTTTTTGTTTCCAAGGGGGCAAAGATTGTTTTAGACGATTTTTCTCTTAAAAATGCAGAGATAGCTCTTTATGCAAATGAAGGAACAATCGAAATAAATAAGGGGATTATCGAAAATAGTCAAACTGGTGTTTGGGCATTGGGGAATCCGAAAAGGAATTTAGCGCATGTTGTTTTAAACAATACAAAAATTACAACCAATAGTGGAAAAGCTAGCTTGTATAGTTCTGTTGGTACAGAGATTAAAATGAAAGAGGGATCAGTTGATTTCACGAAAAGTAATGGGGTTTATACTACGTTAAATGGAAAAGTGATTTTTGATAAGGTTAATATCAATGGAAAGGGTGAAGATGACAATAAAGCCAATCATGCAGCTTTTTTGATGGATGAAGATGGTTTGGTTGATTTTTCAAATGGGAAAATTGATGTAACAAATGTCCATGGTATATTGTCAGAAAATACAGTCAGTGCTTTTAATTCAATTCCGTTACATGGTAATTTACGGAGGAATGTTGGTATAACTGAAGTTAATTTTACATCTTCCTCCGTTACAGTGAATGGTAAAACATCTTACGGTATGTATTTTAAAGGCGATAAGCCATTGGAGAGACTTGAGGATAAAGAAAATTTAATAGATGGGGTAAGGCCATCTAGGATAGAGGTTGTTAATTTAATTAGAACAAGGTTTTCGGTTCCAGATAGTACGGTTGTGTATAGCACTGACAAGACTCATGGTATTATTCACTTATTGCAAAGTTCTCTTCAGTCATGGGATTCATTGTTAAAAGTTAAGAATGGGGCTTTTATGGCGATTTTAGCTGATGCCTCTACCCTTGAAGGAAGTACTCATGTTGATAGTGTTTCCACTGGTAAGCTCTATTTGAGTAACGGTTCAACGTGGATTTTGCAACAAAAGCAGAAGAAAAATCCAGCTGAATCTGTTTCTACAGATGATTTATCTATTTCATTTGTAACACTTATGAACAGTTCCATTAATTTCAAAAAGCTAAAATCTGCATCATCTTATGATTATCAAACACTGAACATTGGAAAAGGATCAGGTGACGCTTATAGGGCACTAGATGATGCGCAGATTTATCTTAACACATATCTGAATTCTGGTGGTTTACTTAGCAATCAAAAAACTGATCGTGTTTTAATTCACGGTGATGTTGCTGGGCAAACCACAGTTCGTGTACGTCCTATTTCAGGAAGTCCAGGAGGATATACGGGGAATGGTGGAAATGATCAAGGTATTTCGATTATTCAGGTCTCTGGAAAAGCAGATAAAAATTCTTTTAAGCTGGATGGAGAATATGTTGCTCTGCAAGGCTTACCTTACCAGTATAGGCTTTATGCTTATGGTCCACAATCTAATTTAGGAGAAGCGAATTCTGGCCAAAGATTAGTGAAAGGTAAAGAGGCGTTTTGGGATTTTCGCCTTGAAAATAAACATATTGATTCTAAACCGAGTCCAGAAGAGCCAAAACCTGATCATGACAAGCCTGATGTGAGGCCAGAGCCTAGTCCTGACCGTCCTGATGTGAGGCCAGAGCCTAGTCCTGACAAGCCTGATGTGAGGCCAAAGCCCAGCCCTGACCGGCCTGATGTGAGGCCAGAGCCTAGTCCCCATCCAGATTCAGGAATAAAGGATGTTGTTCCCCAAGTTCCGACTTATCTGCTTTTGCCAAATTCTTTATTTCATACAGGGTTGATTAGTATTGGTAATCAAAGTAGGCGGTTAGAATCTTTGCGAACTGCTTCCGGTGGACTATTAAAAAATAATGAAAATCCAGCCTTTTTTGTTCGTGGTTATGGTGGTCATTATCGTTATATTTCGGATCTTTCTGTGCTTAAATACGGTTATGGAGGCGATCTTGATTATAGTGCTGCCGAAGCAGGTATATTACTGGGAGTAGCGGAAAGTGCGTATAGTACTACTTCTTTTGGAGTTATGGGATCCTATGAAAGATTCTTCTTGCAGCCTTTAGATGTTGAACACAGCCAAAAAAGTACATTTAACAAATGGTCAATGACAGGATATGGTAGTATACAATATCATACAGGTTTCTACGTTGATGGTCTTTTGTCTTATGGTTTGTTTAAAGGTGATGTTCTCACTCTTGCACGAGGTAAAACAGCAACATCGCAGGGAAAAATTTTGAGCACTTCGTTAACGGTTGGTGAAGCATTTATGACCAAATATAAAGGTCTTGTTTTTGATCCACAGGTTCAGGTTGTTTATCAACATCTCAATTTTGATAAGGCATATGATATTGATAATTTTGATATTGATATGGGAAGACTTGATCAATGGGTTATGCGTACAGGTGGGCGTTTAATCAAGACGTTGGATGTATCTGAAGAGGGGCGTGCTGTTTCTTTTTATGGTAAGCTAAATCTTTCTAATAATTTAGGAAAAAAGCAATTTGTGCATTTCAAAGATTCTTTTCAGTTAGGTGATTTTGGTTCCTCTTTAGAAGCTGGATTGGGTGTTAATGCTCAATTATCTCCAAAATTTGCTTTTTATGGTGATTTAATTTATCAGCATAAGCTCACAAAAGCTGGATTTTCTGGCACTAGTTTTTTTGGTGGATTGCGCTACCATTTCTAGTTTGGTTATGTTTCGATTAATTATTTTTAAAGCCACAAGCTGTGTTTGTGGCTTTTTTTTTATCCATTAATTTTATTAAATAATAGTTTAAAAATAAGTATTGTGTGAGTGTTTACAATTCATTTTTCTTCAGGTTAATTAAAGATATATTATATTTTTACATCAAATGATTAATGTGTATCATATTGTATGCTTATTTTATTTATAAGGATAAATTCATTAAAGATAATCTTTGATAATTACTTTTGTTCTTTGTAACATTATCGTTTTTATCTATACATAAAGTATAGAATCAGTTATATCCAAATATACATTTAGACAAATTATATGCTATGATTATTTAGATTTTATGTTTTTTATTTTTATGGGGGGTGTTGAAGCGTGTTCTAAATATTATTCATTTTTTAATGAAGGGGAGTAAAGCAGAGTCATGATAAGTGTATTTCGCAATCATGTATTTTCGTGCACTTTTACAACAGCTATTCTTTATTTTTTACAAATTATGCATTCTAATTCTTCTGGAAGTTCGTGTAATCCAGATGAAGAGTTTTATACCTGTAGTGATGGTGGAACTCACACAATTCAAAATAAAACTTATCGGTTCACAAATCCTCAAAAAACGTCTTCTATTCCAGTTGCTATAAAAGTACAAAAACAAGGCACAGTTATTAATGCAGAAAAAATAACTGTTACAGGTTCTGCAGATTCACGCTCTGGATATGGTGTGGATGTTTCAGAAAAAGGAAAGGTTGTTTTGAGCGATTCAGCTTTTCGAAATGTAGAAATAGGTCTTAAAGTTAATGATGGAATAATTCATATAACTGGTGGATCTATTGAGGAAAGTGGGATGGCAGTTAATGCTTCAGGGAGGGGAACAGATGTTGCCTTAAGCCAAATAGAAGTTAAGACAAATAATGCGATTGCAAGTTTTTTAAGCAGTGATCGTGCAGATATTAGGTTAGCTGGTATGTCTGTTGATGTTACAAACAGCAGTGCATTTTACTCAAAATTAGGAGGGACATTTCGCATAGAAAATGTTCAGATTTCTGGGTGGAATGGAAGAGACAATAATAGTAGCGCTAAGGCCGTTATGCACTTACTTCAAAATGGTTATGCTTTATTTAGGACAAATTCTGTTGATGTTACTGGTGTTCATGGATTGTTGATTGAAAATTCATCAGGTACTTTAACTTCTGATATGAATAAGATCAAAAGTTCATTTAATAATCCTCAAATCACTAAGGCTGATATAAAGAATTCCACTATTATAGTGAGGGGGGACGCATCGTATGGTATGTATTTTCGTAAGCAAGAAGAAGAGCCAATTCGAGATGGTAAAGCAAGTCCATTGATATCAGCAATAGATGCTGGATTGGGTGCTGTCTATTTATCAAATACAATTTTTACAGTTCCTGAGAGTACGGCTATTTATAGTGCAAAAGCTAATGGTTATATCAATTTATCAGAGGACACAAGAGTATCCGGTGATCTGCTGTTAAAGGCTGTTGATGGTGCTTCTGTGGTAATTTTGGCTGATTCTTCTATTCTTGTAGGGGGTGCCCACGTTTATGATGGTGCACATGCTGATCTTAATTTGCATCGTGGCTCAAGGTGGATTTTAAAAAAAAGAAGACATAGGAGTGAGCAAAAAGCAGAGCTTGAAGATTCATGTATTTCATCTGTAAGTCTCGTAGGTAGCACTATCGATTTTGATGATCAATTTCCTGATCAGTATCAAACATTGTATATTGGTAAGGGCGAGGGGAATGTTTACCGAGCACAAGGAAATGTGCAGATTCATTTAAGTGCGTCTTTAAATCACGATGATTTGTTTGATCATCAAAAAATCGATAGAGTTTTAATTCATGGTGATGTTTCTGGAAAGACTCTGGTTCGTATTAAGAATTCTCTAGGAACTTCAAAACAAACAACAGATGATAGAATGGATAATCGAAGTGTTTCGATTATTCAAGTTTCTGGAAAAGCACAAGAAGATTCGTTTATGCTTATTGATAAGTATACGACACTTAATGGGTCACCTTATCAGTATCATCTTCGTGCCTATGGCCCAGGATCTTCTTTAGGAGAAGCAAATTCTGCTGAAAGATTGGTGGCTGGTGATGAAAATTTTTGGGATTTTCGTCTTGAATGTAGCTACATTAATCCTCATGCTAGTCTTTTTGATATTGTACCTGCTCCGTCTATTCCTCGCGGATCTTCATATAGAGATTCTACGTCTGTTTCACCTACTGCTGTTAAGCCTTCGTCTACAGATCATGCATCTGTTCCGTCAGATTTAGTGGAATATTCTTCTACAAATGTTGTGCCTATTACTTCTGAAACATTGGAACCCCACCTGACAGATTCTTCTTCTGTTTCATCTGAAACATTAGAACCTTTCTCTACGGATTCTTCATCTGTTTCGTCTGATACCTTAGAATCTTCTTCTATAGATTCTTTATCCATTTCTGTTGATCATGACTCTATGGAAACTACATCTGTGGAGCCTATATCTGTTTTGCCTGATTCAGCAAAAATTTTACCTACAGATTCTTCACATCTACCATCAGATTCAGTGGAGTATTCCTCTATAGATGATCCTCAGCATACTTCTCTTGTTCAGCATGAGTCAAAAGTTAAGGCCGTTGTTCCACAACTTCCAACTTATCTTCTTTTGCCAAATACTTTATTCCATACTGGTTTGATGGATATAAAAAATCAAAATAAACAGTTAGATATTACGCGCGGTGCTTTTAGATTTTTTTTGAATAGTGATAAAAACTCAGCATTTTTTGCGCATGGTTATAGTGGAAATTACCGTTATGCTTCAAATCTATCTGCTTTTGACTATGGATATGGGTCTGAACTCGATTATAATGCGCTTGAGGCAGGTATTTTACTGAAGGATATTGAAAATCTATACAGTCATACATTCTTAGGGATTATGGGAAATTATGGAAGTTTTTATCTGTATCCTAAAGATGTTGAGGAAAGTAGAAAAAGTGCATTTAATAGATGGTCTGTTTCAGCGTATGGAAGTATACAGCATGATATGGGGCTTTATATTGATGGGTTGTTATCTTATGGTCTGTTTAATGGGGATGTGCTCACTCTTGTACGAGGCAAGACAGCAAAATTAAAGGGTAAATTGCTCAGTACTTCATTAACCAACGGTAGAGTATTTATGACAGAACATAAAGGTTTTGTTTTTGATCCACAGATTCAGGTAGTTTACCAACATCTTCAGTTTGATAAGGAACATGATGTTGATGATCTTGATATTGATATGGGTAAATTTAACCAGTGGACAGTTCGTGTTGGTGGGCGTTTAACTAAGGAACTTGATGCTTTTGAAGATGGGCATGTTATTTCTTTTTATGGTAAGCTTAATTTCATGCATAGTTTTGGGAAAAAACAAACTGTTTATTTTAAAGATAACTTCCAGTTGGGTGATTTTGGTTCTTCCTTAGAAATTGGGTTCGGTTTTAATGCCCGACTGTCTTCGAGTTTTGCTCTGTACAGTGATTTAATTTATGAACACAAGCTCACAAAGGCTGGTTTTTCTGGCACTAGTTTTTCTGGTGGGTTGCGCTATCACTTCTAGTTAGATTTTTAACACGTCTTTTTTGTAGAGATATCAATTTATAGCTATGACTTTATTATATTTTTCTGTATTTTGGCTTTACATAAAACACAAAATGAATTATATTCTACCTGCAGTCAGATAAGCAATAAGCATGTTTTTGTTTTCTTGTTTTCGGGATGTTTATTTGAGTGTTTATTTGAGCGTTGCTCGTATTTCATGGGGAAAAAGGAAGTTTGAGGTAGAATTATGGTTAAAATGTTTAAGAGAAATATGTTTTTATGTGTTTCAACAGTAGTTGTTTGTTCTTTTTTACAGGTTGTAGGTGCTAATGCACATTTCGGAGAAGGAGAGTTTCAACATGCTCTTTCCACTGTGTCTGTAGTAGAGCAAGAAGATGCTAACGCGATGGGTGTAGCAGTTCTTGGTACTCTAAATCAACAAGTAGAAAAACAGGCTGTTACAACTGAAGGGGTTGAAAAGGTCAATGTTAGTGGAAAGAGTGTAACATCGAATAGTGTGTTTTCTGCTTTCTCACATAAGAATTTTTCATCTTTTTTTCGTAGTTTGTTTTCGGATATTATGAGATATTTCTCGAAAGTTGCTAAAATGATTTGAGAAAGATAGTTCCGATTTCCTAATTTTTAAATTGGAAATGGGTATTTTATCGTTGATATTTGTGATGACAGGTCGTTTTTTTCTAGAGATTTTGAATGAGGATGGCTTGTCATCTTTTTGATGTTTTTTTGCGTGATGTCTTTGTTTCTCTTTAAGATTAAATTCGGTTGTCGTGTTCGATAACTTTTGGATATTTCGTCCTGAAACTGTAATGGCTGTTATGTGTTGGGTTTTCATTTAAGGCGTGATGTTTATAACACCGCATTCACCGCATTCGCTTCCGAAGGCTAGGTTCTGTCCTGTTTGATCCCAGTTTAAAGATGAAATAGCGCTTTTTCCGCAATCCTTTAGGAGGATTTCTTTTTTATTGTGAAAATGCGTGCACAAAATCATTCCATCATTGAAGCCTATTGCTACGACCTCTTCTTTTGGGTGGCATGAAACAGTGCTGACGAGTGCATTTGCTCGTGTACTAAGTTCTAAAGGTGCTTTACCCATTGGTCCATCTTTTGTATGAAAAGGCCAAACGATTGCTGCTGATGCGCCTGATGTTGCTAACCACTTTCCTTTTGTACTCCAAGACCAGCTTTTAACCTTACTTGGGTAACCACTCATCCGTAAATGCTGATTATCTGCGAGACGCCAGCCGTGTAAGGCATTTTCTTGCATTGCGGAAATTATATAACGGTTATCGGGTGAGAAGGTAACGTTAAAATGTGCTCCTTTCCAGACCAATGTGGTTGGAGTTGCTTTGGTTGATAACCAATGAAGGGTGATACCATTATAATGTGCGACAGCAAGTCGTAAGCCCTTTGGAGCAAAAGCAAGGCCTTCCACACTACGTTCATGGATAAGTTCTTGCATTCCGTTACCGATATTTGCTGATGTTAGACGTGAGGAAGAAAAAGCAAAAATTTTCTGTGGTCCAAAAGCAACATTGCTTATCCACTTACGTTTTTGTCTGCCTAGTATTTCTATAAGACCATTTGCAGTTGTTTTACAGGCTTTTCCATCTTCTCCACCTGTAATGATAGCTGTATTATCATGAGAAAATTGGCTTGAAATTATTCCTTGGTGAACTTCGACAATTTGTGGAGTTGGGCTTAAGAAAACAATTATACCTTCCACAGAAACAAAAGCTGGTTTATGATCAATAAAACCGCATGAGAGGCAATAATTTTGCAAATTGTAGTTTGTAATGTTTGACATTGTCATTCACTTATGCGCAATTTTCCAGACCAATTTTAAGTTTTTCTGCATCAAGAGAGCGGCCAATAAAAACAAGTCTACTTTCACGTTTTTCATCTTCTCGCCACGGACGCTGATGTTGACCTTCAAGGATCATATGTATACCTTGGATGGCATAGCGATCATCATCTCCTTGAAATGCGATAATGCCTTTTAAACGTAAAATATCAGGACCTTGTTGCTGGGTAACTTGTTGGATCCATGGGAAAAATTTTTCTGGTTGAAGAGCGCCTGTTTTTAAACTCACAGAAGTTATTGTAGTATCATGGATGGTCGATATGTTATGATGATCATGATTACAATCGGCATTGCAAACATGATCTGAATGTTGATGGTCGAAAAAATGAGGGGTGTTATCTAAAGTGCGTTGTAGGTCAAATGAACCACAATCAAGGAGTTTATCGAGGGGGATGTTGGCACGCTCTGTTGTATAAATCACGGCTCTGGGATTAATTGCACGAATGAGCGATTCGGCGTGCATACGCTCTTTTGCACTGACAAGGTCAATTTTGTTCAATAGAATGATATCAGAGAAGGCAATTTGTTCTTCAGCCTCACGGCTTTTTTTGAGTTGTAGCGGAAAGTGTTTTGCATCAACAACTGCTATAACACTGTCTAGTGCTGTTTTTGCGTGTACGTCATCATCCATAAAAAAGGTTTGTGCAACAGGAATTGGATCCGCAAGCCCTGTTGTTTCTATAATGATGGCATCAAAGCGGTGAGAGCGTTTCATCAAACTTTCTAGAATACGAATAAGATCTCCGCGTACAGTGCAGCATACACAGCCATTATTCATTTCATAAATTTCTTCATCTGATTCAACTATAAGGTCATTATCAATGCCAATTTCACCAAATTCATTAACAATGACTGCGTAACGTTTTTCATGGTTTTCACTGAGAATGCGATTGAGAAGAGTTGTTTTTCCTGATCCAAGATAGCCTGTAAGAACAGTCACGGGAATTTTACAGGGTAAATGTTGTGTCTTTTTCATTGTTGTGCCTTTATATTATAACACGTTTATTGGAAATCGCTTAATATCATCAAGCAAACCAAGAAGCCCGCAAAGAACATGAGAAAAAATTGCTTCACCTGCTTGTGATGTTGCTGCACTTGCATTACCCGCTGCTCCTTGCTCATTAAGATCACGCATTATCCATCCAAAAGAATGAGAACCATAGGCGCGTAAATATCTGTAATTAGCAATCATATCAGCTTGCTGATTACGAAAGTTTTGAGCTTTTTCCATATGTACTTTTTCGGGTGCTAAATAAAGCATTAAGGAAGTTTCGATAAATCCCCCATGGATATCAAGGTGGTGTTGAGACGGTTGTATCAAACCTTGAGGTAGGCCAAACCGATTCCAACTCGTTGCTACCGCAAGCATTGAAAAACGTCTCCGTAATTCAGTGATAACAATGCTCATTAAAGGCGAATTACCTCCATGAGCGTTGAGAAGAAGAAAACGCTTGATACCTTTATTATAGCAGCTTTTTCCAATATTTATCCACCGCTCGATTGCATCGGAAAAGGTGAGCGTTTGCGTGCCAATAACATCTGTATGTTCTATTGAATAGCCAATTTTTTCAACAGGCAAGAGATCGATATGAAATTGATTTTGTGTTTGTAATGTAAGCGTTTTTGCGAAAGCTTCAGCAATAATCCAGTCAGTTTCAAAGGGGAGATGATTTCCATGATATTCATGTGCGCCTAAAGGTAAAAGGGCAAGGAAAGGCGGATCAGATGCCATAAGTCTATTGTCAAAAAGAAAAGTTAACAGATGAAAAGTTATTAAAGACCATAAAATTCGCTTTATTCTAATCTATATATGAGAGAAAAGCAAATAAGAATATTTTCGTGCCAAATATGTATATAGCAAAAATTATAGATTTGTTAAAGATGCTAGAGATATGATAAGAAAATGCCTGAATTCTTGTATGTAATTACGAAATTTTAATCTTTGAGAATTAATTTTCTTGTTCTTGAAAAGTTTTTATCCAAAGTATATCAAATACTTTAATATCTTAAAATAAATTTGTTCATTTGGAATATTAGTTCAGACTTGAGATGTAATTTCCTCTGTTTTTGTTATGGAGATACAAGAACAAGGCGTTATAAATCGGCTATGGAGAATACATCTATCGTTAAATGCTAGCCTAAAATTAAGATATTGATAAGTATTTTGTTGAGGATTATGTTTATTGTAGCTGTTAGGATGATAATTGATTGATTTTGATATTAACAAAAAGGGAAGAGATGTTTTCATTTTTTTATAATGAAATGAATGTGCTTAAAATTTTAACAATATTGGCTTATCATGTTTTTGATTATTATTTTATTTTATAAATTTTAATGATTGATTAAAAATTTTAATTTGATATTAGTGTAGACTTTATTTTTCACTTTTTGAAATGGATATTTCAATATAAATATCATTTCATTTTTTAATAAAAGGAGGAGACAAAAGATATGTTTAAAATATTTAAAATCCGTACGCGTTCATGTGTTTGTGTAGCACTTGTTCTTTGGCTTGCACACACTGCAGCGGGTTATGGGAATGTGATAAAATCTCCATTTCAACAAAAGTCAGTTACTGTCACACAAGAAAAAAATACACCTATCAAGGTGTTGGATGCTGTTGTTAGACACTATGATTTGAAACAGGATGAATTAGCTTTTGGAAAAATTGAAAAAGCGTCTTTATCTGACAGATCATCTGGAAACGGATCTTCATTCTTTAAAGTACTGTGGGGTGGTATGAGTATTGGCTCATTAATAATTTCTGTAGCTACAGGTAATATAATGGGTGTTGCATTCTCTCTTATATCGTTGTTATTGTAATTATTTTCTTTACTTTACATTAAAAAACTGACATTGAAAGCACTTTATGCTGTATTGGATTAGGAAAAAAATTATCTTAATTAAAGGCATGATCGAAGTGCTTTCTCAATCTACGTCAGTAAAAATTCAAAATAATTTGGTTGGTTTCCTTCTTTTTTGGAACGATTATATTTTAGCCTGCTTTGACATCTTGCTGTGTTCTATAGTGAAGGTGTAATCTCTTCTATTTTTGTAATTGCTTTTCAATTTAGCTTTATGGATTCAAAAAGATCAAGAATAATATCTTTTAAATAATAGAGATTTTATATATCTGCACATTTTGTCTTTTCATCTGTTTTATAGGGGTATGATTTTTTTTAAGAATCTCACGCTATTATACTATTAATTTACACACTTGTTTTAAAGGCATAACCTACTTTTTTTCCAATTTTATTTCCCAGAGAATTTTATAGAAAGCATCAAATTGCCTGAGAATTATCATGATGAATATAACAAAATTTATCCATGGATTAATGGGATGAAAAAGATTTAAGCAAAAGGTCTTGTTTGGTTCGCAATTTTGCAATCCACTGGTTTTCTCGAATAGCAGTGTTATGCGATGTAATAAGTTCATTTTTTTTAATTTCAGCTGTAACTGTCGCTTTTTCCAGAAGACCACAAGGAATGGCTTGATGAGTGCGTGCTTCTTCAACACTCATTATCCAAGCACGATAACTGTAAAGACCTATAAAGTCTAATTGATCACCAGGATGTAAATCTTTTTTGGCAACAGCGCAGACTTCCGCTACTGGGTAATTAAGTGGTGTCATATCCTTTTTGCCATAAAGCATCACACGTGCGCACGTTAAAGGAACTTCCATGGCTGTTAAATGATAGGGGCGATGAAAGGTGAAGTAAGGCCCTTGACCAATTTTTAAATCTTCCATACGTTCACGTAGGCGCGGGTGCGTTATTTCTGCAATCACAAAAACACCTGGAGCAATTCCTTGGCCTATTGAATAATCTACGACACCACATTTCTTTAAAATACCACCGTCTTGTTTTGGGATAAGTACTTTGCTTAAATTTTGGAGTGATGATTGCGGGCCATGCATTCCTGGACAATCGGGAAGAAGACCAGTTGCATTGGCAATTGCTGCCATTTCAACCATCGTTTTTGAACCATCAATAAATTCAACTAGCATGCGGACATTCATATTGCGTCTTAATGCTTCTTCTTCATAAGCATCAGGTGTGGCATCAAAGATAAGTGGATTGTTTTTGCCTTTACCAGCTGCAACAATTTTGTGTCCAAGTGCTGAAACAAATTCAATGAGCTCCATGCAGGAAGTAGGTTCATCACCGGCACCAAGCGTATAAATGAGACCTTGTTTGTCTGCTTTATGTTTCAGGTAAGCACCAATAGTCACATCTGTCTCAACATTCATTGTAACAAGATGTTTGTTGTTTTCGAGTGCTTTGAAGCCAATTTCTGCACCAACTTCCGGATATCCTGTTGCGTCAACCACAATGTCGATTTGTTCATGTTGCAAAATTAGGTCAATATCGCTTGTAGCTGCAATTAAACCTCTTTCAATGGTGTGGGTCAAAGCACTAGAATTTTCAATTTCTTGCGCGTGACCATCTTCGCCATATGCCAGTGCAACAGCATCAAAAATACGAGACGGTGTTCGAGTGGCAACAGCTGCAACTGTTATACCATCCATCTGTGCAATGCTAGATAGCAAATCTGTTCCCATTTCACCACAGCCAACCAATCCTATACGGATTGGTTGATGGTTTTCTGCACGCTGCTTCAAATCATGTGCCAAACCTGTTAGGTTAACATTGCTTGCCATTATTTTTTCCTATTTACAAATTATGTTGCTAGAATGGTGCTTCTATATTCATAAATATTTGGGTTCTGGAGACTGTTTCTCTTTTATATTGATGCTCTAATCAATGAGTTTTATAAAAGCAAGAGGGCATGTGGCTTTTATTAAATAAAACAGGAATGGCGTTATGCAGCGGAAAATGGCAGTAGAAGATATAACAGATTTGATTGGAAAAGAAGTTGGTTTATCGCAGTGGCGTCTTGTTACACAGGATATGATTAATCAATTTGCACACGCAACAGATGATAATCAATGGATACATGTAGATGAAGAAAAAGCAAAAAAAACCTCCTTTGGTGGTACTATTGCTCATGGTTTTTTGACATTATCGCTTTTGTCTACGTTAGCTTATGAATCTCTTCCGGAGCTAGAAGGTACGACAATGGGGATCAATTATGGTTTTGATAAAGTACGCTTTATGAATCCTGTAAAAACAGGTACTCGAGTACGTGCACGCTTTGTTTTAGATGATGCTGAGATTCGTCCTTCTGGTCGAGTTACTTTTCATTATGAAACTACCATTGAGATAGAAAAATTAAAAAAACCAGCTCTTACTGCTCAATGGATTGTGATTGCTATAGTTGGAGAAAAGAAGTCAAATTTCTAAATAATTTTAACGAGTTGTTTTATCAAGTTTTTGTATAATCTGGTTAGAAAATTAGTGGATAGTAATATTTAGAATTATCAAAAAGACAATGACTATTGTCATGATGGAAATATTATAGCGCTGGTAATCATAGTGGGTTGTTATATTGCCTAAATTATCTCCAACATGACCCCGATATCCGGTAATTGAAAGCTTATCGCCATATTTCTTTATTTGATTGTTAAGATAGGGAGTTTGTTGAAAAGCATTTGCACTGACATTTTCTGCATGGACAGCATTGTTTGGCAAAATATAATCAGAAAAATAAATCAGTTTTATCTCTAAACCGTCTTTTTGTGCTTGCTAAACGGCAACTATTTTAAATAGTTGTTTCTTCTCCTTCTGTAACACCGACACCGAGTTTGATAATTAATTCATCTGCTAACATGGAAAAGGAAAAAAAGGTGTAAAAAGAGAAAGGCAAAATCCAAGAATGGTATTTTGAAATAATTTCTTTAATGTTCATACGCGTTTCTCATTATTTTAGAGCCTTTTTGAGATGAGATTTAATATACTTTGTATGACTGTGACGAAAATTAAAACTATAAAAGCTTAACAGGACATTCAATTATTTTATTTAAAAAATCATATTATTTTCCCCACGCCGAAGGGCTTTTTTTAAAATAACACCTATTAACTGGATATTGCGCTTCCAAATTTAAGCGATAAATTTTCATTCTATATTATTTTAGGGGAACTAATGATCATTTCAAAACTTCTTTAGGTAATGATTTGCTGAGAAAATAGGTAATCAGATTATGCTCTTGAGAGTAGTGAAGCCACGAAGGAAACACTCCAATCAAGATAATAGACCGTTTGTATAGAGTAGTAGGGGATGAAATAAGAGAAATTTTCTTAAAGTGTTTTGAGTCTTGGAAGAGATCGAGAGTTGATGACTACTTTACTAAAATGCGGCAAATCTTGGCAAAGGTAAATATTTTGCCTTTTATACTATGAGGAGGAAAAAGAGATAATGTTTAAAAATAATTTTTTATCAACAACAGTGATTTTGTTGTCTTTTGCAGGGACTGTGTTTGGGGTATCAGTTTCTAGCGCGACTGCTGGGACGGTTGCTCGTGTAGCATCAGGTTATGCAGTTATACGCACAGGTCCCGCTACAACTTACAAGGCCGTAGCAACTGTTCCATCTGGAGGGAAAGTGCAAATTAATGGTTGTCTACCTAACAAAACTTGGTGCTCAATACACTACAACGGAATGACAGGTTGGGCATCGGCACATTATTTAAATGTCAAAAATATTCCTATGATTTCTCTTGGACATATGCACACAAAACCAGATCCCACGATACAAGCTCAAAAAGGGAAAGTACAGCAGATTGTTTCTAATTCTAAAGTCGTCATGATACCCCCAAAAATACAAAAACAACATAGAATAGATGTAGTTGTTGATTCTACAGGTGTAAAAAAAAGAGATGAACGGACAATTTTGAATCCGTCACCTAAAGCGCATGGTATATCTGTGGAGCACGTAACTGCTTATAATCCTTTGTTTCCTGATAATGTCAATTTCAGAAATTTTGAACGCAACGAGACACGTTACCGCGTCGTAACATATCCTTCTCCATCAGAATAAAAAACCGATTCTAATAGAGATGGTAAGAAAGAAGCATGGCAACAAAAAGTATCTGATTTATGTGAATATCTTGCTATTTTCGTTCAAGTTTTTGACTTAGGAGTTATCAAATTACGAGAAATTAGTAATTCAGCAATTTGAATTGCATTCAATGCTGCTCCTTTTCTTAAATTGTCAGAGACAACCCAGAAAGATAAACCATTTTCGACAGTGATATCTTCGCGAACACGGCTAATAAAGGTGTCATCTTCTCCAGTACATTCATACGGAGTTATGTAGCCGCCGTCTTCGTGTTTATCGATAAGTTGGCATCCTGGCGAGTTTCGTAGAAGAGTTTGTGCTTCATTAGCACTCAGAGGTTTTTCAAATTCAACATTAACAGCTTCCGCATGGCCGATAAAGACAGGAACTCGAACAGCGGTAGCTGTTAATTTGATTTTAGGATCAAGAATTTTCTTGGTTTCCACCATCATTTTCCACTCTTCTTTTGTATAACCATCTTCCATGAAAACATCGATATGGGGAATGATATTAAAGGCAATGCGTTTTGTAAACTTTTTTAATGTGATGGGATCTGCAACAAAAACTGCTCGTGATTGTTCAAATAATTCATCCATTCCTTCTTTACCAGCTCCGGAAACTGATTGATAAGTGGACACAATAACACGTTTAATGATTGCTGCGTCATGGAGAGGTTTTAAAGCTAAGACAAGTTGAATTGTTGAACAATTAGGATTTGCTATGATATTACGATTGGAAAATCCACTAATGGATTCTGCATTAACTTCAGGTACAATCAACGGGACATTGGCATCATAACGCCATGTGGAAGAGTTGTCGATTACTACACAGCCAGCAGCGCCGATTTTGGGAGCATATTCTTTAGAAATATCTCCGCCCGCGGACATAAGACATAAGTCTGTGTCGGAAAAGTCATATGTATCAAGTGCTTTTACTTTTAAAGTTTTATCGCCATAAGAAACTTCTTGGCCTAATGAGCGTCGTGATGCCAGAGGAATCACTTCACGAACTGGAAGACCACGCTCTTCCAGAATTGTTAGCATTTCACGGCCAACATTTCCTGTAGCACCGACAACTGCAACTTTAAAACTCATTCTCCCACACTCCTACCCATCTTCTTCCTTGGATCCTTCTCAAGAGAGGGTAAGTTTGCCAAGGAATATGCTATTATTATTGTTAGTTTTCATGAATCCAATCTTGTGTAAGCTAACAAAAACCTACAGCACCACAAGCCGGCTCACTTTAAATGCACCGCTCTCCTAAATCTTACGCTGAGAAAACTAGAATAGTTTTATGCTAAGCTGCATAGAAATCTCCTTGACAGTGTTCAATTTAGAGAATTACTTTCATTCTGTCAATTATTTACCTTGAAGAGTTTGGATTTAGTAGCGATTATATTATACATCGTTATAGGTATTTAATTATCTAGCTGAAAGATGTCATTTTTTCAGTGCTGTTACTCTTTTTACTTTATGATTCTCATTTTCAATAAACAATTCTTCGTTCATATTAAAAAAATAAAATTTTGTTTAAGGCAGAGAAAATTAGTGCATTTCTGATCATAATTTTAATTTTGATGTTATCGCAAGGATAAGGAATTTGCTGAATGATTTGATTCTTCTACTTGTACTTAATTTTTATGAACCATTTTGAGGAGTGAGTAAGTATTGAATAAAATTTTATAAACAAAGGATATCAACTGATGAAAAGTAGATCATAAGAGCTGATTAATAATGGCTCGCCATTTCGCCGTATAAAGGAAAATCTAATGAAAATTGCTTATTTTATTGTTGTGCTGTAAAGGACGAGCTTCTGAAGCAAGCATAATAGGAATGCCATCACGAATAGGATAAGCGAGTTTTGCTTTAAGTGAGATTAATTCTTGTGTTTCTCGGTTTAGAGAAAGCGTTCCTTTTGTGATTGGGCAGACAAGCAATTCAAGCATTTTAGGATTGGTAGTCATCTTTTTCATGTTTTCAAGTCCATTAGTTAAGATGGTAATGTGCTCCTGTTTGTTTCATAAGTGAGCGTTCTGTTAAAGCGAGAAGAGTTTGGGCACGACTCCCAATATCTGGAGCTTCTAGTAGAGCTTGTTTTTCCGCTGGTGTAAAAGGTATCAGGGACGAAAAAGCATTCACCAATATAGGTGTGGGAGTTTGAATGATACTGTTCCAGTTATATTCTATTTCATGTATGGTGAGGTATTTCTCAACAATATTTAATAAATTGTCTCGATTAATATTTTCCGAAACATCTGGTTCTTGTAGATCTTTTGTATTTAATTGAACAACAGCAGTTCGATAAGATTTTGTGTTTACCAGTTCTTTTTCTAAGGTAAAACGGCAAATTCCCTGCAATACGATGAAAAGTCGTCCATTTCCTGTTTCGTTATAGTTCGTGATGCGACCTATGCAGCCTGTTCTATAAAGTTGTGTAGATAGACAGTCGGTATTTGATGAAAGAGGTTGAATGATTCCTAATAAACGATCGGATACCATAGCATCTTCAATCATTTCTAGGGTTTCTGTTTCAAAAATATTGAGTGATAAAAAACCACCTGGCAGTAAGAGTGCGCCCTCTAAAGGAAAAAGAGCGATTTGCTTTGGTAGATCATTTTCGCAATTATAATGGATATTGCCAGCTTTCATGAGTATTTTGTAACCTTTATCCGATAAGATTCGGTACGTAAATAACCACAGTGCATGATATGATTTGGCGAGAAAATTGACTAACCAATTGTGCGCTAAGATTATGTCTAATACAATACCTTATCTTAAATATCCAATGCCATAGGATATAAACTCCGATGATCACGGTCAGACCTTTTGTGGGATGATTGTCACGTCCCAAGCTCTTTAATTTATAAAATTTTGTAATTTAGGCTGTAAAATTTTACAACGTTATAAAGCAGTATCTTTGCTTATTTTTTCTGCAATTTCTCTTCTCCTTAATTTATTGCAGTATAATGTCTTGTGCTCATAATGTTTAAAAATCTTCTTAATATAAGCTTTTTAAAATAGCTTGTGCAAGTATAAAAATGAGAGAATTACAGTTATTTGCTGATGACAGTGTCAAAAAGATAGTCTATAAATCGTAGCATGTCGGAAAGAGCATTCTTGCTTCTTTCATTCTTTTGCGGGAGAGTGCAGATTGCAAGATTTTGTACCTGCTGCCGAAGGGGAAAACAGCCCATAATCTCTCAGGCTCTAGGGACCGTAAAAGAAGAAAGGCAGATCTGGAAAGTCGGGAAATCCCGCGCCGAAGGTGTAAGCGAAAGATTTTTTCGCGAGTCTCTCAGGTTTATGACAGAGGGGTGCGAAGGCGACCACATCGTGTGGGAGTTAGTACGACTTTGGAGATATTATGGGCACACCACAAAAATTCGAGACATCTTCTTTAAATATACTTCCCCTACATAAATTGCATGAAAAAGTTGGTGCAAAATTTGGTGCTTTTGCTGGTTGGCAAATGCCTTTAACTTATCCTCTTGGAGTTTTAAAAGAGCATCTTCATACACGTGCTCATGCAGGTCTTTTTGATATTTCCCATATGAAATTGATTGCTGTTGAGGGTGCACAAGCTGCTGAATTTTTATCATATGCTCTACCTGTTGATGCTGCACTACTAAAAATAAACCAATCGCGGTACAATTATCTACTTAATGAGCAGGCGGGTATTCTTGATGATTTAATCATTACCCGTTTGGCAGATCACCGATTTATGTTGGTAGTTAATGCCGGTAATGCACAGGCTGATTTTGCTGAACTTGAGAAACGTGCTGTTGGCTTTCGGTGTCAAGTGTTTGCTCTTGAAAGGGTATTGCTTGCCCTTCAAGGCCCAGAAGCTGCAGCTGTTATGGCTGACGCCGGCGTGTCTGGTAATGAATTATTTTTTATGCAAGGATTTGAACCACAACAAGATTGGTTTATAACGCGTTCTGGTTATACGGGAGAAGATGGTTTTGAAATCGCTCTTCCGAAAAATCAAGCGCACTTGTTAGCTGAAAAATTACTGGGGGATCCACGGGTTGAGTGGATTGGTCTTGCAGCGCGTGACAGTCTCCGATTAGAAGCAGGGTTGTGTTTGCATGGGAATGATATTACAGCCGATATTACACCTATTGATGCTTCACTAACATGGGCTGTTTCTAAAAATGTTCGAGAAAAAGCGCAATTTTATGGAGCAAAGGCTTTTCTTGAAGCTATTCAAAAAGGACCTTCTCGTTGTCGAGTTGGGTTAAAGCCACAAACACGCCAACCTATTCGTGCTGGTGCTGTTCTTTTAGATGATAAAGGAAATCAGATCGGGATGGTGACATCAGGTGGCTTTGGGCCTTCTTTTGATGGTCCTGTAGCGATGGGGTATGTTCCTGTTGCTTGGAAAAATGAGGGAACGGAAGTATTTACCGAGTTGCGTGGCAAGAAGATTGTGCTGTCTGTTCATGCACTTCCTTTTGTTGAACAACGTTATTTTAAAGGATAGTTTTTTATGTCTAGAACTTATTTTACACAAGATCATGAATGGCTCAGCATTGAAGGACAGGTGGTTACTGTAGGGATTACTCACTATGCTCAGGAGCAGCTAGGGGATTTAGTTTTTATTGATTTACCACAAAGAGGGACACTCCTTTCTAAAGGAGATTCTGCAGCTGTTGTAGAATCAGTAAAAGCAGCTTCAGATGTTTACGCACCTCTTGATGGTGAAGTTATTGAAATTAATGAGGCATTGGTAAAAAGTCCTGAATTGGTAAATCAAAATGCTGAAAAAGAAGGTTGGTTATGGAAAATGAAGCTGCAAGATGAAACGCAACTTGAAGAATTAATGGATGAATCTGCTTACAAAGCACTAATTGGGTGAAGATTATGCAGGGACGTCATTTTTTTTCTAGGCATATTGGAATTCGTTCGGATGAAATGCAAAAAATGCTTGATGTGTTAGAACTTGATTCCGTTGAAACATTAATTTCTCAAGCTGTTCCTCAGTCTATCCATTTTACGCAATCACTTAACTTACCAAAAGCAGCCAGTGAAGAGCAAGCACTGAAAGAATTGTCGAAAATGATGGATCGCAATCACGTGCACAAAAGCTTTATTGGGCAGGGTTATCATGGAACATGTGTTCCCCCTGTTATTTTGCGAAATCTTTTTGAAAATCCAGCTTGGTATACCGCTTACACACCTTATCAAGCAGAAATTAGCCAAGGTCGTTTAGAGCTTTTGTTTTATTTTCAGACATTGGTTAGCGAATTAACAGGTTTACCTGTTGCCGCTGCTTCATTGCTTGATGAAGCAACAGCTTTGGCTGAGGCTAATGCCATTGCTGTACGATTTGCGCGTGAGAAAAAAACAAAGATTTCTATTCAGAGTCTTTTGCATCCCCAGACTTTTAGTGTGGTGCAGACACGTGCTGAAACACAAGGTATTCAAGTGAGCGAAAACAGTGGCATTTGTTCTGATACGGCTGCAGTTGTTTTATCTTGGCCGGATACGAAAGGCTTTTTTAATGATTACGCTGAAATTATTAAGGAGGCAAAGGCACAAGGTGCACTCGTAATTGTTGTTGCAGATCCTTTAGCACTTACTCTTATGGAACCACCAGCTAAATGGGGGGCCGATATTGTTGTTGGTTCTATGCAGCGTTATGGGGTTCCAATGGGATTTGGTGGTCCTCATGCTGGCTATCTTGCGGTAAGTGATGCCCTAACACGCCTTATTCCAGGGCGTATTGTCGGGCAATCAATTGATACGAAGGGGCGTGTTGGTTTTCGTTTAGCATTGCAAACACGTGAGCAACATATTAGGCGTGATAAAGCGACATCAAATATTTGTACAGCTCAAGCTTTGTTAGCAAATATGGCTACGGCTTATGCTATTTGGCATGGACCGCAAGGATTACGGGAAATTGCTCAGAGAATTCATCATTTAACATGCCGTTTTGTCGCTGGTTTAGAGTCTGTAGGTCTTCATTGTGAAGGAGAATACTTTTTTGATTGTATAAGTATTTTTGTTAAGGGAAAAGCGAGAGAAATTGCTCATCAAGCAAGAATGAGTGGACGTATTGTGCGTGTTTTCGATGATGATCGCGTTGTGATTAATTTTGATGAATTATCAACGGAAGAGGATGCTGATGCTTTGGCACAGCTTTTTGGTGCACAATTAGTTGAGAAGGCTTCTGTACGACTTTTAGGTTCAGGACGTGACACAACTTTTCTTTCTCAGCCATTTTTCCATATGGTGCATTCAGAGACAGATATGATGCGTTTTTTACGTCGTTTATCGGACAAGGATTTGGCATTGGATCGGGCAATGATTCCGCTTGGTTCTTGCACGATGAAGCTTAATGCAGCCGCTGAATTGATGCCTGTAAGTTGGCCTACAGTAGCTAATATACATCCCTTCGTCCCCAAGGAAGATGCGATAGGCTATCAGGACATGATTAATCAGTTGAATGAGTGGTTATGTGAAATCACAGGGTTTGCTGAAATCTCTTTCCAACCGAATTCTGGTGCTCAAGGTGAATATGCTGGGCTTTTAGCAATTCGTCGGTATTATCAATCGCGTGGTGAACATCAACGCACACTTTGCCTTATTCCTGCATCTGCGCATGGTACTAATCCAGCTTCAGCCCATATGGCAGGTATGGAGGTTGTTGTGGTTAAGTGCTTAAGCGATGGAGATGTTGATATTGATGATCTCAAAGTAAAAGCGCAGTTATATAAGGAGCGCTTAGCAGCTTTAATGATCACTTATCCTTCAACTCATGGTGTTTATGAGGAAAATATTAAAGATATTTGCTCTATTATCCATCAAAATGGTGGGCAAGTTTATTTTGATGGTGCTAATTTAAATGCACTTGTTGGTCTTGCTCGTCCTGCAGATATTGGGGCAGATGTTTGCCATATGAATCTTCATAAAACATTTGCAATTCCTCATGGTGGTGGTGGTCCTGGTGTCGGTCCAATTGGGGTTGTAGAACATTTAAGGCCGTTTTTACCAGGTCATGAACAAAATGGGACAACGCATGCAGTTTCAGCAGCTCCTTACGGAAGTGCATCTATTCTTGTTATTACATGGATGTATATTCGGATGATGGGGGCTGATGGCTTGAAATATGCGACGCAAATTGCAATTTTGAACGCTAATTATATTGCGACACGTCTTTCACAGGCTTATACCATTCTTTATCGAGGCAAGCATGGGCGTGTTGCTCATGAATGTATTTTAGATACTCGCATATTGAAGGAAAAGTATGGGGTGAATGTTGATGATATTGCAAAACGTTTAATTGATTATGGGTTTCATGCTCCAACTATGTCGTTCCCAGTACCTGGAACTTTAATGGTTGAGCCAACTGAAACAGAACCAAAGGCAGAGATTGATCGTTTTTGTGATGCTTTATTGTTGATTGCTGAAGAAGCTAAGAAAATTGGCTCAGGTATTTGGCCAAAAGAAGACAATCCATTGGTCAATGCACCACATACATTGGTTGATACTTTGGATGATGCTTGGGCACGATCTTATTCAAGACAAGAAGCTGCTTTTCCCAATAGTCGTCTTGATCCAGCAAGTAAGTATTGGCCTCCTGTTTCGCGTATTGACAATGTCGCAGGAGACAGAATGCTCATTTGTTCTTGTCCACCTTTGGGGAATACGTATTAATTTTATTTGTTTCTACTTATGGAAAAAGCCCGCTTATCTTGTGCGGGCTTTTTGTGTGTTTTCTGAATTATTAAGTGATATTAATTTTTATTATTTTATTTTTACGATGCTTTTAAATGTAGGTGCATTTACAGCGATAGCCTAAAGAAATAAAAATTTCATGAGGAATAGTGTTGGCGTATGCAGAAATTTGTTCTACAGTTTGGTTTGTTCCAATGATTTCTACCCAATCATCTCTTTGAGGCTTTTCATCTCCAAGATCTGTAGCGTCAACAATGATGGAATCCATAGAAACGCGTCCAACAATAGGGAGTTTGTGTCCCTTAAAATAAACAGTTCCTTTATTAGATAGTGCGCGCAACAAACCATCTGCATAGCCTATAGAGATGGTTATAAGAGTACTTGGCCTGTGGGTAATAAAACTTCCTCCATAACCGACAGGTTCTCCTGCACCAATATAGCGGCTTTGAATAACTTGGGCTTCAAGTTTTAGTACAGGTTTGAGAAACATTGGGTATTTTTTATGTGGATCTATTCCATAAAGTGCAATACCTGGGCGAACAAGGTCAAAATGAAAGTCTGAGCCAAGAAAAATACCTCCAGAATTAGCAAGTGATACTTTACAAGTGGGTAATTGTGCAATTATTGTTTTCAGAGTGGCTAATTGAGCATAATTTGATGGATGTGTGTCATCATCTCCGTTAGCAAGGTGACTGATAATATACTTTATCTCTGCTTTTTCGAAAATGGTAGGATATCGGATAAGTTGTTGTAATTCTTTTTGATCAAGCCCTAATCTATTCATATTGGTATCAATTTGCACAATAGCTGGGAATTTTTGACTCTTTTTTTGGCAAAGCATTTGCCAGCTTTCAATTGTATTCCAAGAATTAAGAACAGGGACAATACCAGATTTGGCCACTAGTTCTTCTGCAGTACGTGGAATGCCATTAAGAAGAGCAATAGTGACATTTGACGGTAAAATGGTTTTTAACTGGAGAGCTTCTTCAATTTTGGCTACAAAGAAGGTACGGCAACCAGCTTGATACAGTTTAGGAACAATTTTATCAGCACCTAGCCCATAAGCATTTGCTTTTACAACTGCTGAACATTTGGTTGGGGCGACATGTTTAGCTAAAGTTATATAGTTTTCGACAATTGCACCAACATCGATGGTTGCGACAGCCGTATAGGGTGGTAACGCGTTTGTTGCATCATGAACTGATCTGTCCATTTTAAAATCCTATTTGCATTGGTAAGACATGAGAAGTTCCCTTTTATTGCTGCACATACACTTGTTCCCATAAGATGCAGAGAGGATACGCATGCTGTTTATTATTTCAAGAAGTAATGAACAGTTTATATTGTATTATGTACTATGAAGGCAACATTCTGATATCAAATACTTACTTTTTTAATGATCAATCATAATGCTAATTCTTTGAATTTATATTATCACTAAATATGCGATTCACTTGTAATTTGTAGAGGCATAGGATTTTTACTTTTTATTGGTTTGTAGTTGGTACATGTAAAAAGATGAAAGTTCATCTATTTTGTATAGTTTATAAAAAGTGTAATTATAAAATATTTTTATCTCAATAATGGATTAAATTTTTAGAATAAAAGTTAATAATATATTATCATTAATTTTTTATTAATTATAATTTAGATAAACTATAATAAGTATAAAATAAAAATATGGTTAATTTTTTATTATTTTTATTTAGATATTAAAGTTAATACTATATTTAATATACTTTACTTAATTTTGTTTATTATTATTGGATAATTAAGGACAGTATAGCAAACTTTTTTTATTTCCTATTAAGTTACTAAGCAAACCAATGTTACTTAAAAATGGTAGATAAATTGGTTAAAAATAGAGAAAGAGCTCATTTCTCAAAGGTCGTATAACTTACGTTATCGACAATTCCAAAATCTTGAATGGTGCTTTTTTATGCTGTGATAGGTATATTATTGGTTTTTCTAGCTATTATAATAGGAGCTAATCCTGCATTGAAACAAATGTGTACCAAAATATTGGTATTGTTATTTAAGATTTTTTTCTGAAATATCTACTTTACTTAGATAAAAGCAAATGCCGCTAGGTTGCTGTTTTATTCATGATAATGACATAATGTGAGGAATATTTTTGTAACCTATGACGACAAAGATTCAAAATTTCTTTTTTAAGAAGTATTGTTTATGGTTATATGGCTAATTGTAAGGATAGTAAGTTAAGAAAGAATATTCTGAAAGGTCTTAGAGAAGTTGATTATTTTCATATTTTTTAACTGGGTATTTGCAAATATTGTAAAGTTACATAATGCATATTGTAGCTGGTAGTGCGCATTATCAATTATATTTTAAGGGTGAGGATGGCTTTGGTTGTCAGTTAAACATTGTTTATGCTTGTTTTGTACGATATTCTTTGAGTTAGGTTTTGTTATTTTTGTTCGTGTGAATACAAAAATGTTGATCTCGTAGTTTATGTTTTAAGAAAAATATTGGTAGATTATTTTACAAGCATTATATTATTTTTAAAATTAGAGATTTAATATTCAATAAGGTACAAGGAAAAGTTTTATGAGTGTGTCTCCCACTAATGTTCAGTTAAATAACAGGAGTGTTGCATCAAACTTTTCGATTCCTGAAAATGTGTTTGCGCTCACTGTTCAAGAAATCCATCATTATACAGACTATTTGTTTAAGTTTCGTCTGAATCGTCCAGAAAGTTTTCGGTTTCGTTCAGGTGAATTTGTGATGATTGGTTTGCCGAATGCAGAAAAGCCAGTTTATCGTGCTTATTCTATTGCAAGTCCGTTTTGGGATGAACAGTTGGAGTTTTTTTCTATCAAGATTTCTGGAGGATTGTTAACAGAGCATCTTCAAAAAATAAAAATTGGTGATACAGTTTTAATGCGTAATAAATCGACTGGGACACTAGTTCTTGATGCTCTTATTCCTGGTAAGCGTCTTTATCTTCTTTCAACGGGAACGGGAGTTGCTCCTTTTGCAAGTCTTATCCGTGATCCTGAAACTTACGAAAAATTTTCAGAAGTTGTGCTTATTCAAACAACCCGTGAACGAGATGATCTTAACTATGCAAAGGATGTTGTTAATTCTTTACAAGACAATCCTCTGATTGGTGAATATGCAAAACAGTTAAAATTTTATCCCATGACAACCCGCGAATCTTCTGAGTATATGGGGCGCATTACTACTGTTATGGAGAGTGGTGCTTTTTTTGAAATGACTGGTTTGCCAAGAATTAATCCTGATGAAGATCGGGCGATGATTTGTGGTTCCATGACAATGTTGAAGGATTGTGCAAGGATGTGTGAAGTCTTTGGTCTTGTTGAGGGTGCAAACAATGCGCCAGCTACATATGTTTTGGAACGCGCTTTTGTAGGGTGAAAGAATTATTTTATTTTGTATACGTTTATATAGCAACCGCGTCTCAATTGCCGATCATTGCAAGTTTTGGGACGTTTGCTAAAAGCCGTTTTTGTAGAATAATCGTGAGTTTTAGCCATTGTCCAGTGTTATTTTTTGAAATATTTTTCGCGGAAAAATTTTATCTCAGTGCGGGGAAAAGTTAAAGCTTCTACAAAGGTGGTACTGTTTGCTGCAAAAAGAAAAATTAAGATATGAAAAGCGGTTTTTGGTGTTCTTAATATCGATTTGGTGTTACGAACTCAAATGAGGATATCGTTATTTTTTTCTTAATCAATTAATTTGTTCGGTATACAATGAATCGATATAAGCTTTTATTTATGCGGTTTGTTTATAGGGTCTCTTGTTGAAAATTGTTTATACACCAATAATTGATTTGAATCCTTTTTGTATTATTATCTTAAGTCGCATTTGTGCATTTAATGTCTGCCATGCGCTTTCTTCTTTAAGAAGGAGGTGTTCTGGTTATATGGTATTTTGTAGATAGCTGATAAGAAAAATAAATATGAATGCTTAGTTTAAAAAAAGTGGTGAAAGATGATTTATTTTTTAGTACGTGGTATTTTTTTGTAAAAAAATGATGTTTTCAGTATCATTGAATAAATCACAATATCTCAAGAAGTTATGAATAGATCTTGAAATTGGGTAAAACGCACGTTATGGCAAATATCATGGAAAAGAATTTTAGAGTTGCTGCTGTTTATTGTTTTGCAGATTTAAAACATTATCGTCAATTACAAAAACCCTTGTTAGATTTATGCCAAATTCATGGCATTATGGGTACGATACTTTTAGCAAAAGAGGGGATTAATGGGACTGTTGCTGGTTCTTGTGCAGCAATTGAAGTATTGGTAAATTTTATTACATCTAATCCGTCATTTATAACGCCGGAGATCAAGTATTCATGGGCATCAAAAATGCCTTTTCGTCGCATGAAGGTACGGTTAAAAAAAGAGATTGTAACTATGGGGTGTGAGAGTATCGATCCACTAAAGATTGTTGGTACTTATGTGGCACCTGAAGATTGGAATGCTCTTATTCAAGATGAAGAAACACTTTTAATTGATACGCGTAACGATTATGAATATGCAATTGGGAGTTTTCAGGGCGCTATTAATCCTCATATTAAAGTGTTTCGCGAATTTCCTGAATGGGTTGCAAGGCATGAAGCTGATTTGAAAAAAAAGAAGAAGATTGCTATGTTTTGCACAGGAGGTATTCGATGTGAAAAATCAACAGCTTATGTGCGTGAACTTGGTTATGAGCAGGTTTACCATTTAAAAGGTGGCATTCTTAAATATTTAGAAGTCGTTCCAAAAGAAGAAAGTTTGTGGTGGGGCGAGTGCTTTGTTTTTGATGAGCGTGTTTCTGTTGGGCATGGTCTTGAAGAGTGTGGGCGCGAGTTATGTCGTGCATGTCGTGCCCCGATTAATGCTGAAAATAAATTATCTCCTTATTATGAAGAAGGTGTTTCGTGTGATTCTTGCTATCACACACGAAGTGGAGCTGATAGGCAGCGTTTTCGGGAACGTCATAGGCAGTTTCAATTATTAAAATTGTGTGCAAATAATTCTCATTAAGAATGAGAAATTGTTGTATTTTATCTATATTTTAATTTTTTTCTTCTGCTATTAGGATAGGAATATTTCGAACATAAGAAGAAAATTTTTTGAAAGTTAGCTAATGTCGAGCTTTTATGCTGAGGATAGAAGAGATACGACACGAGGCGACATATCTTTTTGAAGTAAATGTATCTTTTTTACATCATATTGTGTTCAAATTTTAAATATTATGTTTAAAATTTAAAAAAATTTATATTAAAAATTAAAAAATGATTGAAATGAATAACAATTGGTTTTATATGCACTATTGCCCAAAGTCGCACGTGCCTGTGGGTGTCCGCCGGTTCTCAAATGGTGAGGTTAACCGGTACGGTACCTGGAACTAACCGCTCCAGTCATTCTTTCGGCCAACCGAAAAAGAGTGAGGACATCTTGAAGCAACGACGGTGCGGGCCTTTCTGGTGTCTTCCAGCTGTCCAAATGCTGGGATAACTATAGAGGCACACCTCATTGCCTTCAGTGCGGAAATGTTTTTCTCAACTCCAATCAAAAAGGCAGACAAAGTAGAACAATGCGGTTTTTTCGCGCTGTTCCTTCGTGGCATGCATACTGATTTCTTTCTGGTTATTTTAATAATCAGAGCATGATTTGTGGTTATGCGTGTTTTGTCCTTTGGCCACTAGCAGCTTTGTGCTGTCTAAGTATAGAGTGGAGATTTTTATTCTCCAAGGAGAATTGCAAATGGCAACGCAACGTATTCGCGATTTCCTTGCAACGCATCGTTTTGAAGGTCCATGCTTGGTTGTTGACCTCGATGTTGTACGCGAAAATTATTCAAATTTTGAAAAATTTCTTCCACAGTCTCGCATTTTCTACGCGATAAAGGCGAATCCAGCACCTGAGATTTTAAGTTTGCTTGCTTCTTTGGGGTCTTCTTTTGATGCCGCTTCTATAGCGGAAATTGAAATGGCTTTAAAAGCAGGAGCAACATCTGAGCGTATTTCTTTTGGGAATACTATTAAAAAAGAACACGATATTGCACGTGCATATGCACTTGGCATATCAGTTTATGCAGTTGATTGTATCGAAGAAGTAGAAAAAATTGCTCGTTCTGCTCCAGGAGCTCGCGTTTTTTGCAGAGTTCTTACTGATGGGGAAGGTGCAGAGTGGCCGTTGTCACGTAAATTTGGCTGTGTGCCTGCTATGGCTGTTGATGTTTTGCGTCGGGCACATCAACTAGGTTTGCAAGCGTATGGGATTTCTTTTCATGTAGGATCTCAGCAGACAGATATCAGTGCTTGGGATCGTGCTTTGTCGGACGCAGCCGTAGTTTTTAGGTGTTTAGAACAAGAGGGAATCTTGTTGAAATTAGTTAATATGGGAGGGGGATTTCCAACACATTATTTAAAGGATATTCCTACAACACAAACTTATGGTACTGCTATTTTTAATTCATTGAAAAAATATTTTGGCAACCGTATTCCTGAAACAATCATTGAACCGGGTCGTGGTATGGTTGGCAATGCAGGTGTTATTCGTACAGAAGTTGTTCTTATATCAAAAAAATCAGAGAATGATAATGTCCGATGGGTTTACCTTGATGTTGGAAAATTTAACGGTCTTGCGGAGACTATGGATGAAGCCATTCGCTATCCTATTGAAACACCCCATGATGATAAAGCAATGGAGCCTTGTATTGTAGCAGGACCAACTTGCGATTCTGCGGATGTTCTTTACGAAAAAACACCGTATCTTTTACCTTTATCCCTCACAGTAGGAGACGAATTATTAATTCATGGAACTGGTGCTTATACGGCCACTTATGCTTCTGTTGCATTTAATGGTTTTGAGCCTCTACGATCTTATGTAATTTGAGTTTTTACAGTAGCCTGTTTATTGATATGTTAGTAGGTGATAGAGATGAATGCAATTGCTTTTCAAACAAAAAATGGGGCGATTTTTACACTTACATCTGAGCAAGAAGATGATAAACCTTACAGAGAGCGTTTACTTGATTTGACCTTGGGAAAGGGACGAAAGCGTAAGTCATCAGAGTCTTTACGTCATGGTCGATTGGCTGCGCATGGACTTTCCTTTGTAGTCAAAAATGCGTTTGGAGAGCTTGTGGGTAGCGTGCGTCTTTGGCATGTTCGGTTCGATAAAGGAAAAAATGAAGTACGACATGCTTTACTTTTAGGGCCTCTGGCTGTTTTAGCAGAATATTCCGGTATGGGTATAGGAACGATTTTGGTGCAGCATGCAATTAAAATGGCAAAAAGGTTGGGCTATGGTGCTATTTTGCTTGTAGGTGATTGTGAATTTTATCAGCGTTTTGGCTTTTCAAGCAGTTTGACTAAAAATTTGGCGATGCCTGGCCCTTATGAAAAACATCGTTTTCAGGCGTTAGAATTGATTCCTAAATACTTGTCTTCATGTCATGGCGTTTTGGTACCAAGCGGAGAGCTCCAAAGTTTGGATTCTTTTCAGCATCATAAAGTAGCTTGAGGAGCTTACCTATTTAGCTTTATTTTTGATAATAGCGGTTTTGAAGTTTAAGTACTATTTTTTCTGGAGATACGCCATTTTCTTAAGTGTGAGGCTTTAGGGTGGTTTCGTTTCGTAGAATGATTTTTTCTTTTTAAAGCTTATTGTCTTTAATAATTTTTGCTAATCTATTTAGGATGTCAATTTTTTGTATAGTTTTAAAGTAACTTTAACAAAATTTATAATGGTGAAAGCATATCTACATTTTATGCTTAGCAAGATATTGTTTTAGAATAATCCTTCAAGGTAGGATTTTATGCCGTTGAAAAGTATACATAAAGTGATTAATGAAAAAAAGATTACTTTTTTGCTTAGTGGTTTAGAGGGATGTCAGTAGATTGTGATATTTTTCTTAGTAAAATGGGTAAAATAGCTAAGATGCTAAAAAGGATGGTTATTATAAAGAATATGTCACTAATAGCTATGATTGTTGCTTGTATGTGAACCATGTTAAAGAGTTGAAATAAGGCAAGAGAATGGGGATCAAAAGTAGCAAAATTAAAGTGCATGGTGAGTTTTGAAAGCATTTCAGTTGCTTGTGCGTTTCCCGAGTGGACTGTTTCAGCGATTCGATCATGATGGAGATTTGTGCGCTGCATCATAAGAGTGCTAATAATGGCAAGTCCAACAGCTCCACCGAGATTGCGTGTTAGATTAAAAAGACCTGAAGCATTTTTCATCCGTTCTGGTGGTAATGATCCGAAGGCAATATTATTAATGGGAACCATACATATGACAACGGAGATGCCGCGAAAAATTTGGGGCCAAAAGAGCTCCCAAAAACCCCAATTATCTGTAATATAGGTAGCTAGCCAAGTTCCCCATGCGAATCCGGCGAGTCCTATTGCTATCATAAGACGTGCATCAATTCGTGTTGAAAGAAATCCTGCTAAGGGAGCGGTAAAAAACATGGCTAGACCTGAAATGAAGAGTGTTTCCCCGATCATGAGTGCATCATAATGGCGAATTTGGCTCAAATAAACAGGATAAAGGTAAGTAAGTCCGTAAAGACCTATTCCAATCATAAAAGAAAAAATAGCTGCAATTGAAAAATGTCTATTGGAAAAAGCGTAGAGATCAACAATTGGTTCTTTTGCAGTAAAAGTACGCCAAAAAAACAAGCTTCCAGATAAGATCATAATAATGAAAAAGTAAAAGATCAGATTGTCTTGGAACCAATCTCGACGTGCCCCTTCTTCTAGAATATATTCTAAAGATCCCAAGAAGATTGCCATGGAGAAAAATCCTGACCAGTCAAATTTGTTTATTAAAGAGTAATCAGCTTTATCAAAATCAATTAATTTCCAAGATATAATTGAGATAATAATTCCAAAGGGTATATTAATAAGGAAGAGCCAATGCCATGATAAAGTATGACAGAGATACCCTCCTACTGTTGGGCCGATTGTGGGTGCTAATGTTGCTACTAATCCTACGATAGGTGAAACGATGGATTGTTTTGAAGGTGGAAAAAGTGTGTAGGATGCAACAAAGACGCTGGGGATAATTCCTCCTCCAATAAAACCTTGGAGTGCTCTATATACAATCATTTGTTCAATAGATGTTGCGGTTGCGCAAAGTATGGAGGTGATTGTGAATCCAATGGCTGATAGGCTAAAGAAAATTCTTGTTGAAAGTAAACGTCCTAAAAAACCAGAAAAGGGTAACATGATGACTTCTGCGATAAGGTAGGAGGTTTGAACCCATGAAATTTCGTCAGAGCTAGCTGATAGACCAGCTTGAATCTCAGCCAAAGATGAGGAAACAATTTGGATATCTAAAATAGCCATAAACATGCCGAAAGCCATGGCAATGAAAACAACAATTTTGTGTATTTCTATGCGTTCTTGGGGGTGAGAAGATGTAGGTATAGGTTTTTTCATGTACCATTTTATTCTAAAAGGTTTTTGTTATTTGGCTTTTTACGTG
>NZ_CP200030.1:1177500-1505008 GCF_053794435.1 Bartonella sp. B10
TACTAATAGTTCGATCGGCTTGATCGTTCTCATTTCCTTTATTCATTGATAGCAATAAATATCTAAATAAAATATCCAGATTCTCTTAATTCTATGCTCTTCGCTGACTTGGTGGTTATAGCGGAGCGAACGCACCCGATCCCATCCCGAACTCGGCCGTGAAACGTTCCAGCGCTGATGGTACTTTGTCTTAAGGCACGGGAGAGTAAGTCGCTGCCAGGTCTGCTAAGAGCATAGAATATTCTTCACAAAGTCATAAAATAAAAAATATAGCTTATAGTCAGGATAAATTTAATCCTAGACAGAAATTTAACCTTGTTTTAATCTTTGTAGCGCGGGGTGGAGCAGCCCGGTAGCTCGTCAGGCTCATAACCTGAAGGCCGCAGGTTCAAATCCTGCCCCCGCAACCAAATAAGCACAACCGTTCATAACATTAGTGAAAACGGTTTTGTGTATCAAAAATCTCCGTTAAAATTGCTAATAAAAAATCGCACAAGACAAATTACAAAAAACTGAAAAAAGAACGGCGATAAATGCCGTGGTGACGTTCTAAGTAACCATCATCGACCAAACGACGACGTAAGCGGGCGTAATCATCGCTAAAAAGACTGCAGATCTTTGACATTTCTGCTTCACTATAAGTTTCGTCACATCGGAAAGCGCTAGCAATCTTTTCTAGAATTTCCGGCGTTTCTGATTGTCTATCACTCAGTTCTCTTATATCTTTTTTAGGAAATTGATCTATCTCGTTCCAAATATCAGCGTTGATTTGCCAAATTTGTCTGCTGCCTTCGGAAAAAAGAGTAATTGAGCTTATATTTTGCAAGCGATTAAGACCTTTCCTGACAATTGTAGCTGCTAATTTACTCATAAAACTTATTTCTTTGATTGTTCTTGCTCTCAAAATAATGGTGGCATAAAGAGAGCGCAAATCCTCTGTGGTCATTGCAGCATGAAGAGAGGAAATTTTATACTGCAGCTGCATTCTTTCTTTACCTATAGGCAATTGCGTATCGCGGATCGGTAATTCATTCAATGCAATTAATGCACTTTGCAGTGATTGGTGGCAAGAATATTGTTCCGATCGTGTTCTCTTACGGATCAATCCTAAACCACTTTGACGATATTTATGGCGTTCAGGCAGGGTAATGTCCTCATAACTGTGATCAAGACGGGTCAAAAGCTCTTTCCAAATCGGACTGCGAACACAGTGTACAAGATCATTACCATTACTGTTAACTGGTGCCAACAGCGTGGGTTCATGCAAAACTAGATAGGCGCTTTCAGATAGGTGATCCCATAGTGTTATCACAAAACGAACATCATCCGATAATGAACCAGCGTCAACCCAAGCAAAATCAATCTTGCCCCATGAACTTATCGTTTCTCTATCGAGCTTCAAAAAATTCTTCTTTACAAAAGTGATATATCTTGCATTGTTGTGCAGATCGACCAAGGGATGTAAAGTCATCAATTGTGATAAGATGAGGATGATATTTCTGCAGGTACTTTTTTGTAGTGATATTGCTATTTACGCAGTGGCTGCTTGATGTATTTGATTGGATCTGCAAGATAGATCTCAGAAAGTTTATAACCAAAAAGCTGCAATGGTTTTGCAGCTTTTTGATATGTTTGATACTTTATTAAGGCAAAGTGTTTATGGTTTGAAAGAATCTTTACGACTTTTGTACCCATAATAGCCAAAAACACTTGAAATTATAGCTCCAATCAAGCCTCCTAAGAAGCCCCACCATCCAAGATGAGATGCTGTTTTGACGGTTTTGTCTGCAATATGACGAGTGTCATTTATTGGCATGTCTAATTTTTTAGAGAGTATATTTGCTTGTTGCTCTAAGACTTTTATTGCCTGTTCAGTTTTTGCTTCTGCTGTGTGATACAGGTGAAGTGCACGGTTGGCGATTGTTTGTGCATCGGTGCGTGTCATTCCATTGTTTATGAGGCCATTGATGATGTCACTTTGATTAATTTTTGTTGTAATGCTTCGTGCATAATCAGAAAGGCGATCGCTTAGATTTTTCAAGTAGGTGCGATAGCGAGAAGGATCATTCTTGAAAGCTGTTATCGTTGTATCAATCTCTTTTAGGGCTTTTTGATAGGATTGCTTTAAACGGTCAGGATTGAGAGCAGGGATCTCACTTTTATCGAGAACATTGCGCAATTCGCTGTGTAGTTTGTTAAAATCGATTTCTTCGCCATTCTTTGTACGTAAAAAATTTTCGAAGCTTTTACTGTTTAATTTTGAGAGAAGAGGAATGGCATCTGTTTCTAGGTTAGTGATGTCTTGTTGTGTGGCAGCCATATTCTCTGAGATGGCCTTTGCTCCCAAATTTACGGAACCTGATACAAACAGGATTGTTTGGAGCGCCATGAGAAGTGTTAACAGAGCCCAAGTTAAAAAGCCGTGAAATGCTCCCGAGGCTTCTGCAAAACGTCCAGCAACAAAACTTCCCCCTGCAAGGCTGAGGAGCATAACAAGAAGGGATCCAATGCCAACGGATAGAAAGGTTCCTTCAAAAGGGGATGAAGAGTAAAAGTCAATCTGGGTTAAGCCTAAAGCAGCGACCAGAAATGATAAGCAGATCGAGCTGGCAAGGGTTGTGACAAGTCCAGCAAAGACTGCTGACCATGAAATGGGTACGTGAAAAAGGGGATACTGTTCTTCCAAAGATGGTTCTTTGAGAAAATGCGTATCAAATGATATATCTCCTGGAATACGGGTTTCCATGTGTTTATCTCCTTGAATAATGCCGGAGATACAATGTCTGAGACATCAAATTTGTTCCAAAAAGGGACAATAACACACCAAAACAGACGAAAAATTAAAAAATGTAGAAAATGTGGATGGATAATAGAAGGGGAGCATTTTTTTGCAGTGTTTGATTCTTACTGTTTCACTCTCGGATCATTTATGTATTTGGCATATAATTATTTTGATCATTTAGGACTTTAAGGAGATGAAAGAAGGGTAATAATAACTCCATAGCTTTATTCTAGAAAAAAATGATGGAGTATGCTGATTTAAATATGAAGATATAGGAAAAATTGAAGAAAAAATTCCTATTTAAATATAATAAGTCTTTTTATCTTTGATATTATGCTAGAGAAAAACATTTTTAAATAGTACGTTAGCAAAAATTGAATAAATATACGGCTAATCATTTTTGTTTCAAAAAATCGACACAAAGTTCGTCAAGAAATTGCCGTAAAGTTTTTTTACCATCATTACCTGGTACGTTAAATGATGTTGTGATGCAATAAGGTGTTGCTTGCTGCGTGTTGTTTTATTTTTACACTATAACCATGCGTTGTGTCATATCGATAACAAAAAGGGCTTTATCGCACGCATTGTGTAGATGGACGTTTAATAAGAAGTTTTACAAAGCGTTTCTATATTCTTAGTTATTGGCATTTTTGGTATCCTTTTTAGAAAAGAGTTATCAGCAAGGATTTTTTGTTCTTGTAATAGCTTTTTGTTGTCTTGAAGGCTAAAGATGAATTTTTGTTTGTGTGACAGTTTTGCTATTACAGTTATTCTGTTGTGTAAAATGAAATACTGCGAATGAGAGTAGATAGCTAGAAATATATAGCAAAGAGCTATTCCTGAAGGATGCTATGGCTGTCTTTGGGTACGGTCTATTATAATGCATGATGGTACAAGTGAGTTAAACAAAAAGGGAGATTTTTTTATGTATCAAATTGATTATAATAGTTATCGTTCTATTAAAAGTTTTAATCGTCGTGTTCGTTTCCTTGTAATGCACTATACCTCTATTGATTTTAAGAGTTCGATCACAGCGCTTACAGGATCGGCTGTTAGTGCGCATTATCTTGTGCCCGACCCTTCTGAAAAAACGTATATTGAGGCAGGGTTTAAGGATATGCGTATTTTTAATCTAGTTGATGAAAATGAGCGTGCATGGCATGCTGGTGTTAGTTCGTGGGCTGGGCGCAGTAATCTGAATGATACGTCTATTGGCATTGAAATAGTTAATTTGGCTACGGGTCATACCGATTGTCTTGAGGAAACATATATTGAGGCTCAATTTAAGGATATGCGTGGTGATAAGAGTGAGAATGAAAGATATGTTGCTCGCTTACTATCCGAGGGTGGTCATTTAAATGATACGGCTTCTGAGCTTGGAAAAGCTAATGTAGTTACTTATAATAATGAAGAATTTATATTTCCTCCCTATAATCCAATACAAATTGATGCTGTTAAAGAACTCGCATTGAATATCCTTCAACGTTATCCTGATATTATGCCGACCGATGTTGTCGGGCACAGTGATATTGCTGTTGGAAGGAAAAGTGATCCGGGTGCAGCTTTCCCATGGAAAGAGCTTTATACTGCCGGCATAGGGGCATGGTATGATGATGAATTAAAGGATCACTATCAGAAGCAGTTTTGTAAAAATTTGCCAACGAAAGCAGACATTTTAGCTAAACTAAAACAGTATGGATACGATATTTTTATTGCATGTACAGAGAGTGGATATGCAGATTTAATTCGTGCATTTCAACTTCATTTTCGTCAAGAAAATTATGATGGGATTTTGGATGCTGAAACAGCAGCGATTATTTATGCATTAGTTGATAAGTATTTTCCGTCAAATTAGGTTTAGATCGTCTTTAATTGAAATACGTGTAACTAACTATTGTTGTACTGTTCTTTTGTTAACACTGCACAATGATTTTTGGTAGCTTAGGTTTTTTCAAGAAAAATAAGACTATTTTGGGTATGAAAATAAATACATGTAGAGGAATCAATGGAGAAGTAAGACTAATTCTTTTAGGTAGGTATTTTTTACATATTCAAAAACTATGAAAATTACAAAAATTTTGTTATTCATTTTACAATTAACGTAGTTACTTCAGTTAGCTATTGTCTGTTTCTTATAAGAGATAGACGGTTTGTTTTTAATCATTTTTTAGGGATAATGACATGGTTTTGGTAACGAATTGTCCCAATGGTTGAAGTTTATCTTATTTGAACAATATATGCAGAGTTTGTAAGGCACGATTATCAGTGTTTATTTGTTAATGTACTGAAAATATCATTCGTAAATAATATGATATTTTATTCTAGACAGTAGAAATAAACCTCAAAAAGCATTTTCAAAGTTTTATAAATATCTTCAAAAAATAGAAACCGGTAATTAAAATTACCGGTTTCCAAAAGCATAGTTCTACTAGACTAAAATGAACGCTGGAGACGAATCATACCTTGAAAGGCACTTTTTCCATTCAAAGCGTGCGTATACATTGTCTCACTGTTTGCACCTTTGAGAGTTCTATTATCATTCCAAGAAATATAGGTCAGTTCAGGTGTAAGCACTAATCCTGGAAGCAATGTGTATGAAATATTCATAGAAGCAGCAAGCGTTTTTACAGCACTGTAAGAAATTTGAGCATTTAAACTCGCTTTTGGAGTAACTTTATAAGTTGCACCAACCCAAGTTGCCCATTTACCACCCCAGTTTGCATAGATTGTAGCGTTTTGCCGTGACAGCACATTTTCATCTGCTTTATAGTAATCTGTGTTATTTTTATATCCACTCATTACCCAAAGGTTTAGATTATCGTGAATATTAAAATCTATACGCATTTTATTAGCCTACTTTTGGTAATAAGCATCGTAAGCTGTAACGGTTGAAAAGCCACCCCACTTTTGCATATATTTCATACCAAACAAAAAATTAGGAATGTAATTTTTTATTTTCTTACTTGGGGGAGTATCTTGAGAAACAGTAGCAATTTCATCACTTTCATTAATATAATGGTATACAGCATCGGCAGTGTGAGAACTTGAGGCGTTGCCTAATTCAGTTCCAATAATCGCAGAAAATCCAGTGTCACCACTAAAAGTGTAAGAAGCAAAATTAGTACGTGTATCACCTGCTGGCGCTATGCTGTCATCATTTATGACATTTCCATAACCGCCAGTCCAACTATTAAAAATAGTATCATCAAGACCTAAACGAAAGCCACCAAGTTCAACGTAAGCAGATGAGATCTTTGCACCTGGTTTATCCTTACCGTCACCCCATCCTGAAGATCCTCGCACATATGAACGAAGTGTTCCCCATTCTGTTTCAGAAGCAGTTTGAAAAGCAAGAGTAAATTGCATTGATGCATTGTAGGTTTTTTTACTTTTAGTTAAATCAGCATCAGTTGTTGCATTTATGTTTTTACCACCAATAAGGTTAGCACGGACATTTCCTGATATACGTACACAAGTTTCAGTGCCAGGAATGTAAAAATATCCTTTTCCGTATGCATCGCAAATGCGAACATATTCTATACGCTCTGGTTTTTCAGCAATAATTGCAGATGCTTGCGCTCCAGAAATTGCTACAAAAGTCGCGGTAGAGCTCAAAAAGAGGGATTTAATATTCATAATGAATCTCCAATAGCTAAATAGCCCAATTTTGTTAGAGAATACTACTTATTCAACTCGTTAAAAGATAGAATAAATGATATAATTTTATGAGCTGTAGTTATGATGATTTTTTTCAGATATACAAATATGAAATTACTTTTTTGAAGGGTATACATGTATTATTCAAGGGAATATGGTAAAAAAATCACACATTTGCTGATTTTTATCTGATTGGGCTAATAAATTGTATCAATAAAAAAGAAAAAAAATCGAAAATGTCTTGAAATTTCTTTTGATACCATTTATGCACCGCCCTTGGAGAGGTGGCCGAGTGGTCGAAGGCGCTCCCCTGCTAAGGGAGTAGGGCTCAAAAGGCTCTCGAGAGTTCGAATCTCTTCCTCTCCGCCATTGACCTTAAACTAACTTTCCCATGCCTTTTGATGGCATAGCATAAAAAGCTCGGTTTTCACGGGCTTTTTTGCTGTGTGTAATTAGCATATTCTCTATCAAGATACCCTGTTTTCTATAGTTTTTTCCTGAAAAACACCATACTTGGATAAGCGAAGTGTGGAGATTTGAGTCATAAGAAATGGAGAGGGTAGCAATTGATAAGCCTATGTTTATTAATATTGTTATTAATTATGTAAGCTATTGACCTTAGAATGATGGCAAATATGATTGTTGTGGTTTTTATAATCTGCAAATGTATTGCTGTTATAGCTGTTGTATATTTTGGAGAATTTATGAAGAACATGTTTTAATTATTATTTTTGTTTTTTCCGGTTATGACTGATTTTTGGATTATCCTAAGTAAATTAATCTCTTTTGTTTGAGAAATTTTTCAGTAGCTCTGCTGTTTGTTAGGAGAAGCTCTTTTGCTATTTGCTATGCATATCTAAGTGAAGTTATAAATCTAATAGATTGTGTCGTTACTAACGCTAATAGTATAGTAATCAATAAACTTGATTGAAATATAAAACCATTCAACATGAATAGCAGTTAAAAATGAAACGTAAGTCACGTTAGGAATTTGTGATTTTTATGAAAGGCTTGGAAAGAGCGTAATGTTTTTGTTGTATCTATAAGGATGTTAGTAGCTTACAAATTTTATGACTATGATAATATTAAGTGTATTCTGATTTATGATGGTGTAATGCTTTTTGAAGCTTAAGGCATGTTAAGCATACGTCATTTTTTGAAATAAGCAGATCTATATAAACAGAAGAATCGTTATTGCATACATTGCTGGTTTGCTATTAAGAATTTAAAAAAATACCTTTTGTTAGCATAGTCATGATTTGTGGTGTGGATGGCTATTAAGCAATATTGTGCAATCAAACTATAATTTTATTATTTTAGTACTGCCAAAATTATTTATAAAAATGCATATTTATGCTTATACTATGCAGTGTTGCGAGCTTGTTTCACATATTGTACAATCCTCTTCTTGTGTTATGGATAGTACAGTGATTAACTGCCTGTTTTTTATCCAGCGTTCAATCATGAAGCTGTCCTCATCCATCGGGTTTTGTTCTTCCCGCGATGATTTCTCTTGTAGAAGGTGGACAATCTTTTGCTATCCATAGAACTGATTTGTGTGAAGATGGCACGAAAGCTAATGTTGAGCCACAGAAGGCGATGTTGGGATCTGTTACAGGTGGAGCAGTTCGTTTAAGTAAATCATGATGGACAGCATTATGTTGTGTACGAAGGGATAGAAACGGGTCTTTCTTTACTCTCTGGGTTGCTTCATGAGCCTGTCGATCTTCTGGCTTCTCTTTCTACAAGTGGGATGAAAGCACTCAGTTTATCAAGCATAAAGGCTCGCCTTATGGTAGCGATGGATGGGGATGAAGCAGGCATTACAGCAGGCTTCGCTCTTGCGGCACGTGCCTATCAAAATGGTTTGCCCGTCTTCATGCTAAAAGCTTCACAAGGCAGAGACTTTAATGATGTATTACTTTCTCAAGGGAAATCATTATGACCCAGAATAAAAAATAATATATTCTTAACACCTATTCCTCATAAAGAAGCACTTCAAAGCCATGGGTGGAATAAACCTCAACCCATTAGAATGAGTCTCCTTCCAGTGGAACCATTCGTTCCCGATATGTTTCCAGATACATTATGTGATTATGTTTATGGCATTGTCGATCGTCAACAATCACCAGCAGATTTTGTAGCAGTTTCTACTCTCTGCGGTTTAGCTTCACTTATAGGCGTTTAGATTGATTGAAGCTATGTGACTGCATGATCTCGATAAAGAGATTCACGGTTAAATTTCTAGAAATTAAGAATACAACAAGCGCTATTGACTTAAAGCGTTACTGTCCTGCTCATTTTATTCCTTATGAGATTAAAAAGAAATCAGTGTTATCTCTCCAAATAGGATTGAAATATTTTATCAATTATTAAAAGAGCTATACCAAAATCATTTGATCATTATAATCAAATTCATAACTATAATGCATAAATAAATTACTATAATCTATAAAATTATAGCATGCAAAAAGCTCATTATTCGCGCTTTGATGCTTTAAAACATTCAAATAAAATCGTGAATATAAATTCACTTAGTATTTTATCAAAATATATTATTTGACAATTAATGACTCATTATCATAAACAGGATTTGCTATTTACTAAGTGATTTGACGGAGGCGTTGTCTCATTTTCGTGAAAAGATGCTAACGCCACGTAATTAGAGCATCAGCTTCAAAATAAGAGCCAATACTTACAGAATAGTTGTTCTTAATTTTACTTCGAGAAGAATATGAAAAAATTATCTTTTGTCTTAACGATTTTGATAGGAAACATCTTGGCTTCAAGTGTTGCTTCGGCTGAAACAGTGTATGTTAAGTACCACGGGGTTGTAGACTTAGATAATTTCCAGTGCCAGTCTACAATTAGTTCATTTGTCCACCGTATTTGTTATCAGCCACAACAAAATTATGTAGTGGTGCTTTTGAGGAACACTTATTATCATTATTGTCGAGTTCCTTCCTATGTCGTAGAAGATTGGATGGTTTCACCTTCGAAAGGTAGATTTTATAATCGAAATATTAAGGGCAATTTTGATTGTCGGCTAGGTGGAATACCTAATTAACTCATGTGTCAAATACCATTATCAAAGGAAATATATCCATAAAAAAATTGTTTGCTGTTTTTGTGATTAAATAAACTTATTATAACTTCAAAACGAAATAATTGATATTTATTTTTGACTTAAATGCGGATTTAAAAATAATTAAATAAGAGTTTTAAAAATTTGTATAACAATCAAAAAGAAATTTTTGAAATTGTTGCTTTGAAAGAAGGCTCAGGAGATAGAGTTAATGTATTTTCCCTTACGAAACGTGTTATTGGCTATAGCTATTATATCGCAAACTACGGCGTTTGTGTCATGTTTAAGCGTAAGGAGTGCTTGTGCTTCAGAGGTAGAAGATGAGTTTCTTCCACATGATATTGTTACACGTTCCGAACTAAAGGAGTACGATAAAGCATACAGAGAATATGTAAAGAGAGAATACGCGCCAGAAGAACATGCGAAGAAGCTAAAAATAGCGAGGGAATATATTCGAGACTATAGCTTATCCGGTTTTCATTGGGTTTTTGATGAACCTAGAGACCGTCACTTAGTCTTTACTGTATGTAAAGCATTGCGAGCTCTATTGGAACCTAATGGTGTGGAACGTATGGATAGGATTTTTAGTAGATTTGAATTTAAATTGGGGCCTGATGATGTAGTAAGGGTGTTGCGCAGGAATTTTGGTTGGAGCGACTTTCATTTTAGGTGGTTGGATAACGAAGTTCTTTCAAAAGATCTAGATATCATGCGATCTTTAGGGGATGCTGGAGATCGTTCTCAGCTTTATTTAATGGAGTACTTAAAGGCTCGTCTGGTTGCGGATAGATCACTAAATTCTCGAAATTGGCTTGAAACATCAAAATTGTATAGAAAATATCCTACTCTTTGTTTAGCTATGAAAGAGGTTCAGCATATAATGATGCCGGAACGCAAAAAAGATATTCGCTATAAAATTGGAAGATTTTTTGATCAACTCAGAGTCAGGCTAGTAAAGTCGCTCTTTGTAGATCTTCTTCAAGAGGAAGATATTCTTCGAGAGTTTTTTATGAAATGACGATTCCATGATTATAAATGATGCAAATGATTAGGTTTGTGAGATTATGGGAAATGCGCGTTATCCTCTCGAATTATTCCTGAGAATGATTACGGTTAGTTTGGAGACATGCAAAATTGTACAGATCCTTTCTCAATTAGATATCAAAGAAGAGTTTTTAGAAAAAGAAACGCCTTTGAAGCTAGTTGTCTAAAAGAACTATCGTTTTCATTCTCTTCTCTTAGAGATGGAGAGCGCAAGGACAACAAATATGGGGAAGATCTGAAGAAAGTTTTAATTGATTGATATAGCGATAATCAAAACAGTAAGTGAGAGACTTATTCTTTGATTTTAGAGTCTGTTAATCTTTTGCGACCATTCTCTTGTGAAGGAGGAGGGGCACAGCAAGATCGGTCGTTGCTGGTTTTTTTGATTATTATTTTGATAGCAGGTAAGGTCTGCAAATGATCTTTGAGAATAGATAATTACTTTACAATGTAGTAAACTGATGTAGCATCAGAATTTTTTATAGCGTTACCAGCGGGAAGGAAAAATAAATTATTAGTAAAGACCTCTTCCAGAGAATAATAAAAATAAATTGAAGCGGATGTAAAAGCTATTTAAGTGAGATTTTCTTGTTATTATTATAGCAAATATTGATTAATATGGTGTGATTTTTGCCATATATAGCTCATTTATTATCGGTTCATTGATATTATTGAAGCAGTATATAAATGAGCTTTGAAGGAATGTTTTTGGTAAATCATTATCCCTACACTCAAACTAAATTCTCTTCTTTATAAAACCACTTTTTCAGGGATAGCATTTAAGTATATCTGCTGCTGCGTTGCGCAGTTCTGGAAGATTCCTGAATACGATATTACGCACGATCTTTGGGTTAATATCATCACCTAAATAATCATGAACTATTAAATTTCTAAAACCCTTCACCTTAGACCACTCGATATCTGGATATTCCTTTTTGATGTGATCTGGCAATTTATCAGCTGACTCTGAAATTGTATGTAAATTCCGATAAAGAATATCCTTGAAAGCATCATGGTCTTCGGTTTCATATTTTGCGCGGAATCGTTCAATACGCTAAAATATGTTCAGCATAGCGTTGCCACGCCTTTGGATCTTGCTTGGTCATAATTTAATTGCTCCATCAAGAATGGATTTCTTAAGCCGTTTATCAATCATTTCAAGGCGTACTACATCAACGCGACGTTTCCCAAACATTTCTTGTAGTTTGCAAATAAATTCAAAATCATCTTCAGAAAAGGGTTTATTTTCAGGAAATTCAACCAAAAAGTAAATTCGGATACGGGTTATTCCATATTTCTTGGCGAGAGATAGAATGTCATGGCGGCGTGCATGAGCAAGATCCTTGGTCGAATTATAAGCCCCTGGCTCAGATGCACGACATGCTGCATTGATTAAACGATTATATTCTGATGGTGACAGGTAATAGCCAACTATCCTACCATAACTCTTGACTTCAATTAGTTCACTTGGCACTTCTTGATTGCGTCGTCCTGGATTACTGAAAAATTCTGTTGCTGTGAATGAAAGCACAGTACAATGCTCCTTTTCAATAAAAGGAGCTAAAATGGCAAAATTGTCAATATTTCCGATCATGAAATGATTCAATGATTCTCAGCTTTATTCATAAGGTAATGTTAGAACTTGAAAGAAAAGTAGCTGTGAGTCTACATGGTTTGTCACCAATAAGTAAAACCGCTGTGCTGAAGCAGAAAGATCAATGAATTCACGAAATGTTATTGTTTAGAATTACTTTGATGTGCAAGAAATTATAAAATTCCTGAAAGTGCAACCCTCAAAACCCCTTTTGGAGTAGTTTTGAAGGTTTTGAGAGTTCGTATTTTAGCCAAAAGGGTTTTTATTTTAGCCAGAACAGATATCATTCACTAGTTATCTATACGGTCATACAAATTTGCAAATTTGATATTTTATTTATGGGATTATTGTTAAGTTTTGAATCTTTGGTGTGGAAGGTTTTTTTACGCTAGCAATCGTTTTTAGAGAGCATAGTTGTAGATTTCCAATAGCTTGTTTAGAGTTCCGCTTAGCACTTTCAATCAAGCAATAAGAGGTGGATTGTTAGGTGGATTAAAAAATAACAAAAATGACTAAATTATTAATTGTGCATTATCGAAAATAAAATGGTGCCCTGAAGAGGACTCGAACCTCCACGCCTTGCGGCACAGGTACCTGAAACCTGCGCGTCTACCAATTCCGCCATCGGGGCTAGAAAATCTATCTAAGTTTATGAAGCAACGCTATCAATAAAATTATAGAATTTATTTCTTAATCTAAAAGTACTAAATTAGACTATTTTTGTCTATTGCGATTTTAAAGATTTAAGACGTGATGGTTATTTTTGATGAAATTGTTGAATCAGGATTGAATGTATAAATTATAGGAATACCAGTTGCTAATTCTTGAGACATAATTTCTTCGCCATCTAGACCTTCAAGTGCCATAATCAGAGCACGAAGAGAGTTACCATGTGCGGCAATCAAAACAGTTTGAGAGCGCAAAATGTGAGGTTGGATATGATAGAGATAATAAGGCCAAATACGTGCACCAGTATCGCGTAGGCTTTCTCCATTAGGTGGTGCAGTAGCATAAGAACGACGCCATATTTGCACTTGTTCTTGCCCCCATTGCTGACGAACTTCATCTTTATTCAGACCAGATAGATCACCATAATCACGTTCATTTAATATTGGCGTTTTTATCAATTGCAAATCTGATTGTCCCATTTGTTCTAAAATGTGCTGGGCTGTTTTTTGCGCTCGCTGTAAGGCAGAGGTATAAGCAATATCAAATTTTAAACCAGCTGCTTTGAGATTTCTCCCTGCTGTTATTGCTTCCGTATGTCCTTTTTCTGTTAAATCTGGGTTTTTCCAACCTGTGAAAAGATTTTTTACATTCCATTCGCTTTGTCCATGACGGATTAATACAAGCGTACGTTCCATTATGAATTTCCTACGTTAAGTACTTATTGTTTACAAGTGATCATCTAATCCCAAAACATTAAGCATTGAATAAAGTCCATTTTTTTGTTTCTTTGCCCATAAAGCTGCTTTTAATGCACCATTGGCAAAAATTGAGCGTTCTTGCGCTAAATGTGAAAGAACAATACGCTCATTAGAGCCAGCAAAAGTAACACTGTGGTCGCCAATGATTGTTCCTCCCCGTGAACAAGCAAAGCCAATCGTGCCTTTTTTACGCTTGCCGCTACATCCGTCACGTCCACTGACACTAACATTTTTGAGGATAACATTACGACCTTCAGCTGCAGCTTGTCCAAGAAGAAGAGCTGTTCCAGACGGAGAATCGACTTTGTCAGAGTGATGCATTTCATAAATCTCAATATCAAAATCATCAGATTCTAATGTTTGAGCAGCTTTTTTTACAAGGTTAGACAAAAGATTAACTCCAAGACTCATATTGCCGGATTTAACAATAGTTGTGTATTTTGCAAAATTTGCAATTTGTTCGTCTTCTGTTTTGCTAAACCCAGTTGTTCCGATAATATGAACCAAGCCTTTTTGAGCAGCATAGTTAGCATAGAGAATACTAGCTTGTGGTTGAGAAAAATCTAAAATACCTTCCGTATTGGAGAAGGCGTTTTCAGGATCATCGGTAATACGAATTCCAAGATGTTTTGAATCAATTAATTTGCTGGCATCTTTTTCTACAAAAGGAGATCCTTTACGTACCAGAACAGAACAGAGTTCTACATCATTCCTGCTTTGAATAGCTGTTATTAGCTCGCGTCCCATTTTTCCATTACCACCAACAACTGTTAGGCGCATATCGTTCTCCTTTTTTCCGGTTGAGTATAGGCAAATTTTCTTCTTTTCTTCAACTGTTCTTTATTCTATTTAGAAAGTTCTATATGAAGAGAGAAAATTTTTATTTCTTTGGTTATTTGAACTAATATTTTCTTTATATAGGTTTGTGACGAGCGACACATTTATTAACAAATGATGCGAAAGACATGTGGATGTATATAAAGCCATGAAGTTTACTGTATCAAAAGTATATTATGAGCATGTTATCCATCAAATATTATTTTTTACTTTCGTCTGGGAAGAAAGATCAAAAATCAAGGTCTGCATAATGAGGACTGGCAGCAATTCCTCGAATGCGATCTGTTAAGAGAGAGCGAAAAGAGGGACGAGATTTAATTCGCATATACCAATCTTTTGTTACAGGAAATTTTTCCCAGTCAATTTCTCCTAAAAAATCAAGTACAGAAATAGAAGCTGCGGCTGCTAAATCTGCATAAGATAATTTAGAGCCAACTAGCCAGTCGCGAGATGCACAGAGCCAATTTAGATAGTTCATATGTGGTAAAATATTGGCACGTGCATTGCGTAAAATTTGTGAATTAGGGGCGCCACCGCCAATAGCCAGTGGCATTTCACGCTTATAGATTCGTTCTCGCACAATATGGCGTATAGCTTCATTTTCGAATTTATTTAAAAACCAGTCGTTGAGACGGCGTACCTCAGCACGGTCTAAAGGGTTTTGTGGAAATAAATTATTTTCTTGTCGTAAACTTCCACGTGTTTCATCCAAATATTCCAGGATAACAGAAGCTCCTGATAATGGAACTTCACATTCAGAAAGCAGAACTGGTACATTCCCAGCTGGATTAAGCGCAAGAAATTCTTGTCTTCTTGCCCATTCATGTTCTTCAATTAAGTGAGAAGATATATCATATTCGCCAAGGACAAGGCGTATAAAACGGGAAGAAGAAGATAAAGGAGAATGAAAAAGTGTCAGCATAGTTTACGCTACCAAATAAAGTTAATCAATTCTTTAAGTAACAGAAGTTTTTATAAAGATGCTTTATTGGAAGCACAAGGTTGTTGGTATTTGTTCGCAATTATGTTTAATAAGATATCAATAGAATGAATCTATTTTATTATGTTACTGCTTGTAAAATTGCTGCGCGTAATTCTTCTAAACCTAATGCCTTTTCTGAAGATGTTGTTAGAATCTCAGGGTAAGCTGCTGGACGTTTTAAGAGCTTCATTTTTGTGGTTATTACCAATTTGTCAAGTACACTTGATTTGATTTTATCGCTTTTTGTCAAAACAATTTGATAAGATACAGCCGCTTTATCAAGAAGGTCAAGAACATCTGAATCGTTCCTTTTAATTCCATGACGCGAATCAATCAATACATAAACACGTCTTAGAGTCGTTCGACCTCGTAAATAGCTAAAAATCAAAAATGTCCACGCATCAACTAGACTTTTTGGAGCTTCGGCAAAACCATATCCTGGCATATCCACAAGTGCCATAGGAGGTAAATCTCCTTGCTGTCCACTGAAGCCGTCAGGCACAAAATAATTAAGTTCTTGTGTACGTCCTGGTGTATTTGATGTACGTGCTAAGCTCTTTTGTTGGACAAGCGCGTTTATCAAGGATGATTTGCCAACATTGGAACGTCCTGCAAATGCAACCTCTGGCGGACCTTCAGGTGGAAGAAATTGTATCGTTGGTACACTACGTATAAAAATCCAATTACGAGAAAAAATTCCAGAAAATGGATGACATTTTGTCATTTGTGTACTTCTTTCGGAGGTGATTTACGCCAAATAGCTTTCAGATTATCGAAAAGCTCAATTTTGGCACCTTGACGTTTCATCATGATACCTTGCTGAATTATCGACAGTATATTATTCCATGCCCAATAAATGACAAGACCAACGGGGAAGGAAGCGAGCATAAAGGTAAAAATTATAGGCATCCAAGTAAATACTACAGCTTGCGTTTGATCTTGTGGAGTGGGGTTCATGCGCATTTGTAAAAACATTGTTATCCCCATTATTAATGGCCACGCACCAAGCATAAGAAATGCTGGAACTGTATAAGGCAATAGGCCAAATAAGTTAAAAAGAGAAGTTGGATCAGGTGCTGCTAAATCTTGAATCCATCCAAAGAAAGGTGCGTGCCGCATTTCTATTGTAATATACAGGACTTTATAAAGAGCGAAGAATATTGGAAATTGAATCAACATGGGCCAACATCCTGCAAGAGGATTAATGTTTTCGGTTTTATACAACTCTATCATTGCTTGTTGTTGTTTGATTCGATCTTCTGGATATTTTTCTTTAATTTCAAGCAGCATTGGTTGTATAAGCTTCATCCGAGCCATAGATTTATAAGACTTATTTGCAAGTGGAAATAGCAGTATCTTTAGGAGAACTGTAACAAGAAGAATAGCGATACCAAAATTGCCTGTTTGCTTGTAAAGGATATCAATGAGGGAAAACATTGGTTTTGTAATGAAATCAAACCATCCCCAATCAATTAAAAGAGCAAATTTCTGAATTTGTAGCTTATTTTGATAATGATTAATTATATCAACTTGTTTTGCCCCAGCAAAAAGATGATTTGTAACAGTTTTTGTTTCATTAGGAGCAACAGTTAAAATCTCACCCAGTAGATCAGATTGATAGTGAGTGTTCAGGTGATCAAAATAAATAAAGCGACTTGTATATTCTTTATTTTGTGGAGGGATAACCGCTACAGCCCAATATTTATCAGTAATGCCAATCCATCCTCCTGTAACTTTGGAAAAAGTTATGCTTTTTTGGCCATTATCGGGATTTGGGCTAAGTTCTGCTAGATTTTGGTACTGCTCGGTTTTGAGCGAGTTACCTGCAATACCAATCATGCCTTCATGGAGTAAATAGGTTGCGTTTGTATGCTCTGGTGGAGCTGCACGAGCAACTCGAGCATAAGATGAAAGATATATTGGTTGATCGCTTTCATTGCTGATAGAATCTTCAATAGTAAACATGTAATGATCATCAACTGAAAGGGTACGGCGAAAAATCTGTCCTTGTCCGTTATTATAGATTAAGGTAACGGGTGTTGAAGGTGTCAGTGTTGTATTGTTTTTCTCTATTTGCCACTCTGTATCAGGTTGTGGTAGTGCTTTTGCAGGTAAAGATGAACTGGTAAAACCAAACTCAGCAAGATAAGTCGTTTTAAAACCTTTGGGATTTAACAACGCAATATTTGATGACTTTTTATCCGCTGTTAAGTGATATTTTTTGAGAAAAAGGTCATCAAATTGTGCACCTATAAGATTAACTGATCCTTCTAATTCATTGGTTTTAATTGCAATACGGTTTGTTTTAGCTAATTCAGCATTCCGAGTTTCAGGGGTCATCGGATAATTTATTGTAGATACTGATTCGTATGTTGGTGCAACGTTAGAGAAATTTGTATTCGCAATTGTAGGCGCTAATTGCTGTATGACTGCTTGTCTTTGTTGTCGTTCATTTTGTGTGGGTATAACATAAAAAAAATTCCATGCCATAAGAACCACAAAAGATAAACCAATGGCGATAAAGAAATTGCGATTATATTCCATTTGTATTACCTTGTTGCCGTTTCTTAGACTTTGTTTTTTGCTTTACGCGTCTGCTTAATTCGCTTATCAAAGATGTAAAGGGTGCATGTAGTGCATCAGAGTGTGCTACAATCACATAATCTGTCCCTGCTTCCATGTTACCTGTTAAACCAACTCTAACTGCTTCGCGCAAGCGTCTTTTTATACGATTGCGTTTTACTGCATTACCATTTTTGCGTGTGACGGTGAAGCCTACGCGAGAAACAGGAGGATGCTTCGCTTCTGCTGTTTGTTCACGAGATTTGACTTCAAGCAGAAATAAAGGACCACGTCGTTTCTCTCCTGTGCGTGCAGCTAAAAAATCCGCTCTCTTACGAAGACGACAGGGATATTTTCTTTTCATTAAAGGACGTTTCAAAATTTTGCAAATACCCACAGAAGCAGGAATAAAAGGTTAATAACAAAAATTCCATAACAAAAAAGTGATGAAAACTGCTATATTTTCCGAATGAACAATATCCAACTTGTCATGAAATTTTAAATATTTAAGTAGATAATCGCTTCCGACCACGAGCACGCCGAGCTGCGATGACCTTACGGCCACCAACCGTTGCCATGCGTGCACGAAATCCATGACGACGCTTACGGACAAGTTTAGAGGGTTGGTAAGTACGTTTCATTTATTTAAATACCGCGGTGTGCGGCCCTTCTTAGTTCCATAGGCATTTTATGCACTACAGCAAACAATCTTACTCTTATTGAATGGTAGCTAACCCATAAGGAAAAACATAAAAAAAGTCAATCTTAGATTATTTTTCTATTTTTTGAAAAGAGACAACAAATGTTTGTCATCAATTCGTTATCTTTTTTCAAGAGAATAACTATTTGTTTTATCGATTCAGTTCATGGTGATGACTGTAATGTCTGCGATGTACCGCAGATGAACGACAAAGGCGCTAAAAGGCTAAGGGAAGAATAGTGCTTTATTGTTATATGGTGATAATGAAGTACTAATCTTGATACAAGCCGCTACATTTCTGCATAAGAAATTTGCGGATTTTTGGCTTTTAAAGCACGTAGAAGATAATTTTTATGAAGTGTGACAGGAACATTTTTAAGGTGATTGTGCGATAAAGTATGTTTTATAAGATTTCGTAATAGATTTTACATTCATAGTTTTTTATTAAGGGCTGGAAGTTTTTTATTATAGGTTGGTTTGGTATTTTAAAAATGATGAGGTATGAGATGGTTACACTTTATAAGTTTCATACAGAAATAGGAAATATGCAAATGATTAACCTAAGAAATTTTGGATTCTTATCGCTGTATTCTCTGGCATTTGTATAGAGAGGAAAGAATGTGACTTCTATCACAAGTGAAGCTATCCGCAAGGAATTACATAAAGTCAAAGTATTGGGTTTTGAAGGCGATATTGTATCGTTGGGGCTTCTTTCGGAAATATTGATTGCTAATGGCAAAGTTTTCTTTTCAATTACAGTTCCTGATGGGCGTGTACAGGAATGGGAATCGTTGCGTCGTACTGCTGAAAAAGTAGTGTGTTCTATAGATGGGGTTGAGTCTGTTTTTATTACGCTTACAGCAGAAAAAAACTCACAACCATCTTTTAAATCACATAAAGATGCAATTTTTTCTTCACATAAACGCCGAGCAAACGCGTTACCTGTCAGAATGCCTATAAAAGGAGTGAAGCATGTGATTGCAGTTGCTTCTGGAAAGGGGGGAGTTGGTAAATCTACAACAGCGATAAATATCGCTTTAGCTTTGCAGGATGCTGGTTTCAAAACTGGTTTGATGGATGCAGATATTTATGGTCCATCTTTACCGCGTTTGACAGGACTTATTCATCAGAAACCACAACTTGTTGGTGAAAAAAAGATTCAACCGATTGAAAAATTTGGTCTTAAACTGATGTCGATAGGATTTTTGGTTGAAGAAGAAAAACCACTAGTATGGCGTGGTCCTATGGTGATGGCAGCAGTAACACAGTTGTTGCGAGATGTTTTATGGGATCCTCTTGATGTTTTGGTGGTTGATATGCCACCAGGTACAGGGGACGCGCAATTAACACTTACTCAACAGGTACAGTTGGCAGGTGCACTGATTGTTTCTACTCCACAGGATCTTGCTTTGGTTGATGTTCGTAAAGCAATAGAAATGTTTATGAAAGTTGGTGTTCCCATTTTAGGTCTTATTGAAAATATGAGTTATTTTATTGCTCCTGATACTCAAAAACGTTACGATATTTTTGGCTATGGTGGTACGCGTGCAGAAGCAGAACGCCGAGATATACCTTTTTTGGCAGAAGTGCCTCTTGATGCAGCTTTACGGTCTTCTTCAGATAATGGTGTACCAATATTTGTTGCTAAGCCTGATGGAGATCAGGCCAAGCTTTATCGTGCGATTATTGATCAAGTGAAAAATAGATTTTTTTAAGTTTGTATTTTTCTATTAGGGTTTGCTAATTATTAATGAAGGAAGGGCATGAGTGAAAAATCATATTTTATAGGCGCTCATGCTTATTTTGCACCCATTATAGAACCAGCTCTTTACTTAGTGGCAACGCCTATAGGAAATCTTGCAGATATAACTATTCGCGCTTTACAAGTGCTTGCAGGTGTTGATATTTTGGCATGTGAGGATACGCGTGTAACGCGTATTTTGTTGGAACGTTATGGTATTCAGAAAAAATTATTTCTTTACCATGAATATAATGCACAAAAAGTAGGATCTAGGTTATTAGCTGCTCTAGCAGAAAATAAATCTGTAGCACTTATATCGGATGCTGGAACGCCTCTTATTTCTGATCCTGGCTTTAAGTTGGTAAAAGAGGCTCGTGAAGCTGGTCACAAAATCATTCCGATTCCTGGCGCATCGGCTCTTTTGGCTTCTCTTGTAATAACAGGGCTTCCAACGGATAGTTTTTTCTTTGCAGGTTTTTTAAGTGCGCGGAAGGTGCAACGCCAAAAGCGATTGAAACAATTAATAACTATCCCCGCAACTTTAGTTTTTTATGAATCTCCTCATCGTCTTGTCGATGCTTTGCAGGATATGGTTTCTATTTTTTCTGCTGATCGGCCTGCTGCAATATGTCGTGAATTAACAAAAAAGTTTGAAACGGTGGATGTTTCCAATTTAGGCAATTTGTTCGAAATCTATAAAAAACAAGCGCACATTCGTGGAGAAATTGTTGTACTTGTTGGGGAAGCATTAACTTCTTTGGAAGTGATGAACAAGGAAGAGATTGATGAAATGTTATTAGAATTGGCGAATGTATATTCCGCTGCTAAAGCAGCGGCTTTGGTTGCAAAAAAAACTGGTTTAAAAAAGCAAGAACTGTTTCAGCGATTAACTTTTTTAAAGAATATGTTGTGAGATTATGCAAAAAGAACACAGAAAAAAATCTTTTTATCGAGGTGTTCGTGCAGAAAAATGGGCAGCTTGGTGGTTACGTTTCAAAGGATTTCACATTGCTGAAATTCGTTTTAAAACAAAATGTGGTGAAATTGATTTAATCGCGCGGCGTGGAAATCTTGTTTTAATAGTTGAGGTAAAAGCACGTTCAACACTAGCTGAAGCAATGGCTGCGGTTTCTAGGATAAATGAAAAGCGTATTGAAGCGGCAGCTGATATTTGGTTAGCGAGACAAAAAGATCATTCCCTTTTATGTGTACGATTTGATTTGATTGCGATTTTACCATGGAGGTTCCCGCACCATATTCCAGCATTTTTCACGGCTGATAAATAAGAATTTCTATACTATACAAGTTATGATAGATAAAAAACATTCCATTTTTATGTTAGGTGGTAATTTTAGCATATTAGTAAGGAATGGGATATGGATAATTATGAAAAATTTGCAATCGATTTGTGAATTGTTTTTGTAGCGCTAATTTATCAAATCGTTAATGGTAATGCATATTATGCTTGTAAATAATCTAAGTTTTTTATTTATCTTATCATCAAAATGTTGTTGATTAAATTTCTCGTTTGCAATTCTTTTTGATAAGTCAAAATCTATTTAGTACTAAATTATTACTGCTATGTGATGCGTTGAATTTTTCAATTAGGATTTATGTGCGTGAAAATGTGTGAAGTACCAGTTCAATTCTATTTAAAATCATGAGAGCGAGTAGTAAAAATGAAGATTGGCTTTTTAGGAACAGGTAAGATTAGTGCTTCAATGGTGGATGGCTTGATGGCAAGCGCTTTTAACGTTCTTTCCATTATTGTTTCGCCGCGTAGTGAAAAAATAGCAAAGCACCTTTCACATACTTATAATAAGGTTACAATTGCTGAAAGTAACCAAGCATTATTGGATGCTTGTGATTGCGTTTTCCTTTGTCTACCCAATCAAACTGCTGAAGAGATTTTGCGTCCTCTTCGTTTTCGTCATGAACAACTTGTCATTTCTGTGCTTGCTATGGCAAAAGCAGCAGAAGTGGAAGGATGGATCAATCATAAGGTTTATCGTGCTGTTCCTCTTCCTTTTGTAGCAGAATGTAAAAATTTGACTCCAATTTATCCAGATCATCCATTTTTACGTACTTTATTTGATGCGTTGGGTGGTACATTGGTACTTGATGCAGAAGATCAGTTTGATCTTTTTATGACTGCTGGTTCATTAATGGGAGTTTATTTTAATTTTATAGAAACTGCGCATCAATGGTTTATAATAAAAGGGTTAAAAAAACAGCAATCAGCGGATTTTCTTGCCATGATGTTTGGAAATCTTACTGATGAAATGCGTAAAATTACAGCAACTTATGGTTCTGCATCCCTTGATTTTGCATTGCTTGAGAAAGAATTTTCAACAAAGGGGGGGACAAACGAACTCTTATCAAATTGTTTTTTTCGCCAAGGGGGAAGGACAGCTTTAACAATAGCTCTAGAGACTACTTTGCAGAGAATGAATGCTTTATCTAAAAATTAAAAATACTTGATCTATATTTTCTTCTCTAATCTACACGGGTAGGACATTAGTGCGATTGTTCTATTTGTGTGAACACAGCATTTTAAAAATTGTCTGCTGTGTAGGTTCAGCAAAGGATTAATATTCAAAATTCTTCTTTGATAAACGAAAATATCTTCGTAGTTATCCTATTGCCTAAATTGTGAGAATTTCTCAATAAAAGCGTATGATATATTTTAGAGTGCAAAAAATTAACGCAATGCTCTGAAATATTTTATTGTGTGATAGTATAAAGTACATTTTATTTGGTAAAAATACTAGATTTATTGGTAGTAAAGTATGAAATGCTGATTTAAAAGAAAGTGCTGCTATTTACTGAACTGTTATAGATTTTGATTTTTAAGAAAATGAATAAATAATTACATATTGGGATAAATTGGCCCCTCATTTCCTTGCGGACAGGTCCAATTGATATTTTGGTTAGGATCTTTGATGTCACATGCTTTGCAATGTATGCAGTTTGAAGCGTTGATAACATAAGTGTGTTTATTATTATGACTTATCCATTCATAAACAGCAGCAGGGCAATAGCGTGCAGAAGGTCCTCCGTAGATTGCATATTCAGAGTTTTTTTGTTTTTCTAGTGACGATATTTTTAAATGGCAAGGTTGATTTTCTTCATGGTGCGTATTAGAAAGTGCGATACTTGAAAGACGGTCAAAGGTTACAATGCCGTCTGACTTTGGATAAGAAATGTCTTGAAATTTTTCTGCTGGTTCAAGACATGCATGATCTTCTCTTCCATGGGAGAGTGTTTTAAATAAGGAAAATTTAAATAGCTGTTGCCACCATATATCAAAAGCAGCAAGTTTAATTCCGTATCTTGTACCGTATTTTGCCCAGAGTGGCTTTGCGTTGCGTACTTTATACAGGTCTTTACCAATGGGGCCTTTCCGCCAGTGCTCTTCTATTTCTTTGACTTCATCATGATAGCGACCTTGAGCAAGAGCTACAGCGATTTTATCGGCTGCTAATATTCCGGATAATATGGCATTGTGTGATCCCTTCATTCGAGGAACATTAACAAAGCCTGCAGAACAGCCAATAAGTGCTCCACCTGGAAAGGTTAATTTTGGTACAGACTGCCAGCCACCGCCATTTATGACACGCGCTCCATAAGAAAGGCGTTTTCCACCTTTCAAAACATCATATATCTTAGGATGTGTTTTAAAACGTTGAAATTCTTCAAAAGGAGAAAGGTACGGATTTTTATAGTCTAAGTGTACAACAAAGCCGACAGAAATTAAATTATTTTCTTGGTGATAAAGGAAACCACCACCACCTGTGTCATTGTTTAATGGCCAGCCGCTGAAATGTTGAATTAAACCAAGTTTATGTTTTGAAGGCTCAACTTCCCAAAGCTCTTTGAGACCAAGACTAAATTTTTGTGGTTCACGGTTTTTGCTGAGATCGAATTTTTTTATCAATTTTTTTGTAATTGAACCACGTGCCCCTTCTGCAACCAGAATGTATTTTGCTAGTAAGGCCATACCAGGCATATAATTTTTTCCGGGAGCTCCATTTTTTTCAAGCCCCATATCACCTGTAAGAACGCCAATGATGGCTCCATTATCATTTTGGATGACATCTGATACAGCAAAACCAGGATAAATTTCGATGCCAAGTGCTTCAGCTTTTTTGTTTAGCCAGCGACAAACATCACCAAGTGAAACAATATAGCAGCCGTTATTTGATAAGATTTTTGGATGAAAAATATTAGGAATTACAGTAGCATGTTTTTGCTTAAGAAAAAAAAACTGGTCACGAGTAACGGGTGTTTTGAAAGGATGATTATGTTCACTCCTCCATTCTGGCAAGAGAGTATCAATGCCGATTGGATCAAAAATTGCACCAGATATAATGTGTGCACCGACTTCAGTGCCTTTTTCAACGACTGTAATAGAAAGATTAGGGTTAATCTGTTTCAGACGAATTGCGGCAGAGAGTCCTGCTGGTCCTGCCCCCACAATTACTACATCAAATTCCATGCTTTCGCGTTGGTGATGTATAGATGAATTCATGACTTATAAAGCTTTCTCCAATTCAGGAATAATTTGATGAAGATCGCCGACAAGAGCATAATCAGCAATTTGCATAATGGGAGCTTCTTCATCCTTGTTAATAGCTACAATAATTTTTGCATCCATTATACCAGCTAAATGCTGGATTGCGCCAGAAATGCCAACAGCGATATAAAGTTCAGGCGCAATGATTTTTCCTGTTTGTCCAATTTGCCAATCATTAGGGGCATATCCTGCGTCAACTGCTGCTCGGCTAGCACCTAAGGCAGCTTTTAGTTTTTTTGCAAGAGGCAAAAGAAGCTCCATAAATTGTTCTTTCGAACCAATGCCACGTCCTCCTGCTACAACAATACGTGCCGAAGTAATGTTAGGACAATCGCTTTTATTGATTTCTGCTTTAACAAAAGAAGAAAGATTTGGATTGGGTTCGGGTGTTATTGTGTTAATGGGGGCGGTATCATTTCTTTTAGGAGTTGGTATGAAAGAAGCTGTCCGGACTGTGATAACTCTTTTATGATCATTGGTTTTTACAGTTTCAATAGCATTTCCTGCATAAATTGGTCGTTTGAAAGTATCAGGCGCAACAACTGCAATAATGTCTGAAATTTGCATAATATCAAGAATAGCAGCAACGCGCGGCATCACACTTTTGCCAATATTGGTGGAAGCTGCCATGATCACATTATAATGGTCTGCCAGTTTTACGATTGTATCTGCTATAGGTTCTGCCAGTTGATGCGCTAAATAATCAGCTTCTGCAATAAGAATTTGCCGAACATCAACCAGTTGGGCGCAGTTTTCTGCAATTTCTTGAGCTTTTGTTCCACAAACCAAAATATCAATATTATCACTTATTTCTCGAGCAGCAGTAAGAACTTTTGCGGTTTCTTCTGTATTGCGTTCAGCCAATAAGAGAACTGCCATAGATTTTATCCTTTTATGCATTTTATGCATCGGTTATCAAATATTAAATGCGATTTGTTTGTTTTAGTTCACTGATAAGTTCCGCTACATTTGCTACTCTAACACCAGATTGACGAAGAGGTGGCTCTTCGATGCTAAGAACAGTCAAGCGTGTTTTTACGTCTACGCAAAGATCAGTAAGAGCCTTTTTTTCGATGATTTTTTTTCTTGCTTTCATAATATTGGGTAAAGAGGTATAACGAGGTTCGTTTAATCGTAAATCAGCAGTCATCACTATGGGAAGAGGGAGATAAATAGTTTGTGTACCATTATCTATTTCGCAGATGACGGTAGCGTGTCCATTTTCTATGCTTAGATGTGAGGCAAAAGTCGCCTGTCCCCAACCAAGAAGGGCAGCTAGCATTTGTCCGGTTTGATTGTTATCATCATCAATGGCTTGTTTGCCTAGAAAAACCATATCTGGTTTTTCTTCGTGAACGATAGCTTTAAGGATTTTTGCGATCGCTAAGGGTTCAAGTATTTTGTCAGTGGTAACAAGGATAGCGCGATCAGCACCCATTGCAAGTCCTGTTCGTAAGGTTTCTTGCGCTTCTTCTGATCCAATTGACACAAGAACAACTTCTGAAACTTTACCAGATTCCTTTTGGCGGATTGCTTCTTCTACAGCAATTTCATCAAAAGGGTTCATAGACATTTTTACATGGGATAGATCAACACCTGTGCTATCTGGTTTGACGCGTATCTTGATGTTATGATCAACCACACGTTTGACAGCAACAATTATCTTCATAATGATCCTCTTTGTTCATGTGATCACAAATTTATAGTCATAATGACGAGAAACAAAATAGTTTAGAACTACATCTCTAATTATAAGAGGTTTTTATATTATATCAACTTTCTTACGTTGGATTGTATTCTTTATATCTTTGTTATCAAACATTTTTTCATTTTTATAGCTTAATTAACGGCTTTATTTACTTTCATAAATAGTAAAAAATTAAAGGGTTTTCACTTCAAAACATTAAACGAATTCATAAAAATTTATAAAATAATTTTATGAAAGGTATTTGCAATAAGAGAAGTTAAGAGCGAGTTATAAATGACAAAATAAAGATATCCTTTTTTGGTTCCGCGTGCTCAGTTTATGATAGATATGATGCGTGTACAATAATAATAGCAAAATGGTGAAAAAATCATAGCAAAATGGTGAAAAAATAAAATGAGGAAGTGTTTTTTAGCTCAAATATTGATAGGAGACAAATCAAATATCATTATTTTGGACATTTTTGGGCTTTTTTAAAGCTATATTTACTAAAATATAGCACACTTCTTGCGTATTTGTGCAGTTCTTTAAAGAAGATAGATTAGGGATAGTGTTTGTGAATACTAAAAGTCATATTATAAATCAGGTTACGCATGATAAACCTTCTTCTTTTGTTATTGAACGAGAGAATATGACAAGCGAGCCTATTGAAGTGGCAATGCATGATATTGCGACCAAATTGCGCTCTATTTATGCACAAATGCAGGTGAAGCAACCACCTCGTCATCATTCGACATTACAGAGGGGGATGGATAATAGCTTAAAATCTTATTTAGATGATATTAGTAGGGCAATTTTGGCCGAGCATTACACGCGGCGTCAGGAAAAAAAACAGTTTTTTGAACATTTAGAGCAGATTAAAATGCTTGTTCAGAGTTTACATCATAAAAATAACAGCTTAAAAGATGGTAATGGTGCGATAACGCATAATATTTCTCATTTAAAGTCGCCCGCTTCAGTTATTCATAATCTTGCTCATGCGGAATGTGAGAAAAGCCAAAATCATTCTTCTCACAAAAAAGTGTCTAATTTTTTGAAGCAAGATAGCTCAAATACAATCAAAACGCGTACCATGAATGTGTTGCAGCAAGACAGGGAGAGCTCTTCATCAACTAATGTCATATCCTCTTCCTTAAAAGAGGTTGAAGGGCTTACCGTGCCTTCTAAAACAGACGATAGATGTTCTGCGATTCGAGCACCTCATGATTCTATTGCAGATAGTCAGTGTCTGTTTTCATCAAAAACAAGGTTTTTTGAAATTATCTCTTCTTTATGTTATTCCGTAAAAAAATTGTTTGCTTATTTTCTAATTATTGCATTTATGGTAGGGGCAACGTTATGTTTTTAGCTCTTTTAAAGAGAATGTAGTTTTTAATTTTGTGATTTTGCGTTAAATTGATGCATGTGAGGGGGATGCGTGGGCGGTTCGTAATTTTGCAAGAGTATCTGTGGCATCTGAAGATTTTGTTTAAAAAAATACAGCAAAGCTTATTGAAGAAGATCTTTACAACTATCCAAAACAAACCAAAAACTATATTGAAGGCTCTGTAAGTGAGTATTTATTTGCCAATTGCTGAAATGTCATTAAACATGCTAATTTTAATTGGTATGGGAGTTATGGCTGGATTCTTTTCAGGTCTTTTTGGGATTGGTGGAGGTTTTTTAATTACACCTTTATTGATCTTCTATAATATCCCTCCTGCTATTGCTGTTGGAACAGGGGCTAATCAGATGATAGCATCGTCTGTAATAGGGGCGATTACGCATTTTAGAAAACGTACTCTTGATATCAAACTTGGTATTCTTTTAGCGATTGGGGGAGGTGTCGGTTCTTTAATTGGAGTTCAGATTTTTTTAGTTCTGAAGAAGTTGGGTCAATTAGATTTAATCATTTCGCTTCTTTATGTTGTTCTTCTTGGGAGTGTAGGAAGTTTAATGATTATCGAGAGTTGGTTTGGGATGATTCGACAACGCAAGGTACAAAAAAATCACCTTCGTCTTGCTGGTCGACATCTTTGGATCCATAGACTCCCGTTTAAAATGCGTTTTCGAACATCTATGATATATGTTAGTATCATTCCGATTTTAGGAATTGGTTTTATTGTGGGGTTATTATCTTCTATTATGGGAATTGGTGGGGGTTTTTTTATGGTGCCTGCCCTTATTTATCTTTTGCGTGTCCCAACCAATGTCGTGATAGGGACTTCACTTTTTCAAATTACATTTGTGTCCTCCTTTACTACAGTTTTGCAAAGTATGAGTAATCAGTCCGTTGATATTGTTTTAGCTTTTTTGCTTATGCTTGGAGGAAGTATTGGTGTGCAATACGGAACACGAGCTGGGCAAAAATTAAAAGCTGAACAATTGCGTATGGCGCTTGCCTTTTTAGTGTTGATTTTATGTATGCGTTTAGCTTTTCAATTATTTATACGCCCTAATAATCTTTTCTCTATGGATATTTTTATGATATAAAAATGGGTAAATTATTTTCTTTATGCATCATTACGATCTGGTTTTGCGTAGTATCTTTGTCTGTATCGGCGTATGTTGATAAAGAACCTACGTCAGTTAATCATGAAAGTATCCAAATTATCGTAACGACAAGTACGATTATGGTGGATGCATATTTTGATGGTTATGATCTTTATATCGCGGGCGTTTTAGAAAATATTGATCCCTTATATTCTCGGCAGAACCGTTATGATATTGCTGTTAGCTTGGCAGGGCAGACTCGCCCCATAGTCATACGGGAAAAGAAGCGTAATGCTGGAGTTTGGATTAATGCAGATTCTTTCATTTTTAAAAATGTTCCTCTCTTTTATTCAATGGTAACAACGCGTGAGATTGATGACATTACTAGTGCTGAAAATTATAGACGCTTGGGGTTAGGATTATCTTATTTTTTGTTGCAAACTGATGAAAAAGATCAAGAAAAAATACAAACTTTTCGTAATGAGTTTATAAAATTGCAAAAAGCTAAAAAACTTTATAATGAGGAGGTGGGCGGCGTTCGTTTTGGTTCTGGCTCACTTTTTACAGCACATTTTCGATTACCGGCAAATATTCCTGTTGGGCATTATCAAGTTCATGCTTACCTTTTTCGTGATGGGCAATTTATTGATAGCGCGATAACAACTTTTGAAATTGTTAAAGCACATATTGCCTATACAATTTTCAATTTGGCTCATAAGCACAGTTTTTTGTATGGTATTATCGCGGTAATCGTAGCCGTTAGTACAGGATTTTTATGTCGTTTTATTTTGCAAAGGGATTAACAATAAGGAATTTCTTTAAGGTACTTATTTTTTGTAAAAAATCCGCCATAATATAAAAATGGGCACAACAATAATCGCTCCCATCATAATCATACGAAAGAAGACAAAGAGAGTTATAGATCCTGTTTTCCATAGAGATTTAAAAAATTCTATTATTGTTTTTATAATATCATAAGGCGTCCATCCAAGAATATTCATTACGAACCCAACGAGCAGTGAAAAGATGAACAACTTCACAATAACATATCCTGATGTGCCTCCAAGAAATGAGTGAAGAGCATTAGAAATATTTCTTCTTTTGGTCATTTTGTATACTTTCTAGTATATTGTACCATAGTTGTATACTGTGATTCTTATGAATAAAGAAGTAGTTGAAGTGTTTTATAGTTTCTTTTTTGCGTTTTCTTCTTCATGATATTTTTGTCATATTTGCGCTATCTATGTATTTTATTAAGATTTTATAGGTTTTTTAATAGTATTTTTCCTTTAGATTTATCTTTGGCTTAAAAAAAATGAATAGGTAGCTGTTTACATCTTTTTTAGTGTGTTGAAGATTTGAGTACATCGAAACTTTTCTTATGATTGCATAGTATGTTGTGTATAGGATATGATATCCAAAATATCCTATTTATGGATATTATGTTCATTTTGATCGATATATGTTTGTTGTGATCTTAGGATTCAATGTTGCAGTGTCTATGAATTGAAAAGAATTATGAACTTATTTATTGAAAAAACAGCAGCTACGAATGTAATAGAATTTAGTGTTTCTGAAATAGCAGGAGCTTTAAAGCGTATTGTTGAAGAAAAGTTTGGTTATGTGCGTGTGCGCGGAGAAATATCAGGTTATCGTGGTGCACATGCTTCAGGTCACGCTTATTTTGCCTTAAAAGATGATAAAGCTCGGTTAGAGTCTGTTATTTGGCGTGGAATTATGGAAAAGTTAAAATTTCCTCCTGAAGAAGGAATGGAAGTGATTGCTTTAGGTAAGCTTACAACTTATCCGGGTTCATCGAAATATCAAATTATCATTGAAGCTCTTGAGCCAACAGGAGTTGGCGCTTTGATGAAACTTTTAGAAAATCGAAAAAAGAAATTTGAAGATGAAGGTTTGTTTGATGCAACCAAGAAGAAACCTTTACCTTATATGCCACGAATTATAGGCGTTGTAACGTCACCAACAGGAGCGGTTATTCGCGATATTATTCATCGTATATCGGATCGTTTTCCATTGCATATTTTAGTTTGGCCTGTACGAGTTCAAGGAGAGACGAGTGGTCGGGAAGTAGCTGCTGCTATTGAAGGTTTTAATGCGTTACCTTCAGAGGGGCTTGTTCCTAAGCCTGATCTTATTATTGTTGCACGGGGAGGGGAAGTTTAGAAGATTTATGGGGATTTAATGATGAAGATGTTGTTCGTGCTGTTTATACGTCATCTCTTCCGGTTATCTCTGCTGTTGGTCATGAAACGGATTGGACTCTGATTGATTATGTTTCTGATTGGCGTGCTCCAACTCCTACGGGTGCAGCAGAACGAGCTGTGCCTGTCAAGCTTGATCTCGAAATGAAAATTGCATCACTTGGTGCACGTTTGCGTGCAGGAATTTCTCGTTATTTTGACTTTCATCAACAAAGATTGCGTGCATTTGTACGAAGTCTTCCTACGGCTGATCAGCTCTTGGCTTTACCTCGGCATGGTTTTGATGAAATTTCAAGTCGATTGCAGCGTGCTCTTTGTGTAAGTTATGATAAAAAACGTTTTTATTTTCATGCAGTTGTTATACGTTTTTCACCACGTTTATTAAATACTGGAAAAGCACAAAAAAGTTTTGATGAAATTTCAAATCGATTACGACGCGCTCTTTATGTCAGCCATGATAAAAAGCGTTTTTGTTTTCATGTGCTTGGCATACGCCTCTCTTTTCGTTTATTAAATATTGAAAGAGCGCAGCATAACACAAAGGAATATACTTCGCGTCTTAATCGCGCTTTTTTATGCAATATTGAAAAGCAACGTACTAAAATAGAGGTAGCATATAGGCTTTTAAAAAGTACTTCGTATCAAAATATTTTAGAACGTGGTTTTGTTTTGGCTTTGGGGCAAGATAATAAACCCGTTAAACGGTTAATTCAGTTTCCTGCAAAAGGCGCTGTAAATTTACGCTTTTTTGATGGTGAGATAAGTGTGTTGGCGCGCGACCATGTTCTTAGTCATTCTGCAAAATCTAAACGAATAAAATCAAAGCAAGATGATCAAGGAACGCTCTTTTAATGTGATCAATTTAGAGCTCGATAAAGGGCTTCTTATGGGTGCAGATGGAAAAGTTCGTTGTTCATGGGCAGGAACTGATCCATTGTATTGTATTTACCATGATAATGAGTGGGGCAAACCTGTTTTTGATGATCGTCTTTTGTTTGAAAAAATTTGTCTTGAAAGTTTTCAGGCAGGGCTTTCTTGGTTAACAATTTTGAAAAAAACTTCTCATTTTCGCCAAGCTTTTGACTATTTCGATTTTGAAAAAATTTCTCATTATAATGAAGAAAAAATTAACATGTTGATGTTGAACAAAAACATTATTCGCCATCAGGGAAAAATTCAATCAGTGGTTAATAATGCCATCAAGGCGCAAGAAATAATTGTAGAATGGGGAAGTTTGTCTCGATATTTTTGGTTTTTTCAGCCTCCGCCCTCTGAACGCTTTGAAAAGATAAATTTTCAAGTACTGCAAAATAATTCCATTACTCCTGCCTCTCTTCGTCTTGCTGCAGATTTAAAAAAACGTGGTTGGACATTTGTTGGTCCTAAAATTTGTTATGCTTTTATGCAGGCAATAGGGATTGTTAATGATCATCTTGAAGGATGTTTTTGTCGTTAAATTTGTTAACATCCTTTTATTATAGAAGGATGAATCTAGTATTGAATCGGATAGTAGACAGAGTGTAAAAGAGTTTTTTATAGTTTAGCCTTCTTGTTTTACTTGGTAATTTTTAATGGGAAATAGCTTAGGATTGATCTTAATAAATGTAGCAATATTTACTTTAGAATAAAGTAATAAAGCATTTAGTGATTTCTGAAATCTTTTATTTCTGATATTGCTGGGGCCATTAGTAGTAGATGCTGAGCTCTGAGCTTTTGGTAGTTGTATTATCTATCATTGATTTGTATGACAGAGATTATAAGGCAAAAATAGATATTTTACAATGGTTGTTAGCGAAGACAAATTGGTCTCCAGTTTGTTGGTACTCAGTGTCTATGTGTTGTTTCATTTTTTGAAATTAAATAAAATATATTTAGTAAGTTTTGTATTGAATAGTAGCTTTCGTATCATCTTATAATAAAATGCTGTATGTATGAAATACAGAATAAAATGATAATAGAGTGCTTGTGTTAAATTTTATTATCTGATAATTTCTTTCCTATTTCTTAGGAATGGACTTTGTTGTGCGTGAGCTTTTTTTACTTAGATAAGCTGTTGTTTACTGCGTGGCTTAGGTAGGTTTCTAGTATTTATCGTTAAAAGTAAACTTTCATAGATCTTTATAGACGTGAAGCAGTGGTAAACGTCAAATTTGGGATTTATGGTTAATTATATTTTTTGGGGGGTAATATGATAAATTCTATTTTTACAAATAACCAATAAGTAGAGTATATTTTGTTATGTTCTTTCTTTTTGGTTTTTGTGTTTGCAAAAAGATATCATTTAGAGAGATAGGCGCTTTTTGTAGTGATTTTTTGTTTAATTAAGTATTTTGTGCTGTAGGTTTAAAAAAAGAGTTTTGCCGTGCTTCTCTTTCAAAAAATAGATGGTTTTTACTGAGGACAGCGTTTTGTTTTTCGTCAATTGCTTAATTCAGCCGCTATAATGTGTTAAAGACAAGTGTATGCTTTTTAGTTATATTTTTAGAAGTATAAAGTTATTTTTAAAGCTTGCACATTCATATTGTTTATATGGTTTAAGGAGATAATTAAGTCTATAATTTCCACACGGTGGCTTTGTACATAGTCTATCATCATGTGCAAGACCGCGTTGTTATGTGTGGTGTTAACTAGCTAATTGATAGTGTTTTGCGTGTTTTATTGGGATGTACATTTGATGTTTCAATCAATAAATAAAAAAGAACAATTATGTGTGGGTGGTTAAATCATGTTGATTTGGCCTTTATTGTTATAAATTTTCTGTGTCATCTTGAAATAATTAATTGATACAATAACCTTAAAAAGGAAAGCTTATGAACTTGAGAAGAAAAATATTGAAGGGAAGTAGTTCGTTTATTTCTGTTTTTGTCGCTATGGGTGTATTTATACAACAAGTTCCAGCCAAAACACCTGATGATACGCTTGTGATGGCTTGGAATATTGATGCAATTACTTCTTTTGATCCTGCAAAACTAAATGATGTTTACAGCAGTGAAATTATTAATAATGTTTGTGATACTCTCGTAGCTTCTTCTCCAAGTGATGTTACTAAGCTTGAGCCAAGGCTTGCAGAAAGTTGGGATGTTTCTGGTGATGATAATAGCACCACAATCACTTTTCATTTACGCGATAATTTAAAGTTTTTTGATGGTCGTCCTGCTCGTGCCAGTGATCTTGTTTGGAGCATGAAACGGGCTATAAAAATGAAGTTAGCTGGTGCGGCTACATTTACAGATTATGGGATTACAGAAGAAAAAGCTGATGACGCTATTCAAGCAATAGATGATAAAACTGTGGTTATGAAATTTGATAAGCCTTATCCTAGTGAGCTTCTTCTTGATCATATCACTTCTCGTACTACTGCTATGTTGCTTGATCGTGAAACAGTCATGAAACACGAAAAAGATGGTGATTTGGGAGCTCAATATTTGACGACTAATTCTGCTTGTGTTGGACCATATCAGTTGAAAAATTGGCGTCCTAGTGAAGGAGTTTTGTTGCAGGCGAGTCCTCATTATTGGGGTGAAGCACCTAAACTCAAGAAGATTTTAATTCGTCATGTTTCTGAACCAGGTACGCAGCGTTTGTTGTTGCAAAAGCAAGATGTTGATGTCGCGCGTGATTTAACGCCTGATGATTTAGAAGATCTCCAAGCGACGACGGATATCAGAGTTGAAAGGGTATTGATTCCTTCTATGATGTATTGGGGGTTTAATGTTACAAACCCTATTTTTGCTAATGAAAAAGTACGTTTGGCTATGCGTTATCTCATTAATTATGATGGTTTAGAAAAGACAATCCTTAGAGGTGCTGCTATTCCGCGTGCAAGTTTTGTTCCCATTGGTGTTTTAGGAGCCTTGAATGAAAAAGAAGGGCAGCCTTTTGAATTGAATCTTGAAAAGGCTAAGCAGCTTTTGACTGAAGCAGGTTATCCAAACGGATTTAAGGCAAATTTTTTAGTAGGATCATCTACTTCCACTTTGGCACTTGCTCAGTCGATTCAAGATAATGCAGAAAAGGTTGGGGTTCACCTTAAGATTGAACGTTTAGCAGGTACGCAATTGTTCTCAAAATTGTATGCTCGTGCTTTTGATACAATTTTTGTTGGATGGAATAATGACTCAGCTGATCCTCATACGATGGCTTCACGTATTGTTGCTAATCCTGATAATCGATTTGAGGCTAAAAATACGGCTTATCCTAGTTGGCAGCATGGTTATTTTGATGCAGATTTGAATCAAAAAGTTGAAGATGCTTTATTTGAAAGAGACAAACAAAAGCGAATAGAAAAGTATATGAATTTGCAACATGAATTTATGTAAAAAGGGCCTTACGCTTTTATTTATCAAAAATATAGCAGGGTATCTGTTGCACCTTCTGTTAAAAAATGGGTTTGGAATAATGGGCCGGATATTTTCTATAATTTAATTGAGAAATAATCATGTGTTAGGTGATGTCAACATCGAGTAAGGAATGATGATGAGACTAGGTTACAAAAAGGTCTTTCTGCTTGGAGTGTTTTAGCAATTTAGAATGTAGCAAAGCAGTGTTGATAAAATTTTGATTATATCATCAAAGATGTTTAAAGGGCTTGCGAATGATCTGTAATCTTAGTTATACAGTAAGAGATTTGAAGGGTTTCTTGCGAGATTTTGCTATGTTTAGATAAAGCAAGTAAAAAATTATAATTGTATTGTTCGTACATGAAGCACAAAAATACAAAGGTAGAAAATAAGATGAAAGTGAAAAAGGCATTTAAAAGCTTTTGTATTGCATTAGGATCGATTTGTTTTCTGAGTATGTCCACTTCGTCTTCTTTAAGTGTACCGCCTAAAGATACATTGGTTATGGCATGGAATATCGATGCCATAAGCAACTTCGATCCAGCACAAGCACTTACAACTATAACAAGTGAACTGTTGTTGAATATGTGCAGTGCATTAGTGCAGTTTGATCAGGATGATGCTACGAAAATTCGTCCTGCTATGGCTCAATCTTGGGATGTGTCAGAAGATGAAAAAACAATAGTTTTTCATCTTCGTCATGATTTGAGATTTGATGATGGAAGAAAAGCAACAGCACATGATCTTGCTTGGTCAATGCAGCGGATTGTTAAATTAGGGTACAGCTACGCTCAATCTTTAACAGACTATGGTTTTACAAAAGATAATATTGAAACAAATATTCAAGCTCTTGATGATACAACTTTGCAACTAAGGTTTGACAAGCCTTATCCAATACCTTTAGTTTTGAGTGTTATTGGGCAGTCTTATGCGTCTGCATTGCTTGATCGACAAACAGTTGAAGCAAATAGTATCAATGGTGATATGGGGAATAAATATTTAGCTACGCATTCAGCTTGTGTTGGTCCTTATAAATTGGTGCGCTGGACTTCTGGTGATAAAATTGTGTTACAAGCTCAACAACATTATTGGGGCGGTTTGCCTAAAATTAAGCAAATTATTGTTCTTCATGTAGCCGAGCCTGCAAATCAGAGATTGCTTTTAGAAAAAGGAGATGTGGATATAGCGCGCGATCTTTCTTCTGAAGATATTTTAGATATTGAAAAGAAAGAAGGGGCGGTTAAAATTGCGCGTATTTTACGTCCGCAATCTATTTATTTGTCGTTGAATAATAGGCATGCTGCGTTGTCTCATGAAAAAGTGAGGCTGGCATTACGTTATTTAGTTGATTATGATAATCTTGGTCAAACTGTCTTAAAAGGGATTGCGATTCCACGTGCAAGTTATATGCCGTTGGGTGTGCCTGGATCTTTGGATGAAAAAGAGGGATTACCCTTTAAGCTGAACTTAGAAAAAGCAAAACAGCTGCTAAATGAAGCAGGTTACCCCAATGGTTTTGAAGCTCACCTTTTGATTGGTAGCCTTTCTTATATGTTGCCTGTTGCGCAGTCTATTCAAGAAACTGCGCGCAAAATTGGAATTAAGCTTACAATTGAAAAAATGGCACAAGCTCAGTTACTTAGGCGCGTACGTGGCGGGAATTATGATATGGCTATCATGGGTTGGCACTCAGCTGATCCAGATGCACACCCTTCTTCATTACATAGTGTTTTTAATCCTGATCCAACCTTTAGCAAAAATCATGGTATGTATTTGGCTTTGCGTGCGGGTTATTATGATCAAAAAGCAAATAAAATGGTGATGGATGCTTGGTTTGAGAAAGATCAAAATAAACGCCTTAAGCAATATCGCGATTTACAGCTTTATATGCTTGAGCATGGTCCTATGGTTTATTTATTTCAGACATATTATACCATTGGTATAGGATCTAAAGTAAAAAAATGGGTTTGGAATAGTTATAGGATTTATTATGATAAGATACAAAAAGAGGTGTAAGAGTATTACAAATGATTTTAATTAGATTTATTTAATAGCATGCGAATAAGCGTTAAGCTTTGATACTATAAGTATGAAGGGGATTATCATAATGGCTTTACCATTTTCAAAGTGGGGGGCAACGTTACGTAAAAAGGAAAATCTATTTTTATTGGATTTTTTTTTCAAGGTACTTAAGCTACTAATATCAGTCTTTATTACATTACTTGGTTTAGTAACAATCACTTTTTTTATTGGTCGTATTCTTCCTTTAGATCCCATTCTTGCCATTCTTGGTGAGAATATCAGCCAAGAAGCTTATGATGAAATGTTCTATAAATTGGGCTTTGATCAACCACTGATCGTCCAATATTGGAATTACCTTAAAAATATTTTTATTTTTGATTTTGGAGATTCTTTAATCTCTGGTCGCCCTGTTTTGTTGGATATTGCACGTGTATTTCCTGCTACAGCAGAGCTTGCAACGGTTGCTATTATCATTGGTACAGGATTTGGTATTCCATTAGGTGTCTTTGCAGCAATGTACCGTGATTCATTTATTGATTATTTTGTCCGCATTTTTACACTGATTAGTTATTCAACACCCAATTTTTGGCTTGGGTTAATGGCATTGTTGGTATTTTATGTTAAACTTAATTGGATAGGCTCTCCAGGACGGATAGATTTTATCTATGAATCTTTTTTTGAACCCAAGACAGGCTTCTTTCTTTTGGATACTGCTGTACAAGGGCAATGGGAAGCTTTCAGGAATGTCTTTGGTCATATTATTATGCCAGCTTTAATCCTTGCTTTTGGTTCTATGGCTTATATTAGTCGTATGACTCGTGGGTTTATGCTTGAACAGTTGAATCAGGAGTATATTATTACCGCGCGTGTTAAAGGATTATCGTGGATGCGTACAGTTTGGGGGCATGCTTTTCGTAACATTTCTGTCCAGGTTATCACCGTGATCGCACTTTCTTATGCTTTTTTGTTAGAAGGTGCTGTTTTGACAGAAACAGTTTTTGCTTTGCCTGGTTTTGGGCGATACTTAACCAGTGCCCTTTTGGCAGGAGATATGAATGCAGTCGTAGGATGTACCTTACTGGTAGGATTCTTCTTTGTCTCCATTAATTTATTTTCTGATTTACTTTATCGAATTCTTGATCCTAGGACACGTTGAATATGATGACACCTCATAATAATAAGTCATATTTATTATTTTCTTTGAGACGCTGGTTGAATGAATCTGTCCCACAGTCGGCAATGCAGGCGAATATACAGAAATTTTATCATATATTGATTAGGTTTTTCCGTAATTTTTCGGCTTTATCAGGGATGTTTATTATCTTTGCCATTATTTTATGTGCGATTTTTGCTCCTTGGATTGCCACTCATGACATTTTTAGCAATGATCTCACTCATCGGCTGAGGCCACCATCTATGCAGAATTATTTTGGAACAGATGAATTGGGGCGTGATATTTTTAGTCGTTTAGTTTTCGGAGCACGTATTACTCTTTATATTGTTTTTTTAACTACAGTTATTGTAGGCCCAATAGGGCTTATTATTGGTACTGTTTCTGGCTATATAGGAGGATGGGTTGATACTGTTTTCATGCGTATAGTTGATGTTTTTCTTGCTTTTCCGAGTTTAATTTTAGCTCTTGCTTTTTCAGCAGCTTTGGGGCCTGGGATTGAAAATGCAGCAATTGCAATTTCAATTGCTGCATGGCCACCTATAGCACGTTTGGCACGTGCTGAAACTTTGACTATACGATCTTCTCATTATGTTTTAGCAGTTTATTTGCAAGGTGCATCTGCTTGGAGGATTATTTTCTTGCATGTAATACCAATGTGTATTCCCTCAGTAGTTGTATGGTTAACACTGAATATGTCTGGGATTGTTTTAACGGCTGCTGGTCTTGGTTTTTTAGGATTAGGTGCTCAGCCTCCGAATCCAGAATGGGGCGTTATGCTTTCAACAGGTCGCGAATTTATGATGACAAGCTGGTGGTTGGCAGCAATACCAGGTTGCGCAATATTGCTGACAAGTATTGGGTTCAATCTTTTGGGTGATGGGCTGCGTGATATATTGGATTCGCGAAATGGATAAGACATTATTAAACATAGAGGATTTACGCATTTCTTTTCCAACATATCGTGGTATTTCAGAGGTTGTGCGTGGTATTAATCTTTCTGTTGGAAGAGAAAAAATTGGAATTGTTGGGGAATCAGGGTCTGGCAAATCAATGACTGGGCGTGCGATCTTAAAACTGAATCCAAGATCAGCAATTATCCAAGCTAGAAAAATGTGTTTCGATGGTATTGATTTATTGGGTGCTAGTGAAGCTCAGATGCGAGCTATTCGGGGGAAACGTATTTCAATGATTCTACAGGATCCTAAATATTCGCTTAACCCATTGGTGCGAATTGGGGATCAGATCATAGAAGCCTATCGTATTCATCATCATGTTACAAGGATGGAAGCGCGAGAAAGAGCAATTTCAATGCTAGAATCTGTTCATATTCGTAATTCTGAATATGTTATGCGGTTGTTTCCTCATGAAATATCAGGTGGAATGGGACAACGAGTTATGATTGCTATGATGCTTATTCCAAATCCTGATCTAATTATTGCAGACGAACCAACATCTGCACTTGATATCACTGTAAGGCGTCAGGTTTTATCAGTATTAGATGAACTTGTGACAAAGTCTGGAACAGGTGTTATTTTTATCAGTCATGATTTAAATTTGATTGCCGATTTTTGTGATCGTGTTTTAGTTATGTATGCTGGGCGTATATTAGAAGAATTGCCTGCGTGTGATTTATCGTGTGCGTGTCATCCCTATACCCAAGCTCTATTGAACAGTTTGCCACGGCTTGATAAGCCAGTTGATGATTTGGCTGTTCTTGAGCGGGATCCAGATTGGCTACATAGTTCAACGATTGTTAATGGTGTTGGGAAAGTTTGCTATGACCAATTGTAAAAATATTGTTGATGTTTCCAATTTATCTGTAACCTTTGGACGTGGGAACAAAGCAGTAACAGTCGTGAAAAATGTTAATTTCCACATTAAGTGTGGTGAAGCTTATGGTTTGATTGGTGAATCGGGATGTGGAAAATCAACAATTTTGAATGCATTGGTAGGCCTTGTTCCTCATCATAGTGGAAATTTTATCTTTGACGGAGAAAAAGTATTACAAAAGAGATGCAAGTCTTTTTTGCGTCGTATTCAAATGGTTTTTCAAGATCCTTATGCTTCTCTTCATCCAAGAAAGATGGTGTATACTGTTCTTTCAGAATCGCTTGCAATTCATTGTATGGATAATAAAAAAGAACGAGTGCACAGCGTTTTGGATTCTGTCGGTTTAGATCCTTCGTTTCTTTACCGTTATCCACATGAACTATCTGGGGGGCAGCGTCAGCGTATTGCTTTAGCAAGGGCTTTGATTATTGAGCCAGAAGTTTTGTTACTTGATGAACCAACATCTGCATTAGATGTATCTGTTCAAGCTGAAATCTTAAATTTATTGAAATCATTACGGAAAAAAAAGAACTTAACCTATTTAATGGTATCCCATGACCTTTCAGTTATTGCTCATATATGTGAACGTGTTGGCGTTATGAATCAAGGAGTTATTCTTGAAGAGCTCAGCAATAATGATTTGCGCAATTTACGCGCAAAAAATGATTACACAAAGATGTTTTTTGAAGCCAGTATTGAACCTATTGCTCATAGAGAAGAACGAGTATTTTAGGTTTATAGAAAAAGAGTAAAGTTTTTTCTGTTTTTGTTACTGCCTTAGAAAATTCTATCAGAATAAGTTGGTTAGCTAAGTGCTGATTCTTATACTGTTGAGTTTTTCTGCTGTTTTACTAGGCTATATGGTACATGATAGAATGTATCAATTTTGCGATATGGTTGTTATATTTATTCGATGCCTGACAGTTTTATTGTCATATTTTTACAGTGGGATTTGCAAAGCATAATATGTTGTTAAGTTGATAATGACGGGTTTTTTACGAAAATATTTTCTTGCTGTTACATGACATATGTTTTATTTTTTTTGGAATTTCAGTTATAATTTTCACTCCACCTTTTGAAAGAAAATGGTTTTTTCAGTATAGGGTATGCAGTTAAGACATTATTCTAACTTTTCATTTTGTAAAGAAACGCTGTAATAGATTTGTAACTGTTACGGTTCGAGTGTTTGTATCATTGATAATTCTGATGATATTCCTAACAATTATAGCAACACCAAAATTGATTTTTTCAATATTTTTTCCCTAAATTTTTCTGCTAGCATTTATAATTGTTACAAGTGTCTTGGATTCATAGGGAATCACTTTTGAATTTTCATCAATGATTGTGCTACCACTTATCATTTAATCGTATTATAGGATTTCTTATAATAATACCTCACTTATCGTAGTTTGACACTATGTTTTTCTCCAAGTGGGAAGAGATAGGATTAGTTATAATTCGTTGTTTTTACGTATATTTTTTGCCATAAAGAGCAAAAAATCGAAAAAATTACAATTTTTTAGCAAAAATGGAATGAGGTTTTGAAAAATTTTTGCAATCCCTTTAAAAAAAATAAGTTGGTGGGAAACGAGGTGGTAAGCTAAAAAAGACAGATGGTAGCGGAGGAGGGATTTGAACCCCCGACACAAGGATTATGATTCCTCTGCTCTAACCTACTGAGCTACTCCGCCAAAATAGATAAGCATCATGCCAACCATTCCATTCTCACCGGATATAAGGGGTAGAACAGTAAGATGTCAAGCGTCGCTTTAAGCTTTTCTCTTGTCATTCTATTTTATCCTCGATATGGAGTATATAAAAATATATTTTTAATATAATTAGTAGGGTAAGGCATAAAAATGTTGCCACGTGTGGCGGTTTTAGGTTGTGGTTATTGGGGTAAGAATCATATACGCACACTCTATAAGCTTGGAGCTTTAGCAGCTGTTTCTGATAAGGATATTGAGCGTGCTACGAGTTTTGCAAGAGAGTATGGCGTTGACGTTGTTGCGCCCGAAGATTTGTTCACTCATGTAGATATTGATGCTCTGATTATCGCATTACCTCCTCAATTTCATACAGAAAATGTTCTATGTGCTGTTAAAAATGGTAAAGATGTTTTGGTTGAAAAACCAATTGCCTTAAATGTAGTTGATGCTCAGCATCAAGTTCGCATAGCAAATCAATACAGACGGATTTTTATGGTTGGTCATATTTTGCGATTCCATCCTGCTTTTGAAAAAATATGTGAATTGGTAAAAGAGAAAGAGATAGGTGATATACGTTATATTTATTCTCATCGATTAGGATTCGGAAAATTTCATACGCAAAGTGATGCTCTATGGGATCTTGCTCCTCATGATTTATCAATGATTTTGGCTTTGACAGGATGTGAACCTTCTGAAATTCGGGGAGAGGGAGCCGCTGTGATTGATCAACTTTCTGATTTTTCTCATATTCATTTGACTTTTCCAAATGGTGTCCGTAGTCATCTTTTTACTTCACGCCTTAGTCCTTATCGTGAAAGGCGTTTAACAATTGTTGGTACAAAAGCTATGCTCGTTTTTGATGATATGGAACCATGGAGCCGTAAACTGGCATTTCATCGTTTTTCCGTTTGGAATAAAAATAAAGAATGGGCTTCTAGCACCGATAAACCGAGTTACATAGATATTTGTGATGATTTACCACTGACTCGGGAATTACAGCATTTTCTTCATTGTGTTGAAACGCGTCAATCACCTCGTACAAATGGTGATGATGCTGTAGCTGTTTTACGAATTCTAACTGCTGCTGATCTCAAGTACCATGGATAAAAGAGATAAGTAGTGTTTTTGCATTATTGTGATTATCAATGGAGTTAATATGCAATTCATAGACCTTGCGGCACAGCGTGCGCGTATTACAGATAAAATTCATGCTGCAATCACACATGTTGTAGAGGGTGGTAAGTATATTTTTGGGCCAAAAGTAACAGAATTTGAGGAAAGGTTGGCAGATTATTTGAATGTTAAGCATGTGGTTGCATGTGCTAACGGAACTGATGCTTTAAAAATACCTCTTATGGCTAAAAATATTGGTGTAGGTGATGCTGTATTTTGTCCTAGCTTCACATTTTCTGCAACGGCTGAAGTTGTTGCTTTGGTAGGAGCAGAACCTGTTTTTGTTGATGTTATGCCTGATACATTCAATATTGACGTTGAAAAACTATGTGAAGCGATTGCAATGATTAAACAAGAGGGACGTTTAAAACCAAGGGCGATAATTCCTGTTGACTTGTTTGGGCTTCCAGCCGACTATACGAAAATTGCTGTTGTAGCTGAAAAAGAGAATCTTCTGATTATTGAGGATAGTGCTCAATCAATTGGTGGTCGAAGCGGTCGTGTTATGTGTGGAGCTTTTGGTGATGTTGCTGCAACCAGCTTTTATCCTGCGAAACCATTAGGGTGTTATGGCGATGGGGGTGCTATGATGACCAATAATGATGATTTAGCGGAGATTTTACGTTCTATTATATTTCATGGTAAAGGTGAAACACAATATGACAATGTACGTATTGGTTTGAATTCACGTTTAGATACAATTCAAGCTGCAATTTTATTAGAAAAGCTTGCTATCTTTGAAGATGAGATGGAAAAGCGCGTAAGAATTGCTCAACGTTATTTCGATGGTTTGAAAGATGTTGTCCAAGTTCCAGACGTTGGAAAGGATATTCGTTGTGCTTATGCGCAATATACTATTAAGGTAGAAAATCGAGATGGGTTAAAGGACTATTTACAGGAAAATTCTATTCCTACTATGGTTTATTACAAAACTCCATTGCATAAACAGCCAGCTTATAAACATTTTCCTTATGTAGCTGGTTCTCTTTCTGTTTCTGAGTCTTTAGCGAACAGTGTGTTAAGTTTACCTATGCATCCTTATTTGACGAAAAGTGATCAAGATATGATTATTCAACGAATAAGAGATTTTTATCATTCTTAAGAAAATTTTATATTTTTTATAATTCTTTGAATGGCGCGCCTTATTTAAGATACTTCCTAAAAGGTATTGGAGTGAGGGAATAGTTATGATTCAACAAACAAGGGTAAAATTGAACAACGTACTCTATCAAGATACTACATTATGGTAGCGGATTTGTTTATTATAAGGAAATACGCTAAATACCAATATGCATTCGTTAAAACATTCGTATTTTAATCTATTCAAATAAGTAAAATTATTTAATAGCTGTTTTTTTGCGAATATGAAATGCTAAGTCATTTTTGCTATCAGAATTTTGAATTAATGTTTTAATAGGGGAATCTTCACCCTCTTGTGAAACTATTTGAGCTGCCAGTGTTGCTGCTAATTCTTTTATTTCTTCACGTAATTCATCTAAGAGTTTATGGACAGAAGAAGAATTAAGATCCTCAATTCGAATTTCTTGTAAACGTTTCTGACAATGTGTAATTTTCTCGTGCATGGTTTCTATATCCGTTATGAAAGTGTTTGTCGCGGGAGCACTCTGTTTATTCTTTATTAAAATAGAATTTTTTTCAATGGGAGGATAGGGAGTAGATTGGACGGAAGAAAGTAATCGATAAAGTTTTTCTTTTGTTTGGCTGAGTTGTACTTTTTGTTGAGCATATTTTTCTTGTAAAGAGTTATACTTTTGTTCAACGCGAGCTAATTCTACGGCATGTTGCGCTCGGAGAAAATCGTGGTTTGCTTGTATTTCAGTGAGAGATAATGGAAGTTGGTTAGAAATAAATTTACGCGAAAGGTGAATGGCTTTTCGCCAAATAAAGGGGGAGAAGAGCACTAATAACCAAGAAGTAGAGGCAACTCCAAGAACAAAAAAAAGAAATGATTGTATAAGCATAAAACCCCTTTTTGAATGTGAATCCTCTTAGAATGGATTCCATGTTGGTGTGTGTGTCAATTTTAAATATCCTACATTGATTCCAAGGCGTGCACCAATTCCTGTGCGTACAGGGACTAATAAGATATCCTTGTGTTTCAGAACGTGAAAACCAACACCTGCAATTAAATAGGCTGAACCTGAAATACCACCATAGCGTCCCCATAAATTATTTACATTACTAAGATTATAAATTAGAATCATTAAACGAGAACCTTGTCCGCCAAAATCCCACCCTAGAGAAGGACCTTGCCAAAAAATTTTATGCTGACCGTAGCTTTTGGTGAAAAGCTGTCCTTCGCCGTAAGTTAGTCCTGCAAAAAAAGCGCCGGAAGCTTCTTCCCCTAAAATATAAGCATTTGGATAACCGTATTGTGAAAAGATATTTTCAATTGCTGATGCTATGCCACTTGCTGTTTTTCCGAAAAAAGTATGACCAGAATCGATAATTTCTTGTAGCGAATAACGTGGTTCATTTTTTTCTGCTGATGGAGGCTGAGTATATGCAATGTTTATAGCGATAAATAAAAGGATTATCGAAGATACAACACTTTTGCACCAACGTGATGGGCATAATAGAAGAGAGAAAGCCATAGGTTGTTTTCCTTTTATTAATTATAAATAAACAAATAATATAATTCAAATAAAAATAAAATGTAAAATTATTTAACTTATTGAATCTATTCCTGAATTTTTTAATGCGATTATTACATTATATGTATTTAGTATTAATAATTTTATTTCAAAATGCATTTTGTTTGTAAATCTAGGAGTTATCAGTAATTATGAAATTAGCTATTTCTTTGAAGTCTATGGATCTTGCAGCTTTGCTTTGTAGTCGGATTTGCCATGATTTAATCTCACCTGTTGGTGCCATTCAAAATGCAATGGAGCTTTATGATGAAGGGGGATCTGATGAAGAGGCTTTGCAATTAGTGCGTTGGTCTGTTGCAAATGCTTCTTCTCGTCTACAATTTGCACGATTGGCTTTTGGTTTTGCAGGAGCATTGGGATGTAAAATAGATACGAGTTTTGCAGAGAAAGTTGCTCAACAATATATGAAAGAGGAAAAAGCAGTTTTAAAATGGCATGCTCCTGATTTGTTGTTACCAAAAGATGAAATTAAACTTTTGCTCAATTTGTTATTGGTTGCAGTTGCAACAGCTTCTCGTGGCGGTGAAATAGTTGTTACGATTTTGCAAGATGAAACTAAACGTTCTTTTCGGTTTGAGATTTGTGGTACAGCATTGCGGATACCTACTCATTTTGTTGAGTTATACAGTGGAAATTTTCAAGAAGAACTTATCGATGCTCATGTCATACAGTTTTATTATACAATACTCCTTGCTGAGATAACATCTATGACAATAAATATAAATGAAACTGACAATTTTATTATTTTAGAAGGTGTGAAGAATCTTTGAGTTGTGTAAAATGACTGAAGCCATAATAAAAATAAGTTAGATTGTATTTGCGAAGGGGATAGTTTTAGGATTTTTAGTTAACGGGTGTTCTTTTATCAAAATAAATTTTAGGATAAAAACCTTCTTAAAAGAATAAGATCTCTGATTTTTCATCTGAGGTCTTATTCCAAGATTTTATAGCGTGTACTTTTATTGCTTAAGCAGTTTTGAGTATGTTTTGCTCAACTGGATCACGCAATACGTAACCGCGCCCCCACACTGTTTCAATGTAATCCACACCAGAAGATACAGCTTCCAACTTTTTTCGCAGTTTACAGATGAAGACATCAATAATTTTAAGTTCTGGTTCATCCATTCCACCATAAAGATGATTGAGAAACATTTCTTTGGTAAGTGTGGTACCTTTGCGCAGAGACAAAAGCTCTAGCATTTGATACTCTTTCCCTGTTAAATGAACAGGACGTCCTGCAACGCTCACTGTTTTAGCGTCGAGATTGATGGTGAGATCTCCGGTAACGATAACTGACTGTGCATGACCTTTAGAGCGGCGTACAACCGCATGGATACGTGCAATTAATTCGTCTTTATGAAAAGGTTTGGTCATATAATCATCAGCACCAAAGCCAAAACCACGTACCTTATCTTCCACAGCACTCATTCCAGAAAGAATGAGAACGGGGGTTTTTATTTTTGACAATCTCAGGGTTTTTAAGACATCAAAACCTGACATATCAGGTAAGTTCAGATCAAGCAAAATGATATCGTAATCATAAAGTTTACCTAAATCAACTCCTTCTTCACCTAAATCAGTTATATAGACATTAAAATTTTCTGATTTTAGCATTAATTCAATACTTTGAGTGGTTGCTTTATCATCTTCAATTAATAATACGCGCATCTTAGATCCCTCACTTCGCTCTCTTTCGAATCAAAAAGAGCTACTTTGTTCTATGGCAATTGACAAATTGCTATTTATAAAAATGATTCATAAAAACAAACACTTATAATAAAAAGTGTTTATGAACACTTCAGTAGTACGCGTAACAATCGCCACTGAATTCCCCACTATCTATGATAGTGGTTAACAAAATATTTGTATTTTTAAAAGAGGTTGACAAAATAATTTTAGAAAAATTGTATATTTTATGACTTAATGGAAGAATGAATTTCTTGTTTCGTTGCTTTTTAACTTTCAAAAAATTTTGTAATAGGCTTTTTCAAATTATCCTTTTTACAATTGTAATATTTATTTACTGAGCTTTAAACCTCTTCAATCTATAGTGCGGCTGAGAAGTAGAAAAGTGGTTATTATGACTTGAAAGAAAATCGTGTTTGCAGACTCTTTAGAGAAAAAGCAAAATAGCTGTAATTTCAAGCTAATAATAACCGGTTTGTTTTTTATCGGTCAAGATAGTCATTTAAGGGGATGGTTAAAGAGTGCAAATGCGAATGTTTTTGTTGGTGTAGTTAGGGAGTAGTAAGTATGAAGTCACGCGAAGGTGCAGTACGATTGAAGATGTTTCAAGTGCGCGGGAAGCGTCGTGAGATTACACAGCTTGATATGATGATTGCAGAATTTGAAAAAATGGTCTTAGAGCTAGAAGAACAAATTGTTAATGAAGAACGTAAATCGGGAAACAATGATACTCATCATTTCGCGTATTCGGCTTTTGCTCGTGCAGCACGACAAAGACGTGATAATTTGATAAATTCGATTCGTGATTTGCAGATTCAGAAAACAAATGTTGAAGCTGCTCTAGATGAGGTTAATACAGAGTTACAACGCATACAGCTTTTTGATCCGCGGGATAATGGTATAGTAGCGGATGATGATCGTGTCTTGATGCAATCAAACTTTATGATTGGATAATGAAAGCCGTTATTTGAATATAAGTTCTTTAGGATTGATGCGCGGAAAGCACAAAACAACCAGATTTTGTAGAGTCTGGTTGTTTTGAATAGCGTCTGAAGTTGTGTTTGATCATTTAATATCTGTAACGCTGGATCTTAGTTGTTCGTAACCCAGCCAAGCCATGTTCATCAATTGAATTTTGCCATGAAAGAAACTCTTCTATGGTCAAAGTATAGCGTTTACACGCCTCATCAAGACTTAATAGCCCACCTCTAACAGCCGCAACAACCTCAGCTTTGCGACGAATCACCCAGCGTCTTGTTGTTTTCGGTGGTAAATCAGCGATTGTAAGTGGACTTCCGTCTGGTCCAGTAACATATTTTATTTGTGTTTGTGTTTTCATCAAATTAGTCATTGTATCCTCTACTTTCAGCCAAGGACTTGTTTTCTTTGTAAGACAAGAACTTTAAAAAAGAACTAAATTTGTTGAAAAAATAATTATTAAAGTTACGCAAATACGTAAAAAATATGACACGAAACAAGTAGAATGATCCACTATAATGCTTTTGTAGAATTTTTTCTGTAATTTATATTAAAGAGTAAAAAAGATTCTTTATTTTTATTTTGCCTTATTTTTACTAATCTTTTTTCGTTTTCAGTATCTTCTAAAAAGGTAATGCTATTGGTTGTGGAAAGACTTAAAAGAAGCTATAGGGAGATTAATGGATAGTACGCATAAGAATGCTAATCATATAGTATACATTTAGGTAGAGAATAAATGCATGATTTTAAATAGTCTTGATTTAGCAGGACAGCCTGAAGATTCTCGCGTTGTTGTTGCAATGTCTGGAGGAGTTGATTCATCTGTTGTTGCAGGTCTTTTGAAAAAAGAAGGTTACGATGTAATTGGGATTACGTTGCAGCTTTATGATCATGGTGTTGCAACGCATCGTGTGGGGGCTTGTTGTGCTGGGCAAGATATTGAAGATGCGCGTCGCGTGGCAGAGACCTTAGGAATACCTCATTATGTCCTTGATTATGAGGAAAGGTTTCGTAAAGCTGTGATTAATCCTTTTGCAGAAAGTTATGCACATGGAGAGACACCTGTGCCATGTATAGCATGCAATCAGACTGTTAAGTTTGCAGATTTATTGGCAACTGCGCACGAATTGGGTGCAGATGCTTTGGCAACAGGACATTATATTCGCAGCCGTTCTCTTGGTGCGCATCGGGCATTATTTCGCCCTATAGATTCAGCTCGTGATCAAAGCTATTTTCTTTTCGCAACGACACAAGAGCAGATCGATTATTTACGTTTTCCTCTTGGTGATCTTTCAAAATCTCGTGTTCGTGAAATAGCAGAAGAAATGGGTCTTGCTGTTGCGAATAAGCATGATAGTCAGGATATTTGCTTTGTTCCGCAGGGCAAATATTCTGATGTTATTGCAAAATTGCATCCAGAAGCTGCAAAACCTGGAGTTATTATGCATGTCAATGGGAAGATTTTGGGCAAACATTCTGGAATTTTTAATTATACGGTTGGTCAACGTCGTGGAATTGGTGTTGCAACTGGTGAAGCACTTTATGTGGTTTATCTCGATGTAGAAAACGCACGTGTTATTGTTGGTCCGCGTGAAATGTTGGAAACACATAAGTTTTTTTTGCGTGATATGAATTGGCTTGGTGATGAGCGATTAGATAATTTTCCTTCTGATGGTGTTGAAGTTGCTGTAAAGGTTCGTTCAACGCGTCCTCCACGTCCTGCTCGTTTACATTATAAAGAGGGTGTCTTTTTTGTTAATTTGTTGGAACATGAAAGTGGTGTAGCACCAGGGCAGGCTTGTGTTTTTTATGATGAAGATGGTGATGGAGCACGTGTGCTTGGGGGTGGGTTCATTACGCATTCAGAGCGTGCAGCTGGTGCTGAAGCAATGTTGAAGCAGGTTTTGTGTAGTCTGGAAACAACAGTTACTGTTTCATAATAACTTAAAACATAAAACAATGATGTCTTAATAAATAAAATATAATCCCTTAGGAACGTGTTTTTATTACCTGAGATGTTATCATCTTGCATTGAGGTTAGAACAATTGGCAAAGTATGTTGATGTGGTGCTTAATGTTATGAGTAATATTAACGTTACAAGGTCAAGAAGTTGTAAGAATACGCAAGGTTTTTGATTTTGACGTAATATTAAGTGTGTCAGCTGTTGCTGTTTATTTTCGACATAAGATCCGTTAGCTTTGTTGCTTTTTCTATCTTGCAAATTACAAAAGATAAAATTATGAAGCGCATAAAGATAAGAGTTTGCTTGGTTCAAATTTACTACGCTGTTATCAACATAAAGGCTTTATATGATAATAGATCTCAATTAATTTTGTGATAAATATAGATTGCACAAAGTTTTATCAACTAATCATGCCGTTATTGGTAAAGGCTGCTACGTTGTAAAAAATGGTGCTGATGTTATCATGATTAGATAGATTTCTTGAAAATAGAATTAAGGATTTTTAGAAACTATCTTGTCATAACTATGAATATGAAAGCTCATGACATAATATCTTATTTTACGGAATAAAAAGAAACATAATATGTTGATTCTAAAAGTGGTATAAGTTCAAAAATTGCCTGGGTACCATGAAGAATAATCAAGCATGAATCTCTGGAAAATTTAACAATTCTGATAATATCATTTTGCTTATTCGTAATAAATTGATGTTTCTTTTCAACATTATCTTTTTCATGAAAAATATGATGAATTTTTAAGTTATGAATTATCATGAGATTAAAATTTATCAGAGATTTTGAGTATTCTTTTTTCTAAATGGTCATATGTTGAATTTTTTTATTCTTGAATAGAGGAGTGAAAAAATATTTCTTAAAACCATAGGTAGAATTTTGTTGACACAATACAACCAAAAGTATAGTATGCAAATACCGAGTGTGGTACAACGTGTTGTCTTCGTGTCGGGTGCAGGGTTTTAGGTCCCCGCTATTTCCTAAGCCCTGTATATCCTTGATTACTAAGGGAAAAGAACCTAGGTCCCCAATGCCTAGGTTCTTTTTATTAGGTTTCTACCTTTATTTTCATGTCTAAAACATGATGTTTAAATTTTAGCAGTCGTGATGTTTTTGATACGGTACCGGATTAAGGTTGCCGTGGAATAGTAAGCAACTTTTTAGTGCTTTTTTGCCAATTACGTTAATTGGTATGATGATCATAAAAAAGGTCATTAGGTGGTATTGAGATGTTATCTACTTTAGAAAAAATAATAGATGATTTTTTGATTATAGGAGTATGGTCGTTGCGATTTTAAATAAATTATTGAATTATCAGGATAATATGTTTTGTTTCTCTTAGAGATTGCCTATTTCTTTTCTGAGTAATATCTGTAGTATTATGTTTATGGTGTCGTGATATATGTGCTGCAACTGCAAATAATAATGGCAGGTGGCTATTTTGTTATATTTTGAAGTTATTTTGTGGCAGTGGAGAAATATTGGCGACATATCAAAAAATATTATAGGGTCTATGAGTTAAATTATCATTGCTTATTTAGCGAACAAGAAGGGTGTATGGTGATGGATGTCAAAATCAAAATACAAAACTTAGCCCTATGCTCTATTTTAGTTGCTTGTATCGTTTTTGCTTTGAAATATTGGGTATATCATATCACCGGTTCGGTTGCACTTTATTCTGATGCGTTAGAGTCAATTATCAATATACTTACAGCAATTATAGCATGGTGGGCTGTGAGGGTGAGTATGAAGCCGGCGGATCAAGATCATCCTTTCGGACATCATAAGGTAGAATATTTTTCTGCCATTCTTGAAGGTGTGCTGATTATTATTGCGGCAATTGTAATTTTAAGAGAAGCATGGATTGCTCTTTCAGCCATTAAATTATTACAGAAACCTGGGATATGGCTCGTTATTCATCTTACAGCAAGTATCATAAACTATGTGTGGGGGCGGATTCTTATTGAGCAGGGAAAAATGCACAGATCACCAGCTCTTAAAGCTGATGGAGCGCATTTTGTAACGGATGTTTTTACTTCTTTTGGTATTTTAATTGGTCTGATTGCTGGTTTTATGAGTGGATGGGCTATTTTGGATCCAATTTTGGCAATAATTATTGCTATTAATATTCTTTTACAGGGATGGACAGTGATTAATAATGCTGTTCAGGGATTAATGGATGGTGGGGTTGAATTGAATGAAACTATCCGAATCCGTAATCTTATTTCTACAAATGCACATGGTGCGCTTGAAGTGCACGATTTGCGTACACGTGTTGCTGGTCGAGTTACTTTTATAGAATTTCACTTGGTTGTGCCAGCTACAATGCAAGTAGGAGAAGCACATAAAATTTGTGATAAAATTGAAGGGGCTCTTGAAGAAGAATTTGATAATGTGCATGTTTCTGTTCACATAGAACCTGAAGATGAAGCCAAATTGCCTCCTGGTACAACAGCTATTCCTCTTGTTTAAAAAATTCTTCTGATTTTGTTATCGTTTAAGAGGATGCGACTAAAATGTAATTTTATTTTGTGGTTATTTTTGCAATATATTAAAGATTAATCTTTTCAGTGCAGGCAATTTCGTTGTTTTGATTAATGACACTATATCTCTGTAATTGACAATGCCATTGATGGTGAAAATGCTCAATAGCAAATAAGTTAAAACTGGCAGGTGGTTTTTTATTACCAAAAGCTTGCGATGTAGAAGAAACACCAACAATAGGAATTTTTCCCATTTTTCCTTCAACAATATTTAATGTGGGTAAATGAGTATGCCCGTGAAGAACAAGTTCACAGCCGTGGTTCTTGATAACGCTTAAAAAACGTTCTATGCCCCACAATTTCTTGTGCCAAGAAGTTGCATGGTGAAAAGGGGGATGATGTATCATTATGATACGAAAGAGATTGCGTGCTGCTGCTTCATTTAAAAGTTGTGATAAAATTTGTGCTTGCATTTTGCCAAAATAGCCAAACGCTTGAAAACACGGTGTAGCAATAGCTGATGAAGCACCTATAATAGCCACGTTATTGCGAATGCGCATATAAGGAAAGGGAAGTGAGTTCTTTTGTGGGGCATCACCTTTGATCCAAGGTTGGAAGAGAGTACAAGCCTTTTGGAATGCTCCGAGGACATAGGCGTCGTGATTTCCAAATGTTACAGAAATATTTTGGGGCTGGCCTTGATTAAGTAACCAATTACGTGCTTGTTTAAATTCCTTATCTAAAGCAAGGTTGACAAGATCACCAGAGATTACAAGATGGTCAGGGTTTTTCTTTTTCAAAGTGTCCATTAGAATGTCTAGGACATTTGTTGCCATTTGGCTTTTACGCTTTTTTTCCCAATTAAGATAGCCGGTAAGACGCTTTCCAAGAAGCTCGAATAAAGAAGGTTGTGGTAAGGGTGCAAGGTGTACATCTGATATATGAGCAAGATAAAACATAGATGTTAGCATAGCGTTGAAAACAATTTAGGCAATAAAAAAATCGTAAGATAGGATGTTACATTTTTTTAGGTAGGAGAGAATTGTAAAATGAAGAGTACTTTATTGAAAGTATAAAAAGACCCTTTATAAAATTTATACTTTGTTCATTTTAATATTACAAAATGATACCTTGAAAAAGATACATGGTATAATGGTGTGTTCTTGATGTGTATTTTTTAACGGCTTTCACGGTACCACACACTGCTCAACATTAAAAGACAAGTAAGTAGCGCAAAAAAACCAGAAAAAATTGAGAAATAAAAGGTATTTATTATACGGGTTTCTGTTGCTTCTTTTAGGATAATTGAATGAGCAAGGGAAGATGTTCGTTCTGTTTTCGATTGAATTATCTTAATAGGAGGAATACTGATATTTGCTTTTTTTTCGTTGTGTAAACGTACTACATGGCCTCCTGTGTATTTGCTTATAGGAGTTAATTTTTCTTCTGTAGAAATTACGTCATTTAATTCAATATTGTTAAGCAGACCTACAGAAGATAGTGCTGTTAGATCACCATTTTTTATAGTAAAAATTCCTGTTTCATTGGTGTTAATAGTCGTTGTAAATACCCCCTCTTTTTCTTTAACAAGGTTAATATTCTTTTTCTTTCCAGAAGGAAAGATTACTTCGACAGGTTCTGGATAATCTTTAAGTGTTTGGCGACGAATTGTTAAATGATGATTGTCACTTATAGTGCTTAATTTTTCTTCCTCAAGATCAGGTTCTTTCATGAGCCAATGAGCAATTCGACGATAAAGAGCTGCATATGGACCTCCACCTTCAAAACCGCGTGCCCAAAGCCAACTTTCATCAGAAAGCAACATACCTACACGCCCTTTACCAACATGGGAAAGAAGCAAGAGTGTTTGTTCATCGGCTCCTTTCATGAGGGAAGTACCTTTGTTTGTGTTTTGAACGGCAATTTGACGCAGCCATTGTCCCCATTGAGAAGCTGGATGAGCGGGTGTTGCAAGGTCTCGTGTCACAGGATGACGTTCACCTTCTTTGGTTAATGTTGGACGAAAAGGTTTTTGAATAATAACATCAGTTGGTAATGCGGGTAGGATGCTTATCAATGGTGTTTTAGCAAGTGAATATTGCTGGGTAAACTCTGGACCTGTTACCATTAACAATGCTCCACCATTTTGTACATATTGGGCGATATAATCATAATAGATTAATGGAAGAAACGGAGAATGTTGATAGCCATCAAGAATGATAAGATCAAAATTATCAATCTCTTCGACAAATAGTCTTGTTGTGGGAAATACTACAAGTGATAATTGGTTTAAGGGTGTATCATCTGCTTTATTGGGAGGACGTAAAATGGTAAAATGAACGAGGTCAATGTTGGAATCTCCTTTTAAAAGATCTCTCCATGTACGCTCACCATTGTAGGGTGCACCTGAAATAAGAAGAACGCGTAGATTTTCTCTTATTCCTTCAATAACGGTTGTGGCACTGTTATTTTCGGAGCTTAATTCACCTTTTTGCACATCAGTTGTCACTTGAATAATATTTTTTTTAGCATGGGAAAGGGTGATTTCAGTTTGAAAAATAGTACCAGGGGTTACAGAATAGTTACCAATTTTTTGACCATTAATGCTTACTGTAATGTTTGCTTGCATTGCTATATGCTCTTGATGTTGTCCTTTATCTTCTACCAAAATGGATAGCATTTGTGGTTTATTGATAAGGGCAAAGCGAGGGGGAGAAACAAACTTTATTTGGCGATCAAATTCGTTTGATCTTCCTGTTATAAGAGCATTGATAGGTGCTTTGTGATACAGATCTGATAGTGGTGGAATGTCATGCACTTGTCCGTCTGTTATAAAAATTGTTCCTGCATAACGAGATTGCGGTACATCAGATATGGCGTGTGTTAAAGCGTTAAATAAATTTGTTGATAGTGCATATTGATTGTTATCAAGTTTTCCTGCATCGATAAAGCGTGGTTCAAATTGTGGATAGTGTGCTAATGCAGTTATTAATTGTGCGCATGCTTCATCACTATCATTTGTACGTGTACCAAATGTTTGGCTTTTACTGCGGTCAACTACAATTCCTATGGTGCTTTTGAGTGGTTCACGTTGTTCCTTTATGATCATGGGATTTAGCAAAGTAAGGATAAGACAAGTCAATGCCACAAGACGTAATAAAGATCCTTGACGCTGAATAATGAGGCCAATGATCACAAAAATAGCGGATATCCCTCCCAGTAATAGAATCCAAGAGATAGGTAAAAAAGGCTGAAAGGTGAAAAATGGTGTCATTGCCTTCTTTCTCTGTTAAAGCGTTCCAATAATGCAGGAACATGAATTTGATCGGCTTTATAATTTCCTGTTAGGACATAGATAACAATATTCAATCCTGCACGAAATGCCCATAATCGTTGCATTGAATCATTAGGAATAAGTGGATATTTCCAGGACCCTTTTTGATCTAGTGCCCAAGCACCGGAAAAGTTATTAGCAGTGATCAGAATAGAACTTACATTATCACCACTTGCGAGAAAATCGTTACTTTTTTTATTCATTGATGATGATTCAACCCACAAAGGTGAACCACGGTAAAGACCTGGAAAATCTGGCATAATATAAAAAGAACGAGAAATAACATGATCCGATGATGCTGGTTCAATGGCTGGAATATTTAATTCTCTTAAGATAGTTCGTAATCTTTGTGTAGATGGATTTGTTGTTTCATCAAAGTTAAGAGAGCTGTTTATTTGATCACGTGTATCGAATAATACTGTTCCCCCATGTTTCATAAAATTGTTTATTTTTTCGATGCTTTTTTGTGTTGGGAGAGGACTATTAGCATCAATTGGCCAATAAATAAGGGGATAGAATGCGAGTTCATCTTTATCAAGATCAAGCGCTATCACAGGACCAGGCGAAAGCATTGTACGCTCTGCTATAAATTTACTTAGCGTCTCTAGCCCGCTTTTACTCGTAGTATCAATTTCATGATTATTTGTTATTACATAGGCAAGATGAGTGGCACCAGCTGCTTGTATTATAGTTTTATAATCATTTTTTGTGCTTTGCGCATGAGTAATCGGTACATGTACGAATAATATGATAAGACTTATCGTTAGGGGAAGAAGAAGCATATTATTGTGTCGGTTGAGAAAAAAAGCTTTTCTTATCCACAACACTAAAAAGTTATCAAGAGTAAATAATAAGATAGCTAATCCCAAAAGTGGACCAGTTAGATATTTGTCTTTTATGTCATAAGATAGAGGTTTTGCGCTCAAAGAGGCTGGTAATGTCGACTGCTTGATTAAGCGCGATGAATTATTTAGGAGATTGAGTGCATAGAGATTATTTTTTAAGCCGTAAAGCCCAGGTGGGGTACGATAAGAGGGAAGGGGTAGATCTTGTGTATTAACGATGAGTGGTACAACAAAAGGGGGAGGAGTTTGTAACCTCCCATCAGCTGTCAAAGTTCGCCAAGGATTTTGTGGCGTTGTTGTTTTTATATGTGTTGAGTTTTCATTATAATAAGTATTGAATGTTATTAGTTTTTGCAACATTTGTGCAAAAAATCCAGAAATAGGAAGATTTGACCACGTAATGTCTGGCGCAATATGAATAAAAATAAGCATACCTTTGCCGTGATTAGCAGCTGTAATAAGTGGAGTTCCATCAGTAAGACTGAGTAATGTCTTTTCAAAGAGATCTGAGTTCGGTTCTCCTAAAATTTGGCGTGAGACAGTGATGTCTTTTGGAAAAGGAAGATCAGAAAAAATACTATTTTTTGCAAAAGGTGCAAGCTTTTGCGGTTCAGTCCAAGACATAGTGCTCCCAAGTAAACGTTTTCCAGGACGAAGTGGAACGGGTAGTAGGCTATCATGATGTTCTGTAGTACTTAGATTGTCTCCAGCAAAGCGGATAAGTTTTCCCCCTTTATTTACGAAATCAGATAATTTTTTTTCCACTTCTTTTGGCATATTAACAATGTCACCCATAATAAAAACGGATGGATTTTGTTTGAGTAAGTGATCAATATCAATTGAAAGCTCTTTTCCTCCTGCTGTTATCAGCTGTGTATGATTTTGTAATGCTTTGATAATGTAGTAAAATGGAGAAAGTAGGGGCTGTGCTATTTCGTTAATGCTTGGTGACAAGAGAGCAACGCGGTTCATTTGATTGCGATTGTCAATTAAGAAAGTTGCAGCAGCGTGGGCGTTATTTTCGATTTTTATCCATGCAATACTATTACGTAATTCAAGTGGTAAGTTAAAAGGAACAAGAGCTGTCGTTTCTCCTTCCTTAAAGTTTATTGTAGAACGGCCGAGGACTTTATTGTTTAAATCATAAAGGCTTAGTGTAATTATATTTTCACCATGCTTTGTTGCACGAATGATGCGTACTGCGATGTTAGTATTGTTATTTTCTATGGATACTATGCCAGTTAGGTTGGAAATATCTGATAAATACCACAAAAATTTATTTGGTTTTAATTGTTCAATAAGGGAAAAAGCTTTGGTGTCTTCGCTTGTTTGTAATCCATCACTTAAATAAGCAATATCAAGAGATTTGCCTTTGTGTATTTCAACAAGTTTTTTTAGTGTTTGCATACGGTCAACAGGCCAAGGGCGGGGTTGCAAATTCATTAAATTTTGTCTGATATCTTTTGCAGGTAATGGACCAATATCAAAGCTGTCATTTTCAGCTGTAGCAAGCAAATAAATATCTTTTTGTTTCTTTTCTGCTTGTGCTAAGAGGGATTCGGCAACAACAATACGTTTTTTCCACTCTGTTGCAGATGCCCATCCATTATCAATAATGAGTGCAAGTGGTTGAGATCCGGAGAATGTACTTTGCTCTTGATGCAAAGTTGGTCGTGCTAAAGCGATAATAATCAGTGCGGCGATGGTTAATCGTAACAACAGTAACCACCAAGGTGTATGGTTTTTGGCTTCATGTTGACTAATTGTTTTAGGAAGAAAACGAAAAGGAGGAAAAATCTCTTTACAGGGAGTAGGAGGGGTTATCCGCACCAACCACCAAATAATTGGCAAGGAAAAAAGTCCCAATAAAAGTAGAGGAGCAGCAAAACTCAAAGTGCCCTCCTTGCGTTAGGGGAAGAGACACTCATTTCATTTGCAAGTTGTAAAATGATTTTTGTTACAGGCTGATCTGTTGTACTGACATGATAGGTCCATCCTTGGCGCAAGCAAAAATTTTTTAATTTTTGTCGCCTTTCTTGATATAGCTTGCAATAATGTTCTCGGAAGTTTTCTGCTTTCCCAAGAATGTGCCGTTCTTTTGTTTCAGGATCAACAAATTCTGTGCAGCCTTTGTAAGGATATCTTTCTTCTGCAGGATCAGCTACTTCAATTAAATGAGAAGTGACCTGTTTTGTGGATAAAATTGCTAAATTTTGCATAATTTTTTCAGGATAATCAAGAAAGTCACTTATTATGATGACATGCGAAAAACGTGTAATGGTTGAAAAATCTGGGAATGGATTTTCATCTTGATGATTTATTAAAGCTAGCATCATGCGTTCTACTGCAGTTGATGTCATGGTAGGAAGCATTAAACTAGGGATAGCAATATGGTCACCGCTTTTTGTAAGAAGTGTTGCTAATGCAAGGGCAAGAATGATAGCGTAATTACCTTTAGAAATTTTTGAAAAACGCGAACAATAATGCATAGAAGCGCTCTGATCAGGCCAAATCCAAACGGTTTGTGTTGCTTCCCATTCGTGTTCGCGTAAATAAGTATGTTCATCACGTGCTGAACGGCGCCAATCAATACGTGTAATGGATTCTCCTTTAATATAAGGGCGAAATTGCCAGAAATTTTCTCCGTTACCCTGTTTACGTTGACCATGCCATCCGCCAATTAATGTATTGGCGATAATACGTGCTTGTAAAAGAAAATGCTGCATATTAGCCGTATCTTTATGCAGATTGGCAGTGAGCGATAGTGGGTCTTTTTTTGAAACTTTTTTGCCAATGGCCATTAGAGGGCGTCTCTTGTCAGATTATCAATAACATCTTTTATAGTTATGCCTTCAGCACGCGCTGAAAAATTAAGTGCCATGCGGTGTTGTAATATGGGCTGAGCCAATATGACAACATCATCAAGTGAGGGAGCTAAACGTCCATGATAAAGAGCACGGGCGCGAGCACAAAGTGAAAAAGCTTGTGACGCTCGAGGACCAGGTCCCCAAGCGATATAAGAGTTTGCAAGAGTGTTGTGTTTATTAGGTCGGGCTGAACGAACCAGCTTTAAAATAGCTTCAACAACATTTTCCGATATGGGCATCTTACGAACAATTTTTTGAATTTTTTGTAATTTTTTGGTCGATAAAATTGGTTTTGCGCTTTTATTTTTTATTCCTGTTGTTTCTAGAATAATACGTCGTTCTGCTGTCAGATCGGGATAGTCAATATCGATTTGCATCAAAAAGCGGTCCAGCTGTGCTTCGGGAAGTGGATAAGTTCCTTCCTGCTCAAGAGGATTTTGTGTTGCCAGAACATGAAAAGGTTTTGGCAAATCATAACGGATACCAGCAACGGTAACATGATATTCTTGCATGGCTTGTAAAAGAGCTGATTGAGTGCGAGGAGAAGCGCGATTTATTTCATCTGCCATGAGAAGTTGGGTGAAAATAGGGCCATGAATATATCGAAAAAAGCGCTTACCATCCTTATCTGAATCCATAATCTCAGAACCAATAATATCTGATGGCATTAAGTCTGGTGTAAATTGAATACGTTTTTCATCAAGTCCTAATACTGTTCCCAATGTTTCAACAATACATGTTTTAGCAAGTCCTGGAACGCCAACGAGAAGTGCATGTCCACCAGCTAAAACGGCCGTTAATGCGTGTTCAATTACATGATTTTGTCCAAAAATAACTTTATCAACTTCTTGTTGCAGAATATCTAATTCCTTGTGTACTGCATCAATATCATCAATGGTTATTTTGGATTCACTGCTGATATTGGCCTTCTTAATAGAATTAGATAATGTACCACTTTGACTCATATTTTTTCCTTAAGGCGCTGATCATAAAATTGATAGTATTTTTTGTGTAATCAATAGAGGATATCTTATAATGAATATTTTATGATTTGTAGCAAAAAAAAGATGAAGAGAAAATAGATGTAATATGCTGTTTTTTTAATACCCATATATTTTCATGTTTAGTAAAAGATATGTGTTTCAGGAATGCAGTAGAGGTGTTGTTTTATAAGGATAGGAGTTTACGAGATTAATGATAATTTATTTGGAAGGTTAGAGGGTGAGTATAATACAAAATTTTAAACATGTTGATTGGTTGCAGAATAACAATATCCAAACACTCTTACATGTTTTATCTTTTGATGGTGAAGAGGCTCGCATTGTCGGTGGAGCAGTGCGTAATCAGCTGTTGGGTCAGCCTATTAGTGATATTGATATTGCGACAACCTGTTTACCGCAACAAGTTATAGCGCGTGTAGAAAAAGCAGGATTCAAAGCTATTCCTACAGGTATTGCGTTTGGTACAATCACTGTTATTGCTGAGTCATGTTCTTATGAGGTTACAACTCTTCGTTCCGATTTTGAAACAGATGGCCGTTATGCAAAAGTAGCATTCGGTCGTAATTGGCAAAAAGATGCTGAAAGACGGGATTTTACTATGAATGCGCTTTATTGCGATGCTGATGGTCATATCTATGATACAGTCGGAGGATTGAATGACATTGCCAGTCGGACAGTACGCTTTATCGGTATTGCAGAAAATCGTATTCGTGAGGATTATTTGCGTATTTTGCGGTTTTTTCGCTTTTTTGCTTGGTATGGGGCAGGGCGACCAGACGTGCAAGGATTGAAAGCATGCGTTAATTTAAAACAAGGGTTACAAAAACTGTCATATGAACGTATTTGGGGAGAGATAAAAAAACTGCTTGCCGCTGCAGATCCAACACGTGCTCTTCTGTGGATGCGCCAAAGCGGAGTTTTGACACTGATTTTTCCTGAAACAGAAAAGTGGGGCATTGACGCGATCCACTCACTTGTGAAAACAGAACAGGTGCTTGGTTGGAAAGTGGATCCCTTGCTGCGATTAGAAAGTATCATTCCTCCTAATCTCGTGAGAATTCGTGAAATGGCACATCGATTGCGTTTATCTAATAAGGAAAAAATGCGGTTAAAGGAATGGGCAAATTTGGAAATGATTTGCCAAAATTGTTCAGACAGTTTTATACAAAAACTCATTTATTTTCATGGTCGACAGCCGGTTTTAGATCAGCTATCCCTATCTATAGCTGCAGAACGTGATAATTTTTTGGAGGGGAAAGAAGCTTTGGAAAAAGCAGAAAATTATATGAGGCTTTATCATCTTGCTCAAAAATGGCAGATTCCAACTTTTCCAGTTAGTGGAAAGGATTTAATGAAGAAAGGTTTGGCTAAGGGAGTGTTTTTAGGACAAAAGCTCAAAGAGCTAGAAAGGATATGGATTGAGAGCGGATTTTCAATAAATCGTGATGAATTATTAGAAAAAATTAATTTATAATATTAATTTTTTCAAATAAGTTATTGTTTTTTTTATTTTATGTGAAGTTATAGTTGTTTAGAGCCATATTTATAATTATTCGTCGTTCAGTAAAAGAAATAATATGAAGTCCGAAATAATTGGTATGATGCTTGAGAAAGATATTATAGAATTATTTTTTGAAAATCATTGGCAATGTGCAATATGCCAGTGCCTTTATTAACATCTTGTAGATTTTGATAGAGCTTTTCCATTTTTTCGTAAGTAGGATTCTAATTGTAACCAATTTGGCGAAGTGCTTCTCCTGTGACCATGGCTACACTCATTGCAAGATTTAGAGAGCGCATGTGTGGCAGCATAGGGATCTTTAGTGCGTAATCAGCAATTTCGTGGACATAATCTGGAACTCCTGCTGATTCACGACCAAAAAGTAAAACATCATTTTTTTGATAATGCATATCTGTATAACATGTTTCTGCTTTTGTGCTCAAAAGTAAAAGACGACGATTAAAATGTCTGGTGGTTCTCATAAAATGTTGCCAATCAATATGCCGTTCTAAAGAGGCATATTCAATGTAATCCATGCCTGATCGCTTAAGGGTTCGGTCTGATAGATCAAAGCCCGCGGGCTCAATAATGTGAACACACAAACCAAAACAGGCACTAAGACGCAAAATCGTTCCCGTATTGCCGGCGATATCAGGTTGAAAGAGAGCAATATGAAGCATACAATAGCAAGAGTAATTTTTCATTTGTAATTTGTAAAGGATTTATATGAATTATTCCCAATGATATAATCGATAAGCGTGTGATTTTGGTGGTTAATTATCATTAAGTAAACAAGAGCGTATCTTTTTCTTTTCTAATGATACTCGGGATAAATTGATTTATTATGTTTAAACAATGAAATATTTAAAAACAGAATAAATTTATGTTGATATGTAAATATCATCCCAGCATTGCTTGGCGCAGTATTTTGCTAATATTAAATAGATAATTAGAAGGGTTTATATTGTAAAAGTGATATTAGCATTCTTATAAAAAGAGCGTAAGAAGTGTTAGGTAGCAATCAATTGAAAGTAGAGAATTTAATTTGATATAATCCCTATTTCATTGTGAGCAATATTTTAGCTTTAGCTATTGTACCTTATCCTTTTCTTGTAAGTGGGATATTTAGTTCATGTAAAAGTAACTAGCCTTTGCATGTTTCTTCTTAAGAAAACCGTTTTTATGTTATCTTATTTTAAATAATTTTGGGGGAATTGCTCATATTTGAAAATTCAGATTTATCGCAGTTTAGAGAAATATTATGGAAAAATTTAGAAATTGAATAAGAGAAAGGGATAAGATTGCTACTCTTAAAAAAGTACGGGGAACAAATCTGATCATGATGCATTGAAACTTTGTAAAGTAAAAACGGAGATGTTAAAATGAAAAAAATTGCATTTACTGCTCTTATGTCAGTTTGGATAGCTTCCGGTACTTATGCTCAGTCTTTTATGGTACCTTCTGAACCTGAAACAGTTTTGTCAACGGGTGTTGTACAGGTTGGTTCGGATATGTATGCGCGTTATGTTACACCTTCAGCGACTGATTTTGTTGCTTCGAGTCTTATTGGTGCAAGTGTATACAATATAGAAGATGAAAATATTGGCGAAGTAAAAGATATTGTTCTGCGTGAAAATAATATCGCAGGGATTGTTATCGCTATTGGTGGTTTTCTGGGTATAGGAGAAAGTTACGTTGTTGTTTCTCCAGAGACAATTCAGATGACGAATGATTACGGCAAATGGAAGCTTATTACTAATGCAACAAAGGATTCGCTGAAGGAAGCTCCAAGATTTAAATATGAAGGACGTTGGTCACACTGATTATTGTACTTTCTTCCTCTACAGAGAAAATAGCACTATCATAGCGTATGGTAGTGCTGTTTTTATTAAATGCTATTTGAATAATATCTTTTGTAGGTTCTGATATAATTTTGTAGAAGAAATTGAAACATCCTCTTAAAGGGTATGAAGTGGCTTCTATGGAGTGTATCAGGTATTGTGTTTAAACAGCATAATATCACCATCTTGTACGATGTATTCTTTACCTTCATCACGAGCTTTACCTGCTTCTTTTGCTCCATTTTCTCCTCCTAGAGCAACATAATCTTCATAACTGATGGTTTGAGCACGAATGAAGCCGCGTTCGAAATCTGAATGAATGACGCCGGCTGCTTGTGGAGCTTTTGTGCCACGAATTATTGTCCATGCACGTGTTTCTTTAGGTCCACATGTAAAATAGGTGATTAGGTCAAGTAAATAGTAACCAGCACGAATCAAGCGATTCAAACTGGGTTCACAAAGTTCTAAGGTACTAAGATATTCTGCGGCTTCTTCATCATTAAGTTGAGCTATTTCAGCTTCTATCGAAGCTGAAATAATAATGCTGTGAGCATTTTGCTCTGTTGCCATTTTTTCGACCATTTGAGTAAAATTATTTCCACGAGCAGCATCATTTTCGCTCACATTGCAAACATAAAGTACGGGTTTAGATGTTAAAAGGTTTAAACTTTTAAGGATACAACGCTCGTCTGTGGAAGCATCTTTGAGTAATAATCGAACAGGACTTCCTTTTTGCAGTAAATCTAAGGATGCTTCCATCATAGGAAGAATTGTCAGAGCTTCTTTGTCTTTTACGGTTGCTCGTTTACGAATTTGTACAATACGTCGTTCAAGACTTTCAAGATCTGCAAGCATAAGTTCTGTGTCAACAGTTGTGGCATCGGAAATGGGGTCAACTCGTCCTTCTACGTGGGTGATGTTTTCATCTTGAAAACAGCGTAAAACATGAATAATGGCGTCGGCTTCGCGAATATTAGCTAAGAATTTATTGCCTAAACCTTCCCCCTTTGAAGCACCACGTACAAGACCAGCAATATCAACAAAACTGATGCGCGTGGGAATAATTTCCTTTGAACCAGCAATAGATGCAATCTTTTCCATCCGCAAATCTGGAATAGCGACTTCACCAGTATTGGGCTCGATCGTGCAAAAGGGATAATTGGCAGCTTGTGCTGTAGCTGTTTTCGTTAACGCATTAAAAAGTGTTGATTTCCCGACATTAGGTAGTCCAACAATACCGCATTTAAAGCCCATAAATCTTCTTCTCTGTTAGTTATTATAGTTAAGATATAGATTCTTTGGCAATTTCTATAGCATATTTTAATAAGCATTATAGTCTCTTACTTACTATGAAGCGAAAAAACTATACTCAAGAAATATAATAACTTTGTATCACCATATTCTAAACATTCTCTATTGAAACTATGAAATAATCTAAATTAACATTAATAATGTGCTAAGTTTTTTGTAGTATTCAGGTCATTTATCATGAATTAATCGGAGAAAATATAAAGCGTGTTGTCTCGTAGTGTCTTTTTAATTTCTGTACTTCTGAGTTTGGTTGGATGTGGTATGCAGCAGTCAGATATTGCGCTTGTTTCTTCTCAGCAAGTTCAGTATATTCCAGAAGAAATACAAGCTTGGTATGGAGCTGTAACAAATGAACCTTATGTATTGCCTGCTGTCGATCTTTCTACAATTGATCCAAAATTTTGGCGACAGAAGGTTGTTTATTATACATCTTATCCACCAGGTACATTGATTATAGATACTAAGGAATGTTTTCTTTACCTCATTGGTGAAAATGGTACGGCTTTGCGTTATGGTATCGGTGTTGGTAAAGAGGGATTAGCATTTGAAGGAATGGGGATCGTTCAGAAAAAACGTCAATGGCCAAATTGGGCTCCTACTGCAGCGATGATGACTCGAGAACCAGAACGTTATGGTCATTTAGGGCGAGGAATGCCTCCAGGGCCTGATAATCCATTAGGAGCACGGGCACTCTACCTGTTTAAAAATGGAAAGGATACGCTTTTCCGTATTCACGGCTCTCATGAAGCGTGGTCGATTGGCCGTGCTATTTCAAGTGGATGTATACGTTTACTTAATCACGATATCATTGATCTTTATGATCGTGTTCCCGTTGGATCGCGCGTAGTCGTGTTGCAAAATAGTGAGAGTATATCCAATGTTTTCAATCAATCATTCAATGTTCATGATCAACCACAATCAACAGTCACTCAAAATAAACTGTTTTAGTTCCAAGTGGAGCAAGTTAGTACAGCTTTATCTTGTAAATTTTGGTTTATCATTGCGTGATTTTCAGTTCGCTATAAAAAATATTATGCATAAAAATTGTAATAAGAGTTGAGGTTTCTTTTCTGTGGTTAAGAGATGATCCACTACAGTGTATTTTTGCTTTTCATTTCTCGTGAGATCTCATTCATGAAAAGATTAGCATCTCTTTTTATTAGGAGAGCAATATTTTTTGCTATTGTATTTAATAAACAGGGTAACCATTCTTGGTCTGATTTTGTAAAATTCCCTAACACATGTTGATGAACAAGTTCTTTAGAACCAGGATGTCCAATACCCAAGCGTACACGACAATAGTCAGTACCGCAATGGGCGTCAATAGATTTGATACCATTATGTCCATTACTACCACCGCCTGTTTTTACCCGAACTTTCCCAGGTGGTAAATTTAATTCATCGCAGATGACAATCAAATTCCTTGATTCTAATTTATAAAATCGCAAAATTTCACTAATGGCTTGGCCAGATAAATTCATGAAAGTTTCAGGCTTTATAAGAAAAGTTTTTTCACCGTTTATGATTCCATTAGAAATGTTGGCTTGAAACTTTGTCGACCAAGGAGAAAAAGATAAGGATTGATAAATAGCATCAATAGCCATAAAACCGATATTATGGCGGTTATTTTTATGGTGTAAATAAGGATTGCCAAGACCAGCAATAATCCACATATGTACCTTCAGTGAAGCGTAGAACTTAAAAAATGTCGAGTAAAGGCGGAAAAATATTCCCGCCTGCTAAAGTTTATTAAGTTTTTGTGCTATTCACATTATTTTCTTGTTCTGATGTATTATCACCAGTATTCATGCCAGCAGGAGCTGCGATGGTTGCAATGGTAAAGTCCCGATCTTGAATAACTGGAGTAACTCCTTCTGGTAATTGCACTGCTGAAATATGAATAGAATCACCAATGGAGTAACCAGAGAGATCAATCTCAATTGCTTCAGGGATAGCATTCGCTGGTGCGTTACATTCTATCTCATGGCGAACGATATTTAAAACACCTCCCCGTTTGATACCAGGAGCTGTGTCTTCATTAAGGAAATGAACTGGGATGTTCACATTTACAACAGATTTCGCTGAAATACGTAAAAAATCTACATGCATAGGAAAATCGCGGACTGGATCAAGTTGGTAATCCTTTGGCAGAACTAAAATTTTCTGCTTACCAACTTCAATAGTCGCAACGGTGGTACGGAAGCCACCTGCGTGAATTTTATAGAAGATTTCTTTGTAGGAAACTGCAATGGCCAAAGGAGGCTGTTTGTCACCATAAATGACGGCTGGAATGAGGCCATGACGGCGAAGTTCACGGGAGGACCCCTTACCAACCCGCTCGCGTTTTTCAGCCTTAAGAGTGTAGCTCTTGCTCATAATTAAGTCCTTTTACATGATTGGAGATCCACCAAAAACTAACAATAGTTTTTGCATGAACATGAAGATACACGCTGTAGGGAGCGTTTGCTTCATTCTGCGCTGCCTCCAAGGGTGTCTACGCAGATTTTTTTCTATAATTCAAACTATTCACAGATGCAAGAGTTGTAGAAAAAAACAGAAATTTCTAATATTGGAAAAGAAAAAATGTTGCAAATATGATGCAAAATAAGCAGCAAGTAGTATTGATATATTTAAAATCAAATGTTTGCTCCGTCACGGAGATGGAGATTAATATAGGTAGGATGTAACCGTATAGTGTTTTGTATAACGTAACATTCATTGAAACAGAAAAACCATTGACAATGCATGCTCTTATGTAAGGAAGTGATGGTTTAGAGGTGGCGCTAAGAGGTTTATCAGGGTATCTACTTAACTGAACAGGCTTGAGACAGATTGTTCTGCTGCTGTTCTTGCAATTGCTTCTCCGATTAAATCAGCTATTGGTAAGACACGGATATTATGTGCATTCTCAATTGCTGCTGTTGGCATAATTGAATCAGTAATGACCAGTTCTTTCATTTCTGAATTGGTAATGCGTTCAATAGCGTTTCCAGAAAGAACGCCATGAGTGATATAAGCTGTGACACTGTTTGCACCGTGTTTGAGCAAAGCGCTTGCCGCATTGCATAAAGTTCCACCTGAATCAACAATATCATCAAGCAAGAGACAATCTTTTCCTGATACATCTCCAATAATATTCATCACTTCTGACTCGCCAGGGCGTTCACGACGCTTATCAACAATAGCCAACAAGCTATTTAAGCGTTTAGCTAAGGAGCGTGCACGTACTACACCACCAACATCAGGTGAAACAACAATGACATTTTCAAGAGAATAATGTATTTTTACATCACGAGAAATGGTTGGAACAGCGTAGAGATTATCTGCTGGAATATCAAAAAAACCTTGAATTTGTCCTGCATGAAGATCCAATGTTAAAACGCGATTAGCTCCTGCTTTAGTGATGAGATTTGCAACAAGTTTTGCGGAAATAGGAGTACGCGGTTCGAGCTTACGATCTTGGCGAGCATAACCAAAATAGGGTATAACAGCTGTGATACGACGTGCTGAAGAACGACGTAGGGCATCAATCATAATGAGTAATTCCATTAAATGATCGTTCGCAGGGTAGGATGAGGATTGTAAAATAAACACATCTTCTCCACGTACATTTTCGTGTAATTCTACGAAAATTTCCTGATCAGCAAAACGCTTAACGGTTGCTTTTCCCAAGGGAATATTCAAATAATTCGTAACATCTTCAGCAAGGCGTGGATTAGAATTGCCGCAGAAAAGTTTCATGGTAGAACCTCAGAGTAATCATGGTAGAGTGTGATATGCTTTTTAACTTTTTATTATCGCATTGCAAGACAACAATTGCAAAAATCTTACAATTTTATTCATCATAGTTAAAGAGATACATATTTTCTTTTTAAAACTTTTATCATTAAATAGTAGAATTAATTGAAAATTTTATTTTGTTATATCAACTGGTGTTTATTGTGAATCTATTAGGAATATTATTACCAATAATGGAACGAGCTTTCATTTTTTTATAATTTTAAATTATATTTTAGTAATTTCTCGATGTTTTTTAGTTCAGCAAGCGTTGGGTGTGTTTTTGAATATTTTGATGAGCGTTATATTCTTCATCTGTTTTGGTGTTTTTCAGGTGTTTACAACAAATAATGATATTCTATTGCTGTAGGGTGTATGAATGGCAGATTTGATACAAATTTGTAAACTAGGCGAAAGAATTTTATTCTGGAATTTTTTCTTTCTAATAAGGCAGAGAACTGGCTAATATTTTGCTATTTTATCATAATAACAGAAATTTGTCGTCCGCAATCAGGCTCATTGCAATGTATCGCACGGCGGTAGGAAAAAAAGCGCTGTCCGTCTTGGTAAGTACAAACTCTCAGACAGGAAGCATTAACCCCTGCTTCTTTTAGTTGGTTCATAATAAATGACCATAGATCAAAATTAAAGATATTTATTTGATTTGTTTTTAAAAAATATTTTTTGAATTTGCTGTTACAATCGATAAACCGGCTATAAAACTCGTCTGTTACTTCGTAGTGGCAAGGACCAATGCAAGGTCCAAGGACTGCTGTTATTGATTTTCGTTTAGCACCTTTTTTTTCCATAACAGAAATTGTTTTTTCTAAAATTCCATTTAAACTTCCTCTCCATCCTGCATGTGCCGCAGCGATGACGCCTGCTTTTGGATCAGACAATAGTACTGGTCCGCAGTCTGCCGTAAGAATACCAATTGCCAGATTTTTTGTGGTTGTAACAAGAGAATCAGCTTTAGGACATTCACCAACAAAAGCTTGATCAACAGTTACTACTTCACAGGAGTGAATCTGATTAACAACAACCAAATTTTGTGGTTTAACTCCAAAATAATCAGCAACCAAAGTGTGATTTTTTGCAATATTTTCAGGGAAATCTTTAGAATTATAGCCTAGATTAAGGCTATGATAAAGATTTTTTGAAATGCCACCTTGGCGTGTAAAAAATCCATGTTTTATTCCATGCGTATGTAATGAAGAAAGTTCTTTTGCAAGAATGGGATCAAGGACATGTTGCATAAAACCTCCTTATATGATTATTCAAAATAAAAATGGTGTGTAAGATATTAAAATTTTTCAATACGCATTAGTGCCTACAACTAACATCTAGGAGGAATTTGTATATTTTTATCGCTTACATGCAAAACTTTAAACAATTTTCCCATTTGATCTGGATTAACCAATCGTTGAACATCTTTGCAGATTTTGTTTTGCAGTTCGGTGGTTTTGTCTGCTCCAAGCTTTCTTGCACGTTCTAAAAGACCCATTTTTAAAAGAAACTCTCCTTGTTCCATAATTTCAGCAAAACAACCTTGTTTTAAAGCTATCGTTTTTAAAAAAGAAAAATCGACATGTGATGTTAAATCATGTTCACCTGGAGCGTCAAAGATATCACGAAATTTATGTTTTGAGACTGCCTGTAGTGTATCGCCAAATGCAAGATCGGAGGCGCCATAATCAATGAGCAAAGCAGAACCTTTCATTTGTATTAAACGATTGATAATTTGTTGCATCAAGCAGTACCGTGAGGGTGCATGTTCAAAAATTGTTCCATCAGGTATTTCAGAATGGGAAAATTGTAAGCAAGAAGAAGGAAGTTTACGAGAGCCAGTAATAAACGTGAAATTTCCATCTTTATTAACTGTAATACGGCGTTCTCTCCATTCTCCATTGATTTTTATATACTGGTTTATGGGGAGTGCATCGAAGAGCTCGTTAGCAATCAGGAAAAGAGGTCCTGAGGGAATTTGATTAAGATTTTCAATGTTATGGATTTTTTTTTGATAAGGTGAGAGACGATTTTGTTGTTCTTTTGCAAGGCATTTGCTTATCTCAATTAGAAAAATCTCAGCAGCATTAAATGCTGTGGTACATAACTTTTGCATAGTACGCAAAACATCATCCATAAGTGTTCCACATCCTGGACCTATTTCAGCTAAAATGAAAGGGCAAGGACAATTCTGAGCTTTCCAGCTGGCAAGGATCCAGATGCCAATCATTTCGCCAAATAATTGGCTTATTTCGGGTGCAGTTATAAAATCGCCAGTGCGCCCAAATGGGATACGTGTTTGATAATAGCCAAATTGGGGATCTGTGAGCGCTAATGTCATATATTCACTGACAGTAATTGACCCCTTGAGGGAAATAATTCCTTTAATTTTTTCTTTTAGAGTGGCCATTATTTTATAGATTTGTATCTAAAAGCTTGGAGAAGTAGATAAATACCCAAAAGAAACATAGGAAGACATAAGGCCATACCATAGGTAAATCCAATGGAATGGAAAAGGGTAGAAAACCATTCTGGGTCTTCTTGGGGAGCACGATAAATTTCTAAAATGCTCCTTGCTATTGCGTAGCTTATAACAAACGTTCCTGCTACAGTGCCAGGACGTTTTAGTGCTTTGAAAGCAAAAATAATAATGCATAAGATGATAAAGAGCACAAACCCTTCCATGAGTGCTTCATAAAGTTGGCTTGGATGGCGCGGTAGATATTGGGGATCTTTAGGAAAGCAAACAGACCAAGGTACAGTAGTAATCTTTCCCCATAATTCTTGGTTAATAAAGTTGCATACTCGTACAATACCGATGCCAATAGGAGCACCTGCAGCAATTATATCAAACATTGCGCGTATGTTTATATTGTTGGTACGAGCAAACCAGACCATTGCGGTAATTATACCAATGAGTCCGCCATGAAAAGACATACCTCCATCCCATACTGCGATGATAGCACTTGGATGGTGAAAGTAATAATTAGGATCCCACACAAGAACTTGTCCTAAGCGACCACCAACAACGATGCTTATAGTGGCTAAGACAACAAAATCTCCTATTTTTTGCTCATCCATAGGGGGATGATTTGCGTACCATAGTGATTGTTTTTTTAATAATTTTCTTGCATACCACCACGCAAAAAGAATGCCCACAACATAACCAAGTCCATACCAATGTAGAGCTATGGAGCCTAAACGTATAATTACGGGATCAAGAAAAGTAGGAAAAGCAATCGTTGGACAAAAAAGATCATTCATGAATAAGCGCTTTACATTTATAAGTTACATGATGGTTAGAAATGCCAGATGAATACATAACGGTCAAGTCAGTAGAATGGTAGGTTTTTTATTTATAATTGTTAAAATTTATAGTGAAAAAGGAATACAAGAAGGCTTGGTGAATTTTGTATAATAACATAAAGTTTATACAGTAAAGGGAACAACTACAGTATCTAAATGTTATAAAAACACGCTATAGTATGTGCGTAAATAATTAAAATTAAGGAAAAATAATATGCGTAATGGATCAAACCGTATTCTTGATGAATTAGCAAAATTAGCAACAGATGCAGCTGATGTCGCACAGGGTATACGACGGGAAGCTGGAACGGCATTTCGTTTGCAGGCTGAAAAAATGGCAAATAAACTTGATCTCGTTTCACGCGAAGAATTTGAAGCATTTAAAGAGATGGTGCTAAAATTACATGCTGACAATGCTGATTTGAAAAAACGTCTTGATGATTTGGAAAAAGCGTCAACACGAAAAAAATAGAATGCTTTCTATAAAAAATTATAATTTTAAAAAAATATCCCCAATTTTTCAAATACGATGAGTGAACTTAAAAAATGCTTAATCATGAGTCTGTTAGAGTGAATCGTCTGTGTCGTTTTTGTTTTTTTTTTATAAAAAACTACTTTTTTTGAATCAGGGGGCTGGCGCTATGAAATTGTATCAATACACTGAAAAGTCTTAGTGATTCGTTTTATGATTATCGGACTTATTATCGTAGGGAGCTTTATTTGTTTCCAGATACTTTGTCGTGTGTTGTCGGTATTTTTAGTATGTGTTTGTTTCATGTAAAGGTTTTTATTTCAGCAAAATATTGTTGTGGTTTGGGCATTTCCCATTCTGTTGATAATGTTTTTCATATGATTGAGGGTTAATGATGAGGCTTGCATTTTGCGCCACAGAAAGAGAAGAGCATCCTGTTGATTTTATCGAGCAGATTGCCTGCAAATACGATTGGTCTTTTGAGCGGAATGTGGAAGATGAGATTAATGTTTGTGTGGAGGGGAAACAAGCAAATTATCGGCTCGCTTTTTCATGGATGGAAGAGCAGGAAGCTCTTCATTTATCTTGTGCATTTGATCTTTTTATTGAAAATACTCGCACAGCGGAAATGCATCGCTTATTGCTAGCAATTAATGAAAAATTATTACTGGGGCATTTTGATTATTGGCACGGAGACAGTTCAGTAATTTATCGGCAAGGGCTTCTTTTGGTTGGCGGGGTTCATCCGTCTCATTTACAGGTTGAAACATTGTTGATACATGCGCTAAAAATCTGTGAAAGTCATTATACCGCGTTTCAGATGGTTGCATGGTCTGGTGAAAGTGCTTGCAAAGCACTGCAGTACGCTTTGTTTGAAACTGTAGGAAACGCTTAAAATTATTTGGTAAACCTGCTTTACAATCTTGTTTCTTAATCAATGGATGAAATATTTTTATAAGAGGATATCAATAATAGTACGTAATCCCCTTAATGGGGTATTATATAACTATATTATCTCCATGTTACGCATTATCGTTTGGGGAAATAAAATTCTAAAAAACTGTTCTTTAGTACTTTTATTTCACAAGTATTGTATTTCTTTATTAAAGTTTGTAGAAATTTGGATGCAAGATTCATTTTTAGTAAAAGATTGGAATAAAAAACTAATACAATGAATATTGTTATAAATAACAATAAAGTAAGTCATATTATTTATACAAAACTTGAATGTTATGAGTAATTTTTCGGTACTTTAACAAAATTTAGTTTCAAAAAATCAAGTTTGTATAGCTTATATAAAGCTGATGACAGGGGGTGTTTTACTCTACAATCGGAAGTGATCACTGAATGAGATGATGAAAATATTTAGATTTTAAAGGAATATCATGGGTAATCTCAGCACGCATATTATTCAAGTTACGCCTTTTCGACAAAACTGTACTCTGCTTTTTGATGATGAGTGTAAAATAGGTGTTTTAGTTGATCCCGGTGGCGATTGGCATAAAATCCAAGAAGTGATTAAAAAGATAGGCGTTATTGTTGAGGCTATTTGGATAACGCACGGTCATATTGATCATGTAGGAGCAGCGATGCAAGCTAAGGAAGCGCTTAACGTAAAAATTATAGGTTCGCATCGTGATGATAAGCCTGTAATGGATGCTATGGGTGAAAGTGCAAAAAATTATGGTATGATGGATGCGCGCATTTGTATTCCTGACCAATGGTTGGAAGATGGCAGTGTCGTTCATTTCGCAGGACATGTTTTTAATGTTTTTCATACACCGGGACATTCTCCTGGCCACGTCATTTATTTCAATATAAGAGAACGTTTTGCTTTATTGGGTGATGTGTTGTTTCGTGGTTCCATCGGACGTACAGACTTTCCATTCTGTTCTCATGAAGAATTGATGAAATCCATTAAGGAGAAAGTTTTGCCTTTAGGTGATGACGTCAATTTTATTTGTGGTCATGGTTTAGGAAGCCGAATAGGCTATGAACGTCAAAGGAATCCTTTTCTTCAAGAAATTTGAGGAATTGATATAAAAAAATCCGCTTTAAAGCGGATCTTTTGAGTGTATTCAAATTATTGTTTTAGTGGGGCATAGCAGAAGTGATCTAAGCCATCATAACCACGAAAAGTACCTGTTTTATAATTAAATGAACGGTATCTTTTTTTACAATATTCAAACCAACCAGCTGTCCATGGCTGTTGAATCTGATGGTGCTCTGCCACCTGCTGTGTTTGGTAAACTACCTGACTTTTTGGTGAATTTTGGTAGATAACTTGAGGTTGTGCAGGTTGTTTGAGGATATGACCAAGAATTGCACCTGCAGCTAGTCCAAGGACACCTGCAGCTACAGCATCACCTGCATTATTAGGTGTTTGAGATTGATAAGCATGGTTGCGTGTTGTACGTTCTACACGACGATATTTTTCATATTCAACGCGCTGATTATTTTGTACTCGCCTTGTATGATCGACATGCTGGTGGGAAGGTTGATTATTTGAGTGAAAAGGGTGATGCTGACTAAGAATAGATTTAACATCATATCCACCAAAAGGATGATGTTGGCGAAGAATAGATTCGACATTATAGGGGCCAGAAGAATGGCTAGGATGACGAACAGAAGGGATGGTTCTAACAGTTTCTTTAGTATATTCATTATAAATTACTGTTGAATTTGCCAAAACTTCGGTTAATGGTACCGAGATTATTGCAGTTGATACTGCTGATAATACTGCTAATTTCGTTAATTTCATCATAGCAATACTCCTTATACAATGTTTTCATTATTCGCATTATAAACACGTCAAGCTGAACACAGCCTGAACGATTTTCAAGTTTATTCTAATACAACAAATAAAGAAGCTATTTGGTTGAGGACAAAATGCGAATAAGTTAAAGAAAAATGATTCAAAAAACATCTCCAACAACAGACTATGATCCTAAACCGATTAATAACACCAAGTCTATGGTTTCTACTTTTTAACAGCAATAGTGAATTCTACATTAAACAGCGACTTTTGCAAACAATAATTTTGGCGTAATCTAATTTGATAAAATCTATGATTTGAATAACAGAGATGCGAATAAAGATATTATTATTGTATGCCATTATATATTCATGGTTCGTTATTGTGCGTTAAAAGATCATCAGAAATTGTCAATTCTATTTTTTGCAGCTGCTTAATTTCATCACGAAGTCGTGCTGCTTCTTCAAAATTTAGATCAGTTGCTGCCTCGTGCATTAACTTTGTAAGATGTTGAATATGGATCGCTAAATTGCTACCAACCATGTCATTTTTCCTGATAAAATCAGGAATATTCAGATGAGCATGATCATTTTTGTTTTCTGAATGAAGAATGTCGCTGACATTTTTTTTGATACTGGTGGGTGTGATATTATGTTTTTTATTGTATGCTATTTGTTTGTGTCGACGCCTTTGTGTTTCTTGTAAAGCTCGTTCTATAGAACCAGTTATCTTATCTGCGTAAAGAATAACTTGGCTATCTGCATTGCGTGCAGCTCGTCCGATCGTTTGTATAAGGGATGTTTCTGCGCGCAAAAAACCTTCTTTGTCAGCATCTAAAATAGCGACAAAACCGCATTCTGGGATATCTAGTCCTTCTCTAAGCAGATTAATGCCAACCAAAACATCAAAGGTTCCAAGCCGCAGATCACGAAGAATTTCAATACGTTCTAAAGTATCAATGTCAGAATGCATATAGCGTACGCGAATACCTTGTTCATGTATATATTCAGTTAAATCCTCAGCCATACGCTTAGTTAGGACAGTGACCAATGTGCGATAGCCTTTTTTAATTATTTTATGAATTTCATTTACAACATCATCGACTTGAGTATTCGCAGGACGAATTTCTGTTGGTGGATCAATCAGTCCTGTTGGGCGGATAATTTGTTCAGCAAAAATGCCTTGTGATTGTTCTATTTCCCAGCGTCCTGGAGTTGCAGAGACAGCGATAGTCTGTGGACGCATGGCATCCCATTCTTCAAAGCGTAAAGGACGGTTATCCATACAGGAAGGTAAACGAAATCCATATTCCGCTAAAGTAGCTTTTCGCCGAAAGTCACCTCGGTACATGCCATGAATTTGGGGAATGGTTACGTGACTTTCATCAATAAAAACAATAGCATTATTCGGAATATATTCAAATAAGGTTGGTGGTGGTTCACCTGGTTTTCGCCCTGTGAGATAGCGTGAATAGTTTTCAATTCCAGAGCAAGTGCCAGTAGTTTCCAACATTTCTAAATCAAAAGTTGTGCGCTGTTCTAAGCGTTGTGCTTCTAAAAGACGTCCAGATGTGTTTAATTCATTAAGGCGTTGAGCTAATTCCATTTTGATGGATTTTATTGCTTGATTTAATGTTGGTCGTGGTGTCACATAATGTGAATTAGCATAAATTTTTATAGATTGAAGGTCATCTGTTTTTTGTCCTGTTAGAGGATCAAATTCGGTAATCGCTTCTACTTCATCACCAAATAACGAAATGCGCCAAGCGCGATCTGAAAGATGGGAAGGAAAAATTTCTATTGTATCACCTCGTACACGAAAAGAACCACGAATGAAGTTCACGTCCTGTCGACGATAGTGTTGAGCAACTAAATCATACAGCAATTGTTGTTGATTGAGATTATCACCTTTTCGTATTTGGAATGTCATAGCAGTATAAGATTCTACGGAACCAATTCCATAAATACAGGACACAGATGCAACAATAATAACATCGTCACGCTCAAGGACAGCTCTTGTTGCAGCATGGCGCATACGGTCGATTTGTTCATTGATCGAGGATTCTTTTTCAATATAAGTGTCAGAGCGTGCAACGTAGGCTTCTGGTTGATAATAGTCATAATAAGAAACAAAATATTCAACAGCATTATAGGGGAAAAATTTTTTAAATTCTCCATAAAGTTGTGCAGCTAGAGTTTTATTGGGTGCTAAAATGAGGGCTGGGCGCTGCGTTTTCTCAATAACTTTGGCCATTGTATAAGTTTTTCCTGAGCCAGTAACACCTAAAAGCACTTGTGTAGGTTCATTTTTTGCAATTCCATCAACTAGAATTTGTATTGCTTTAGGTTGGTCTCCCGCAGGCTCAAAGGGTGTTTTTAGTTGAAATGGAATACCACCTTCAGATTTTTTAGGATAAGAAGGACGATGAGGTGTCCATAATTCTCCATTTTTAAATAGGGGATTACCTGAATCAATGAGTGCAGAAAGAGTTTTAACTGTTGCTGTGATATTGTTTTCCATTATTGCGCCCTTTTCTATGAAAGTATTCACGGTTTCGTAGGAAACATCAAGTTTGAAGATTTGAGGAAGACAATAGAAAAGCGTTTTTTAGTAGTTCTGCATCAGTCTATTTTTTATATTATTATAGGATATGAGCTTTTCGAAGATTTTTCTGGGAGTGATGACATCTTTGGTTATCACTTCGCTTGTGTGATTATGATTTCTAATAAAGCATGTTATCATAATGTTTGCTGTAGCTTTTACGGATAAAAATAGTAATTGCTATAATCCGTGGTGGAAAACATAATGTATGTACGATAAAGATCATTTCCATTTTTAAATGATAGATAACGGGATGATACCCAGCCTATTTGGTCATTGTATACGATTTGACACCAATTGCCTCTACAGGTTTGAACAAATACTGGTTGACCTGCAGGGATTAAACCGCGAAGCATGTACTGAGTGCTTGGTCCTGTCCTAAAATTAAGATTTTTTGTGACAAAGGCGCTTGCTCCCCCAGCTATTGTTTTTGTTAGAAAGAGAAAACTAAACATAAAAAAAATCATCAATCTCTTCATTTTTTCTCCAAAGAGTTTTTTATCCTTTTATCATAGCCTATAAAAAATTCCCTCTTATAGGCTATGATAAAGCAGAAAAAAACGCAATTGTTTCTTTCATATGTTGCTGATTATAAGAATGGAAGTAAGATTTTAAAACATTAATATAGATGGTGGCCTAAGCATGCTTGTTTAAATGTTTTTGTATCCTTTATTTATTTTTATATGGAAAACAAGGATACTGTACTATATAATCAGATGACATTGTGATTTTCGGATTCCAAAAGTAATTTTGGAAGCCTTTTTTTGTTTTTTATTAAACCTTCCATGTAACAGAAAGGGACGGATTATGGAAAAAGTTCCGATGACTACAGCTGGTTTTGAAAGTCTTAAAGAAGAGTTACGTTGGCGTCAGCAGCAGGAGCGTCCAAGAATTATTGAAGCAATTTCTGAGGCGCGTGCTCATGGTGATTTATCAGAAAATGCTGAATATCACGCTGCTAAAGAGGCGCAAAGCCATAATGAGGGACGTATCAATGAGCTTGAAGATTATATTGCGCGTGCAGAAGTTATTAATGTTTCACGTCTTTCAGGTTCAAAAATTAAATTTGGAGCGACTATAAAGCTTTTAGATGAAGACACTGAAGAAAAAAAGGTTTATCAGATTGTTGGTGATCAAGAAGCTGACGTGAAGACTGGTAAAATTTCTATTTCTTCACCTATTGCGCGAGCACTTATTGGTAAGGAAGAGGGGGATGTGATTGAAGTAAATGCTCCAGGCGGTGCGCATAATTATGAGATTATTAAAGTTCAATACATCTAGGTTTTTATGCGTGTATCTTTAAATAGAGACCGAGGTTATTGCTCCTCATTAAAAAATATATATCAGGAGCAATATTTATAGTTACACTTATTCAGCTAATCCTAATAAAGCAGGCATCTAGTGTTTGTGTGTTTACTTTCTGAGTTTGGTTGCCACAAAATTTATAAGCTCTTATATTTGATTATCTTTTAGGCTTTTGGAGAAGCTTTATAGGTGACTCGTTTTGTATTTGGAATCACGATATTATATTGAAATTATTCGGACCAGAAGGCAGGAATAAAAAGTACGAATATGGTTATAATTTCAAGACGACCAGCTAGCATCAGAAAACTCAAAATCCATAAAGCATTGTCATTAATCGTAGAGAAATTACCAGCAGGACCAATGATATCTCCAAAACCTGGGCCAATGTTTGAAAGAGCTGTTAAGACGCCTGTAAAAGAAGAAGTAAAATCAAGACCAGTTGTGAGTAAAAGTGCGGTACCGACAATAAGACAGAACATGTAAAGGCATATAAAAAACAAAACTGCTTGAGCAACATCGCTGGATATATGTGAATGATCATAGCGAGCCTTTACAATGACGTTAGGAGAAAGAAGCTTTGCCATATTAATTTGAGCAATACGCCAAAGGATAATCAAGCGATTAATTTTTATGCCGCCAGAGGTAGAACCAGCACATCCGCCTGCAAAAGAAATAATAAAAAAAATACCAAGCGCAAAAGGTCCCCAAAGCTGATAATCTTTAGCACTATATCCGGTGGTGCTGATGATGGATGTCAGGTGAAAAACTACGTCAAAAAAAACCCAATGGAAGGCACGATTATCATGAAATCTTAGCCATGCTGCTAAAGCAAAGCTTAAGAGTAAAACAATATTTAAAAAAACAATTACTTGTGGATCAATGAAGCGCTTAGAATGACCAGGAATCACCAATTTAACGTAAAGTACAAAGGGTAAAGCGGAGAGCAACATGAAGATTGTTGCAACAATTAAGATGGCGGGTTTATCAGAAAAGTATTCAAAGGAGGAATCATGAGTTGAGAATCCAGCTGTTGCTACAGTGCTCATTGCGTGGTTTATAGCATCAAATAAAGTCATGCCGGAAGCAAAATATGAAAGCATGCAGGCAAGTGTTAGTCCAATGTAAGCTATGATAATTCCATTAGCGATTTGGTTGATGCGGGGCAATATTTTTTCAGATTTGTCCGATGATTCCATATGAAAAAGCTGTACTCCTCCGACACGGAGTGAAGGCAAAAGCAATAAGGCTAGACCAATAAAGCCAATGCCTCCAATCCAGCATATGATAGAGCGCCATAACAAAATACTTTGTGATAAATTATCAAGATTTGTGATTACTGTGGAGCCTGTAGTGGTAATCCCAGAAACGGATTCAAAAATTGCTTCTGCTAAAGAAATAGGGAGAGGAGAAAGATAAAGAGGTAAAGCACCCACTACGCTTCCTGTTAACCAAAGGCAAACTGTAAGCATGAAGCCAAGTCGTGCAGAAAAACGGCAAATAGCACCCCTCGTTGCTAAAAAAATTAGCGTTGCCAACATAACAGTTACAATGGAAGAGTAAATAAAAGTTACCCAATGACGGCTTTCATCATACAAATCTACAAAAGCAGGCAAAAGCATTGCCGCTCCCATGATGAATGCAAAACGTGCACAGACATTGGTAATAAATTGAAAAATGGCTATCCCCTATGCTTTATTTATTTTTGTTACGGTTTTTTTCATTATAATCTATGTTTTACGGCTTATAGGATAAAGATTAACTTTCATACTAAATATATCCGATAAATCAGTAATCAATATTCTAGCAAAATTTTAAAAAGGTACGTATACACCATAAATCTGAGATATTGAAAAATATTTTTTTTAGGCGACACGCTATTATAATTAATGTTAAAAAACACAAAATGAAAGGGATTATATGATAGAATCGCATATTCGCTCTCTTATTATCGGTTCTGGGCCAGCTGGCTACACAGCGGCGATCTATGCGGCGAGAGCTATGCTAAAACCTGTTCTAGTTACTGGGTTGCAGCACGGTGGGCAATTGATGATTACAACTGATGTTGAAAATTATCCAGGTTTTTCGGATCCAATTCAAGGCCCATGGTTGATGGAGCAAATGGCAAAACAAGCCGAGAATATGGGAGTGAAAATTGTCTATGATCTTATTACAAGAGCTGATTTATCAAAGCGACCTTTTACCTTATATGGAGATTCAGGAACACAGTATTGTTGTGATTCATTGATTATTGCAACAGGAGCGCAAGCTCGCTGGCTTGGCTTAGAAAGTGAGCAGACGTTTATGGGTGGTGGTGTTTCTGCTTGCGCTACGTGTGATGGTTTTTTTTATCGTGATAAAGATGTTATTGTTGTAGGAGGGGGGAATACAGCTGTTGAAGAAGCACTTTATTTATCACATTTGGCTAAAAGTGTAAGTGTGGTTCATCGCCGAAACTATTTGCGAGCAGAGAAAATTTTGCAAAATAGGTTGCTTGCTTGCAGTAATGTACGTATTATTTGGGATCACACAGTAGAGGAAATCACTGGTTTGCCAGCTCAGGGAGCAGTGGGAGCTGTTGTAACAGGTGTACGGCTTAAACATGTTAAAACCGGACAAGAGGTTAAGCTAGATGCAGATGGAGTATTTATTGCTATCGGGCATGATCCTGCTGTTTCTCTGTTTGAGGGTCAATTAAAGCAAAAATTAGGTGGTTACTTATGGACAGCGCCAGATTCAACAGCAACAAGCATTTCTGGTGTTTTTGCTGCAGGAGATGTCTCGGATGATACGTTTCGTCAAGCTATAACAGCTGCTGGAAGAGGATGCATGGCGGCGCTGGAGGCAGAACGGTTTTTAAGTACACAGATATAAATGCTTAAAATCACATGCCGACTGGGCAAGTAAAAGAAGTTATAGGTAAAATTGTGATGTCACCGCTGGATTGGGATAAGTTAAGAGTTTTTCATGCTGCAGCAGAGGCGGGTTCTTTTACGCATGCAGCTCAGAAGCTTCATTTATCCCAATCAGCAATTTCACGACAAGTTTCAGCTTTAGAGCAGGACGTTGGTGTATCTTTGTTTCAGCGACATGCACGTGGTTTGATTCTTACAGAACAAGGTGAAATTCTTTATCGGACAACTAACGGTATTTTTATGAGCCTTGAAAATGCGCGTTCGCAGTTAAGTGAAAGCTGTGAAAAACCGACAGGGCTTTTGCGGGTTACATCGACTTTTGGAGTGGGAGCAGGATGGCTTGTGGAGCGTATGCCTGAATTCCTTAACCTTTATCCTGATATGCGAGTCCAGATTTTACTTGATGATAAAGAACTAGATCTAACAATGCGTCATGCAGATTGTGCTGTTCGTTTACGTCAGCCCCAACAGCCTGGTCTAATACAAAGAAAATTATTTACAATTCATATGCATGTTTATGCTTCAAAGAATTATATTGAAAATTATGGTAGACCAGAAAAATTATCCGAGTTAGATACACACCGCATTATTTCATTTGGCGAACCTGTTCCACCTTATTTATCTGGATTAAATTGGTTAGAAAAAGCTGGAAGAAGTGATGGATCTTTGCGTACTTCGATACTACAAATCAATAATATCATTTCAATTAAGCATGCGATTATGCGTGATCTTGGTATTGCTGTACTTCCTGATTATATAGTGGATAATGATGAGAAGCTTGTACGTATTTTCCCTGATATGATTGATATTCCCTCATTTGATACTTTTTTTTGCTATCCTGATTCTTTGAAAAATTTAGCAAAGCTGAATGTTTTTCGAGATTATATTTTTCTAAAAGCTCGTACATGGTCTTTTTAATGATGTATTATTTTAAAGATATGCTTTTATTGCATAGCAGGTTCGCATAAGTTTTTATTGCACCTATCTCGACAAAATGAGATAAGATATCATCTCTTGATTATGTTGCCTCCCATTGCATTTTCTTGAGTGTTCCCTTAGTGGAGGTCTGTATGATTGATTTCATCTCTGCAGATTTTCCAAATTTGCCGGACGTTATTGTCCGGCTTTTTTTTACTTCTAAAAAATATTCTCCTAGAAACATATTGGAAGATGATAAGAAAAAAATACAGTTTTGATGAATATTAGAAATCGTTTAATGAGGTGCTTATATCCCTCAGTACAGATTCCATTAGTATTATTAATTTAATTGATAAATTTAACATTTTATAAAAGTTATATTTCAATTATAAAGCCAAGATTAGTTAAAGCCTGCATGATATTAACACAAATCAAAAATTCTATACTAGTATGATTTTTGAAATTGCTAATGTATTACATTATCATACGAAAATACTGAAAGATTTCTTTTATTCTTCTTATGCATTATGCAATTTTTTATAAAAATTGGTTAATTATATCATGGCTAACTTTTTGAAAATATGATCAGAATATAGGCATTCGGCAATAAAACTGTCGTAAGTAGAGGATACCTAGAATTTCACAGTAAATTATTACAAAAGCGCTGGATACGTAAACAAGCTTCTTCAAGTAATTTTTCTGAGGTTGCATAAGAAATACGAAATGTTGATCCAAGCCCAAAGGCAGATCCATGAACTACGGCAACAGATTCTGCTTCCAAAAGCGATATTACAAAATCCTCGTCATTAGCAATAATTTTACCTTCAGGGGTCTTTTTTCCAATGATTTCCGCACAAGAAGGGTAAACATAGAAGGCACCTTCTGGTGTTGGACAGTTAATACCAGGAGCTTGATTGAGCATGGAAACAACGAGATTTCGTCGTGCTTGAAAAATATTTCTATTTCTAACGATAAAATCTTGTGGGCCATTAAGTGCTTCAACGGCTGCCCATTGTGAAATAGCACTTGTGCCAGATGTTTGTTGGCCTTGAATAACATCCATGGCATGAATTAAATCTTGTGGACCTCCTGCATAACCAATTCTCCAACCAGTCATAGCATAGGCTTTAGAAACACCATTCATTGTAAGTGTACGATTGTAAAGTTTTGGTTCGATTTGTGCTGGAGTGACAAAGGTAAAACCTTCGTATGTTAGGTGTTCATATATATCATCACTAAGGATATACACATGAGGGTATTTTAGTAAAACATCTGTTAGCTTTTTTAATTCATCATGCGTATAAGCAGCGCCCGATGGATTAGAAGGAGAGTTAAAAATGAACCATTTGGTTTTGTTAGTTATCGATGATTCTAGCTCTTGTGGTTGAAGTTTATAAGAAAATTCAGATTTAGTTTCTACAAAAATAGGTATACCATCATTGAGAGTAACAATTTCTGGATAACTTACCCAATAAGGGGATGGAATGATAACCTCATCTCCTTTATTTAGAGTTGCCATCAATGCATTAAAGAGAATCTGTTTGCCTCCCGTGCCAACAATAATTTGCTCTGGCTTATAAACCAGATTATTTTCTCTTTTAAATTTTGCAGCAACTGCTTGGCGCAATTCAGGAATACCAGATACGGGAGTGTATTTTGTTTCACCGCGTTGAATAGCTTCAATGGCAGCATTTTTTATATTATCTGGTGTATCAAAATCTGGTTCTCCGGCGCTTAAAGAAATGACATCATGTCCTGATGCCTTCAAGTTACGCGCTTTTTGCGCAACAGTAATTGTTGCAGAAGGTTTGATACGAGAAAGTTTATCGGCGATAAAAGCCATAGTTTCAATTCCTTATACATATAAGCAAATAACTGTTAGTTTAAAGATATTGTATAAAAGATTATATTCTACGCAATAAAAAATTGTGAGAGAATTTTTAGGAAAATTTGTTTCAAATATAGACAATACCCTATTTTTTAATATTTTTTACAAAAACTAAGTTTTTAGTGATTATAGAATATTAAAAAAAATAGTAATATTTGTTGTAATAAGTACTTTAAAATAAGCAGTGAATACTTTACAGGAAATAAAAAACCCTCACCCGTAAAGGCAAGGATTTTTAGAGAAATATAGACAAACTTAAAAATTAAAGAGTTGCGAGGTTGCCAGCAGCAAACTTCCCCGAGCGACGATCTTGCAGAACATCATAAGAAATCTTTTGACCTTCATTAAGGTTGTTTAGGCCAGAACGCTCAACGGCAGAAATATGGACAAACACATCCGCACTTCCATCACTAGGTTGAATAAAGCCAAAACCTTTTGTTGTATTAAACCACTTAACTGTTCCTGTAGACATAGGAAACTCCTTAGTAATATATAATATTGTATACTGAAGCCATAGGCATTCAATATGGATTTAGATCGAAATTAGGTGGGAGAAGTTTCATTAAAAGTGCAAGACGCACAGGAAAGCAAGTCACTAACCGAAAGTCCGATATACTCTACATAAAGGTTTTAGCGATAAAAAGCAAGTCTTAATTGGTATTTTTTACACAAAGCAAAATATTTATAGGAAATATCAAAAACAGCATACTTCACAGTATCAAAAAACTCTTAGGTAAAATAGCTTTGCAGCGGGCGTACTTCTAGGTTATTTTTTTTCAGAGCTTTGATCGCTTTAACGACAGATTCGGCTCCGGCTATTGTTGTGTAATAGGGAACTTTTTGCATGAGCGCTGCATAGCGCAATGATTTAGAATCTGAGATAGCACTGGCGGTGTTTGTTGTATTAAAAATTAATTGAATTTGTCGGTTATGAATAGCATCTTCAATATGAGGGTGACCTTCCAGCACTTTATTGATTTTTTCTGTCTTAATTTTATGTTCAGAAAGAAATTTTTGTGTTCCATTTGTTGCTAAAATAGAAAAGCCAAGCTCAGCTAAACATTGGACAGGGCCTAAAATGCGCTTTTTGTCTTCATCTCTAACAGAAACAAACAAAGTTCCCTCTTGTGGAAGTTCAATACCAGCTCCAAGTTGTGCTTTGGCAAAAGCAAGTGCAAATTCATAATCAAGCCCCATTACTTCACCAGTTGAACGCATTTCTGGGCCAAGAAGTGTATCAACACCTGGAAAACGAGCAAAAGGAAAGACAGCTTCTTTGACAGCGATATGCGTTTTTTGTTTTGTCGAGGGTACTCCACCATAAGCTTGAAGGGCGCTGTGGAGAGTTTCTCCTGCCATAATGCGTGCAGCTACTTTAGCAATAGGGAGACCAATTGTTTTTGCAACGAATGGAACGGTACGTGAAGCACGGGGATTAACTTCAAGGACATAAATCGTATCATCTTTAACTGCATATTGCACATTCATAAGACCACGAACATGCAGTGCTTGTGCTAAAATTTTGGTCTGGCGTTCTAATTCCATAACCAACTTTTTTGAAAGCGTGTGTACCGGTAGAGAACATGCTGAATCACCTGAGTGGATACCTGCTTCTTCAATATGTTCCATTATACCAACGACCAATGTTTCTTTTCCATCACACAGACAGTCAACATCAAGTTCAATCGCTTCTGTTAGATAGGTATCAAATAAAAGCGGATTTTTACCAAGTAATGTATTAACTTGACCTGTCTTATTGTTAGGATAACGATTTTTGATCTCTTCTGATACCAATTCAGGCACTATCTCAAGCAAATAATTTTGCAGGCTTCGTTCATCACGGATAATTTGCATAGCACGTCCTCCTAAAACGTAAGAAGGACGCACAACCAACGGGAAACCAAGTTCATGAGCGACGAGGCGTGCTTGCTCAATTGAATGGGCTATGCCATTTTTGGGTTGATTTAAATTGAGTTTAAACAATAATTTTTGAAATCGATTCCTGTCTTCTGCTAAATCGATCGCGTCAGGTGAAGTACCTAAGATGGGGATTTTATTTTTTTCTAGTGCATTTGCTAGTTTCAGTGGTGTTTGTCCGCCGAACTGAACAATAACCCCAACTAATTCACCTTTTTTCTGTTCTGTTTCTAAAATAGCTAAAACATCTTCAGTTGTTAAAGATTCAAAATAAAGACGATCAGATGTATCATAATCGGTCGAAACTGTTTCAGGATTACAATTAATCATTATGGCTTCAAATCCTGCGTCGCGCAGTGCAAAAGCAGCATGACAGCAACAATAGTCAAATTCAATTCCTTGTCCAATGCGATTTGGTCCACCACCTAAAATGACAATCTTTTTGCGTTCAGAAATTTGTGCTTCTGAGGATTTCATATTTGTAAACGGTACTTCATACGTTGAATACATATATGCTGTAGATGAAGAAAATTCAGCTGCACAAGTATCAATACGTTTGAAAACGTGTTTGACATTTAGCGCTTTTCGCAAAGCAGCAATATCATCTGGATTTTGTTTAGTAAGAGAGGCTAATCGTGCATCCGAAAATCCCATTGCTTTTAACATGCGAAAATTTTCTGCATCTTGAGGCAATCCATGAATGCGGATACGTTGTTCCACTTCAATAATTGAGGATATTTGTTCTAAAAACCATGGATCGATTTTACTGATTTGATGAATTTCATTTAAGGGTAATCCTGCCCGCATTGCTTGAGCTATGTAGCGTAGACGATCAGGGCTTGGTATTGCGATGGCAGAGCGTATAGAATTTTTTTCATCGCCTTCAGCGTGTTCAGGAATAACAATTTCATCAAAACCGGTAAGACCAGTTTCAAGTCCACGAAGCGCCTTTTGCAGAGATTCTTGAAAAGTACGACCGATTGCCATTACTTCTCCAACAGATTTCATCGCAGTTGTTAAGACAGCTGGTGAATTAGGAAATTTTTCGAAAGCAAAACGAGGAATCTTGGTTACAACATAGTCAATAGAGGGTTCAAATGATGCTGGTGTTGTTCCACCCGTAATATCATTTTTTAGCTCATCCAGTGTGTAACCAATTGCTAATTTAGCTGCTACTTTGGCAATGGGAAATCCTGTTGCTTTTGAAGCAAGTGCTGAAGATCGAGAGACACGTGGGTTCATTTCAATAACAATGAGGCGGCCATTTTCCGGATTAACAGCAAATTGTACATTAGATCCACCGGTTTCTACACCAATTTCACGTAGGACAGAAATCGATGCGTTGCGCATCCGTTGATATTCCTTATCGGTTAAGGTAAGGGCAGGAGCCACAGTCATGGAATCACCGGTATGGATGCCCATAGGATCAATATTTTCAATGGAGCAAACGATGATGCAGTTATCATTCTTATCGCGGATAACCTCCATTTCATATTCTTTCCATCCCAGAACACTCTCTTCAATCAAAACTTCTGTTGTGGGTGAAGCTTCAAGACCACGTTCAATAATTTCATAAAATTCAGAGCGGTTGTAAGCAATGCCACCTCCTGTGCCACCAAGAGTGAATGAAGGGCGGATAATGGCTGGGAGACCAACAATATCAAGAGCCTGAACTGCTTTTGCGGTAGCATGTGCAATGTAATGTTGTTTTCTGTTAGCCTCTGCGCAACGCCAATCATGTTCAAGCTCTTCCAAAGCTTGGTAAAGTGCGTCGCCGGAAAATCTACTTTTAAGTTCATCACGTTTTTTTGCAAATAATTGGCGATTTTTTTCTTTGAGTTCAGTTGCATTAGCTAATATAGAACGTGGTGTTTCCAAACCGATCTTTGCCATAGCTTTGCGAAATAAGGCGCGGTCTTCTGCTTTATCGATAGCATCGGCATTCGCGCCTATCATTTCAACATTATATCTGTCTAAAATTCCCATACGTTTTAGTGATAAAGCGGTATTGAGTGCTGTTTGTCCTCCCATAGTTGGTAAAATGGCATCAGGACGTTCACGAGCGATAATTTGGGCAACTATTTCGGGGGTGATAGGTTCAATATAAGTTGCATCAGCTAAATCTGGATCCGTCATGATGGTGGCAGGATTGGAATTAACCAGAATAATTCGATACCCTTCTTCTTTTAAAGCTTTACAAGCTTGTGTGCCTGAATAGTCAAATTCACATGCCTGACCAATAATAATGGGTCCTGCTCCAATTATAAGAATAGATTTTATATCTGTACGTTTTGGCATGTTTTTTTCCTATGACAAACATCCGCGCATAATTGCGGTAAGCAGCGTTTAAATTTTAAGGCTAAAATCGTTTTATAGGTTAATATACAAAGAAAGTAAGCTATAAAATTTCTTTTCCATGCTTTTTTTATAAATTTTTTGATAAATATTTTTGTTGTTCTTACCAATTTTACATAAATAATAAGAGAAAAATAATTCTTTGATAAAATTATAAAAACGAATAGAATGGTTATGTCATTAAAAAATACTATAAATAGCTAAATATAATAAAGTACTTTATAAGTAAATAAAATTTTATTATAAAACAGAGCTGGTTATACAAATTAATATTTATCACTATTAATATATTTTTATACTGAAAGTTTTATATATAATTTTTCTTTATCATAAATTAATAATAATAAAATATGAATTGTAATACTAAATTTAATATTTTCTCCATAGTAATTACACGAATTCGTATATTTATCTTTATTAACTTAATTGTTCATTGGAAACATATATTCAATAATACATGGAGAAATACATGGAGATATTTTTGTTTCAATATTGGGTTATTTAATAGCTCTTAAAACAATAATTCCTGGTGTTTTTTCCACATAATCCATGAAAGGAGAATCTACTACTTTTTTATTTTCTTTTCGTGAAGAAGCATTACGTAACATCGGGCCATTATCTGTCATGATAAAGAAACCGACGTGGGTTACATCCAATCCTGCAAGTTTGGTATAAATACCAATGAAATCACCTGATTGTAAACGGCTTATAACCTCTTCATTGATAAATTCACTTGGAATGTAAGTTATTGTGCGTTTTACAACTGGGAGTCCAGGGAGATAGTTTTCACCATTAGCTTTTTGATTGAGATATTTATCAATGTTCACTGCATTAGGGCTTATTTGGGCAGTGATATCATTGGCGAGTTTATATTTTCTATAAGCCCAGTCAGTAAAAAAATGCTTTCTATTCAAAAAGCTAATATAACCATTAACATAGCGAGTTTGAATGACATTATTTATGAATTCTGTTTGCGATTTTGATTTCCGTAATGCTTCAACGTAGTCCAGATAAGTGAAACAGTCTAAACCTCTAAAATCAATTATCAGTTTTTCTGGTATATTTTTTGAGCCATGGAGCATATTTTCTCGGTAGGGGGTATCTAGAAAAGATTCAGATAAAATATCAATCATATGTCCTATTTCATGGTCATTAATCTTTGAACGTTTTTCAAGAAGAATATGGAGCTTATTTACAGTGTACGAATCTAAGTCCGCTTTGACGGGTTCTTGTGTTTTCATTTTGTTTTCTTGAATATTTTTATTACCAGCAAAATTTTGAAAATCATAACATGTAATCAAAGCTGATATTAAAATTAATAAAAATATTTTTTGCATTTTATTCACCATTTTTGCATTAATAACGAATCGGCTTGTAATTACTGAAAGTGGTTTTTAATTTATGCTTATCAAATTATCGCTTGGCTGGTGATGGCACAACAGCAAATCATAGCGTCCATAGATATAATCAGAATGTTGTTTTGGCTTATCCAGATTGTATGCAATACAAATATTCCTTGATGCATTAGTTTATAAAAAGTTTTGCTGTTATGCACCTAATTTTATATAGATTAGATAAGGAAATTTGTTATCATAGCAACTTTGATTTGTAATTCCATATTGATTCATTATCAATTGGTTATAAAAATTGATTCTTGACGTATGAACATTTTAAAAAAATAAATCTACATGTTTGCATAAATCCATGTTTTTGTGTATAGAATTTAGCACTGTATTAGATTTGTGGTTAGAACCATAAGTCGTCTGCCTGATTTGCCTACCATTTTTGTGTAAGTAAAATTCTAAGAGGGGGAGTTTTATTCTGGATCTGGTTTTTTTAACTTCTCAAAAAGCATCTATTGAAAGTGGTTATAGTTCTGCGCACAAGTATCTGTAGTCTATGCATTTTGTAAGATAGAAGTTTACGTGTTTTTTTTGATTTTTTCTAAAATTTTTTACTTTAAATCTATAGTTTTAGTGAAAATGAATTATGGTATATAACAGTTCTTAACAGTAAGTAAGTTTAGAGGATATGGTAATAGGGAATACCGCGTGCACACCATGAGTGACCAAAAGCTTGATCAAAAATTTATTCGTCGTGGGCTTGTTTTGGTTTTTGTTACTTTATTGTTAGATGTTATTGGTATTGCAATCATCAGTCCTGTTTTGCCTGAGTATTTAGTTCAGTTGACAGGAAAAGATATTAGTAATTCTTCTATAGAAGGAGGAAGATTACTGGTAGCTTATTCTGTTATGCAATTTCTGTTTGCGCCTATCATTGGTAATCTTTCTGATCGTTATGGTCGCCGGCCTGTTTTACTTATCTCTATTATCAGTTTTGCTATTGATAATTTCATATGTGCTATAGCGTGGAGTTATTCTATTTTATTTATCGGGCGTATTTTATCAGGGATAAGTGGTGCTAGTTTTGCAACCTGTACTGCTTGTTTAGCTGATATTTCTGATGATAAAACTCGCACGCGTAATTTTGGTTTATTAGGAATTGCATTTGGATTGGGATTTATTTTTGGCTCGTTCATTGGGGGATTTTTGGGTCAATTTGGTCCGCGTGTTCCATTTTATTTTGCGGCAGCTTTTTCACTGATTAATTTTATTTTTGCATGGATTATGCTTCCAGAAACTCTTCCTATGCACAACAGACGATATTTTGATATTAAGCGTGCAAATCCTATAGGCACTATTTTGCAACTTAGACAATATCCAAAAGTTTTATGGATGTTGTTGGCTTTTTTTCTTTACTGGCTTTCAGAATCTGTATGGCCAAGTATTTGGGCATTCGTTGCTAAAAAACGCTACGATTGGGATACATTGTCTATAGGGCTGTCTTATAGTGTTTTCGGGATAGGGCAGATTATTGTGGTAATTTGCATTTTGCCTTATCTTTCCAAAAGGTGGAGTAACTGGCATATCGCGATGGTAGGCCTCATGTTTGCGTTGGTTGCTATGCTGGGTTATACGTTTGCCACGCAAGGGTGGATGGTGTATGCGGTTTTTGCATTTACAATGTTTGAATATCTTATTCATGCGCCTATGCGCGCTATCGCTTCGGCACAGGTTCCAAAGAATGCACAAGGAGAATTGCAAGGAGCGATGACATCTATTCTCTCATTGAGTTCAATACTGGGTCCAATTTTTTATATGCTTCTTTTTGAACGATTTACACATGAAGGTACAGCGTTTTATTTTCCTGGAGCTCCCTTTTTGGGAAGTTTCTGTATACTTGTAATTACGATGATAATTTTTGCTTTACGGGTACGCTAATCTCTTAAAATCCTCAGTAATTAGAATATTTTGCCAAGGTAATGCAAAAGCGGGTAAAGTTTATCCTTTGACAAAATACAGAGAGCTATTTGGTTAAGATATTTTTTTATAATTCATAATGAGATTGAAAAAACGTTGAAATAAATAGTGACTATCTTGTGGTCCTGGAGAAGATTCAGGGTGATATTGAACGGAGAAAACTGGCTTTCCAATGATCCTGATACCACAATTTGAGTTATCAAAAAGAGAAATATGCGTTTCTTCAACATATTTTGGCAAGGATGCTGTATCTACAGTAAAACCATGATTCATGGATACAATTTCTACCTTTCCAGTAGTAAAATCTTTAACAGGATGATTGGCACCATGATGTCCTTGATGCATTTTTATTGTCTTTGCTCCAACGGAAAGAGCTAGAAGTTGGTGTCCGAAACATATGCCGAAAATCGGTATATTATATTCGATAAGAGTTTGAATGGTTGGAACAGTATAATCAACTGTGGCTTCTGGATCTCCTGGTCCATTAGAAAGAAAAACACCATCAGGGTTCATTGCTAAAATGTCTTTTGCAGTTGTATTTGCTGAAACTATGGTTATGTGCGCTCCATGTGCAGCCATAAGGCGTAAAATATTGCGCTTAATACCATAATCAATGGCAACAATATGAAAATTTCTCTCACTGTTTATACCATAACCTTCATTCCATACCCATGGCTTCTCATTCCATTTCATTGATTGTCTTGATGTTACTTCTTTTACAAGATCAATATTGGTGAGACCAGTCCATTTTTGCGCACGTTCTTTCAGAGCATGGATATCAAAATTTCCATTTGGATCATGGGCAATGATAGCATTTTGTGCACCTTTTTCGCGAATAAGAACGGTTAATGCCCGTGTATCGATGCCACAAAGTGCGATTATTTTGCGTGTTTTGAGCCACTGATTAAAGTTCTCATTTGCTCGGTAATTGGATGGATGTGTAATGTCTGCTTTGAAAATAGCACCGACTGCTCCATGATAATTCAGAGGCTCAAGGTTTTCAATATCTTCATTATTTGCGCCTACATTACCAATATGAGGAAAAGTAAAATTAATGATTTGTTTTTTATATGATGGATCCGTAAGTATTTCTTCATAGCCTGTCATAGCAGTGTTGAAACATACTTCTGCCTCAGCAATACCCGTAGCACCAGCTCCTTTACCTTCAATCACAGTCCCATCAGATAATATTAAGAGAGCTGTAGGCCTGCTTACACTCCAAGGATGGAGAGATGGAATAGTTTGAGTCATAGTGTACGCCTATAATTTGTTATTTGAAAAGTATAATGATCAACGTTACACAAAAGGCACAGCCATAACAGATGCTGTGTATATTGTATTGCAATGTTCTTATCAAAAGTGGGAGTATAGTATATTCCACGTAGAGGTAAAGTCCTGTTTTTAGATTTTTTGATACTTGGATATTAATTATTTCTTGTTATGTATTGTAAACTGTATAAGGGGTAGTCAGGGTCTGTTGTAATTTTGAACAAAATTAGATGATATTTGCATGATAAGTTTGCATGGTAAGACAGCATTCAAAGTTGCTTTGGGGGGTGCAGTATAGGATCTGTGTTTTTCTGTGCTCCGTTAGTTGGCACGATAGTTAGAAACTGTATATTTTGTATCGCGGTGAAGGGAAGTCCGCAGAGAGTGATCATTAGATACAGCTTGTTTTATCCAAAATGATTGAATAGCATGAAGAGGTGGCGTGTGTTTATGGTGGAGCCTAGTTTTTTCATTAGATTTATGAGATGAATGTTGAGAAAGCTTTTTATGAAGTTCTGACGCAAACAAAGGTTGAAACATTACATGGTGTGAGTAAGACCGTAATATAGCTAAAATAACTTTATATGAAGTAAATGAATTTTTCTAATTTTAGGTTTGTTTTTGTAGAGAATTGCAACAGATCTTATCAAGCACAATGGATATATGCAGGTATTTGTTATTAGCAGCATTGGTCAGGTGTGCAGACATCCATAGAGCAATATTCATGAGTATAATTATTCAGTAAAAGTTATTGTGGGCGAATGTTTGAAAGTAAGAGAATTAGTAATTTTTTGCTGATAGATAAATATGGCAACTTATACTATATCTCATCTATATAAGATTTTTTGTGTATAGTGGTGACGCTGCTAAAAACAGTTCAGTTAGTAACAATGGTTTATTTGCTAGTCGTAAGAGAGAGCGGCGTGCCCACAGCTCATCTTTTTTGCCGATATGAATGTAGTCACGGGTTAGTTTTCCGCTACTGAATAAGTAGTTCCCTAGTGGTACAGTTCCCAAGTTTGTTAGTGCTTGATTGTGATCAAATAGAGTTTCTTCTGGGATAACAGTGCGCCCAAGTAGCCAAGGTTTGCTGTCTCCTAACAGTATAACCTCACGTAGCCAATAACGTGAGCTATCAGGAAGATGCTTAGCTTCTTCTTTTAGCTTATCACGTGTTATAAAGCATTCACGTTGTGGTTCGACACGTAAATCAGTGCAATGGTTTTCAAATCTACGTGTCATGGATCCTACTTCCATCAGCCAATCGCGAATGTCATCTGGTATTAGAGGATCCCGGTCAGACAGCCAATCTAGAGGCGGTAAGATAGAATCCTGAAGATTAGATATCATGTTGTCTTATACCTAAAATTATATTACCTGCCGTGTTAGATAGTACAAATAAAGTCTTCCATTATAATGTAGAAATGTAAAAGTGGCAAGATTCCAAAAGAAAAGATATAAAAGGAAGGGTATCACTTTTGGGGTATTTATTTTTTGCCTTAAATAAATATAGAGGTATAATTAGAATAATCATTGACGACAAATTGTTGGGTTGTTGGGATCTTTCGTTAATTTGCTTAATGGTATGACAACAGTGACATAATTGAGTAGCCAGCTACTTTTCCAACCAATTGTTGCGATTTTTAAAGTGTTAGTAAAAAGATCCCAATATCTTAAATAGTTTGAAAATCTTAAATAGTTTTAAAGAGATTTCTCCAAAAAGAGAATAAACGTTTTATGGTCGAATTTTTCTTCCTATCCATACGAGAAGGCAGGCTCCAATAAAACCCGAAATCAGATAGCCAAACCAACCAGCAAAATTAATACCTAAAATTCCAAAAAGAAAGCTGGCTAATGCGGCTCCGATAATTCCCAAGACGATGTTTAAAAATATCCCTGTTTTGCTCTTCATGAAATATTGTGCAGCCCAACCCGCAAGACCACCAATGATAATAGCTGCAAGCCAACCGATGTTTATATCTTCCATTATTCCCTCCTTTGCTTGAATATAACTGTTAATTCTAGCTAACAGTTCTAGCTAGGGTAAGCTTTGTAAAGGTCAAGATCTATTTTCATTACTGTGCGTGAATATATTCCTGTTAGAGTAGTTATTAACATTTTGATTTTGCTAGTTTTTTCTAATATGAAGTAGCAGAGTATCTGTAAAATAATAGGTACATATAACGCCACGCATGGTGTAAAAAGTGCTGAAATTAGCGATGGTTTAATGTAAAAAGAGAATGCATTGAAGGTATTTAGGAAGTATAAAAGCAAATTTATGGGTAGGTTTTTTTTATTTATATAAGAAAATATGGTAGAAACTAAACTGACATGACTAAAGCAATCGGCAAAATTAGCTTTTCTAGTGCGGCATCAATGATATTTAAGATTTTTGTTAAAGTAATTTTTAAATTAAGGTTTAGCCATTTTGGGTTCAGCAGGATCGCGTAGACGTGAACTTTGAAGTAATCCTTGTGCTTCTAAAATTGGATAGATCATCGAGGTTAAAAGAGAGTTTATCTGTTTTAGATCGCGCACGATATCGAGATGAAGACTTGATGACACTACATTTTTGAGGTCTCCTTCACGGAGGCGTTTAAAGTGTTTGAGATCCATTTCTTTTTCTAAATCTCTAAGTTGATCTTTTTTCTGTACTAATAAATGCGCAGTGTGTGTATCCCGCGAGACAAGCACATTAAATGCGATATGTGCATTGGCTAAAACAATTGTATGGAAACGGAGTAAGTCATTCCATCCTTCATCACTGAATTGTAAGCCTTTTTGTTGTTTTTTCTTAACCAGCATAAGCATATTATGAATAATGATATCGCCTGCTTGATCCAATTTTATACAAGCACCAAGAAGTTCTTGTGTTTGAAGGGCTTCTTCATCAGACAATTTTTGTCCAGCTAGTCGTGCAAGATAAAGTTTGATTGCAATATGCTTTTTATCTAATATGATACTCAGTTGATTAAGCTCATGAATGATATCTGGATCAGGTTTTTCGTAGAGTTCTATAATTTTTTCTAGCATAATATCCACAAGATCACAGATATGGATAACTTCACGCAGGACGTTAGAAAGCGCTAGAGTTGGACGTTCAATAACGCTATCATCAAGAGCTGTTTGATTAGATAGATTAAGAATTTTGTCAGTTTGCGTTTTTGTTGTACTTACATGAACAATTTTGGTAGTTAATTTTAAAACTAATTTTGATAAAGGGATACTAGCAAAGAGGATAAAAACATTAAAAATAATGTGGGTATTAATGACTTGAGCAGCGGCATCATCACCAAGCCATGTAATGGGTGGTTGAAAGAAGAGAAATAAAATAAGAATAAGGATCGAGCCAATTCCACGCATGAGTAAATTGCCTAACGGAACAAGTCGAGTATCGGGAGAGGTGTTGCGTGTTAAAAATGGTGCTATTAGAGAAGAACCAAAGTTGACGCCAAGAACCATTATGACACATAATTGAGAATTTATGAGATCATAATTGGCAAAATTGATTAATAGTATGATTCCAGCTATGGATGAATGCAGGAGGTAGGTCAATATTGCTGCCAATAGAAAAGAAGAAATAGGATCGGTTGAAAGATAGCTGATGATGTCAGGCAAAATTGCACTGTCTCGTAAAGGTTCTGTGGCTTTACTGATCATTTGTAGCGACAGAATTAAAAGGCCGATACCGATGACAATACGTCCTATTTGACGCCAATCACGTTTTTCAGTCATCATAAAGATACAGGTACCGCTCAGAAGACATAAGGGTACGATGGTAGTGAGGTCATAGGAGAGAATTTTAACAACTAATGCTGATCCTAATTCTCCTCCACGGACGGCCATCAGTCCTGCTAAACTTGAGACAAAACCAGAGTTAACAAAAGAACCAACAAGTAGTGTTACTGCCGTAGAGCTTTGTAATATCATTGCTGAAAAGAGTCCAAAACTCACAGCAAAAAATGGATTGGACATGACTTGACGCATTTTGAATTTAAGTTTGTCACCATATGCACGTCCAATTCCCGTGCGTACCATACGTGTTGACCAAAGAAGTAAGGAAATAGCACCTGCAAGATGAAGTAGTACCAATGATCCGTTCATGATACTTTTGTCTCTTTCTTTTTTATTTTATAAATAGGGGTTCATTTAACGTATTTATATATTTAGGTTTTTCTATTTTGCTTTGTCACAAACGCATGCATAAAGTCATAACCGCTTGGATTTTGAAAGATCTTTAAACCAAAATCAGGTAAAATAGAATAAAGATGATCAAAAATATCAGCTTGAATTCGTTCATATTCTGTCCAAACAGTCGTATTGGTAAAGCAATAGATTTCTATAGGTAAACCATTTGGTGTTGGAGGTAATTGTCGTGTCATTACAGTCATGCTTTGTGTAATATTTGCATGTTTTTGCAAATAGGCTAAAGTATAAGCGCGAAAAGTTCCAATATTAGTTAAGCGGCGGGTATTGGCTGGAATGCCATAGTTTTTACTTAATTGAGAATTCCATTCGTTTATTTCTGGTATTTTTTTTGCAAAATAACTTTCTAATAAATTAAATTGCGCAAGATATTTTTGTTCTTCTGCGGTATGAAATCGAATGCTTGATTGATCGATAAATAAGGATCGTTTGATACGTCTTCCACCTGATTCTTCCATTCCTCGCCAATTTTTGAAAGGATCGGTTACCAATTTACGTATAGGAACTGTAACGATTGTTTTATCAAAATTTTGAACTTTAATGGAATGAAGCGCAATCTCAGTGACATTACCATCTGCACCTAGATTGGGGATTTCAATCCAATCACCGACGCGCACCATATCGGTTGATGAAATTTGGATGCCAGCAATGAATGAAAGAAGCGTGTCTTGAAAAATCAAAAGAAGAACAGCTGCCATTGCACCAAGACTAGACAATAGAATAAAAGGTGAACGATCAAGCAGTATGGCTGCCATTAAAATAGCAGCAATGGTAAAAAGCGTGATTTTAGCGATTTGAATATAGCCTTTTATTGGCTTTAATCGCGCTGTTGGGCGTTGTTCATAAATAATGTTAATGACATTGAATAAGGAAGAAATTGTCAGGACAATTACAAAAATGATTAAGGCATTAGAAGCGTTGCGGACAATAGTGCTGAAGACTTGGGGTAATGTAGGTATAAAATTGATACCAGTTGAGAGAATAAAGATCGCAGCAATATGAGCCATGTACTGTATGGCATATTCAATATCGGTGGCTGTATTTTTGGGAAAAAAAGAAGAAAGGCGCTTGGCTACCCTAATAAGCATGTTTCGTGCTAGAAAATTGACTGAAATTGCGGTAAGAATAAGGAAAATGAGCCAAGAAATAGGTTCTAGCAATGGATATTGAACAAGAAATTTTGTCACTTTTTATCTCCATTTCTGAATTGATCACTTGTAAATTTGTCAATAGCTTAAGATAACGTATTGGAATTATGCTTTAAAGTAGTTAAATATGCAAAAAAGAATTTCGAATTCTGTGAGTGATTATGCGTTTTCCGCCTGATTTCCTTGATGAGATCCGCACTAGATTGCCAATTTCAATGGTGATTAGTCAAAGAGTAACGTTCGATCCCAAAAAGAGCCACCCTTCACGAGGAGATTTTTGGTGCTGTTGCCCATTCCATGGTGAAAAAACTCCAAGTTTTCATTGTGATGATCATAAAGGTCGCTATTACTGTTTTGGTTGTGGTGTGAGTGGCGATATTTTCACTTTTCTTTGCGAGCTTGATGGATTGCGCTTTTCAGAAAGTGTAGAGCGTTTGGCTGATCTCGCCGGCATTAAGCTACCTATTTTAAATGCGAAAAACCACCAACGTCAAATCGAAAAGGCTGATCTTTATGACGTTATGAAAATGGCTACGGATTTTTTCCAACATAACTTGTACAGTAAAGAAGGTACACAGGCGCGCCATTATTTAGGTGAGCGTGGTGTAACGCCAAAGATTGCTGAACGTTTTAGGATTGGTTTTGCTCCGTCTAAGCGTACAGCTTTAAAAGAAGCTTTAAGTGCACGCGGTATTTTAATCAAACAAATGGAAGATTGTGGACTTCTTATATCGGATGAGAATAGTGCGGTTTCTTACGATAGATTTAGAAATCGTATTATGTTTCCCATTGAGGATTTGCGTGGAAATGTAGTGGCTTTTGGAGGGCGTGCGTTAAATAAAAATACGCGGGCAAAATATCTGAATAGCCCTGAAACAGTACTATTTCATAAAGGAAGTATACTATACAATGCGGCTTCTGCTCGAAAAAATAGTCGATTTGTTAGTGATGAAAAAAAATATTCTATCCTTGTTGTTGAAGGTTATATGGATGTCATCACATTAACTAAAGCCGGTTTTGAAGGAGTGGTAGCGCCTTTGGGGACGGCATTAACAGAAGCTCAAATGGGGCTTCTATGGCAGATGGATTCTGAGCCAATTTTGTGTTTTGATGGAGATCATGCTGGTTTAAGAGCTGCTTTTCGTGTGGCTGATCGTATGCTTCCTCTTTTAAAAACTGGTGTGTCTGTGCGTTTTGTTTTATTGCCACAGGGAAAAGATCCAGATGAAATTATTTGTACTGGTGGTACACAACTTTTTGCTTCTTTTTTACAAAAGTCAATTCCTTTGATCGACCTTTTATGGAGGAAAGCCACCTATGGAAAGCGTTTTGAAACTCCGGAATCACGGGCAGCATTAGAAAAACAATTGAAACAGCAAATTTTTACGATCAAGGATGAAGATATACGCCGTTATTATCTACAGGATATAAAGAAGCGGCTCTTTGATTTTTTTCGTTCATCTTTTTCAAAAAAGAAAAGTGGAGAGCGATACGATCGGAATTTCAAAAATGGAGCATTTAAAGATCAGTCTTTTTTTACGTTATCAGACTTTGATATGGTTCGCAATTTATCGCACGCTATTCCTTTGCGTGAGACAGTCATTTTACTGATTTTAGCTTATTATCCTGAGTTATGGTACGAAGATTTTGAAGTTTTTTCTGAGTTAGAGTTGCAAAATACTCAATTGATCAGTCTTCATCAGTCTATGTTAGAAATTCTTGGGGACCAAAATCATAATGATAAAGAGACAATGGTTTCTCTTTTGGAAAAAAGAGGAAAAAAATCTCTCTTAGAAAATATGAGAAATCTTGTTGAGAGCATAGGTATGCGTGCTATCTTGATTGGGGCGCCTATAGAAGATATTCGTACTGTATTAAAACAGGCCATCTACTTGCATCTTCAAGAACACCACCTACATAAGAGATTGCAAGATATTGAGGCACAACTTGTCGAAAATCCTAATAATGAGGTTTTTGATCTGCTTCATGAAATAAAGATTGAGTTGGAGAGAATGCAAGCGACGGAAGCTTTAATTGAAGGATTTGGAAGTTTGTTTGATGAAAAAAATAGGCGGGAATAAGTAAGATAAGATAAAATGATTCGCTTTTTTTTTGCGAATCAGTCACCTAGAGCTTAGTATGAGGAAATTTATATAGGTCTATGTAGGTCGGCGTTTTTATGAAGAATGACGACTAAATTTGGGAAAAGCGGGAAATTGGTTCTTACTGTATGGTACGGAGATTGTCTCAGAAAAGCTGAGAAGTGTCGGGGAAACTTCTATGGTTTTCCCGCGTTTTCGTGTGAGTGAGGAGTATATAAAAAATGTATCTTTTCCAATAGATATCTCCTCAAAGAGTAAGTACATATGAAATGCTTTTATACGCTTAAGTGAGAATGTAAAGAGCTGGTCACGCAGGAGCTGTGTAGTGATCAAGTGGAGTTAATAGTATGGCCACAAAGGTTAAACAGAAAGACAATATGGAAGTAACAGGCCAAGCAAATTTGGATAGTCCCCTTATCGACTTTTCTGATAATGCTATCAAAAAAATGATCAAACTAGCAAAAAAAAATGGTTATGTCACGATGGATGAATTGAATGCAGTTCTTCCTCCTGATGAAGTCACATCTGAGCAAATTGAAGATACCTTAGCGATGTTCTCTGAGATGGGTATTAATGTAGTGGATGATGAAAGTGAAGTTGATTCTGAGCATTATGAGAGGGAAATTACGGTAGAGGGTGGCGATTTAGTAGAGGCAACTAATTTTGCAATTGCGACGACGTCTAAGCGTGAAGCAACAGATCGTACTGACGATCCAGTACGTATGTATTTACGTGAGATGGGAGCCGTTGAATTACTTTCTAGGGAAGGCGAAATTGCTATTGCTAAACGTATTGAAGCAGGTCGTGAAACAATGATTGCTGGGCTTTGTGAAAGTCCTTTAACTTTTCAGGCTCTCATTATTTGGCGTGAAGAATTAAAAGAGCAGCGTATCCTTCTTCGTGAAATTATTGATCTTGAGATGACTTATGCTGGTCCAGAAGCTAAGCAGGCTCCTATTATTGGACAGAATGCCGTCGAAAAGATAAAAGAGGAAAAATCGTTTTCTGGCGCACGTGATATGGCTGGTGTTACTGGAAATATAGGTGTTGAAGATGACTATGAGGATGATGAGGATGAAGTAAACCTATCGCTTGCCGCTATGGAAAGTGAGTTATGTCCTCAAGTCATGGAAACATTGGATTTCATTGCTGAAACTTATATGAAATTGCGCAAATTACAAGATCAGCATGTTGAAAGCAGTTTGGCAGAGTGTAAAGAAGGAGCTCTTTCGCCTTCTCAGAAGAAAAAATGTATTCACTTGAAGGGTAAATTGATTCAAGCGGTTAAGTCTCTTTCTTTAAATCAAAACCGTATTGAAGCGTTGGTTGAGCAACTTTATGATATCAACAAGAGGTTGATCCAAAATGAGGGAAAATTAAAGCGAATTGCGGGTCATTATGGTGTTAGTCATGAAGATTTTTTAAAAGAATACCAAGGTCGTGAATTGGATGCAGATTGGGTAAATTATATTGCAACTTTGTCAGGGCGCGGTTGGAAAGAATTCTCTGTGTGTGAATCTAAAGAAATTCAAAATTTGCGCAGTGAAATACAAAATCTCGCACAAGAAACTGCTATTTCAATTGGCGAATTTCGCAGGATTGTTACGCAGGTACAGAAAGGTGAGCGTGAATCGACAATTGCTAAAAAAGAAATGGTGGAGGCTAATTTACGTCTCGTAATTTCAATTGCAAAAAAATACACCAATCGCGGTTTGCAGTTTTTAGACCTTATACAAGAAGGTAATATCGGTCTAATGAAGGCAGTAGATAAGTTTGAGTATCGGCGTGGGTATAAATTTTCTACTTATGCAACGTGGTGGATTCGTCAGGCTATTACGCGCTCAATTGCTGATCAGGCACGCACTATTCGTATTCCTGTTCATATGATTGAAACAATTAACAAGATTGTTCGTACATCACGACAGATTTTACACGAAATTGGACGTGAGCCTACACCAGAAGAATTATCAAGCAAACTTTCTATGCCACTAGAAAAAGTACGCAAGGTACTTAAAATTGCAAAAGAACCTATTTCGCTTGAAACTCCTGTTGGCGATGAAGATGATTCTCATTTAGGTGATTTTATTGAGGATCGGAACGCGTTGTTGCCAATTGATGCTGCTATTCAAGCTAATCTACGGGATACGACGACTCGAGTACTGGCTTCGCTTACGCCGCGTGAAGAGCGTGTTTTACGAATGCGTTTTGGCATAGGCATGAATACTGATCATACATTAGAAGAAGTTGGTCAACAATTTTCAGTTACACGAGAGCGTATTCGTCAGATTGAAGCAAAGGCGCTTCGTAAATTGAAACATCCAAGTCGTTCGCGCAAATTGCGTAGTTTTCTTGATTCTTGATGATATAATTATGTATTCTTGAGGACACGTTGTTTTTTTTTTATTTAGTATATATGGAAAGTATATTATGTAATTTTTGCAATGCTTCTTGAAGAGTTGTTTAGGTTTGGCACTGAATAATCTATATAGAGCTTGTTGTATTAAAAATTTCTCTTAGCTTTATATTTGTTTGCAATCTGTCATTAGAGGCTATGTATTCGTAATGCTTCATGTTTATGCGTATTAATTCTTTAATATACAAAGAAATTTTTTCTTGTATAAAAATATTCATAAAAGCAGCTTATGTGAATATATGAAAAATGCATTGAATTGGATAATTTTTGAATAAACAAAATATATGATCTTGAGAAGATTAGGTTTTGTTTTGACGTTTTGGTAAGTTTTCTTATTTAAAAAAATGTTGTCGATTTATGAGTGAAAAGCTCCCATTTTGGAAAGTAAAAAAACTGGAAGAGATTTCCATTTATGAGTGGGAAAGTCTTTGTGATGGATGTGGGCAATGTTGTTTGCATAAGGTGGAAGATGATGATACCGGTGATATCTATACAACTAACGTTGCTTGCCGTCTTTTAGATAAGGAAACCTGCCAGTGTCGGGATTATGTTCATCGTAAATCAATTGTTCCGAATTGTATATCTTTAGATATTGCGACAATTAAAACAGCTCGTTGGCTTCCAGAAAGTTGTGCTTATCGTCTGATTAATGAGGGGAAAGATCTTCAATGGTGGCATCCACTAGTATCAGGAGATCATCAAAGTGTTCATCAAACACAATTTTCTGCACGTGGAAAGATAGATATCTATGAAGATGAATTGTCATCTGAAGAAGAATACCTCTGGCATATCACCGGTCTTTTATGCAAAGGTCGATGATATGACGGTTTTACGCTGCGATTAATAGTATTATATAATTTAGTCAATAGCAAATACTACAGTGACAGTAACATTGTAATTTAATTCACCACCTGAAAAGTTTGTGTCTGCAGAACTTGTTGCTGCACTGCTCATGAAGCGTGGTGCTGGATTATAGTGACCATTACCCTCCGTTATTTCAATAATTTTTCCTAATTTTAAATTAGCTGCTTGTGCTATAGTTTTTGCTTTTTCGATGGCTTCAGCAATGGCTTTTTTTCGAGCTTCTTGATAAAAAGGCTTTGTATCAGCGTTGGTAAAGGTAATTCCATTAACTGAATTAACACCAAATGCCATTGCTTGATCAAATATTTTACCAGCATTTGAAAGATCGCGAATGCGTACTGTCAAAAAATTTGAGACGTGATAAAGATTTTCATTATTCTTTTTTTCATTATTGTTATCTGGGTTAGATTGATAAATAGAGATGTCTGATGTCTGTAAATCATTCGCCTGAATACCATTGCTTTTTAAAGCATTTATAACGTCATTCATAGATTTATTATTGGATGCCAATGCTTTTTGAGCAGTATTATCGTAAGTCATAATGGCTAGATTTATAATTGCTATATCAGGTGCTGCTTGGCTTTCGCCAGTTGCAGTAACAGTGATAGTTGAGTTTTTTCTTTCTTCAGCGTGTGCAGAGAATACAGTGGTTAATAATGTGAGTACCACTATAGTTATTTTAATCAGATAATTATTTAATAACGGATGGAAAATTATTTTTGTCATATCTATTCCTTCTGTTTATTGATTTATTAATTTTCTCATTTTTTTGTGTTCTTGTAAAGAAATTAGGGCGCTAGGAAAAAAAACCGATAGAAGCAGAGAAAAAGATAGTTTATAACTATAAGTAAGCTCTTGTGTCGTAATGCATTTTAGTTTAGAGAGGGGTGGCTTGTGGGGCCTGTAGCTCAATTGGTTAGAGCCAGCGGCTCATAACCGCTTGGTTGGGGGTTCGAGTCCCTCCGGGCCCACGTTATCCTAATAAAATTTATATTATGTTATATAATCTAGATGTTTAGAGGTTTTTTTTGTTATTGGTTTATCTTGTGTTTTGAAAACTCTGTTTTTTAGCTTGCTTGTTCTTTTGTGATTTATTTCATCGTTTTAGCAGAACTGTTGTTGTGCATCTCAGTAGAGTTATGAAATACGCTTGGCGATTAAGTTTTGTAAATTCATTCTATGCTATATGAAGGACTATTTTAGGGCTAGTCTTTTTATTGATATTGTGTTCTCTGCATATTTTATTTAAAACAATTCGGTTAGATTGGATCTGTTATGTAGATCTTTAGTTTTTTTCGCCTATAACCGTAAATTTAAATTTCATAAGTAAAAAATGGTACTTTTTTTATTATAAATATATTGGAAATTGTTTAACTTACTAAAAAGAATAATATATGCTTTTTTTGATTTTGAAAATGTATAAATATTCATCAGCAAATTTATTTTATAGTTGATATCCCATTATTTATGCTGACCTATTGTTATTCGTGATAAGAATAAATAACAACTCTACCGTTAATTTAGAAACGATACTTTTTATAAAAATGTTTTTTGGTTATTTCTTAATAAGCATATTATAGCAATGCATGAAAACCCTCTTTCGCGAAAATAATTATCCTTCCGCTTATTATAAAAATTCATTATAAATTTAATCTACAAAGTACCAATTTTCATTTTAATGGTAAAAATTGTTATGATTGTATTTCCCTTATAATAGCTTTGTATGTAATTCCTTTTATTTGTTCAATATTTACTAGAATATCTTGTTTTGTTGGATAACCTCTACTAGAGAAAGCTATTTTTTGTTCATCTCCTGAGATTAAACGCCAGTACCATTGATTATGAACCCCCTGAAACACTTCAAAATACATGCTTCCTACCTCATAAAATAGTTATTGATTTACAAGATAAGTATCAACCCATCTGACTTATGAGAATTAAGTATGTCTTCATTGTAATCAGTCAACATATTTTCCTTATTTTTTGTGATTTCACAGTCATATTATGAAAAATACATTTTGTAACAAGAAAATATTTCTTGTCAATAAGATATGAATAGTATTTAATGCTATTAAACAGATTTATTTTAATAACTATTATACTGTATTTGTACTTATAATAGTAGATTGTTTTGTTGATGTTGAAAATATATGCGATTATTTTACTATAAAAAATATAAAAAAGACTCAACCTTACTAGCATTGGAAGAGGTATCCTAATCGTTTTCCGCGCTAGTAAAGTTGGGATTTATTCTATTATCTCTTTTGATATTTATTGATTAGCAATAATCTCTTTTTGTGATATACTTCGAATAAGCAAATCAATGAATAGACTCAGGGCATAGGAATTAGCCATCTTTGCTTTCATGTCTATCAGAGAGGTTGCAGATTTCAGATTTAGTTCATTGGGTGAGCTTTGCGTTAGCAGATGCTGCTGCAGTTTCTCATATGAACTTTTTATTTCTTCTTGACTTAGTTTCTCGTTATGACCGTTGTTGGTAAGAATTTTTTCAAATTTTTCGATTTTGTTTATAAAATAGTTCCAATCAAAGTCACCCTGAGTATATTCGGTATCAAACATTTTTCCTTGTCCAGTTAAAAGCCAATTAATATTGACTCCGTACAATGTACGGTATGTTTGTAAAACACTAAGATTGGGTTCTCTTTCCCCGCGCTCATAAAAAGCGATGGAGTTTTTTGTCATGCTAAAACTTTTAGCCAATGCTTCACGTGATGGATCCCCTAAAGCGAGGCGTACATAACGTAAACGTTTTCCAAATATAGTTTTTGCTTCAGTTTCTGGACGTGCCACGAATTATCTCCCTCAGTAAATCATCATGGTATCAATTTTTGCCAATAAAGGTACACTACGTATTAATACCTCGTTATGCAATGTCAATATTTATAACTTTTATTTCTTTTTATTTATTAATTTTAGTAAATAAGAAGCAAGTTTTAATTTATTATATTGTATAATATTTAAGAGTAGCATTCATTTCAAATGAAAGATACGTTTACTAATTATTCTTTTGTTTTTTTGGGAAGATTCTATGTACATTTTCTGAGTGTATTTCTATTTTATATTGGTAGGTACAATCTTTCGGTTTGCGCGAATGAGTTTAAAGAGATAAATTTTGAGGAACAATCATGGCTCCGTTAGGCTATTTTAGATGGTCTTTTTTTTTCACAATTGTTGGTGTCTTTCTTGGAGGGGGTATTGGTTGGTATGAAACGGGAAATATTGCTGGCTTTTCAAAATATTTTTTTATTTGCTGTGCGTTAGGAATTTTAGAAATTTCTTTGTCTTTTGATAATTCTATTATCAATGCACGAATTCTTGGTGAAATGGATCAGTTATGGCGTCGTCGTTTTTTGGTATGGGGAATTTTGATAGCAGTTTTTGGAATGCGGATTATTTTTCCGTTATTGGTTGTTATTGCTGCTGTTTGGATTAATCCAATTTCAGCAATAAAATTAGCGATATGGGAACCACATAGATATGCAAAAATCTTAACAGATGCTCATGTAGGTATTGCCGCTTTTGGAGGAACTTTCCTCATGATGGTTGGTTTGAGATACTTTTTTGATCCTGAAAAAGAGGTGCATTGGTTGTCTTGCATAGAGGAATCAGCCCAAAAGCTTGGGGCATTTACTGGAATTGATATTGCAATCACTTTGATTTTAATATTGTTTTTTTCAGGATTTGTTGCGACAGAAGATACAAGGACTTTCTTGCTTGCAGCACTTTATGGTCTTTTGACATTTATAGTAGTGGATGGTGTTGGTTCTCTTTTGGATACTTCTAAAACTACTTTAACTAAGATTGCCAAGGGAGGAGCAGGATCATTTCTTTATTTAGAAATTTTGGATGCTAGTTTTTCTTTTGATGGAGTTGTTGGTGCTTTTGCCTTTTCGCACAATCTTTTTATTATCGCAATTGGTCTTGGTATTGGTGCATTTTACGTTCGTTCTATAACAATTATGTTAGTTGAGTCAGGAACATTAATGCATTACCGTTATTTGGAACATGGTGCTTTTTATGCGATCTTGGTACTTGCAATGATCATGTATGTACAAACTATTGTATCTATTCCTGAAATCTTAACGGGATTTGTTGGTGTCTGTATTATTGGGATGGCACTTTATTCTTCTATTCGCTTTAAGCATCACCATTAAAATGAGCATGTTATGTATAGGTGAGTTAAAAGTTTTTATTATCATTGCGGTAGTAAAAAAAACAAGGTGTTTTAAGATGTCATTAAGAGTTCTACACCGGTTTCATTCATGGTTTTCAGCATCATATTAAGCGATCCGTTTAGATCAATACCAGCACATGCGTTTAATGAAATGCATACTTTAAAGCCACATTTGATAGCATGCAGTGCAGAAAATCCAACACAAAAATCGGTTGCTAATCCGCACATAGAAAGCTTTGTAAAACCATTTTCTTTGAGATAAACTTGTAAGCCTGTTGGTGTTTTTTGATCATTTTCAAAAAAGGCAGAATAGCTGTCAATTTTTTGATTGTAGCCTTTCCTAAGAATAAGCTGCGCTTTCTCAATTTTGAGCGATGGATGAAATTCTGCACCTTTTGTTCCTCGTATACAGTGATCAGGCCAAAGTATTTGAGAACCATAGTTAAGATTGATTGTATCATAGGGCTTTTTTCCAGAGTAAGAAGAGGCGAAACTGCAATGGTTTTGTGGATGCCAGTCTTGAGTTAAAATGACATGATCAAAATGGTCTATGAGATTATTGACAGCAGGTAAAATGATATCACCTTGTGGTACTGCAAGTGCTCCACCTGGTAAAAAATCATTTTGAACATCAATGACAATTAAGGCTTGTTTTTCCATGAATATATTCCTGTAGGAGATGTATTTTTTGTTTTAACTTCAAAAGCTTATAGTCTCGTCTTGAAGTTTTATGATCATTCGGTGAATATCAGTGTTATTTTTATAATGATCAAGCCAAAATAATGGAAGAGATAAATTTTGATAATTAGTTTTGTAGTTTTTTACTAATTGCAACCATGTACCAATGGGTAGGGAACTATAGTTACTTACAGCTACATATTGGTGTAGGACTTTCATAATCATGGGACTTGGTACGTCAGATCCCATAAGACGTTTGTCATTTTGTAAACGTAATTTTAGAAACATCAAGGCAAGAGGTGAATACAATTGTTTTCCATGACACAAAATTGACGAAAAGAGGTGTGGGTTTTCTACTGCATAATGTAAGGCCCACAAAGCAAAAAAAGAGGGGGCATAAAGAATTGGTTTTTTGTGTGGCATTATGTTGCATTGATAAGTGGGCTTAATACGATAGAAGCACAATTCTATGTCTGGTATGGAAAAGATAAATGACATTTTGTGATATGTTTCAGGTATAGCTAAAAAGATTTGTGCTTTTTTTTTCAAAGGGACGCTTTTTTGCATTCAGAACCATAATGGGGCTTGTGAGATTAGAAGAAATGTATCAGTATAGAGTGAAAAGCTCTGAAGACAATGAAAACATTGCTCAATCTTGGAGTTTAAGAAGAGAGAAAGCAATTTTCTTTACAATCCTAACCTTATAATTGCTAGTTACTGCGCAATATCATAAAGAGAAGTTTATGGCACGTCAATTTATCTATCACATGGCTGGACTTAACAAAATTCATGGCAATAAGAAAATTTTAGAAAATATTCATCTGTCTTTTTATCCAGATGCAAAAATTGGGATTTTGGGGCCGAATGGTGCAGGTAAATCAACAATTTTACGTATTATGGCAGGTCTAGATAAGGAATATACAGGAGAGGCATGGCTTTCTGAGGGAGCACGTTGTGGCTATCTACCACAAGAGCCTATTCTTAATACAAGCAAAGATGTGCGTGGTAATGTAATGGAAGGCGTTGCTGATAAGCAGGCAATTATAGAGCGTTATAACGAATTGATGATGAATTATAGTGAAGAAACAGCTGATGAAAGCGCGCAGCTTCAAGATATCATTGACAGTCAGAATCTTTGGGATTTAGAAAATCAAGTAGAAATGGCTATGTCTGCTCTTGCTTGTCCACTAGGAAATCAAGATGTGGCTTCGCTTTCTGGAGGAGAGAAGCGACGTGTTGCACTTTGTCGATTGCTTTTATCAAAACCCGATTTGTTACTTTTGGATGAACCAACAAACCATTTAGATGCTGAGACTACAGCTTGGCTCGAAAAGCATTTGCGTGAATATTCTGGTGCGGTACTTTTGGTTACGCATGACCGTTATTTTCTTGATAATGTAACGGGATGGATTTTAGAATTAGATCGCGGTAAAGGTATTCCTTATGAGGGAAATTATTCTGCTTATTTAAGCGCTAAAGCTAAGCGTATGGCGCAAGAAGGTCGTGAGAAGGCTGCTCTTCAGCGCGTGTTGTCACGTGAGCAAGAGTGGATAGCTTCCAGCCCAAAAGGGCGGCAGGCGAAGTCAAAAGCTCGGATTAAGGCTTATGATGAGTTGGTGCAGGCTGCTCATGATCGCCGTCCTGGAGAAGCACAAATCATTATTCCTATTGGTGAAAGATTGGGGCAACTTGTCATTGAAGTTGATAATTTATCTAAAGCATATGATGATCGTGTGTTGATTGACTCCCTTTCTTTTAAGCTTCCTGCTGGTGGGATTGTTGGGGTTATTGGTGCCAATGGTATGGGAAAATCGACTTTGTTTAAAATGTTAACAGGGCAAGAACAGCCGGATTCAGGTCAAATTCGCGTTGGGGAAACAGTGCATATGAGTTACGTTGATCAGAGTCGTGATTCGTTATCAGGTGATAAAACTGTTTGGGAGGAAATTTCTGGCGGCAATGACGTTATTAAGTTAGGTAAACATGAGATGAACAGTCGCGCTTATTGTAGTGCATTTAATTTCAAAGGTGCAGACCAACAGCAAAAGGTTGCAAATTTGTCTGGAGGGCAACGTAATCGCGTACATTTGGCCAAGCTTTTAAAAGGGGGTGGTAATGTTCTTCTTCTTGATGAACCGACAAACGACTTGGATACAGAAACGTTAGGTGCATTGGAAGATGCTCTAGAAAATTTTGCTGGTTGTGCGGTTATTATATCGCATGATCGTATGTTTCTTGATCGATTGGCAACTCATATTTTGGCTTTTGAAGGGAATGGTCACGTGGAATGGTTTGAGGGTAATTTTGCAGAATATGAGGCTGATAAAGCTCGTCGTCTCGGCCAAGATGCTGTCAATTTTAGGCGTGTAAGTTATAAGCCTCTTACACGTTAGTATTATTTGTTCAGATTAGTTTTACTGAAAAAGTGTCCATAATGTTTGATTATCTGTTTTTTGTTAGTGGAATTATACACTATGCTATAAGGCTCTCTTTAATCGTTTCTGGACAAAAAAGAATTCAAACTTCTTAACACACCTTTCTTGAAGTGAGTAATCGTATATATATGCAGCCAATTTTCGCTTATGAAATTGTGAGGGAAGGCAGTAATTATTTTATGTAATGCTACGGATTTACAGGAAGAGTACTCTGTTTACTAAGGTGATATGGCGTCTCCAGCAGTTATTCATTTTTTCTGTTGTTGAAACGTAGAGCCACCAGAATAGATGCAAACAGATGCTTTTATTTTCATAAATCTAGATAACCATCTATATTGGCGGTAAAGCACACGTATCAAAAAAGAAAATTTAGTTACAATTGCATAGATTACGTATTTGCATTCATTGTACAGTATTATTGATTGAATGTTGTCAAAAAGAAAGTTACATTCAGGACTTTGTCGTGGTTTTGTGAATAAAAATACTACGATATTTGCTGTCTTGGCTTTTTTAAAGATTGATAGGATATTAGCGACATATTTGGTATGTTTGATAGATAGTTAAAAACAGTTTTGAATAAAAAGAAAGGGGTAGTATGTTTTTATAAGATGTGTTGCAACAATGTGTAAGCGTCATTTGTCGTGTGTTGCAAGTCACATTCTGGAAAGTATTTTGCTAGAAGAATGATGAATGGCAAAAATGCCCATTATATGCTTTGAAATAAGGGTGCTTCAAATTGGATCATTTTAAATGTTTTTTGCCTAAATTTTTCCATTTTTAAACAATTTATGACCTTTTTATATTTTTTTGCGTGCAATATGATAAGAATTCCTTGTCGTTTGGAGTATTTTATTTCATAGCAAGAATATTGCATCGGCTATCTTAGTGGTTGATGCAAGAAGACGATCAGGGAGCCTCCTCCCCCCCCCGCGTGGATCCCTTGGATCGTCTGGCCCGACTGAGAGTTTTCTCAGTCGGGTTTTTTGGGGGGTATTAAAATTTGATGTAGTCTTGTATGTGGGATATTTGAAAATATTAGCGTCTGTTGTTGTATACCGTATATGAGATAAAGAAGGGCATCAGGAGTTGTTTGATAGGTAATATTAACGTATTGCCGTCGATGATTAGATGAGTTATTCTTTATTAGGGTTTTGGGGAATATTGTATAAGGGGTGCGTATCTCGAATATACCGCCTTTTTAAGGGTAGGAAGTGATGGTATTTTGCTGGCGCCGTGTTGTTCTGATTTTATTTATGTTTTTTCTGTTTGCTGCCAGCTTGTTTATTTCTCGGGGAATGGAGGTTTATCATCTTGTATTTGATAAGACATCTTTTTCTCATCCAGATTCTGTAACAGAAGAGGCATTTCTTGATGTGGTGCAAGAAGTATTTTTAGAAAGGTTAGCAGTATCTTTTCCGGATGTTATAGAAAATCTCTCTACAATGAATCTTCAGCAAAAGAAGGCGTTGATTGATATGGCGCGTAAAGACGCTGTTGCTGCCGCTTCTGCGAACGGTCAGGATTGTGAGCGTGCGCGGAAGTTTGGTGAGGCTGTCGCTACAGCTGTATCAAAAGCGATTTTTCATCCTTCTATTGTTAATACTTATTTTTAGTCATTTTTTCTGCATAACTGTTTAAGGAATTATATTTCTACAGTTTATCAAGAAAGTTACTGTATTTCTATTCTTTACAGATTTTAAGATATCTTCTTATTGTGTATCATGCAAACATGTAAAAATATTCTGCAAACGATGTATCTGGATGCTGTGTTTGTGGTGTGTAATCTTGAAATACTTTGAGGGAATGCGCAAAACGAATTTTAGTTCGATTAGTATTCAGGTTATTTATGCCAATTCTTTAATAGAATTTTCCAAAAAAATCAAAAATTAGTATATATTTATTGTGCTGTTCTTTTTCCAAGGTTATTGATTGTAGTGAGCAGTTAGGATGAGTTTAAAATAGTATCAAAGGGGAATGATGTTAACTTTTGCTATTATATATAGCGATTTATATACATACAAATTTATCCACTGTACGTGAAACATAACAGTGATTTTATAATGTTATTTTTATCATCTATAAGTTTGTAGTGTAGCATATGCAGCAAAAATCCATATATTGTATCGTTTGATGTAGTATGTTAAAGTCTTTACTATGTTTTGTTACTTTTTATATTCTGTGAAATTTAAGCATATACATTAAACCCGTGTGGGATTCTCTTCTGGTATAAAAAGTTATCCTAAAATTATCTTAATATTTCCATTTTTGTGCCGATTTTTAGCTTTTTTTCTATTTACAATGTATCTGCAGCATCTGCAAAATTTTTGTGTCTGTGATTTAAGAACGTCTTAAATAAAGAGAAAGAGAATGCAATTTTTGAAAGTCGGTTTAAATATAATATTTACTATATTCTTTGTGTTTTACATAAGTTTATCTCATGCAGTATTATCTGTTTCAGATTCAAGTGAAGATTCAGCAATTATTACTTCTAAAGTTCCTAATCGTCCTTATGAATTTCTTATTAAGAAATTTGCAACTAAGTATAATGTTCCAGTTAATTTGGCGCACGCTGTTGTACGTGTTGAGAGCAGTTACAAGGCTCGTACAAAAGGAGCTGCTGGAGAAATAGGATTAATGCAAATTAAACCATCTACTGCGCGATTGCTAGGGTTTAATGGTTCTGTGCAAGATCTTTACGATCCCGCGATAAATCTTGAATATGGTATGCGTTATTTGGCACAAGCGCACAAACTAAGTGGAGGCAATACGTGTGGTACAATTCTTAAGTATAATGCAGGTCATGCTGCAAAAAAAATGAATTCCATTTCAGCAAAATATTGCTTAAAAGTTAAAACTTATCTCGCTTCATTCAAACGATAATGTTTTGTGGAGAAAATTCATCATCTTCGTTAGATTTTAAAAAATTTTGAAAGTGATATTTTCACGTAATAAAAAATATTTTATAAGTGATGTGTCAGTCGGCTGGGCAGCCGCGCTTGTTTGATATATCAAAGATGCAAGTGAGGAAAGTCCGGGCTCCATGGAAAAACGGTGCCGGGTAACACCCGGCGGGGGTGACCCTAGGGAAAGTGCCACAGAAAGTAAACCGCCTATTTTATATTAGGTAAGGGTGAAAGGGTGGGGTAAGAGCCCACCGCACATTCAGTAATGAATGTGGCAAGGTAAACCCCACCGGGAGCAAGACCAAATAGAAATGACGCGCAAGTTTTAACTTGCAGCCGGTTTCCGGGTGAGTCATTTGGGTAGGTTGCACGAGGCGGATGGTAACATCCGTCCCAGATGAATGGTTGCCATGTAAAGTGTAAGCTTTACTATACAGAACCCGGCTTATAGGCCGACTGATCGCTATATGGTCTGTGTTGTACACAGTTTTTACTATATTGGGTGCTATGGCGCTTTGTGTTTTTAGTTAGACACTTAAAATAAAGAGTGTTTTTTAAAATAATAACATTTCGTTAAGTATAATGCGTCAATATATGCATTGAACCGAATTTTAATTTCATCTTCTTCTTTTATTGGAGATATTAGAGTTAAGGTTTTGGTTATATCAGTTGCCATTGATGGTGATTAATTTAGAGAAGCATAAATCAAGACGGATTATTTTGACAAAATATGGTAACAAAACTGAGCGCCATATTCCAGTGTTATTGCAGCCGGTTTTAAGTGGGCTTGCACCATTGGTTGGGGCAAAGGTAATTGATGGCACCTTTGGTGCCGGCGGTTATACGCGCGCTTTATTGGATGCGGGTGCTGATGTTATTGCTCTTGATCGTGATCCTCATGCAATTCATGAGGGGCAATCTCTTGTTGATGAATTTTTCCCACGACTTCGTTTAGTACAAATGGCATTTTCACAATTAGATTGTGTAGTAGCAGAGAAGATAGATGCGGTTATTTTGGATATTGGTGTATCTTCGATGCAGCTTGATGAAGCTGAAAGAGGATTTTCTTTTCAAAAAGATGGTCCGTTGGATATGCGCATGTCTCAGACTGGTTTTACAGCTGGAGATGTTGTGAATTGTTTAAAAGTCAGTGAGTTAACTAGGATATTTAAAATATTAGGAGAGGAGCGTTACGCGGGTCGAATTGCTCGGATGATTGAAAAACGTAGATGTATACGTCCTTTTTTGCGTACATGCGATCTTTCTAATGCTATTGAAGCACTAATAGGTCGTAATCCTAGAGAGCGTATTCATCCTGCTACACGTGTATTTCAAGCTCTTCGCATGTATGTTAATAATGAGCTTGGTGAACTTGCATGTGGTTTATTTGCTGCTGAACGCGTTTTGAAGGCAGGGGGACGTTTAGGCGTAGTTAGTTTTCATTCGCTTGAGGATCGTATGGTTAAGCGGTTTTTTGCCGCTCGTTCTGGTAGACGTAGAGGATCACGTTATCTTCCTGAAATAGAAGAAGATTCAGCGACGTTTTTGCCTTTGTTTAAAGGCGGAGTAACTGCAAATCAAGAAGAATTACAACGCAATCCTCGTGCACGTTCTGCAAGATTGCGTGTTGGTGTGCGCACAGAGGTAAACAGTCTTGCTGCAGATATGAAATTGTTTGGCCTAACAGATATCGCCAGTTTTGAAGGCAGTAAGAAATGAAAGTTTTTCGCACATTGGATATAATTCTAGTGATAGTTATAATTTGTACGACAGGTTTCACTTATAAGGTAAAATATGATGTTAAAAAACGAGTTAATGAAGTTAGTCGTCTTGAACGTGAAATTGCTGAAGAAAAAAATATGGTTAGTTTGCTTCGTGCTGAATGGGCTGTGATGATAGAGCCTTCCCGTATGCAAAGACTCGCGAAACGTTATCAAAAGGAGCTTAACTTAGAGATAATAGAACCACATCAAATTGTTGAATTAGAAGATATTCCAATGCGTTTATATGATTCAATCGAAGAAGTGATTAAACAAAATACCATTAAACAGAATAAAGACTTTTTGGCCAATAATCATGTTTCACATAAAGGTATGCGATGACGAAACGATTATTTCCATTTTTACGAAACAAAAAGAATTTAACTCACTTATTAAATTTTAAAGAATCTCCTATTTGTCATCTACATTTTAGTCGTCCATTTTTATATCTTTTTTTGTTCATATTTTTCATTTTTTATTGCACTGTGGGGGCTTGTCTTATCTTTTATGGGTTTAAAGGTGGTCAAATTGAAGAAGCAAAAGGGCCGGTAGCATTGCAGCTGGCAGCTCGTCCTGATATTATTGATCGTAATGGCCGTTTATTGGCGACAGATATTGAAACTTATTCGCTTTTTGCTGAACCTCGACGTATTATTGATGTAGATGAAACAATTGAACTGCTTTCGACAGTTTTGCCCAATCTGAATTGGCAGGAAATGTATAAGCGCTTAAAAAAGAAAACAGGTTTTTCTTGGATTCAGCGTGGATTGACGCCAATGCAAAAAGCAAAAATTATGGCACTTGGTATTCCGGGCATTGGTTTTCGTACTGAGATACGCCGTTTTTACCCAAGTAGATGTGTAGCTTCGCATATTCTAGGTATTGTCAACGTTGATAATCAGGGTATAGCGGGCATGGAAAAATATATTGATGATGCTGGCTTGAGTGTTTTGCGTGCTACTGGTCTCGCAACTGAAACATCATTAAAGCCAGTTCAGCTTTCAATTGATATTCGTATTCAAACAATTGTGCATGACGAACTTGTTAAAGCAATGACGCGTTATAAAGCAGTTGCTGCAGGGGCAGTTATTTTAAATATTCACACTGGTGAAGTCTTAGCTATGGCATCTATACCTGATTTTGATCCTAGAAATCCTGTTGATGCTTTAAAAAGTGATCGATTAAATCGGATGACTGCAGGAACTTTTGAAATGGGATCTATCATTAAAAGTTTTACGACCGCAATGGCACTTGATTCAGGTATTTTTCATTTGAACAGTGTTATTGATGCTTCACATCCCATTCAAGCCAGTAAAAACTATTTTATTCGTGATTTTTATGGAAAAAATCGTCCTTTAGCATTATGGGAAGTTTTTGTTTATTCCTCTAACATTGGATCTGCCAAAGAGGCTCTGGAAATTGGTATTGACAGACATCGTGATTTTTTGAAAAAGTTTGGCTTACTTGATCGAATGATAACAGAATTGCCTGAAGTTGCTCATCCGGTTGAGCCTCGTCGTTGGCAAGATATCCATTCTATGACAATTTCTTTTGGACATGGTATGGCAACAACACCCCTGCAAACTGCGGTAGGTGCTGCTGCTTTAATGAATGGTGGTAAATTGATAGCTCCTACATTTTTAAAGCGTGTAAAAGTACAAGATTTGAAATATGTAAAACAGGTATTACATGCTAAGACAAGTCAGGATATGCGCTATCTTTATAAATTAAATAGTGATATCGGCTCTGGGCGCAGTGCAAAAGTAGAAGGTTATCGCGTTGGTGGCAAGACAGGAACAGCTGAAAAAATTGAAAATGGCAAATATTCTAAAACAAAAAATTTTAATAGTTTTCTTGCTGCTTTTCCAATTGATAATCCTTCCTATGTTATTTTAACAATTATTGATGAACCCCAACCTGAAGATGGAAAAAAATCTGCAACAGCAGCAATGAATGCAGGGCCGATGCTTGCTAATATTGTTCACCGTTCGGCTAGTTTTTTAGGAATAAAACCAGATTTTAAGAAAGAGTATGAGCCAATTTTAAGTGAGAATAATGATATGAAATTATTTAAAACAGTGGTGAAAAATTAACATAAATATAGGTTTGTAGTGATGTTACTTGGAACATTGTTTTCGGAATGTATTAAAGATGATGGTCTTAGCCTCATTGAAATTACAGGAATAAGTTCAGATTCGCGGCAAATATTGCCGGGCTATGTTTTTGTAGCTATCCAAGGGAATAAAAGTGATGGTAGACAATACATAAATGATGCGATAAAACGTGGTGCACGAGTAATCGTTACAGACTATAATTTTGTTTCTGAGAATTTATCTGTTCCAGTTTTACATGTTTCTGATGTCCGTCATAGTTTAGCTATAGCAGCGGCACGTTTTTACGGTTTCCAGCCTAAAACTATAGTAGCTGTGACAGGTACGAGTGGCAAAACGTCTGTTGTATCTTTTCTTCAGCAAATTTGGAAATATGCTGGGTTTTGTGCAGCTAGTATAGGGACAGTGGGTGTCGTATCTCCCAAACGCAATGAGTACGGGTCTCTCACGACCTTTGATCCTGTAATATTACAGCGTTTATTATATGAGATAACTGAGGAAGGTGTAACGCATGTAGCTCTTGAAGCTTCTTCGCATGGTCTTGATCAGAGTCGTCTTGATGGGGTTCAATTAGCAGCTGCTGCTTTTACTAATTTTGGGCGTGATCATATGGATTATCACGCATGCATAGAGGATTATTTGCGTGCTAAAATGAGATTATTTGATACGCTTTTACCACAAGATGCACCTGCTGTTATTTTTTCCGATGACGTCTATTCACAAAAAGTTATTGATTATGTCACACAAGTTCGCCGCCGTGTACTAACGATTGGGCGTCAGGGAGAATTCATCACAATTAATCGTGTTGAACATCAACGTTCAAAACAGCGTGTTGAATGTCGTATGGGAAATAATATTTATACATTTGACTTACTTTTAGCTGGGGATTTTCAGGTGGCTAATTCACTTGTGGCTGCGGGTTTAGCAATTGCAACTGGCGTATCTCCTGATAAAGTTTTTCATTCTCTTGAAACTTTGCAAGGTGCACCTGGTCGATTAGAATTGGTTGGGAAGACAGAAAATAATGCTCCTGTTTATATAGATTATGCTCATAAACCAGAAGCTTTGGAACAGGTATTACTTTCTGTTCGTCCCTTTACGCAGGGGCGTTTAGTTCTAGTTTTTGGTTGTGGTGGTGATCGTGATCAAGGGAAGAGACCTTTAATGGGAAAGATTGCAGTTAATAAGGCTGATATTGTTATTGTAACTGATGATAATCCTCGTACTGAAGCTCCAGAGAAAATTAGAAGAGATATTTTACAGGCGGCACCGGGAGCAATAGAAATAGCAGATCGGAGTGAAGCGATTTTTCATGCAATAGGGCTTCTTGAAGCTGGGGATACATTGATTATAGCGGGAAAAGGTCATGAAAATGGTCAAATTATAGGGCATGAGACATATCCTTTTTCAGATCATGTGCAAGCGCTTTCTGCTTTAAAGGAAAGACGTCAATGAGTATTTTGTGGAGTAAAGAGACACTCTTAGCTGCAATGAATGGTTTTGCGATTGGGGGGGTGTCGGAAACTTTTTCTGGGGTCTCTATTGATAGTCGTACTCTTGTCAAAGGTGATGTTTTTTTTTGTATTAAAGGTGATTATTTTGATGGTCATGATTTTGCTGTAACAGCTTATGAAAAAGGTGCTGGAGCTATTGTCATTTCAAAAGATCATTTATCTGAAATGAAAAAATTAGCTCTTCCCTTAATTGTTGTTTCTGATGTTTTTCAGGCATTAGAAAAGCTTGCAAAAGCAGCACGTAAGCGTTCAAAAGCAAAAATTATTGCTATAACAGGTTCTGTTGGAAAAACAACAACAAAGGAAATTCTAAAACAAGCACTTGGAACTGTTGGAAAGGTTCATGCTAATCTTGCTTCTTTGAATAATTGTTGGGGTGTACCGCTGACTTTGGCGCGGATGCCTGCAGATAGTGATTACGGTATCTTTGAAATTGGGATGAATCATAAAGATGAGATTCGCCCTTTGGTAAAGCTGATTAGTCCTCATGTGGTTTTAATTACCTGTATTGCTGCTGGGCACATGGGTTTTTTCGAGAATCTTTCGGAAATTGCAGATGCAAAAGCTGAAATTTTTGAAGGGATAGATGGAGAGGGTATTGCTATTTTAAATGCAGATGATGATTTCTTCTCTTATCTAGTTTATAAAGCAAAGCAATGTGGTATAAAAAAGATTTTAAGTTTTGGTGAATGTAATCTTGCTGATTATCAAGCAAAGTCGATTAATCTTTTTATGGATTCTTCCCATATGATGGTACACATTTCTGATTGTGATTCTGTCTATGATATGTTTGTTAAAATTGGTGCTCCTGGTCGCCACATAGTGCAAAATAGCTTAAGTGTTCTTGCTGCTTGTGATGTGTTTGATGCAGATTTAGCACGTGTTGCTCTTTCTCTGAGCCATTTCTCTCTCCCAAAAGGTCGTGGCATTTGCTATCGATTGTCTTTGCAAAATGGTGGTGTATTTCATTTGATTGATGAAAGTTATAATGCCAACCCTGCTTCCATGCAGGCTGCTCTTGATCTGCTTGCTACAGGACCAGTAGGAAAAAATGGACGGCGTATTGCGGTCTTGGGCGATATGCTTGAATTGGGAAATTATAGTGAAAAATTTCATCGTGATTTAGTAAAGCCAATATGTATTTCTGGTGCTAATCCTGTTTTTTTATTTGGTGAAGCAATGAAGTTTTTGACTGTCGATTTGTCTGATTTTGTCCAAGTTCACTACGCTGAAAATAGTAAAAAGATTTTGCCGCTTATTTTTTCAGAAATATCGGATGGAGATTTGATTATGGTTAAATCATCTCACAGTGTTTATTCATCGAATATTGTGACTGCATTTTTGGATAATTATGAAAGAATTTTTTTATAATTTTAATAGGTTTTTTAGATCATGATGCTGTTTTTTTCTTTGCTTAGTGATTGGCTTCCAGGCGTCAATGTTTTTCGTTATATTACTTTTCGGACTGTAGCAGCTATGCTCACATCAGGGCTAATTGTATTTTTATTTGGTCCTAGCATTATCGCTTCTCTTAAATTACGGCAGGGGAAAGGACAGCCGATACGTGCTGATGGTCCTCAGACGCATTTTAAAAAAGCTGGAACACCTACTATGGGTGGATTGATGATTTTAACTGGTATTGTGGTATCGGCGCTTCTGTGGTGTAATTTATCAAATATTTATTTTTGGATATCGTTATTTGTGATGCTTTTTTTTGGGATGATCGGTTTTTATGATGATTATCTTAAGGTAACAAAGCAAACGGAAAAGGGTTTTTCTGGTAAAGCACGTTTAAGTTTGGAGTTTTTGATTGCAATAATTGCTGCTTTTATTATTTCAAAAGTTGGCTCACCAGGGCTAGCTTTGCCATTTGTGAAGGACTATTTTGTTAATTTGAGCTGGTTTTTTCTTCCTTTTTCTGCTTTTGTGATAGTAGGAACTGGTAACGCAGTTAACTTAACTGATGGTCTTGATGGGCTTGCTATAGTTCCTGTGATGGTTGTTGCTCTATCGTTTGCCCTGATTGCTTATCTTTCTGGTAATATAAATTTTGCTGATTATCTACAAATTCATTATGTATCTGGAACAGGTGAATTAGCTGTTTTACTGGGAGCTGTTGTTGGTGCGGGTCTTGGATTTTTATGGTTTAATGCACCTCCGGCAGCTATTTTTATGGGAGATACTGGTTCGTTAGCGCTTGGAGGGCTGTTAGGTGTTGTTGCTGTAGTAACTAAGCATGAAATTATTCTAGCTCTTATTGGCGGCCTTTTTGTTTTGGAAGGGTTATCAGTTGTTATTCAGGTTGGTTATTTCAAATTAACAAAAAAGCGGGTGTTTCTGATGGCACCGATTCACCATCATTTTGAAAAAAAGGGCTGGACTGAAAGTCAGGTCGTGATACGCTTTTGGATTATTTCGATTGTGCTTGCTTTGATTGGTTTATCGACACTTAAATTGCGGTGAGATTTTGATTTCTGTTGAGTGTTACAAAGGTCAAAAAGTTGCTCTGTTTGGATTAAGACAGTCAGGATTAGCTGCTGCGCGGGCTTTGATCAGTGGTGGTGCTGAAGTTGTGGCGTGGGATGATAATTCTGCATGTGTGCAAGTGGCTTATAAGGAGCATATTCCAACGAAGGATCTTCAATATGAGGACTGGTCAGAATTTTCTGCATTAATTTTAAGTCCTGGTGTTCCTCTAACTTATCCTCAGCCTCATTGGGTTGTTAAGAAAGCGCGTCAAGCAGGTATAGAAATTATAGGTGATATTGAATTATTCGTGCGTGCGCGTAATCATTTTTTGCAGCACTATGGTTTTTGTGATTGGGATATTCCGTTTATTGCAATTACGGGTACGAATGGGAAGTCAACAACAACAGCCTTACTCGTCCATCTTCTAGAACAAATGGGCTACGATGTACAGATGGGAGGAAATATTGGAACTGCAATATTAACGCTCAAGCCATTTCTTAAAAACCGTATTTATGTTATTGAATGTTCATCATTTCAGATAGATCTTGCGCCATCTATTAAGCCGACCATCGGTCTTTTATTGAATTTAACACCTGATCATATTGATCGTCATGGTAGCTTTGCAAATTATGTACAAACTAAAAAAAAATTAGTTGCTAGATCTTCTCGTTCTTTTATTTCAGTTGATGATGAAGCTAGTCATGTTATCTATCAGCAATTAATTCATGAAGGCTGTCAAATCGAGGCAATTTCTAAGGAACGCTCTATTGAAAATGGTTTTTATGCAGAGAAAACTAAACTTTTTTCTGTTCGCAATGGTCAGCGTTATGTGCTTGCAGATTTGGTCAATATGACTGAATTACGCGGTGATCATAACGCGCAAAATGCTATTATGGCATTGGCAACATTGCAAGCCTTAGAAATTATGGATCCATGTATAGAAAAATATTTAAAGAGTTATAAAAGTTTAGCACATCGTATGCAGCAGGTACGTAAAATTCAGTCAGTGTTATTTGTTAATGATAGTAAGGCTACTAATGCAGATGCATCAGCTTCTGCACTTTCTGCGTTTAATGACATTTTTTGGATTGTTGGAGGACAGGCGAAAGAAGGTGGAATTAATATTCTTAGCAAATTTTTTCATAAAGTTCGCAAAGCGTATTTGATTGGAACTTCGGCAGAGGAATTTTCCAGTGTTATCGGATCATCTTTTCCATTTTCTATGAGCTTGACTTTAGAAAATGCGGTGTATGAGGCCGCTGTTGATGCAATGAATCATGCAACAAAGGAAGCAGTTGTTCTTTTTTCACCAGCTTGTGCAAGTTATGATCAATTTAAAAATTATGAGGTACGTGGGGAAGCTTTTGTTTCTTTTGTCATGCAGTTAAAAGAAACAGAAATTGTGAAAAAATGATTTTTTGTTAACATTCCAGAATCTTTTTCCGTGTAATCCTGTTTTTGAAGTGCTGACTAAAAACAGTAATTTATTTAGGCAGAATAAAAAAAGGATAAATTAAATATTATGGTTACTCGTGCCGACCGAGATCCGATTGCCAATTGGTGGTGGACAATTGATCGCTCTATTTTTTCTGCTTGTTTGATCCTAATGGGAATTGGCATCATGCTGTCTTTTGCAGCAAGTCCCCCCATCACAAAAAAAATTGGGATTGCTGATAGTTTTTATTTTGTTCGTTGGCATATTATTTTTAGTATTTTTGCATTTTTTACAGTGGTTACTATTTCTTTTTTTTCACCTCGTAATATTCGTCGTTTAGGTGCTCTTTTATTAGTTACAACGCTTATTCTCATGGTTGCAACATTATTTCTTGGTTCAGAATTCAAGGGAGCTCGGCGTTGGATTCGTATATTTGGTATTTCTGTACAAGCTTCAGAGTTTATGAAGCCAGCTTTGGTGATTATGTCTGCTTGGCTTTTTTCAGAACAAGTACGGCGCAGTAGTATTCCTGGCCATATGTTAGCAATTGTACTTTTTATTTTGTGTTGTGTACTTCTCGTTTTGCAGCCTGATATTGGTCAAACGCTTTTGATTATTGTAGCGTGGGGTTCCATGTTCTGTCTTACAGGTGTGCCTTTTATTATTATTTTGTTTTTTATCATAGTGAGTGTTGCTGCAGGTGTTTTTTCCTATCTTTTTTTTCACCATGTACGTGAACGGGTCCACGGGTTTTGGACGGGTGAAGGCAACACTTTCCAAATAGATGTAGGACGTGAAGCTATTTTAAATGGTGGCTGGTTTGGAAAAGGTCCGGGCGAAGGAACTGTAAAACGTATCCTTCCTGATAGCCATACAGATTTTGTGTTTTCTGTAGCTGCTGAAGAATATGGCATTATCCTCTGTTTATTTATTATGATTCTTTTTGGTTTTATTGTTATGCGCTCGATTTATATAGCATCGAATACGCGTGATTCATTTACATGTTTTGGTATCACTGGCATAGCGATGATGATTGGTCTTCAATCAGGAATTAATATGGCAGTTAATCTTCATTTAGTGCCTCCAAAAGGTATGACATTGCCATTTATTTCTTACGGTGGTTCATCTATGGTAGCGATTGCTATTTCAATGGGTATTTTGCTCAGTTTAACACGTCGCTGGCCAGAAGCGCGCCTTTCAGCTTTTCCTTCATCAATTGTTTCGGATACTGTTCATGGCGTGTAAAAAGGTTATTGTTTTGGTTGCTGGTGGTACAGGTGGGCATCTTTTTCCTGCGGAAGCACTTGCTGTTGAATTAAGACAACGTGGGTATGATATTCATTTGGCAACGGATAGAAGAGCTAAGTGTTTTATACGTCACTTTGATGAGGAACATATTCATGTTATTTCATCAGCAACATTGGCACGACGTTCCCCTTTTGCATTTATAAAAACATTTTGGTACTTGTTAAAAGGCATTGTGCAATCATTGGTGCTTTTTTATAGATTGCGTCCTGTTCTTGTTGGTGGGTTTGGTGGTTATCCCACTTTTCCTCCTATTTTGGCTGCTATTTTAATGAGGCGCGTAACATTTATTCATGAGCAAAATGCTGTTATGGGGCGTGCTAATCGAATGTTAGCATCTTTTGTGCATGTGATAGCAGGTGGTTTGTTATCATCAAGCAGTGCCCACGCTCATAAAACATTTTTAACAGGTAATCCTGTGCGTGAATCTGTTCTCAAAGCAGCAAAAATTCCTTATTATCCTTCTATTGGTAAAAAGCCATTTCATTTTTTGGTTTTTGGTGGTAGCCAAGGAGCTTCTTTTTTTTCACATATCGTGCCTAAAGCAATTGCTTTGCTAGACATTGAGATACGTAAACGTTTACGGATTAGCCAACAAGTTCGGGGTGAAGCTGCACAGTTAACTAAAATCTATCGTGATATGGGTGTACAAGCAGAAGTTGCGGTTTTCTTTGAGGATATGGCTGAACGTATGGCGCGATCTCATTTTATTTTGTCACGTGCCGGTGCATCATCTGTTTGTGAAATAGCTATAATCGGGCGTCCTTCTTTGCTTATTCCATATCCTCATGCTTTAGATCATGATCAGGCAGCAAATGCGGATCTGCTTTCTGCAGTAGGAGGTGCTCAGATTATATCAGAAAAAGATTTAGATGCACAAGGACTTGCTTCTATTTTAACGAAAATTTGCAGTGAATCGCATTTATTAGAAGAGCAAGCGTTGGCTGCCAAAAAGGTTGGACAACCTCATGCAACTCGCCACCTTGCTGATATTGTTGAAGCATTGATTGCAGGGTGGTCGCTATCAGACTTAAAGGGAATTCTTAATGAAAATGCCACTTAATATCGGCCTTATACACTTTATTGGAATAGGCGGAATTGGTATGAGCGGAATTGCTGAGGTTTTTCATAACCTTGGCTATAAAGTTCAAGGATCAGATCAAGTTGATAATGCAAACGTTGAACGTTTACGGAAACGTGGTATTAGCGTTTATATAGGTCATCATTCTGAAAATTTAGGAGAAGCAGAGGTTGTAGTTATTTCTACTGCTGTAAAAAAAACAAATCCTGAATATATCGCTGCAAAAGAAAGGCATTTACCAGTTGTAAAGCGTGCGGAAATGCTCGCTGAGTTAATGCGTTTTCGGAGAGCTATTGCTGTGGGTGGTACACACGGAAAAACAACTACTACATCAATGATAGCTGCACTTCTTGATAGCGGTAATTTTGATCCAATGGTGATTAATGGCGGTATTATCAATGATTATGGCACTAATGCCCGTATGGGAGAGGGTGATTGGATGGTTGTTGAAGCCGATGAAAGTGATGGTACATTTTTAAAATTGCCTGCTGATATTGCGGTTGTTACCAATATTGATTCTGAGCACTTAGATCATTATGGTAGTTTTGGTGCTGTGCGTGAAGCTTTTCGGCAGTTTGTTGAGAATGTTCCTTTTTATGGTTTTGCTGTTTTGTGTCTTGATCATCCGGAGGTTCAGACACTAGCTAGTCGTATTGATGACCGTTGGATAATTACTTATGGTGCAAATCCACAAGCTGATGTCCGTTTTTTAAATCTTTTTATGGATGGTCAAAAAACGCGTTTTGATGTTCTTATTCGTTCACGAAAAACAGGTAAAGAAACTGAATTTAAAAATTTGGTTTTGCCTATGTCAGGGCAACACAATGTTTCTAATGCAACTGCGGCGATTGCTGTTGCTCATAAACTTGGTATATCCAATGAATCTATAAAAAAGGGTTTATCAGAATTTGGTGGAGTAAAACGTCGTTTTACGCGAACAGGGAATTGGCATGGTATTGAGATATTTGATGATTATGGTCATCATCCTGTTGAAATAAAAGCTGTTTTGCGTGCAGCTCGTGAAAGTACTAAAGGGCGAGTTATTGCAATTGTTCAGCCGCATCGATATTCGCGTTTACGTAATTTATTTGATGATTTCGCTGCTTGTTTTAATGATGCTGATACCGTGATGATTACACCAGTTTATGCAGCCGGTGAAGAGCCAATTGTTGATTTTGGTTCTGAAGAATTGGTCAAACATATTAAAATGGCAGGTCATCGTGATGTGCGTTTAGTTAATTTTTTAGAAGACGTTGTTTTTATTGTATCTACATTTGCTAAGCCGGGTGATTATGTTGTTTTTCTTGGTGCTGGCAATATTACACAATGGGCATGGGCATTACCTAACCAGTTAGCAGTACTTGATAACGATGACAAATTTTCAAAAAATTGATGGTGAGGCACTATTGGTGCGGTTGCAACCGGTATTAAGCGGTATAAGGGGTAAACTTACGCCTAATTTTGAGATGCGTAAGGTGACATGGTTTAGAACTGGTGGACTGGCTGAGCTTTTTTATCAACCTGCTGATGAAGAAGATTTAGTTCTATTCCTTCAAATTTTACCCGAATTTGTTCCTATAACGATTGTAGGAATTGGTTCTAATCTTTTGGTGCGTGATGGAGGAATTCCTGGGGTTGTTATTCGTCTTTCAACAAAAGGTTTTGGGCAAGTGCAGCAAGTTTCTTCCAGTCGCTTTTTAGTTGGTGCAGCTACAGCGGACAAGCATTTAGCAGCGGCAGCTTTAGAGGCTGGAATTGCAGGTTTTCACTTCTATTACGGCATTCCTGGTTGCCTTGGAGGGGCACTGAAAATGAATGCTGGAGCTAATGGTCTTGAGACAGCTGCACGTGTTATTGAAATTTATGCGCTTGACCGTAAAGGAGAGCGTCGTACCTTAAGTTTAGAAGATATGCATTATTCTTATCGTCATTGCGATATTTCAGAAGATCTTATTTTTACTGCTGCTTTATTAGAAGGGAAGAAAGGAAATAAAGGTGATATTCGTTCTTCCATGGATGAAGTTTCTTTGCACCGAGAAACAGTGCAGCCTATTCGTGAAAAAACGGGAGGATCTACTTTTCGAAATCCTGAAAATACGTCGGCGTGGCGTGTGATTGATGAAGCGGGGTGTCGTGGTTTGCGAATTGGTGGTGCTCAAATGAGCGAAGTACACTGTAACTTTATGATTAATACGGGTCAAGCGACAGGTTATGATCTTGAAGCATTGGGTGAGGCAGTGCGTGCTCGTGTTTTTGCTCATTCAGCTTATCTGCTGCAGTGGGAAATAAAGCGTATTGGTCAATTTGAGCAAGGGCGTATAGTTTCCTCTTTTGATTAATTTTACTGATCTATTTGGGCACAAATTTAGCACAAATAAAAAACTGAGTCATTTCAAAGAGATAATGAAAAAAATCCATTAAAAAACAATAAATTAACATAGAGGCTCTTGCGTCATGCTTCTTAGTCTGATTCATTAGAGTAAATGCTAGGTTATTGATTCGCAAGAATAAATCTTTGTCTTTCCTGTATATAGTATTAGTGATTTATATGTAGTCTATATTTAGTATATAAAGAGGATAAATTGCTATGAAGGGTAAACATATAGCTGTGTTGATGGGGGGTATTTCTTCTGAACGACCCGTGAGTTTGTCTTCAGGAGCTGCTTGTGCTGATGTTCTTGAAGCTAGGGGGTATCGTGTGAGCCGTGTAGATGTTGATGGTCATATCGCTTCTGTTCTTGAGCAATTACAGCCTGATGTTGCTTTTAATGCGTTGCATGGCTTATTTGGTGAGGACGGTTGCATACAGGGTATTCTTGAGTATTTAAAAATCCCTTACACTCATTCTGGGGTGAGGGCGTCGGCATTAGCAATGGATAAGGGGCGTGCAAAAATTGTTGTCGCTAATGTTGGTGTTTCTGTTGCTCCTTCTTATGTAATGAGCCGCTTTGCTGTAGCGCAAGAGCATCCTATGGATCCTCCTTATGTGATTAAACCTGTGAGTGAAGGATCTAGTTTTGGTGTTGTGATTGTAGAAAATCATGAATCATTTCCACAGTATAATATTGCGGGTGATGAGTGGGCTTATGCAGATGAGGTGATGGTTGAGAAGTATATTCCTGGACGTGAATTGACTTGTGCTGTTTTGGGGGATGAGGCTTTGGATGTTTGTGAAATTATACCCGATCAGAATTTTCAGTTTTATGATTATAACTCTAAGTATAAATCTGGTGGCTCTCTTCACATTTGCCCAGCACGGCTTTCATTAAATATTTACCAAAAAGTGCAAAGAATGTCTTTGGCGGCGCATCAGGCGATAGGTTGTCGAGGTGTTAGCCGTTCTGATTTTCGTTTTAATGAGGAAACAGGAGAATTGATTTGGCTTGAGATTAATACACAGCCCGGTATGACGTCGACATCTCTTTTTCCTGATATTGCAAAAGCGAGTGGTCATACTTACGGTGATGTTGTTCAATGGATGGTGGAGGATGCGTCGTGTCTACGTTAAATATTGGTGAAACAAATGTTTCGATGATGCCATTGGGGTCGGTTTTGTCGCGCCTCTATCGTCGCTTTCGTCTGTTTATATTTGGATTTATTTTTACTAATATTTATGTGCCTCGCCATTTTGGTTCCTTTTCGGTTTTATTTTTTTTCTTTGTCATTGTTCTTTATGGAGTCTCATCTAATGATCGTGTTGGGATAATAATGAAGGATGCGATGTCGGATGTTGGTTTTTTGATCACAGATGTCGACATAAGTGGTAATAGGCGTTTGGTGAAACAAGAAGTTTTGAAAATTTTGGGGCTTGATGTTTCTACCTCAATACTTAGTTTTGATGTTGATAAAGCGCGTTCTATTTTGGAGCGGCAAGTTTGGGTTCAGTCGGCTAATGTTCAAAAAATTTATCCTAATAAAGTGTGTATTGCGCTTGTGGAGCGAGAGCCGTATGCGATTTGGCAGCATGGTGGTGTGATGGATGTCATTGATAGCACGGGGCGTGTGATTATGCCGTTTCAAGGAGGTGTAGTAAGGAATTTGCCTCTTGTGGTTGGGCGTGGTGCGCAAAATGCTGCCAAGGCGTTTATCCAAGAGCTTTCTGCATATTCGCAATTTTATGATCGTGTTCGTGCTTATGTACGTGTCGGTGATAGGCGTTGGGATCTTGTTTTGGATAATGGAATACGCGTTATGTTACCTGAGCATAATGCATTGGAAAGGATCGCTTATCTCATTAAGAAAGGTATAGCACAAGATCTTTTTTCACGTGATATTTTGAGTGTTGATTTGCGTCTTTTTGATCGGATTACGGTCTCTTTGTCGGATGAGGCGTTAAAGCATCGTAGGATCGCGGTAGCGGAAGAGAAGCGCATTTTGAATGCGCTAAAGGGGGGGGTATGATGTTACTGAGATCACCTCATATAGGTACGCGTAGAGCACGTCTTTTGACGGTTTTGGATGTAGGGTCAAGTAAGGTCGTTTGTCTTATTGCCTGTTTGCGTCCTTTGAAGCATGCCCAATATTTACATGGTCGTACATATTCGGTAGAGATTTTAGGCTTTGGTGTGCAACGCTCATGCGGTATAAAGTCGGGTATTGTTAGGGATATATTTGCAGCGGAACAATCAATACGATTGGCTGTTGATGCGGCAGAAAAAATGGCTGGTTTGGTAGTGGATTCTGTAATTGTGAATTTTTCTTCAAGTCGATTACAGGGTTCCCTTATTAATGGTGTAGTGCGTTTGGGTGGTCGCGAAGTAACTATGCGTGACGTTCGGATGGCTTTCGCAAATGCTTCTCGTAAAGCTTTTGATGCTGATCGTCATGTTTTGCATTCAGTTCCTGTGTCCTATACATTAGACGGGGATAAGGGGATTTCTGATCCTGTCGGGATGGTTGGGGAATTATTTGGCGTGGATGTACATGTTGTTATGGCAGAAACAGCTTCTTTGCGTAATTTAGAAACCTGTATTAATCGTGCACATTTAAGTGTTGAAACAATGGTTGCGACTCCCTTTGCAAGTGGTCTTGCTGTTTTAATTAATGATGAGGCACGTTTAGGCGCAGCGTGTATTGATTTTGGTGGTGGAACAACAACATTTTCAGTATTTTCTGAGGGAAAATTTGTCCATGTAGATGCTTTGGCGGTTGGTGGAAATCATGTGACTCTTGATGTTGCGCGCGGATTTTCTATTTCTATTGAAGAGGCGGAACGTTTAAAGGTCGTAGAGGGCTCTGCGCTTTTGTCGAGTACCGATGATCGGCATATGATTAATGTAGCAGAAATTGGGAGTGAGCGTCGTGAAATTCAATATCCACGTTCTGTTCTTAGCCGTATCATTCGTGCACGTGTTGAAGAAATATTGGAGATGGTGCGTGATTGTTTGAATCGTTCTGGTTTCGGCTACATTATTGGTAAGCGTGTTATTTTGACTGGGGGGGCAAGTCAGTTACCGGGGTTGCCAGAAATGGCACGTACTATATTGGGAAGAAATGTTCGTATAGGGCGGCCTTTGGGTGTTTCTGGGCTTCCTACTCTTGCAAAAGGGGCGGCATTTTCATCTGCTGTCGGATTGTTGATTTATCCGCAATTGGCTGGTTTTGAAGAAAAAACAGTACAGGATGCAATAAATCACTTATCGACAGGCACGCATGGGTATTTGAGGCGTGTTGGTCAGTGGTTGCGTGAAAGTTTTTAAGTAAAGTCTATTTGGATAAAGTTAATTTTCATCGCTTTCGCTTGCGATGTCTTATAAGAAGGAAAAGAAAATGACGATTAATCTGCATCGTCCAGATATCGCGGAATTGAAGCCACGTATTACCGTTTTTGGTGTTGGTGGTGGTGGTGGTAATGCCGTGAACAATATGATTAATGCTGGTCTTCAGGGAGTTGATTTTGTTGTTGCTAATACAGATGCTCAGGCTTTAGCTATGTCAAAAGCTGAACGTCTGATTCAACTTGGTGAAAAAGTGACTGCAGGTTTGGGTGCTGGCGCTCTACCAGAAGTCGGGCGAGCAGCTGCAGATGAATGTCGCGATGAGATTATTGATCATCTTGCAGATTCTCATATGATTTTTATTACTGCAGGTATGGGGGGAGGTACTGGAACTGGAGCAGCTCCCGTTGTTGCTCGTGCAGCACGTGAAAAAGGTATTTTGACTGTTGGTGTTGTAACAAAACCGTTTCAGTTTGAAGGTGCTCGTCGTATGAAAACGGCAGAGGTTGGTATTGCGGAATTACAAGAAGCTGTTGATACATTGATTGTTATTCCTAACCAAAATCTTTTTCGTATCGCAGATGATAAGACAACATTTGCTGATGCTTTTGCTATGGCTGATCAGGTTCTTTACTCCGGTGTCGCTTCTATTACGGATTTGATGATTAAAGAAGGGTTGATTAATCTTGATTTTGCTGATGTGCGTTCTGTTATGCATGAAATGGGGCGTGCGATGATGGGAACTGGTGAAGCTTCTGGTGAAGGGCGTGCTCTAGCTGCTGCTGAAGCTGCTATTGCGAATCCATTGTTAGATGATACTTCTATGCGTGGTGCACGTGGTCTTTTGATTTCCATTACTGGTGGTCGTGATATGACTTTATTTGAAGTTGATGCAGCTGCTACTCGTATTCGGGAAGAAGTGGATGCTGATGCAAATGTTATTTTTGGTGCGATTGATGATGAGTCGTTAGAGGGTGTTATTCGTGTATCAGTTGTTGCTACGGGTATCAACCGAGAAGCTAATGATATGGTTCAGCCTTCTCAATCTAAATTGCAGAGACCTGCAGCTCCAACTCGTAAGAGTGATTCTGGAGCGCCACAAGCTCCTTTTTATCCTCAGCCGTCTCGTTCTGAATCAATGGTAGAGGTAGTTGAAGCGCTTGAGATAGAAATGAGTAAATCGGCTGAAGAACAATTTCGTCCTAAAAGCCAAATTTTTGCACAGCCTGCAGATGCGATGCCTGCACGAAGTGTGAATACTGCTTCTCATAAGCCAAGTGTTGTACATGGGCAGGTATTAAATGCTCCGCGTATGCAAGTTGGTCGTGGTTCTCAACAGTCTGCAGCAGCAGCAGTGAGTATGGAGGCGACATCGCATATTCTTGATGAAATGACTGAATTTGTGAAACAGAAGGAGAAATCATTGCAACAAATGCAGTCTCGCTCAACACCGGTGCGTATGCCGGAGTTAAAGGATTTTCCTCCTGTTGCACGTTGTCGAAATGAAAAGCCGTATGCTGTTGATCAAGGGCCTCGCAATCTTTGGCAGCGTTTAAAACAAAGTTTGACATATCGGGATGGTGATGAGCCAGAAGCTCGGTTAGAGCCTGCAGTAAAATCTTCTCAACAGCAGGAAAACCGTTCTTATAATAAAAATTCTCAGACGCTTTCTCAAGATGCTTCTGTTTATGTTCCACGCCGTTCTGGTGAATTGCATCCAAGTGCATCGCAAGATCAGCGTACTTTTTTAAGTGAAGAAGATCAATTGGAGATACCGGCATTTTTGCGTCGTCAGGTAAATTAATTGTATAAAAAATAGGAAAAGGAGAAGTTTCAATATTTCTTTTGTGGTTGAGTAGAATATTTGTTTTGCAAAATACACTATACTTTCGTTGAAAGTTTTTGCATTTTTTCAGGTCTGTTGCTGTAAATGGACTTGTGATGTGTGATGAATGTGGTTTTATATTTTTTAATATTCTAAAAAACATACAAACAACTCAATGAAGCAATACTATGAAGTTTATGCAAAAATATCAATCCACTCTTAAAAAGGACGTGATATTTAAAGGTTATGGTGTTCATAGCGGGTGTTTATCTACAGTAACAATTCATCCCACAAATGCTGGATGTGGAATTATATTTAAGCGTTGTGGAATGGATGGAAGAGAACACGCATTTCAAGCACATGCGTCGCAAATAGGAGGAACTGAGCTATCGACAGCGCTTGGGTATGGAGATGTAAGAATTGAGACGATTGAACATTTGATGGCTGCGATTACAGCCTATGATTTGGATAATCTTATTATTGAAGTGAAAAATAATGAGATACCCATTCTGGATGGTTCTTCATGGCAGTATTGTCAAAGTTTTGAAGAAGTTGGTGTCGTGCGGCAAGATATGTTGCGTTCTTATTTCATCATAAAAAAGCCAATACGAGTTGAAGTAGGTAATTGTTTTGCAGAGTTTTTGCCGTTTGATGGACGTCGATTTGATATAACAATCTCTTTTTCTTCTCCTGCTATCGGTACACAACATCTGATTTTTGATCTTAGCTTAGAAAATTTTCGAGATAATTTATCACGTGCACGTACTTTTGGTTTTATAAGAGATGTAGAAAAATTACGGAATTTGGGAAAAGGATTTGGTGCTTCTTTAGAAAATTCCCTTGTTATTGATCTTAATGATCAAATCATGAATCCAGGTGGTCTTTATTGGAAAAATGAGTGTGTTCGGCATAAAACACTTGATGCGGTTGGTGATACTGCTTTACTTGGAGCACCTTTCATTGGATTGTTTCGTTCATATTGTGGTGGACATAAGATTAATTTAGAATTAGTTAAAACTGTTTTAGCAGATGAATCTTGTTACAAAAAAATTCATTTATAGGTTCAGTATAGTAAAAGAGTAATTTCAAAGATTTTATTGTGCTCTATTCGGTTGTTGAAGGTATGATTGACCTAAGCTTATAAGTTGGCTAATTGATTTTTAAATGGTATGATATGAAGATCTTTGATAAATAATGTTTGCTACAAGGTGGTGTTTTTGGAGGCCAGAAGGAATATGAAAAAGTCTCACATATGCATTAAAAATACGAAATATAGAAAGTCTCGAATTGTGCACAAAGTATTAAGTGGGATTCTTTTAGGGAGTGTCTTGTCTCTGGCTGGCTGTTTATTTCAAGATAAAAATACTCTTAGTCCATCAGCATATGTTTTGGCAATAGATCCACCAGATATTCTATACAATCAGGCGCTTGCCTACTTTAATAACGGACGACTTAAAGAGGCAGCAAAAAAATTTTTTACAATTGAAAAACAGTATGCTTATACCGATTGGGGTCGTAAGTCTTTGGTTATGGGTGCTTTTACAAATTATCAGCTTGCTAATTATGATGATGCAGTTAGCATGGCTCAGCGCTATATTACTCTTTACCCAGGATCGGATGATGCCGATTATGCTTATTATATCATTGGCCTTGCTTCTTTTCGTCGGATTCCTAGTGTCACATATGATCAACAAGACACTAAGCGTGCTATTGCTGCTATGCAATTGCTTTTGGAGCGCTATCCAAAATCTAAGTATGTCAAAGATGCTAAAGAAAAAATACGTTTTGGGAGAGAGCAGCTTGCTGGTAAAGAAATGCAGATTGGTCGTTACTATGAAAAAGATCGGAAATATCTTGCTGCAAGTAGAAGATTTCGTACGGTGATTGAAGAATACTCAGATACAAATCAAGTTGAGGAAGCGCTTTTTCGCTTAACTGAAGTCAATCTTGCTCTTGGTTTAATTTCAGAGGCACAGGCATCAGCAGCTATTTTAGGACGTAATTATCCAGAAAGTGAGTGGTATAAATTTTCTTATAATTTATTAAAGAAGAATGGTATATCGCCGCAGGATCATAAATCTTCTTGGGTTTCAAGCACGTTTAGTGGTGATAAGAATGGGGTACGTTGATTCTATATGCTGACACAGCTTTCGATTCATAATATCGTCTTGATCGAAACGCTTGAGATTAATTTTACGGCGGGTTTATCAGTTTTAACTGGGGAAACCGGTGCTGGGAAGTCTATTTTACTTGATGCTTTATCGTTGGCTCTTGGTAGTCGTGGTGATTCTTCTCTTGTGCGTCATGGTGCCGCACAAGGGCAGGTGACAGCTGTATTTGATGTATCTATTTCACATCCTGTGCGTCATCTTATCCGTGCAAATGGTTTGGATGATGAGGGTGATATTATTTTACGACGAATTCAGTCGAGTGATGGTCGTAGCCGTGTTTTTATTAATGATCAAGTGGCTAGTGTTGCGTTAATGCGTGATGTTGGACGTATGTTGGTTGAAATTCATGGACAGCACGATGATCGTGCATTTTTTGATATTGCTACGCATCGCCAACTATTAGATGCTTTTGCCGGGCTTGAAGATGAAACAGAGAATTTGCGTCGGCATTATCAGGTATGGCGTAAATTTGAAGAGCGTTTGCAACAACAGCGTACTAAAGTGGAATATGCTGTGCGTGAGGCTGATTATCTTCGTGCGTGTGTAGAAGAGCTTGATAGGCTCGATTTTCAAGTTGGTGAAGAAAATGCATTATCTCTTCGTCGTGGAGATATGCTTAGATTAGAAAAGGTAGCGACAGATATTAAGGAGGCTGATGATCTCTTAGGCGGTTCAAAATCACCAATTCCTGTTCTTTCCAATTTGGTTAGACGTCTAGAAAGGAAAATTCCTGAGGCGCAAGATATGATTGCACCTGTAGTAAAGTCTCTTGATGATGCGTTGCATGCACTTGCAACAGCACAAGATGATATTAAATTAGCAATGCAGGCATTGGATTTTGATGCTGGTGAACTGGAGCGGATAGAAGAACGACTTTTTTCTCTTCGTGGTTTTGCTCGTAAATATCATGTTTCCGTGGATGAATTAGCTCAATTGCGTGATAAAATGGATGCTGAGCTTGCTGATTTTGAAGAGGCTAAGAACACGTTGGCGCATTTTGAAGATGAGGTGCGGAAAGCAAAAAAAAACTATGATACATTGGCTCAATCACTATCAATAAAACGTCGAGAAGCAGCAAATCGCTTATCTGAGCGCGTTATGATCGAGTTACCTGAATTGAAATTAGAAAAGGCAGAATTCATAGTTGAAATACAGAGTGATGCTGAACAACGCAGTGCAGATGGTATAGATCGTATTGAATATTGGGTTCGAACAAATCCTAAAACACGGGCTGGGCCGATGCTTAGCGTGGTTTCTGGTGGTGAACTGTCTCGTTTTTTATTGGCATTAAAGGTTGTTTTATCTGATCGTGGATCAGCTCCTACGTTGATCTTTGATGAAATTGATACTGGGGTTGGTGGGGCTGTTGCAGCTGCTATCGGGCAAAGATTGCAGCGTTTATCAGAAAATGTTCAAGTTTTTGCTATTACGCACGCGCCGCAGGTGGCATCTAAAGCGAATAGTCATTTTCTTATTTCAAAAATTGAAAATGTCGATGAAGGGTATTTCATTACAGCTGTTCATAGAATGGAAGAGCATGAGCGTGAAGAGGAAATTGCGCGTATGTTAGCAGGAGAACAGATTACTGAGGAGGCACGTGCGGCGGCTAAGAAGCTTTTAGCACAGATGTGATGAAATATTGATTGCACATATTATATGCATTTAAATTTTCTTGAGAAAAATTGGAGTTAAGAAATCGTACAGTTTTGATATACGATTTTGAATGAGGTTTATGGATAAGAACGTAATAAAAAATTTAACTGCTCTTGAAGCAGAAAGAGAGTTGGAGTGGTTAGCAAAAGAAATAGCACGTCATGATGTTCTTTATAATAACAATGATCAACCTGAAATTTCTGATGCACAATATGATGCTCTTCGTCGTCGCAATGCAGAGATTGAAGCTCTGTTTCCCGAGTTAATTCGTGCAGATTCTCCTTCATATAGAATTGGTGCACCGGTTTCTGAGAAATTTGAAAAGTCTGTTCATACACAGGCAATGCTTTCTCTTGATAACGCTTTTAGTTCTGAAGATGTTAGTGAATTTGTTGCGCGCATTCGTCGCTTTTTACGATTTCCAAAAACACAGATATTAGAGATGACAGCTGAGCCAAAGATTGATGGTTTATCCTTATCTTTGCGTTATGAAAAAGGAAGGCTTGTGTGTGCTGCAACGCGTGGTGATGGGTACGTAGGTGAGAATGTCACAATGAATGCGCGGACGATTTCTGATATTCCCAAAGTTTTGCAGGGTAATTTTCCTGATATTATAGAAATTCGTGGTGAGGTTTATATGAGGCGGGAGGATTTCCAAGTTCTCAATATGAATCATCAAAGAGAAGGGAAATTGATTTTTTCTAATCCTAGGAATGCTGCAGCCGGTTCTTTGCGTCAGCTTGATTCACGAGTAACTGCCAGCAGAAAGCTTAAATTTTTTGCTTATGCTTGGGGTGAAGTAAGTGAAATGCCAGCAAAAAGCCAAATGGGAATGATAAAAAAGTTAAAAGAATATGGCTTTGTTATCAATCCATTAACAAAAGTTTTTAAGACAGTAGAAGAGATTCTTGCATATTATCATGATATCGAAAAGAGTCGTTATTCTTTAAGCTATGATATTGATGGGGTTGTTTATAAAATTAATGATTTGGTGCTACAAATGCGTTTGGGATTTGTATCTCGTTCGCCACGTTGGGCAGTTGCACATAAATTTCCCGCAGAAAAAGCAATAGCTCTTTTGGAAGGTATTGATATTCAAGTAGGTAGAACAGGAGCATTAACTCCTGTTGCACGTCTTTCACCTATTACCATTGGGGGGGTAGTGGTTACCAATGCAAGTTTGCATAATGAAGATTATATTAAGGGGATTGGTCATAAAGGTGAAACCATTCGTGAAGGGCGTGATATCCGTGTGGGTGATACGGTGATTGTACAGCGTGCTGGTGATGTTATTCCCCAAATTGTTGATATTATTCCTGAAAAGCGTCCTCTAAATTTGCCTGCTTTTGTTTTCCCTCATTTATGTCCATCTTGTGGAAGTTATGCTGTTCGTGAGATAGATGAAGCTGTGCGTCGATGTACTGGTGGACTTATTTGTCCAGCACAAGCGATTGAACGTATTTGTCATTTTGTTTCGCGTAATGCTTTTGATATTGAAGGATTTGGTAAAAAACAGGTGGAGTTCTTTTTTCATATTCAAGATGAGACACTTTGTATTCATACACCAGCTGATATTTTTACTTTACAACGACGCCAAGAAAAATCTTTGACCCGTTTAGAAAATATGGAAGGTTTTGGTACTGTTTCAGTTCGTAAACTTTATGATGCTATTAATGCTCGTCGACAAATTTCTTTAAGCCGTTTTTTGTTTGCATTAGGAATTCGTCATGTTGGAGAAGTGAATGCACGACGTCTTGCACGTGCTTATCACAATTATATTTCTTTTGAAACTGCAGTAACATCAGCTATTATGCCGTGTAATAGGATGAATAAAGAAGGAAATGAAGATTGGATAGAGCTTACTAATATTGAAGGGATTGGACCTCGTGTAGGCAGAGCAATTATTGATTTTTATCGAGAAGAACATAATCGCAATATTTTATCTTCTTTATTTAAAGAAATAACATTTCTTCATGAAGAGCACGTGATGACAGATTCTTCGCCGATAGCAGGAAAGACAATCGTTTTTACAGGAACTTTGGAGCATATGTCACGTGATGAAGCGAAAACATTAGCAGAACGTCTAGGTGCAAAGACGTCCGGTTCTATTTCTAAAAAAACTGATTTGCTTGTTACAGGAATTGGAACCGGATCGAAATTGGTCAAAGCACAAAAGCTAGGCATTGATGTTATGGATGAAAAAACTTGGTTACAGCTCATTGATGGGCATTATATTTAGGATTTTTTCTTTTAAATATAATGGTTAGTATTTTATAAGAAAAGTAAAAAGGTATTTTATATTGGTTAATTTAAAGAGGCATAGTTGCCTCTTTCGCCCATTTTTTATCTTCTTCGTTTAAGTATGGCGCATTAACGTGATAAACGTGAGCATGATAATCATTGAGCCATTGTCGTTCCTGTGATGTTAAAAGATCTGGAAGGATTAATCTCTTATCAATGGGGCAGTTTGTCAATGTTTCAAATGAAAGCATATCTATGCCACCATCAGTAATTTTTTCTGCTGGTTTTACGATCATTAGATTTTCAATACGAATACCAAAAACGCCTTCACGGTAATATCCCGGTTCATTTGAAATAATCATTCCGGGTACAAGTTCTTGGCTTCCATGACGTGAAAGATTCTGTGGACCTTCATGAACAGATAGATAAGATCCAACTCCATGACCAGTGCCATGTGCATAATCAAAACCATTCTTCCACAGTGCGATGCGCGCCAGTACATCAATGTCTTGTCCGCGAGTGCCTTTTGGAAATCGTGCAGTTGAAAGAGAAATCATACCTTTTAGGACAAGAGTAAAACAACGTTTTTCTTCTTCTCCAATATTCCCAATTGCTACTGTACGCGTGATATCTGTTGTTCCATCGCGATATTGTCCACCTGAATCAATAAGATAGAGCTCACCATCATTTAGTTGTTTATTTGTTTCAGTAGTTACGCGATAATGAATAATTGCACCATTTGCTCCTGCTGCTGAGATTGTATCAAAAGACAAATCTGCAAGTTCTTCTCCCATTTCTTTTGCTGTTATTATGCGGTATTCTTCTAATTTTTGGGCAGCAAAAATTTCGCTTATGCTGCTAGGTGTTTGTTTATCCAGCCAAGAAAAAAAACGAATAAGTGCTACACCGTCACGCAAATGTGCATTGCGTGCGCCATTTAATTCTATATTATTTTTAATAGCACGTGGTAAGGCAACAGGATCGGTCATCTTAATGAAAGAGCTGCCTTCTGCTTCAATAACAGTGCGTAACTTTTCGCATGTTAGATATGGGTCTAAAGCAAAAGCTGTTCCTTTTTGAATATAATCCTTCATTTTTGAAATAAGCTGTTCTGGTTCATATAATTGCGCATATCTTTGCAGATATTGCTTTTGTTCTATGCCAAGTTTTTTATTATCAATGAATAAAGTTGGCATTTCTGTGATTGAAATAATAGCAAAACAAAGAATAAAAGGTGTGTTAGAAACATCATTGCCACGTATATTGAATAACCATGCAATAGATGAAGGATCTGTAAAAATAAAAGCATCTGCATTAGCTTGTTGTATATTTTTGCGAACTAATGTTAGCTTTTCATCAGTATTGCATCCTGCATATTTTAGAGGATGAATTGACAATGCAGACTGCGGTAATTGTGGTTGATTATGCCAGATAAGATCAACGGGATTGGGGTGAATTGCTATAAGTTTTCCACCTGATTGCAATTCTAATGCTTGTTTCAATGAATCTGTGGCAGCAATAGTGTGAAGCCACGGATCGAAGCCAATAGAAAGCTTTTGCTTACTTTTTTCAAACCACTGAGATGGTGAGCAAGTTGCTAGATCTTCATAATCAAAAATACGAGAGTCAGTTTGTTGGCGAACTTGAATTTTATAGCGTCCATCTGTGAATATAACAGCCTTATCTTTTAAAATTAATGCGATACCAGATGAACCAGTGAATCCAGTTATCCAACTAAGTCGTTGAGCATGTGGAGGGACATATTCCCCTTGATGTTCGTCTGCACGTGGAATTAAAAAGCCATCTACTCCGAGATGATTAAGTTTTTTACGGAGGGCAGAAATGCGTTCTTCAGAATAGGCTGGATTTGTTGTTGCCTCAAAAGACTGGTACATAATAACGTCCTTTTTTATTTCATATGTATAGTAACCCATCCTTGACGGTGGTATGTTTCAATATGTGTTAGACCCTGTTTTATATAAGCATCTAGAACATAGTCATGTTGTTCTTCAAGGATTCCAGATAATATGAGTGCTCCACCTTTTTGAAGTATTGGTACTATTTTGTTGGCAAGTTCAATGAGAGGGTTGGCAAGGATATTGGCAACAATGAGATCAAAAGGTGCACGGGATGTAATTTGTTTATGGTCAAGATTTGCTGCTGTCACAGCTGTGATATATTTTTTAACACCATTTAGCTGTATATTGTGTTGTGCCACTTGGATAGCAACTGGGTCGATATCAGATGCCAGTACAGAAATAGGCTTAAGCATTGCGATACCAATGGCTAATACTCCGCTTCCAGTACCAAGATCAAAGGCATTTTGTGGATTTTCATTTTGCATCACTTTAGCAATCATTTCCAAACATCCGGATGTTGTTCCATGATGTCCTGTACCAAAAGCTTGATTAGCATCAATTTCAATGGGTAAAACATTAGGAGGAATATGATTTCGGTTATGGCTTCCATGAAGAAAAAAAGGACCAGAATGTACGGGTGTTAGTCCTTCAAGACTTTGTTTGACCCAATCAATATCTGGCAAAATTTCTATATTAATTTGACTGATATCTACAGCAAGGATGCGCGCAAAACACTCTGAAGCATACTCTTGGCTTTCTTTATCTATATAAAGTGAAAGTTCATATACAGCATCTTTTTCATCTATTTCTACAAGAGCAAGAGGATATCCTTTTTCTTCAAAGGCTGTTTCCATAAGGTCATAACATCGTTCTGCTTCGTTTTTGAAAGCAGTATAATATAGGCGAATCTGTTGTGACATCCTGCCCTTTCTTTAAAAAGCTTTGCTTAGTTTGCGATGAGTTTCTTAAGCCGCCTAATGGCAATATCATCTTGTAATTCATCACTGCTTTCTTCAATTTTATAAGGAATAGTGTTAGCTAACTTTCCACCTTTTTTAAGTAAGAAGATTGCAGCTGTATGCTCATAGGTATAATTACCATTGTCCCCAGGTATTTTTTTTGAAAAGATTTTAAAAGAAGATACCATTTTATGAACTTTTTCAGGGTCTCCACTAATACCAATAATTTTATTATTAAAATTATTAAGATAATTATGAAGAACCTCTGGTGTATCGCGCTCAGGATCAACAGTGACAAACCATATCCCCAATTTATCAGCATCCGATCCAAGCTCTGTAAGCCATCGATCAAGATTAGTTAGCGTAACAGGGCAACTCTCAGGGCACATAGTGAAGCCGAAGAAAATAGCTGAAGGTTTGCTACGAATATCAGCCTCAGTAACAATTCTACCATTAGAATCAATGAGTGTAAAACTTTCACCTATAGGCCTATTTTCTAACGCATCATAGATAAAAACACCAGCAAGAAATATGATTGTTAGCACCAAGATGCGAATTACATTTTTCATAACTTAACCTTCTTAAAGTACCAAAGAATTGTAGCATTCATAGGTTGGTTTTGCAATCTTTGTTTATAGCTTATTTTGTTTGCTTGGTTGTGGCATGTTTGTTACTTTACATTGATGAATTGTAGAAAGATAAAAGAATATTCGGAAATATCTTTGATGTTATAATGCTGCTTTTTACACCAATAAATAATATAACTGTATAGTTGCAAATGAGGATACTGCATAGAAAATTGATGAATGGACAGTTTTTATGTGATTCAGCTAATAGGAGAAATTATTTGGAGTATAACAGTGAGGTGTCTCAACGCTATAGGGTGTTTTATTTTATTGCATTTCATTATATGCTAATATCTTAGATGATTTTATACCACAATTTCGGAATAGAGTGTGGCATAACGTATGAATTTAACGTGGTTTAGTGATTGTGTTTTTGATAACGGTTGGATGTAGTGTAATCATCGGAGCTGAGGCTGTTATAATGTATCTAGTGCAGTCATTATGATAATTTTTAGAGGGTGGTTGTGGATATATGATCCAAGATAAGCTGATTTAGATATTTTGAGACATAAAAGTTCATAATACGTTATTCAAAAAACATTAATTAGGATATGTAGAAGTAGTGTCCAAAGTAAAAAACAGGTTTTCTTTTAGATTAAAGAAAGGCTTGTCGTGTTTGTTGCTAAGCTTTGGTTACAAAGTTATCAAGAACACGCTTCTCTCCAGCTTTATCGAACATAATAGTTAACTTATTATCGTCTACTGCTGTGACACACCCATAACCGAATTTTATGTGAAAAACTCGATCATTTATTAAAAATTTTAATGATGTATTGGAGATTGATTGAGAGAATATGTTTTTTTCAATATTTTTTCGTTCACAATTCCATTTTGATGTTGGATTATCATTATAAGAGGGATTTTGATGTTTCAAGTGTGATTTTCCATAGCTATCATAAAATGCTTCTGTTTTTATTACTTCTATATGTTCTTCTGGCAGTTCATTAAGAAAACGGGAGGGAGTTGTAGATTGCCAAAACCCATGAACTCTTCGATTAGACACAAACCATATATGCAGGTGTTTTTTTGCTCTTGTCAGCCCCACATAAGCTAATCGTCGTTCTTCTTCTAATCCTAAACGACCACCTTCATCTAATGAGCGTTGATGAGGAAAGAGGCCTTCTTCCCAACCAGGAAGAAATACTGTTTCAAACTCAAGTCCTTTGGCTGCGTGAAGAGTCATGATGTTGACTGCATCCATATTTTCATTACTTTCAGAGTCCATAACCAATGCAACATGTTCTAAAAAGCTATGAAGGCTTTCAAATTGTTCCATAGATCGGATCATCTCTTTGAGATTTTCTAACCGTGTTGGCGCTTCTGGTGAGCGATCTTCTAACCACATAGCTGTATAGCCTGAATCATCAAGAATTATTTCGGCAAGCTCTTTATGAGGTGTAGCTTGTAGCATATTCTGCCAACGATGAAAATTTTCAACAATATTCCGTAAGGCATTGCGTGCTTTAGGTTTTAGCTCGTCTGTCTCAATTATTTCAGCTGCAGCAGTAAAGAGAGGAATAGAACGTGCTCGCGCACTCGCATAAAGAGTGCGTAGAGTTGCGTCTCCCAAACCGCGTTTAGGTGTATTGATAATACGTTCAAAAGCTAAGTCATCTTCTGGTTGGATAACAACACGAAAATAAGCCATGGCATCACGTATTTCCATCCGTTCATAAAAACGGGGACCACCAATAACACGATAATTAAGACCAAGGGTTACAAAGCGATCTTCAAATTCACGCATCTGAAAAGATGCTCTTACTAATATAGCTATATGATTTAATGAATGACCATTTTGTTGTGCTTGTTCAATTTTCTCTCCGATTGCGCGCGCTTCTTCTTGTGAATCCCATGCTGAATGAATTTTAACTTTTTCTTCTTCGGTATTTATTTTATCAGAAAAGAGAACTTTTCCGAGTCTCCCTTGATTATGCGAAATAAGATGAGAAGCAGTTTTAAGAATATGCGATGTTGACCGATAATTGCGCTCTAAACGAATAATTTTCGCAGAGGGAAAATCTCTTTCAAAGCGTAATATGTTATCGATTTTAGCACCACGCCACCCATAAATGGATTGATCATCATCTCCGACACAGCAAAGATTAACTTGCTGTCCTTTGGGCTGTTGTGCTAAAAGGCGCAGCCAAAGATATTGTGCTGTATTCGTATCTTGGTATTCATCTACAAGAATATAGTGAAATTTTGAATGATATTCACGGAGAATATCTGGATTATGTTGAAAAATAGAGATAGAATGAAGTAGAAGATCGCCAAAATCACAAGCATTAAGACTCTTTAACCGGTTTTGATAACTTTGATAAAGTTCGCGTCCCATGCCGTTTCCAAAAGAATATGCTTCACTTTCTGAAATTTGTTCTGGTGAAAGCCCTTGATTTTTCCAAGCATCAACTAACATTGCAAAATTACGCGCTGGCCAGCGCTTATCATCCAATCCTTTAGCTTGAATGAGCTGTTTTAGGAGGTGGATAACATCATCGTTGTTGAGAATTGTAAAATTACTTTTCAAATTAACAAATTCTGCATGGCGCCGCAAAATTTTCGCACCAATGGAGTGAAAAGTTCCAATCCAAGTCATTCCCTCGACCGTTTCACCAATAAGCTCACAGATACGCATTTTCATTTCTCGCGCTGCTTTATTGGTAAAAGTTACAGCTAGTATTTGCTGAGGAGATGCAAGACCAGAGTGTAAAATATGAGAAATGCGGGTAGTTAGAACACATGTTTTCCCAGTCCCAGCTCCAGCAAGAACCAAAAGAGCCCCTTCTGTCCTCATAACTGCTTGTTGTTGTTCCGAATTCAGTTTCTTTAAATAATTCAAATCACATTGCGCTTCTTCTTCCTTTGCTGCTGCCGTAATATAGGAAGTTAACTTAGAACTATTCTCGCATCCAAGAATAGAAGACTCATCTTCGCAGAATGATATGTGATTAGAAAAATTACTCATTATGTTCTTTGTGTAGTATTTTTTTGATTTGAGTGCTAGGTCTAAAAACATTTTTCTTTAAAAGGATATGCAATTTTTGTTTAAATAAGGAGATAAAGATCATAAAAAAACAAAAATGAATATTGCAGATGATTTAACATACATTATGTTTTGGGAGACACTTCTTCTATTGAATATTTGGTACAAATATCTTGAGTAAGAACATTATGAAGAACATAAATGCGTAATGCAGCTGAAAGATTCACATGCTGTGGTTTTTGTTTATCAATGTTGGTGATGATAAAGGTTAAAGATCGTCCTTCTTTACGTGCTATGGCTTTTAGAATTTCCAGAAATGGTTGTTCTAAAGATACACTCGTTGAGTGCTTGTTAATACGGATAGATATTTTTCGCGGAATAGCTTTTGACCAATTAATAGGATCGTTTGTCTGCATTCTATTCCGCTCTTGTTTAATCAACGATTATTTTATGTACTCTTTATTAATTGATGAAGTTTAATGGATTTATCCATAGGCAGATTTATCTATTTTTTGCGAAAAGAATCCAAGGAAACAACATCAGCACTTTGTTTAACATCGTTGTTCGGTGATTTATTGTCTGTTTTTATATTTTGTTCTTTTTTGAATATGTTTTCCTTTTTTTGTGTATCTGATAGGGTGACAGGTGTGGATGAAGTATTTTTTGAATTCTTTTTCTCTCTAGATGTGAGATTTGAAGGTAAGTCAAATGCTGCTTCAAATGCTGCTACAGGGTCATAAAATACTTGGATAGAGGTAAAAGGAATCACTAATTTTTCGTTAATTTCTTTAAAAGAAAGTGTTACCTCAAAAGCAGTTTCTGATACACTTAAATCTCTAAATTGATGTTGTAATACGATCGTCATTTGCTCTGGATAGCGGCTTTTAAGTCGTGGAGAAATTTTTATTCCTGGTGCATTTGTTAAAAAAGTAATAAAAAAATGGTGGTTGTCTGGAAGACCTGCCTCGGCAACTTCCGATAAAACTTTACGGATAACTCCACGAAGCGCATCCTGAACGAGAATATCGTAACGGATTTGATCTTGAACCATAGAAATTTATTCCTTTTACTTTACACAGCAGTTAAACGATGAATGATATTGTGCAATGAAATGTTTCTTTAATTTAGCAATATTGTGTCTATGGTACACCTAAATTAATAAAAAAATGAAACCTTATGGCAAATAATATCTGAAAGATCAATTAATAATACTTATAAAAGTGAAGGCTTCTGTTGCCAGGTGCCTCCGGACCCCGCTTAAACCTGCGACGGTTTAAGGCTTAATTTGAAACATTCGCACTGCATTAAGCAGCGAGACGTGCTTCCGCATAGTTGTCATTTGCAACTACTGATTTAGTCCGATAACGGTGGTACTATGCCGAGTAAAAGAGCAATCTTTACACTCTTGTCGATCCTATTTCGCCCCCACCAAAATATAATTTTTATTTTTTATATTTTGGTGGAGGCGCCGGGTACCGCCCCCGGGTCCAATAAGTTTATTTCATTGTCCATTTATTACCATAGCTGGTAAGCCAGCTTCTTGAATATAGATGAAGAACAGCCTTTAGAAAAGGGGGGGGTTGTTAATATTTTAAATCCTCTAGTTATTTATTAAATGATATTATGTGGTTGTAAGGTGCAACCATTCATTCTTGGATAAGGGGTGTTGCAGAATGACAAATGATTTAGCAGATATTAAATTATACGATCCAAATCCTGATGAAGATGCTATAAAGCGACTTAGTCATCGTTTAACTTTAGTAATGGGTAAGCAGGATGCATCGTTGGTTGCTACATCAGATCCAAAAGAGTTAGAGCGTGTTGAAAAATGGGTGCAAAATGTATTAGGTACTGATGAGCAGAGCGCTAAAATAGCTGTTTCAAAAGTTACAGATATAATGTCTGAAAATCGAAGAAAAAGCCGCATGACTTTTTATTATTTAGTAGCTAAACAATTAGGTAAACTTGATAAATTATAAACTGTATAAAAACTGCATTGTATATAATTAAGTAAAAAAGCCCAATATATTGGGCTTTTTTGTCTAATATGAAAAAGTTAATGGATATCATCTCCTTGGAGATATCCCTCTTTTCGAGCATCTGGCATAAAGCAAATCGCAATAAATGCAATAATCATCATGCCTGTTATGTAAAAATAGAAGACTGATCCGTACCCAATATCTTTTAATCCAAGTGCCACAGCTTCAGCAGAACCACCAAATATTGCATTAGCGATGGCATAAGACAACCCAACTCCTATGGCTCGCACAGAAGAAGGAAACATTTCTGCTTTTACTATACCAGAGATAGAGGTATAGAAGCTTATAATGCATAGCATGCCAATAATAGCTGATAGGGCAATCCACGTATCATCAGTGTTTCCAATTAATGAAAGCCCAGGAATTGTAAAAATAATGGACAAAATACTCCAAATAAGAAGCAAAGCTTTTGTTCCAATTTTATCAGCTAAAGCACCAAATATAGGCTGAATTAACATGAAAACAAAGAGCGCAGCGGTCATTATAGTTGTAGCTGTGTGTTTATCGAATCCAGTAGTTGTAATTAGATATTTCTGCATATAAGTCGTGTATGTGTAAAATGTAAGCGACCCTCCAGCTGTAAAACCAATAACTAGAAAAAAAGCTTTCCTGTGGTTGCGCAAAAGTTCTCTAAGACTACCAGTGTTTTCTTTAGAACGACTCTCTTTGGTTGTTGTTTCGTGAAGTGAACGACGAAGGTAAATCGCGACGATTGCTCCTAGTCCACCAATAGCAAATGGAATACGCCAACCCCATGCTTTTAATTGATCTTCTGTAAGATAAAGTGCTAAAATAAATATGACAAAACTTGCAAGAAGTTGACCGCCAATGAGTGTTGTGTATTGGAAAGAACTAAAGAATCCCCTATGATTTTTGAGAGCAATCTCACTCATGTACGTTGCTGTCGTACCATATTCACCACCAACAGAAAGTCCTTGCATCATTCTAAGTAAAAGTAAAAGAATTGCCGCTGCTACTCCGATTGTTTCGTAGGTTGGAAGTATAGCAATCAGAAATGAGCCACCACACATCATAAAAACAGAGATGAGCAGGGAGCGTTTACGACCATAACGATCAGCAATATATCCGAAGAGCCATCCACCTATTGGTCGCATAAGAAAACCAATAGCAAAAACTCCTGCGGCTTTTAAAAGTTGGGCAACAACATCACCGTCTGAGGGAAAGAATTGCGATGCAAAATAAATCGATGTAAAGGAATAAACATAGAAGTCGTACCATTCTACTAAGTTACCTGATGCACTAGATATAATAGCTAGGATGCGTTTTTTTGTGTCATGCGGCGCTAAAGTTTCTTCATTCTCCATAAATCTAACCCTTTGATATGTTTATGTGTGTATCCTATTCCCCTATGTCTTTTAAAGGTTACTTACAGTATTTTATTTTTTTCGTCATCAAAATTAATCCATATTACGATAATTTTTTGTGTAAGATGTCTAGAAGGGATGTAAGTAAGATATATGGAAGGGATATGAATGATATTTTATTTGTAATAAGTCGATTTAAGTTATAACGTTTACAAAATTATAACAGTTATGAAATTATAACAGTTGTGCAAATGCATACCTTGATCTTTTAGCTTACACTTTAAGTTATAAGTTAAAGGTATATCTAAAACGTTAAACTGGGGCTAGAACGCTATTATGAAGATATACCTAGATCTTTTAGCTCATGTTTTAAATAACGGTATTGATCGTGAAGATCGAACTGGTGTTGGGACGCGGTCTGTTTTTGGTTATCAAATGCGGTTTGATTTACAGGCTGGGTTTCCATTATTGACAACGAAAAAATTACATTTTCACTCCATTGTTTATGAGCTTTTATGGTTTCTTAGAGGTGATACAAATGTTGCATGGTTGCAGGAGAATAACGTGTCTATTTGGGACGAGTGGGCTGATGAAAAAGGTAATCTTGGTCCTATTTATGGCTATCAGTGGCGTTCTTGGCCTGCTCCTGATGGCCGTCATATTGATCAAATCAGTAATCTTTTAACTATGATTAAGGAAAACCCTAATTCTCGTCGGTTAATTGTATCTGCGTGGAATCCTGCCTTGATAGAAGAAATGGCTCTGCCTCCTTGTCATTGTTTCTTTCAATTTTATGTAGCAAATGGCAAATTATCTTGCCAGCTTTATCAGCGTTCAGCAGATATTTTTTTAGGTGTTCCATTCAATATTGCTTCCTATGCGTTATTAACAATGATGATTGCACAAGTGAGTGGACTCCAAGTAGGTGAATTTATTCATGTTCTTGGAGATGCACACCTCTATTCTAACCATTTTGAACAGGCTAGATGCCAATTGTCTCGTGTACCGAATGCTTTACCAGTTGTATTAATAAATTCCGAGGTAAGAAATCTTTTTTATTTCAAATTTCAGGATTTTAAATTACTTAATTATGAAGCGCAACCACATATCAAGGCAGCAGTAGCGGTATGATTTTTCCAGTTTATTTAATTGCAGCTGTTGCAAGAAATAATGTTATCGGTTGTAAAGGTACTATGCCTTGGCATTTATCAACAGATTTGCAACGCTTTAAATCTTTGACTTTTGGTAGACCTGTTATTATGGGACGGAAGACTTGGGATTCTCTTAGTTGCCCTTTACCAGGACGAAAAAATATTGTAGTTACCCGTAATCGTGCCTTTACAGCTGAGGGTGCTGTTATTGCGCATTCTTTGAATCAGGCTTGTCACATTGCAAAAAAATTGGCTTTTCAAGATGGTGCGGATGCAATTTTTATCATTGGTGGTGGTGAAATTTTTCAACAAGGGATGAATATTGCTGATAAGATATTCCTTACGGAAATTTTGGATTCAATTGAAGGTGATAGTTTTTTTCCTGTTTTTGATAAAGAAAAGTGGACTATCGTGCAGATGCAATATATTCCAGAAGGAGATAAAGACAGTTATCCGACACGTTTTGTAGTTTATGAGCGGAGATAGTTTTTGTAGTTAGATGGAAAGAGCATATTAGTTGCATTATGATCAGATATGATCACATGCACTGTAAAATGTAAGTAAAGAATTGGTATTTATTAATGATACTGAATGAAAAGAGGTGATTATGCCCTGGACAAATCAAAATGGCGGTGGCCCTTGGAATATTGATAAAAATAAGCCTAATAGTGATAAAAAAACTACAGCTAAGAATCTCTTCGGTTCTAGTGGTAACGGTAGTGGCGATAATAATCCAAATCTTGACGATATTTTGCGTAAGGGACAAGATCAGCTTAAGCAATTTGGAGGGGTAGTTTTTTTGTTTTGTTGTTTTTATTTGCTGTATTTTGGGTGTTGTACCAGTCTATGTATATTGTGCAGCAAAATGAACAAGCAGTCGAGTTACGTTTTGGAATTCCTAAATCAAAGATTATCGGGGATGGTTTGCATTTTCACTTTTGGCCAATTGAGACCTATATGAAGGTTCCTTTAACGGAAAAAACAATTGCAATAGGTGGACAATCTGGTCAAATGCAACAAAGTGATGGTTTGATGCTTTCAAGCGATCAGAATATTGTTAATGTCAATTTTTCTATTTATTATCGGATTTCACGTCCTAGCCAATTTTTATTCAATGTAAGTGATCAAGAAGGAACAGTGCGCCAAGTTGCTGAGAGTGCAATGCGTGAAGTTATTGGTTCTCGTCCAGTCGATGATGTTTTACGTGATAAGAAAGAAGAAGTCGCAGATGACGTTAGAAAAATCATACAGTTGACTGCAGATAAGTATCAACTTGGTGTTGAAATAAATCGTGTGTCGATCAGTGAAGCTGCTCCTCCTACTAAGGTTGCAGCTGCATTTAATTCTGTTCAGCAAGCAGAACAAGAGCGTGGTCGCATGATTGAAGAGGGAAATCGTGTACGCTTCAATAAGATTGGTTTAGCTAATGGTGAGGCTTCACGTACACGGGAAATCGCAAAAGGTGAAAAGGCGCAAATGGTCGAAGAGGCAACAGGTCGTGCAGAGCGTTTTCGGGCTATAGCTCGTGAAGCCGCAATTGCACCAGAAGCTGCTCGTTATCGCTTGTATATGGAAACGATGGGACGTATTCTTTCTTCACCGAATAAGTTGGTTTTTGATCAAGCAAATTCTTCAGCGGTGCCTTATTTACCCCTGAGTGAATTGCTGCATGGTGGTTCATTGGGAAAAGTAAAGACGACATCATCGCGTCCTGCATCACCAGTGAATTCTATCGTTTCTGGAGGACGCTGATTATGCAACAATCTCGTTTTTTATTTGGTTTCAGTATTATAGTATTTGTTCTTGTGACTTTATGGATGTCCATTTTTATTGTTTATCCTCGTCAACAGGTGGTGATTAAGCGTTTTGGGCAAATTGTTAAGGTTGAGCCTAATCCTGGTATCTATATGAAGATACCATTTTTGGATAAGATGGTTGTTGTTGATAACCGTCTGTTACGTTATGATGTTCCTACACAATCTGTACAGGTTCGTGGTGGTGCTTATTATGAAGTGGATGCATTTTTTATTTACCGTATCACAGATCCTAAGCTATTTTTGCAGCGTATCGCATCTGGGCGTCCGCAAATTGCTGCGCGTGAAAATCTTGCACCACGCTTTATTGATGCTTTACGTGCTGTTTATGGTAAGAGAGAATTTAAGGCAGCTTTATCAGATGAACGTGGGATCATGATGGCTGAAGTACAGCGGCAGTTTTCTGTGGATGCAGGTTCACTGGGTATTACCATTGTTGATGTGCGTATTCGTAAAACTGATTTGACTGATGCTGTTTCTGAAGATGTATATCGCCAAATGGCTGCTGAACGTGAAGCTGTAGCAGAAAATATTCGTGCTCGTGGTCAGCAGGAAAGGGATCGTATTGTGGCAGAAGCTAATAGGGAATATGAAGAAATAGTTGCAACAGCAAAGCGTGATGCTGAAATTACTCGTGGTGAAGGTCAAGCTGAAAGTATTCGTCTTTTATTAAATGCAAGAGAATCTAATCCACCTTTTTACGATTTTTGGTTGGCGATGGAACAGTACAAGAATTTAGAGCATACCCCAATGGTTATTTCTCCGAACGAGTATTTTTTCTTTTATTTTCGTAATCCATCGCAATCAAATAGAATATCTTTGCCAGTAATGGGCACTGGTCTTAATAATGTTGCTCCAAAATCCGTGAAAGAATAGATAAAACGATAAATTGCGATTAATATTTTTGGTTGATTTCTTTTATTGTGAAAGCAGTTCTGGTGGTGAAAGGTGTGTCCTTGTCTTGTATAGATGAATTTATTGATACTTTTTTCAGCCTTTTGTAAAAGGTACATTATGAATAAAAATGTTGAAAGTAAAAACACGTCTCTGAAGTGCTTTGCCATACGAGTTACTTTTTTTGTGGTTTTGTTTTTTTCTGGCTCTATGAGTTGGTCTGAGGAAAAACGGTTGGAGAGTACGCCACTTTCCATTCCTGATTTAGCTTCTGAGCTTTTGGAAACAGTTGTGAATATTTCTATAGCACAGACAGTTGATGGAACTGAACAGGATGAACATACTTTAACGCCTGTTATTCCAAAAGATTCATTGTTGCAGGAATATTTTAGTGATTTTTTTACATCAAAAGATGGTAAGAAAAATAATCAGTTTCAAAAGGTACGTTCTTTAGGGTCTGGTTTTGTGATTGATGCGCAAAAAGGGCTTATCGTTACTAATTACCATGTTATTGTTGATGCTGATGATATTGAAGTTAATTTTACTGATGGTACAAAGCTAAAAGCTAAATTGCTTGGAAAAGATAGCAAGACTGATTTGGCACTACTTCAAGTAGATGCAGGAAGAAAAAAATTAACAGCTGTACATTTTGGTGACTCAGAGAAGGTGCGTATTGGTGATTGGGTAATGGCTATAGGCAATCCCTATGGTTTTGGTGGAAGTGTAACTGTCGGTATTATTTCTGCACGCAATCGTGATCTTAATGCTGGTCCTTATGACAATTTTATTCAAACAGATGCAGCAATCAATAGAGGAAATTCTGGGGGGCCATTATTTGACAGAAATGGTAAGGTGATTGGGATTAATACAGCAATTATTTCTCCCTCGGGAGGATCAATTGGTATTGGTTTTGCTATTCCATCTGATATGGCTCTTTCTGTTATCAATCAGTTACGTGATTTTGGAGAAATAAGACGTGGTTGGTTGGCTATCCATATTCAGCCAGTGACAGAAGATATCGCAAAAAGTTTAAAATTAAATAATGCTGCTGGGGCATTAGTTGCGGGTAAAATAAAGCATGCAGGAGTAGATAATAGCCAACTGCACATAGGAGACATCATCCTCCAATTTGGAAAATACAAAATTCAGAATGCACGCGATCTACCACGTTTAGTAGCAGAAAGTTCAGCAGGAAAAGTAGTGAATGTTACAGTTTTGCGTAATGGACAAGAAAAAATAGTAAAAGTTAAGCTGGGTCGTTTGGTTGAGACAGATGCAAATGAAAATACTGAAGAAGAATCTGATGATGAAAAAGGTGGTAACGTATCAAAAATAGAAACAATGCAATTTATGGGGATGACATTATCTGAAATTACAGATGATTTGCGTCGGAATTATTCAATTTCTGATAAGGTCAGCGGATTGGTTGTTATATCTGTTGCACAAAATAGTGTGGCTGATAGAAAAAGTATTCGAGTTGGTGAAGTGATCGTTGATATTAATCAAAGTGCAGTAACAACGGTTGATGAAGCAAAAAAACGTGTTCATAAATTGCGTGAGGCTGGGCGCAGAACCGCTTTATTTATTGTTGCTCGTCCAGATGGGGAATTGCGATTTGTTACAATGCAAATGGATTGATGCTATTCAGTTTTAGAAAAGTCTCTTACACAGGGATGTTTATACAAGGTTAGCAATTAAATTTATTTCTGTTGTGCTCTATTTTTAATAGAGAAAAGGTAACAAAATTGGAGGATTTATATTATATTTTATAATAGTCATAAGCGATCTTTTGTGTTTAAAAAGTTATTTGATGTAAATATGGATCTTGTTTTACACGCAATTACAAGTGTTTTTTTGTTCTTGGTACTTACTTATAGGGGCTCTTTAATCCAATTTATCGTTTGATTATATGGTTATGAATAATGTCTTAAGTATCCTTTCGTAGTTTTATCATATTAGCTTTTATGCTCAAAAAGGTGCAAGACGACTTGGGTGTACTCTTTTTCCACCTGATTAAATAAATATCATTTGTAATTTTTATTTCAACAAAGAACTCGCTCTACGATATCGTAGGTGAGGTTTTGGATAAGTCGTGTGTAATTACAATAAGTTATGATTGATGGGATTGGAAGGTTTTTATTTATGACACAACGGACGATTACATTAATAGCAGGTCCTACTGCTAGCGGTAAGTCGGCATTGGCATTAAAAATTGCTCAAGAAAAAAACGCTGTTATCATTAACACCGATTCTATGCAAATCTATGATACATTAAATATTTTAACAGCGCGGCCAACAAGAAAAGATACTGCGATTATTCCGCATTACCTTTATGGTTATGTGAATCCTTCTCTTCACTATTCTGTAGGACAGTGGTTACGTGATGTTGATAAGATTTTGAGTACATTAACTTCGAAATCATTTATTTTTGTCGGTGGAACAGGGCTTTATTTTCGTGCCCTTTTGGAAGGAATTTCTGAAATTCCTCATGTTCCAGATATTATACGGCAAAAATGGAGACTTCAGCTTAATGAAGAGGGAGCGGAAAGTCTTTATCAACGGTTATTGCAGGTTGATATTTGTCTCTCTGAAAAAATTTCTTCACAAGACGGTCAACGCATTGTACGTGCCTTGGAAGTCTATGAAGCAACTGGTAAAAGATTAAGTTGGTGGCAAAAGAAAAAAACAACGCCATTGGTTAGACAAGATTGTGCAGAGAAAATTCTTCTTATTCCACCACGTCAATTGCTTTATGAACGTATTAATACTCGGTTTAATGATATGGTTAAGAAAGGGGCTTTAGAAGAAGTGATTGCCATGAAAAAGCTCATGCTTTCTCCTTTACTGCCAGCAATGAAAGCTATTGGTGTGCGCGAATTAATGGCTCATTTAGATGGATATAAAAGTTTTGATGATGCTCTTGAAGAAGCAAAAATAAAAACGAGGAGATATGCGAAAAGGCAAATGACATGGTTTCGTAATCAATTTGATAAGAAGTGGACAATCATTTCTTCAGAATATTTTGAGATGGTTCAAAATGAAGAAAGCGTTTTGAATGGAAAATTTTAAGAAAGGTAGTTTTTGATTGACGAAAGGCATTGATAGAATTAGTCTTTTGTAAGAGATATCCCTATCATTAGGGTATCAAAGTGGGGAGGGGATGTTGTGCGGTATATATTTTCGCGTGTAATAGGCTCCTTTAGGAGCCTTTTTTATTGTGCTGTAAAATGGATGAGTAGAAAAAATGACAGATCATCAAGAAACAAAAGATAGTGCAGATGGGAAAATAATGTCGGGGGCTGAAATAGTTATTCAAGCTCTTATTGATCAAGGGGTTGAACATATTTTTGGTTATCCAGGTGGTGCTGTTCTTCCTATTTTTGATGTTATTTATCAACAAGATTTAATTCAACATATTTTGGTTCGCCATGAACAAGCAGCAGGTCATGCTGCAGAAGGCTATGCACGGAGCACAGGACAAGTAGGTGTTATGCTTGTAACTTCTGGGCCTGGCGCAACTAATGCTGTGACACCTCTGCAAGATGCATTGATGGATTCTATTCCTATCATTTGTATCTCTGGTCAGGTACCAACAATTGCGATTGGAACAAAAGCTTTTCAAGAAGCTAATACGGTTAGTATTACAAAGCCCTGTACCAAACACAATTATTTAGTTGAAGATGTAAATGATCTTTCGATGATTATTCATGAAGCTTTCGACATTGCTCAATCAGGATGTCCGGGGCCTGTTTTTATTGATATTCCTAAGGATATTCAATTTGCATCAGGTGTTTATAAAGCTCCTAAAATATCAAAATTTATGCGTTCTTATCCACAGCCCAAAAAGGATGATATTAAAGCTATTGACTGCGTTGTTTCTTTATTGGCTGAAGCAAAGCAGCCCGTTATTTATTCTGGTGGTGGTGTTATTTCATCAGGATCTGAAGCTGTGCAGCTTTTGCGTGATTTTGTTCAGTTAGGAGATTTTCCAATTACTTCAACATTAATGGGGTTGGGTGCTTATCCAGCATCTAACAAAAATTGGCTTGGAATGCTTGGAATGCATGGAACTTATGAAGCTAATATGGCAATGCATGATTGTGATGTTATGCTGGCCATTGGCGCACGATTTGATGATCGCATCACTGGGCGGATTGATGCATTTGCTCCTCATGCACGCATTATCCACATTGATATTGATCCTTCGTCTATCAATAAAATTGTAAAAGCAGAGATCCCACTTATTGGTGATGTGGCTTATATTTTACGCAATATAATACAACGTTTGCATATGTATAAATCAACGTTCAAGAGTGAAAATCTTGATGCATGGTGGATGCAAATTAACCGCTGGAGAGCTCGTAATTCATTAGCGTATGCTGAGAAAAAAGATGTTATTATGCCGCAATACGCTCTTGAACGACTTTACATCCTCACTAGGGATGCGAGCGCTTATATCACAACTGATGTTGGGCAACATCAGATGTGGGCTGCACAATATTATCACTTTGATGAACCAAGACATTGGATGACTTCTGGTGGACTTGGGACTATGGGGTATGGTTTACCAGCTGCTATTGGTGTTCAAATAGCACATCCTAGTGCACTTGTTTTGTGTATTTCTGGTGATGCTTCAATTCAGATGAATATTCAAGAACTTGCAACAGCAATGCAGCATAATTTACCTGTGAAAGTTTTTATTCTAAATAATCAGTATATGGGCATGGTTCGACAATGGCAGCAATTGTTGCATGGTAATCGTCTTTCCCATTCTTATACGGAGTCAATGCCCAATTTTGTGAAATTAGCGGAAGCTTATGGAGCGGTTGGTATCTATTGTTCAAAACCAGATGAATTGGACAGCAAAATTAAAGAAATGATTAGCTGTGATAAGCCAGTTCTCTTTGATTGTCGTGTTGAGAATTTAGAAAATTGTTTTCCAATGATCCCTTCTGGGTGTGCGCATAATAATATGCTGTTGCCGGATGAAGCTAATGATGAAGCAATTGCTAATGCTGTTCCTGCGGAAGGACAATTTTTTGTATAAGGGATGTATAATTATGATTATACAGATTTATAGTTTTATTTTAGCTACTTTTTTTTCGTAAAATAGTTGAATAAAAGTTCATATGTGAGTTTTTTAGGCTGTTGTGTATATTCATTATAGGGTAAAATGTTTCTTGTTTAGCAAAAATAAGACGTGATCAAGATGGTTGATAAAAATTTTGTATTAGCTAGTAAGTTTTATAGATTATTGACGTATTTTTTACGACAGTCATTAATTTGATAATTGATGGTTGTGCTGTGAAAGTATTTTGGTACTTTTATCTAAGAAATCCCGAGGGGCAAATGTTTTTTTATGTTTGTGCTTTTCATTCGAATCTTATTTTGATGAACTATGCAGTTTTCACTAGAACAGAATAATGCATTAAAGGCTGTTTCTGCTTGGTTGAAGGATAGGCGTTCTCCTATTTTTCGTCTTTTTGGCTATGCAGGAACGGGGAAGACAACGCTTGCTCGCTATTTTGCTGAAACGGTTGATGGATCTGTCCAGTTTGCTGCTTTTACTGGTAAAGCAGCTCAGGTTTTACGGTCTAAAGGTGCAAGCAATGCTTGTACTATTCATTCCTTGATTTATCGTCCGCGTGGGGAAGAAGAAATTTCTGATGAAGTAACAGGGAAAAAATCTATTGCGCCGACATTTGTGTTGAATAAGAAAAGTTCTGCTGCACAAGCGAAGCTCATTATTATCGATGAGTGTTCAATGGTAGATGAGCAGTTAGCACGTGATTTAATGAGCTTTCGAACCCCAATTCTTGTTCTTGGTGATCCTGGTCAGTTGCCTCCTATATCGGGATGTGGTTTTTTTTCTAATGGTACGCCAGATTTTCTTCTTTCAGAAATTCATAGACAAGCTCGTGATAATCCAATTGTTCGTTTAGCTATGGATGTACGTAAAGGACGAGATATTGCTTATGGCGATTATGGGGTGGCGCGCGTTATAAAACGTCAAGAAGTAGATCAACAATTGGTTTTAAATGCTGATCAGCTCTTAGTAGGGGTTAATCGAACACGTTCCCTGTATAATAAACGTTTGCGTGAGTTAAGGGGATTTACAACGGATTATCCACAAGCAGGAGATAAGCTTGTGTGTTTACGCAATGATCCCACTAAAGGTTTTTTGAATGGATCTTTGTGGGAAGTGATAACTTCTAAAACAGGAACTGTTAAACCGATTATTAATCTTCTCGTTAAGCCAGAAGAAAATGAGCGTGGGATTGCAAAGATTAAGCTTTTAAAAGCAGTGTTTGAGAATTCTAATAATGAAGTTTCATGGCAGTTAAAAAAAAGATATGATGATTTTGATTATGGATATGCATTAACTGTTCATAAAGCGCAAGGCTCACAATGGGATAATGTGGTTTTATTTGATGAAAGTTTTGCATTTCGTGAAATATATGCACGCTGGCTTTATACTGGAATTACACGTGCAGCTAAGAGTTTAACAATTATTCGATAAAGAAAAGTATTTTTATTGTCTATGATGAGGCAGAAAATATATAAAAATGGGAGTGTATATGGCAGTAAAACTTTCAGTCAATCTTAATGCTATTGCTGTTTTACGTAATCGACGTAATCTTCCTTGGCCAAATATCAAAAACATTGGATATATAGCTCTTAGATCTGGTGCAAAAGGACTAACAGTTCACCCGAGAGCGGATGAAAGACATATTCGTTTTTCTGATTTACCTGATATATATGATTTAATTCAAAGTACATTTCCCACTGCAGAGTTTAATATTGAAGGTTATCCAAGCGATAAATTTTTGGATTTTGCAGAAAAGTATGCTGATCAGATTACTCTTGTTCCTGATGATCCAGATCAGTTAACTTCGGATCATGGTTGGGATTTTGTGCAAAATGCAGAATTTTTATTCCCCATCATCCAGCGTTTAAAAGAAAAAAAAATTCGTGTGTCATTATTTGCTGATCCTGTTGTAGACGGTCTTGAGATTGCCAAAGCGATTGGTGCTGATCGTGTAGAGTTCTACACCGGTCTTTACGGTGGTAGTTTTCACGATAAAATAAAACAAGATTACGAGTTAAATAAACTTATTTTGGCAGCAAAAACAGCTAAAAAACTACAATTGGGTATTAATGCAGGTCATGATTTAACGATCACTAATCTTCCTGCTCTTGTTAATGAGATTCCTTGGCTTAATGAAGTTTCCATCGGTCACGGACTTATTGCTGATGCACTAGAATATGGCATGCATGATACTGTTCAGAGGTTCATTCAGTTATTATCGTAATTTTTTCTAATTCTATCCCAAAAGGACAATTTTACAATATCGAAGTAAATATCATCGCTGTGCTGTTAGTTATGAGGATCTTTGGTTGAGATTTTCTCGTATAATCTTTACATGGATATAAAAATAAGATTTTGAAAGTGTTTTTAATAAAAAAATTTATAAGGTTACATAAATGATATTTTTTATGAGAGAAATAAAATTAATTTTTTGTATTGAAGTATAAAAAACTGTTATGTTCATTTTATAATTTTTCTTGCTATCTGCTTCAATTTGGTTCACGTTCAACCGTATCGTGTATTTTAAATTTAATAATACAATGGTTTTCTATATAAAGATAGTATATATTATATTTTTATAAGTATTGTACTGTATAATTTGTTATTTTTTTATATTAATTTTAATAATAAATATATTTATGGAGGGTATAATATACAATATATTATTTTTTAATATTGTTTAAATTTCTTCATTTTTTATAAAATATTATTAATATTATGAAAGTAACTTAATAATAGTTTTAAATTTTTATTAAATAAAAAATATAAAGCTTTTTATCTATAAATATAAGGAAGTGTTTTTATGCGTGTTTATTATGATTGTGATGCGAATATTAATTTGATTAAAGAAAAAAAAGTAGCCATTGTTGGTTATGGTTCACAGGGGCGTGCACATGCCTTAAATTTAAAAGACTCAGGTGTTCAAAATATGCAAATTGCTTTGCGCTCAGGATCAGAAACAGCTAAAAAGGCTATCGCAGATGGTTTTGAAGTTGTTAGTGTCGCTGAAGCAGCAAAATGGGCAGATCTTATTATGATGGCAACACCTGATGAATTACAGGCCGATATTTATAAAGACCATATTCATGATCATTTATGTGATGGAGCAGCGATTGCTTTTGCGCATGGTTTAAATATTCATTTTGGTTTAATTGAAGTTAAAAAAACAGTTGATGTTGTGATGATTGCTCCTAAAGGTCCAGGTCATACAGTTCGCAATGAATATCGGCATGGTGGTGGTGTTCCTTGCTTAATTGCGATTGCCCAAGATGCTTCTGGTAATGCTCATGATATAGCATTGTCTTATGCTTGTGGCCTTGGTGGTGGACGTGCTGGGATCATTGAAACCACTTTTAAAGAAGAGTGTGAAACAGATCTTTTTGGTGAACAAGCTGTTCTTTGTGGTGGGCTTGTTGAGCTGATTCGTGCGGGTTTTGAGACATTGACAGAAGCAGGTTACGCACCAGAAATGGCTTATTTCGAGTGTTTACATGAAGTTAAACTTATTGTAGATCTCATTTATGAAGGTGGTATTGCTAATATGAATTATTCAATTTCTAATACTGCTGAATGGGGTGAATACATGTCTGGTCCTCGTGTTATTACTGACAAAACTAAAGCAGAAATGGGGCGTATTTTAAAAGACATTCAGACAGGCAAGTTTACGTCAAATTGGATTCAAGAATATAAGGCTGGTGCTGCCCGTTTTAAAAGTATGCGCAAGTTAAGTGACAATCATCCTATTGAAGAGGTTGGTAAAAAACTTCGCATGATGATGCCTTGGATTGCATCTAATGCCTTAGTTGATAAAGAACGCAACTAAATTCTTGGATTATATATAGAGATTATCTTATTATATAAAAAAGACAACTTTTGTTGTCTTTTTTAATATTATTTTTACGTAATTCTATTTTTCAACTTTAATAAGGCTCTTTTTTTTAGAGAAATAATACGTGATTCCTAAAAAAGTGAACCATAATGGAGAGTACTTTAAAGTTATCAAAGTATCAGCATCTAGTGTTAATAAAACGATGATGAAAGCAAAGAAGACTAAAATAGCACAGCACATGAAAATTCCTCCAGGCATTTTATAGATAGATGCTGCGTGCTGTATGGGACGATTACGACGATAAATAATATAGCTAATCACAATTGTTGACCATACGAATATAGATAAAATTACTGACATGGTGGTCACAACAGTAAAAGCACTTATGAGGGTAGGAGATAGTGATACGATCGTATATCCTAATAAAATGCATAAGCAAGAAAAGAATAGTGCATTGGCTGGAACATGGTTATTGGAAAGTTTTCCAAAAAAGTTGGGAGCTCCTCGTTGAGCTGCAAGCCCATATACTATTCGGCTTGTAGAAAAAATACCACTATTTGCAGAAGATGCGGCTGATGTGAGAACAACAAAATTTACTAAACCAGCAGCTATTGGAATACCGGCAAGTAAAAACATTGAAACAAAAGGGCTTTTTTCTGGAATAATCTGATTCCAAGGTGTAACTGACATAATCACGACAAGAGAAGATATATAAAATAGCACAATACGGATGGGGATTGAGTTAATCGCTTTTGGCAAAACCTTCTCGGGTTCTTTTACTTCGGCTGCAGCTGTTCCAGCGAGCTCAATTCCAACAAAGGCAAAAATGGCAATTTGAAATCCGGTAAAAAATCCTTTAATTCCTTTAGGGAAGATATTGCCATCATTCCATACGTTATTAAGAGAAGCAACAGTACCGTTTGGAGAAGTAAAGCCGTTAAATATCATAAAAAATCCTACGGCAACTAATGAGAAAATTGCTATAATTTTGATGAGGCCAAACCAAAACTCAAGTTCACCGAACAGTTTTACGGCTAAGAGGTTGAATATTAAAAAGAAAGCAATGCAGGTAAAAACAATAATCCATGGATTAAGCGTAGGCCACCATAAGTGTGTATAACTAATGATTGCAATAATATCCGCGATTCCAGCTACAACCCAACATAATCCATAGCTCCAACCAACAAAAAAACCAGCTCCTGGTCCTATAAGATCAGTTGAAAAATCGATAAAAGATCGGTATTGTAGGTTAGATAGCAGTAACTCCCCATAGCACGCATCACAAAATAGAGAAAACAGCTAATAATGGCATAAACCAATATAATTGATGGACCAGCTGCACTAATTGTTTTTCCTGATCCCATAAAAAGACCTGTTCCAATTGCACCACTTATGGCAATAAGTTGTACATGGCGTGTATCCAATGCACGACGTAATTTTTTATGACCGTTTCTATATAAATTTTGTTTTGAATCCATTTTTTGAGGTTCCCTTTATTATTTTAAGATTAAAATTACGCTAAAAAAAAAGGTAATCCTCCACATGGAAGCATGATATGAGTGAGTCGTAAAGAAGAAAAATGTTTTTAACAGCTTCGTAATTTAAAATGTATTACAGAAAAAGATAAGAGAGATAATTGATACAAGATTGTGTAACGTATGTGATTAATAGAATTATATCATGAAAATTTTGGTATGGGGTTTTAAGTTGTAGTTTATATATGCAAACCGACAGATATTAGATGATCGGGCTCATGATAACTGTTGTAATACTTGTAAATACTACCGAATTTTGTGGATAGTGGTCAGGTTGCTTAAGAATTATAATGGGTTAAATCTAAACAATAACGGGGAAAGTTTTTAAATTCTCATATAGATTTTCTGGATATATTTGAAGATTTTGTGGGGCACTACAGCCGTTGAGATTTGCGTTTTTAAAGACCTCAATGTTTTTTTGTTACATGTGCAACAGTAGGGGTTTTGGGTTCCATGGTTAATATTGTTAGGAGTATGTAAGCGCAAATAACTTTAATATTCATGAAGAGTTGTAGACAGTTATTCCTCTTGTGTATAAAATATTTATAGAAAATTTTATTCCTACTAATACAAAACTTAGAAATTAAAAATGGGTATTGTTGTATTAAGGGAATAGTCTTAGGGAATGATGGTCCTTTGATTATTTTAGAAAGTATTTACGTAGGGAAAGTGTATTTTTTGCTGAAATAATTTAGAAAAATAAAGTATAATTATTATACTTATTTTTATAAAATCAGAATACATACGTGATAATTTATTTATTGAATTTTTACATCTAAAATCGCAAAAATTGCAATTTTTCGGTAAAAAGGGTTGAAGGCTTTGGAAAGTCTTTGAAAGCCCAGAAACCAGCTTTAAAAGCCGTGTAGTAGAGCCTGTTTTTGCTAACGCCTATCACAAATGGGCAAAGTATGTGAAGGATTTGTTTTTACAAAAGATAAGAAAGGTGCAGCGTGTAATTTTGTGGATATTTTCTTACCATGCTTTAAGGCTTTTGTTTGCGCTACGAGAGCGTTTTATCTGTGGGATGAGGTTGTGAGTGAAGATGGATTATTGTTGTTGCAAGGGGATGAAGTTTTGTTAACAGAGATTTCATGGCTCCAGTTTGAGAGCCAATTCGGGTCTTGCCCAATATAGTTTTCTTTTGTTTCGTGGATTAAGCGTTGTCCTGCTTGAATTTATTATGCCTGATCAAAAAAAGCTTGGTGAAGTCGGTTATGGGATTAAAGTGTATGCATCCCTTTATTATGGTAAAGGTAGGAGAAAAACCCTTTCATGAAGTTTTTTATCAGTGTCTTTTAATGGCAACAATCATTGATCACGTAGGTAATGAATCAGATAGTTTTGAGGCAGAATTTGATGATGTAAGCTATGATTTAGAGCTCCTCCACAGCAAAAGCGTGCTCCAAGTCATTTTTGGCTACAAGGGAAGTATCAGTGTTATTGTTGATCAGTTATCAGTTCAGGAGGCAATGAAGGAGAAATTTTGCGTCTTTGTGGTAAGAGCGCTTCTATGCGTGAGGAAATTAAGGAACAAAGCAGTGAACATTTTGACAGCAAAACAATCAGGGAGATTGTTGAAACCTTAGCCAAGCAGCACGGTTATCAGGCAAAAGTAAGCCAAGGTTTCTACGAAAAATCTTTACCCTATATTGTTCGCACCGAGCAGTTGGCTGTTGATTTTTTGACGCGCTTTGCTGATCGGATGCAAGCGCGTTTTTTGATCAAAGACACTAAGTTTTTTTAAGCGGTGACAATTTACCGGTATTGGGAATCGATCAGAATGCTTGTTCAAATTGTGCATTTACGCTTAAGCTTCGCAGCCAATACGGCACCATTAAAGCTTTTTACTTTGATCGCGCTTAAGAGCAACAAAGAGAGGTTAAGCATTGAACAGGTTTTGATGGTTCCACGCGTCGTTTGCGTCATTGTTATAGCTGCTGAAGAAAAGAAAATAATCTGCATTCAAGAGGATTTGAAGATTCTTGAAAGGTTTTTGAAGACCCTGTTATTTCCCCTTAAAAGCACTTTGGAAAAAATAAATTGGTGCAAAACGAGGTGGCAAGCTACAACAGGAAAGCCATATTTAGTAAGAAAAAAATATCGCACAATGGCTCCCCGGGCCGGATTCGAACCAGCGACCAACCGGTTAACAGCCGGTTGCTCTACCACTGAGCTACCGGGGAACAGTGCTCAATCATTCAATTAAAAGGGCTATAGCAAAGCAATATCGATTTGCAAAGGGTAAAATTGCTTTTTTTGAAAAAAATGTTACAAGTTATACTAAGATGAGAGAAAAAAAGATTAGAGAAGATTTCTATGTCTTGACGTATGCGTTGCCTTCCCTTATTGACAATTCTATGTTTCTTTATGAGGCCTCGTGGCAGAATGGTTACGCAGAGGACTGCAAATCCTTGTATCTCGGTTCGATTCCGGGCGAGGCCTCCATCATATTTTAATAAAAATGGTTTTTAAGGGTTAATATCCTTGAGTAGTCTGTGTTCTTCTTTGTATGAATACCTTTATATGAAAATGGCAAAGTTATAATCTAATTGTTGACTGTTGCATGCTTTTTTGCAATACCCCGTTTAAGAATTTTAGGCCACAGCTATCGTAGTTTTGGCATAATTCTTTTTTATGTAGGAAAATAAGGTTAGCTATGGTTGTAGATTTTGCAGAACTTCGCCGCAAAATGGTTGACAATCAGATTCGTACAGTGAATGTAACGGATTTAACGGTTCTTAAAGCATTTTTAACGGTACCTCGTGAAGATTTTATACCAGAAAGTCATAAAGTTTTAAGTTATCTTGATTCCGATATTGTTGTGCATCCAGCCCAAAATGGAATGCCTGCACGCTACTTGATGGGTCCCGCACCTTTAGCAAAGTTACTACAACTTGCGGCTGTAAAACCATCAGATATTGTTTTAGATATCGGTGCAAATAGCGGTTATTGTGCGGCATTACTTTCAAAACTTGCAAGATCTGTTATTGCTTTGGAAGGTAATAAAGATCTTTCTGAACAAGCAGTAAAGAATTTAGGGCGTAATCGGTGTGACAACGTGGTAGTAATTCATGGTGCATTAGAACAGGGATGTGTCGTTGAGGGGCCTTATGATGTTATTTTTATTGAGGGTTCTGTTGATTTTGTTCCTGAAGAGCTCTTTGAACAAATGAAAGATAGTGGACGTCTTGTTGTTGTTGAAGGATGTGGTAATTCAGGTGTTGCACGAGTTTATGTGAAAGAGGATGGGGTTATTTCTGTGCGTCGTGCTTTTAATCTTGCTATAAAATGTATTCCTGATTTTTTAAGAATTCCTGATTTTGTATTTTAGCACTTGTTTTATTTATAGATGCAAGATAGTTTTGAAAGGTCTGTTAGGAGATTTCTGGTTATCGTTGTGTGTATTGTATCAAAAATAAGCAAGAAATTTCAGGTACATGTGTTACTGGTGTCGATTTTTATTATATCGAGATCAGTTTGTGCTGAGACGTTGATGGATGCTTTCACTAAAGCTTATACACACAATATTAAGTTGAATAGTGAGCGTGCATCTGTACGTATATCAAGTGATGATGTGGCTATTGCGCGTTCTGGATTATTACCACATATCGAAGGATTTGGAAGCTATGAGCGAAACAAATCTATCACAGGTCTTTATAGTAATGCTGGATCCATAGGAATTAGATTAAATCAAAGATTGTTTGACGGTTTTACAACGCAAAATATGTTTTATTCATCTCGTGTTAAATTGCAAGCACAACATGAGTATCTTCGTAATGCTGAGCAAAATATGTTTTTAGACACTGTAACAGCATATGCTAATGTGTATCAGGCGCGTCGTATTGCCGATTTACGTAAAGAGAATTTAGCTGCTCTTGAAGAGCAGGTTCGTTCGAATAAAGCAAAACTTGATATAGGAGAAAGGGGGCGCATTGATTTTTCTCAGGCACAAGCCGCACGTTCCTTGGCTATTTCAGAACTTAGTCTTGCATATGCTGATGTAAAATCTGCAGAAGCAATTTATAGACAAGTTGTTGGGTCTTATCCTCAAGAATTACATCATCCACCAATGGCAAAAGATTTACCAGAAAATCTTGATGTGGCGTATCAAATTAGCGTTATTATGCATCCAGCAATTCTTTATGCGAAACATTTAGTTGATGCTAGTTTTTATAATGTAAAGGCAAAAGAAGGAACGTTGCTCCCTAAAATTGATTTTTCTGCAGCGGTATCTTATAATCAGATTTATAGTGGACTTAAAGAAAGCGGTGTCTCTAAGTCAATTGGGCTGGCGATTAGTGTTCCAATTTTTGAAGGTGGTCGCACATCTGCGCAAATTCGTCAGTCGAAAGAACTGTTTGAGCAGGCTCATCTCCAGCTTGATTTAGCTCGTAGCAATATAAGGCAGGCGCTTACTTCTGCTTGGTTCCAGTTAGAGGGCGCACGTGCATCTGTAATTGCTTATCGTGAAAGTGTTCGTGCTGCTGAAATTGCCCTTAAAGGCCGTATCCAAGAAAACGAGGTAGGGAGAGCAACAACATTGGATGTTTTAAATTCTCGGACTCAGTTGATTAATGCTCAAATTGCGCTTACAGCAGCGGAGCGCAATGCTGTTATTGCGAGTTATGGTGTTCAATCTTCTATCGGGAAATTGACTGCAAATTATTTAGGATTAAAAACTATTAAATACGTTCAATAAAAGAATAAAAATAGTTCTTTAATTTGATTAAATAATTGATCTTTGAAAAAGATGGGCATGTTAGAAAATATAACAGATGGATGTTATATTATAAACAAAGAAATCTGCGTACAGTGTCATTTTTGTGTGTAGCACCATTTTCATGACAAAGAGGCATGTTGATCTTATAATTCTTTTGCTTACACTAAATATAGTGATTCTGTTTGTTGTTGCGTCTTTGAGAGGTTTTTAAGTATGGTACAGAGTTCAAGCGTATTACGTGAGCCAAGTATGGATGAAATTTTGACATCTATTCGTGAAATAATCGAGGAGAATGCGGTTCAGTCTGATCGTTTTTCAAATGAAGATACTGTTGTGAATGATTCTGTAGATCATTTAGCAGTATCGTCCGAGGGTGCTTACGATACATCTTTATCGGTTGATGATGCAATGAGGGCTTTGGCTGATCGTATTGGTCTCTCTCCTGAGAGTCAGGATTTTTCTATGACGCAGGTAGAAGAAGATAAAGAAGTAAAAAATAGTACGGTTGGTATGGATATGCAAAAGATAAAACTTTCTTCTGAAGAACAGCGTTCTTTTCATAAAGCAAATGAATATAGTGGTAAAGAGTTTGTATCGCAGCCGCAAAATACGGCTGCTGGTCATGTGGAATTGTCTCCTTACTGTGTTTCTTTTGCAGATAAAGTTGCAAGAGATGTGTTGCGTCCTGCTATAGCAGAATGGCTACAGTGTAAATTGCCTACTTTAATTGAAGATATTTTGCGTGAAGAGATAGTAAAGGTAATTAAAAAATTGCCTTAATAATTTTTTCCACTCTGTTTATGGATGTTTCATTCTCAATTTTTTGGGGTCTTTTGTAGATAGGTATGGTTTGCGGGTAGTGTGATCATATTTTAGATTACACAGTTTGCTTTCGGTAGCGTTGTTGAGTGAGTGAATGAAAATGTTAGAAAAAAACTATGACGCTGCTTCCATAGAGCAACGGGTTGCAAAGAGATGGGAAGATCGTGGTGTTTTTAAGGCGGGAATGGGTTCAAAAATAGATGCAGAACCTTTTTGTGTTATGCTTCCCCCTCCGAATGTTACAGGCTCTCTTCATATGGGGCATGCATTAAATACGACAATTCAAGATATTGTTGTTCGATTTCAGAGGATGCGCGGTAAGAATGTATTATGGCAGCCTGGTATGGATCATGCAGGAATTGCAACCCAAATGGTTGTTGAGCGCCAATTGGCAGAACGTAAAGAGCCAACGCGTCAAGAAATGGGAAGAGATAAGTTTGTTGAACGGATTTGGGCATGGCGTAATGAAACTGGTGGAGTTATCAGCAACCAATTACGGCGTTTAGGTGTCTCATGCGATTGGTCACGTGAGCGATTTACAATGGATGAAGGTTTATCTCAGGCTGTTCACGAAGTTTTTGTAACACTTTATAAACAAGGGCTGATATATAAGGATAAGCGCTTGGTAAATTGGGATCCAAAATTGTTAACAGCTATTTCGGATCTTGAAGTTGAGCAAAAAGAAATCAAAGGTCATTTGTGGCACTTTAGGTATCCGCTTGAAGGTAAAGTTTTTGATCCAGATGATGCTACAACTTTTATAACAGTGGCAACGACACGGCCAGAGACGATGCTAGGTGATACTGGAGTTGCAGTCAATCCTAAAGATGATCGCTATAAAAATCTTATAGGTCAGAATGTTATTTTGCCGCTTGTTGGCCGTAAATTACCGATTGTTGGTGATACATATGCTGATCCCGAAGAAGGAAGTGGTGCTGTAAAAATCACACCAGCACATGATTTTAATGATTTTGAAGTAGGGCAACGTAACAACCTGCGTTTTATAAATATTTTTACACAAAAAGCTGAGATTTTTTTGCGTGAGAATGAAGCATTTTTTGATGGATTGATTCTATCGGATGAATTAAAAATATTGGTGGAAAATTTAGATCGATCTGATCGTTTTTTTGCACGTAATAGAATTGTTTCTTTGATGGAAAAGGGGGGGTATTTAGCAACTGTTGATGATCACACCCACACTGTTCCTCATGGTGATCGGAGTGGAGTTCCTATAGAACCATTTTTAACAGATCAATGGTATGTTAATGCTATGGAATTAGCTAAGCCAGCAATAGAGGCTGTTCAGCAGGGGAAAATGAAATTTGTTCCAGATAGTTGGAAAAAGACTTATTTCAATTGGATGCAAAATATCCAACCTTGGTGTATTTCTCGCCAATTGTGGTGGGGGCACCAAATCCCAGCTTGGTACGGTCCTGATGGTACGATTTTTGTTGAAAAAAGTGAAAAAGAAGCTGTAGATGCAGCTGTATCTCATTATGGTGAGGTGGTGGAGTTAGTCCGTGATCATGATGTTTTAGATACTTGGTTTTCATCAGCTCTTTGGCCATTTTCAACGCTAGGTTGGCCAAATAAAACAGCTGAGTTAGCAACGTATTATCCAACATCTTTGTCTGTTACTGGGTTTGATATTATCTTTTTCTGGGTTGCTCGTATGATGATGATGGGACTTCACTTTATGAATGAAGTTCCTTTCCCTACTGTTTATGTGCATGCTCTTGTACGAGATAAGAATGGTGCAAAGATGTCAAAGTCTAAGGCAAATGTTATTGATCCATTGGAACTCATTGATCAATATAGCGCAGACGCGCTCCGTTTTACTTTGGCTATTATGGCTGCACAAGGTCGTGATGTAAAATTGGATCTTTCACGTATCGCAGGATATCGTAATTTTGCTACAAAATTGTGGAACGCTGCTAGATTTGCGCAGATAAATGGCGTTAGACATGATTCAAATTTTAATCCAGAACAGGCAAATTTTGCGCTTAATCGTTGGATTTTAACTGAATTGTCTAAAACTGTTTTAGCAGTGACTACCGGTATTGAAAATTACAGGTTTAATGATTCTGCTAGTGCGCTTTATCGTTTCATTTGGAACATATTATGTGATTGGTATCTTGAGCTTCTAAAACCTGTGTTTCAAGGTTCAGATGAAAATGCTAAAAAAGAGTCTCAGGCGTGTGCTGCTTGGGTTTTTGATGAAGTTTATAAGTTGCTTCATCCTTTTATGCCTCATATAACAGAGGAGTTGTGGTTTCTCACAGAAACGCAAAGTGTAAAACGTGAAGATGTTTTGGCATTGATGCAATGGCCGCAGATAACGTTTTCAGATGAAGAAGCTGCTTCTGATATTAATTGGTTGATTGATGTTATTACTGGGATTCGTTCTGTACGCTCTGAGATGAATATTCCAGCGGGTGCACTGGCGCCTCTTATTATCGTGGATGCAGATAGTGCGGCAAGAGAGCGTGTACAACGTTATGATGTTATTCTTAAAAGGTTGGCACGTGTAGAAACAATACATTTTGCTGATAAAGTTCCCTCTGTATCAGTACAAATGGTTTTAGGAGAAGTGATTTTTTGTTTGCCATTGGGTGGGTTGATTGATTTAGAAGCTGAATGTGCTCGTTTGATGAAAAACATCAATAAAATCGAACAAGATATTGAAAAAATATCAGTTAAATTAAATAATCCAAAATTTATAGCAAATGCAAATCCAAAAATTATTGAGGATGAGCGCAATCGGATTCTGGAATTGCATGCTGCAAAGAAAAAAGTATCCGCCGCTTTAGAGAAGCTACTTTAGTTATAGTTCTGTATTCTATTATTTTTTGCAGATGTTAACGTTTTGTTTTATTTGGTATTTTTATAGTTTTCATTTAAATACCTATTTTACTAAATTACGATATTTGAAATATTCTCTTTGTATAGGGATATTTCAGATATTTATAGTAAAGTTGTCATATATGTTTGGATTAAAAATAAGATAAGTAGGGAAAATTTTAGCTTATAAATAAGTTTATAGGGTGTAGGGAGAAATTGTTATTGTTGTTCTTGGATGGTCTATATCTATTACTTTTGTGATAGATATAGATAAAAGATTATTGAGAGATTATTTAATTTTTTGAGACGTGGAGTGTCTGTATTCATACAATGTGGGTTGTATTGGTACAGGTTTAGAATTTTTGTATTTTTAGTTCTTCACTTAAATTTTTAAGTTGCATAACAGGGTATTGCTAAATCACTTATAAAATTTGATTCTTTCTATGCGTTTAGTCTTTATGTGTAGCTTGCAATGAATTATAAAAATCTAAAAATTCGGTACTAATTAAAAAAATATTTTTTAATTTAAGGGAAAGCAGTAATTTTTAGCAGATGGTAGTATGATTGTTTTGATTTTTAGAAAAAAGTAAATCTTGCTGACATCTAGATATTATAACAACGTTGTTATGTTTAATCATGCAATATAAATTGTTGTGCTAATCATAATGTAAACGATTAACGGCTAAGAATTTTAGATAAAAATTCTTGCACACGTGGTGTTCTGGCTTGTGGATCAGAGAAGAAATCTTTTGATACACAATCTTCAATAATTCTCCCTTGATCCATAAAGATAACACGTTCTGATACTTTTTGAGCAAATCCCATTTCATGGGTCACACAGATCATAGTCATACCTTCCTCTGCTAATCCGATCATAACATCTAGTACTTCACCTACCATTTCAGGATCTAAAGCGGATGTTGGTTCATCAAAAAGCATAACAAGTGGATTCATAGTTAAAGCGCGTGCTATAGCTACACGCTGTTGTTGTCCTCCAGAAAGTTCACCAGGGTATTTATTTCTATGTTCAATAAGACCAACCCGTTCAAGATATAATAAACCTTGTTCAAGTGCTTCTTTTTTACTGCGCTTTAAGACTTTGATTTGTGCAATTGTTAAATTCTCTGTTACGGATAAATGTGGAAAAAGCTCAAAATGTTGAAAAACCATTCCTACATTGCTGCGTAATTTAGATAGGTTTGTACGTTTTGAATGAACTGGTATTCCATCAATCCAAATTTCACCTTTTTGGAAAGGTACCAAAGCATTAATGGTTTTTATAAAGGTTGATTTTCCTGAACCTGATGGTCCACAAACGACAACAACCTCTCCCTTACTGATATTGGTCGTACAATTTTTAAGAATATTGACTTCGCCATACCAATTGGAAACATTTTTTATTTCAATCATATGAGTAGACATTTTTTTCCTGCTATCGAATGATGGATATTTTTTTCTGTAAATATAAAACTATTTGCGATAGTGTAAAACAAATAACAAAATAGAAAATGGCTGCCAAGATATAGGCTTCTTGCTTAACGCCAAAATTGTTAGCGAGAATGTCAAAACCGTTCAAAAGACTATTTCCACTGATTGCATAAACGAGAGTTGTATCCTGAAACAGGATAATAACCTGTGTTAAAAAGACTGGCAGCATATCTCTAAAAGCTTGTGGAAGGATTATAATGTACATATTTTGCCAATATGTCATCCCAAGAGCTTGTCCTGCATATTTTTGTCCTTGCGAAACTGAATTTATTCCAGCACGCATAATTTCTGCAAAATAAGCTGCTTCAAACGCTGTAAATGTAATCAATGCTGATTTATTAGCGCCGATTGATGTACCGATCAAGAAAGGTAAAAGAACAAAAAACCATAAAATAACCATAACAAGTGGTATTGAACGCATAGCAGTTATATAAATTATTGCAAATGAAGAAAGCAGTTTCATGGAAGAAAGCCGCATCATCGTCAATAGTGTGCCAAAAATAAGTCCAAATACCGTTGCAAAAAGAGTTAGAAAAATACTAAAGAGTAGACCTGAAAGAATGTAAGAACAGAATACATCAAAAGTAAAAAATGAAAAATCAAAGCTTGAAAAATTGAAAGGGAAATAAAATCCAAACTGAGATCTTATGAAATCTATCATATTCAACGTCCCTCTGTTTGAAAATTAGGAATTTTAATCGCTTTCTCAATGATTGTCATAATGGTGAATACACACAAAGCTATCAAAATATAAAGAATCGTAACAAGAAAGTAGTTTTCATAAACATGGCTTACTTCTTCGATTGTTTGATATTGAAACTGCATTAGCTCATTTATTGAAACGGCGAATGCGACAGATGAATTTTTTATGATCCCCATTGCTTCTGAAGTAAGTGGCGGCATGATTGTCCGTATAGCACGTGGCAATACGATATAGCAATAACTTTGATAAGTTGTAAATCCCATTGCCATAGCTGCATAACGCTGTCCGGAAGGAATGGATTCAATACCTGAGCGAATCTGTTCTGCGATACGTGCAGATGTAAAGAATCCCAAAGCACATGCTACTAATAAAACAGGAGAAAAATTTATTGCGGGTGGATAAATCTTAGGTACAACAAAGTACCATAAAAATACCTGTACAAGTAGAGGGATATTACGCATAATTTCCACCCATATTCCACCGATAATGCGAAGTAGGTAAAAAATTACGGAAGTGTTTGGTAAAGTACGCATTGTACCTATAATAATACCCCAAAATACAGCCAAAATTAGAGAAGAGATAGATAATATAACTGTATTTTTTAAACTATCGAGTAGTGTATCTAAATAAGTATGGTTGACACCAAGAGTTCCAAAACACCCAGCTACTAATGTGTGGTTAAGATCATCTATACAAAGGAAAGAAAAGTCCATTAATTGATATTTCCTAAATTGTTTCATCCTCAAAAAGCAATAAAGCAGCCATATTCACATATGCTGAATTTATAAAAAAATGAACCCTAAAATAGCTACACTCTTTTTTAAAAAGGTGTAGCTATCTTTTTTATATTTTATAAATTATTTTCTGCATACTCTTCGCGGGGCTTATTGTTTGGATGCTCCCAAGCGTATCGCGTTAACTTAGATAAAGGGAGGTTAATAATGGCATTTGCAGGAGGAATCGGTTCCATAAACCATTTATTGTAAAGTTTCTGAAGTGATTTGTCTTTTATTTTGCGTACGATGCTATCGTTGATTGCTTGTTCAAAATTTTTATCGTCTAATCGGAGCATACAAGCTATCGGTTCAACTGAAAGTACGGTATCAAGAATAACATAGTCTGATGGATTTTTTGATTTAGCAATGAGTCCTGCAAGAATTGAAGCATCCATGACAAATGCATCTGCGCGACCAGACTCTAACAGTAAGAAGCTATCTGCGTGATCTTTTCCTTTGACAACTGTAAAGTTAATGTTTTTTGCGCGTTCATTTTTACGGATAAGCTGCACAGACGTTGTACCGGTAGTGGTTGCAATTGTTTTTCCTTTTAAATCATATATGGATTTAATATTAGAGTTTTTCTTTACAGCAATTCGAACTTCTTCGACGTAAGTCGTGTAAGCAAATGCTGCTTCTTTGCTGCGAGCAGTATCATTGGTAGTTGAGCCACATTCAAAATCATAAGTGTTATTTTTTAGGAGAGGGATTCTATTTTGTGATGTGATGGGAAGGTAATGAATTTCGATTGGCTTATCAATTTTTTTTGAGATATCGGCAATAATTTGCTCTGCCATTTCTGTATGAAAACCTACATACTTATTATTACCAAGAGCATAAGCTAGTCCTGATGATTCGCGAACACCGAGAGTAATTTTCCCCGTTTTTTTAATTTTCTCAAGGGTATCATTTTCAGCTTTCGCGATACCCGTTATTCCAATGATAACCATTGTAATAAAGATTAATAGCGATTGTTTCATTTCTTCCTCCATGCATGTGCAACTTCACATTTTTGTCTTTTTGTCGCTTATGATATACTGTCGTGTGTAGTGCAACACATTTATTATTTTCTGTGAGATATTTTTGTTATCTAAGTGAAAAAGTGTTGTATTTTAGACAGTGTTTTATTTTGTTGATTAAAATTAAGATAGATCCAAACGGGGGTATGATCTGATGGTTTCTGATATCCTCTTACTTCTGTTTGACTATAAGCGCAGGTAAGTTTGTCTGTAGCCTCTGGTGATAACAGCAAATGATCTATACGAACGCCGTTATTTTTTTCCCATGCACCAGCTTGAAAATCCCAAAAGCTGAATGACGGAGTATCTGTGACATTCCGGATAGCATCATAAAAACCTAAATGAACAATGCGTTGGAATATTTGTCTTGTTTGTTGGAGAAATAATGCGTCATTATGCCACTGTTGAGGATTTTTAGCATCCAAAGCGGTGGGAATGACATTATAATCACCAGCTAAAACAGTGGGTTCTTCGTATGAAAGTAACAATTTTGCATGTATATACAATCTTTCCATCCATTCCATTTTATAAGAGAATTTTTCGCTATTCACAGGATTGCCATTTGGAAGGTAAAGGGATACTACGCGGATAACCCCTTTATTCATCGAATAAATTGCTTCGATGTAGCGTGTTTGTTTATCATCATCATTTCCTGGTAATGTGCGGATAACTTCATCAGGTGTTTTTTTAGAAAGAATTGCAACGCCGTTGAAGCTTTTTTGTCCGTGCATTGCTATATGATAGCCTAAACTTTCAATTTCATATCGAGGAAAGTCTTCGTCTGTAGTTTTAGTTTCTTGTAAACAAATTATATCGGGTTGATTTTTCTGTAGCCACTTACATAATGTTTCATGTCGTGCTTTTATGCCAGCGATATTCCACGTTGCTATTTTCATGGTATCCATCTTTTATTAAATATCAATGCGCAGTAAGAAAGATTGCTGCATTATTACTGTGTCAAAGTGTTTTCAATTATGGTGTAGCTATTTGCTATAGTAGTAGAGGGATATTACTACGAAAATCTAATTTATCAAGAACTCCTATTAAAGGCTAAATTTACAATGTTACTATGATTGGTTTATTTTTATAAACTTTCTTGTGTTTAGTCCTTGACGAATGTATGTGTTCTCGCTATTAAAAGCCATCGCAGCTGATGTTGGTAATAATTGGTAGTGAGTTTTCCAGTAGTTATTTTAGACAGAGGTTGTTTTAGGAAGTTAAAAGCAAATGCCAGTGCAAGAGGCTCTTGCCTTCTCTGCTTTAGTCGGGTAGCTGTTTTAGCAGTTATGCCCGATTTTGTGTGTGAGCTTAGATGTTTATTCTGATTGTGTTAGAGTAAATGAAACAGAAAAGAAGCCCAAATTGGGTGAGGCGATTGTAGATTAAGAAAAAGGAAGGTTGCATGCCTACCGTAAATCAATTGATTCGAAAGCCGCGTGTTTTACCGGTTAAGCGCAATAAGGTTCCTGCTCTTCAGGCGAATCCGCAGAAGCGTGGTGTTTGTACTCGTGTTTATACAACGACTCCAAAGAAACCGAATTCCGCTCTTCGTAAAGTTGCTAAGGTGCGTTTAACGAATGGATTTGAGGTAATTGGTTATATTCCTGGAGAAGGACATAATCTTCAAGAGCACTCTGTTGTTATGATTCGTGGTGGTCGTGTAAAAGATTTACCGGGGGTTCGTTATCACATTATTCGTGGTTTGCTTGATACACAGGGTGTTAAGAATCGTAAGCAGCGTCGTTCAAAATATGGCGCAAAACGTCCAAAATAATATTGAAAGACAGAATCAATGTCCCGTCGTCATAGAGCAGAAAAGCGTGAAATTAATCCAGATCCTAAGTTTGGGGATTTAGTTATTACAAAATTCATGAATGCCATTATGTTTGATGGCAAAAAATCAGTTGCTGAGCGTATTGTATATCGTGCGCTTGATGTTGTGGGGAGTAAGGTGAAGTCAGATCCTGTGGCTTTGTTTCATCAGGCGTTGGAAAATGTTGCTCCTCATATTGAGGTTAGGTCGCGTCGTGTTGGTGGTGCTACTTATCAGGTTCCGATAGAAGTTCGTCCTGATCGTCGGCAAGCTCTCGCTATTCGCTGGTTGATAGCGGCGGCGCGTGGTCGTAGTGAGACGACAATGATTGATCGTCTTTCTTGTGAGTTGATGGATGCTGCTAATAATCGCGGTTCTGCAGTAAAGAAGCGTGAGGATGTTCATCGTATGGCTGAGGCTAATCGTGCATTTTCTCATTATCGCTGGTAGTATGTTTAAAGAAGACTGAGGCAATTGCAATGGCTCGCGAATATAAAATTGAGGATTATCGTAATTTTGGTATTATGGCTCATATTGATGCTGGTAAGACCACTATGACTGAGCGTATTTTGTTCTATACTGGGAAGAATCATAAAATTGGTGAAACGCATGATGGTGCTTCCACGATGGATTGGATGGAGCAGGAGCAAGAGCGGGGTATTACAATTACGTCTGCTGCAACGACAACTTTTTGGGAAGGTGTCGATGGTCGTAAGCGGCGCTTTAATATTATTGATACGCCGGGGCATGTTGATTTTACGATTGAGGTTGAGCGTTCTTTGCGCGTTCTTGATGGTGCGATAGCTTTGTTGGATGCAAATGCAGGTGTGGAACCTCAGACAGAGACTGTTTGGCGGCAGGCTGAGAAATATCATGTGCCGCGTATGGTTTTTGTGAATAAAATGGATAAGATAGGTGCTGATTTCTATCGTAGTGTGGAGATGGTTGGTTCGCGGTTGGGGGCTAAGGCGCTTGTTTTGCAGTTGCCGATTGGTGCTGAAAATGATTTTGAAGGTGTTGTTGATCTTATTGAAATGAAAGCGTTGAGGTGGGACGGTTCTATTGGTGCATCAGCAGTGGTAAGTGAAATTCCTTCTGATTTGAAAGAGAAAGCAGAGGAATATCGTGAGAAATTAATTGAGATGGCAGTTGAAGTTGATGAAGCTGCGATGGAAGCTTACTTGGAGGGTGTTATGCCAACCAATGAGCAGCTTGTTGCTCTTATTCGTAGAGGAACAATAGAGGTTCAATTTCATCCAGTTCTTTGTGGTACAGCTTTTAAAAATAAGGGAGTTCAGCCGCTTTTAGATGCTGTTGTTTCTTATCTTCCATCTCCAGTGGATGTTCCAGCAATTAGTGGTATTGATGTTAAGACTGATGGAGAGACAACGCGTGAGTCTTCGGATGATGCTCCACTTTCTATGCTTGCTTTTAAGATTATGAATGATCCTTTTGTTGGTTCGTTGACTTTTTGTCGTATTTATTCTGGTAAAGTTCAAAAAGGTATTTCTCTTGAAAATACTGTAAAGAGAAAAAAGGAGCGTTTGGGGCGTATGCTTCAAATGCACTCAAATTCTCGTGAGGATATTGAGGAGGCGTTTGCCGGTGATATTGTTGCGCTTGCAGGGCTTAAGGAAACAACAACTGGTGATACTCTCTGTGATCCTTTAAAACCTGTTATTTTGGAACGGATGGAGTTTCCTGAGCCTGTTATAGAGATTGCAATTGAGCCAAAAACAAAAGCAGATCAAGAAAAGATGGGTATTGCGCTTAATCGTTTGGCAGCTGAAGATCCTTCGTTTCGTGTTAAGTCAGATGAAGAATCTGGTCAGACGATTATAGCTGGCATGGGTGAACTTCATCTTGATATTATTGTTGATCGTATGCGGCGTGAGTTTAAGGTTGAGGCCAATGTAGGTCAGCCTCAGGTTGCTTATCGTGAGTCGATTACAAAGGCTGCGGAAATTGATTATACTCATAAAAAACAGTCTGGTGGTGCTGGGCAGTTTGCCCGTGTGAAGATTATTTTTGAGCCTCATGAAGGTGATGATTTTCTGTTTGAGTCGAAAATTGTTGGTGGTGCTGTTCCAAAGGAATATATTCCGGGTGTTCAGAAAGGAATTGAAAGTGTTATGGGGTCTGGTCCTCTTGCTGGGTTCCCTATGCTTGGTGTAAAAGCTACTTTAGTTGATGGTGGTTATCACGATGTTGATTCTTCGGTTTTGGCTTTTGAGATTGCTGCTCGTGCTGCTTTTCGAGATGGTGCAAAAAAAGCTGGTGCGCAGCTTCTTGAACCAATTATGAAGGTGGAGGTTGTTACTCCTGAAGATTATGTTGGTGATGTTATTGGTGATTTAAATTCTCGTCGAGGTCAAATTTCAGGAACTGAAGCACGTGGTATTTCGACTGTTGTGAATGCAATGGTTCCTTTGGCAAATATGTTTGGTTATGTGAATACTCTTCGTTCGATGAGTCAAGGACGCGCTCAGTATACAATGCAGTTTGACCATTATGAGCCTGTTCCTTCAGCTGTTGCTTTGGAAATTCAAAAGAAATACGCGTAATTTTGAATTGCGTAATTAATTTTAACTTAGTCCTTGATGTAGACAAAAAAAATGGAGAGCTCAAATGGCAAAGAGCAAGTTTGAACGTACGAAGCCGCATGTTAATATAGGTACGATTGGTCATGTTGATCATGGTAAGACTTCGTTAACGGCAGCAATTACAAAATATTTTGGTGAATTTAAAGCGTATGACCAGATTGATGCGGCACCGGAGGAACGTGCACGTGGAATCACTATTTCTACGGCGCATGTTGAGTATGAAACAGAGAGCCGGCATTATGCGCATGTTGATTGTCCAGGTCATGCGGATTATGTTAAAAACATGATTACAGGTGCTGCTCAGATGGATGGTGCTATTTTGGTTGTTTCTGCAGCTGATGGCCCAATGCCTCAAACGCGTGAGCATATTTTGCTGGCACGTCAGGTTGGTGTTCCAGCGATTGTTGTTTTTCTAAATAAAGTTGATCAGGTTGATGATGCTGAGCTTTTGGAGCTTGTTGAGCTTGAGGTTCGTGAGCTTTTGTCAAAATATGATTTTCCAGGAGATGATATACCAATAGTTAAGGGTTCTGCGTTGGCAGCTCTTGAAGATACAGATAAAAGTATTGGTGAAGATGCAGTTCGTCTTTTGATGAGTGAAGTTGATAATTATATACCGACACCGGAGCGTCCAGTTGATCAGCCATTTTTGATGCCGATAGAGGATGTTTTTTCGATTTCTGGTCGTGGAACTGTTGTTACAGGTCGTGTTGAGCGTGGTGTTATTAAGGTTGGTGAAGAAATCGAGATTATCGGAATTCGTCCAACTTCTAAGACGACTGTCACAGGAGTTGAAATGTTTCGCAAACTTTTAGATCAGGGGCAAGCGGGTGATAATATTGGTGCGTTGCTTCGTGGTGTTGATCGTGATGGGATCGAGCGTGGTCAAGTTTTAGCGAAGCCTGGTTCAGTTACTCCTCATACTAGGTTTAAAGCAGAGGCTTACATTTTGACAAAAGATGAAGGTGGTCGTCATACTCCATTTTTTACGAATTATCGCCCTCAATTTTATTTTCGTACAACAGATGTGACTGGAATTGTTATACTTCCAGAAGGTACTGAAATGGTTATGCCAGGAGATAATGTTGCTATGGATGTTTCCTTAATTGTTCCGATTGCAATGGAAGAGAAGCTTCGTTTTGCTATTCGTGAGGGCGGTCGTACTGTAGGTGCAGGTATCGTTTCTAAGATAATTGAGTGAATAATTATTATTTTTTTGAATGGCGCCTTTTTTTGTTAGAGGCATTTGCGTAACAAGGAAATGAATAGTATGAATAGTCAAAATATCCGCATTCGCTTGAAAGCGTTTGACCATAGAATCCTTGATGCATCGACGCGTGAGATTGTGTCGACTGCTAAGCGTACAGGTGCTAATATTCGTGGTCCAATTCCACTTCCAACGCGAATTGAAAAGTTTACAGTTAATCGTGGTCCGCATATCGATAAGAAGAGTCGTGAACAGTTTGAAATGCGTACGCATAAGCGCCTTCTTGATATTGTTGATCCGACGCCGCAAACAGTGGATGCGCTTATGAAGCTTGATCTTTCTGCTGGTGTGGATGTTGAGATTAAGCTCTGAGGTTTGAGGATAGAAGGAATAGATCTGATGCGTTCAGGTGTAATAGCACAAAAGCTTGGCATGACTCGTATTTATAATGATGTTGGTGAGCATGTTCCAGTAACAGTGCTTCGTTTAGAAAATTGTCAAGTTATTGCTCAGCGTACAGTTGAAAAAAATGGTTATACCGCTGTTCAGTTGGGTGTAGGATTTGCTAAGGTTAAAAATACGTCAAAAGCTCTTCGTGGACATTTCATTAAGGCTTCGGTTGAACCTAAGGTTAAGATAGCAGAATTTCGTGTTAGCCCTGATAATCTTCTTGATGTTGGGACTGAGATTACGGTAGAACATTTTGTCCCTGGGCAAAGAGTTGATGTCACTGGTACAAGTATTGGTAAGGGTTTTGCTGGTGTTATGAAACGGCATAATTTTGGTGGACATCGTGCATCGCATGGTAATTCAATTACGCATCGTGCTCATGGTTCTACAGGTCAGTGTCAAGATCCAGGTAAGGTGTTTAAAGGTAAGAAGATGGCTGGTCATATGGGGCAGGTGCGTGTTACAACACAAAATATTGAGGTTATTTCTACGGATATTGAGCGCGGTTTAATCTTAGTGCGTGGTGCTGTTTCTGGTTCTAAAGGCGCTTGGATTTTGGTGCGTGATGCCGTAAAAAAACGTCTTCCTGATAATGCGCCAAGACCTGCTGGTGTTCGTCATCTTGTAAAAGAAAAGACAGAAGTAATTGCTCCAGTAGCGGAAATCGCTGAATCTAAAGGAGCCGAATGATGGATATTGTGATTAAAACTCTTAGTGGTGACGAGGTTGGCACATTAAATGTTTCTGAAAATGTTTTTGGTCTTGTTCCTCGTGAGGATATTTTACAGAGGGTTGTTCGTTGGCAGCTTGCACGTCGTCAGCAAGGGACGCATCAATCTCGTGGAAGATCTGATGTGGCACGGACTGGAGCGAAGATGTTCAAGCAAAAAGGAACTGGGCGTGCTCGGCATTCATCTGCTCGTGCTCCGCAGTTTCGGGGTGGTGGTAAAGCGCATGGTCCGGTGGTGCGTAGCCATGTGCACGATCTTCCTAAAAAAATTCGTGCTCTTGGGTTGCGCTTTGCTTTATCAGCAAAATTAAAGTCAAACAGTTTAATTGTCGTTGATGAATTAAGTGTTGAAAATGCTAAAACTAAGGTTCTTGTGTCTGGTTTTTCTAAAATTGGATTTAACAATGCTCTGTTAGTTGGTGGAAGAGAACTTGATACTAATTTTTTTCGTGCGGCATCTAATATTCCTAATATTGATGTTTTGCCGATTCAGGGAATTAATGTATATGATATTTTGCGTCGCAACATGCTTGTTTTATCAAAATCGGCTGTTGAGGCTCTTGAGGAGCGTTTTAAATGACAGATCTACGTCATTATGATATAATTGTCAGTCCGGTTATTACTGAAAAGTCAACTATGATCTCTGAGTATAATCAAGTTGCTTTTAATGTTGCGATGAGGGTTACAAAGCTTGAGATTAAGGCTGCTGTTGAAGCGCTTTTTAACGTCAAAGTTAAGGCGGTTAATACGATAATTCGTAAAGGTAAGGTAAAGCGTTTTAAAGGTGTTGTTGGTCGGCAGAGTGATGTCAAAAAAGCTATTGTTACGCTTGTTCATGGTCATTCTATTGATGTTTCAACAAATCTTTAGAGAAGCTTGGAGATAAGAATAATGGCACTGAAGTATTTTAATCCAACTACGCCTGGGCAGCGCCAGCTTGTTATGGTGGATCGTTCTTGTCTTTATAAAGGTAAGTCTATAAAGAAATTGACTGAAGGTTTATCGTCGAAGGGCGGGCGCAATAATTATGGTCGAGTTACTTCTCGGTTTCAGGGTGGCGGTCATAAGCGTAGTTATAGGTTTGTTGATTTTAAACGTCTTAGGCATGGTATTTCTGCTAGAGTTGAACGTTTAGAATATGATCCTAATCGTACTGCTTTTATTGCGTTAATTCGCTATGAAGATGGACAATTGAGTTATATTCTTGCGCCTCAGCGTCTTGATGTGGGTGATTTTGTTATTTCTGGTTCGAATGTTGATATTAAGCCAGGAAATGCGATGCCACTTAGTAATATGCCAGTGGGTACAATTATTCATAATGTAGAAATGAAGCCAGGAAAGGGTGGTCAAATTGCGCGTTCAGCTGGTACTTATGCGCAGTTGATTGGGCGAGATCAAGGAATGGCTATTCTTCGTCTTAATTCTGGTGAACAGCGTTTGGTTTCTAGTGGTTGCTTTGCAACTGTTGGAGCAGTTTCAAATCCTGATCATGGGAATATTAGTGATAGTAAGGCTGGTCGGTCGCGTTGGCGTGGCAAGCGTCCGCATGTTCGTGGTGTTGCTATGAATCCTGTTGATCATCCGCATGGTGGTGGTGAGGGTCGTACATCGGGAGGACGTCATCCAGTGTCTCCTTGGGGGAAGCCTACGAAAGGTAAGCGTACGCGCTCTAATAAAGCCACTGATAAGTTTATTATGCGTACACGGCATCAGCGCAAAAAATGAGAAAGGTAGTCTAGGATGGTTCGTTCGGTTTGGAAAGGTCCGTTTGTTGACGGTTATCTTCTTGGAAAGGCTGAGAAAGTGCGTGCAAGTGGGCGCAATGAGGTTATCAAGATATGGAGTCGTCGCTCTACTATTCTTCCGCAATTTGTTGGTTTGACTTTTGGTGTTCATAACGGTAATAAGCACATACCTGTTTCTGTTTCTGAAGAGATGGTTGGGCATAAATTTGGTGAGTTCGCTCCCACTCGAACATATTATGGGCATGGTGCAGACAAAAAGGCAAAGAGGAAGTAGAAATGGGAAAGGCTAGGGTTTTACGCCAACTTAAGGATAATGAGGCTAGGGCTGTATCCAAGACAATTCGTATTAGTCCTCAAAAGCTTAATTTAGTTGCTGCAATGATTCGTGGTAAAAAGGTTAGTGTAGCGTTGGCTGATTTAGTGTTTTCGCGTAAACGTATTGCTGGAACAGTCAAGAAAACTCTTGAATCGGCTGTTGCAAATGCGGAGAATAACCATGATCTTGATATTGATTCGTTAGTTGTTGCAGAGGCTTACGTTGGTAAGTCGGTTATGATGAAACGTTTTCATGTTCGTGGTCGTGGTCGTACCAGTCGCATTGAGCGTCCGTTCTCTCATCTTACTATTATTGTTCGTGAAGTTACCGAAAAAGTGGAGGCAGTATAATGGGTCAGAAGGTTAATCCGATAGGGCTGCGTCTTGGAGTTAATAGAACTTGGGATTCACGTTGGTATGCTGATAGTGGTGAGTATGGGCGTCTTCTCCATGAAGATTTGAGGATTCGTTTATATGTGTTAGAAGAATTGAAGCAGGCGTCTATTTCTAAAGTTGTTATTGAGCGTCCTCATAAAAAGTGTCGTGTAACAATTCATTCAGCGCGTCCTGGCCTTATTATTGGTAAGAAGGGTGCTGATATTGAGAAACTTCGTCATAAACTTTCAAAGATAACGAATGTAGAGACTTCTTTGAATATTGTTGAGATTCGTAAACCAGAGGTTGATGCGACGATTATTGCACAGTCGATTGCTCAGCAGCTTGAGCGTCGTGTTGCTTTTCGACGTGCAATGAAGCGTGCAGTTCAATCAGCTATGCGTCTTGGGGCAGAAGGTATTCGTATCAATTGTTCTGGTCGTCTCGGTGGTGCCGAAATTGCTCGTATGGAGTGGTATCGTGAAGGTCGTGTTCCTCTTCATACTTTGCGTGCTGATGTTGATTACGGTACAGTTGAGGCTAAGACTGCTTATGGTGTTTGTGGTGTTAAAGTTTGGGTCTTTAAGGGTGAAATTCTTCAACATGATCCAATGGCTTCAGAGCGTCGTGCTACGGAAGCTGATCATTCTGGTTCTTTGTCGAATCGTCGTCGTGAAAATGCTTAATTTTTGTGATTGAACTAAAGTTTGGAGTAGAGAGCAATGTTGCAGCCAAAGCGCACAAAATTTCGTAAGCAGTTCAAAGGTCGTATTCATGGTGTTTCGAAAGGTGGTACTGATTTAAATTTTGGTTCTTATGGTTTGAAAGCTGTTGAGCCGGAGCGTATCACTTCTCGTCAGATTGAAGCAGCGCGTCGTGCGATTACGCGTTATATGAAGCGTTCTGGTCGTGTATGGATTCGTATTTTTCCTGATGTTCCAGTTACATCTAAGCCAACTGAGGTTAGGATGGGTAAGGGTAAAGGAAGTGTTGATTATTGGGCAGCTCGTGTAGCGCCGGGGCGTGTCATGTTTGAGCTTGATGGTATACCTGAAGATGTAGCGCGTGAAGCGTTGAGGTTAGGTGCTGCAAAATTGCCTATTAAAACGCGTTTTGTACAGCGTGTAGCTGAGTAAAGAGGTTAAGCGATGAAGGCTATAGAGCTACGGGCGCAAACGCTCGATCAAATGAAGGATGAACTGGGTAAGCTTAAGAAAGAGCAATTTAATTTGCGTTTTCAAAAAGCGACAGGTCAATTAGAAAAGACTTCACGTATTAAGCAGGTTCGTCGGGATATTGCTCGTGTCAAGACTTTTCTTCGCCAGAATGTAAACAAGAGTAAGGCTTAAGGAAGTATAAAGATGCCTAAACGCATTTTGCATGGTGTTGTCGTTAGCGACAAAAGTGATAAGACTGTTATTGTTAAAGTGGAACGCCGCTATTCTCATCCACTTCTTAAAAAGACTATTCGGCAGTCTAAAAAATATAAGGCGCATGACGAAGGTAATCAATTTAAGATTGGGGATCAGATTTCTATTCAAGAATCTAAGCCTATTTCAAAAGATAAATGTTGGATTGTTGTTAAAGACAGTGTAACGTAATTAGGTGGGCTTATTATTTTAATATTTAGTAATAGTTATTTTTTTGTTCTATTGGTAAATTTAAGATAGTATTTTTATTCATTATTTGGCAAACAAATCCGGTGTGTTACTAACGTGATCGGATGTTGATAGTAGGAAAAGGTGGACGGTCATGATTCAGATGCAAACAAATCTCGACGTTGCAGATAATTCTGGTGCTCGTCGTGTCATGTGCATCAAGGTGTTAGGCGGTTCAAAGCGGAAATATGCTTCTGTCGGTGATGTTATCGTTGTTTCAGTTAAGGATGCTATTCCGCGTGGTCGTGTAAAAAAAGGTGATGTGATGAAAGCTGTAGTGGTTCGTACAGCTAAGGATATTCGTCGTACAGACGGGAGTGTTATTCGGTTTGATGGCAATGCTGCTGTTTTGGTAGATAATAAAAAGGAGCCTATTGGTACGCGTATCTTTGGCCCAGTCCCTCGTGAGCTTCGTGGTAAAAATCATATGAAAATTATCTCTCTTGCTCCTGAAGTATTGTAAGGAGCTTATGTTATGCAAAAGATTAAAAAAGGTGATAAAGTTGTTGTCTTATCTGGTAAGGATAAGGGGTGTAGTGGTGAAGTGATTAAGGTGAATCCGAAGAAAAGTAATGCTTTTGTTCTTGGGGTTAATATGATTAAGCGTCATCAGCGTCAAACGCAAAAGCAAGAAGCGGGTGTTATTTCTAAAGAAGCTCCGATTCATTTATCTAATTTGGCGATTGCTGATCCTAAGGATGGTAAGCCTACACGTGTAGGTTTTCGTGTGAATGCAAATGGTAATAAAGTTCGTTTTGCCAAGCGTTCGGGAGAGTTGATTAATGGCTGAAGAAAAACAAAAGCCTCGCATGAAGGTGCATTATTTTGAAGTAGTTCGCAAGGCTCTTCAAGAGAAGTTTAATTACAAAAATGAAATGCAAATTCCGCGTGTTGATAAGATTGTGATTAATATGGGGATTGGTGAGGCAATTTCTGATTCTAAGAAACCTTCTGTTGCTGCTGAAGATTTAGCTTTGATTACTGGTCAAAAAGCTGTTGTTACTCGTGCGCGTAATTCTATTGCAACTTTTAAGGTTCGTGAGGGAATGCCAATTGGGGCTAAGGTTACGTTACGTAGGGATCGTATGTTTGAGTTTTTGGATCGTCTTATTACGATTGCGCTTCCACGGGTTCGTGATTTTCGTGGTTTGAATCCAAAAAGTTTTGATGGTCGTGGCAATTTTGCTATGGGTATAAAAGAACATATTGTGTTTCCAGAAATTAATTATGATAAAGTTGATCAAATTTGGGGTATGGATATTATTGTTTGTACGACAGCAAAGACAGATGATGAGGCACGTGAGTTGTTGCGTGCTCTCAATTTTCCGTTTCGTTCGTAACGGCAAACGTAGTGAGGTAGTGTTATGGCCAAAGTGAGTGCCGTTGAAAAAAATAAACATCGTGGGATGATGGTGAAGCGTTATGCTGCGCGTCGTGCGCGTTTGAAGGCAATAGTTATGGATCAGAAAGTTTCTCTTGAGGAGCGTTTTAGAGCTTCTGTTCAGCTGGCAAAATTACCACGTAATTCTGCAAAGGTTCGTGTTCGTAATCGTTGTGAAGTGTCTGGTCGTCCGCGGGCTTATTATCGGAAATTAAAGATGTCACGAATTGCGTTGCGTGAACTTGGTTCTTTCGGTCATATTCCTGGTGTTGTTAAATCTAGTTGGTAAGAGGAGATTAATTAATGTCTATGTCAGATCCTCTTGGTGATATGTTGACACGTATTCGTAATGCTCTTTGTCGTAAAAAAAATAGAGTCGTCACGCCTGCTTCAAAGCTTCGTGCATGTGTTCTTGATGTTCTTCAGTCAGAAGGTTATATTCGTGGATATAACAAAGTGGATTTTGATGATGGGAAATCTGAGATTGAGATTGAGTTGAAATATTTTGAAGGAATGTCCGCTATTCGTGAAATTTCTCGTGTTTCAAAACCTGGTCGTCGTGTGTATGTTTCTGCTAAGCTTATTCCTCCAGTAGCGAATGGTCTTGGTATTTCGATTTTATCGACTCCTAAGGGAGTTATGGCTGATCATGAAGCGCGTAAACAGAATGTTGGTGGCGAGCTTCTTTGTCGTGTTTTCTAAATGGTTGTTAAAAAATCGGAAGAAAAGTAGGTAAGATAATGTCTCGTATTGGAAAAAAGCCAATTTCAGTTCCTTCTGGGGTGGTTGCTACTGTTGAGGGTCAAGTTGTTAAGGCTAAGGGCCCTCGAGGTGAGCTGAGCTACGTTGTGAATGATGAAGTCTTTGTTAAATTTGATGGAAGTGTTATATCAGTTACGCCACGGGATCAGTCAAAAAATGCTCGCTCCAAGTGGGGTATGTCACGATCTATGATTGAAAACATTTTTTGTGGTGTGAAAGATGGTTTTGAAAAAAAGCTTGAAATTAGTGGTGTTGGTTATCGTGCTGCTATGCAAGGTAAGGATATTCAACTGTCTCTAGGATTTTCTCATGATGTTGTTTATAAAGTGCCAGCGGGTGTTGCTGTGACAGTTCCAAAACCAACAGAAATTGTTGTTTCTGGGATTGATAAGCAGCGAGTTGGGCAAGTTGCTGCGGAAATTCGGGAATATCGTAGGCCTGAGCCTTATAAAGGTAAAGGTGTTAAGTATGCAGATGAGCGTATCTTCCGTAAAGAAGGCAAAAAGAAATAAGGATTTTGTACTATGGTTTCATCGAAAAACATTATCCATCGTCGTGCGCAACGTGTTCGTCGTCGGATTAAAATGTTTTCTAACGATCGTCCACGGCTTAGTGTTTATCGTTCAAATCAGAATATTTATGCTCAGATTATTGATGATTTGCGTGGGTGCACGATAGTTTCTGCTTCTACTCTTGAAAGTTCTTTGAAAAAGTCCTTGAGAAGTGGTGCTGATAAAGACGCTGCTTTTGCTGTCGGTAAGTTGATTGCTGATCGTGCAAAAAAAGCAGGTGTTAGTGAAGTTGTTTTTGATCGTGGAGCGTATGTTTATCATGGTAGAGTAAAAGCCTTGGCTGAAGCTGCTCGTGAAGGTGGTTTAAGTTTTTAGAGTGTTTTTGTTTTGAGGGTTTTGGGTGTTTCGTCTAAGTTCCTTTTGTATAGTGTTGGAACTTTATTAACGTGCTTCCGGAAAAGAAGAAGGAATGAGGAATGGCACAAAAAGAGCGTAGTGAGCGAGATGAGCGTGATGGTGAGTTTATAGATAGGCTCGTTCATATTAATCGTGTTGCTAAAGTTGTAAAAGGTGGTCGGCGATTTGGTTTTGCTGCCCTTGTTGTAGTTGGAGATCAGAAAGGGCGTGTTGGTTTTGGTCATGGTAAGGCGCGCGAAGTTCCTGAGGCAGTTCGTAAAGCTACAGAATCTGCAAAACGTGGAATGATTTATGTGCCATTGCGATCTGGGCGTACATTGCATCATGATCTTGAAGGTCGTCATGGAGCTGGTCGCGTTTTATTGCGTTCAGCTTCTGCTGGTACTGGTATTATTGCTGGGGGGCCGATGCGTGCTATTTTTGAAACTCTTGGAATGCAGGATGTGGTTGCAAAATCACTGGGATCATCAAATCCTTATAACATGGTGCGTGCAACTTTTGATGCGTTAAAGAATCAAATGCACCCTAAAGATATTGCAGCTCAGCGTGGTATTAAGTATTCGACTTTGCAAGAGCGTCGTCAGCATTTAGTGGGTGCAGAAGGGTAGTTTCTGAGATTATCAGAAAAGAGGATTAAAGAATGGTACAGAAAAAATCTCAGAATAAAAAGACTGTAACGATAGAACAGGTCGGGAGTCCAACAAGGAGTCCAAAGATTCAGCGTGCTACGTTGAAAGGACTTGGATTGAATAAGATGCATCGTCGTCGTACTTTAGAAGATACTCTTTGTGTGCGGGGTATGATTGCTAAGGTTCAGCATCTTATTCAAGTTGTAGATGAACGTTAAAGATCGCGGGAGTGTAGAAGATGAAACTCAATGAACTGCGTAATCGGGAAGGTGCAACAAGGAATCCTAAGCGCATTGGGCGTGGTATTGGTTCTGGTACTGGTAAAACTGGCGGTCGTGGTGTTAAAGGGCAAAAATCACGTTCTGGTGTTTCACTTAATGGTTTTGAAGGTGGGCAAATGCCTATTTATCGTCGTTTGCCAAAGCGTGGATTTAGGAATTTTTTTGCTAAAAATTATAATGAAGTTTCACTTGGTCGTATTCAGTTGGCTGTTGATGCAGGTAAATTGAGCATTGATAAGCCGGTTGATGTTGTCGTATTAAAAGAATCGGGTGTTATTCATCGTTTAAAGGATGGGGTTCGTCTTCTCTCTGATGGTGAATTGAAAGCTAAAATTACATTTAATGTTTCTGGCAGTTCAAAGGCTGCTCGCATTAAAGTTGAAAAAGTGGGTGGTCAAGTTATTTGTTCTTGAGTTATTTTATTTTTTTCATTTGTTTATGTATCACGGTGATTTTTTTGATTTGTGCTTCTATAATTTGAATGTTATTTAAAGGGTTGGAGTATAGACCGGAGACGTTTTATGGCATCAGCAGCAGAGCAATTTGCTTCTAATATAAATTTCAGTACTTTTTCTCGTGCGACAGAATTAAAAAAACGCATTTGGTTTACTCTAGCTGCGCTCCTTGTGTATCGTTTTGGTACTTATATCTCTCTTCCTGGTATTAATATTGATGCTTTACGGCAGACATTTGAACATCATTCGTCTGGTGTGCTAGGATTATTTAATATGTTTGCTGGGGGTGCGGTTGGGCGCATGGCAATTTTTGCGCTTGGAATTATGCCCTATATATCAGCATCGATTATTGTGCAATTATTAACTTCAATTATTCCTTCATTAGAATCTCTTAAGAAAGATGGAGAATTAGGTAGGAAGATTATTAATCAGTATACCCGTTATGTAACTGTTGTACTAGCTATTTTGCAAGCTTTTGGTATTGCGGTTGCGCTTGAAAGTGGTATAGGAACGGGACTTCAAATTGTTACAGAACCAGGTCTCATGTTTCGTGTTTCTTCTGTTATTACGCTTGTTGGTGGGACAATGTTTTTAATGTGGCTCGGTGAGCAAATTACATCTCGCGGTGTTGGTAACGGGGTTTCTCTTATTATTTTTGCAGGGATTGTTGCTAATTTTCCTTCTACTTTTGCTCAGCTTTTAACTTCTCATAGTCAAGCTGATTTATCAACTTTTATACTAATGGGAATTATTCTTATTACTGTCCTTGTTATTGGGGTTATTGTTTTTGTGGAACGCGCTCAGCGCCGAATCCTTATTCAGTATCCTAAGCGTCAGGTTGGTAATCAAATGTTTCAGGGAGATATGTCTCATCTTCCTTTGAAATTGAATACTGCAGGTGTTATTCCGCCAATTTTTGCTTCATCTCTGTTATTGTTGCCTGCGACTGTTAATAATTTTTCTGATAAAATGCCGCGTTTGGTTCAGGATATTTCTTATTCTCTTAGTCATGGACAACCGCTTTATATGGTTATCTATGCTATTTTGATGGTATTTTTTTGCTTTTTTTATACAGCTATTGTATTTAATCCGAGTGATACAGCAGATCAGCTAAAGAAGCATTCTGGTTTTATTCCAGGTATTCGTCCTGGTGAACGTACAGCTGAGTACATTGATTATGTTTTGACTCGCATTACTGTTGTGGGTGCTATTTATATTGTTTTGGTTTGTTTGTTGCCTGAATTTGTTATATCGACATTGCAAGTTCCTTTTTATCTTGGAGGAACGTCCTTGCTTATTGTTGTCACTGTTACGCTTGATACAGTTGCTCAGATTCAAGGATATCTTGTTGCGCATCAATATGAAGGATTAATTAAAAAGTCAAAGCTGCGTGGAGGAAAAAGGAATAGATGAGGGTTGTTCTTTTAGGTCCTCCAGGAGCCGGAAAAGGTACACAGGCTAAGATGTTATCTGAGAGATACGATGTCCCTCAGTTGTCAACGGGTGATATATTGCGTGATGTTATTGCTCGAGAAACAGAAATTGGCAAAAAAGCTAAGTTTATTATAGATTCTGGTGCTTTAGTACCTGATATTATTGTTAATCAAATTGTATCAGACCGTATTAACGAAAGTGATTGTGTGAATGGCTTTGTATTGGATGGATATCCACGTACTGTAGGGCAGGCAGAAGCTTTGCAACACATTTTGCAATCGAAAAATATGCTTCTTAATGCTGTTATTGAGCTGATTGTTGATAAAGATGTTCTGATCAAGAGAATGGAAAAGCGTGTTCAGGAAGCAATAGCTGCTGGTGGAAAAGTTCGTTCAGACGATAATTCTGTTGCTTTTGCAAAACGCTTGGTAGAATATCAGAAAAAGACAGTACCTCTATCAAAATTTTATTCAGAAAAGGGGTTATTAAAGGTAGTTAATGGAATGATTGATGCTGTTGAGGTATCCCGTGTTATTAGTAAGTTTCTTGAATAGGGAATTTTTTAAGAAATAAGTGAAAGGAGTTGACTTTTACAGTAAAATCTATCAAAAGCAGCTTTATTAGATTTCAGGAAAGTGATAGAATCTGTACTTTTTTGTGCCGGTCATTTTGTGTTTTTATGTTAAAGTATATTGGTGTTTTTTAGTTTGTTGTCAATATAATAAGGAGAATAGGTGTGGCTCGTATTGCTGGCGTCAATATTCCTGCAGGTAAGCGTGTAGTTATTGCGCTTCAGTATATCTACGGGATTGGACAAAAATTTGCTCAGGAGATTACTGAAAAGGTTGGTATTTCTGCAGAGCGTCGTGTGCATGAGCTTTCAGATTCGGAAGTGTTACAGATTCGTGAAGCAATAGATCATGGTTATCAAGTTGAAGGGGATCTTCGTCGTGAGGTTGCTATGAATGTTAAGCGTTTAATGGATCTTGGTTGCTATCGTGGATTGCGTCATCGTCGCTCTTTGCCTGTTCGTGGACAGCGTACACATACGAATGCGCGCACACGTAAAGGACCGGCTAAGGCAATTGCTGGTAAGAAAAAGTAGTGATATTTTTTTTAAGTAAAGGTTTTTTAATATCTTGTTTCTCGTAAAAAAAAAGCTTTTTATGAGAGCGAGTGGGGTGTAGCTGCTGGTGTTACGGCGGTGTAGAGATCATTGAAAGGAAGATTATGGCTAAGGAAGCCACGCGTATTCGTCGTCGTGAACGTAAGAATATTTCATCGGGTGTCGTGCATATAAATTCGACGTTTAATAACACAATGATTACCATTGCTGATGCTCAAGGGAATACGATTGCTTGGTCGTCTGCTGGTGCTCAAGGGTTTAAGGGTTCACGAAAATCGACACCTTTTGCGGCTCAGGTTGCAGCAGAGGATTGTGCTAAAAAAGCACAAGAGCATGGTATGCGTTCGTTAGAAGTTGAAGTTTGTGGTCCGGGAGCTGGGCGTGAATCAGCTCTGCGTGCATTACAGTCTGTTGGTTTTGTAATTACTTCTATTCGTGATGTAACACCGATCCCTCATAATGGGTGTCGTCCGCGAAAAAGGCGGCGTGTTTAATTGGGTGTTTTTTTTCGTTATCAGAGTTTTCTCTGATGTTCACATTTGCTGTCACGAATGAATGGTGACGGAGTTAAAGAACAGGAATAAAGATATGATCCAGAAAAACTGGCAAGAACTTATTAAGCCCAATAAAATTGAGTTTTATGCGCATGATAATCCAAACGTTTTGAGTGTGGTAGCCGAGCCTCTTGAGCGGGGATTTGGTTTAACGTTGGGAAATGCGCTTCGTCGTGTATTGTTATCTTCACTTCGTGGTGCTGCAGTTACTGCAGTGCAGATTGATGGTGTATTGCATGAATTTTCATCAATTCCAGGTGTTCGTGAAGATGTTACAGATATTATTTTAAATATTAAAGAGATCGCGCTTCGTATGGAAGAGGAAGGCCCTAAACGTATTGTCGTTTATAAAGAGGGTCCTGGTGTTATGACAGCTGGAGATATCAGTACTGTTGGAGATATGGAGATTTTGAATCCAGAGCATGTGATTTGTACTCTTGATGAAGGTGCAGAGATTCGTATGGAATTTATTGTTAATACAGGAAAAGGTTATGTTCCATCTGATCGTAATTGCATTGATGATGCGCCGATAGGTCTTATTCCCGTTGATAGTTTGTATTCACCAATCCGTAAAGTATCTTATAAAGTAGAAAATACACGTGAAGGTCAAGTTCTTGATTACGATAAATTGACGTTAACGATAGAAACGAATGGTGCTGTTAATGGAGAGGATGCTGTTGCTTTTGCGGCGCGTATTCTTCAAGATCAGTTGTCATTGTTCGTTAATTTTGAGGAACCGCAAAAGGAAATTATTGAAGAATCTGTTTCTGAGCTTGCTTTTAATCCTGCCCTTCTTAAGAAAGTAGATGAATTAGAACTGTCTGTTCGTTCGGCAAATTGCCTTAAAAATGATAATATTGTCTATATTGGTGATCTTATTCAGAAGACGGAATCTGAGATGCTTAGGACACCAAATTTTGGACGGAAGTCATTAAATGAGATTAAAGAAGTTTTGGCATGCATGGGTTTGCATCTTGGTATGGAGGTTCCTGCGTGGCCACCTGAGAACATTGATGATCTTGCTAAACGGTATGAAGATCAATATTAAATTAGGATTCAAGGAGAGGGCTTATGCGCCATAATAACTCAGGCCGTAAATTGAATCGGACTGCTAGCCATCGTAAAGCAATGTTTGCAAATATGGCAGTTTCGTTGATTGAGCATGAACAAGTCGTGACAACACTGCCAAAGGCTAAGGAACTTCGTCCTATTGTTGAGAAGTTGGTTACGCTTGGTAAGCGTGGAGATTTGCACGCGCGTCGACAGGCAATTTCAGCTATTCGTGATGTTGAAAAAGTTGCAAAATTGTTTGATACAATTGCTTTGCGTTATGCATCACGTCATGGTGGTTATCTACGTATTATGAAAGCAGGTTTTCGTGCCGGTGATAATGCTCCTATGGCTGTTATTGAATTTGTTGATCGTGATGTTGCTGCAAAAGGAGCTGCAGATCGTATGCGCATGGAAAGTGCAAGCAATGAGAAAGAAACTTCTTCGTAGAAGTGTTTTGTTATTTTGGATATTATGAAGCCGTCTTTTCCAAGGCGGCTTTTTTGTTAATATGTTTTATTCAAGAGATAAATATAAAGAGAACATTATACCATATTGAATTGTTTTATTTTTATAATATTTGTTGTAACCGTCCTTGGAATATAGGGAAACTCAGTGATTTTTTTACTTAAGTAAAAAATAGATTAATTTTATGAGGAGAAAACGATGAAGCTTTCTTTTTTTATATGGTTTATTTTTATAATTATGGCACAGATATCGCTTCATTGTGCTTATGCTCAAATTCCACAAACACGATCAGAAATCACTTTTTCATTTTCTCCTTTAGTTAAAAAGACTATCCCGTCTGTTGTAAATATTTATGCAGATCGGAAAATTATGGCGCGTTCGCCTTTTGATGGTGATCCCTTTTTTGAGCAATTTTTTGGTCGTTATAAAGACAATCGTCCTTTACGCAAGCAATCATCGTTGGGTTCTGGAGTTATTGTTGATGCGCATGGTTTGATTGTTACAAATTACCATGTCATTAAGGATGCAAATGAAATTAAAGTTGCTCTTTCTGATGGGCGGGAGTTTGAAAGTAAGATTATGCTAAAAGATGAAGCAACTGATATTGCTGTGCTTAAAATTGATGCAAAAGGTGCTAAATTTTCGGTTCTTCCTTTAGGAAATTCTGATGCAGTTGAAGTTGGAGATCTTGTTCTAGCTATTGGTAATCCTTTTGGTGTTGGGCAAACGGTTACAAGTGGTATTGTTTCAGCACAAGCACGTACGCGTGTTGGTATTTCTGATTTTGACTTTTTTATTCAAACAGATGCTGCCATTAATCCAGGTAATTCTGGTGGAGCTTTGATTGACATGAAAGGACAATTAATCGGAATTAATACAGCTATTTATTCACGCTCTGGTGGTTCTGTAGGGATTGGTTTTGCTATTCCAGCGAATCTTGTGAAGGTTATGCTTGATACTGTTAAACGAGGAAGAAAGTATTTTGTGCCACCTTATATTGGTGCATCTTTTCAAAATGTTACACCCGATATTGCAGGTGGTTTAGGTTTAGAACGTCCTTATGGTGCTCTTATCATTGAGATTGTTGACGACAGTCCTGCTGCAAAAGCTGGTTTAAAAGTAGGTGATGTTATTTTAAATGTGCAAGGGATACAAATTGACAGTCCAGATAGTCTTGGATATCGTCTGATGATAGCTGGCATTGGGCAGAATCTTGTTTTGGAATATTTGCGTGGTGGAAAAATTTTTAAGACAGAAATAACTATTTTATCAATACCAGAATCTGCTTTAAAATCTGAAAAGATTATTGATGATAGTCCTCTTTCTGGTGCTGAAGTGTTGGATTTAACAGCGCAAAATAGTCGATATTTTTATCTTCCTGTAAATGCTAGAGGTGTTGTGATCACCAATATTGATGAAGTGAGTAATGCTGCAGGGATTTTTCGTTCTGGAGATATTCTTCGTGTTATTAATGGCCATAAGATTCAAACAGTTAGCCAATTAAAAAAGGTTCTTATGCAAAGTCGTTCACGTATTTGGCAATTGGAATATGAACGTGATGGTGTGTATATTCGCCAATTTGTTCGTTGAGGTTGTTTTTGAATAAAGATTTTTTTCCTTCATTTTGTGATGCTGACGTTAATAAAAACCGTCCACTTGCACACAGAATGCGTCCTAGTTCTTTCCGAGATGTAATAGGGCAAAGTCATCTCATTGGAGAAAAAGGTGTGCTTTCACGCATGGTGGAAACAGGTTCGTTTCATTCGATGATTTTTTGGGGGCCTCCAGGGACAGGAAAAACAACGGTTGCACGTTTATTAGCACTTGAAACAAATTTTGCTTTTGAGCAAGTTTCTGCTATTTTTGCTGGGGTTTCAGAACTTAAGAAGATTTTTGAAGCAGCGCGGGTTCGTTTTGTATCTGGATGTCAAACACTTCTGTTTGTCGATGAAATTCATCGTTTTAATCGTGCGCAGCAGGATAGTTTTCTTCCTGTTATGGAAGATGGAACAGTAATTCTCATAGGTGCAACAACTGAAAATCCTTCATTTGAATTGAATTCTGCTCTTCTTTCTCGTGCATGTGTTTTGACGTTTTTCCCACACGATAATGAAAGTTTGGATATGCTCTTGAAACGCGCTGAAAAAGTGGAGGGAAAGTCTCTTCCCTTGGATGATTGTGCAAGAGATGTTTTGATAAGAATGTCAGACGGTGATGCGCGGTCGGTGTTAACATTAGCGGAAAAAATTTGGTGTGCTGCACAGCCAGGAGAGATATTCGATTCTATAGCTTTGCAAAAAATCGTTCAGCGTCGTGCTCCTGTTTATGATAAAGGGAAAAGTGGTCATTATAATTTGATTTCAGCTCTGCATAAATCAGTTCGTGGATCCGATCCTGATGCTTCCCTTTATTATTTAGCACGTATGCTTGATGCAGGTGAAGATCCTTTATATATTTGTCGCAGATTGGTTCGTATAGCCATTGAAGATATTGGATTGGCTGATCCTCAAGCTCTTGTCATATGTAATGCAGCAAAGGATGCTTATAATTACTTGGGATCACCCGAAGGAGAATTAGCCTTGGCACAAGCGTGTCTTTATGTTGCAACTGCGCCAAAATCAAATGCAACATATCTTGCTTATAAGGCAGCTATGCATAGTGCTCATAAAAATGGTTCTTTGCCTCCTCCTAAACATATTCTGAATGCATCTACAAAATTTATGAAAGAAGAGGGATATGGGAATGATTATCGTTATGATCATGACGAACCAGATGCTTTTTCAGGGCAGGAATATTTTCCAGAAAAGCTTGGAAGACAAATTTATTATCAACCACAAGAACGTGGTTTTGAACGTGAGATTGTAAAGCGCCTTGAGTGGTGGAAACAATTACGGAAAAAACGAAACAATTAAAAATAAAATATTAGTTAAGATAAACTTTTATTGTTTTGATACTGATTTTTATAAATGATATAATTGTAATTTTATTAATAAAATAAACTATACTTAAAATATAAATGAATTTTATCAAAGTAATTTTTTATTGATACAATTTATAGAAATAATATTGATATATTCTAAATATGAAGAAATATACTATGTTTCATTTAGTATTCTTAAAATTAAGTCATAAATATTGTCTTTGCATCTAATAATTTGTTTGGTTTCTATGTCCTTAAAATTTAAGTTCAGTATAGTACCGTGCTGTTTTGATTTATGATGGATTTTATAGTTCTTAATAACTTGATGATTAGCAAAGGCATGCTCTTTTGAATTTTTATAAAAAATTAAAAAGAGCATGCAAAGAGTATCATATTAAAGTTTAAATTTTTTCTTTTCTATAGGATAAATATTCAATATAAGTGTCTAGTTCTTTTCTGCTATCTTTATATAGAAAGTATTTTGTTGAAGTAGACTTTATATTTTATGATAGGAAGTATGTTTTTTTGTCACATTAATTGGGTAGTGGATACAATATATGAATAATAATGGAAATAGTCTGTGAAAATCTAAATTCAAGGCTTTAGTTCAGTTGAGAGAACGGTGTACACTGAGTGCTAGATTATTTTGACTCGTTAAGGATATAATTGTGGATAAAATAAAAGCTCTAGATGCTGCTCTATCACAAATTGAACGTTCTTTCGGTAAAGGCTCGATTATGCGTCTTGGTCAAAAAGAGCAGGTTGTTGAGATTGAGACAGTTCCAACCGGTTCACTATCTTTGGATATTGCTTTGGGTGTAGGTGGATTACCAAAAGGACGTATCATTGAGATTTATGGACCAGAAAGTTCTGGAAAGACAACGCTAGCTCTTCATGCTATTGCTGAAGCACAAAAAAGTGGCGGGATTTGTGCTTTTATTGATGCAGAGCATGCTCTCGATCCTATTTATGCACGTAAGCTTGGTGTTGATTTAGAAAATTTATTTATCTCTCAACCAGATACTGGTGAACAGGCGTTAGAAATTACAGAGACACTTGTTCGTTCAGGTGCAGTTGATGTACTCGTTGTTGATTCAGTAGCAGCTTTGACACCGCGTGCAGAAATTGATGGTGAAATGGGTGATGCTTTACCTGGGTTGCAAGCACGATTAATGAGCAAAGCTTTACGAAAGCTAACAGCATCAATTTTTCGATCTAACTGTATGGTTATTTTTATTAATCAGATTCGTATGAAAATTGGTGTGATGTTTGGTTCGCCTGAAACAACAACAGGTGGAAACGCTCTAAAGTTTTATGCTTCTGTTCGTCTGGATATTCGTCGTATTGGGTCAATTAAAGATCGTGACATGGTTGTTGGTAACCAGACGCGCGTTAAAGTGGTCAAAAATAAGTTGGCTCCTCCGTTTAAGCAAGTTGAATTTGATATTATTTATGGTGAAGGTATTTCTAAGTTAGGTGAGCTGATTGATCTTGGGGTCAAAGTTGGCATTGTTGAGAAATCTGGTGCATGGTTTTCTTATAATTCTCAGCGTTTGGGGCAGGGGCGTGAGAACGCAAAGCAGTTTTTACGTGCAAATACGGAAGTGGCTACAGAGATTGAAACAGCTTTACGTCAAAATGCCGGTTTAATTGCGATTGAATTATTAGAAAATGTAAGGTCAGATAATATGGAATGTGATGAACCGATTTAATGAAGGGTGATGTCGGTTTTTTTTGGATATTGTTTAAGTATAACTGTTCCTTTTAGAGTTTTTAAATTTTTATTTTCCAAAATATAAGTATAAGGCCGTTTACTCCCCAATTTTAAATTCTTATTCTAAATTAAATCAGCTCTATGAGTTGTGATAAATTGGGTTTGTAGTAAGGGAATGTTTTATTTTTGTGCTGTGCGCTGCAGGTGTTAATATGAATAGTGTTAATAGCATTCGGTCAATTTTTCTGGATTATTTTTGTCTTAATGGACATAAAGTTCTTTCTTCCAGCCCGCTTGTTCCACGAAATGATCCTACACTCATGTTTACAAATGCAGGGATGGTGCAGTTTAAAAATGTTTTTACTGGACTTGAACAGCGCTCTTATAAGAAGGCGGTAACTGCGCAAAAATGTGTTCGCGCTGGCGGAAAACATAACGATCTTGATAATGTTGGTTATACGGCACGTCATCATACTTTTTTTGAAATGCTAGGTAATTTTTCTTTTTGTGATTACTTTAAAGAAGAAGCAATTTTTTTTGCATGGCATCTTTTAACAAAGGAATTTTGTCTTCCAAAAGATAGATTATTGGTAACTGTTTATCATAGTGATGATGTTGCTGCTGAATTATGGCGCAAGATTTCAGGTCTTCCAGATGAAAAAATTATCCGTATTGCGACGGATGATAATTTTTGGGCAATGGGGGATATAGGTCCTTGTGGTCCCTGTTCTGAGATTTTTTATGACCATGGTGATAAAATTTTTGGAGGTCCTCCTGGAAGTGATAATGAAGATGGAGATCGTTTTATTGAAATTTGGAATCTTGTTTTCATGCAGTATGAGCAAGTAAGCAAAGAAAAGCGTGTTGAATTGCCTTACCCTTCTATTGACACAGGTATGGGATTAGAGCGTATCGCTGCTGTTTTGCAGGGTGTTCACGATAATTATGATATTGATATTTTTCGTACATTAATTAGTGCTTCACAAGAAATAACAGGTGTTGAAGCAATTGGTGATTTTATTGTGAGCCATCGTGTTATTGCTGATCATCTTCGTTCATCAGCATTTTTAATTGCTGATGGTGTTCTTCCTTCTAATGAAGGAAGGGGATATGTTTTACGTCGTATTATGCGTCGTGCTATGCGTCATGCTCATTTTCTTGGTGCTAAAGAGCCATTGATGTGGCGTTTATTGCCAGCATTAATCCGTGAAATGGGACAAGCTTATCCTGAATTGGTACGTGCTGAATCTCTGATTTCAGAAATTTTGAAATTAGAAGAAATACGTTTTCGTAAAACTCTTGAACGGGGTATTTCTTTATTAAATGAAGCAAGTACAAATCTCGAAGAAGGAGACCGTTTTGATGGTGGGATTGCTTTTAAACTTTATGATACATATGGTTTTCCACTTGATTTGACGCAAGATGTTCTTCGGCATCGTGGAATATCTGTTGATATTGACGCTTTTGATAAAGCAATGGAACATCAAAAAGAGGCAGCACGTGCTAATTGGTCTGGCTCTGGTGAAACTATAACAGAGACGATTTGGTTTTCTGTTCGTGATCAAGTGGGATCTACAGAATTTTTAGGTTATAAAACAGAAAAAGCTGAAGGTGTTATTACAGCTATTGTGCAAGACGATAAAACTGTTGATCATATTTCTTCAGGGCAAAAAGCTATCATTATTGTTAATCAAACACCTTTTTATGGCGAATCTGGTGGTCAAGTTGGTGATAGTGGCATCATTTCTGGCGAAAGTTTTATTTTTGAGGTGCATGATACCCAGAAAAAGGCTGATGGTGTTTTTATTCATATTGGAGAAGTTAAATCTGGCCAAGCGAAGATATCTGATTGTGTAGAATTAACTGTAGATATTGTTCGTCGTAAAAAAATTTGTGCTAATCATTCTGCTACTCATTTACTGCACGAGGCTCTGCGTCAAATATTGGGATCTCATGTTACACAAAAGGGTTCTTTTGTATCACCGGATCGGTTGCGTTTTGATTTTTCTCATCCAAAATCAGTTTCTTTAGAAGAATTAAAAAAAATAGAAGATTTAGCAAATGATATTATTTTGCAAAATAGTGAAGTAACAACGCGCATTATGGCTGTAGATGATGCAATTTCAGAGGGAGCAATGGCATTATTTGGTGAAAAATATGATGATGAAGTGCGCGTTGTTTCTATAGGTCGACAATTTGAACAAGAAGGATTGAAAAAGCATTGGTCAGTTGAGCTTTGTGGAGGTACACATGTGGAAAGAACAGGGGATATTGGTTTAATTCATATTATTTCTGAAAGTTCTGTAGCATCTGGCGTTCGTCGTATTGAAGCTTTAACAGGTATGGCTGCTCGCCTTTATCTCAGTAATCAAAATAAGCGCATTTATGATATTGCTGATCTTTTAAAAACTTTTCCTGCTGATGTGGAAGAACGTGTGCGTGTTTTACTGGATGATCGTCGTAGACTTGAAAAAGAATTGAATAATGCACGCAAGAAAATTGTATTGAATAATGGAGCACTAAAAAAATCTCGAGAAGATATCGTTATTATCAATGGTATTTCTTTTATGGGTCGTGTTATTGAAAATATTTCAGCGCGTGATCTTAAAGTATTTGTGGATTCTGGAAAGAAGCAGATTGAATCTGGTGTGGTTGCTTTTATTGGTATTTCAGAAGATGGGAAGGGAAGTGCCGTTGTTGGTGTTACTGATGATTTAAGCAGTATATTGAATGCTATTGACTTGGTTCGTGTGGTGTCAGATGTCCTTGGTGGTAAAGGTGGTGGTGGTCGTCCTGATTTAGCTCAAGCTGGTGGCCCCAGAGGAGATAAAGCTGATGAGGCTATTATGGCATTAAAATCTTTTCTTGAAGGATCATCTTTTGTATTCTCTACCTTTTAAATATCTTCAAAAGATGAAATTTTATCGTTTGGGCTTAGGTTTTATTACAAAGACAGACTATTGTTTATGTTATGCATGTCGATTTATGTAACAGGAGTTACATTTTCAATTAAATGATCATGCTTTTCAAATGATATGATGTTAGCATTTCGAATTATCAATAATAACATGCACTGTAGTAAAAAATAATTCAATTCTGATTATGTAATTATGTAGAATCTTTAACTATATATTCTGTTTTAATACAATTCAGATGATTAATTGCTAATTGCGCAAATATAAAAAACAATAGTTTCATCTGCATGCATTCGTCTTTTTTATAAAAAAACAAGTGAAAAAGACAAATATTATTACAACCATCGGAATCTATCAAGTTTTGTCCATTTACAAGGATCTAGCAATTTAAATTAAGGGGGATCGTGCTTTAAGCAGATTACTGTACGTTGATGAAATTCTATCGTTCTTTCTTTCTCACTTGATTATAGTTTTATAGAATATGGAAGTAAAGACGTTGAATATGTTATACATTTCAACAGGATGTCATTGTATCTCTTTACAGTGGTGTTTATCCCTCTTTTTTTGATTAACAATCAAGCTATATGATTAATATAGAGTTTATAGAGTAGAAACTATAACATATAAATGTGAATGAAAATCATTAGAAATTTCGTGCTGTTGGCGTTAAATTAGGAGAATAGTTGAAAGAGTTGGTTAAAATCGTTAATTTGTTTTCTTATATCATATGCTAAGAGGTCAGCGCTATGAGCAACAAAGACATAAGTAAGAATATTAAAATATGACAACATACTAAATTATAGGAGTCAGAAAAATATTTGATTTCTCTGCAATATAAAGAAACGGTGTATCCAAACAAAATTAATTCCATAATGACAATAACAGATAATGTAACATTGTTTTTATAGATCAAAAGATATGCGTTTTTTAAGATGAGAGAAGGTTGCTTACATAAATTTTGAATAGAGATACGAATGATACCAATATCCATATCATAGGTACAAATGTTATAACTTCTTGTAGTGGTTTGTTTTGTAAATGATAAAGTTTAAATTATAAAAAGATGAAATGTTTAGATATTGACTATAATTCTGTATGATGAATCCAATCGCATATGATATTGATTTTTGTACTTAATACAGACATAGCATAAAAATTGGTAAATAAAATTATGTGGCAAGGGAACTGTAGTGGTAGGTGTAGAAATAAAAAAAGTTGAAGCAGACGAAAGTGGAATGCGCTTAGATCGCTGGTTTAAGGTGCATTATCCAAGACTTGAGTTTGGATATTTACAAAAATTTTTGCGTTCTGGTCAAATACGTGTTGATGGTAGGCGCGTTAAAGCTGATACGCGTATCGTCATGGGGCAATCCATTCGTGTACCACCTTTGTCTGTCAATGAAAGAGAGAATTTTCCTTTAACGGATAAGATTATTCGTGGACAGGATGATAGAGTAATTTTGAAAAGAATGTTGCTCTATGAAGATGCAAAAATTTTTGTTTTTAATAAACCTGCAGGTTTAGCTGTACAGGGTGGTTCTGGCTTAACGCGCCATGTGGATAGTATGCTTGAGGTATGGCGCAATAAAAAAGGTGAAAAACCACGTTTGGTTCATCGTCTTGATCGTGAAACGTCGGGTGTGCTACTCGTTGCGAGATCAAGAGGGGCTGCGCAGGCTTTGACCGCTGCTTTTAGAGCAAGGGAAATAAAAAAAGTTTATTGGGCGTTGGTGAGGGGGGTACCCAGAAAAAAACAGGATAAAATTTCAACATGGATGGTTAAAGAAGTAACTGATCAAGGTGATAAAATGCGTGTTTGTGAACATGGAGAACCAGACTCTAGTCATGCAGTTTCCTACTATCGCGTTTTAGATACAAGAGGGCGAAATCTTTCATTGCTTGAAATGGAACCTTATACTGGAAGAACACATCAGTTACGTGTGCATGCTGCTTATATGAATCATCCTATCATAGGTGATTCAAAATATTTCTTTTCGGATAGTAATTGGAATTTACCAAGAGGAATTCAAAATCGACTTCATCTTCATGCACGTCGTATTCGTATACCTCATCCTTCAGGAGGCATATTGGATATTGTTGCACCTTTACCACCTCATATGCAGCAAAGTTTTAATCTTTTGGCTTTGAATGAAATTAATGATAATACAGAATAATAAAAAAACAGTTTATTCTATTTACTTATGTGTGAACATATTCTGTCATTGATGGTATAAGTTTTGCTACACAGATGATGATATTGGTTTGCATGCTTATTGATATTTTAAACAATTATTGTGCTGTGTCTGTTTTTGAAAAGGTTGGTACAGGTTCTCTTCGAGAAAGGTCAGAAGATTCGTTGAAAATAGTACGGATGGGGTGATATGTATGAAAATTTGGACTATTTTGATATGCCATTGAATAAAAATAATTCTATTCATAAAACTCAAAAACTTTCATGCCAGCCACTACCTAAGCGATTTTATAAAAAAGTAAAAATTACATGTGAGGAGAGGGGATTTTCTATATTATTAGATGAATGCCCAGTTAAAACACCAGCTAAACACCAATTTCTCGTGCCAACAAAAGTATTTGCTGAACTAGTAGCTCAAGAATTTGAGAATCAGAAAGAGGTTATGGATCCAGTGAAAATGCCAATTACACGTTTTGTTAATACAGTGATTGATGGCATAGCTGGCAATATGCAAGTTCTTTTCGAAGACTTATTACGTTTTGTTGCATGCGATATGATTTTTTATCGTGCAAAATCTCCGAAAGAGTTAGTACAACGACAATGTCAACAGTGGGATCCTTTGTTAGATTGGATAGAAGAAGAACTTGGTTCGCGTTTTAACGTGACAGAAGGACTTATGTATATTGAACAACCTAGAGAATCTATTCAAGCAGTGAGCAATTATTTACGCAGAGTAGAGTCTCCTTATATGCTTGCTGCACTTCATACAATGACAACCTTAACGGGGTCAGTTATTATCGCTTTCGCTATTGCTGCTAGAAAAATTGATCCCGATTATGCTTGGGATATCGCGCATTTAGATGAAAACTGGACAATGGAACAATGGAAAACAGATGAGGAAACATTAGCACGACGAGCACACAAACAAGCTGAATTTAACGCAGCAGTTACAATAATCACTGAGTGCTTGTAAGGTTTAAATTGTCTTCATTTATGCATATGCAATCATTTTTTGACTATAGTATTTTCGTGATTTTTTGAGGATTTATTTTTATCTTTTCAAGTCCAGGAAGTGCCTCATTGGTTATATTTAAGATTAACCTATCATTACCACGTAGAAAATACCACTGCTTATTGTCAAGAAGGGCAATAATTTCAGTTTGGATAGAGCATTTTTCTCCTGAATTCATTGTGATTACAAACTTTAAGGGTATAACAAAATAGGGAATATTATTATCAAGTTTTCCTTCACGTTTTTGCTTTTGATTGATTTGGATATTTTCAATTTTATAATTTTCCGCCAACTGTTTTAGTTGGTTTTTCATGATTTGCTGGAATTGTGATTTACTAAGATTCTTTTTGGTGGTTAAACTATCTATGATTTGGGGAGGAATAGCATTTAAGATGGCATCTACATCTGCATTTTGAATTGCTTTACTGTACGCAAATGCGGCTTTTTCAAGAGTTGTAAGTTCTTGATTGGTAATTGTATAGGCTTGAACTACTGATGTGATAAAAGAAAAGTGTAAAAGGATAAAGAAGAAAGAAAGAATTCGCAGCATTGAAGACCTTGATAATTGATTTAAATAAATTTAGCTAAGCTTATAAAGGAAAAGCCTGTTAATAAATAGTTCATTTTACTCTTTGAGAAGAAAAATATCCCACAAAAATGGAGGGATAATCTCAATTTTCTAATTTAAAAATAATGAGTTATTTTTTAAACAGAATAATACATGTCAAATTCAACGGGATGTGGAGTTGTTTCGTATCGTAAAACTTCTTGCATTTTCAATTCAATAAAGGAATTAATCTGATCATCATCAAAAACATCGCCAGCTTTAAGAAATCCACGATCTTTATCAAGTTCTTCCAATGCTTCACGCAGACTTCCTGATACTGTAGAAATTTCTCCGAGTTCTTTTGGTGGTAAATCATAAAGATCTTTATCCATAGCTTGTCCAGGATGGATCTTATTTTTTATTCCATCTAGACCAGCCATTAAGAGTGCTGAAAATGCTAAATACGGATTTGCTGTTGGATCTGGGAAACGTACTTCGACGCGTTTTGAATTTGGTGAAGAACTCATTGGAATACGGCAAGACGCAGAACGATTACGCGCAGAATATGCAAGTAGAACTGGAGCTTCGTAACCAGGAACTAAACGCTTATAGGAATTTGTAGATGGGTTTGTAAGAGCATTAACTGCTTTTGCATGCTTAATAACACCACCAATAAAGAATAGACAAGTTTCTGATAGTCCAGCATATTCATTTCCTGCAAAGACTGGTTTTCCATCTTTCCAAATGGATATATGTACATGCATTCCTGAACCGTTGTCACCAAAAACTGGTTTAGGCATAAAGGTTGCTGTTTTTCCATAACTGTTTGCTATTTGATGCACAACATATTTAAAAATTTGCATTTTATCCGCTTCGCGAACTAAAGTATCAAAACGAATACCTAATTCATGTTGAGCAGCAGCGACTTCATGATGGTGCTTTTCAACACGGACTCCCATATCTTTTAGTGCTGTTAGCATTTCGGATCGCATGTCTTGACAGGAATCTATAGGAGGAACTGGGAAATAACCCCCCTTCATTCTTGGACGGTGACCGAGATTTCCCATATCGTATACAGTATCATCATTTAATGGAAGTTCACTTGAATTGAGTTTAAACCCTGTATTGTAAGGATCAGTTTTGTATCTTACATCATCAAAGATAAAAAATTCTGCTTCTGGACCTATATTAATTGTATCTCCAATACCTAAAGATTTCATATAAATTTCCGCTCTTTTAGCAATAGAACGAGGATCTCTACGATAAAATTCTCCAGAAACAGGATCAAGCACGTCACAAAATAGGATCAAAGTAGATTGAGCGAAAAAAGGATCAAGATGCGCTGTTTCAGGATCTGGCATCAATACCATGTCTGACTCATTAATTGTTTTCCATCCAGCAATTGAAGAACCATCAAACATAACACCATCGATAAATGTATCTTCATTGACTTCTGCAATATCCATTGTGACATGATGTAATTTCCCTCGGGGATCGGTAAAGCGTAGATCTATAAAACGTATGTCATTGTCTGTAATCTGTTTAAGAACATCTGATGCGGTTGTCATATTTAATTTCCTTATTGTACTAGGGGAATAAAAGTAAAAAACTCTATGAATGTTAAATGGTATCGATTCCAGATTCATCGGTACTGATACGAATGGCTTTATCGATGGAGGAAACAAATATTTTTCCATCTCCAATATGTTTTGTTTGAGCAGCTTTACGTATTACATCAACGACTTGTTCCAACTTTTCATCTATAACAACAATTTCAATTTTTATTTTAGGTAGAAAATCAACAACATATTGAGCACCACGATAAAGTTCTGTATGTTCTTTTTGACGGCCAAAACCTTTTGCTTCTGTTACGGTTATGGCATGTAAACCGATCTTTTGAAGCGCTTCTTTTACTTCATCAAGTTTAAAAGGTTTTATAATGGCTTCAATTTTTTTCATGCTGAAATTATCTCCAACGTTATTTTATCCTTTTAGACTGCAATATATTATATTGACAGCTATAAGATGTACCAACAGATACTTTCTACACGGAAAAGTCAAATTAGAAAGATTTTTTTGCAGAAGAAAATAAATAGCTATTACTTTATAGAAGAAAGGGTACGATTTTTATAAAACGATTCAATGATACAGTAAGAAATATTTTAGTTTTATTTTTTCTTATTATGCTTTTATATACTTTTTATATTGAAGTCTTTTTTAAGACTTTGTACCATGTAAAGGGCGACGTTTGAGAATTTTTTTTAGAAATTTTCCGGTATAAGAAGCAGGGACATTAATGATATCTTCGGGACGTCCAGCTGTAACAATTTTACCACCACCATCTCCACCTTCTGGTCCTAAATCAATAATCCAGTCTGCTGTCTTTATGACTTCAAGATTATGTTCAATTACCATGACTGTATTACCTTGATCGACAAGTTCATGTAGTACTTCAAGAAGTTTTGATATGTCATGAAAATGTAAACCTGTTGTTGGTTCATCTAAAATGTAGAGCGTACGTCCTGTTGTTTTTCGTGAAAGTTCCTTAGCGAGTTTTACTCGTTGTGCTTCTCCACCAGAAAGTGTTGTCGCTTGCTGTCCAACTTTAATGTAGCCGAGGCCAACAGTTATGAGGGTTTTCATTTTGTTATGAATGGAAGGAACTGCTTGGAAAAACTCTTCTGCTTTTTCAACTGTCATATCAAGGATATCAGCAATAGATTTTCCTTTAAATTTCACTTCCAGTGTTTCTCTATTATATCGTTTTCCTTGACAGACATCGCAAGTAACATACATATCAGGTAAAAAGTGCATTTCAATTTTTATAACACCATCTCCTTGACATGCTTCGCATCGTCCTCCTTTAACATTAAATGAAAAGCGCCCTGGTTTATAACCGCGCGCTTTTGATTCAGGAAGTTCAGAAAACCAATCACGAATTGATGTAAATGCACCTGTATAGGTTGCTGGATTAGAACGTGGTGTGCGCCCAATGGGCGATTGATCGATATCAATAACTTTATCAAGAAATTCCAATCCTTCAATTTTGTCGTATGTTGCTGGGATTTGATGGCTTCCCATGAGATTACGTGATGCTGCTTTAAAAATGGTTTCAATGAGGAATGTGGATTTTCCTCCACCTGAAATACCAGTTATGCAGGTAAATGTTCCAAGGGGGATTTCAGTACTGATATTTTTTAGGTTATTGCCTCTTGCACCTATAATTTTGAGTGTTTTTGATTTTGATATTTTACGTCTTTGAGCAGGAATAGAAACGGTCATCTTTCCAGAAAGATATTGACCTGTAAGAGAAGATGGGTTCTTAATGATTTCTTGGGGGGATCCTTGGGCTATGATTTTTCCGCCATGAATGCCTGCGGAAGGACCGATATCAACAACGTAGTCTGCAGAAAGAATAGCATCTTCATCATGCTCAACCACTATAACTGTATTCCCAAGATCGCGTAAATGGCAAAGTGTTTTTAAAAGTCGTTCATTATCGCGCTGGTGTAAACCAATGGATGGTTCATCTAAAACATATAGGACGCCTGTAAGACCAGAGCCAATTTGAGATGCCAGTCGAATACGTTGACTTTCTCCACCTGAAAGTGTTCCTGAAGTTCGAGATAAGGTAAGATATTCAAGTCCAACATGTTTCAAAAATGCTAAGCGTGCGCGAATTTCTTTTAAGATGGGTGTTGCGATATTGTGTTGTTTTTCAGTTAAATATTTACCGACGTTTGCAAACCAATCATCTGCTTTTAAGATAGAAAGTTCTGATATTTGCCCAATATGCATCCCATTGATTTTTATAGCTAGTGCCTCTGGTTTTAAGCGATAACCATAACATGTTGGACAAGGTGAAGAAGATATGTAATTCTGGATCTCTTCACGTTGCCACGAAGAATCAGATTCTTTCCATTTTCGCTCCATATTTGGGATTATGCCTTCGAAGTGTTGGTGTGTTGTGTAAGATCGTTTGCTGTCTTTATAAACAAAGGGAATTTTTTTTGTTTTTGTACCGTATAAAATAGTATTTTTCGCTTCATCTGAAAGTGTGCACCACTCATCTGTGAGTTTAAATCCACAGGCTTTACCCAATGCTTCTAAAGTCTGGGTGTAATACGGTGATGATGATTTAGACCAAGGTGCAATAGCTCCAGATTTTAAAGTAAGGTTTTCATTAGGGATGATTCTTTTGGGGTCGATTGCCTCTTTGATACCAAGACCATCGCAAACAGGACAAGCTCCAAAAGGATTGTTGAATGAGAATAGACGCGGCTCAATTTCAGGAATAGAAAAACCGGATACAGGACAAGCAAACTTTTCTGAAAAAATAAGCCGTTTATGTGTTTCATTTTTTGATTTATTAGTTGACTCTTTTGTGTTTAAGGGTTGGTCTGTCATTTCAGCGATTGCCAGTCCATCAGCTAATTGTAAGCAAGTTTCTATGCTGTCTGCTAATCGAGATGTAATATCATTACGCATAATGATTCGATCAACTACTACGTCTATGTCATGTTTATATTTTTTATCAAGAGAAGGAATATCAGGAATTTCGTAGAATTTACCATCAACTTTTACACGCTGAAACCCCTTTTTAAAAAGTTCTGTTAGCTCTTTTTTATATTCTCCTTTTCGTCCTCGCACTAAGGGTGCCATGATAAAAATCCGTGTACCTTCTGGTAAATTCATAATTTGATCGACCATTTGGCTTACTGTTCTGCCTTCAATGGGAAGTCCCGTAGCAGGAGAATAAGGAACGCCAATGCGTGCAAAAAGAAGCCGCATATAGTCGTAAATTTCGGTGGTAGTGCCTACTGTTGAACGGGGGTTGCGGCTGGTGGTTTTTTGTTCAATAGAAATGGATGGAGAGAGACCTTCTATTTGGTCAACATCTGGTTTTTGCATCATTTCCAAAAATTGACGCGCATAAGCTGAAAGACTTTCCGCATAGCGGCGTTGACCTTCGGCGTAAATCGTATCAAAAGCTAAGGATGATTTACCTGATCCTGAAAGTCCTGTTATTACGATTAGCTTATCACGCGGGAGATCCAGATCAATATTTTTCAAGTTATGCTCACGCGCGCCACGAATGGATATGTATTTTTGATGAGCCATGTTTATCCTTGGCATATGTGACAATAATTGAACATTTATTATGAAATAAAACTGTTTTTTGGTAATTACAATGTATTTTACTATTGTAACATGGGACGAGAGCGTAGGTTGTGTATAAAAAAGAAAGAAGCTTTTTATTCTTAAAGATGAAATAAACTATACGTTGTTGTGATTTTTTGTTACAATCGAATATTTTATGACTTTGGAGTTTATGCGATGGCTGGTAGCCTTAATAAAGTGATTTTAATTGGTAACCTTGGTGCAGATCCTGAAATTCGCCGTTTGAATTCTGGTGACCAAGTGGCAAATATGCGGATAGCTACTTCAGAAAGTTGGCGCGATCGCAATACAAATGAGCGCAAAGAGCGCACTGAGTGGCATAGTGTCGTTATTTTTAATGAAAATATCATAAAAATTGTAGAACAATATCTTAAAAAAGGTAGCAAAATTTATATTGAAGGTCAATTACAGACACGAAAATGGCAAGATCAAAATGGTCATGATCGTTATACAACAGAGATTGTTTTACAAAAATACCGTGGCGAATTACAAATGCTTGATGGGCGAGGAGCAGGTGGCGAAGAACAGATACAAAGTGCAAATCAGCCAGTTGGTAGCTTTGGTGACAGTAACCTAAATCAGAGAGATGTTTTTGATCATACTCGTAGCCAGTTTGGAGAGAGTTTCTCGCATAAATTAGATGATGATATACCTTTTTGATTGTTCATTTTAGATTTTTGCGATTTAGGAAATTGAATTCTGAGCATTTGATTTAAAATATTTAATATTAATAAATAACATATTGAAAATTATTGTTAAATTTCTCTCTTGTCATGGGAGAGAAATTAGCATTTTGGTGTATTTTTCGATACAATAGAGTAAAGTGATTCTTTATTTGAAAGTCTTGAAGCTGTGACTGATATTATTTCGCTACCAGAACGTGATGTTCTGACCGATATTAAACCAATTAGTATTATTGATGAAATGCAGCGCTCTTATCTCGATTATGCGATGAGCGTGATTGTTGCACGTGCACTACCTGATGTGCGTGATGGTCTAAAACCCGTTCATCGGCGCATTCTTCATGCTATGAATGAAATGGGGCTTTCTTTTGATAAATCTTATCGTAAATCTGCAGGTGTTATTGGTGAAGTTATGGGGAAATTCCATCCTCATGGTGATGCTTCAATTTATGATGCGTTGGTGCGTATGGCGCAAGATTTCTCTCTGCGAAATCCGTTAATTGATGGTCAAGGAAATTTTGGTTCTGTTGATGGTGATCCGCCTGCGGCGATGCGCTATACAGAATGTCGTTTAGAGAAAATTTCGGAAGAGCTTTTAGCTGATATAGACAAAGATACTGTTGATTTTCAGGACAATTATGATGGGCGTGAACGTGAACCTATGGTTTTACCAGCACGTTTCCCTAATCTTTTGGTTAATGGATCAGGTGGTATTGCTGTAGGTATGGCAACAAATATTCCTCCCCATAATCTTGGTGAAATCGTTGATGGTTGTATCGCTTTGATTGATAATCCTGATATAACGCTTGATGAGATAATTAAAATTATTCCTGGCCCTGATTTTCCCACAGGTGGTATTATTCTTGGCCTTTCTGGTATTCGTTCTGCTTATGAAACAGGACGTGGTTCGATCGTGATGCGTGCTAAGGTTAATATTGAAGAAATTCGTAATGGTCGACAGGCAATTATCGTAAGTGAAATACCTTATCAAGTTAATAAAGCAGCAATGATTGAAAAAATGGCAGAATTGGTGCGTGATAAGCGTATTGAAGGGGTTTCTGATTTACGTGATGAATCTGATCGTGATGGGTATCGAGTTGTTATTGAGCTTAAGAGAGATGTTGTTGCAGATGTTGTCTTAAATCAGTTGTATCGTTATACACCGCTGCAAACTTCTTTTGGTTGTAACATGGTTGCGTTAAATGGGGGAAAGCCTGAACAAATGTCGTTGCTTGATATGCTTCGTGCATTTGTTTCTTTTCGGGAAGAAGTAGTTAGTAGAAGAACAAAGTATCTTTTGCGTAAGGCACGTGAGCGTGCGCATGTTTTGGTTGGTCTTGCTATTGCTGTCGCTAATATTGATGAGATTATATCATTAATTCGAAACGCACCTGATCCCCAAACAGCACGCGTCCAATTAATGGAACGACGCTGGCCTGCAGCTGATGTCGCGCCTTTGATTAAGCTTATCGATGATCCTCGTCACATTATTCATGAAGATAGTACTTATAATTTATCTGAAGAACAAGCTCGTGCTATTTTGGAATTGCGTTTGCAAAGATTGACAGCGCTTGGGCGTGATGAAATTTCTGATGAATTGAACAAAATTGGAGTGGATATCTCTGATTACCTCCATATTTTAGCATCACGTTTACGGATTATGAATATTGTTAAGGACGAATTAAATGCTCTTCGTGAAGCATTTGCAACTCCTCGGCGCACTGCCTTTGGTTTTGGCAGTGCTGATATGGATAATGAAGATCTTATTACGCCGGAAGATATGGTAGTAACAGTTAGTCATAGCGGATATATTAAGCGTGTACCTCTCAATACATACCGTGCACAACGTCGTGGCGGTAAGGGACGTTCTGGTATGTCTACAAAAAATGAGGACTTTGTAACTCGTTTGTTTGTGGTCAATACTCATACACCTGTTCTTTTCTTTTCATCACGTGGAATTGTTTATAAAGAAAAAGTTTGGCGTTTACCTATTGGTACGCCGCAATCGCGCGGTCGGGCTCTTATCAATGTGCTTCCATTACAGCAAGGTGAGCGCATAACAACGATTATGCCTTTGCCAGAAAATGAAGCGAGTTGGAGCGCATTGGATGTCATGTTTACAACGACTCGTGGAACTGTGCGTCGCAATAAATTATCGGACTTCGTTCAGGTTAATCGTAATGGTAAGATTGCTATGAAACTGGATGAAGAAGGAGATGAAATTCTTTCTGTAGAAACTTGTACAGAAGGTGATGACGTTGTTCTGACAACAGCTAATGGGCAATGTATTCGTTTTCCAGTCGTTGAGGTTCGTGTATTCGCGGGGCGTAATTCAATCGGGGTACGTGGTATTAATTTGGCTAAGGGTGATAGAGTTATTTCTATGACTATTTTAGAGCATGTTGAGGCGACACCAATTGAGCGTTCAGCTTATATTAAACGTGCAATTAATGAACGGCGTGCAGCTGGTGCTGATGCTGAAGATGTCCTAATTCTTGATGATGATGCAGGAATTGAAACAGAGCTGACAGATGAACGTTATGCAGAGCTTAAGTCTAGTGAGCAAATGCTTTTAACAGTTAGCGAGTTTGGTTATGGAAAACGATCTTCTTCATATGAATTTCGTATTTCAGGACGTGGCGGAAAAGGGATCCGTGCTACAGATTTATCCAAGACAGTTGAAATTGGTAAGTTAGTAGCAGCTTTTCCCGTGAAGACACAAGATCAAATTATGTTAGTGACAGATGGAGGAAAACTTATTCGTGTTCCTGTTGATGGTATTCGTATAGCTGGCCGTTCAACTAAGGGGGTAATGATCTTTAATACAGCTGAAGGTGAAAAAGTTGTATCCGTCGAGCGTATCTCTGAGTCTGAAGATGATGTTAGCCAATTAGGTAATGAAGGTGAAAAGAATTCTGATACGATTGCTATTATCAAAGAGGAATAATTGCAGAAGTAGTGGAGTATAATGATGAAAATTGCTCTTTATGCAGGTTCTTTTGATCCTCTTACTAATGGCCATCTTGATGTTTTACGAGGAGGCTTAGCTTTAGCCGATAAGGTGGTTGTTGCTGTCGGTATACAAGCTAAAAAGCAATCGCTCTTTAGTTTCGAAGAGCGCGTTGATTTAATTGTACAAGTCCAAAAAGATTTGTTAGGTGCAGATTCTGATCGATTGCAGATCATTTCATTTGATACGCTTTTGATTGATAAGGCCCGGGAAATTGGTGCTTCATTTCTTATTCGTGGATTGCGTGATGGTAGTGATTTTGATTATGAAATGAAGATGGCAGGGATGAACAGCATGATGGTTCCTGAATTACCGACTGTTTTTTTACCAGCAAGTGTTTCTGGGCGTATGATAACCTCCTCATTGGTGCGTCAAATTGCCTCTATGGGAGGTGATGTTACACCTTTTGTGCCTTCTAATGTTGCAAAAGCTTTGTGTTTGAAATTTCAATTTTTAGGGAAAAATGATTGTGTATCTTAGAATTTTTGTCTTTTTAGCATGTATTTTTTGCTTTTTTTCATTGAATGCTACAGCAAACGATTCAAATTTTCTTGTTTTATCTCTTAAAAATGGTGATGTGATTATTCGTTTGCGTCCTGATCTTGCTCCGAAACACGTTGCACAAATTAAGAAATTAACAGAGGAAGGTGCTTATAATAATGTTGTATTTCATCGTGTTATTGATGGTTTTATGGCACAGACTGGTGATGTGAAATTTGGAAAAAAAGATAGTACAGATTTTGATCTTAAGCGCGTTGGTACAGGTGGATCAAATTATCCTAATATACCAGCGGAATTTTCAAAGCAGCCATTTAAACGTGGCGTTGTTGGTATGGCACGTTCACAGGATCCTCATTCAGCAAATTCTCAGTTTTTCATTTGTTTTAATGATGCTGATTTTTTAAATGGCCAATATACTGTTGTCGGAGAGGTTATAAAGGGAATGGATGTGGTTGATAAAATTAAAAAAGGAGCTACAAGTAATAATGGATCTGTGACGAATCCTGATATTATTCATGCTGCTTATTTACAAGCTGATAGGTAAGTTAAAGGAGTAAGTCATATGGCAGAGATCAGAGATTTAGAAAATACCTTAATTCTTGAAACAACTAAGGGTAAAGTAGTTATTGAGCTCTTTGTTGATTTAGCTCCTAAGCATGTTGCACGTATCAAAGAGCTTGTACGTGAAAATGCTTATGATAATGTTATATTTCATCGTGTTATTGATGATTTTATGGCCCAAACTGGCGATGTGCAATTTGGAAAAAAAGATAGTAAAAAATTTGATTTATCACGTGCAGGTATGGGCGGTTCAGATAAGCCCAATTTGGTGGCAGAGTTTTCAAATCTTTCTCATAAGCGTGGAACAGTTTCTATGGCACGCAGTCAGAATCCAAATTCTGCTAATTCTCAGTTTTTTATATGCTTTGCAGATGCTCCTTGGCTTGATCGTCAATATTCTATATGGGGTCAGGTTATTGAAGGTATGGAAAATATAGATAAGATTAAGCGGGGTGAGCCTGTAACTGATCCTGATGCGATCATAAAAGCTACCATTTTTGCAGATACAAAATAGTGTATATTTTTGTATAAATAGGTTTTCTTGCTGTTGTTTTCCCAGAATGAAAGATCATGTTCTGGTTATTTTGTATGGTAAGAAGTGTACTTTTAATTTATATTATTTAACAATAAAAGTTTTCGCGTCCATTACTTCTTTAAGATTTTTGGTGACAGATGCTTCATGGATGCAAGTATGATAAAGTAGCGAATATGATGATAGTTGTAATGAATTAGTTTTTTTTAGTTGCTAGATTTGTTGCCCTATGAAAATTTTTTCCTAAAAGAAAAGTATTGATGCTGATGCAATATTGAAAAAAAACATCAAATTATGCCTCATAAAAAATAGGTACGCAATTTATTTATATTCCCTTTGCTATTTTTATGTTAGGTGAAAATTAATACTCCGGTACGCATTACCTGATCCGGAGACAAACAGTGTATTTCCGTTTCTCATGATTATTTATATTAACAATGTTAACAATGAGTTAGTGAATTATTAAAGAAGTATAAAAATTGTATTTTTTTTTACTATGAAATAATGAATTTTCAACAAAAGGCACCGATGGAGTTTGCCCATATATAAGATATTTTTAAATGATTCATTGTTTAAGTTATGTAAGAATAAAAATGATTTCATTTACAGTAGATGTAAAAGTAATTTAGCCTGAGATTAAAGTCTAGGAAATGTAAATAGTTATTATTGTGAAGTATGTTTCTTGTTTTTTTGGCAGTAACATTTGAATCACTGAAGTTTTATTTAATTTACGAAATATTGCATTTATCACGAAAAAAACTGATGAATATCATTATTTTGGTTGTGGATGATGTGTTTAAAATCTTGTAGATAAATATTTAAGTATAGATATAAGAGTGTGTTGTATTTGTTTGTGTGTATTACAAATATCTAGGATTAAAATTTTCTAATGCAGAGATGGTTATAATGCAGAATTCTCAGAAAAAAAAACTCTTCCGTCTTTTGAACTTGATTCTAGAACGCGGAATTTTGCAATTTTATCTCTTGCCATTGGAAGTTTTGCTATTGGTACCGCTGAATTTGTTGCGATGGGTTTACAGCCAGAGATGGCTTGCAGTTCACATGTTGATATTCCTACAGCTGGCCAATATGTTTCTGCTTATGCATTGGGAGTTGTAATTGGAGCTCCTCTTTTAGCTGTTGTAACATCTAAATTACCATATAAAGCTGTTTTAATGGGATTGATGTTTTTTTATGCATTTGCAAATATTATCAGTGCATTTTTTTCTGATTTTAGCACATTAGTAATGTTGCGGTTTATTAGTGGTTTTCCGCATGGTTTTTATTTTGGGCTTGCAGCTATGGTTGCATCTTCAATGGTGAAGACGAATGAACGTTCCAAAGCTGTTGGGGGAGTAATGCTTGGTTTGACAATTGCTACAGTTATTGGAGCACCGAGTGCAACTTGGATCGGTCAGATTTTTGGTTGGCAAATTGCTTTTATCCTTGTAGGTATTGTGGCTCTACTATGTTGTTTTTTTATTTGGCAATTATTACCCTCTATTCCGAATTTTCCAAAAACAAATCCTCTCTATGAATTAAGTGTACTGAAGCAAAAGCAGGTATGGTTTCTCTTGGTTATGGTTTCGGTTGGTGCATCAGGATTATTTTCTGTTTTTACCTATATTAAGTCAACATTAATGTATATTTCCAATGTTTCTCTTGATTGGGTGCCATTTATTATGCCGTTATTTGGATTGGGGATGGTTGCAGGTAATCTGTTAGGACCTAAATACACAGCTAAAGTAGGCACGTCACCAGTAATATTTTTTTCTATGCTTTGGAGTATATTTGTTTTTTTTCTTTTTTTCTTTTTATCCCATACTCCATTAACGGCAGTGTTAGGATGTTTTCTTGTTGGCACTTCTTTTGCAGCTATGCCTTCTATACAAACAAAAATTATGGATTTTTCTAAGCACGGACAGATTTTGGCAGGTGCTTTAATGCAATCTGCTTTTAATATTGCTAATGCGCTTGGAGCAGAATCTGGAGCATTGGTTTTAAAATTTGGCTATAGCTATGAATATACCAGTATTTTGGGAAGTATTTTAACTTTTTGTGGATTGTTAATTTTTTGCTTTTCATGGTACGCGGAAAAACGCAACAAATATTCTTCTCAAGAATAAATATTCTTTGAAAAGCATTATTTATTTGATTGTCCAGCTGGATTTTTAAATATCCTATAAGAAACACGCAGAGCAAATGGAATACCAAGACAGAATAAAATAGCAATAAGTGTTACTAGAAGAGCTTTTGCTGAAGAAATCATTCCTTCTACTCCTCCAGGGTCAAGGCGACCAGCTAAATTTGTGATTGTCCCTGCTAATGTTGCGCTTAAAGCTGCTGAGAACAGTTGTATAGAAGTCAAAGATTCACTCGCACGCAGTGCATCTTTATCATCTGCACATTGTAAGATGCGTGTCAATAAATGGGGCCATGCCATACCAGCACTAATCCCAGTAGCAAATAACACTATGCAAATGATAATAGTATATTCAAGTGCAGATACTTCTTTTGGAACAAGCCACAAAAGAATGCCTACACCGAAAAGGTTAAGTATGGGAGAGTACACGATGATGTTGCAAACTTGTTTTATAGATGCTCCGGCACTTAGCAGAGAACCACATGTCCAACCAAGGCTTATGAGTGCTGCCATATAACCAGCGACAAGTGGCTCTTGTCCATGAAGAGTTTGAAGAAAAAGTGGAAAATAAAACTCTATACTAAATGCTACTACAGTCATTATGAGCATCAATGTGTATACAGGAAAAAATTCAGAAGAGAAGAAGAAAGCTTTATATGGCAACATAGGATGCAGTGTAGATGACTCTATTTTTGCCAAAACAAAGAGAAGACTGAACCCAATAACTAACCCACAGATTTGTGCAACTACAGTATCAATAGCTTCTCCAGTAGAAATGATAAAAATCAGTAAGATAAGTATGAGTAGTTGTGGAAGAGGGAGAGGGGAAGTTGGAATGTGGTTTTTATTTTTTATTGGCAAAACTACAAAAGCTACGATTGTAAAGATTATTGCCAATGAGCCGATTATCCAAAAGGACGCTCTCCACATGCCATATCGTATACAAATTCCACCTATAGCTGGTCCTAATAGGATTGATATTCCCCACATTCCAGCGATAATACCTAATGCATACGACCATAAAGTAGGAATAAAGACAATACGGACCATAGAATATGATAGTGATAGTAAAGAACCACCTCCAAATCCTTGAATAAAGCGCCCTATTAAAAATGACGGCATGGTTGAAACCGTGCTGCACACAAAAGTGCCGATGATAAAGATAAGGCAAGCAATAACATAGGCCTTCCTAGGGCCTAGTTTTTCTAGTATTTTTGTTGCAAGTGAAGTACCAAGAAGTGAAGCTGTAACAAAAACACTGGTTACCCAAGAGTAATACACCCCCCCACCAATATCCTGTAGGAGAGACGGTAAAATAGTAACTACAATGTAAGAAGTAATAGCATATAACGCAACACCGCTTGTAAGCGTTAAAGAGAGAATAGCATTCTTACCCAATAAAAGTTCAGACCAGTTTCGGTTTTTCACTGTTTTCTTCTATCCATTAAGAATCAAATCTCTTAACTTATAAGGCAATTGTTTGAATTTGCCAAGAAAAGACTAAAAACCCTCCTTTTGGAGGGTTTTAGAATTACAATAAACTCATAATTTAATTTATTATTGCTTTTTTAAGATTTTCATCAATTTTATCAAGAAATCCTGTCGTAGAAAGCCATTTTTGTCTAGGTCCGATCAACAGTGCAAGATCTTTAGTCATAAAACCTTCTTCAACTGTTTGAATACAAACTTTTTCTAATATTGTAGAAAAGTTTTTTAATTTTTCATTATTATCCAATTTAGCGCGGTGCGCCAGTCCACGTGTCCACGCAAAAATAGATGCAATAGAATTTGTTGATGTTTCTTCATTTTTTTGATGCTGACGGTAATGGCGTGTTACTGTGCCATGAGCGGCTTCTGCTTCAACGATTTTACCATCTGGTGTCATGAGAACAGAAGTCATAAGACCTAGAGAACCAAAGCCTTGAGCGACAATATCTGACTGAACATCACCATCATAATTTTTACATGCCCAAACGTAACCACCTGACCATTTAAGTGCAGAAGCAACCATATCATCAATTAGGCGATGCTCGTAGTACAATTTTCGATTTTCAAATTCATCTTTAAATTCTGTATCGAATATTTCCTGAAAGATGTCTTTAAAACGTCCATCATAGTCTTTTAAAATGGTGTTTTTTGTAGAGAGATAAACCGGAACATTCCGCTGTAGTCCATAATTAAAAGATGCGCGAGCGAAGTCACGAATTGACTCATCAAGATTGTACATGGCCATGGCAACTCCCGCACTCGGGGCATCAAAAACATCATACTCGATCACTTGATTGTCATCTCCGACAAATTTGATACTTAATTTTCCCTTGCTAGGAAATTTGAAATCAGTTGCTTTATACTGATCACCAAATGCGTGACGTCCGATAATAATTGGCTTTGTCCAGCTAGAAACGAGGCGGGGGATATTTTTGCAGATAATGGGTTCGCGAAAAATAACTCCTCCTAAAATATTACGGATCGTACCATTGGGTGATTTCCACATTTTTTTCAAGTTAAATTCTTCTACTCGTGCTTCATCAGGAGTTATGGTTGCACATTTTACACCGACACCACATTGTTTGATAGCATTGGCGGAGTCAATTGTTACTTGGTCATTGGTTGCATCTCTATTCTGGATGGAAAGATCATAATATCTGAGATCAATGTCAAGATATGGGTAAATAAATTTCTCTTTGATATATTTCCAAATAATACGAGTCATTTCATCACCATCGATTTCAACAATGGGATTTTCTACTTTGATCTTTATCATTATAAGTCCTTGTTCGTTTTAATAATATTGTTTTATAGCACTTTCAGAACTATGATGGAAAGTAAAAATAGAGCTGCAATCAAAAGCGTTAAGACAATTTGCACTTTCTTCTTCGACATATCGGTGATGTTTTTTTGTACCTTTAGAAAAAAGCGATCTTGTTATCTTTGAGCTTGTTTTTATAATTTATAAAATTTTTATTTTAATACACTTTCATTTCTAAAAATTTTTGCACCATAGTCAATTTCAGCATCTTCGAAAATGGCAGAAAGAAGAAAAGTATGCGCATTGCCGGAAATATTTGTATGATCATGAATTTTTGCTTTGTGAGAATTTTATGTTCTTCTTCGAGGAATTTAGCACTGCCATAAGCTTAGGAGGTATCAGAGAAAACAAATTTTAATATCAAAGCACAGATTTATGGAGATAAATTTATATATTATTTTATAAAATTTTATGGATCTTTAGTGTTAAGACTTGAATATGTCCCTCTGATTCACTTGACTATCAAATTTATGGTATTTTTTATCAAGTGATAGCAGGCCTTTTATAATAAGACGTAAGTAAAAAAGCTAATAGAAAAATTTAGCGAGAAGAATACAATCTACAGGAAGACGCTTGGAAAGCATATCCCTTCACTTTTATTTACGTATCCCTTATTCTTAAAAAATGAACAAAACCAAATTATTAAGTGCTACGAAAAAAAAATGGTACGCCCAAGGGGAATCGAACCCCTGTTTCCGCCGTGAAAGGGCGATGTCCTAACCGCTAGACGATGGGCGCAAACCAATGATGAGGCTTATAGAGAGGATCTTTTTACTTCGCAAGCCCTCTGCGTAATTTTTTTTAAAAAAACATTTTTTATTGAATTATTTTTTTAATTCATTTGCGTTCCTCTACCTTGGATAATATCATTCTCTAAAATTTGGTATAAAAAATATACAATGGTTATTAAGAATAGATAGGCAATCTCAGGGGTAATTTCACATACAGTCAGAGGGTATTTTTGTTATTTCTAGTTTGAGGAATAGACAAAATAATAAAATAGGTATTTTCATGGCGCGTGATACCAAGTACTCCTATGTACTATCTTATTAGTTAATATAGAATATATAAATAAAATGACAGTCAGATATTAAACAGTTTAATAAAGTAAAGCGACAAGTGTTTATTGATCATTAATAAATGATTTGAGCTATGTAAAAATCATCTTCAAGTCATAGATCAAAAAATTGCTAATTAATAGAGAATTCATGTCATGAAGTTGAAAGATTATTTTTTCATATGTATCTCCGCATGAATGAGTAAAAATATTAAAGAAAATTTTAAATCTTTCTATATGTTATTTTGCATTTTAAGTAATCATTGTCATGATTGCATGTGTAAATAGGGATTTTTGAGGTCATTAATTTTAAATACACGCCTACGATTATTCGCTAACATTTCAATTTGTCATGGATAAGATTATGAAATATATAATTTTTACAAATTTTATTGTTGTTTTATGTTTTTATACAACATCTCTGAATGACATTTTTATGAAAACCAAATAGTATGATTTTTATAAAAAGAAACATAATTTTTAATGATTATAAGTTTATGTTTTTAGATGGTTTTTGAGCTTTGAGGCAATATTACTTATATTTCGAAACATTTTTGAGTGAATATAGTGAATATATAGATGTTATTATTTGAGAAATTATTTTATTTATTCATAAAGGCTATGAGCTCGGCAGTATTGATGGTTCGCAGGGTTTGCTCGTAATTTATTGCAAGTAATTGAGGTATTTTTTAGTAAATGTATAGGGTATAAGGATAGGCAGTTTTAATAATGGCAGAGGCTTTAAAAGTTGGTATCGGAGGTCTTGGTACGGTTGGTACTTCAGTTATTCAGATTTTACGTGAAAAAGCAGATAGTTTGGCTTGCCAATGTGGACGACCAATTAAAGTTGTTGCTGTTAGCGCGCGCGACAAAGATCGTAATCGTGGAATTGATTTGAGTGATGTAAAGTGGTTCGATTCACCTGTAAAAATGGCCTCTTCTAATGAGATTGATGTTTTTGTTGAGTTAATTGGTGGTGAATTAGATGTTGTGTATGCAGCTGTCAAAGAGGCATTTAAGGCGGGACATCATGTTGTCACTGCCAATAAAGCGTTACTTGCTCGATATGGTATAGAACTTGCTATAAATTCAGAAGAAAAAGGTGTGTTTCTTAATTTTGAGGCTGCCATTGCAGGTGGGATTCCTATTGTAAAAGCGATGAGGGAATCTTTGTCTGGGAATAATGTATCGCGGATTTATGGCATTTTAAATGGAACTTGCAATTATATCTTAACGCGCATGTTTACTGAAGGCATTTCATTTCAGGATTGTTTGGTAGATGCGCAGAGGCTTGGTTATGCTGAATCTGATCCGACCTTTGACATTGGAGGAAACGATACCGCTCATAAATTAGCTTTACTGTCAAGTATAGCATTCGGAACAGAAATTTCATTAGATGATGTTTATATCGAAGGGATTAGTAATATTTCACCTATTGATATCTGTGCAGCCGATGAATTGGGGTACAGGATTAAGCTTTTAGGGATCGCGTCAAAAACTGATTTTGGGATTGAACAACGCGTTCATCCAACGTTGATACCAAAGTCATCAATGATTGCACAAATTCATGGTGTCACCAATGCTCTTTCTGTTCAAAGCGATTTATTAGGTGAATTACTGTTTTCTGGTCCTGGTGCTGGAGGATCGGCAACAGCATCAGCTGTTATTAGTGATTTGGCTAATATAGCAAAAATTCATCCTAATTTTCACTATTCACCGGTTTTAAGAATACCAGCATTGGCGCTTATTCCTTATAAAAAGGCATGTATCACTAATCATATAGGTAATTACTTTATTCGTTTGAATGTTCATGATCGTGCTGGCGTTTTTGCAATGGTTGCACAGCATATGGCGGATAATTGTATCTCATTAGAATCAGTTGTTCAGAAATCTTTTACGAAAGATCATATTAGTAAAACAAAAACAATTATTTTAGTAACGCATAAAACAACAGAAGCTAATATACGACAAACACTTGAAGAAATTGAAAAAGATGGTCACTTTGTTACAAAATCTCGATTTATTCGCATCGAACATATAGTATGAAGACGATGATTTATTGTACAATAGTATCTCAGAAAGATCAGTTTTTTTTTGAACTCTAATATTTGTTTGGTAGGATTTTTTATATGCCCACAACTCAGAAAATTTTAAATGGATTGGATCGTATTCTTACTCTTGAATTAGTACGTGTTACTGAATGTGCTGCTGTTGCAGCCGCTCGCTGGCGTGGGCGAGGTGATGAAAAAGCAGCTGATCAAGCTGCTGTAGATGCAATGCGTCGGGAACTTAATCGTTTGCCAATTGATGGTACTGTAGTGATTGGTGAAGGTGAACGTGATGAAGCTCCTATGCTCTATATTGGAGAAAAAGTAGGTCTTAAAAATGGATCAGCCGTTGATATTGCACTTGATCCGCTTGAAGGAACTACAATTTGTGCTAAAAATCTTGCAAATTCTCTAGCTGTAGTTGCAATATCTGAAAAAGGTAATTTGCTTTATGCTCCTGATGTTTATATGAAAAAAATTGCTATTGGTCCTGGCTATCCAAAAGGAATAGTCGATATAGATGCAAGCCCCGTGGACAATATTCATGCTCTTGCGAAAGCTAAAGGAGTGGCTGTTAACCAGATTACGGTTTGTATTATGGATCGGCCTCGTCATGCAAAAATTATTGATGAAGTGAGGACAACAGGGGCAGCAATTCGTTTAATTGGTGATGGTGATGTTGCTGCCGTGATTCATACAACAGATCCAGATGAAACAGGGATTGATATCTATATGGGTATTGGTGGAGCTCCAGAGGGAGTATTAGCTGCTGCAGCTTTACGCTGTATTGGTGGGCAAATGCAAGGACGTTTACAGCTTGATACAGAAGAAAAAATTGAACGTGCGGCAAAAATGGGGATCAGTAATCCTAATAAAACTTATACAGTTGAGGAGATGGCAAAAGGTGATGTTTTGTTTTCTGCAACAGGTGTAACAGATGGAAATATGCTTTCTGGTGTTAAATTTACTCCTAGATATATTCAAACAGAGACTATAGTTATGCGCTCACACACAGGAACAATCCGAAATATCAAGGCACAGCACAGAAATTATTCCAAATTCGACTAGTATTTTATTGTTAATGATTGTTGTTGGGGAATGCTATCTAGCAAAGTGCAAACGTGCTTTTTATAAAATAATCCACAAATGTATTTAAAGGATATATTCCGCAATTATGATAGTTGAACGGAGTATACCCAGCTCTTTTTGTCCTCTATGTTTCCTTTTTGAATATTAACTAGCTGCGCATGAAGTTTTTCTGTAATTTTGCCAACTTCTTCGTTTTCAATCACCAACTCTCCACCGTTATATTTAAAACGGCCAATTGGTGTTATAACGGCAGCAGTACCACACGCAAAAGATTCTTTAATATGACCACTTCGTACATCTTCCTTAAGTGATTCAAAAGAATAAGAATCCTCTTTTACGGATAAACCCATATCTTGTGCCAATTCTAAAATTGAATGACGTGTTATTCCTGGAAGAATATTTCCGTTAAGTGCAGGTGTTATAAGTGTATTATTTTTTGTAATAAAGAAAACATTCATACCACCAAGTTCTTCAATCCACTTATGCTCAACCATATCAAGGAAAAGCACTTGACTACAATTATTTTGGGTTGCACTATTTTGGGCTAGTAAACTTGCTGCATAATTCCCCCCACATTTGGCAGCACCTGTACCACCTGGACCAGCACGACTATATTCTGTTTCAATCCATACACTGACAGATTTTTCTTTACCTGAAAAATATGATTCAACCGGAGATGCTATAACGCAGAAAACATATTCTCGAGAAGGGCGAACTTTTAAAAAGCTTTCATTGCCAAACATGAATGGACGTATATATAAGCTAACGTTTGGATTATAAGAAACCCATTTTTGATCAATTTTTATCAATTGATTAACAGCATCTAAAAAGATATCTTTTGGCAATTCGGGCATAGCCAATCTCCGTGCTGATGCCATAAAACGCTGTGCATTAGCATCGGGGCGAAATAACAAAATACGACCATCCGTTGCTCGATGCGCTTTTAATCCCTCAAAAATTTCTTGAGAATAATGTAAAACAGTACTTGCTGGATTGATTTCTAAAGGTTTGTATTGAGAAATAACAGCATCATGCCAGCCTTTACCTTCACTCCATTTGATAATAACCATATGATCTGTAAAAAATTGACCAAAACCAGGTTTTTTTAAAATATCTTCGCGTTTCTCATCTGAGAGAGGTGAGTTGTGTTTTTCTATTTTAAATGGAAGTAGTGATGCAAGAAATTCCATAGGTAAAACCTTTTTAAGAGTGCTATATCTTTGTGTATATTTTACTAAAAATAATAAAACACACTTACTACAGCATTACAATCGGCAATTTTTTTGTGTCAATTTTTATTATAGAATACAAAGCAAAGAATACTTACAAATTTTCTTTATCATATTTCCATAATCATTTTTCTAGCTTTTATCAAGTATCTTGGAACTGTTATACGTATTTATCGTTATTTGAAATAAGAACCTGAATAACTTCGTATATATTATCATATAGATGATTCAAGATATGGAAATTGAGAAAGGAAACTCATTATGATTGATAAACATTATCCAGCATACGAGAAACATATAATTTCAGACAAAACAAATCACGAACAACGCAGACAGACTGGTAAAGGCATACTTGCTGTTGTTTTTACGTTTATTATCTTTTTGTTTGTTTTTGGCTTTTTAGCATCTTTTTTTGAAGAATCATCAAAACGTAATACACCCATTCATAATCCTATAGGATCGAGTCAAACTACAACAATTCCCGAAAAATATTTAAATACGAATCCACTATCTTACACAAGCCAAGACAAGATATCATTACCATCTTACGAAAAAAATCCCCTAGGTGAAGGAACTGAATTAACAATAGATTCAAAAGAAAAACCGCTTTCGATATTTGAAAAAGACAAATTTGATACAATTTTAATGCCTGAAATTAAGCAATAAGCCAAGTCTTCAATAATCAAATATAGTGCAATAGTTGCTAAAACTATAATATTATTGATTTAGCGTGTGATAAAACAGCTGCCTCCAAAGTTTTTAATTTCTTCACAAAGGTTTATAGCTTCGTCACGGTTTCGAGCTTTAATACGTACTCGATAATAAGTACCCTTTCCCGTTATAAAAGCAGAGTGAATATTTAAAGGACGAGTACCTATTAGAAATCCAAATCTAGACTTTATGCTTTTTAAAGAATCTTTAGCCAACTCAGGTGTTGGTTGGGATGAAAGTTGTATATAATAATTTTCCAAACTGTGTGTTGCTTCTCTATTAAACTGTGTTGAAGGAGAAGCAGCAACGCTCGTTTGTTTTTCTGTATTGAATTTATTTTTTACAGGAACTGGTATAAATGAATTTCTAATTTTTTCTTCAACATTAGAGATAGAAGCATTTTCCGTGATTGTTTTATCAATATCAACCGTATCAGTAGTGGGATGATGTTCTTTTTCTTTGTTGTTTGTATCAGACAATGTAGAAGAAATTGGTGCTTCTTCTTGAAATTGATTTAAGGTATCTTGATTATCTTTTTCAAGATCATAAGCGTGTTTTTCATCTGTGTGATGCATTGGAGTAAGTGTGACTGTACCATCTTGTTTTACAATAACTGTTTGTACTTTTTTTGTTGGAACAGTACGACTGGCAATTTCTGTAACTATTTCTTCAACATCAGATTCATTAAAAGAAGGGGGAGAAGTGTTTTCAAATTCTTGTTGATTTAGCACTTCTAAATCTTCTGGCGTTTCAGAATCATTAATAAGAAATTGTTGCATATCATCATTTTTTTCAATATTTTCAGTTGATTGTTTATAAACATCTAGATTATGAGCAACAATATTTTCAGTTTCTGTCGTTTCTTGTTTAAATTTAAAAGGTGTATCATCAGAGCGAATAATAAGCGCGTTTTCGTTTTTTTGTGATGATGTAAAAAAATGAAAATAACTTATAAAACCAATTGCTATTAAAATAACAGGAATGACACTTTTAGAAATAATTTTTCTTGTGATAAAAGCTTTTGAGCTGAGGATTACAGGTTCATTGGCAAGGATTTTGTTTGTATCGTTGTTTTGTGAATTTTCAGCAAAAGAGGAGGAATAATACTCTCCATTGTCAGCAGGATAATAGCCAGTGTTTTGTTTTTGAGTATTTACATATGAACCGTCTTTTTGATTTTGTACAGTCTGATTAAAAATTTCATTTAAGATTGCACTTTGCTGCCGTTGCGAAAAATCTTCTACTGGAACATTCCCTACATTGAATACATCAGCAAATTCTGCTTCAGGACTATCAGAAAATGTATCATGTTCTGGGGATTCATATGAAGATTTCGGAACCATGATCGGCTCGGTTTTCTCTACGATTTCTTCTGTAAATTTATAAGTATCAACATTTGGGGGAGGATTATTATCATGAGGGTAAGAATATGCAGAAAAATCATCTACCTGTGTAGTATTAAAAATTGCCGATGATGTTTGTGTATTATCTAATTTTTTTTGATTATATGGAGTATCTTTTTTATTATTTTGATCAGAGATATGCTCAGTATTATCGATATATTGGGGGAAATTGTCACTATATTCTGGATTTTGCGTAATATTGATTTTTTGTTCTAAGATTTTCTTTTCGCAAAACTTATGATATTCGGTTGCATAATCCCTTTGTGGAAGATTTTTCAAAGAAAATGACTTATCCACTTGCCAGTTTTCTTGATTAACTGGATTCCTATATGAGTGATTTACGGGGATGTTAGGAAATTTTTGATGATTATCATAATAATTTTGTTCTATATTTTGAGCATCTGACTGTGGTATCTCTGTCTGTGAAAAAGGCTTTGCTTGTGTAAATGGTTCTACAGTATTATCATCCTGTGCATCTGATTTATCAAAAAAGAACTCTTTTGGCTGTGTATCTAAATTATTTTTCTCAAAAAGTTGATTAACGCGTGTTGGCATTGCTTCATCTTGAGACGTCCGATTCTTTTGGATAGGCAGTGGAGAAAGTGCATCTAAAATTCGTTCTTCATCAAGATCAACAGATGGAGAATCTACCTTTTCAGACAGAAACATACTTTGTTCTAAACGGTTGAGAGAGGCGGTTGTTGCAATATTTTCTGACATTTGTTCGTTATTGGCTGAAAGTAAGCTGTCTTCTTTGTTTTTATCATCAAACGGAAAATCATTAGCTAAATTACTCTCAAATTCTGTTTCTAAAAAAGATAAGTCTAAATCATTATCAGGGAACTGTGTTTCAGAGGGTTGATGTCTTGATTGATTAATTTGTAAAGAAGACTGAGTGTCTTGACTTTTACTTTGTTTATTCGCATCAAGAAGCTGCGCAATCCTTTCTACAGAGTCATGCGGTTGGTGATCTTGTCTTATTTTTTGTAGATCTTTGCGATCATTATCGCTCATAACTTCTCTCACATTATTATTTGCATTTAAATGTAATAATGACTAATTCTAGTTATACTATTCCCTAAATAACTTTCTTCTTCGTACGAAAGAATACACGAAAAAGTTTATCAACAAATTATACATTCTATGCATTTGTAAAACTTTTTCAACGCATTTCTGTTGGTGCTTCCACTCCTACAATTTTTAATCCTGATAATAGGATATTGATGATCGCTTGTACTAATCCCAGTCTAGCAAATGATAGTTCTTTATCATCTATTCTAATAAAGCGTAAATCGGGATTATCGCTTCCTTTATTCCAATGTGCGTGGAATCTGGAAGCTAGGTCATAAAGATAAAAAGCTAGTCGATGTGGCTCTTTATGGATTACAGCTTGTTCAATGATGCGTGGATATTCAGCGAGTTTACGTATTAGTGATATTTCATTATCGTCGGTTAATCGATTAAGATGCGCAATCATAATATCATTTGAAAGATTTTCGATAAGAAAAATTTCTTTTATCTGACGAAAGACTGAATGACAACGTGCGCTTGCATACTGTACATAAAAGATAGGGTTGTCTTTTGATTGTTCTGTTACTTTTGTGAAATCAAAATCAAGAGGTGCTTCACACTTACGATACAGCATCATAAAACGCACCGAATCGCACCCAACTTCTTCCACGACATCACGCAGAGTGATAAATGACCCCGCTCTTTTTGACATACGTACAGGCTGACCGTTGCGAAAAAGTTTTACTAATTGACACAAGAAGACACTCAATTTAGCTTTCTCTCCTGAGATTGCTTTTGCCATTGCTTCTAGTCTTTTAACATAACCGGCGTGATCAGCACCTAGGATATAGATCATTTCATCAAAATTACGATTAAATTTATCGCGAAAATAAGCGACGTCAGCGGCAAAATAAGTGTAAGAACCATCAGATTTAACTAGGACACGATCTTGATCATCTCCAACATCAGTTGAACGAAACAAAGTTTGTTCACTTGGTTCCCAATCTTCAGTGTTTTGCCCTTTCGGTGGTGGTAGCTTACCTTTGTAAATATAGCCATTTAAAGTTAGATCATTGATTGTGCTACATATAGCTCGTGCGTTATCTTCATAAAGCATTCGCTCAGAAAAAAAGATATCATGATAAATATTAAGGGAAGCCAAATCTTGCCGAATCATTGACATCATTGCATTAATTGCATACTCTTTTACTATAGGTAAAGCTTCGTTTTTATCCATAGTGAGCAATTGATCTCCGAATTCTTTAGCAAGTGATTGTCCTAGTGGTATTAAGTATTCACCGGGATATAGTCCTTCTGGAATTTCATTGATTTTCTGTCCTAAAGCTTCGCGATAGCGCAACAATACAGAATGAGCGAGTATTTCAATTTGTCCACCAGCATCATTGATATAATATTCTTTTGTAATATCATATCCCACGAATTGAAGTAGATTTGAAAGTACATCTCCAATAACTGCGCTTCGACAATGTCCTACATGCATTGGACCCGTTGGGTTTGCTGATACGTATTCAACATTGACACGTTTTCCATGTCCCATTGGAATACTACCATAAGATATTCCTGATTGAAGTATGGATTTTATTACATTTTGCCAAAATGTTTTTGTCATCTTGACATTGATAAATCCAGGACCAGCAATATCAATACACTCTATAGACTGATCACGTTTAAGAAGTTCTATAATTTTTTCTGCAAGTGCACGTGGATTAAGTCCGATAGATTTCGCAAGTACCATAGCAGCATTTGTAGATAGATCGCCATGTAAAGAATCTCGTGGAGGATCAACGGTTACTTTTGATAAATCTAAATTTTCTCCATTTTTTCCTTTTATATCAGATAACTCGAGTATTTCTTTAATTTTTTTCTCGAAATTTTTAAAGACATTCATATGCAATTTCCATAGTGTATTTAGACTTGATTAAATAAAATTGTCTGTATGCTCAAACAAACGGTGATATTCACGTAAAGCGTAGTGATCAGTCATACCTGACAAAAAATCAGCAATGTGGCGTGCTAATTCTTGATTTGTTAAGTGAATCATCTTGCTGTGCCAGTCTTCAGGCATAGCATTTGGATTTTCATAATAATAGTTGTATAATTTTCGTACAATGCATTTTGCTTTATTGCAACGACTAAGAACTTTCTCATGGTGATAAAGATTTTTAAATAAGAAATCTTTTAATTCTTTTTCATAAATAGCCATTGTAGGTGAAAAGGTCACAATAAGTTTTTTTGCTGTGTGGATATCATTGATGCTTGTTGGGCTAAGATGCACTAAGTTTTCTTGTGACTGTTTAATAACGTCTTCAACCATAGTGGTGATTTGTCTGCGAACTAACTCATAACCGCATCGAGTTTGATCAAGTTGTGGATATTCTTTTTTTATATCTTTTAATAATAATGCAGTTAGCGAAATGTGTTTAAGCTGGTCAATTGTCAATAAGTGTGAATGTAGACCGTCATCAATATCATGAGCATCATAAGCAATGTCATCAGCAATAGCGGCACATTGTGCTTCTAATCCAGAAAAACAATCAAGCTCAAGATCCTGTTTTGCATTATATTGCAGAATATCTAAAGGAACATCTTTGCAGTTAGAATACGGTCCTAAAAGGGGACCATTATGTTTTACAAGTCCTTCAAGTGTTTCCCAAGTAAGATTAAGTCCATCAAAATTTGCGTAGCGCTGTTCTAGACTCGTTACAATGCGTAATGCTTGTGCATTATGATTAAAGCCACCATAATTTGCCATTACCTCATTAAGTGCATCTTCTCCTGCGTGTCCGAAGGGCGTATGCCCAAAATCGTGAACAAGGGCAATGGCTTCTGTAAGATCTTCGTCCAGACACAGAGCACGAGCCAATGTCCGCGCAATTTGAGAAACTTCTATTGAATGTGTAAGCCGAGTGCGATAATGATCGTTCTCATCAGCAATAAACACTTGGGTTTTGTGTTTGAGTCGTCGGAATGCATTAGAATGAATAATACGATCTCTGTCTCTTTGAAAAGGTGATCGTATGCTGCTAGCAGTTTCATGAAATAATCTGCCACGGCTTTTCTGTGGGTTAGAGCTGTATATTGCTCGAAATTGATAATTTATATTGCTCATATCCATTGCAAGTCATCTATTTTCAATTTAAGTGTAAACTTATGTACTATTAATAAATTTCTAGCTATTTTGATACTCTTTCTTGATAATGTAATACAAGGACAATAGGCAAGATGAGCGTGAATATTTCAGATTTTGCTGCTAAGCATATCGCACAGATACTTTTAAATGAACCCGATAAAATAGGATTACGTATTTCCGTTGAAGGTGGTAGGTGTTCTGGTTTTTTTTACAAATATGATTTAGTTTCTGAAAGTAAAGAAGATGATCTAGTTTTAGAAAAAGATGGGGCAATTGTGTTTATTGATTCTGTATCTCTTCCCTTTATGGAAGGGGCTGAGATCGATTTTGTTGATGATCTTATGGGACAGTCTTTTCAAGTTCGTAATCCAAATGCTGTTTCATCGTGTGGTTGCGGGGTAAGTTTTTCAATTTAAAATGGCGACCTTGCTATATTGCTGCTTGAAAAGATTATCACTTTTGTTAACAATACTAAAATGGACATTTTCACAAAAATATTTCGTCAGTCTTTATGGCTATATGTGGTGTTTATATCATTGATTTGGATAAGTTTTGCATTCTCTGAGGAATGGAGAAGTCAAAATCATCAGGAAAAGCAACCAACAAGTTTTATTTTAAAATCTCAAGACCACGGACGAGATGATTTACACTCTAAAACCCAGCTTATATTGCATGCTCGATTGGCAAACAGCAATGAAAATATCACGAAAGGGCTTATATGGCGGGTTTATGCACCTATCTTAGGAATTGATAATAAATTACCGTTAATTGCATCTTTTGAAGGAGGAAGTGTGAGCTTTGATTTAGAGCCAGGAAGCTATCTTGTTCATGTTTCATTTGGTCATGCAAGTGCTGTGCAACGCGTGAATTTAGAAAATGGACAGCGTATTTCCAAAAATTTTAATCTTGATGCTGGTGGTGTTATTTTGAGTGCTACACTGCTTAACGGCGCAATCAATGAGCAGGAATTACGTTTTACTATATATGAAGATGCTAAGGAAAATGATGATACTGGTGTGGTTCTATCAAACGTTAAATCTCACTCACTTGTACGTTTAAAAGCTGGCCGTTATCATGTTGCTTCTCATTATGGGTCTGTTAATGCTATTGTACGTTCAGATATTCAAGTGGATACGGGTAAAATTACTGAAGTACGACTTGAGCATCAAGCAGCGCAGATTATATTAAAGTTAGTACGTCAAGAAGGAGGGGAGGCACTCGCAGATACAAGCTGGTCTATTATCAATGACTCTGGTGATATAATTTATGAAACAGTTGGTGCTTATGTTTCACTTGTGTTAGTTGAGGGAGAGTATGTTGCAATTGCTAAAAATAAGGATCATATTTATCAAAAAGTTTTTTCAGTTCTTTCAGGTCATGATAAAGATGTTAGTGTGGTGGCAGATGCGCACAATATGCAAAAAATAGGTGAATCAAAAAATTGAAGATTATTAATAAAGATAAATAGTAATTTTAGGGGTGGATAAAGAATTTTGGTTGTAGAAATTTCAACAGTTAGTGTATTTTTTGCAGGTGTATTATCTTTTTTATCACCGTGTGTTTTACCGTTAGTTCCTCCTTATTTGTGTTATATGGCAGGGGTTGGGATTGATGATTTTCGTTCAAAAAATTCTAACGGAAAAATATTTATACGTTTGGCACTTTTATTTTCTGTTATTGCTTTTGTTCTTGGTTTTACAACTGTTTTCGTTGTTTTAGGTGCTAGTGCTAGTACAGTTGGGGGGTTATTAGTCACTATCGTGATTGGCTTGCTATCGCCTCTGGAATTATTATTATTATTTTTGGTCTTAATTTTTTAGGTCTTTTCAAAATTGCTTTTTTATTTCGAGAAGTGCGGTTTCGAACGCACAACACTCCTACAGGGCCTCTAGGAGCTTATATCATTGGGTTAGCTTTTGCATTTGGTTGGACACCATGTATTGGCCCAATTTTAGGACCTGTCATAACACTCGCTGGAACAAAGGAAACCGTGAGTGAAGGGGCTGTGCTTTTAGGGATTTATGCACTTGGTCTTGGAGTGCCTTTCATATTGGCAGCTTTATTTTCAGGCAGTTTTATGAGATTTTTGGGTTCTTTTCGTGTTCATTTGGGAAAAGTAGAAAAAATTATTGGTGTTTTTCTAGTTATCACGGGTATTTTATTTTTGACAGGTTCTATGCAGGATATTTCGTTTTGGCTTTTGGAAAATTATCCTTTATTAAGTAAGATTGAGATTATTCGTTGGCATGATATTATTGATTTTTTAGGATTTTCTTACTAATTTTATGTGTTTTTATGGTTAGAAATTGTCTCTCTATTGTTCTTGCGGCCGGTGAGGGGACGCGCATGAGGTCGTCCCTTCCTAAGGTTCTTCATAAAATCGCTGGATTACCACTTGTATGTCATGTCATAAAACAAGTAGAATTAGCAGGAACTTCGCAATTGGCTGTAGTTGTCGGGTTTGGCTCTAAAATGGTAACTCAAGTTGTTCAATCATTTGTAAAGAATGCAATGGTTTTTGAACAAAAAGAACGTTTAGGAACTGCTAATGCTGTTTTGTCTGCTCGTTTAGCTTTGCAAAAAGTAATGGACGATGTTCTTATTGTTTTTGGTGATACTCCTTTGATTCAGCGAGATTCATTACTAAAGGTTCGTGCACAGCTTGCTGTTGGGGCAGATGTTGTCGTCGCCGGTTTTCGTACTTCAAATCCAACAGGTTATGGGCGCCTTATTGAAAAGGACAGTAAACTTGTTGCAATTGTTGAAGAAAAAGATGCGAGTGATGAAGAAAAAACAATTTCTTTTTGTAATGGTGGAATACTCGCAATTAATGGAAGGTATGCACTTTCTCTTTTAGATAAAGTTAGCAACAATAATTTGCAGCAAGAATATTACTTAACAGATATTGTTTCTATTGCGTCACATGAAGGATTGAATGTTCAAGTTGTTGAGGTACCTTTTGATAATATTGTAGGAATTAATAATTGTTTTGAACTTTATGAAGCTGATACTTTATGGCAAAGGCGTAAAGCACGTGATTTGATGTTATCTGGAGTTACGATACTTAAACCAGAAAGTGTTTATTTTTCTTATGATACAGAGATTGAATCAGGGGTTGTAATTGAGCCAAACGTTTATTTTGGGGTGGGGGTAAAGGTGCACTCTGGTGCAGTTATTCATGCATTTAGTTACTTGGAGGGAGCTGTAGTTGGTAAAGATGCGCAGATTGGACCTTATGCACGTTTGCGTCCTGGAACAGATTTGGCGCAGTCGGTAAAGATTGGAAATTTTTGTGAAGTCAAAGAAGCTAAGGTAGGAAAATACTCCAAGATTAACCATTTGAGTTATATTGGGAATGCAGAAATTGGTGCGCATGCCAATATTGGTGCTGGCACTATTACCTGTAATTATGACGGCTTTCATAAATACAAAACTACGATTGGTGATAATGCTTTTATTGGTTCCAATTCAGCACTTGTTTCTCCATTGATTATAGGGAATGGTTCTTATGTTTCTTCAGGAAGTGTTATAACTCAAGATGTTCCTGTGAACAGCTTAGCTTTTGGTCGTGCACGGCAAGTAATAAAAGAGGATTATGCAATAAAATTGCGTGCACGTTTATTAGCAAATAAACATAATAAGTAATTATTTTAAGTATATTTTAAATTTTATAATGATTCCTATTGTACAGTAATATTTCTATTCAATATTACTGTACAGGCTGTTTAGTTTATATAATTATTTTTAATATTATAGTTAAGATAATTTTGTTGTTTTATTAAATTATATAAATCTTTGATGTAAATTGGAGTTTATTAATGTGCGGAATTATTGGAATTCTTGGAAAGAGATGTGTTGTATCTTCTTTGGTTAATGGTTTGAAGTGTCTTGAGTACAGGGGATATGATTCATCTGGTGTAGCAACATTACATAATGGTCATATCTGTTGTATACGCGCTGAAGGTAAGCTTGTACGTTTAGAAGAGAAGTTAAAAAAAACACCATTAGAAGGAAGTTTAGGGATTGGCCATACGCGTTGGGCTACCCATGGAGTTGCTGCAGAGAGGAATGCTCATCCTCATGTGACTGAACGTCTTGCAGTAGTTCATAATGGTATTATTGAAAATTTTGTAGCATTGCAAAAAGAACTTATTGAATATGGCTATACCTTTGAAACAGAGACGGATACAGAAGTTATTGCCCATTTAATTACGCACGCATTAAAAAGTGGTCTGTCTCCACAGGATGCAGTGTTCACAAGTTTGAAAAAGTTGCAAGGTGCCTTTGCTATTGCTCTTATTTTTGAAGGAGAAGACAATCTGATGATTGCTGTTCGGTCTGGTCCGCCGTTAGCAATTGGCTATGGAAAAGATGAATTTTTTGTCGGATCAGATGCGACTGCTTTGGCTTCATTTACAGATCGCATAAGTTATATGGAAGATGGGGATTGTGCTATTCTCACACGAAAAGGTGTCACAATTTATAACTCAGATAATCAACCAGTGAAGCGTAAAATTACAACATTATTTCATGGAGCTTTGTCGGTATCTAAGGGTAATCATCGACATTTTATGCACAAGGAAATGTTTGAACAACCCGAAGTTATCTCTCATAATTTGGCGCATTATCTTGATCTTGGAAAGAATATCATCCGTCCACTGAAAAATTTTATTAATTGGAAAAGAATTAACCGTATATTATTTGCAAGTTGTGGAACGGCTTATTATTCAACCTTAGTTGCACGTTATTGGTTTGAAAGTTTGGCCGCTTTAAGTGTTGATAATGATGTAGCTTCAGAATTTCGTTATCGTGAAACACCTATAACTTCAAATATGTTATCAGTGTTCGTTTCTCAGTCTGGAGAAACAGCTGATACATTAGCGTCTTTACGTTACTGTCGTGAGCATGGTATGAAAATAGCAACCATTGTTAATGTTGAGCAATCAACAATGGCAAGGGAAGCTGATTTTGTTTTGCCAACATTAGCAGGTCCAGAAATTGGTGTTGCTTCAACAAAAGCTTTTACTTGTCAATTAGCAACGCTTGCTATAATGGCGCTTAGCGCTGCCAAGCAACGTGGTTATCTTTCAGAGGGGGCAGAACATAAATTTATTCAGCAATTGGCAGAAATTCCTAGGTTTTTGAATGAGGTTTTAAAATTAGATAACAAAATTGAATATATTTGTCGTAATTTAGTAAACGTAAAAAGTGTTCTGTATCTTGGACGTGGCACTTCTTATCCGATTGCTTTAGAGGGAGCGCTTAAATTAAAGGAGCTTTCTTATATTCACGCTGAAGGTTATGCAGCAGGTGAATTAAAACATGGTCCGATTGCATTGGTAGATGAGACAATACCAATTATTGTTGTAGCGCCTTATGATAGATGGTTTGAAAAGACTTTTTCTAATATGCAGGAAGTAGCAGCACGTCGTGGTCGCATTATTCTGATAACTGATAAAAGAGGTGCAGAAGCAGCTTGTCTTGATACATTGTCAACTATTATTTTGCCAAATGTTCCCGAGTTTATTGCACCCATTATTTATACCTTACCTGTTCAACTAATCGCTTACCATACAGCAGTTTTATTAGGAACGGATGTTGATCAACCTCGTAATTTGGCAAAATCAGTTACAGTTGAATAAACAACAATTTCATATCTTTAAGATTTATGAATAATAATTGAAGATACAGGTGTAAAATTTTTTAACATAGAGATATACAAAGCGTATCATAAGTATTCTTAATGATTATCCTGCACGTAATAATCGAGTTGCGTCATCCTTTCTAAAGAGATCAAGAAGCAAGCGTAGAGCTTGTCCTTGTTTTGAAGAAAAATTTGCATCACGTTGTAAGAATAAACGAGCATCTTTTCTTGCCATTGATAAAAGATCGCTATGTACTGCAAGATTTGCCATATGAAATTCAGGCATACCAGATTGTTTTGTTCCCAACAGTTCTCCTTCTCCTCTCAAACGCCAATCTTCTTCAGCAATTTTGAAACCATCTTCTGTATTACGTATAATATTCAGGCGCATTTCAGCCATTTTTGTTAGTGGATCCTTGTATAGCAAAATGCAGGAGGATTTTTTTTCTCCCCGTCCAACACGTCCACGCAATTGATGCAGTTGTGAAAGACCGAAATGTTCTGCATGTTCTATGATGATGATTGAAGCATCTGGTACATCTACTCCTACTTCAATTACTGTGGTTGCAACTAAAATACTTATATTTCCACATTTAAAAGATTCCATAATTTCTTCTTTTTCATTTGTAGACATTTTTCCATGTATCATACCAACACGTATTCCAAATTGCTCACGGAGAGCAGTAAAGCGGCTTTCAATTGAAGTAAGCTCGAGAATTGTAGATTCTTCTACTAAAGGACAAACCCAATAAAGTTTTTCTCCTTGTTCTAATGCAATTGCAATACGTTCTATAAGTTCATGAATACGTTTTAAAGGAAGCGTTGCTGTTTTAATTGGTTGTCGTCCAATTGGTTTTTCAGTAATTTTTGAAACATCCATATCTCCAAAAGCTGTTAAGACTAGTGTGCGCGGAATAGGGGTAGCAGTCATTACCAGCATGTCAGGTTTATTGCCTTTTGCTATAAGAGAAAGGCGTTGATGCACGCCAAAACGATGCTGTTCATCAATAATGGCTAAGGCAAGATTATTGTAAGAAATACTTTTTTGTATTAGAGTGTGAGTACCAATGATAATTGATGTTTTACCTGATAAAATATCTTTTAGAATGTTTGCGCGCAATTTTCCTTTCTCTCGTCCAGTTAAAAGGGCTGTTTGCAATCCAATCTTTTCAGCAAAAGGAGCGATTGTTGCAAAATGTTGTCGAGCAAGAACTTCTGTTGGAGCCATTAAAGCTGATTGTCCAGAATTTTCGGCAATCTGGGCTATTGCCATTAATGCAACTATGGTTTTTCCTGATCCTACATCACCTTGAAGAAGTCTTAACATAGGTTCTGATGAAGCGATATCGTTTGCAATATCTTTTATCGCTTCATTTTGTCCATTTGTAAGTTGAAAAGGTAAGGCTTTAATCAATTTATTGGTATAAGTACCAGTTTTTGGGCGAGAGATTCCTGAAAAAGATTTTGTTTTTAAACGCATTAAACCAAGAGCTAATTGACAAGCGAGTAATTCATCATAAGCAAGACGTCTTCGTGCTGCACTTTCTAAAGATAAATCATTGGGATCTATTGGAGTATGGATTCGGTGTAAAGCAACTGAAAATGAAGGAAAATTGTGCTGTTTTTTTATACTTTCTTCTATCCATTCTGGCAAAAGAGGAATATAGTTGAGGGTTGTTTGTATTGTACGTCTTAGCATTTTTGCTGATAATCCAGCAGTGGATGGGTAGATGGGTTCTATCAATGGCATTTGATTTGATTGTTCAATTGGCACGATATGATCTGGATGCACCATTGAAAGTTGCCCATTAAATCGTTCAATTTTACCTGATACAATTACTTTTTTTCCTTCTGGTAGTTTATTTTTGAGCCAAGGGCGTTGGGTATGAAAGAATACTAAATTTATTTTTCCTGTTTGGTCATGAGCAATGATACGATAGGGTAACCGGTTACGGCCATTTGGTGGTGGTTGATGTTGATCAATGATAATTTCAAGGGTAACAGTGCCTTCTTCTTGTGCGAAAGCAATGCTGGAACGCATTCTACGGTCTATAACGGAATGTGGCATTAATTGGAGAAGATCAATAACGGTTGGTTCACGTTGCGTAGAATTAATATTTAAGATTTTAGCTAGTAAAGTACATATTTTAGGGTTGATTCCTGGAAGAGCGCGAACAGAAGTAAAAAGAGGGGAAAGAAGGTTTTGACGCATAAGGAAATTTAGTCTTCTCTTTTTGTTTTTTCTAGTACTTTAAAATATTTTTTTATTATAATTCAATTAATATATAAAAATACACATTTATACTTTTATTTTTAAAGTAAATAACAAATTATTTAAAGAATAAATATAATAAAAATAGAAAAATACGAAGATAAAAGTTATTAATATTTGATATGTTTTGCTATATTTTATTTTCTGTTATTGTCAGTGTTTTTTTGATAGAATTTTTATATAAATATAAATAAATTTTTTTCTGAATGATAGAGTCATGAATTGATAGATTTAAGAGCATTATGAGATAAAACGATCTTTGTTATGAGAAAGATAAGAGCCATGATTTTACATTTATTTTATAACAGGAAATTATGATAGTGTCAGAAAATAAAAGTAAAATACGAGATGATAATAATTTTTTTCCGCGTTTTATTCATTTAAGAGTACATTCTGCGTATTCGTTGCTCGAAGGGGCTTTAAAAATCCCACAAATTATTCAGCATGCAATTGCTGATAATATGCCATCGGTTGCTATTACAGATACCAATAATTTATTTGGTGCTTTGGAATTTTCACAACATTGTTTTTCTCATGGTATTCAACCTATTATTGGTTGCCAGATCGCAATTGATTTTGGCGATGAAAGTAGTAATTTTGGTTCAATTAAATGGCGCAATTCTTCTGATTTTTGTTCTATTGTTTTGTTAGCTGCTAGTGAAATTGGTTACGCTCATTTAGTTCGTCTTGTCAGTCGTGCTTATCTTGATAATCATGATACTGATCCTCCTCATATTAAAGCAGATTGGTTGTTATCACACAATGACGGCATAATTGCTTTAACTGGTGGCAGGGGGGGGCCTATTAATTCATCTTTGGCAGAAGATAGAAAAAAACGCGCTATTGATCGCTTAGCTTATTTGAAAAAAATTTTTGGTGATCGTCTTTACGTGGAATTACAACGACATGGTTCTTATGACCGAAAAGTAGAGGCTGCACTTATTGAATTGGCTTATGGATATGAAATTCCTCTTGTTGCAACTAATGAGGCTTTTTTTCTCAACAGAGAAGGATATGAAGCTCATGATGCACTTATGGCGGTTGCAGAAGGGCAAATTGTCTCTAATCCAGAGCGCAAACGTATGACACCGGATCACTATTTAAAGTCACAAGATGAAATGGTTGCATTATTTTCTGATCTTCCAGAAGCTTTGGAAAACAGCGTTGAAATAGCATTGCGTTGTCATTTTGCTACACCAATTCGGAAACCAATTTTGCCTCGTTTTATAAAGCAGTCTGTAGATTCAAATTTAACTTTAGAAGAAGAAGATACTGAATTGTTAAATCAGGCTAAAGATGGCTTAAAAATACGACTTAAGACAATTGGGGCAGCAGAAGGATACACAGTTAGAGATTATGAGGAAAGGCTTGATTATGAAATTTCAGTTATTACGCGTATGAAATTTTCTGGTTATTTCCTTATCGTTTCAGATTTTATAAAGTGGGCAAAAATTCATGATATTCCTGTTGGTCCAGGACGTGGCTCTGGTGCTGGTTCACTTGTTGCTTATGCACTTACAATAACTGATATTGATCCATTGCGTTTTTCTCTTCTATTTGAACGTTTTCTCAATCCAGATCGTGTTTCGATGCCAGATTTTGATATTGATTTTTGTCAGGAAAGACGTGAAGAAGTGATTCATTATGTTCAAAACAAATATGGACGTGACCAAGTTGCTCAAATTATTACGTTTGGTAAATTGCAGGCACGTGCTGTATTGCGTGATGTTGGGCGGGTTTTGGAAATTCCATATCGTCAAGTAGATTATCTCACAAAATTAATTCCTGCTACGCCTGGGAATCAAGTCGAATTAGCTGATGCTATCAAAGATGAACCAAAATTTGAGGAAGAAAAAAGAAAAGATCCTGTCATTGGACGAGTTTTAGATATCGCACTTCAGCTGGAAGGTCTTTATCGTCATGCATCAACTCATGCTGCAGGGATTGTTATCGGTGATCGTCCGCTGTCTGAGCTTGTGCCGATGTATCGCGATCCTCGTTCTGATATGCCTGTGACTCAATTTAATATGAAATATGTTGAACAGGCTGGGTTGGTAAAATTTGATTTTCTTGGATTAAAAACGCTTACTGTTTTAAAAATGGCTATAGATTTTGTTGCAAGAAAGGGGATCAAAATAGACTTGTCGCATCTTCCTCTGGATGATGAAGCAACTTACGCTATGATGGCGCGTGGTGAAACTGTTGGTGTATTTCAAGTTGAAAGTTCTGGTATGCGTAAGGCACTGATTGGTATGAAGCCAGATCGCATCGAAGATATTATCGCACTCGTTGCGCTTTATCGCCCTGGTCCAATGGAAAATATTCCAACATATAATGCACGCAAACACGGAGAAAAGAAGATTACTTCTATTCATCCTAAAATAGATCATCTTGTTGAAGAAACACAAGGAGTTATTGTGTATCAAGAACAGGTAATGCAAATTGCTCAGGTGCTTTCTGGTTATTCACTTGGGGAAGCAGATTTATTGCGTCGAGCTATGGGTAAAAAAATCCACAAAGAGATGCAAAAGCAACGTGCACGTTTTGTAAACGGAGCTGTTACTGGTGGTGTTGATAAGGGACAAGCGAATACTATTTTTGATCTTTTAGCAAAATTTGCAGATTACGGTTTTAATAAATCACACGCTGCTGCTTATGCGATTGTTTCTTATCAAACAGCTTATATGAAAGCGCATTATCCAGTTGAATTTTTAGCTGCTTCAATGACGTATGATATGACAAATATGGATAAGTTAAATGATTTTCGACGTGAAGCATTAAGATTAGGTATTGAAGTTATTGCACCTTGTGTCCAAACATCACATCGTATTTTTGAAGTCGGTGAAAATTGTATTTATTATTCTCTTGCTGCTATTAAAGGTGTGGGTGAAGCAGTTGTTGATCATATTGTAGCGTGTCGTGGAAATAAGATTTTTAGAGATTTGGAAGACTTTTTTGATCGTATTGATCCTCGTATTGTTAATAAACGTGCAATGGAAAATCTAATTTGTGCTGGTGCTTTTGATTGTTTTAATATTGAACGTGAGGTTTTATTAGCGAGTTTTGGAACTCTTCATGCACGTGCACTCCGTGTTATTGATGATGATTCTAGCGGGCAGATTGATATATTTGGGATAACAGGTAAGCTAAAAGAGCCGTTAATTTTGTCGCAAGCTTCTCCTTGGTCACATGCTGAAAAACTTTATCGAGAATTTCAAGTAATAGGTTTTTATTTTTCTGCTCATCCTCTGGATGAGTATCAAGCTATTCTCACAAAAAAACGTATTCAGACTTGGGTAAATTTTTCAAATTCAATTAAAGGAGGAGCAATTGCTGCTCGGCTTGCTGGAACTGTAGTCGCAAAGCAGATCCGTAGAACGAAATCTGGCAAAAAAATGGGGATTATTCAATTTTCTGATACAAGTGGACAGTATGAAACAGTTTTATTTTCTGAGGAGCTTTTGGTTTATGAAGATATGTTAGAACTCGGAAAGTCTTTTATCCTTACAGTGACTGCAGAAAATCGCTCAGAGGGGATTAGTTTACGACTTGAAACAGCCCAATCGCTAGAAAAAGAAGCATTACATCATTATAAAATGATGCGTCTTTTTATAAAAACAGTTGATACGCTTCCACAAATTGATCAGAATCTAAAGTCTGGTGGTAATGGAGAGGTAGGACTTATTTTCGTTCAGGAAGATGGACTACGGGAAATTGAAATTTCGCTTCCAAAGCGATATAAGGTCAATTCACATGTGGCGAAGATTATGAGATCAATTCGTGGCGTTGTTGATGTGGAGTTAATTTAAATTAATGGGTTCATTTGAGAAGTGTCTTTACTTTATTAGAGAAAGAATTGTATTTTTAATAAAATTATAAATTCTGGAAGTTTTTTTAGGTAAGAAAGAGTGTAGTTTTAATATAGAGAAGAACAAAACTCATCTATTCCTTTATGAATAATCTTCAAGGTCATTGAAAATTTGAATTTTTATCGGTTTGCATTAAAATTTTTTATCTCATTTTTCGTGAAATTTACAGCATCATACATATAAAGCCAATCAAGGCTAGACATAACGCTTTCTGGTTTACGGATTTTCATTATAAAATTACGTGCAACTGCTATGGAACCAGTGGCATGGTATGCTATTTTATTAAAATTTCCACGTTTTTTAACTGCTGTAATACGAGGAGCTCGTATCTTTTCGTAGAGTGAAAGAGATTCAATTTGTGAAAGATCTTGAATAGAGAGAACTTCTGCTAATGTAGCAGCATCTTCTATCGCCATAGCAGCTCCTTGTGCTGCAAAAGGGAGTGCTGCATGTGCACAATCACCAACAAATACTTGCCGATCTAGTCCTAAAAAACGATTATGTTTCATTTGAAAGAGTGGCCAGTAGCTCCATTCATCAATCTGATCAAAAATTTGTAAAATTTGAAAATTCCATCCTTCAAAAAGAGATTTAAGTTTTTCTTTTTTTCCTTTGTGATTCCATTCTTCTTCTGATCTGTTTCCGGGCGTTATAGCTACAAAATTAAAAACCATTTCTGACTTAATAGGATAAATAATAAGATGATTTTTAGGTCCCATCCAAGCAGTAATTGTCTTTATATCTTGCAATAAAGAACGAAAGTTTTTAGGAAGATTTTGAAATTTGATTGTTGCACGCCAAGCAATGAAGCCACTAAAACTTGCTTTTTCATGAAAAGGAGCTAATTTCCGTAATGTTGACCAAACTCCGTCGCATCCAATAAGGAGGGGTGTTGAATAAAATTGATGTTGTTGTATTTTGGTCGCTGAATCTGTTTTTACTGTTTTTAGGTTAATGTTATTGGTTGCCATTTTGACATCTGATATAATAGCCTCCCCTGGTTTATATTTTATAAGGGGATTTGCAATAACAGCATTGTACAAGACTTTTTGTAGATCAGCTCTGTGAACCGTGAGATAAGGAGATTTCCAGTGTTTTTCAGATAAGTTCATGAGATTTGCGCGTAGATGTATTTTTAAAGATACGCCATTTCTTAATTCAAGAAAATGCGGTATTACACCCACTTCTAAGAGTTGATTAAGAGTTCCCCAACGATCAAGAATACACGTTGCATTTGGGGTTAACTGAATGCCAGCACCTACAATATCAAGATGTTTTTGCTTTTCTATAAGGGTGCTTGCGATTCCTTTGTAAGCTAACGCTAAAGCAGAGCTCAAACCTGCAATACCTGCTCCTATAATAATTGGTGATTGGTTCATTGGTTATTTTATATTGAATAAGGTATGCAATATATTACGCATGATTATTGGAATGGTATAAACACCCTGTGGGATTTGTTTGATCATATTGCAGCGAGGGATCATAGCGATAACGCGTTGAACAATAAGGACAAAGTTTTTCATCCGCTGATCCCATATCTATAAAGATATGTGGATGATCGAATGGCTGTGTGGCTCCCACGCACATAAATTCTTTTACACCAACATTTATTATTTTGTACCCAAGATCATTTTGGAAATGGGGAATATTATGGTTAGTCATTACATAAAAACTCCAGATATGTAACCTGATAAGTAGTGATCTATATTCTGTATCCATTAGTCTGTAACAAAGTTTATTATAATGCAAGGTTCTTGTTAAGACAATTGTGCATGAGAATGATTTCAATTATTTAAAATATCATCATCAGTGATAAAAGATAGATTATCGATAATATGGTTACGGTAAAATATCTTAAAGCGTTATACGGGATATTTGTTCATAAAAATTTTCAACAATATAAGGGAGACTGTGTAAAATATATGGAACAAACGGTAACAGATCAGGTTTCTACATTAGATGTAACAATGCAAAGTCCGACACGGTTTGTTAATCGAGAATTTTCATGGCTACAATTTAATAATCGTGTTTTGATGGAAGCTATGAATTCTAAGCATCCTTTATTGGAACGGGTACGATTTCTGTCAATCTCAGCAAAAAATCTCGATGAATTTTTTATGGTTCGTGTTGCTGGTCTTGCTGCTCAAATTCGTGCTGGGACTACAGAATGTAGCGCAGATGGGCACACACCGCAGGAGCAATTGGATTTTGTGCTAGCTGAAATTTTCAATATGCAAAAGAATCAACAACAAGCATTGGATGAGTTGCGTCTTGAATTAAAACAAAATGACATTGAAATTGTGGATTCTCAAGAGCTATCTGAAATTGAAAAATCGTGGCTCGAAGGACATTTTCTTCATACAATCTTCCCTAATTTAAAGCCTTTGTATATTGATACCGCTCATCCTTTTCCATTTATTCCTAATTTAGGTTTTTCTGTAGCACTTCATTTGTTACGGAATGATGATTGGCGTCCTATGGTAATGATCCTGCGGGTACCAACTACATTGAAGCGTTTTATTCTTCTTCCTAAAAAAGGAAATGGTTTTCGTTTTATTGCATTTGAAGATGTTGTTCGCCTTTTTATTCATCGTGCATTTCCTAGTTATGAAGTTGATGGAATTGGTACATTTAGGGTAATTCGTGATAGTGATATTGAAGTAGAAGAAGAAGCTGAAGATTTGGTTCGTTTTTTTGAAACTGCCCTTAAAAGGCGTCATCGAGGTCAAGTTATTCAAATTGAATTTGACACGAGAATGCCTAAAAATTTACGTCAATTTATAATAAATGGGCTTGCTGTTTCTGATGATCGTATCAGTATTCTAAATGGCTTTTTGGCATTAAGTATGATGTCAGAAATCGTTTCTATTCCACGCAATGATTTAAAATTTGTTCCTCATAATCCTAAATTTCCTGAATGTATTAATCAGCATAATGGTGATTGTTTCGCAGCCATTCGTGAAAGGGATATTGTACTTCACCATCCTTATGAATCGTTTGATGTTGTGGTACAGTTTTTATATCAAGCTGCTGCAGATCCTGATGTCGTTGAAATTAAGCAAACTCTTTATCGTACATCAAATAATAGTCCAATTATCAGAGCTTTGATCGATGCAGCCAAAAAGGGCAAGTCTGTAACCGCTTTAGTAGAACTTAAAGCACGTTTTGATGAAGAGGCTAATATTCGCTGGGCACGTGATCTTGAACGTGCCGGTGTTCAAGTTTTTTTTGGTTTTATTACTTTAAAAACACACGCTAAGATATCACTTGTTACAAGACGTGAAGGGGATCGTCATCGTTTTTATGTCCATCTTGGAACCGGTAATTATCATCCAGTTAATGCAAAAGTTTATACCGATCTTTCTTTTTTTACTACCGATGATGATATTGGTCATGATGTGGCATTACTTTTTAATTATATTGCCAAATATGAGCAGCCGAATGAAACAATGAAAATTGCGTTTTCACCTTTAACATTGCGCAGCCGTATTCTTGAGCATATCGAAGGAGAGATTATTAATGCGAAACAAGGGCGGTTTGCTGCCATTTGGATGAAAATTAATTCATTGGTTGATCCTGAGATTATTGATGCTTTATATCGCGCCAGTCAAGTAGGTGTTCAAATTGATTTGGTTGTGCGTGGCATCTGTTGTTTGCGTCCTAATATTCCAAGAATTTCGGACAATATTCGTGTAAAATCTATTGTAGGGCGGTTTCTTGAGCATAGTCGTATTTTTTGTTTTGGTAATGGTGAGGATTTGCCAAGTGAGAATGCACTTGTTTATTTGGGATCAGCTGATATGATGCCTCGTAATCTTGATCATCGTATTGAAATATTAGTTCCAGTTTTTAATAAAATAGTTCGTAAGCAGATTATTTTACAAATTATGCTGGCTAATATTATTGATAATCAGCAAAGCTTTGATATATTGAGAGATGGAACATCAAAACGTATTGCACTACAAGAAGGTGAGAGTGCGTTTAATGCGCAGGAGTATTTTATGACCAACGCAGGTCTTTCAGAGTGGACAAAGTCTTTTGAGCCTTCTGCTTCGCGTCTGGTTGCGTTGCATCGGCTGCAAGCCAAAGTGCATAAAGACTAAATCCAATGACATATATAAACGCTCAAGGTCGGCTAAAAGGGCGTAAGCCTATAGCTGTTATTGATATTGGTTCGAATTCTGTTCGACTTGTTATTTATGAAGGTCTCGTCCGTTCACCGACTGTTTTATTTAATGAAAAGATTCTTTGTGGTCTTGGTCAAGGTGTTGCAAAAAATGGATTTTTAGAAGAAAAATCTAGCGAAATGGCGCTGCGAACACTGAAACGGTTTCGTGCACTTTGTCAACAAATTGGAGCAGATGAGGTCTATACTTTAGCAACAGCAGCAGCACGAGAAGCAAAAAATGGGTCAGCATTTATTCATAATGCCGAGAATATTTTACAAAATAAAATACATCTTCTTTCAGGAAATGAAGAGGCTTTTTATTCGGCGTATGGAGTCATTTCAACTTTTTACCAACCTAACGGTATTTTGGGTGATCTCGGTGGTGGTAGTCTTGAACTGATTGATATTTGTGATTCTAACGTGGGTGAAGGAATAACTCTGCCATTAGGTGGTTTACGGTTACAGTACATGTCAAATGGTGATATTACTGAAGCAGCAAAGATTGTGCATGAGAATCTTTGTAAAGCTGATTTCATACGTAAAGGTATGGCACGTTGTTTTTATGCAGTAGGAGGGACTTGGCGTAATTTAGCAAAACTTCATATGGCAACAAAAAATTATCCATTACCTGTTATGCATGGCTATGAAGTTGATGCAACTGAAATGGAAAATTTTTTGCAGCTTGTGGTAAGAGGTGGTATCGACAATATGCAGGGGATTTCGGCTATTTCAAAGAATCGTCGTCAACTTTTATCTTACGGAGCAATCATTCTCATTGAGCTTATTAAATTTATGGAGTTTGAAAATATAATTTTTTCCGGAGCTGGAGTACGTGAAGGTTTTCTTTATTCACGATTGTCGAACGAGGCACGTCGCTCAGATTCTTTAATTACAGCATGTACGGAAATGGCCATTCTACGAGCACGTTCGCCAAAGCAAGCAGAAGAATTGATCGATTTTACTACGAATGCATTTGAAGCTTTTGGAATTTCTGAAACTGAAAATGAGTGTCGTTACCGTAAAGCTGCTTGTCTTCTTGCTGATATTGGTTGGCGTATACATCCAGATTATCGAGGTAATGAGGCAGCTCATCAGATAGCGTTAGGGTCTTATCCTGGAATTTCTCATGAAGGGCGTGTTTATGCTGCACTAGCTGTTTTTTTTCGTAATACAGGTTCATTAATTAATAAAGAATCTCCAGTTATTTTTCATTTAGCAACTAGAAATATATTTGAGAAAGCATGTATTCTTGGTGGAACGATGCGTGTTGCTAACCTATTTAGCGCTTCTACTGCAGGAATTTTACCAAATTTGTCGTGGCGTAAAAAACTAGATCATGTTGCACTGCACATTCCGATACGTTATGCTGATTTAATAGGAGAACGTCCACTGGAGCGGTTAAATAAATTATCAAAAATAGTAAAATTACCCCTTGCATTTGAAGTATCTTGATATACTAGGATGATGTTTAGTTAAATTTCTTAGGAATTCATAGTATAGATAATTGAAATTTTTTTTATGAATTAAAGTGCTTTAGTGCTTACTTTTCCATTATTAAAATAAAGCCCTATTTCTCCTTTAAGCATTTTTTCAGCTTTTTTACCAAATATTTCATAGCGCCAACCATTCATGGCTGGAATGCTGTGTTTCGTATTACCATTTGCAATTTTTTCTAAATCATCAGATGTAGCAATAATTTTAGGTGCAATGCTGTTTTCGTTTGCGACAAGTTTTAATAAGACTTTGAGAAGATCGACAACAACAGCTGTTGTCTCGTTAATGGGGTTATGCTTAGGAAAAGCAGGTAAAGTAGAAATATCAACATTTAAGCCTTCGTGTATGGCTTGGATTAACGTTTTCGTTATTGATAATTTATCCCAGTTTTTATTGAGACTTCGTAAACGTTTTAGCGCTAATTCATCTTTTGGTTGTTGAATTGCAATTTCGATAAGACATTCATCTTTCATGATATGGCGGCGCGGAAGATTATATCTTCGCGCTTCACGTTCACGCCAAGCTGCTATTTTTTGTAATACGGCGAGTTCACGGAGTTTTTTTACTTTCCCTTTTACTTTTTTCCATGCTTCATTTTCTGGCATATCATAAGTTTTAGGGGCTAATAGAATCGCTATTTCGTCATCCATCCAGTGTGTGCGGTTATTTTTTTCTAGTTGTTTTTTTAATGTTAGGTACACATCTCTTAGGTAAGTCACATCAGAAAGCGCGTAGAGTAATTGTTTTTGCGAAAGAGGACGATAGCTCCAATCTGTAAAACGAGATGATTTGTCAATATGGTGGCCTGTACAGCGTTGTACAATTTGATCATAGGAAATAGAATCACCAAACCCGCAGATAGATCCTGCCACTTGTGTATCAAAAATAGGATAAGGAATGACTCCTCCAAGATGATAAATAGTTTCAATGTCTTGTCGCGCAGCGTGAAAAACTTTAACAATTTTTTCATCTATCATTAAATCAAAAAATTGTTGTAGGTCAATATTTTGTGCTATTGGATCAATGAGCACTGTAGCATCTTGTGATGCAAGCTGTATCAAACATAGCTGAGGCCAAAAAGTTGTTTCACGGATAAATTCGGTATCTACTGTTACAAAATTAGATGTACGTAAAGCAGCAATAGAAATTTCAAGATCTTTTGTTTGTGTAATAAGTTTCATAATTTTATTATAACAAGATAAATTAAATTTGTCTTGGTGTTGTATTTTTTTTAATTTTTGCAGTCATGTTCTTGACAAATGGCTATTAAAAAGCGTTTGTAACGCATGTTATAATTTATAATATCATCAAAGGCAAAAACTATGCACCGTTATCGTAGTCATAATTGCGCTGCTCTCCGTAAGTGTGATGTGGGAACACAGGTTCGTCTTTCGGGGTGGGTTCATCGTGTTCGTGATCATGGAGGAATCCTTTTTGTAGATTTACGTGATCATTTCGGGATCACGCAAATCGTTGCTAATCCTAATTCACCAGCTTTTAAAGTCATGGAAAAGGTGCGTTCTGAATGGGTTATTCGTGTAGATGGGAAAGTATGCGCACGTTCTGATGAAGTTATTAATACAGCTCTTCCAACGGGTGAGATTGAAATTTTTGTGAAAGAGGTTGAAATTCTTTCTAAGTCTGATGAGCTTCCTTTACCTGTTTTTGGTGAACCTGATTATCCAGAAAATATTCGATTGCAGTATCGTTTTCTTGATTTACGTCGAGAAACTATGCACAGAAATATAATGCGTCGTACTGAAATTATTGCTGCTATGAGACGATATATGCAGGATAATGGTTTTATAGAATTTACTACGCCACTTTTGACAGCATCATCACCAGAAGGCGCGCGTGATTTTTTGGTTCCAAGTCGTATTCATCCAGGAAAATTTTATGCATTGCCACAAGCACCTCAACAATACAAACAGTTGTTGATGATGTCGGGTTTTGATCGTTATTTTCAAATTGCTCCGTGTTTTAGAGATGAAGATCCACGGGCAGATCGTCTTCCAGGTGAATTTTATCAATTAGATATTGAAATGAGCTTTGTTGAACAAGAAGATGTTTTTATCACAATGGAACCTATTATACGTTCTATTTTTGAAGAATTTGCAGATGGAAAGTCTGTAACACAAAGCTTTCCCCGTATTTCGTACGATGAGGCAATGCAAAAATATGGTTCTGATAAACCTGATTTGCGTAATCCCATTATTATAGAAGATGTTTCTCAACATTTTTATGATTCTGGTTTTAAAGTTTTTTCTCAGATTTTAAAAAACGATCAAAATGCACAAGTGTGGGCCATTCCAGCTAAAACGGGTGGAAATCGTGCTTTTTGTGATCGTATGAATGTATGGGCACAAAGTGAAGGACAACCTGGACTCGGCTATATTTTTTGGCGAAAAGAACAAGAGAAGTTTGAAGGAGCAGGACCGATCGCCAAAAATATTGGTGAGCAAAGAACAGAAGCTATCCGTATGCAGCTTGGACTTGAAAGTGGAGATGCTTGTTTTTTTGTTGCAGGAAATCCAAAGAAATTTTTATCTTTTGCAGGAGCAGCGCGTACAAAGATAGGAGAAGAATTAAACCTTATCGATCAAGAATGTTTTTCTTTAGCGTGGATAGTTGATTTTCCATTTTTTGAATGGAACGAAGATGAAAAAAAGCTTGATTTTGCGCATAATCCTTTTTCCCTGCCTCAGGGTGGAAAGAATGCTTTTGATTGTCAAGATCCTCTTACTCTTAAAGCTTTTCAATATGATCTCGTGTGCAATGGTTATGAGATTGCATCAGGTGGAATCCGTAACCATTCACCAGAAATGATGCTAAAGGCTTTTAATCTTGCTGGACTTTCTAAAGAGGTAGTAGAGAATCGTTTTGGAGGTCTTTATCGCGCTTTTCATTATGGGGCTCCACCTCATGGTGGTATGGCAGCAGGTATTGATCGTATTGTTATGCTTTTGCAAGGTGTAGAGAATTTGCGTGAAGTTGCTCTATTCCCCATGAATCAGCAAGCATTGGATCTTTTGATGAGTGCTCCATCTGATGTTTCTGCTACACAATTACGTGATTTATCAATTAGAGTTATTCCTGCTGCTAAGAATGACTAATAAAATTAGTTATGAAAGAATATTAATGTTATTTTTTGTGTGTAACAAAATTTTTAGTACTTTATGAAGTTTATTTAGGAGGTACAATTATATTTCTTAGTATAAAAAGCGCCATTTTATTAGATTTATATTTAATAAATATTTAAAAATAAAAAAGTTATTTTTGTTTATTTTTAAATTACTTGATGTATAGTTTTTTATTTTCTTATTTCAGGTTTATTTATAATATATATTTATCATAATGTTGTACTTGTGTTTTTTGCTAAAATAAATAATGAAGTATACGTGTAAGTTTTTTAAATTGATATAATTTTCCGTTCATGTTTTAATGACAATGCTTATTTTTTATGATCAATTTTTAATAAAATAGCATATTTACAAAAGTTTTATTTAATAGATCTTACAGAATAATTTCTTATTATTTGGGAAATTTTTGTTCTAATATTGTGTTTGATAAAATGAGTTTACCTTTTAATGAAGAACATATTGAGCCAATAGAATTACGTTCTGCTTTACAAGAACGCTATTTGTCTTATGCTCTTTCTACCATCACTCATCGAGCATTACCTGACGTACGTGATGGGTTGAAACCAGTACATAGACGCATTGTGCATGCTATGCGTTTACTTAAGCTTAATCCTGGACAGTCTTATGCTAAATGTGCACGGATTGTTGGTGATGTAATGGGAAAGTTTCATCCTCATGGGGATGCATCTATTTATGATGCATTGGTGCGTTTGGCTCAGAGTTTTGCTGTTCGTTATCCATTGATTGATGGACAAGGTAATTTTGGTAATATTGATGGTGATAATGCTGCTGCTATGCGTTATACAGAAGCACGTATGACTGAAGTTGCTGCGTTGCTGCTTGAGGGGATTAGTGAAAACGCCATTGATTTTCGTTTAACCTATAACGAAGAAGATAAAGAGCCTGTTGTTTTACCTGGAGCTTTTCCTAATCTTTTGGCTAATGGTTCGTCAGGGATTGCTGTTGGTATGGCCACATCTATTCCACCACATAATGTTGCTGAATTATGTGATGCAGCACTGCATTTGATTTTTAATCCTGATGTAAATGATGAAGAGTTGAATCAGTTTGTTCTAGGACCTGATTTTCCAACAGGAGGCATTTTGGTCGAGCCAAAAGAAAGCATTGAAGAATCTTATCGTACGGGACGTGGTTTTTTTCGATTGCGTTCGCGTTGGCATAAGGAATTTGGTAACCGCGGATCTTATGTAATTGTTGTTACTGAAATTCCATATCAGATTCAAAAGTCACGCCTTGTTGAAAAAACAGCAGAATTGTTGCTTACACGGCGTTTACCAATGCTGGAGGATATTCAGGATGAATCGGCAGAAGATATCCGTATTGTACTTGTTCCCAAAAATCGTACCGTTGATCCTGAATTTTTAATGGAATCACTTTTTAAATTAACTGATTTTGAAGTAAGATTTCCCCTCAATCTCAATGTCTTATCTTTAGGAAAAGTTCCAAATGTTCTTTCTTTGCGTGAAAGTTTGCAGCAATGGCTTGCACATCGTAAAGAAGTTCTTATTCGTCGTTCAGGCTATCAACTTGATAAGATTGATTGCAGATTAGAAATCTTACATGGATATCTTATAGCATATTTAAATCTTGATGAAGTAATTCGGATTATTCGTGAGGAAGATGACCCCAAAAAAGAATTGATTGTACATTTTAAGTTAACGGAAAATCAAGCTGAAGCCATCCTTAATATGCGATTGCGTTCTTTACGTAAACTTGAGGAATTTGAAATTCGTAAAGAATTTGGAGCTTTGAAAATTGAACAAGAAAAATTACAAAATTTATTGGTATCTAACGAAAAGCAATGGAAAATAATTTCAGAAGAAATCATAAAAGTTCGTAAGATATTTGGTCCTGAAACCTTTTTAGGCAAAAGACGTACAACATTTGAAAAAGCGCCGAAGCACAATATTGATGATATTAATCAGGCAATGATTGAAAAAGAACCAGTAACTATCGTTATTTCTGAAAAAGGATGGATGCGTGCTTTAAAAGGGCATTTGGGTGATTATAAAGCACTTTCTTTTAAAGAAGGAGATTGTTTAAAATTAGCATTTTCAGCATTTACTACTGATAAGATTATGGTGGTGAGCACTGGTGGAAAATTTTTTACTATTAGCGCTCATAGCTTACCTGGAGGGCGGGGACATGGTGAACCAATTCGTATTTTAGTTGATATGGATAATGAGCATGATATCCTTACGGCTTTTGTGTATAATGCACAGGGGAAACGGCTTTTGATTTCATCTTGTGGAAATGGTTTCATTATTTCCGAACCTGAAGTGATTGCTAATACACGAAAAGGAAAGCAAGTAATGAATGTAAAATTTTCTGATAAAGTCAAACTTTGCATTCCAGTAGAAGGTGATTACGTTGCACTCGTTGGAGAAAACCGTAAAATGCTTATTTTTTCTGTTGAGCAAATTCCAGAAATGAGTCGCGGTAAGGGTATTCGTCTTCAACGTTATAAGGATGGGGGGATTGTTGACGCTAAAACTTTTAATTTAGCAGAAGGTTTAAGTTGGCAAGATACAGCTGATCGTATCTTTAGCCGTAAGGCTGATGATCTCATTGAATGGATGGGAATGCGTGCCGGCATAGGACGTTTGGTTCCAAAAGGATTTCCAAAATCAGGAAAATTTGCTAATTAACATAGCACAAAGAAATACAACAGAGAGAGTTTTCAAATTTTTCTTTATTTTGTATAATCGAGAGGGTTTTTAAATCTTTTTATGGTGTTATTTATTAGCTATTGTATTGCATAAAAAGACGCCCACGTTCAGCCCATAATACAAGAAGTATGGCAATAAGGCTGAGAAAAAAAAATCCCGCTGAATTAGGAATTGTTGTTTCATCAAATTGTTGTGCGATGAAAAAGCCAAGACCTGTACCAATAGATGTTTGAAGAAAACCAGATACAGACGATGCAGTTCCTGCTATTTCTCCTACAGATTCAAGAGAGATTGCATTAAAATTGGCTATAATACCACCACATGCAAACATCAAGATGCAGTATAACAACATGTAAAAAGAAGAAGGAATAACGCCACCTGTCAAAATAGAGCTGACAAACCATATTCCTGAAACAGCGCAAAAGAGAAGAAGCATAGTATGAGCAATTTGCCGCATTCCAAAACGTTCGACAAGTCGAGAATTTAAAAAAGCAGACACAGCTTGGAATGCAGCACCAGCTGCAAACGCAACAGGAAACCAAAGTCCAAAATTATAAATTCCTTCATATGTCTGTTGCGATGTATTGATAGCAGTAAAAATACAACCGAAAATGATAGAGGTAGCAAGCGTGTAACAGAGCATTGTTCGATTAGATATGACGAACCTGAAACTTTTTTTGACAGAAGAAAAAGAAAGAGATTGTTGTGTATGTAGAGTTTCTGGAAAACGAAATTGAATCCAAGCCATTAACCCAAAACTAACAACTGCCATAAATATAAAAATAAATTTCCAGTTTCCAAACAACAAAATTATTTGTCCTGTCGCTGGTGCAAGCATTGTTGCAATAAGAAAAACCATCATGACTGTGGACATCACTTTTGCCATTTCTCGGCCACCATAGAGGTCTCGTACAATAGAAACTGTGAGCACACGCATAACAGCTCCTCCAATACCTTGCAAAATGCGTAAAATAAGAAGTATAGAAAAACTTGATACTAAGGTACAGCCAATAGCTGCAAATGAATAAAGGGCAAGACCCATAAGAATAAGTTTACGCCTACCGTAACGATCACTTATTGGTCCAAAAAATATTTGTGTGATACCATAACTGATAAGATAACAAGAAATAATATAATGCTGATCATTATTGTTAACAATATGCAAGCTTTGTAGAATATCAGGCATAGCAGGAAGCATAATATCAATAGCTATAGAATTAATTGCCATAAGCGCTGCAATGATAATCACAAATTCTTTATATCCAATTTTTTGTCTAATTGCATCTATACGCTTTTGTTCATTAATTGAATACGACATACACATCCATGAAATAAGGGTTTTTGTTAAAAAATACTCTATGGAAAATTAAATAAGAGCAGAGATAATTTATGATATATTAAAGGAAATACCTTTTTCTTTTAGAAGATCTTGTAACTCATTGCTTTGAAACATTTCTTTAATGATATCGCAGCCACCAATAAATTCGCCCTTAATGTAAAGTTGTGGAATAGTTGGCCAATTTGAGTAATCTTTTATCCCTTGGCGCAATTCATTAGAGGTTAAAATATTAATTCCTTTATAATTTAGTCCTAGATAATCAAGGATCTGAACAACTTGTCCAGAAAATCCACATTGTGGAGAGCTGGGTGTTCCTTTCATGAATAAAACAACGTCATTTGTTTTAATTTCATTATCAATAAAGTCATGAGTAATTGTCATATTCATTCCTCAATACCAAAGATTTACAAGAGTTTATCACTCATACCAATCATACTTTAAATCGTATTAATAAAACGAATGCAAGAGAAAATTTTTAGATCATTCAGGGATATTTGTTTGAAGTGCTAAAGCATGGAGTATATTTCCCATATTACCTTTAAGAGCATCATAAACCATTTTGTGTTGTTGAACACGATTCTTGCCCCGAAAACTTTCTGAAATAACTTCTGCAGCGTAATGCTCGCCATCTCCGGCAAGGTCACGAATTGTTACTTTTGCATCGGGGATTCCTTCACGAATAAGAGTTTCAATTGCATGAGCGCTCATTGCCATAATTATTCTCCTTTATATATTTACCTTTTTCATGAGGATAGCATACAGCCTATAAAAATGAATAATTATTTATTTTTCTTCCATAAACTTTGGAAACCAGCCTTCATATGCTTGTGTTAGTGTTGATATTGAAAGTTTTAATATGTTTTTGATATCAAGTGCATCACCTTCGACCTTACCAAGTTCTGTAAGGCAAATAGTATTTGTTTGGGCAAGTTCCTTAAGGGCATTAAGTGCATCAGGTTTTACTGCTAAAAGGTAACGTCCTTGATCTTCACCAAAAAGTTCTGCATGACGTGGTGACCTGTTGCTTAATTCTGCTTTTATTCCTTTGTTGGCTTTAATCACCATTTCTGCAAGGGCGATAGCTAGTCCTCCATCTGAAAGGTCATGAGCAGCATGAATAAAACCAAGACTAATGCTATCTCTAACAAATAGACCATGCTTTTTTTCAAGTTGTAAATCTACATAAGGAGGAGAACCTGCATCAATATTTAAAATATTACGTGCGTAGATCGATTGCCCTAAATGTGAGCCACAAGATCCAACCAAAACAATAATATCTCCATTTTGCATACCGTAGATTGTTGCCATCTTTGACCAATCATTAAGAATGCCAACACCAGCTATTGTTGGAGTAGGAGGAATGGCTTTGCCATTGGTTTCATTATAAAGGGAAACGTTTCCTGAAACGATTGGAAAGTCGAGAACCCTACAAGCTTCACCTATACCTTTAATGGCAAAAACCAGCTGCCCCATAATATCAGGCTTTTCAGGATTGCCAAAATTTAGGTTATCAGTGGCAGCTAATGGTGTTGCACCTGTAGCGCTGATATTGCGCCAACACTCTGCTACAGCTTGTTTTCCTCCTTCATAGGGATCAGCTTCACAATAGCGCGGCGTTACATCAGAAGAAAAAGCAAGGGCACGTTTACAGTTATCACTTACACGAATAATACCTGCATCACCTCCGGGGCCAACAAGACTATTTCCTTGGATAAGTGTATCATATTGTTCATAAACCCACCGGCGTGAGCTTTGATCAGAAGAGTTTAATAATGTTAAGAGTGCATCGCCAAGATTTTCTATCTCTTTAACTTCTTCTGTTTTTAGAGTATTTTTTTTAATAGGTTCTATCCAAGGACGGTCATAAACAGGTGCTTCATTACCAAGATCTTTGATAGGAAGATTAACTACAACTTCTTCTCGATGTAGTACACGGAAACGTAAATCATCTGTCGTTTTTCCAATAATAGAGAAATGAAGTCCCCATTTTTGAAAAATTTCAGCTGCTTGTTGTTCCATTTCAGGATTAAGCACCATGAGCATGCGTTCTTGGCTTTCAGAAAGCATCATTTCATATGCTGTCATGTTTTCTTCACGAACAGGGACTTTATCAAGATTAAGCTCTATTCCAAGATTTCCTTTGGCGCCCATTTCAACTGCTGATGATGTAAGTCCTGCAGCCCCCATATCTTGAATAGCAATGACAGCTCCTAATGCCATCAATTCTAAACAAGCTTCAAGGAGACACTTTTCAGTAAAAGGATCACCAACTTGAACGGTTGGACGTTTTTCATTGATTGAGTTATCAAATTCAGTAGAAGCCATAGTTGCTCCACCGACACCATCACGTCCTGTTTTTGCCCCAAGATAAACAACAGGAAGTCCTATTCCTTGCGCTTTAGAATAAAAAATAGAGTCTCTCTCTACAATACCAGCGGCAAAAGCATTTACAAGAATATTGCCATTATAGCGTTGATCAAAGTTAACTTCTCCACCAATAGTTGGAACACCAAAAGCATTGCCATAACCACCAATTCCAGAAACAACACCAGCAACAAGATGGCGCGTTCGTGGATGATTAGGGGATCCAAATCGCAATGCATTCATTGTTGCAACAGGACGAGCACCCATTGTAAAAATATCTCTTAAAATACCACCAACACCTGTTGCCGCCCCCTGATAAGGTTCAATATAAGAAGGGTGGTTATGACTCTCCATTTTAAAAACAACACATTGGCCATTTCCAATATCAACAACACCAGCATTTTCACCAGGTCCTTGGACAACACATTTCCCTTTTGTTGGCAAAGTTTTGAGCCATTTTTTAGAAGATTTATAAGAACAATGTTCGTTCCACATTGCCGAAAAAATTCCAAGTTCTGTAAATGTTGGTTCTCTGCCAATTAATATTAAAATACGCTGATATTCATCAGGTTTTATACCGTGATGAGCAATTATTTCTGGTGTAATGGCAATGTTATTATTAAGATTCATGGGCACTTTATTCCACTAAGTTAATCAAAATTTATCACTTATTTCGTCTTTAATCTAGTTGCTTAGATTATGAGGTATTTTATTTATCGATGATGAATAGACGAATGAATCATAAAGCTAAAACGTTATTATGTGTTTTTTGCTGTTTTGTTCCAGTAATTATAGTTAAATAATCTACAACATCTACCATTATGATCATCCATTAACTAATTCTAAAACACTTTGAAAAAGCAAACGGCCATCAGTACCACCATGTGCAGCTTCAATAAAATTTTCAGGATGAGGCATCATACCAAGAACGTTACCTTCTTTATTGATAATACCGGCAATATCTTTCATTGAACCATTAGGGTTCGTATTTTCTGCATAACGAAAAACAATTTGTTCATTGTCTTCTATTTGTTTTAATGTTTCGCTGTCAGCAAAATAATTTCCATCGTGATGAGCAACGGGACAACGGATAATTTGTCCTTTGGAATAATATCGAGAAAATTTTGTACTGGCGTTAACTACCTCGAGTTTTATTTCACGGCAAACAAATTTCAATGAAGCATTACGCATTAAAGTACCTGGCAATAATCCAGCTTCCAATAAAATTTGAAATCCATTACATATACCTATTACTGTAATACCTTTACGTGCTTTTTCACGAACAGCTTGTAACACTGGTGTCCGTGCGCCAATAGCGCCACACCTCAAGTAGTCTCCATAAGAAAAACCACCAGGAATAATAATAACATCTACATCTGGAATTGTTGTATCTGTTTGCCAAATTTTTACTGGCTCAGCTCCTGTTATATGGCGTAATGCTGCAATCATATCTCGATCGCGATTTAATCCAGGTAATTGAATGATAGCGGTTTTCATGGAGAGATCCACTTAAAGAAGTTCTATTGTATAGTTTTCAATGACAGTATTTGCGAGTAATTCTTCACACATTTTTTGAAGTTCTTGCTTTGCAGATTCAGCAGGCATGCTATCAAGAATAATATCAAATATTTTTCCTTGGCGAACAGATTGAATGCAGTGAAAGTCTAAGCTATTTAAAGCACTAGCAATTGCTTTTCCTTGAGGATCAAGGACGCTGTCTTTGAGAGTAACTGTAATACGTGCTTTCATTTTTATTTCCTATTGCTAGAGAAATTTTTGGAAGAGAATGATGTTCAATAAAGGAAAGATGATATTACATCATCTTGTTTGTTATTTAACTAAAACTGGACCACTAGGTCTCTGAGGTTCATTTTCGTTGATTATACCAAGACGCTTTGCAACTTCCTGATAAGCATCAATAAGTCCACCCATGTCGCGGCGAAAACGATCTTTGTCCATTTTTTCTTGTGTTTGCATGTCCCACAAGCGAGCTGAATCGGGAGAAATTTCGTCAGCAAGAACAATACGTGTTGTTTCATTTTCCCATAAACGACCAAATTCCATTTTAAAATCAATTAATTGGATGCCAACACCTGCAAAAAATCCGGAAAGAAAATCATTAATTCGAATTGAAAGTTGCATAATATCTTCTAATTCTTGTGGAACAGCCCATCCGAAAGCGGTGATGTGTTCTTCTGTTACCATTGGATCATCTAGAGAATCATTTTTATAATAAAATTCAATGATGGATTGTGAAAGAGCTGTTCCTTCTTCTAATCCTAAGCGTTTAGAAAGAGAACCTGCAGCAACGTTACGGACAACAACCTCTAACGGAATAATTTCAACTGCTTTAATGAGTTGCTCACGCATATTGATACGCTTGATAAAATGTGTTGGGATTCCTAAGCGTCCAAGATGGCTAAAGATGTGTTCAGAAATGCGGTTATTTAAAACCCCTTTTCCGTCTATAATTTCATGTTTTTTTGCATTAAAGGCAGTCGCATCATCTTTAAAAAATTGAATATAAGTTCCTGGTTCAGGTCCTTCGTATAAAATTTTAGCCTTGCCTTCATAAATACGGTGGCGACGATTCATTGTAATTCTCTATTTTTTGAGAGGTCTTAAATAATATTGATAAGCAATACTATCCTAATTGATACAAATTCTCAATAATTGCTACGATACTTCTTAAGAATTTTTATTATTTGTATTTTATCTAAAAGGAACAAGGTTACATGTTGTGCTAGAATTAAAAAGATCACCTTTAACTAAATCAAAGCTTTGCAAGAAAATGGGAAAGAACCATAAGTCCTTCAGGCCAAGGTCCATGTCCAGATTCTACATCAATGTGTCCAGATTGCCCAGCATCAATAAAGAGTGCTCCCCAATCATAGGCAAGATTTTCTGCGATTGAAAATGGGCAAAATCTATCGTTACGGCTGGCTATTACCACGGATGGGAAGGGAAATTTTTTACGGTGGTATGAGCTAAATGTTTCAAAGTATTTAGGGCATATCTCTTCATTGTTTATGTTTGGAGGGGCAACAAGAAAAGCACCACAAATTTTTTTTGTGCTTTGTATAGTTGCATGAAGTGCTGCTGGGACTCCTAATGAATGAGCAATAATAACAACGGGTTTTTGAGATTGTGCAATAGCAATTTTAATTTCATTAATCCATTTTTCACCATTAAAATGTGATTGATGATTTTGTTGAATATGGCGAGCTGTGGATAATTTTTTCCCCCAGCGTGTTTGCCAATGATCAGAACTATATCCTTGATGGTCAGGAATCATAAGAATATCGAGTTGATTTACTTTCATTAATTGTTTCCTTCATTACAATAAAATTTGGAGTGCAATGGTGAGCTTTTGTATCGTAGGTGAAAGACAATATATTTCTTCATTTATAGAAAATTTTGTTGCTATTCGAAGACTCGTTTAAAAATCGTGTCGACATGTTTTGTATGATAAGAAAGGTCAAATTTTTCACGAAGTTCTGTCTCAGTTAAAGCTTTTGTAACATCTTTATCTTTGAGCAATTCCTCTAAAAAATCCTTTCCTTGTTCCCAAACTTTCATCGCGTTTCTTTGGACAATTCTATAAGAATCTTCACGACTAATTCCGGCTTGAGTGAGTGCTAAAAGTACACGTTGTGAATGCACAAGACCACGAAATTTATTAAGATTTTTTTGCATGTTTTCTGGATAGATAATTAAATTTTTAATGACAGATGTCAGTCTATCAAGAGAAAAATCAAGTGTAATCGTAGCATCAGGAGCGATATAACGCTCAACAGATGAATGAGAAATATCACGTTCATGCCACAGTGCTACATTTTCCATAGAAGGAAGCGAAAATGCACGTACCATACGTGCTAATCCAGTTAAATTTTCTGTTAAAACTGGATTTCGTTTATGAGGCATAGCAGATGATCCTTTTTGTCCAGGTGAAAAATACTCTTCTACTTCAAGAATTTCTGTTCGTTGCAGATGGCGTATTTCTATAGATAATCGTTCAATTGATGAGGCAATAACACCAAGCGTTGCAAAAAACATTGCGTGACGATCTCGTGGTATAACTTGGGTAGAAATGGGTTCTATGCGCATACCTAAAGCTTTTGCTACATGTTCTTCAACTCGTGGATCAATGTTTGCAAAGGTTCCTACTGCTCCTGAGATGGCACAAGTAGAAATTTCTTCGCGTGCTGCAAGAAGACGTTTGTGACAGCGGGAAAATTCAGCGTATGCGAGAGCAAATTTAATACCAAACGTTGTTGGTTCAGCATGAATGCCATGACTGCGTCCAATGGTGATTGTTTCTTTATGTTCAAAAGCACGTTTTTTTAATGCTTCAAGAAGTTTTTCTATATCTTTTAAAAGAATATTGCTGGCACGCATCAATTGAATATTAAGTGTTGTATCTAAAATATCTGATGATGTCATACCTTGGTGAACAAAACGAGCTTCTGGCCCAATGAATTCGGCTAAGTGGGTAAGAAATGCTATAACATCATGCTTGGTTATTTCTTCAATTTCATTGATACGATTGATATCAAATTTGGCTGCCGTTCCTTTTTCCCAAATTATTTTTGCTGCTTCTTTTGGAATAATACCCAACTGGGCTAGTGCATCACAGGCATGTGCTTCAATTTCAAACCAAATACGGTATTTCGTTTCTGCTGACCAAATTGCCGCCATTTCAGAGCGGGAATAACGTGTTATCATGACTTTTTCCTTATGGTGATTGTGTTATTGCGAGAGAATTGCAGCTTGGCGCAATGCATTAATACGCGTTTTGTAAAGGTCTTTGTGTCCATTTTTATAAATTGCAGAGCCTGCTACAAATACATTTGCACCAGTTTTTGCAGTTATTCCAATTGTATTTGTAGTGATACCGCCGTCTACTTCAAGATCAATGGGACGGTTAACAATCATGTTTTTAATTCGTTTAATTTTGTTTTGCATTTCTATGATAAAATTTTGTCCACCAAAACCAGGATTGACAGTCATTACTAAGATAAGATCTAATTGATCAAGCAAATATTCAAGAATATGTTCTGATGTTCCTGGATTAATTGCGATTCCTGCTTTTTTTCCCATAGCTTTTATTTTTTGTATAGAACGATGAAGATGAGGACTTGCTTCCGCATGAATAGTTATGATGTCTGATCCAGCTTTTGCGAACGCTTCAAGATAAGGATCCACTGGTGTAATCATCAAATGAACGTCAAATATTGTTTTTGTTAACGGGCGTAGAGATTTAATTACATCAGGCCCAAAAGTGATATTAGGAACAAAATGGCCATCCATAACATCAAAGTGAATCCAGTCTGCACCAGCATCGACAACATCCAATACTTCTTGGCCAAGTTTAGAAAAATCAGAAGCCAATAGTGAAGGTGCAATGAAATAAGAATGAGGCATTAAGATCTCCTTAGTTGTTTTTTTAGCATGCAGTTCTACATGTTCAAATATCATATGTGTAGAATATCAGAGAATGGAGCTATATATAGAATTGAAATTTTACTTGAGATTTTAGAAATTGTATATGAAAGGTGTATCAAATCACATTGTACATTAATATACATAACTTCAACGTATTATTATTTTATAAAGATATGATGAGGCATTGTACAAGTGGTTAGTGTAATTATGATAATTGATGGTATCAAAAAAAGAAATACAATAATAACCTAATTATTTTTTATTACATAATTTTGCAATACTTCTTACTTAATCTAATTTGAGATAATTCTAAAAACAACCAGTTTGTGCAAAATAAAATCTTGTGTCAATCTTTTTGGAAAATAACTGTTTTGTTAGAAGGCATTTTTTAGTTATTGTTATTTAGTTTAATGAGATAAGCGCGCAATATACTTCATTTTATCTGTTAAGGTATTGTAATAAGTCGTTAGCATAGAAAAATGCTATCTATATCCTATTTTTGTTTTGTGGGCTTATAAGCACAATTAAGAATGGCTTATCATATCATATTGCTGTTCTGATTAGAGCAAACATAAAATGATATATTTTATAAAAAACTTGTTGGTATGTTGCTATAAAAAAAAGCATTTCACACTTGTGTTGATTGGTATTACAAAATATATAGGCCACACATACCATATATGGAGGTTTATGGCATGAAAAAAAAGGTTGGTGGTCAATATCGTCCTAGTGAAGATGAACCTTTTATGAATGAACGGCAAAAAGCATATTTTCGCGCTAAATTGATTTCTTGGAAGAATGATATATTAAAAGAAGCTCGTGAAACTTTAGATAATTTGCAAGAAGAGAGTGCTGGTCAACCTGATTTTACCGATAGAGCGTCCTGTGAGACTGACCGTACAATTGAATTACGTGCTCGTGATCGTCAAAGAAAGCTTATTTCAAAGATAGATGCTGCTTTGGAACGCATTGATAATGGTACTTACGGATTTTGTGAAGAAACTGGTGAACCTATTAGTATAAAACGTCTTGAAGCTAGGCCGATAGCGGTGCTGTCATTGGAGGCGCAAGAGCGTCATGAACGACGGGAAAAGGTTTACCGTGATGATTGATTGGTCGTGATAGAAAATAAACCAAATATTCAACATATCAGGATTATTATTTTATTTTTTTGGGGAAGGAACGAATAAGGATGGTTCTTGTCTTCCTTCAATTTCTGCAATAATTGCCGAGTCTTTCAAATGTCCATTATCCACAAAAGAAATTGGAATGTTTTCCTGCGCATGCTCCATCTTACACGTAGAAAAAGAACTTTTTTCTGTCAGATCATGATCTTGGTGAGTTTCTAGTATTGTTGATGCTGGTTGTGTATTTTTCTTTTGTTGGTAAATACTTTGAGGAGAACCAACCACATTGGATTTCACAACGCAATCTGTTGATCCACCAATTAGAATTAAATGCTCTGTATCATCGCAACGTACCAAAATAAGACGACGTGCACAATCAATTTTTATTGCATCACATATAGTAAGTCTTTGTATTGGATTTTTTTTATGGGTATTGAAGTCTCTTTTGTTAAAATGGCGTAAAAACATAATGACCATAGCACTAATCACAATTATCACCACAAAAAGCATAAAACCTACGGTTATGCTTTCTGTGAATGCGCCTATCTGATTTGATAACCATGCATGCATGTTATTTTTCCATTTTCATGATTAAAGTATTATTTTCTATTTATATAGGTTTGTAAATATACTTCAACATGGTCATCTGTACTATAAAATGTGGTTAAAACATGATTTTTTAAATATTAAGTGATTTTAATTGGATAGGTATTATCATGATGTACACTGTATAATATCGATCATAAAGATAATTTTTAGCATAATAAATGCCCTTAACTAAGGTAAATAGAAATGGACAAAGGTTTTGATAATATTGAAAAATCATCGTCTACTTCCGTACATTGGATAGTTGTAGTTTTTTGTTTTGTTTTTGTAATAGCTTTTTTGTTTATTGTGGGGTTTTTAGGTTTTTTTTATCCGAAGAGCTATTTTTATAAAGCTGCGTTGGTATTTTTTTTAGCTTTTGCAGTTATAGGTTTTGTTACGCTTATTTTGATAATAATGGGCAAGATAAGCTACAAGACAGAATATTTGCATGAAGATTTTGATTTGAGCATTTTTAATGATGCTGATGAGGTGTTTATAGTATCAGACCTATCAGGTTGTGTTTATTATTCTAATCACAGTTATCGAAAAATTATTACATATAGGCCTGATGCATCTTGTTATGCGGTTATTGCAGATCTTTCTGGATCTGGTAGTCTTTCGTATCGATTAAAAGTTGCTGCATGTAGCAATCGTACGACGCAGGAAGAGTTAAGAACGGAGCAGCCAATTTTTAACCATTCTACACAAAGAGGTCCTGTTTGGTACAATATTTTCATTCAACCGATAACAAAGCGAAGAAAAAAATTTTTGCTCTGGCGCATCACGGATGTTTCGCATTTGCAGAATTGTCGTGAATCTTTTTTTTCTTCTTTTCAAGAGGCTGTTGATCACTTAGAGCAAACTTCTGTTGGTTTTTTATCTGTTAATGCACACGGAATAATTCTTTATGCAAATGCATTTTTTGCTGAATGGTTTTCTATTGGTTTGGTGAATTTTACTGTTGGTCAATATAATTTTGATCAGCTATTTTGTAGCAGTGAAAACAATAGTGCGTGGAGTGATATTTGTTTACAAAGTCATAAATACCAACATTTGGGTTATTCTATGCCTTATACATTTTCATTACGTGTAAGTTCAGAGGATGGCAGCGAGAAAATATTGAATTGCTTTATGTGTTCTTCTTCTCTTTCGGAGAATGAAATCGTCTACCGCATCATAATGATACCACAGCAGAGACAAAAGAAAAATGATGAATTTCAACCAAAATTACAAAGTGCACTAGTAGAATATTTCGATGTAAGTCCTTTTGCAATAGCAGTGGTAAATCAAAAAGGACAATTAGTTTACAGTAATCGCCCTTTTTCTTTGTTGATGGGATATACGGGCAAAAATACTAAACTTTATGATATTATATCTCAGTATGATAGTGCGCAGCTAGAGCACGCATTTCAGAAGATTGCGACAAATAAAGATTGTTCAGTTTTAATAGAAACAGTTTTAGAAAATAATAAAGAACGTCATTTACGTCTTCATATTGTTCCTGCAGCATCATATCATATTGATGAATTACAAAATTGGGTCATTGTATCTGTTACAGAAATAACAGAACAAAAAACGCTTGAAGATAAAATGGTGCAAAGCCAAAAAATGCAGGCTGTTGGGCAATTAGCTGGTGGTATTGCTCATGATTTTAATAATGTTTTAACAGCAATTGTGATGTCGTGTGACCTTCTTTTAAATACACATCGTAGTTCTGATCCAGCATATGCTGATCTTATCAATATCAAAAATAATGCTAATCGTGCAGCGGCACTTGTACAGCAATTGTTAGCGTTTTCTAGAAAGCAAACACTTCGACCTGAAAAAGTTGATTTTACCGAATTTTTATCAGACATTCGTAATCTTATTTTACCCCTTTTGGGTACCAGTATTCAGTTAAAAATTATTCATGGTAGAGATTTATGGAGCGTTGAGGTCGATCAAGCATCTTTTCAGCGTGTCATTATGAATTTGGTTATTAATGCACGTGATGCTATGCCAAAAGGAGGTACTATCACGATTGCAACCAACAATATTACAAAACAACAAAGTGCCGAATTGGATAATTTTGATTTTGCGATTGGTGAATATGTGCAGTTAACTATTTCAGATACAGGAACTGGGATATCACCTTCTATCCAAGAAAAAATATTTGAGCCATTTTTTACAACAAAAGAAGTCGGAAAAGGAACCGGACTTGGTTTATCAATGGTTTATGGGATTATAAAACAGACAGGTGGTTATATTTATTGTGATAGCCGAGAAGAGGAGGGTGCAAAATTTCATATTTTTCTTCCTCGTTGCATATCTGAGACTGGTGATAAGATTTCTTGGCAAATTCAAAAAGTAGATAAGGAAAGAAAAAATGAAGAAGACAAAAGTGCAGACTTAACAGGATCCGCAACTGTTTTATTAGTTGAGGATGAAGATTCTGTAAGAATAGGTGGAGTAAGAGCGCTCAAAATGAGAGGATATAATGTTTTAGAAGCGGCAAGCGGGATGGATGCACTCGCTATTCTTGAAGAAAATAAGGGCGCTATTGATATTATTGTTTCCGATGTGGTGATGCCAGAAATGGATGGGCCAACTTTATTTAAGGAAGTGCGCCAAAATTATCCTGACATCAAATTTATTTTTATTTCTGGATATACAAAAGATAATTTCACCAAAAATCTTCCGCAAAATGCTTCATTTGGTTTTTTATCTAAACCATTTACACTTAAACAGTTGGCTATAGAGGTCAAAAAAATGCTTGCACAGTAAAAAGAGAAAAATGATGCATTATTTTTATTTTTTAAATATACATGTCATTATAATAAAACAGTAGCTAATAATCATTTTAATACTCATAGCGAAAAAATAAATTATTGTAGATTTTGTGTATAAAATTTTCTTAAAATAGTAAATCTAACATTAAATTAAATATAATTACAGTTTAAAATATGTATTTTTAGTAATTAAATTAAGGTATAATTTTGTAACGAGCAAGTTAATGTACTCAAAAGGATAGAAGTTGTTGTTGAGCATTTGTCATTTTATCGTTTCCTTCAATGAAGGCTTTTAAAGCCTGCGGGTAGAGCTTGTGTTCAATTTTAAGAACTCTTTGTGTTAAGCTATCAATGGTATCGTTTGTGCATACTGGAACTGCTGCTTGGGCAATAATTGTTCCTGCATCCATGTCTTCCGTAACCAGGTGAACAGTGCAACCAGTAATTTTAACACCTGCTTGTAAAACTCTTTCATGAGTTTTCAAACCTTTAAATGATGGTAGAAGGGAAGGATGAATGTTTAAAATTCGTCCTTCATATGGTTTTATAAAGTGCGCTGAAACGAGTCGCATATAACCCGCAAAGCAAATAATGTCTGGCTGATATTGATCTAAAACTCGAAAGATAGATTCTTCATGTGCTTTTCTAGTTGGATAACTTTTGTGATCAATAATATGAACAGGCAAATGAAAGTTACGTGCTTTTTCAATGCCAGCAGCATGAGGGTTGTCACAAATAACAGCAGCGATCTTAGCTGGATATGTTTCTTGTTTGCTTTTTTCAGCAAGGGCTAACATATTAGATCCATTGCCAGAGATAAAGACAACAATTTGTTTTTTCATAAATGAAGTGTTCCTTTACAAAAAATTTTCTTATTTTGGTGTTTTGTTAAAATACCCAGCAAAGTAACGGTTTCTCCTTGTTTTTTAAGTTCTTCTGTAATCGTTTTTACTGCATTTTGTGCTACGATAATGACCATACCAATACCGCAATTAAATGTTCGTAACATTTCTATTTCCTCTATTTTACCTTGTTCAGCGATCCATGAAAAGACCGATGGAACATTAATAGCAGACAGATTGATTTCAGCGCAAAGAGTTGCTGGCAGTACGCGTGGAATATTTTCGAGAAAACCTCCGCCTGTGATATGAGCTAAAGCTTTGATTCCTTCATAATTTCGTATAACTGATAGGAGTGATTTTACGTAAATGCGTGTTGGTGTGAGAAGTGTTGTGCCAAGGCTAATTTGGGGATTAAAAGGGGCTGGATCTTCTAATTTTAGGCCACTTTGTTGGATAATATGTCTAACTAGCGAAAAGCCGTTGGAATGCACTCCGGATGAGCTAAGACCTAAAATAATATCACCTTCCATAATGTTTTGTGACGGTAATAGTGCGTTACGTTCGACAGCTCCTACGGCAAATCCTGCCAAGTCATAGTCTCCTTTCGCATACATATCAGGCATTTCTGCAGTTTCTCCTCCAATGAGAGCAGCTCCTGCTTGCTGACATCCAGCCGCAATACCTGAAATTATTGTAGCACCTTGTTCAGGATCAAGTTTTCCGGTCGCAAAATAATCAAGAAAGAAGAGAGGTTCAGCACCTTGTACAAGTAAATCATTGACACACATGGCTACGAGATCAATACCGACAGTATCGTGTACACCCATTTCAATAGCAATTTTTAATTTTGTTCCTACACCATCATTGGCAGCTACGAGGATAGGATCTGTGAAGCCTGTTGCCTTTAAATCAAACAAGCCACCAAAGCCACCAATTTCTGCATTTGTACCCGCTCGTTTTGTTAAGCGTATGTAGGGTTTAATTTTTTTTACCATGGCATTACCCATATCGATATTTACACCGGCTTTTGTGTAGGTAAGACCATTATTAGATTTATCATTCGTTAGATTTTTATCGTTATCGCTCATTTAAGCTTTCCTTATGGAAAATCAGATTATTATATTATGCAATGCCATGGTAAAGTTATCTCTGCAAGATATATTGGTATTTAGCGTTTAAGAAATTAGTGACTTTACTTGACCCGTGTAAAATAAGTTTATAATCTTTTATAAGAATTTTTTTGGAATGTTTATGAGTAAGATACCGGATAATCACGATAATTCTGCTTTGCAGATGGCACAAGAAAACATTACTGGGGGTAGAGCTCATAGTTGTTACACAGCTTATGCTCAAGTATCACTACCAAACAATATGAATATGAAAAAGCAAATTTTGTTTTGGTTGAGTACATTGGTTTTTTTCATTCTTTTTATGTTCGTCTTTGGATCAATTTTACTTCCTTTTGTTGCAGGGATTGTATTAGCTTACTTTCTTAATCCAATTGTTCAATTTCTTGAAAAAATTGGTATTCGTCGTGTTTTTGGTACTATTCTGATTACTTTGTTTATTATTGTTGTTTTTGTTGCTGCCTTAATAATCTTGATTCCTGTTATTAGTGGTCAAATCCAGCAATTTATGAGTGATGGTTTGCCAATTTATATTCATCGTATTCAGGTTTTTTTTAGTAAGCATGATTTTGATTGGGTAAGGCGATATTTTGGTAGTGACCCAAGTGAATTGCAGACTAATATAACAGGGCTTTTAGGACAGGGATCTGATTTCATTAGATCTCTTTTGAATTCACTTTTGAAATCGGGAAAATCTATAGTTAACATAGTTAGTCTATTTATAGTAGCACCTGTGGTGGCATTTTATATGTTACTAGATTGGCCACGTATGGTGTCAGCAGTTGATTCGTGGATACCACGAGATCATCTTAAAACTGTCCGTGGTATTTTTCATGAAATGGATAGAGCTGTTGCTGGCTTTGTTCGTGGACAAGGAACAGTTTGTTTAATATTGGGAGGATATTATACTATTTGTCTTACTATCACAGGACTCAATTTCAGTCTTTTAATTGGTGTGTTGGTTGGTCTTATAAGTTTTATTCCTTATATCGGCGCAATGAGTGGTTTTGTTCTATCTGTTGGTGTAGCATGGGTTCAGTTCTACCCAGATAATTGGGGTTGGATTATTGTCATTATAACTATCTTTTTTATAGGACAATTTATTGAAGGTTATATTCTTCAACCTAAACTTGTAGGCTCGTCAGTAGGGCTTCACCCAGTGTGGTTGATGTTTGCGCTTTTTGCTTTTTCTTCGTTATTTGGTTTCACTGGCATGCTTGTTGCAGTTCCTGCTGCTGCGGTTGTTGGTGTTTTGGTTCGTTTTGCCCTTCATACTTATCTTAATTCTCAAATGTATTCTCGAAGTGGAAATTCGGAGCCGCTGACATGAATGAGCGTGAAATGCAGTTACCTTTAAATTTTTCTTACAAGTCTGCTTTTCAATTTGATGATTTAATCATTACAGAAAGCAATCGTATGGCTTTTAAGCTAATTGACCATTGGCCAAACTGGATTCTGCCTGTCGCAGTTTTGGTTGGAAAAGAAGGATCCGGAAAAACTCATTTTTCTAATGTATGGGCACAGAAAGCTGACGCTTTAATTATTCATCGTAATAAAATTAATCAAGCTATTGCTGTGGCTTCTTCAGGAAAATCGTTTTTAATTGAGGATATTGACGCTGGTAAAATTAGTGAAATTGACCTTTTTCATTTTATTAATAGTATTAAGCAAGCAAATCTTAATGCGTGTCAATCTACTTTACTAATCACTGCACGTACAGTACCTTCTAGTTGGAATATACAGTTAAATGATTTAAGGAGTCGTCTTAATTCTGTTATGTTGGTTACAATTGATCAACCTGATGATGCGTTGTTGACAGCTGTTGCTTTTAAGCTTTTTTCTGACAAGCAAATTACTGTTCATCCAGATATCATTTACTATCTTATAAATCGTTGTGAGCGTTCTTTATTTTCGTTGAAGCGTATTATTGATTCTATTGATCAGCTAGCATTACAAAGAAAAAGCAAAATCACACGTGCTGTTGTTGGTGAAGTTTTGAATATGGAAATTCATTAAATACTTTTTTCTAATTTATGTACTTATCTTTGTGTAAAAGTATAAAATTTTTGATAAGAGCTGGATAAAAGAATAAAGAAGTAGAGATTTTAAATCAATTTTTTATTATTATTAAACTATTTTGATTCTAAAGTTGCATATTGCTGAAGGTAATTGAAGCTATTCTAAAAATAGTATTAATAATTGTGTATTTTTATATAAAAATTAATTAGCCCTGTTATAGGGAGAGAATTTTTTCTTTTGTGGATATCACTTTTTAATCTCCATCAACAACGTATTGCTTAACATAAAAGTTATTATTTATAAAAAAATAGAACAAAATTTAAAAAAAAATGTGTTTTACTCTTGCACTTCTGTTACTAAAATTTTAGGAGATGTGCATTGGATAAGTAAAAATGGCGGAGCGTAGCGCAGCTTGGTAGCGCACCTGATTTGGGATCAGGGGGTCGTAGGTTCGAATCCTATCGCTCCGACCACGTTTGTATGTATAGGATAGTAGCTCAATTGAGTGGGGATGGTAAATTAATTGTCATCAAATACTTTGTGTAGTTTGAAGGAAAATTATCATGATTGCACGTATTTATAGTCCTGCGAAAACAGCTATGCAGTCAGGTAAAAGAAATACTGGTTTTTGGATTTTGCAGTATGAGCCAGCGCGAGCAAAAATGCTTGAGCCTCTCATGAAATACACGGCAACATCTGATATGAATAATCAGGTAAAAATTCGGTTTAATATGAAGGAAGAGGCCGTTGCTTTCGCAGTCAGGAATGCTATCCCTTATCGCGTAGAAAAATCATCTAAGCAAATTCGTCGCTCTATTTCTTATTCCGATAATTTTCGTTGCGATAGGCAACAATCTTGGACACATTAGTGATTATGCCGTTTTGAATTAAGAAAATGATAAATTGGTCCCGTAGCTCAGCTGGATAGAGCAACGGCCTTCTAAGCCGTGGGTCACAGGTTCGAATCCTGTCGGGATCACCAGATTTAGATAAAGTCGATGAATTATTATAAGATACCGTAAGATTCAGGTATTTTGTTTTATTGGGTAAGTTTCTATTTATCGCACGACTTCGAATTATCGCACGACTTCGAATCATTTTCTTTAAAATATAAAATCCATAATAGATTATAAAAATAGAACATTAAATTATTCTATTATGTTTATCGTTAGAATTTAATCCGTATTTTATCATACTTAAAAAAATCTTGTTTCTCTTTATGGTATATTTTATCTGAAACAAATCTTGCTATATCACTTGAATTGTATTTTATGCTAATTTTTTGCACGATCATAATCATAGATCATAATTTTTTCACTTTTTATGGTAGCTTAATCAAAATGTATTATAGGTTTTATACCTATCGTGTTTTATATTATAATTTTTTGTTGAAAAAAGAAAGTTTCAGAAGGAATGATAGTTAAAATATCTAGAAATCACTTACATTCATGCGTTTTTACAGCAGCTATGTTTTCTTTTTTATCGAATGCAGATGTTGAGGCAGGTTCTGATTCTAAATCACCCATATTATTCTCATGTAAAGAAGACAAATTGTCTTATAGATGTAATGATCGTAAGAAGCATGTAATTTCTGATAAAGTATACAACATCATTGAATTTTTAGAAGAAGAAAAAAAGGGAAATGGATCTTTTATGCTGCCTGCTGCTATAATGGCGCAGGAGTCAGGTACAGTTATCCAAGCTATGCGCATTCAAGTGAAAGGTACGAATGATGCAAGTAATAAAGATACCAATGGCGTAGTTAAAAGCGGCAATGGTGTATTTGTATCAAAGGGCGGAAAAGTTGTTTTATACGATTCAACCTTTAAGGATGTTCCAGTTGGCTTGAAGGCTAATGGTGGAGAGATTGAGATAAATCGTGGAATAATTGGAGCGACAAAAGTAGGTGTTTATGCAGAAAATAAAGGAACATCTGTTATTTTAAAGGGAGCGACAATTAAGGTAGACGCTCAGGAAACCAATAAAGGAACAGCTATTTTTAGCGCAATTGGTGCGGATATTAATATGTTGTATGGGGCAATTGATACGACAAATGCTGCTGCACTCTATGTTAGTACTAAAGGAAATGCAACTTTAGATGGGATTATCGTTACTGCAAAAAATAAGAAAACGAGAGATGAAGAAGATAGAATTTCTCATGCAGTTTTAAATATAAATCAATATGGTTCTATCAATTTAAAGAACAGCAGCGTTGTTGCGTCTAATGTTCGTGGTTTATGGATTGGACTTGATGCTAACGCGCCATCAAATACTGGAACAGAAGAGAATATTTTAGTTTCTCATGTTAATATTGAAGATTCAAAAATTACAGTTACCGGTGACAATTATGGTATACACTTGGATATGAAGAGAGGAAATAACGAGTACGAGCAAGGAATTGTTGTGTTAAAAAGGACAGCCTTTGAAGTATTAGATGGTACAGCTATTCATAGCAGCAAAAGTAGCGGTTATATTGCAGCATTCAAAGGTACGACAATCTCTGGTGATTTATTGTTAACGTCTGAGAGAGGATCTTCTATAACGCTTTTAGTTAATTCCTCTTCACTTACAGGAGGTGCTCGTATTTCTGGTAATTCCACTGCTGAACTTTATTTAACAGAGGATTCACAGTGGCTTCTAACAAAAAGAAAAAAAAGAAATTTGCAAGACTTTGATCGTGTAAATTCATCTGTTTCTTTTGTAAAGCTTTCTGATAGTGCTATTGCTTTTGAAGATCCAACATCTCATGAATATCAAGTGCTCCGTATTGGAAATGGATCAGGTGAAGTTTATAATGCGCAAGGTAATGCGCGTCTTTATCTTAATACGTATATCAATAGTGATGGTTCTCTTGATCATCAGAGAACTGATAGGCTTTTGATTCATGGTGATGTTTCAGGGAGAAGCACAGTGCATGTGCAAATTATCGTAGGAAATCAAGAAAAAATAGTGAATGGTAAAAATGCTCAAGACATTTCAATTATTCAGGTTTCTGGAAAAGCAGAGGAGGATTCTTTTCAGCTGAGTGGCGGTTATATTGCATTGGATGGTTTACCTTATCAATATTATCTCCGTGCATATGGTCCAAGTTCTTCTCTTGGTCGTTCACGCACCAGCCAAAGGTTAGTTGAAGGTAATGAAGATTTTTGGGATTTTCGACTCGAGAATAAACGTGCTCATCCCACTCTATCTACTCCAGACGGGTTAATTTTATCTGCATCTGATTCTTCTTCTCACACTGAATCAAGAACAATGGCCGTTGTGCCACAGGTTCCAACTTATTTGTTATTGCCAAATTCTTTGTTTCAAGTTGGTTTATTGGATATCAGTAATCAAAACAATCAATTAACTATGATAAGAACTGTTTCCAGTAAATTGTTAAAAATAAATGAATCACCTTCTTTATTTTTACGTGGTTATAGCGGTAATTACCGTTATTCTTCAAATTTGTCTGCACTTGAATATGGTTATGGAGGAAATCTAGATTATAGCGCTATTAAGGCAGATATTTTATTAAGTACAGCTGAGCACACATCCTTTGGAGTTATGGGGATTTATGGAAAATTTTCTTTGTCTCCTCAGAATGTTGAAAAAAGTCAAAAAAGTACGTTAGATAGATGGTTAGTTACAGCATATGGTAGCATGAAACATGATGTGGGGGTTTATGTGGATGGTCTTTTATCTTATGGTTTGTTTAGAGGTGATATCCTAACTTCTGCTAAAGGAAAGGTCGCAACATTAAAAGGAAGCTCTTTCAGCTCTTCATTGACTATTGGTAAAACATTTATGACTAGGTATGAAGGTCTTGTTTTTGATCCGCAGATTCAGTCTATTTACCAATATCTTCGGTTTAATAAGGAACGTGATATTGATGGTTTGGATATTGAGATAGGAAATCCTGATAAATGGATGATGCGTGTTGGTGGGAGTTTAACAAAAACTTTTGTTCGATTGGATAAGAATCGCACGGTTTCTTTTTATGGTAATTTGCATTTTGCTCATAGTTTCGAAGGAAAACAATTTGCGCATTTTAAAGATCCTTTTCAGTTAGGTTCTTTTGGTTCTTCTTTAGAGATTGGGTTTGGTGTCCATTCACAATTATCTCCCAAAATTACAATTCAGAGTGATTTTATCTACAAGCATAAGCTTACACAAGCTGGTTTCTCAGGGATTAATTTTTCTGGTGGATTGCGTTATCATTTTTAATTAATTTTATAAAGATCTATAATTAACTTATTACTTTATCTATTTTATTTTTGCTATTCCAGCAATGATCTTTTTGCAGTTTTTGTAAGATTTTTTTGATACTGATAAGTATATTATACTGCAGAAAAAAAGAGTTATAAGATAGAGTTAAGATATAAGTTTAATATTTTTCTTGTTCTGTAACAGTTTAGAAATAATTGTAGTTTGACACTATGTTTTGTAGTAAGTGGGAAAAAGTAAGATTCGTTAAAAACAAGTGATAATTTATTGTTTTTATGTGTATTTTTATCGTTAAATGCGTATTTTATTAAAAGAGCAGAAAAGATTTTCTATAAGTTTTTCTTTTAGAGGAGCATTAGGTCGTATAAGCTATGCAATCAAGCTTTTTCATAAGGCTATAAGGGATAGTTTGTGATTTAAAACCTACTGCTTTAGCTATGTCTGTGAAAATTTCATCATTGCCAGTCATAAGCTAGTTTAATGAAACACCGCATATCTTTTAATATTTAGAGAGAGAAGAGGTTGTTGGTTCACTTATACCGGTTTAATAAGTTCTTATAGATCTAGCGGTTATACCAAAATTCTTTGCAAATTGCTTACGCTTTGTAAAACCAAGGATGCGTCGCACTTCGCGAAAGCGTTTTGCTAATTTTGTTTTTTATTCTATTTCTGAACGTGCCTAAAAATTATATAAAAATCAATATAATTTTTGATTAAATAATTATATTGATTTATGCCTCTAATTACTGCCTGTTATTTTTAGAGGAGGCTTTAGCGGTAGCAGCCTCAGAAGGGGATAGGATGTGTTGTGCCATAGGAAGTGGTTCTTTGACATTAGAAGGTCGACCGGAAATTATGGCTGGCTAGCCTCTTTTGTTACGAGAGTTTTGTGAAGAAATGAATGAACCATGGAAAGCCTCAACGGTGATCCATTATTATGAGAAAGCCAGCGGCTATACCATAGAAATTATCTTAGAAGCCCCAGAAAAGAGAAAGGAAGAATCGGAAAATTAAATTTGTTCAAATAATGCTTGTGAGGAAAAGAAAATAATCTTCATTTTAGAGGGTTTGAAGACTCTTTGAAAAGTTATTGAAGATCCTTTTAGAACCTCTTAAAAGCACTTTGAAAAAAATAAATTTGTGCAAAACGAGGTGGTAAGCTATAAAGGTGGTAAGCTGCGACGATTAACTTATTGAAAATTAAGGATTGGTGGGTGATGAGGGAATCGAACCCGCGACCCGCTGATTAAGAGTCAGCTGCTCTACCGACTGAGCTAATCACCCATACTCATTTAAAACGATTAGAATAAGAGATTCTATAGCGTTCTGAAGAAAGGATGTCTAGGTGATTTTGTTATTTTTTCATATGGGAACAATAACAGCCATGGTTAACCTAAGGTGTATAATTAAATATGCTGTTACCCCTTGATCTTATACAAAAATAGAACCATTATAGTGACCTCTATAAATAAATATTGTAATTATTATGTGGTATTGTAGTTGGAGGATCACCGAGCATAATGCCCGAACAAAACTTAGGGGAACCTTCTTATGGTTGCAGACGGTATGAGCTGCTATTTTGTTTTATGAATTTCATCAATGATTATTTGCATTTAGGCGATTTTTTTCAGTCTATTATTTTGAGATTAAATCCATTTGCATTTAATGTTATCAGTCAATTGTGTAGATTAAGGCTCATGGATTTGTTTTGTGAATTGCGTGCATTTAAGCTTTTGAAGACTTTGTTCAAGGGTGAGCTATGATGGAATGGATCATTGATCCTAATGCGTGGTTTGGCCTAGTTACTTTAATTTTTCTCGAAATTGTTTTGGGAATAGACAATCTTGTCTTTATTGCTATTTTAGCAGAAAAATTACCACTGCATTTGCGCAACAGTGCGCGCTTGATAGGTTTAGTTTTAGCATTAGTTATGCGACTTTTCCTTCTTACCGTTATTGGTTGGGTGATGAGTCTTGATACAGTAATTCTTTCAATTTCATCTTTTGCGTTTAGTTGGCATAGTTTCATTTTGATTGGTGGGGGAGCTTTTTTGCTGGCAAAAGGAACATTAGAATTACATGAAAGATTAGAAGGTGAGATACATGAAAGAGAAACAGATGTTACATATGCTGTTTTTTGGCAGGTCATCGTTCAAATCGTTGTGCTTGATGCTGTATTTTCGCTTGATAGTATTATTACTGCAACAGGTATGATTGCTAAGGAGCAGGCAGCCGTTATGTATATAGCCGTAATCGCTGCTATGGGTGTGATGATGTATGGATCTGGTCTCCTTATGCGTTTTATTAATCGTCATCCTACTATTGTAATTCTTTGTCTTGGTTTTTTGATGATGATAGGCTTTACACTCATTGTTGAAGGATTTGGTTTTCATATTCCAAAAGGGTATCTGTACGCGGCTATTGGTTTTTCTGTCCTTATTGAAGCTTTTAATCAAATTGGACGCCGTAATCGTGAGAAGATGATTATAACAAATGATTTACGAAGTCGAACAGCTGATGCTGTATTGAGGCTTTTGGGTGGTGGAAAAAAGGATGGTAATCTTAGTGAGACCGTAGATGTTATTGCTGAACGAGCTGCAGCTTCTGAGATTTTTCGACCTGAAGAAAAAGAGATGATTCGTGGTGTTCTTGATTTGGCTGATCGCCCTGTTCGTTCTATTATGTCACCACGTAATGAAATTGAATGGCTAGATTTGAATGGTGATGAAAATGAAATGCGTGAAGAATTACAACAAGTTAAACATAGCCGCTTAATTCTTGCACGTGAAAAAGTGGATGAATTTGTTGGGGTTGCTTTGACAAAGGATCTTCTTTTAAATTTGGCTGAGGGAAAAAAGATCAATTGGAAAAAAGCTATGCGTGAACCGCTAGTTGTTCATGAAAATACAAGCGTTTTACGATTAATGGAACAACTAAGGCGTTCTTCAATTCAGCTTGCAATTATTGTTGATGAGCATGGATCGTTTGAAGGAATTGCAACACCAACGGATATTCTTGAGGCTATTGCAGGTGATTTCCCTGATGATGATGAAGAGCCTGTTGTAGCAGAAAAACTTGATGATGGAAGTCTCCTTGTTGAAGGATATGCTGATATACGCCGTTTAAGTGGTTACCTTGAGCGTAATCTTGTTGATGAATCAGATCGCTATACTACTTTAGCGGGGTTTATGCTTTGGCGTTTTGGGCATTTGCCAAATGAAGGTGAAAGCTTCGAAACAGATGGTTTACGCTTTAAAGTTATTGAAATGCACCATCGAAATATATCTAAGATTCTTATTTCTCCACTCGTATTGCAGGAAAAAAATAGATCATCTTCTTAAGATAAGGGTTAAAATGATTATCACAAAAAATTAAAAATTTACGGGAATAGTAGATCAGTCAACTATTCTAAAATTATTGTTTTCGTTAAGTAGCGTACAAGCTTCTTTTATTTATTCTGTAGCTTGAAAGTATAATAAAACACATTATACACTCAATTTGAAATCGATTCATGTAATTTATGAAAACAGTAATTTTTCTGCATGAGTTTTAAACTGGCTAATTTTCAGACTTTGAGAAAAAGATACAGCGGAAATATGTTGAATCACACGTAAAACAAAATTAGACAACATTGCTGTTACTAATGGTTACAAACATAAAAAGAATAATGTAAATCCCTACCTTCTTATTTTGTTATGTGCTACGTGTTCGCTTCCAATATTGCTGAATTTCAAAAATTGCTACAACAAATAATGATATAATAAATGGTATAACTAAATAAAGTATCCTAAATACGATAAGCGCCGCAATTACATCGGTTGGGTCTACGCTGGGCATACCGGTTATGAATAAGGCTTCAAGAACACCAACTCCTCCAGCTGGAGCATTTGAAAGAAGAGTTATGGTAAAAGATGCAAGAAAAACACCAAGTACTAAAATAAAATGAACATTTTCATTGTGTGGGAGGACAGAGTATATAATTCCAGCTGCACCTAAAAGTTCTATAGGACTAATAAGAAGTTGTTGAATGACAATTTTAAGTCTTGGATAGGAAAGTTGAATTTTTTTTCCTAAATGTAGAGGTTTTAACTGAAGCCAGCTGCCAAAGGTATAAAGTGCTATACAACCAAGTAAAACTGTGCCAATTGTTGTCCCAAGCCATTCAGGAATATTATCATTGATTAAAGTAATAATTTCTGGCTTCAAAATTAAAACAATACCAGAAAGTAAAATTGTACCTATCACGAAAGTAAAAGAGCAAAAGCCTACCAATATTGCAATTTCTGTTCCATTTAATCCTTTCATTTTATAGGCTCTATAGCGTACGACTGCACCAGAAAAAACTGAAGCACCAATATTGTGCGAGAGTGCATATGTGGTAAATGAACATATAGCAATAAAAATCCAAGATATCTTATGACCAAGATGTTGCAAAGCAATTCTGTCATATCCAGCAAGAGCAGCATAAGCTATAAAAGAGCACAAACATGCCAACAGCCAATGATGTGTACTTAAATCACTCAAGCGCCCAAGTACATCACTGAAAGAAATGGCAGACAGTTTTATATAAAGAATACGGATAGATATTAGCATTGTTAAAATACCAACAAATGGCCATATAAATTGCTTTGTTTTCACGCTTCTTTATCCATTTTTTTCTATTTATGTTTTCTTTAAATTTAATGCACAGTTATTTGGATTAAATAAAGATTGCTGTTCAAGTATATGCTTAATAATACCATTAGCAACTTCATCATCATCAGTTATTACAACATCTGCACCCAAATCGGTGAGATAGGATGCTTCTGTATCAGACAGCGTATGAGCAATTATTATGATATCCTTTTTGATATCACGTATATTTGTTATGCATTGTCCCACTTCAATAGTGCTTCGCATTGTAATAACAACTTTACATGCACCACCAACATTTGCAGCATCCATTATCTCCTGTTTAATGATGTTGCCGCAAATTGCTTCTATCCCATCTTCAACAGCTTTATCGGTAAGGCGTTTTGATTCTTCTATTACTATTACAGATTCACCTCTATTCATTAAAGATAATGCGATGTATCTACCAACACGTCCGTAACCAACAATAACAATATGATTGATTTTTGATGTGATTGGAAGAGAATCTTGTTCAGATTCTTCCGAATCAATATCAATAATTGTCTGCATATTCTGTAAATTTATAGGAAGATTTTCCAGATATTTTTTAATTTTATCACAGATAATGAACACAAAAGGATTGAGTAAAATAGAAAGGATTGCGCTCCCAATGATTAAGTCATGAGCGTCATTATTTAGAAATCCAAAGTTTAAACTGAGGCCAGCAAGGATAAAAGAAAATTCTCCGATTTGGGCTAAACTGGCAGAGATTGTTAGAGCTGTCTTATTAGAATAGCGAAAAGCTTTTATGATAAAAAAGGCAATAACAGATTTTCCTAGTACAATAATTAATAGTGTTGCTAAGAGAGGGAAAAAATTTGTCAATATTTTTCCTGGGTCAAATAACATACCTACAGAAACAAAAAAAAGAACAGAAAATGCATCTCTAAGAGGTAAGGATTCTTCTGCTGCACGATGGCTTAACTCTGATTCACTCATAACCATACCGGCAAAAAAAGCACCAAGAGACAGAGAAACACCAAATAAATGAGCTGCTCCAAAAGCAACTCCTAATGCAATAGCAAAGACGCTAAGACGAAATAATTCACGTGATCCTGATTGTGCACTGACTTTTAATAACCATGGAATAATTCGCCTTCCAATAACGAGCATAAGAACAATAAATACAATGACTTTTAGGATAGTGAGACCAAAAATTCCCCAAATATTCAGGTCTAACCATTGAACTAGAGGATCTATAGTTTCTTTCTTTGTGTTGCCAAAGATATTTGCTAATGATGGTATAAGAACCAGTATAAGAACCATGGCCAAGTCTTCAATAATCAACCAACCAACAGCAATGCGTCCTTTTTCTGTTTCAATAAGGTGGCGTTCTTGTAAAGTACGCAACATTATAACAGTGCTTGCTATTGATAAAGCTAAACCAAAGATTAAGCTACCACTTATTCCCCATCCCATAATGAGACCAAGACATAAACCTAGAAAAGTAGAAAAAAGCATTTGTGCAATAGCAGCAGGTATAGCAATTGCTTTTACAGATAATAGATCTTTTAATGAAAAATGTAATCCAACACCAAACATTAATAAAATTATACCAATTTCAGCGAGCTGATTAATAATCATGGAATCTATTTTAAATCCACCTGTATTGGGTCCTACAATAACACCAGCTAACAAGTATCCAACTAATGGAGAGATGCGTAAACGGTTAGCAATCATTCCCAAAAGAAATGCTAAACATAAACCTAAAACGATAGTTGTAATAAGTGGGGTATCATGGAGCATGATTGTTCAAGACTTTTTACAAAAAAATAAATTAGTTTAAATGGCTACAATAATTCTTGCATGAAAACAAAGAAATAGTATGTCATACTGAATTAAGTGGCGTTTTCATGTTAGCTTAACGTTCGTACGATGATTTCGTTCATGCCACCAAGTACCTAAAAATAATAAAATAGGGGCTGCGATAAAGATTGAGGATGACGTTGCAATAATAATTCCAAAAACCATAGGACATGCGAAGTTGTAAACAGCACTTCCACCCCATATTGCCATAGGTAGCATAGCTAAAACTGTGGTGGCTGATGTAAAAAGACAGCGTATCAGAACCTGGTTAATGGAAAGATCAATCAGTTCACGTAGTGGCATTTTTTTATAAAGGCGCATATTTTCACGCATTCGATCATAGACAACAACTTTATCGTTTATAGAATAACCAACAATCGTCAAAAGAGCAGCAATAGCAGTTAAATTGAAATCAAATTGAAACAAAGCGAAAAAACCAATCATTTTTGTAGTATCTAACGTGAGTGTAATAATTGCTCCGAGTGCAAAGAACCATTCGAAGCGCAGCCATATATAGAGTGACATGGCAATTGCTGCTAGAATAACAGCGGTAAAGGCAGCTGTTGCAAGTTCACCTGAAATTTTAGGGCCAACAACTTCTATTTGATCAAATATAACGTTTGAATAGATGTTTTGTACGGCTGTTTTTACCTTATCAATGGCAATAGTTTGTTGTGCTTCACCGCCACTTTGTTTTTGGATGCGGATCATAACGGTGTTTATATTATCGATATTTTGCAGAGTAATTTCACCAATATTAAGAGTAGAGAGTTTTGAACGCAGATCTGCTAAATTTGCTGGTTCTTTTGTGGTAATACTTATTTGACTGCCGCCAATGAAATCAATTCCAAAATTCAAACCAGGTTTAAAGAATAGAAAAACTGAAGCAAGAGACAAAATAATTGATACGCCAATTCCGATGAAGCGAGCCTTCATAAAGCGAAAAGTTGTATTTTGGGAAATAATATTGAATATAGAATGAAAATTCAGAGTTTTTATTTTCCATTTACGAACTATAAAAATCATAAAAATGCGCACTATGATAACATTAGTGAACATAGAGATGATAATACCAAGCAACATTGTTACAGCAAAACCGCGAACAGGACCCGTTCCAAACCAAAATAGTAAGATAGTTGCAATAATTGCAGTAACATTAGCATCTATAATGGTTGCAAAAGCTTGTTGAAATCCACGATCTAAGGCAGCAAAAGCGCTGATACCTTTTTTGCTTTCTTCACGGATACGTTCATTAATTAGAATATTAGCATCAACGGCGATACCGATGCCTAAAATAATCCCAGCAATACCTGGTAGTGTAAGTGTAGCACCAAGAAGGCTTAATGCAGCAAATGTTAAAATAGTGTGTAATATTAGAGCTATATTAGCAATTATACCCCAAATTCTGTATAGAAGAAAAATAAAAATTGTAACAAGAAAAAATCCTATAATGCCTGTGTAAAGACCTATTTGGATAGCATCAGCACCAAGATTTGGACCTACGGTTCTCTCTTCAATTACGGTTAGCGGTGCTGGTAAAGAGCCGGCTCGGAGAAGGGCAGCTAAAGTTGATGCCTCTTTGGGATCAAAATTTCCTGTAATTTGACCTTGTCCATTGGGAATAACACCATTAATGGTAGGAGCAGTCAAAACTTTATTATCAAGAACGATTGCAAAGGGACGGTTAATGTTTTGTCGTGTTATATCTGCAAATATTTTCGATCCAGCGGAATTCATGGTAAATGATATAATTGAACGTCCTGGTATTTGTGGGTCAAAACCTGCTCGGGCATCTTTAAGTACATTTCCATCTAAGGCGATCTGATCATAAATTGCGTAGCGTTGTGTTTCATCAGTGTATCCGGGAAGGATTGAAACGCCTATAGGTGGATTATTTATGTCTACGTTTGAAGGTACAAGATGAAAGCTCATCTTGGCAGTTGTTCCTAAAAGATTGCGTAGCTGTTTTGGATCTTGTAAACCAGGCAATTGAACCATAATACGATTAATTCCCACTTTTTGAATAGCTGGCTCGGTAACTCCCACTTGATCAATACGTCTACGAATGATTTCTAAGCTTTGTTCGATAGCATTGCTGATACGATCTTTAACACCAGCTTCAGTTAATGCTACACGGAGAGTTTCATTTTGGGCACTGATGGCAATATCATGGATTATAGTGCCAAAACTACTGTTGATAGGAGTAATCAATGTTTTCAAAGCAGAGATGGCTTGTTCATTTTGTGTGGGATCGGAAAGAATGACGATTATGCTGTCTTCGATGATACGAACACTTGCTGTTTGGATTTGTTTTTCACGTAGGGTTCTACGCACATTACCCAAAATTCCATGCAGTTGATCGCGCTTTAGTGTTTTGGCATCGACTTCGAGTAAAAGAGAAGATCCTCCTTGAAGGTCGAGCCCAAGTGTTACATGAGTGTTAGGTAAGAACTTTGAATTCTTAATTTGTTCTTGCGAGAATAAATTAGGCAAGGCAACATAGATGCTGCTTAAAAGAATAAAACAATAGAAGGTGATCAACCAGTTGGGTGTACGCATAATGTATTCCACTAATAGGTAATTTAATGGTAATTAAAGTTAAATTCAGAATTCACATAGAATGATGGTTGCATAGTTCAAGCGACAGGGGGAGCGTGTTTATTTAAAAAATATTGTGTTTTAAAGTTATAAAATTGTGTACAAGTCATTGTGCTATCCATCGAAAACATTATTCAATGCTTAATATATTTTGAAAAGAACTGATAGGCAAAATATAATCTGTATGAAGCGTTACAAACTTTTGGTTTGCATTCGTTGTAAAATCTGATTTCTCATGCTAATTTTCTATACTAGGTGTGTTGGTTTCAGTTATATAATTGAGATGTGATTGTTCGATAATATAAGTTTGTACTCCTAAATTATTTGTCAACAATATGTCAAAAATGGATAAAAGTAGCCAAGTTGTAAAAGAGAAAAATCCTTTTTTTGCAGTATAAATGCAAAAAAAAGCATGCTGCAGCGCTTTCTTTAATCTCACTAAGTTTAATCTGATACGATTATCTATCTTATAAGTATTATAGGATTTAGGAAAGCTTTTAAAGAGTATTCTACAAAAGTTGAAAATATTTGTTTCATGCCATATTTTCAGAAAGGAAATGTTCGGTGTAATTTGTACTTAAGGCAGATATGTATTTATTTTTTCAAAAAAGATTACGCATTCTTTTTTTCATTGTTGGAATTGTTATTTTATTTGATTCTTGTGCATGGGGATATTCGGTATCACAAGATGCAATAATTGGACAATCAGTAATTGTAAATTCGGCTAGCGAAATTATTCAGCAACAACAGTTAGTTATCAAAATTCTTAAACAAGATACAGAAATTTTGAAAAAAGATTTTGAAAGCAAATTGGAAGATGAGCATGCTTTGGCAGAGTTGCGACTACGAGCACAAGACATCAGTAAACGCGCTATAGAATCAGCGCTCGTTTTACGCGCTCCCCTTAATGATATTAATGTACTTCTTAATCAGTTATTAGAGCTTCATAGTGATCAAAAAAAATTGAAAAGTCAAAATAAAGAATACAATTATCTTATGGAGCAAAAAGAGAAAATTAATAGCACTGTTCGCCAATTTGAAGAAATATTTTTAGCTACAAACAGAATAGCTGAACTTTCCATTTTTCAATCTCGGGAACTTTTTAAACACAGGCTTACATACAGGTTTGATTTTTCAATACCAATGATCAAATATACCATAGAAAAAACTAGAGAGGCTGTATCTGATTTTGTTGTATTGTTGAATTCTTGGTGGAAATCTGTATCGTACTTTAAACCACTACAGTTGTTTCTTTCTTTTTTGATTCCATTTTTCGTTGTTTTGGTTTTTTCTTATTTTTATCGTAAAATTTTTATGCATGTGCATTATCATGTTACTAAGTGTAATGAGGAAGCATCATATTTTCAGCGCTTATTGATTTCTTTTATATCAATCCTCCTTCCTTCGTTTATTTGCGTTGTTTGTGTTTATCTTGTGTTTTTCTTATTTCGCAATTTTGGCTTAGATCTCGGGAAACTCACAACAGTATTTTATACAGTTGGATGTCAGATTAGCTTGGTCTTTTTTATAAATCGCTTAGCAGTTGTTCTTTTGTCATCAAATAGGCCGCATGGTCAGCTTTTAAATGTTCCGCCATTGGCCGCATATCAATTGATAATTTTGTTGACTTGTATGGGTGGAATTTTGGCATTTGATTCCATTTTGGATAGTGTTTATGAAGTAATTTCAGCTTCTCTTTATTTAACAATTGCAAAAAGTTTTATTGCTGTTTTTTTTGTAGCAATGCTGCTGTTTATAATTTCGTCTGTACCTTTTCATTTTAGCCGTGGTCGTTCTAACAGTAAAGAAAGAGAGCCTACACTTTGGCCGTTTTACATGCGCATTCCCATTATTTTATTGGGACTATTACTCATCGTGATGGATTTTTTGGGTTATGTTGGTTTAGCGCGTTTTATTATGCAGCAGATTGTTATTAGTGGTGCATTTTTAGTTTTAATGTATTTTGGGATAAAAAGTTCGCAAGCTATTGGATTTAAAGGTCAATTTATAAAAACAAGCGTAGGTCGCATTTTAATGCAGGGATTGCATTTGGAAGAAAAAACAATGGATAAATTGGGGATTGTTATTAGCGTTCTTCTCCATTTTTTTGTTATTGTATTTTGCATTGTGCCGATTATTGTCCAATTTGGATTTTCATATTCTGATTTAAGAGCAGTTTTATGGCAGTTAATTACTGGTTTTCAAATTGGAAATGTATCTATTTCCTTGATTTCTATTATAACAGGAGCTGCTGTTTTCTTCGCCTGTTTGTTTGTAATCCGCCGATTTATCAATTGGTTGGATGATTTAGTGTTGGCGCGTGGGGAATTTGATTCAGGTGTGCGTAATTCTATCAAAACAGTTATGAGTTACTGTGGTATTGTCGTATCTGCATTGATAGGGTTGTCAATGGCAGGTTTGGATCTTAGAAATTTTGCACTCATTGCTGGAGGTCTTTCACTTGGTATAGGTTTTGGTTTACAAAATATTGTTCAAAATTTTGTATCTGGGCTTATTATTTTGATTGGAAGACCGTTTAAATTAGGTGACTATGTAGAATCTGGATCAGTAGGTGGTATTGTTAAACGTATCAGTGTACGTGCAACAGAGCTTGAGACATTTCAGCGTAAGACGATTATTATTCCTAATTCAAGTCTTATTAACAATAATGTAAGTAATTGGACACGACGTAGCAAAATGGGGAGGATTGATATCCCTATTACTGTTTCACCTAATATCGCACCAGAACATATTGTTGAAATTTTGTTAGAGATTGCGTCTGAAACGGAAGGAATTTTAAAAAATCCTATGCCACAGGTAAGTTTTACCGCATTTGATAGTAAGAAATTTTCATTTAATCTGGCTATATATGTTCCTAATATTACCTCTACCTCTAAGGTGGTTAATTCTCTTCGCTTTGCATTATATAAACGTTTTTCCGAAGAAGGAATTTTAGAATGAGAAGACATGTTTATGTTGTTGTTGCAGCCATGTTATTAAATATTTTGACAATGACAGCGTTTGCCGCAATTGTGAAAAATACGGATTTAAAAGTACAGTCGTTTATTATTTCAGAAGGTATTACGTCTACAACTATTTCATTAAATAGTAATCAAATAATTACAGTTTGTCTTAAAGGTTGTTTTATCACTTTTCCAAATAAAGATAATTTTGCAGTAAAAGCAGAGGATAATATAGAAATTAATGAAGGTAGAGCGATTTTTAAATAAACTATTTTAAGATTTTTATTTATTAAAGCGTTAAAAAGTAGTAGTATCTCCTTTGTGTTCACTGTAAGTTTTTCGTTTCTTCTCTGTAGACAAATGTCCAATGAAAAGAAAAATAGTATGGCATGATCACAATAATTGTTGAAGCTTTGATTGTAGAATAAAGAAGATTTAGAGATGAGGGGCTGTTTTGTTTGGCTTGTTGTTTGCAAATGGCCTTTTTTAGGTCATTGTGAATTTAGCAACAGATTGCGTCTTAATACTGTGTTTTAGTGAATATACTATATCTTGGATCTATGAAAAACTCAGCTAGTTCCTTGAAGTGTTAAAGGATCGATTTCAACAAGAACCTAAATGAAAAATAACCATAATATTTATTAGTGTTTTATGTAAAACACAGTATTAAGTAGTGTTGTATTTTCAGATTTTAGCTGATGTATTCTAGTGTAATAGGATTATATATTTTTGATAATTATACAACGATTAATGCTTCTATATAAATTTTTTTACAGGCGGTCGTAGGAAAGAAAACATTTTATAGCTAATTTATTATTTAATATTTATGATTTTAAAAGCTTTTTATAATAATTTTTGTAAATAGTGAAAATATATACATTTATATCAGTTTAGAATTAAACTTTGCCACTAAATACTTTACATAGTGTATTAAATTGATATTTAATAATATATCGATATGATAAAAATAATTGGTAATATTTTAGCAAATGTCATTAAAAATTATTTACTAAACTCAATTTTTAGGGTAATTGTAAAGAATATATATGATTTTGTAGTGTAAAGTTTTACAATAACCTAAATTTTCTAGATTATATTTTTATTATTTGAAAAATAGCAATGGGGTATATTCTATGAATACAAAATGTTTAATAGCAGCATCTATTTTTGCTTTTGTTTTGCCTTCTATGGTATATGCAGCAGACCAGGTTATTCCTTCTGGGTCAGAATATGTTGTTTCACCAGTTATTTCTTCTTCTGCTTTTTCTTGGACAGGTTTTTACTTTGGAGGTCAGGTTGGCAGCTTTTCGAGTAAAATTTCTGCAGTCACCCGTGATGTTGAAGTTCCTCTTTTTCGTGATAAAATGAATGAAAAATGGGTTCCAATGGAGGAGAAATATTTACCTAAGCTTTCTGGTTTTGTAAGTGGTTTATATGCAGGTGCTAATATTGACTTTGGAAATGATTTGATTTTTGGGGTTGATACAGATGTGCTTTTGTCTGGACGAAAAGGTATAAAAACTGTTGTTGTGGATAATGCGGAAGCAGGTGAAGTAAACGGAAGACTTGGACAAAAACTGGAAAAAAAAGGAGATAATATAACTTTTACCCACACTATAAAACAAAAATGGTCTGGTGCTACAAGGTTGCGTGTTGGTTTTCCTGCTGCTTATGCGATGTATTATATTTCTGGTGGCGTTGCTTACGGGCAGTTACAGGACATTTTATCTACAACTATTACAGGAGAAGCTAGCTTTAATGATGTATCAGATGATACAAAGATGATGGTTGGTTATACTGTTGGTGGTGGTATGGATTTTGCGATGACGAATAATGTTATTTTGCGTACCGAGTATCGTTATTCAGATTTTGGTAAAAAGAAATTTGGAGACGAGGTTGAGCTTGATTATAAAATTAACGACTTTCGTGTTGGCTTAGCCTACAAATTTTAGTTTTTGCAAATTAAATCTCCAAGAGGTCCTGTCTTTGATGGGACCTTTATTTTTTATTTAGCACATTTTTATTATTATAATGGGATAAAATAAATTTTCAAAGAATTCTATTCTTTCAATGGTGGAGTTCTTTGGATATTTTTCGTGGTCAAAAAGAAGTTATGATTCGTAATTTTGTATAATCATGATCGTCTCTCGGTAACACTACAATCTTGCTATAAAGTGCAATTTATTTTTTTATTAAACTAATGTTTGAAAAATAAAGAAAAATTACTGTAAATATGGTGCGGACGGCGGGACTTGAACCCGCAAGGTCTTAGACCGGCAGATTTTAAGTCTGCTATGTTTACCGATTTCATCACGTCCGCGATAAAGCCTTCTCATAAGCTATATCTCTTATTGAATCAAGAATTAATCATCAAAGAAAAACTTTTCATTTTTTTATAAATTTTAAACTGACAATGGTTTCCTTTATAGTAAGAAGGAACGTGTATGAATATTAAACGAAATATGGAATGGCTTATGTTATGAGTGAATTTATCCGCGATGTAACCGAGGCTACGGTAGCTTTACGTAGTATGTTTACTGAAACGCCGCTTCAAAGAAATGATTTTCTGAGTCAGAAATATGATGCAGAAATTTATTTAAAACGTGAAGATTTAACACCGGTACGATCATATAAGATTCGAGGTGCTTTTAATTTTGTTTCAGGAACCCTTCGTGAGATATCTAAAGATACAGTATTTGTTTGCGCGTCGGCTGGTAATCATGCGCAAGGGATTTCTTTTGTTTGCCGATATTTTAAACGTAAAGGTGTCATTTTTATGCCTGTGACAACTTCGCAACAGAAAATTGATAAGACACGCGTTTTTGGTGAAGAGTTTGTTGATATCCGTTTAACTGGTGATACGTTTGATCAATGCTATGCAGCAGCACAAGCTTTTGCAGCTAAGAGCGGCGGTATAATGGCACCACCTTTTGATGATATTCGAATTATTACAGGGCAAGCTACAGTTTTATATGAGGCTTTTTTACAATGGAAGAAACTTAATGGAGAAAATGAGCCAGATTTGATAATTGTGCCTGTAGGAGGGGGTGGCTTGGCCAGCGGTGTGAGTAAATTTATACAGGAATGTGCTTGGAAAACAAAGCTTCGGTTTGTTGAACCACAAGGAGCTGCGAGCTTGCTTTCTTGTTTAAGGAGTGGAAAACGTGTCAAACTTGAAAATATTGATACGTTTGTAGATGGTGCTGCTGTAGCTGAAATTGGTGCATTAAATTATACAATACTGAAAAGATTTTCACCAAGTTCTGTTATTACAGTTCCTGAAAATCGTGTTTGTTCTACAATGGTTGAAATGCTTAATGTTGAAGGTATAGTTCTTGAACCAGCTGGAGCTTTATCAATCGATGCTCTGAACAGTATTTCTTCTCAAGAATTGAAAGGTAAAAAAATTCTTCTTATTATTTCGGGTGGTAATTTTGATTTTGAACGTTTGCCGGATATCAAAGAGCGTTCTCTACGTTTTCAAGGATTAAGAAAGTATTTTATTTTTAGTTTTCCACAACATCCTGGTGCGTTACGCAAATTTCTTACTCAATTATCTCCAGATGATGATATTGTGCGCTTTGAGTATCTCAAAAAGTCATCCAGAAGTTTTGGTTCTGTATTAATTGCAATTGAGACAAAAAAATACGATAATTTTCGTCTTTTAGAGGAAAAATTTCAGGCATTAGGTTGGCGTTATCACGACATTACAGACAATCAAACATTATTTGATTTTGTTATATGAGAAGCTGAAACTTTTACTAAAAAAGAGAGATAAAATGAAACTTGTTTTTTATTCTTTGTTAAGTCTATTATTGTCTTTAAATGCCGTTAAGTACAGTTTTGCGTCTGAATTGACAGTAGTACAAAAAGCTGATCTTTCAAATTTGGTTGTTAGTATCAATAATGCCGTGAAGAATAAGAATTTTGCATCTCTCTCTTCTTTTATGCCTGATCTTCTTTACAAAGAAATGGCTCGTCGATTGAATACCACAGAGAATAATTTGCGTGATAATTTTCTTAAGAAGATACGTGTTCAATTTAAAAATTTACCTGCTAACGCTTATCGTTTGGATAAAACAAATATAGATTATCTACAAACTGATAGTGGTATTTTTTATGCTTTAATTCCAACTGAACTTGAGATAAAAGATCAGATCATTCAATATAGAACTTTGGCGATTTTTGATAAAAATCAATGGTATTTAATTTATGGTGGTCAGAAAACTATACAAAATCCAGTTTTTCTTGAAATTTATCCTGATTTTAATGGGGTGAATTTACCAAAGGAAACAATAATAAAAAAATAATCGGTTACAATATTATTTTTCTTTTTAATAATAAATATATTTTGCAAAGTACTTGCTTTTTTGTTGTAATCCAACGATATTGTGGCAAGGTTATTTTGGATCGCAGATTTATCTCTTATAAAGAAAAGTTACATGCCTTTGTTTAGTTTAAAGGTTTTTAAGGGTTGTGTACAGCTGTTTCAAATTGTTACTTCGTAAATTAGAATGTCAAGTTCTTATCGTATGGATTCCTTGATGGTGGAGGTTATTCCATCATTTTTATTGGTTGTTGAGCCGAAGAAAGATTGTATTTTGAATATAAATAAAGAAAATGTTTTCATAGAATTAGGTTTGTCCCCTTTTTTGGTACAAAATTTGTTCACTGCTGGTATTAGTCAACCTAAACCTATTCAAGAACAAGTTATTCCAATGATTCTAAAAGGTCATGATATTTTAGGTATTGCACAGACAGGTTCTGGGAAGACTTTGGCGTTTAGTTTACCTATCTTGAGTCAAATTTTGGTCTTAGGTGATAAGCGTTGTCCTAAAACTGCACGAGCTTTGATTTTGGTTCCTACGCGTGAATTAGCTGTTCAAATTGATGAAGCTATTCGTGCTGCTGCAAAAGGGACACATCTTTCAACATGTCTCATGTTAGGTGGAGTATCACGCTTAAAGCAAATTAAACGTATGGAAAAAGGTGTAGATGTTTTGATAGCAACGCCAGGTCGTTTAATAGATCTTGTTCGTGAAAAATGTGTTGATCTTTCTCAATCTCGCTTTTTAGTTCTTGATGAAGCTGATCGTATGTTGGATATGGGCTTTATTAACGATGTACATCAAATTGCAAAACTTTTACATAAAGATTGTCAAACAGCACTTTTTTCTGCAACGATGCCGAAAGAGATTCTTGCTTTTTCAAAGTGCTTACTCAACGATCCAATAAAAATTGAAATTGTACCTCAAGGGACTATTGCTGTAGAAATAACTCAAAAATTATATTGTATTCCTACGAGTGAAAAAAAGAATGTTTTGGGCAAGCTTTTGACAGATCCAGCTTTAGCTTCAGTTATAGTTTTTACTCGCACTAAACACGGCGCTGATGCTGTTACACGTAATTTAAAGAAAATGGGGTATTCTGTTGCGACGATTCACGGGAATAAATCACAGAATGCTCGACAGTATGCATTAAAAGCTTTTCGTGAAGGATCAGTACGGGTTCTTGTTGCGACAGATATTGCAGCACGTGGTATTGATATACCAAGAATAAGTCACGTTATTAATTATGATTTACCAGATGAAGCTGAAAGCTATGTGCATCGTATCGGTCGTACAGGACGTAATGGTGCATTTGGTGATGCGATTACACTTTTTGATGAAGGAGTAGAGAGAGCGCGTTTGCGTGCTATAGAGCGTCTTATTTGTATGAGATTAACACGTGAGGATATTCCAGCTCAGTTTGCGGAGTTTCCAAAAAAATCGTTTGTGTTAAAAGGGAAAGAAAAAGAATCTGATACAGGATTTCGTTCTCAAAAATCTAAACGTCAGAAGAAGTTTTCTGGTTGTAAAGACAATACTGCACAGTCACATAGAAGAGATTCTTTATCTAAAAGTGAAAGACATGAAAAAGCAAAAGCATCTGCGAAGCGTACAAAGTCTTTTCGTTTACGTAAATCAGTGAAAAAAGCAGCTTGAGTAAACTATTTAGAAGAAATCATAATTCGTAATCTGAAACAATCAGAGATCTACACCAATGAACTACAACAAGCAAGCAGAAGAGAGTATAATTTTTGTGGCTTTAACTATGTAGTTTGAACTAGATTTTGCACTCAGTTGGAAGAGTTTTGATTAGTTAAGAATAAATTATAATTCATTGTTTTACTTATATTTTTTACCATTAAGTGCGTGAAGTTCATTTTTACACCTAAAATTGCCAAAAAGCGCAAAAAATGGCAAAAGTTACAATTTTTGAGAAAAGAGGGTGGAGGCTTTGAAAAGTCTTTAAAATCTTAGAAAACCGTCTTTTAGAGTCCTTTGAAAAAAAAATCAAACAACACATGAAGTTAGCTTTGAAATCAGTCAAAAATGACCCAATTTTATGTATTTGTTAGCTGTGCTTTTTCAGTTTCAATTTGCCGTCTTAAGTGCAGTTTTATAAGAGGCAAAATTTCTTCGACTTTTTCCATTTTTAAACAAGCTTTTGCAACTTAACCATTGGTTACAAAGATGTGTGTTTCAAACACATTTCTCATAAGCTTTAGATACCATAAGATAAAAGAGAATGCCGCATTTTGGAGGTAGTAGAAAACCTTTTTTGCAATGAGTTATCGGTTATTGATTGTGCGCTTTTTGTGCAAACTTATCGCGATTTATGGGAACAAGTGATCATGGTAATCAATGTTCAAAGGACAAAGTGCACATGGTCAAGTTGACCCTTTGCCAAATGATATTGACTTAAATGGTACAGTGCAAAGTTTGCATTTTTCCACACATATTGCCGACAGGATTGGTTTATCGAAGGAGTCAGTAAAACGCTTTAATCGCATTTCCCAGCATTTACAGCCGGAATTGCGGGCGGTTTTGCGTGGCACGGCATTGGCGGATAATCAGGCGCAATTGTTGAAGCTTGCGAAGATGGAGCCGGTTGCGCAGCGGCGTGTGGCGATTGCTTTGCAACAGGTTGAGGGGGATTTACGGCGGGCTGTTGATTTGGTCAATGGCATTAATACACCGCCACAAATCAATGAACAGGAACGGATTTTTGCCCAATTGTTGGGTGTTTGGCAGAGAGCGGATGCGCAAACAAAGGCGCGGTTTTGTGATTATCTTGCAAGAGAACGGGGGGAGGAGCAGGCATGAAGAGGCATGGTTCTCAACAGCTTGATTTTTTTCAACAGCCGGTTTTTCCTTGTCGTGAGCCTGTTGCACAGATTGATTTAGAACGATTTCGCTCACGAATAAAACGTGCCATGGCTAAAGCTTTGCGTGAATGCCCGTTTGAACGGAGTGTGATTGCTGAACGCATGGCCCATTATTTGGGGATTGGCTGTTTAAGTAAGGCGAGTTTGGATGCTTATGTTGCTGAAAGTAAGCAGGTGGATATTTCTTTACCACGCTTTAAGGCTTTTGTTCGCGCTACGGGAGCGTTTTGGCTGTGGGATGAGGTTGTGAGTGAAGATGGCTTATTGTTATTGCAAGGGGATGAAGCGCGGTTAGCAGAGATTGCTAGGCTCCAGCAGGAACAAAGGAAGATTGCCGCGCAATTAAAAGCCATGCGGGCTACACCCGTGAAGATTAAGCGGGGGCAGCCATGAAAGAATGGTTTAGCATTGCAGAATTAGCTGCATTAGCCCTGCCAGAGTTGCCAAAAACAAAAGTCGGCCTTAATAATCTCGCACTTAAAAAATGGCGTTTAAATACACAGTTGTTTCGCCAAATTTTAGGAAAAACCAAGCCGGTTTGGGAGTACCACGTCTCTTTATTGCCAGAGCGGTCGCGGGCAGTTTTACTGATGCAGCAAAGAGAGATTGCCGTTTTTCAAAATACGGAAGAAAGTACGCAAAAAGAGGGGATTTGGTTGCGCTATGATGGCCTTTCGAAGGCACATAAAAACCGCTGTGAAGAGCGTTTGAAGGCGCTTTGTTTTATGGATGATTTACTCTTAGCTGGTGTAGGTGTGCATGATGCAGCAACCAGCACGGGGATTAAATTTGGCGTAAGCCGCAGGTCGCTTTTTAATTGGCGCGAGAGGGTAGAAGGTCATAGTCGTAGTGATTGGTTGCCAGCATTAGCATCAGCTTGCGGTGAAGATAATTATTCACAGTTTGCAATATGTCATGAGGGGGCTTGGGAAGTTTTATGTTCGGATTATTTACGTTCTTCTAAGCCTGCATTTTCGGCTTGTTATCGGCGCATGGTTGCGGTTGCACAGGAAAAAGGTTGGGTGCCCATTCCTTCAGAGCGGGCTTTGCGGCGTCGTTTCAATAAAGAAGTTTCCAAAGCGGTTGTGACATTAGCACGTGAGGGAGAAGAAAAGGCAAAAAAGCTTTATCCTGCACAACGACGTGATCGTTCGACGCTTCATGCTCTGCAAGCAGTGAATATGGATGGGCATAAATTAGATGTTTTTGTTCGGGTTCCTTGGTCAGAAAAACCTGTTCGTCTTTATTTGATCGCCATTCAAGATCTTTATTCTGGGAAGATTTTATCATGGCGTTTATCGGATTCTGAAACTTGGGAAATTGTTCGTTTGGTGATTGGTGATATGGTGGAAACTTATGGCATTCCGGAGCTTATGACTTTGGATAATGGTCGTGCCTTTACCAGCAAATGGATTTCGGGGGTGTGCAAAATCGTTTTCGCTTTAAAATTAAGCCAGACGATCCGCAAGGACTTTTGACGACATTGGGTGTTCAACTGCAATGGACCACACCTTATAGCGGGCAATCAAAACCAATTGAGCGAGCATGGCGTGATCTGGCAGAAGCGATTTCGAAACATCCTTTTTGTGCTGGAGCTTATACGGGGAATAAACCTGATGCCAAGCCTGAAGATTATGGGCGGCGTGCAATAGGGTTTGAGGAATTCAAAGCGCATGTTGGAGCACAAATTGTTGCCCATAATGCGCAAAATGGGCGTAAAGCGCTTAATTGTGCGGGGCGGAGTTTTGATGTCACATTTGAAGAAAGTTTACAGGCCGAGGGGACGATTATCCGGCAAGCAACGGCGGCACAACGGGCTTTATGGCTTTTGACATCAGAGGCACTTCGCACGCAAAAAGGGACGGGGGAGATACATTTTTATGGCAATCGTTATTGGTCGCAGGCGCTTAATCAGCATGCGGGTCAAAAGGTGATTGTCCGTTTTGATCCAGATAATTTACATCAGGATTTGCGGGTTTATGACCTAGATAACCGTTTGATTTGCATGGCAGCTTGTCTTTCGGATGTTGGTTTTTACGATCAACAGGCAGCACGTTTAAATGGACGCTTGCGCAAAGATTACGTGAAAGCTGTTAAAGCAGAAAAACAGTTGGCTGCTAAACTTGCTCCCGATCAGCTTGCAGATGTTTACCGTCAGGTTGAATGAAAGGACGATGATTTAAAGATTGTGCCTAAAATAAAGCCAAAGGTTAGCCGATTGGTTCAAAGCAATGTGGGGAATTTAGCCCTTAAAGTGGACGATGATGAAGCTTTGGACGCCCAAGAATTTAGTCAACAGTTGCATAAAGCTTTGAGAAAGCTTTCGGCGTCTGATGAGGGGCATGAAGTGATAAAGTTTCCTCGGCAAGAGGGATAAGGAGCAGGGGGAAATTTAAGAGGACCGGTTGAGGTTCATGTGCGGGCTTGAAGATTTAACAAAGAAAGGGGGGAGAAGTCTTATCCATTTCAATTTCTAAATCAATACAATCAAATTTTCAGGTGTCTTTGCCCTAAGAGGTAAGGAGCATGAGGTTATCAAGTTACCCCAGTAATAAAAAGAAGAGGGGGATTTAACGTGGCCGGTTGAGTATTGCGTACGGCTTTGAATGTTCATTTAAGACGAAAGAAAGGGGCGGGTTTGAGCCTTTCCCCTTTCAATGTCTAAATCAATACAGAGGGGAATGTACATGAAGTACGCGATAAATGCAACAGTTGATAAAAACACTTGGGCGCGACCAAAAATCCAGCCCGATGGATCAGCACAAAACCGCAATAGTGATGATATTGCTTTATGGAATGAGCTTGTGGATGCGGTGAGAGCTTTGGCACTTATGAATGATTGGTCGAAGGCAGAAGTAGCGCGGCGCATTGGTATGCCTGATGGAACCTTTTCACAGTGGTATTCGGGTAGTTATGCTGGACAATTAGGCAAGCAAAATGCGAAGGTTCAACAATGGGTAGATGCTTTAAAAGAGACGGCAGGTCTTTTGGAACTGATCCCCGAAAAGCCTGCCTTTCAAAAGAATCGTATTGCGCATGAAATCATTGACACTTTAACGTTGGCGCAAAGTACGGGCGATATGGTGATGATTACGCTTGATGCGGGCAGCGGCAAGACGGAAACTTGCCGCCATTATCGAGCGACTCGTCCGCATGTTTATCTTGTGACAGCTAGTCCGCATACGCGCAGTGTTCATGGTATTTTGAATGATATGGCAGCAGAATTAAATGTGGTGGAATATAATCCCACCCGTTTAACGCGTGCTATTGGCAAGAAATTAGAGCGTGTGGGAAGTGGTACGCTGTTGATTATCGATGAAGCGCAAAATCTTACAGATGAATCGATTAATCAATTGCGTCATTTTGTTGATATTAATGGCATAGGATTAATGGCTTTTTTGGATACATAGCTATCGATCGTATAAAAATAGAACAAAGATCTATATCTTTTCCTGATTGTTTACCAACAACCCCAGTGCCAACTGAAGAAGATAAACAATGTGTAAAAAAGATTCTTGAGGGGATTACAAATAGAAAACTGTACCAATCACTTTATGAATTTGGTTGTGCTATTTTTGCAGAAAAAAATAATACCGAAACATCATTTTTAACAGAAAATAAAGACTCTTTGAGGGGCTTTAAAAGTCCCTTTAAAGCCCCCTTGAAAACCCTTTGAAAAAAAATCAATTGGTGCAAAACGAGGTGGCAAGCTACAATGGCAAATAGTGCAAAACGAGGTGGCAAGCTACAGCAAGCTACAGCAAGCTACAAACAAGATACAAGAAAGATGGTCGGAGCGGCGGGATTCGAACCCACGACCCCTTGACCCCCAGTCAAGTGCGCTACCAGGCTGCGCTACGCTCCGATTTGTACAAAACGACTAAACGACTGTTCCTTCAAAGGCAAGAAAAAAAGAAGTAGAATCACATGTTTAACTGTTTTATATAAATTATGAAGAAGTTAGATATGATTTTTATATTTCCAGATAAGTTCGTTTTTTGTTTTGGCTACTGAATAGGAATGAAGGAAAGATATTTGTGTATCACATAGATAATCCAAATAGCAAAAATGAAATTTTGGAATAAATACACAATGACGAATGTAATTGTAGGGCATAAGTTTTTTTATTTCTGTTAAAAAAGATCAAAATATTTCAATTAGGTTTTACTGTCTTGTTTTTGCTATATCAGATAGTTAAAATATTATATATAAAACTACTTAATGTGCTTTTTAAATCAGAAAAGAGTAAATTATGAGCCGTTTTAGGGTAATAAGTTTAACAAAAGCTGCATTGAATCGTGTTAAAGCTATTATGGATACGAAAGATGCGTATGGTATCATAGTTGGTGTTAAAAAAGGTGGTTGTGCGGGGATGGAATACACAATTGATCTTGTAAAGGAAGAAATTCTGGATGCCGATGTTATTGAAATTGATGGTGCTCGCGTCTTTATAGCACATGATGCAGTATTATTTTTGTTAGGAACGCAAATGGATTATGAAGTGACAACACTTCGATCTGGTTTTGTGTTTAAAAATCCTAACCAAATTTCAGCATGTGGGTGTGGTGAATCGGTTGAGCTTCGTCCTGCCTTGCAAAATTAATTAAATTGAAACATGTGTAACTAGTTGAGTTTGATATGTTATATGCATGGAATTTTTTCTTTATGAAAATAATGATGTCAATGTAGTAATTTTAATGCAGAAATTAAACGATATCGTTGACATATTTAGTGCTTGATTACCAAGGACAGTAGATATTGTTACATATACGTTTTACACAATTCTAAATGATACTGTACCACCATGTAAATGGAGGTATATGCGGAATAAGTGTTACAATCGTAACACTGAGAAGTTATTAGAATTAAAGGATTTATTTTTAGTGGTTTATTAACAAAATATGCTAAAGACACTTCTGTAAATTTTTTAATCTGTGGCTATACTAATTTTCATTTTTTGCTAGTCCGGTATTTGGTGTTTAAGTTACGTCGCCATATTACAAAACAAGACGATGCAGAGTGAAAAAAATTATCCACCTTTTTTGATGAAGCTGGCCATAAATTTCTGTATACAAAGTGTTTTCTATAAATCTTAGATTATCTTTTTTCTTGATATAAAAAGCGATTCCATTATTACGAATATATTATACTTTAAGATTAAATAAAAAATCTAAAATTTTATTTTAGTTTATTTTACAAAACTGTTTTCTGTTCGCAGCAAGTACTGCAAGAGCTGTCATATTAACAACTCCCCGTGAGGTTACAGAAGGTGTTAATATATGTACAGGACGTGCAGCTCCAATTAATATAGGACCTATATGAAGCGCATTCGTTAGATTTTTAACAATATTTAGAGTGATATTGGCAGCATCAAGTGTCGGGAAGACAAGTAAATTAGCTTCACCTTTAAGGCGTGAATCAGGAAAAACACGATCTCGTAAAACTTTAGAAAGTGCAGCATCACCATGCATTTCTCCATCCACTTCTAGGTTTGGATATAATTCGGTAAGAATTTTAGTTGCGCGACGCATTTTACGCGCACTTTCTGTGTTTTTGGATCCAAAATTGGAATGCGATAATAATGCTGCTTTGGGTGCTATACCGAAAGCTTCAATTTCTTGAGCTGCTAATACTGTCATTTTTACTATTTCTTCAGCAGAAGGGTCTTCATTAACGTAGGTATCTGTTAAAAATAGAGCGCCAAAAGAAGAGATAAGAAGACTAACAGCGGAAAAATGACTAATATTGGGATCAAGTCCGATAATTTGTTCAATCAATTCAAGATTACGTTCAAAACGTCCTTCCAAACCACAAATCATAGCATCAGCTTCATCGCGCATAACTGCCAAGGCGGCAATAGCTGTAGTTGATGTTCTAACTATTGTTTTTGCAACTTCGGGTGAGACACCACGTCTACCTGTATAACGAAGAAATAGATTAACATAATCACGAAAACGTGGGTCATTTTCTGGATTTGTAAGTTCAAAATCTATACCAGGACGAATTTTTAAGCCAAAGCGTTTTAATCTTGCTTCTACTACGTGTGGACGACCGATAAGAAGAGGAACTGCAGTTTTTTCTTCAAGAACAATTTGTGCTGCACGAAGTACACGTTCATCTTCACCATTGGCATATATAATGCGTTTGCGCTGTGCTACTTTAGCTGCGGCAAAAACGGGTTTCATCATTAAACCAGAACGGAACACAAAGCGATTAAGAACATCATAATAAGAAGATATATCTTTAATTGGTCGTATTGCTACACCTGTGTCCATTGCTGCCTTAGCAACAGCAGGGGCAATGCGTAAAATTAAGCGCGGATCAAAAGGTGAGGGAATAAGATAGTCTGGCCCAAAACTGGATGGTTTTTTTGCATAGGCACGTGCTGCTACATCAGAAGATTCTTCACGAGCCAAGGCTGCAATAGCATGAACTGCTGCCATTTTCATTTCTTCATTGATTGCAGTTGCACCAACATCCAATGCTCCACGGAAAATATATGGAAAACACAGCACATTATTAACCTGATTGGGATAATCAGAGCGTCCTGTACAGATCATTGCATCTGGTCGAATGATACGTGCTTCTTCTGGCATAATTTCTGGTGTTGGATTCGCAAGTGCTAAAATTAACGGTTTTGGAGCCATTTTTTTTAAATACTCAGGTTTTAAAACACCGCTTGCTGATACACCTAAGAAGATATCAGCATTATCAATTATTTCTGATAAGATACGTGCATCAGTTTTTTGCGCGTAACTGATTTTCCAACGATCCATAAGTGTTGTTCGTCCCTCATAAACAACACCATCTATATCACTAAGCCAAACATTTTCAACTTTTGCTCCAAGACGAACCAAAAGATTAACACAAGCTAGGGCAGCAGCACCCGCACCTGAGGTAACTATTTTGGCATTTTCAATTTTTTTTCCAGCAAGATTTAATGCATTCAATACGGCAGCAGAAACAATAATAGCAGTCCCATGTTGATCATCATGAAAAACTGGAATATTCATTTTAGCACGGAGTTTTTCTTCGATTTCGAAACATTCAGGGGCCTTGATATCTTCAAGATTAATACCACCAAATGTTGGCTCTAATACAGATATGGTTTCTACCATTTGTTCTATATCGGTCGTATCAATTTCAATATCAAAAACATCAATATTTGCAAATTTTTTGAATAAAACAGCTTTCCCTTCCATGACTGGTTTTGATGCAAGTGCACCAATATTTCCTAATCCAAGAACGGCCGTACCATTTGATATAACAGCTACCAAATTAGAACGGGAGGTATATTGAGCTGCAAGTTTCGGATCGTTATGAATTGCGAGACATGGTGCAGCAACACCAGGAGAATAAGCGAGCGCCAGATCGCGTTGATTTCCAAGGGGCTTTGTTGCTTGTATTTCTAATTTTCCAGGATTTGGGTATTGGTGATAAAAAAGTGCTGCACTGTCAAGTTCAGTTTCTTGTGAACCAAAATTATTATTTTCTTTTGTAGACATTTTTATGATATCCGGATTAGTGTGTATTTATATAAACATCGTGATTTCTGACGTGGTTTTGTCTACTAATAGATGTGTTTTTGATGGACACGAACGCGAAAATGCGCTGGCAAATAATTCTTCTGAATTATCAAATCAGCTTCGTTGATGATATTAGTTACATTAATGAATGATTTCGCTGATATTAGCATTGTTATTTTATTTCTCCTCAGAAAAATTTTTGCAACAGCCAGTCAAATTTTAAAAGATCTATAGAAAAACATTATAAGCATCAACATTACCAAGCAGTAATTTTTTTTGCAATGTTATCGAGAAAGGAAGACGACAAACGAGATAGACTATTATTATTTCCTTAATCATAATTCAATGAAGTTTAATTCTTTCACTTATAGTTTTATGGGTGGGGGCATATTATCAAATTTGCAAGTTTGTATCTTTCCTAAATTATTAATACTCTTTTAGAGGTAAAGAGACATGATAAAGGATGAATTACTTCTATCTTCATCATTGATGCAACACAAAAGTAACTAATTTATGGTTGAAATTATGCTAAATGCTACGAGTAAGTATTTAGCTTCAATTGATCATGTATCTAAAAATAAACAGAAATTCCCTAGAGTAAATTTCATAATTGTCTCAATGAGTAAAAATTTAATTGAAATACATTGGTTTCACATCACAAAATTAGTCTTTTGAAATAACGATAAAAAAATAAATCCAGGTCGTACAAAAACAGTAATCGTATCAAACAACACTATGCTCTGTTATTGATAGTATCATTTTAATAAATTCACAAATGTAATGTTTATGATAGCCTAATAGTAATTATCTATTTTGTGATTGTAATTGTTTCACCATATATCTCAGCTAAATTAGTCTATTAGTAAATACAATGTAATTTTTTAAATTAACAAAATTTTTATGGTATTTCTCATATTAACGCTAACCTTTCCAAAATCAACAACTTCGAGAATACAGTAAAATATTATACCCTTGTATATAATCCAAAGAAATATATTAAACTATCAGCACACAAAAAATCACTGTAATAAAAAACAATGAATGCATTCACGTATTAAATAAATTACACTGAACAGACAATCATATGCACGACTGATTTAACGGAATTACCCTGACAATAAATGCAATAAGGCAATGATAAAAAATATCCCAAAATGCGATGTTCATTTTTTCCATTTTCTATGTCATCTTATTGAATTCGTCCACTGGCATGAGCAAGCATAGTATAAACTTTTCCTGTGTCTGATATTAAATATTTTCTAACTGAACGCATATCTTTAGAATTACGAGATACATCACGCAGAAGTTTTTCAAAATCCGCAATGTATTGATTAACTGAACGCTTAAAATCAATATCACTGATATATTTTTTCTTAACCGTTTCAAAAATCTCTCTTCCATCTAAAGTATAAAGACGCTCTGTCACAATGTTTATTTTTTCACGTTGATAATGACTCCACAATTCAATAAGAGCATTTTGGTTAATAGATTGCAATATATCAGTTGCTAATGAATTAATAGATACATTTGCAGGACGAGATTTTGTTTGTACTAATGAAAGATCAAGACTATTATTTGCTTCTTCATACAACTCTTCTTCACAAGAAACTCCTTTCAAAAGACTTGATACCCATGTATTTTGCTTTTTCTTGCTCTGCTCTTGCCGTAAAATGGGCTTAGGTGGTATTATCTTTTTTGTAGTTTCAGGAAAAACACTATCATCCTTATTAGGTATTGATGGTGTGAAAAATGTTGGCATTAACTTGTTAATTTTGCTATCTCTACCGTTTTCTTTGGTAACGTTTGCTAAGTCTTTTAATGCAGTGATTTGTTCATTTAAAGCGGAACGTATTACTTGCGTGGTTTCCTTTGTTTTTTCTGGTAATTCTTGAACACGATCATTAATATCATTACCAATTTTGGTGAGTTCTGAGCGAATTTCATCAGCTGACCGGCGAATATCTTCTGCTGCTCCTGAAAAACGTTCTGAGGCTTCATTAATAAGCTGATTAAGTGATAATTGAAGTGAATGCGTAGAATTACGCGTATTTTCGTCAGTACGTTCAAATGCTAAACTTAGAATATCTTCATAATGTCTAATCATCTGATTTATTTCTTCAGATTTTGAAACAAGAGCATTACTTAACATAGATAAAGTATTTTGTTTTTCTTCAAGCGTTACATTGAGTGTATTTTCGGATTGTTCAAGAATATGAATAGTATCAGAAAGTGTTTTAACATGTTCGCCAAAATTGCTTGTTATGCAACTAATTTTTTCAAATGTGTTTTGTGAAAGTCCTTGTAAAACTTCCACATTATTACTAAGTGCTTGACCTGATGCTGACAAACTCTCTGCAACTTGATTAGTGTTATGAAAAAAATTACTAGCAGCTTGACTAAACTGACCATCAATATTTTGAACCGCCGACATTAATACATTATTGTTTTCGTAGACGTTATAAATCGATTGATTTAACTGCTCAATAATGGATGAGATACTATTGACAAAATCTTCTTTTATAGCCGCTACTGTTTGAACAGTCTGAGAATTAGTTTGTGCTAGGGTATTTACTAAAGATTCGTTGTGCGCATAAATCTTTTGTTCTGCATCTTGTGTTGAGAGCAAAATCTGTTCGCCAATATGCTGTGCTAAATGACCAATTGATTCGGTTGTGTTTTGTGCAGTTTGATTTAAGGAGTTAGTCAATTCTGTCAACTTTTCTACTTGCCCTGAAATTTGATTGAACGCTTGATCTTTAACTTCTTCTAAACGATCATTCACGTTAGAAATTTGATATCCTAGATCACTTTCAAGATTTTTCATGGAATTATGAAGAACATTACAACGTTCATTGATCACTTGTTCAATTGCTGTAGCTGAAGTATGAATTGTTTCACTCAACAATGTTTGTGCATTATGACTGGCTACTGTGAACGCTTCTACAGTATTAGCTGTTTGCTCGGATAGAATAGAAGAAACTTTTTTACTGGTATCATAAACGACTTGTTGAACGTTTGATACAATACGATTGCCAGACTCTGATATAACATGTTCGGCTTTTACAGCAACACTAGCAACAGATGAAATTACCTGTTCACCTGCGGAAGAAAGAACACCAGATGCTTCTATAATCTTATTATGCAAACCGTTTGTAACTGTATTAACGGAATCCTCCAATGTTACGCGTATATTATTTACATTGTTTTCTAATGCTTGTTGAATTGCTTGGCTTTGTTCGTTATTAAGAACAATAGATGTCTTCAACTCATCAGATCGCTCTTCAAGAACAGACGTTTGAGCTGCTATAGTTTCACATACTTGGCCAAGTTTTTCAGATAATGATTCCTCTAACGTGGCGGCACATTCAAAAATTGTTCGTGCACGAGATTCCAGATTTGTATCAAACGATCCCATATGTGTTTCAAGAGTTTCAAAAAACATGCCGCTGGATTGTGAGAGGGTATTTTTTAGAATTTCAGTGTGACCTTCAAGATTTTTTATATGTCCTTGAACAGCCTCAGTAATGTTCTTATTATTTACAACAATTGCGTTCTCAACCAAACCTATTTGTTGCTTTAACGCCACATCAACACGTATATCACTTTTTGCAATGAGATTGTAGATTGTCTCCATCCGTTGTTCAAGTGTACGTGCTTGATCTGCAAGAACTTCATTAAGAGAAAAACTATTAATAGCCAAAGAATCTCGAAGAGCATCGGCACGGATGTCAATATTTCTAGCTTGTGCTTCTAAAGCATCTTTAGTCGTGTTGCAACTTCGTGCAATAACTTCTTGTAGTTTCTCTGTACATTTAACTATATCTGCAGCATGATTTTCGGCATGATGATCAACAATTTGAATATTACCAACCAAAATCTTCTCAAGATCTGAAGTATTTCGAGCTAAAATATCAATATGGCTTTTTAATGTATCAGCTATTTTATCCTTCTCTTTATCGAGCATATTTGCCATAATATCTCGTTGATCAGAAAGTTGTAATTTGAAATCATGTGAGCGCTCTTGCATGATATCGACGATCGTATTATCGACATTTTTGATTTCTTCTCTCAACATTTCTTTGTTTTTATTGATCGCAGAGAGTAGGTTATCATGTCCGTTTGTAAAAGTGTTGGTGATATCAGCTATTCTTTCTTTAAGATTTTCATTAATTTGCAAAGCATGATCCTGCAAAAAATCACCAATCTTTTCGGCATTATCTTCTAAAATTTTACTTCGATTAATGAAAGATTCTATTATAGAATCGCTGTGTTCTTTTAGAGAAAAATCAACGGACGCCAAACGATTTTCAAAAGCTTCAATTGCTTCCGAAGTTATGTTATCAAATTTGGAAGAGAACTTACATGCTTTCTCATCAAGCTGTATAATTTTTGCGTCAACATTCTGCAACGATTTATTGTTACGATCAGCAATAGCTTCGTCCAGTGCTTTAAATTTTTCATCAACACTACATAAAGTTTGTTCTGCTGCAGCTTGTATATGTGTCGCGACTTGAGCAATATGCATTTCAGCTTTGGCTGCTGTTTCATTAAAAGTTTTTTCAATTTGTTTTTCATTATTATCAAAACGTTCTGAGAAATTATCAAAATTTTTTTCTAATTCATGAAAAAACTCTGTATTCTTTTTCTGAATCTGTGTCGTAGTTTCATTAAATTTTTTAAAAAGCTGACTTGTTACACCATCGCCCGCATAAGAAAGCTTTGCAACGAGATCTTCCCCTTGTTTTTGCAAAGTTTGAGAGAGAGTCTGTGCAAGTTGCTCAACATTGGTTACAATTTTCGATGTAACTAAACCAAATTCATCATTTAATTTTTCCTGTGTTCCTTTAATTGTCAATTGAACACGATCAGCATGATTCAAAATGGATGTGCGTTCATTCCCCAATTCTTTGATTAATGTATGAATGCGCGATTCATTTTCAGCATAAGCCTGTTCTAAATTATGGACTTCACCCTGTATTATAGCTTCAAGTTCAACTGCTCGCCCAAGGGTACGTTCAATCCCCTCATTCATCGCAGCTACTTCTTCGCGTATAGTTTGGCTTATTGCAATAGCCTGTTTTTCAGATATATGCTGTGGTTCACTAAGGCGTTGTGCAGCATTCGCCATAAGTATAGCAATATTGTGCAATTCATTTGAACGTTTTGTTAATTGAGCAAAACCCCAAGACATAAGAATAGGAACAACTGTCCCTGCTGCTACAGCCAACCCAATTGGAGATGTAAAAAAGGTGGTAATATTTGATAAGGAACCTAGTCCGATAGGAGATAGTTTATGGGCAATAAAAGAACCACCTGTAATCCACAAAGCATTTAGCGCTGTTGTATACCAATAAATTTTGGAAACAGAATTCCTTTTTATAAATTCAAAATTTACAGGAGTTGTTATATCGTCATTAGCAGGAAAAAGTTGTGACGATAGTAATGTGTTGTGTACAGTTCCACCTGAAAGGTCATACCTCGGTTTTTGAGAAAAAATCTGCCCAACAACTGATTCATCAACAACAGCGTTATCATGCATTTTGGGAGAAAGAACTGAAGCAGCATTGTCAGCAGAAATTTCTTCTTCTGCTATCGCAATCTTTTGAATCAAGTCATCTACATTAACGATATTTTCAGATTTTTTTGATGATATTGTTTCGGTTTTTGCGTCGTTGAAGTCAAAATTCATGGCTTTCGTTAGAGCTTCCTCAATTTCAACTTCAAATGTTTGTAATTTGGTTCTGCGTGCCATACTCGCCTCGTACTCTACAGATGGAAAAGAGATACATCCTTCTCCAGATATCTCCGTATACTAACTGTTAATTATTGAGAAAGGAATACGCTCAAGGAAAAATTTTTAAAACTTATCAAAATAAAGTTAACGTGAATCTTTTTTTTGACTTAATGATAGTATAAAATTAAATAAAAACAATATGCTATTAAGTTATAAACAAAATAAAAATACTGTTTACAACTCTATGCTTATAAGCAGAATTATGGTTTTATGACAGTTGAATAAAGGCAATTTAATAAAAATTATAGTTTTATACAGTGTTTTAAAGATTTTTGTATGAAGTGTGGGTAGCGTTTTATATGTGCGTCTTTTCCGTGTTTTATCGATGAACACGATTACTACATCGTTTGCTGTTGGCGCTTGCTGTTGGTTAGAATCAAAAAAATGATTATTTTTTTTCTTAAAGTTTATTCAATTATTTTACTTATTGTCTATGTAGCAAATCTTTTGGTAAAATAATAAAGTTTATTTTTAATAGTAATTTATGAAGCAAATTGGATGATTGATTTTATTGATAGCGATGTGCATTTCTTGAAATAGTAGTTTTTTGATCAATATTAGACAGTATTTCACGAAATTTTAATGCTGCTACGTTGACAATTGAGTATTTTTTAGTCGATATGCATGCACGGATATTTTATGCAATTCGAAATAAGGGTGTAAGAATAATGGCAGAACGATCACAACACCTGCAAGATGTATTTCTGAATACGGTTCGTAAGAAAAAAATTTCCCTTACAATTTTTCTTGTAAATGGTGTAAAATTAACGGGTATTGTGACATCATTTGATAATTTTTGTGTTCTTTTGCGCCGTGATGGACATGCCCAGTTGGTTTATAAGCATGCTATTTCTACAATCATGCCAGGGCAATCTGTGCAGATGTTTGAAGGTGAAAATGCTGAATAAACAAGTTATTTTATATAGATCTTTTATCGTTCTTTGAAAATGCTATGTAAATCGCCATGGTAGATAAGCATAAGAGGTCTGGAGTTTTTTTTTCACAGGTTGTTAAACAGTCGCGTGCTATTATTTTGATACCGATCTTTCATGAACAAAAAAACAAAAATATTTTCCGTGAGTGTTCAGTATCTTCTCGAATTAAAGAAGCGTTGGGTTTAGCACATGCTATAAGATTAGATGTTATTCATTATGAAACGGTTAATATCATTGCATTACGTTCTGCGACTTTATTTGGAGCAGGCAAGGTAGGTGAAATTTCTGATTATGTAAGTGAATATAATATTGACCTTGCGGTTATAGATCATTTTTTGACACCTGTGCAGCAGCGTAATTTAGAGAAATTATGGAATTGTAAAGTTATTGATAGAACAGCTTTAATTCTTGAAATTTTTGGAAATCGTGCACACACAAAAGAAGGAGTTTTACAGGTCGAGTTGGCACATTTATCTTATCAGAAAAGCAGACTTGTTCGCAGCTGGACGCACTTAGAAAGGCAGCGTGGTGGTCATGGTTTTTTAGGTGGACCTGGTGAAACTCAGATTGAAGCAGATAAACGTCTTTTACAAGATAAAATTATTCGTATTCGTCGCGAATTAAAAACAGTTGTTAAAACACGTACTCTTCATAGAGCTAAAAGAAAAAAAACATCTTGTCCTGTTGTTGCAATAGTCGGATATACCAATGCAGGAAAATCAACTCTTTTTAACAGGTTGAGTGGTGCAAATGTGTTAGCAGAAGATATGTTATTTGCAACGCTTGATCCAACTTTACGCAAAGTTGTTCTGCCCCATGGAAAAACTATTCTTTTATCTGATACTGTGGGTTTTATTTCTAATTTACCAACCCAATTAATAGCAGCTTTTAGAGCGACACTTGAAGAAGTGGTTGAAGCTGATTTAATTCTGCATGTAAAAGATATATCAGATATTGATCATCATTCGCACTCAAAAGATGTTTTAGAAGTGCTTTCAAGTCTTGGTATCGATGTTAATGATACGGAGCATATTACGGAAGTTTGGAATAAAATTGATGCACTAGATGGGCATGCATTGGGTATTTTGCAAACAAGCGCAAAAACATCGCTAAATTCTGTGGTAATGATATCAGCGCTTACAAGCGAAGGATTACAGCAATTATTAGTAGAAATTGAAAAAAAAATCTTTGGGGAAATACGAACTATTGAGTGTGTGTTAAAACCTGATGAAATGCATCTTATTAATTGGTTTTATAAAAATTCTAGTGAAGTCATGCAAGAAGGACATGATGATGGCTCTGTTACCATTAAAGCCGTACTTACATCTGAAGCAAAACAGCAGTTAGATCATATAAAACAAAATATGAATTAGAATTTCTTTTAGGATATTGTTGGGTATTTTTATTCAATTTTATGTTTTCTTGTCTCATATACAATATGACTTCGAGTTAAGAGGATAGTTACTACTTTTCTTTAATTAAGTAATATGGAATGTTTTACTGGTTAAGATAAAGATGAATTTAAAGTGCGATAAGAAATTATTTGTATGTACAGTGCCAAGAAAAATTTTAATTATGTTGCTGTTGGCAGCGGTATGTACATTTTTTGTTTTGCTATATTATTTTACACAACCAAGAGCCTATAGGGCAACTTTAAGATTTTCATTATCTGATTCTGTTGGAAAACCATTATCAATTAATCAACAACATCATGTTATTGCATATCTATTTTCACAGCCTATAATTTTTAATTATTTAAATTTTCAGGGCTTGTCTTCAAATGGTTTTGACAAGAAAAATTTGCATGAAAATATTCGTTTATTTCGCGATGGAAATTTAATTGATCTCATCTTTGAAGCTGGAACTATTGAAGCTGCTAAACAAGGGGTAGAAAATTGTTTTTCTGCATTTTCAGCTTCTATTCTCAAAGAGAATCGCAAATTATCATCAGTTGGTCAACCGTATGACAGTGCTACATTACTAGATATAGTGCAAAAGTTTCGCTCATCGATTTCTTCTTTTATTCACAATGATATTAAACAAACTGAGCTTAATGACCTTTATGTAAAATTAACAAAAACAACTTTGGAGCGTATTCATTTAACAAGTTTAAAGTCCACTATTCAGATGATGCGCGAAAATAAAAAATCTTTATTGTCTTTATCATTTATTGCGCGCAATCCATCAGTTGTTGCATTGGAATCTAAAAGAAATATCTTAGAAACACAAAAAGCACATATGGCCGTACAGTTAGGGGTAACACATCCTCAGATCAAGGCAATAAATGCCGAGTTAGAAGCACTTTCTAGTCAATTAGACAATAAAATTTTGCAGATTATTCATCAAATTTATTCAGATGAGATCATTGCAAAGAATTTTGAAGTGCAGCTGAAAAAAATGATTGGTCTGTTTGTGAAAGATCAATCCCAACCTTTGAATCAAATGTTCAATAAGCTAGAAAATCAAATAAAAGCAGTAGTAGATGCACAAAACAAAGAGATAGGTAAATATTCTCCATTACAAAATATAAAGATTCGTTTGGTTTCTCCACCAAAGATAATGCCAACTTCTTTTATGGCTCTTCATGGGAAAAATATTGTTGTTAGTATGTTTGCAAGCTTAATTGTTTTTTTAGGAGGATTATTATTATTTCAACAATTTTTTGGAATAAGAAAAACTTTACTGGAAAAAGACAATTTTGAAAACGGTAAAGATATTTTAGCATCTAGGAAAATAAAAAATCTGGATGCTTTTATTACAATTGAGGGATTATCAGATTTTTTGAAATGGAATGCCTCAAAAGTCATTTCAATAATTGGACCAAAAGCTGCGCAGACGGCAGCAAAATTATCTCTTCACCTTATAAAAGAAAGCAAGACAATCTTATTAATAGATATTTCTGGCCAACAAATAGAGAAAATGATAGGTCCACATCGTGGATTAAGCGATATCTTAATGGGAAAAGCGCGGTTACAGGATGTTATTTATCGTGACCATGATACCGGGGTTGATATTCTTTCTCAAGGGTTAGCAAGTGTTGTTCATGCACAAGGTTTTTCAAAAAATATCTACGATACATTACAAGAATTTAAAAAATATTACGATTTTGTTATCTTAGAAATGGCGAGTGAACCTAAATACGGATTGGAGCAATTTGCACAGTTAACGGATTATTATATTTGCGGTGCAGTCCTTCATGAACAGAGTTGGATGATTGATATGATTAATAGGTTTCCAAAAACTGTTTACCGTGTTGTTGCATAGTAAATATTGTAAAATAGAAATGCTGATTGTATGATGCAATGAGTGGGCAGTGTTTGTGGTAAAAGACGAATGTGGGGCAAAAAATATGGATATGGAGAGATTAAATGGTGATGTTTTGGCGCCATTACATAGAAAATATCGAATACAGATCCAAGTGTGGCTTTATTCTATTTTATTGCTTTGTTTGATAATTGTTTTAGTTGGAGGAGCTACTCGTTTAACAGGATCGGGTTTATCAATAACAGAATGGAAGCCTATTTATGGTATGATACCGCCGATTAGTGAACATCAGTGGCAGGAAGAATTTTCAAAATATCAACAAATAGCACAATATAAACTGCTTAATCGTGATATGACATTAAGTGCATTTAAGGTTATTTTTTGGTGGGAATGGGGACATCGTGTCCTAGGACGTCTTGTCGGTATTATTGCTTTACTGGGGTTAATTTGGTTTTGGGCAATAAAACGCATTGAAAAAAATATTTTGCTTCAGCTTACAATCGTACCAATTCTTATTGCTATTCAAGGCTTTATCGGTTGGTGGATGGTAGCTTCTGGTATTGGTCAGAGCAATCTAACAAGCGTTAGCCACTACCGTTTAGCATTTCACCTCATAACAGCATGTTTTGTTATTATTTTTGTTGCTTATTTATCTCTAGGATTTACTGAATATTCAGAGAAACCAGCTAATAAAATAACTCAACATTTTGCCGGTTGTCTTGTCTTACTTATGTTAATTGAAATTTATTTCGGAGCTTTAGTTGCTGGGCTTCATGCAGGTAAAGTTTACAACACATGGCCACTTATGGATGGTGAGATCATACCTGATGGACTACTAAGGCGTAGTCCTACATGGATTAATTTATTTGAAAATCCTTTAACAGTTCAGTTTATTCACCGCTTTTTTGCGTATTTTTTGTTTATTTTAACGGTCTTTCATGCCTTCTATGTACAAAAAAACATGCCGCATTCAACCCATGCTCGTCGTGCATTTTTGATATGTGCTATGATAATTTCTCAAGCATTGTTGGGAATTTTTACGCTGTTGAATGAAGTACCAATAAGCTTGGGACTTATTCATCAAAGTTTTGCGCTAGCAATATTATGTTTTTCAGTTGCTCATTGGCGAGCAACAAAAGGATAGCCATTGCGTTGTTAAATAAGATTTAACGGGTCGTAGTCAATTTCTAGAAAGCATGAGATTAAGATTTTGGATAGCAGCTGCGGATGCACCTTTCCCTAAATTATCTAATACAGCACATAGATTGAAAATACCTTCGCGTTCATCACCAAAAATAAATAGTTTCATACCATCTTTGTGTGCTAAACATTCTAGATTAAGTGTAATAAGTGCGCTGGTTTCTTCTTGTGATGCAACTGATACGATATTTTGTCCATCGTAATGATCGTTAAAAATTTGACGCAGATCAGAACATCTTACTGATTTTGTTAATAATTTGCGATGTAGTGGAATATTTACAATCATTCCTTGAGGAAAGCGACCTACACTTGGTACGAAAATGGGTGTTTGGTTAATCTGTCCATAGGTTTTAATTTCTGGCACATGTTTGTGTTGAAGATTGAGACAATAAATAAAATAATTTTTCCAAAGATCATCTTCTGGAGATTGGTTTTCCATTTGTTCAATCAATTTTTTGCCACCACCGGTATAGCCAGATATGGCGTTAATTGAGATTGGATAATCTGCGTCCAGCAAACCTGTTTCACGAAGAGGTCGAATTAAGCCAATTGCACCAGTGGAGTAACATCCGGGGTTAGACACGTATTTTGCTTCTTGGATAAGTCTTTTTTGTCCTTTGGTCATTTCAGGAAAACCATAAACCCAACCTTGTTCAATACGGTGAGCTGTTGAACTATCAATAATTCTAATTTTTTTATTATTTTTTAGTTGATTAACTGTTTTGCGTGCGGCTTCGTCTGGAAGGCACAAAATAGCAATGTCAGTTTGATTAAGGTAGTCTCGTCGGATATCAACATCATGTCGATCTTTGTGGGGAATAGATAGCAATTCTAAATCTGAACGCTTTGTTAACCGACTTTGTATCTGTAATCCAGTTGTTCCATGTTCACCATCAATGAAAATTTTTATTGCCATTTTATATGCCTTAAATCAATTTTTTATTCTCATATTTTTCTTTTTACATTATTGATTTACCTTAAATTATCTCTAATATTAAATAATTAGGCATTTCAAGATCATAAGTCATTTTTGTAAAAGATTTTGCAGTAAGCGATAAGAGGTATTTTGAGATAATATTTGAATTAATTTTTTACATATCCTCTGTTTTTATATTAAAGCCGTTTAAAATGTTTTGTCTATGTGATTTGCTGTGTTATCGTTCATGACTTTCCGTTTAAGATATTAGGATAAAGTGTATGACTAAGCAAGCAAATGATGTACGAAATTGCTTTTTTAATAATAGTTTACAAGCCACTGATCTTGCAGTTTTTAATGCGATTCGAGATGAATTTTGGCGTCAGAGACGAGAAATTGAGCTGATTGCATCAGAAAATATTGTTTCAAGAGCTGTTCTTGAAGCGCAGGGGTCAATTTTAACCAATAAATATGCAGAAGGTTATCCAGGAAATCGCTATTATGGTGGATGTAACTTTGTTGATCAAATTGAAAAATTGGCGATTGAACGAAGCAAAGAACTGTTTGGCGCTTCTTTTGTGAATGTTCAACCACATTCGGGTAGCCAAATGAATCAAGCTGCATTGTTAGCTTTGCTTCAACCTAGAGATACGTTAATGGGGTTAAGTTTGGATGCTGGTGGTCACCTTACGCATGGATCATCCGTTAACATGTCAGGAAAATGGTTTAATGTTGTTGCTTATGGTGTGCGTGAAGAAGATCATTTTCTTGATATGGATGCAGTTGAGTACCTTGCAAAAAAGCATAAGCCAAAGCTTATTTTTGCTGGCGGAACAGCTTATCCACGCATCTGGGACTGGAAAAAATTTCGTGAAATTGCAGATGAAATCGGGGCTTATTTGGTTGTTGATATGTCCCATATTGCGGGTTTAGTGGCTGGTGGCGCACACCCTTCTCCTGTGCCATATGCACACATTGTGACTACAACAACACATAAATCACTGCGTGGTCCCCGTGGTGGTATGATATTGACAAATGATGAAAACTTAGCAAAAAAAATCAATTCAGCGGTTTTTCCAGGTCTTCAAGGTGGTCCCTTGATGCATGTAATTGCTGGTAAAGCAGTAGCGTTTGGAGAGGCTTTGCAACCTGCTTTTAAAGATTATATTATTCGCGTAGTTGCGAATGCTAAAATTTTGGCAAAGAGCTTGCAAAATAATGGTTTTAGTATTGTTTCTGGTGGTACAGATAATCATTTATTGTTGATTGATTTACGTTCTAAAAATTTAAAAGGAAAATCTGCAGAATTAGCTTTGGGGCGTTCTGGAATTATTTGTAACAAAAATAGTATTCCTTTTGATCCTGAAACGCCATTTATAACCTCAGGTATTCGTTTAGGTACACCTGCTGCAACAACACGTGGTTTTGCAGAAAGTGACTTTATTCAGATTGCTGATCTAATTTCAGAAGTTCTTGATGGTCTTAGGGTCGCAAAAAGTAATGAGGATAATTCTTTAGTTGAAATGGTCGTTAAGAAAAAGGTAGAAGATATGATGGATCGTTTTCCTATTTATTCTTATCTTAATGTTTAAAGGCGCAAAAAATGCGTTGTCCTTATTGCCAATATGAGGATACACAGGTCAGAGATTCACGTCCTGCAGAAGAGGGTGCTGTGATTCGTCGTCGGCGTGTATGTTCTGTTTGCGGAGGTCGTTTTACGACCTTCGAGCGTGTTCAGCTACGTGAACTCTTGGTTTCTAAAAAAAATGGTCGATGTGAACCGTTTGATCGTGACAAATTAATGCGCTCAGTTGATATAGCTGTGCGTAAGCGTAATATTGATCCTGATCATCTTGAACAAGCAATTTCTGGCATTGTACGTAGGATTGAAAATTTAGGGGAGCATGAGATATCTTCAGAAAGAATTGGGCGTCTTGTGATGGATGCATTAAAAAGTATTGATGATATTGCCTATATTCGTTTTGCGTCTGTTTATCGAGATTTTCGTAATGCAAGCGATTTTCATAATGTTATAGACGAATTATCAAAGGGCATAACGGATACAGAATCTTGTTTTGATGAATAAAAAAGCACAAGACGAACGGTTTATGGCTGCAGCTATTCGCTTAGCAGAGCGTCATGTAGGTCTTACTGGCGAAAATCCTTCTGTTGGCGCATTAATCACGCGAAATGATGATAGTATTGGAACATTCATTGTTGGCTATGGTGTGACTGCTATGCATGGAAGGCCTCACGCTGAGGTACAGGCTTTACAAATGGCCGGACAATTATCTCGCGGAGCTACTGCTTATGTTACTTTAGAGCCTTGTTCACATTATGGTAAGACTTCACCATGTGTAAATGCACTCATCGATTCAGGTATTTCACGGGTTGTGATTGCTCTTACAGATCCAGATGAGCGGGTTGACGGTCGCGGTATTGCTCTTTTGCGTGCGGCTGGCATTGAAGTTATTGAAGGTATTTTGGCTGAAGAAGCTTTTGAAACGTTATGCACTCATCTGTACATAAGAAAACTGCAGCGATGTTTAGTCACTTTAAAAATGGCAATTTCGGCAGATAACGGTGTAGGAAAAAGAGGGCAGGGTAAAGTAAAAATTAGTGGAATAATTTCTCATCCACATACTCATATTTTACGAGCACAAAGTAATGCTATTATGGTTGGTATAGGTACTGTACTGGCAGATGATCCACAATTAAATTGTCGTTTACCAGGGTTAAGTATGCGTTCGCCTATACGTATTATTTTGGATACAGATTTGCGTATTCCACTTGATGCAAAAGTTGTGCAAACAGCAACGAAAGTTCCTACGTGGATTATTTGTGATATGAATCAGTTAAAAGAACGCAAAAAAATAGCGCTAGAACAGTATGGTGTATCTGTGTATTCAGTAAAAAAGTGTAATGGATGCATGCAGCCTCTTGCTATTTTAAAGATGCTTTATCAACATGGAATAAATAGTGTTTTGCTTGAAGGAGGAGTAAAGATAGGGGAGGAGTTTTTAAATGCTGGTTGTGTAGATCATTTAATGTGCTTTTATGCACCCATTATTTTAGGAAAAGACCGTATTGAAGCTCCTCGTTTTAAAAATTATCTCTCAGAATTTAATGAAATTGAAACGAGAATGTTTGGGAAAGATCGTTTTTGTAGATGGAGGCATAAAACATTATGTTCACAGGGATTATAACAGACATTGGCTGTGTTGAAGATATTCAATCTTTAAAGCAGGGGATACGTTTAAAGATTTCTACGCATTATGAATTGGATAGCTTGGAAATTGGCGGATCCATTGCATGCTCAGGAATTTGTTTAACAATTATTGAGCTTGCACCAAAACAAGATCCTATCTGTTGGTTTGTCGTAGAAGCATGGGAAGAAACATTGCGTTTAACTAATCTTACTCGATGGACAAAAGGGACTGTAATTAATTTGGAACGTTCATTACGGTTTGGGGATGAAGTTGGAGGGCATTTAGTATTAGGTCACATTGATGGTTTAGCTGAGATTATTGATAAAAGGAATGAAGGTGATGCGGTTCGTTTTTATTTAAAAGTTCCAACACGATTGTCACCCTTTATTGTAAGTAAGGGGTCTATCGCACTTAATGGAACTTCTCTAACTATTAATAGTGTTAAAAATAATATTTTTGATGTTCTTATTATTCGCTATACACTTGAAATGACAACTTGGGGACAAACAAAAGTTGGTGATCAAATCAATTTAGAAGTTGATCAATTTGCTCGTTATGCTGCAAAATTTTCTGGTTTTGAAATGAAGGATGAGTAAATTAATTTATTATGTTCTTTAAAATTTTATGCTCTGTAGTTCAAAATTTTTTAATTAAATTTTTTATGGAGTCTTTTTATGACCAAAGAAGTACGTCAAAACTCTCATATTTTAATTGTTGAAGCACGTTTTTATGATGATATTTCCGATGCACTTCTTTTGGGTGCTGTGAATACTCTAAAGGATGCTAAATCAAGCTATGATATTATTACAGTTCCAGGAGCATTGGAAATACCGAGTGCAATAGCTTTTGTTGAAAAAAACAGTGAGGTATCTTATGATGGTTATGTCGCTCTTGGTTGTATTATTAGGGGCGAAACATACCATTTTGAAATTGTTGCGGATAATTCTTGTCGAGCACTGATGGATTTAACTGTTCGTAATAACTTGGCTATTGGAAATGGTATTTTGACTGTTGAAAATGAAAAACAAGCATGGGTGCGTGCAAAACAAGATAAAAAAAATAAAGGTGGTTTTGCTGCTAAAGCTGCTTTATGTATGATAGCTCTAAAAAGGAGATTTGGAGATAATCATTAAATATGGCTGATATAAAAAGCAGATATTCTCCGCGTTTAGCTAATAAACGTGGCGCGGCGAGGCTTGCTGCAGTGCAGGCACTTTATCAAATGGATATGGTAGGCACTGGTGTTATGGAAACAGCAGCAGAATATGAGGCCTATCGTTTAGGAAAGAATGTTGATGGAGATCAGTATCTTGATGCTGATTTCAATGGTTTTTGTCTATTATAGCAGGTGTTGTACAGGATCAAAAATTGCTTGATCCTATGTTACATCAACAACTTTCTGCAGAGTGGTCACTCTCACGTCTTGATTCTATACTGCGAGCAATTTTGCGTGCAGGTCTATGGGAATTGATAAACCGTAAAGATGTTCCAGTAGCTGTTGTTATGAATGAATATGTAGATATAGCAAAAGCGTTTTTTGAAGGCGATGAGCCAAAACTTGTTAATGCAGTTCTTGATAGTATGGTAAAAGAAGTACGTTCCAAAAAATAAAAACACAATCCCGATGTTATCGGGGTTGTGTATGGGTGATTACAGTTTAATTACGGAGCGGTAAATTTGCATTATAGGATGATAAATTAGTAGAGCCTTTGATAATTTGGATCAAGAAAGGCTGATCTGTGGTAGCTGTTGGTGTGGTTTGCGCGATGAAATCAAATACCTGACCATCTTGCAGACCGTAATTAGCTATTTTACTAACTTGATTATTCTTATTGAAATAAATGGCCAAAACTTTACGATCAATGATCTTAGTTTTCATAAACTGCATCCCACGGTACCGAGTTTGCGAGATATAATAATAAACCTCATTGTCATATTTTGTTTTTAATGATGGGGTTCCTAAAGTTAAAATAACCTGCTCTTGACTTGATCCAATAGAAATAGAATCAAGAGCATTCTGATCGAGGATATATCCTTCCTTATATATCTGGCTTAAACCTGAGGAATCAGTAAGGCTACAACCTGTAATCGTTGACATGCTAGCTGTTAACAAACTAATCAATAATTTATATTTGATTAAAACTACTCTGCGGGGAATCCAGAACAATTATATCTCCTTTTACACTCAGACATACAATAAGAAGAAGGCAGCTTCAGATTTTCTTTCACTTTAACTTGATATACCATAGCTTATTGCATTGAATTTCCTTGTTATAAAGCACATTATGCCATATAGAGCTTTTTTAGAAAAGAGAAAAGTGAGTAAAGTGTGTTCAGCTAAATGAAAGCGCGATATGTTATACCTTTGCATATCTAGGAGTTGCCAATGAATGTTCAAAATACTTCTAACATGACATTTGCTTTGGTGTATCCAGTATCAGTATCCCAATTACCTATCAAAGGCATAAAGGTTCATATTCGTGCTGATCAGAGAGAGTGTACGCAGTTAGCTAAGAATCATGATTTAATTAAGGTAAAATTTTGCGAAGGAAAATTTCATATCTTACCATGGAAAAAGCGTGGGGTACGTGTAAAAGGTTCATTACGAGCATGTATAATACAGTCGTGTGTTATTACATTAGAACCGTTAGAAAATTTTCTCCATGAAAACATTAATATCGCCTTTGTCCCTGCAGATTCAAATTTGGCCAAACCGAAAATATCAGAGGATACAAGCGAGTTGTTTTTGGATGCTGACGGACCGGATATACCAGAAATTTTTTATGGTAATAAAATTGATATTGGTGCAGTTATGGAGGAGTTTTTTGAGTTATCAATTGACCACTATCCGCGTAAAGAAGGTGTAAAGATGGGCAATATCGAAAGTTCAAGTGAAGTTGAGCAAAGAGCATCACCATTTTCTATTTTAAAAAGTTAAAAGTGATTATAAATACGTAACAAATTATCTGTTGTGTACCAGAATAAAAACGATATTTTTATGAAGCTATCTCGTATAGTATGTTTCGGTGTAGTCTAGTAGTAAAAAAATTGCGACACAACTTTAAAATTATAAATTAAAAATATAGGATGTGTAAGCGTGATTAGAATTTCTGTGGATGTAATGGGTGGTGATCATGGTCCAGAAGTGACTATTGCAGGAGCTGCAATTGTACAAAAATATTTGCCAGGTATTTATTTTTTATTTTATGGTATAGATGAGGTTGTTAAGCCAGTTTTAAAAAAATATCCTTGCTTATCTTCTATATCGCGTTTTTGTCCTACGGAAAGTTATACGCGTATGGATGAAAAGCCAAGTCAAGCACTTCGTGTTGGACGTGGTAAGTCATCAATGTGGTATGCGATTGAGGCTGTAAAAAACGGTGAAGCTGATGCATGTGTTTCTGCCGGTAATACTGGTGCACTTATGGCAATGTCTTATTTTTGTTTAAAAATGATGGCAGAAGCTGAACGTCCTGGAATTGCTGGTATTTGGCCAACGCTTCGAAATGAGAGTATTGTTCTGGATATTGGTGCAACAATTGGTGCATCTGCCAGCCAATTGGTTGATTTAGCAGTGATGGGAGCTGGTATGTTTCGCGCCTTGTATCACATTGAAAAACCAAGTGTTGGACTCTTAAATGTAGGAGTTGAAGAAGTAAAAGGCCTTTATGCAATAAAAAAAGCTGGAACGATATTGCGTGAAGTGCAATTAGAAGGATTAGAGTATAAGGGATTTGTTGAAGGAAATGACATTGGAAAGGGAATAGTGGATGTTGTTGTAACAGAAGGATTTTCCGGTAATATCGCTTTAAAAACAGCAGAAGGTACTGCGCGGCAGATGGGAGAAATATTAAATACTGCTATGTGCAGTTCTTTTTTTTCATACCTTGGTTATTTTTTATCGCGGGGTGCTTTTCGTATACTAAAAAATAAAATGGATCCAGACAGAGTCAATGGTGGAGTTCTTTTAGGTTTAAATGGTGTCGTAATAAAAAGTCACGGTGGCGCTAGTGCTAGTGGTTTTGCTTCTGCTATCCGCGTCGGTTATGAGATGATCAATAATAGACTCTTAGAAAAGATAACTGCTGATTTACGGCGATTTCATGAAAATAAAGCAACATTTTTTGATAAAGAAGATGAAGCAACAATTAATGGGAAGATCATATGATCAGTATTAATAATGCAAGTATAAAATCTCACAAAAAGGTTAAATTCGTATGATTCGATCAGTTATATGTGGTGTAGGAAGTGCCTTGCCAAAAAAAAGCTTATCGAATGATGAAGTTGCAAAGTTTGTTG